>CAVPWI010000013.1:0-20292 GCA_963709475.1 uncultured Solirubrobacterales bacterium | reverse complement strand
GCGCTCCGTGCGGATCCTCCCAGGCGGGTTGGGCGGAAGTGTTCAATCGGCGGGATCCCGGTGCCGATGTTGTCTAGACCCATCGTACCAGGTTGGCCTGTACGGGCCGCCGTCGCAGTAGGCGATCGGCGAACCGTGGAACGGGTATTCGCCCGCCTTCAATCCTCGGGATGTTCCACAGTCGCTTCGTAGTCCGGCCAGCGTTCACGGTCGATCCCTCCGCCGGGAGTGGTCAGAACCCTGCTGTCCGGGCCTCGTACGTCGCTGGCGAAGTTGGTGACTCCTGGTGGTCGCCGAGCGCGACGATCAGGGTGATGTTGTGCTTCGGCGTGTTCGGCGGCGGGTTCTCGGTCATCCGGTGGGCGTAGCCGTTCGGTTCGCTCGCGGTCCCACAGCATCTGGATCAGGCTGAGCAGCAGCGGCTGCGCGCAACTCGTTCGGGTAGGACCGCTCGAGGGGATGCTTGCCGTAGGTCGGCAGTCGACGGACCGGGTCAGCAGGTTCGAGTAGTTCATCCCGCCGACGACCAGTGCCGACTGGATGAAGTCGGGCGAGATCGCGGTCAGCGCGCCACCCATGATCCGCCCTGGCTGGCACCCATGTAGTAGACGTGGTCGGTCCGGATCACTGACTCGCCGGGGTCCGCGTCCTGGAATGCCGGATCGGTGCCGATCCGTCCGGGTGGTACATCAGACGGGCAGGAACAGCTCGTTCAGCAGTCCCTCTGGAGCCGGTCGGGTACGACCTTGAAGCTGGAGAGGTCGTCAGCGCGCCGGCCGACCTCGCCGACGTCCTCGCTGGCCATGCCGATCTCGTCGGTGGCGCAGGCGATCATCTTGTGGTCCTGGGCGAGGTCGGGGTTGATGCTGCCGGTGACCTGGTCGGCCTTGCCGAGCAGTCCGTGGCCGAAGACGATCGGGCGCAGCTTCGGGCGGGGCGGGCCGGTCAGGCCGACCGGCGGCACGATGCAGTCGAACTTGGCCTGGTAATCGCCGTTTCGCTGTCGGCAGGCCGTTAGCGTCGAGGTCCATGGTGCCGCCGGAGTCGCAGCTGGGTTCGAGGAAGCAGGGCACCGTGTAGGTGCCCCTGACCCGGCGACTTGATCTTCTGGGCCGTTGATGTCGGTGACGGTGACCGTGAAGGCCGGGGCGTCGCCCTGGACGCTCGTTGTCGGCCATCGTGGTATCGCCGAGCGTCTTGAAAGCCTCGTCGCGCATGTGAAGCGCACGCTGCGGTAGTTGTTCTCGTTGCTGGCGACCGTGAAGTCCCAGGCCAGGTAGAGATCGGAGCGCTTGATGTTCGCCTTCTTCAGGGTCTTGAAGATCCCTTCGAAGTGGTCGCGGCGCTGGTTGACCGCTCCCTGCTCGCGAAGGAGATCTGTCGCGGTAGTAGCGGAAGGCAGTCGGGGGCCTCCAGCGGCGCTCCGCCACCGTCGATCAGATTGCGCAGGGCGACGATGTAGCGGCCCTTCTCGTCGAAGTTGACCGCCGGGCTGATCAGCAGGGCGGCGCTTCGGGAGTCGAGGAGTTGGCGTCGATCTCGACCCAGATCGGCCAGCGCTCGCCGCTTTCCGCGTCGATAACGACGGCCTTCTGGTCGGGCTCGCTGTATCGGCTCAGGGCGTTGAGCGGGACGAAGTCGTTGGCGGCCACCGCCTCGGCCGTCTCGATTCCGGGCACCTTCAGGACGATCCCCTGGCCCTGGCTGAAGCCGTCGGAGTCGGAGTAGGTCTCGGGGTCGATCGCCTTGCCGCTCGCATTCTTCGGCATTCCTGCAGCTGCTGAAGTTGATGCGCTTGCCGGTGTTGGTCGAGCTGTCGTCGACCGTGTAGTAGTCGTTCGGGAAAGGCATCATGCACATGCCTTCCTTCGGCTGGGCGATGAAGTCGCAACTGTCGGCCCGGCTCAGGTCGACCGCCTCGAGGCGGCAGTCTGCCTTCTGCCGCTTCATTTCCTTCGTGGCCTTGGCCTTGCGCTTACCGGACTTGCCTTCGGCGATGATCGAGCGGGCTGAACAGGTCGCAGCGGCCTTGCGGGCCGACTTGGTCGAGCGGATCCGGATCACCTTGCGACCGTTGCGACCCAGCTTCACGGTCCTGGTCTTCGCCAGCCGGCGCTTGCCTTCGTCGAAGCTCTTGCTGCTGAGCTTGATCTTCACCTTGCTGCGCTTGGCTCCTCGCACCTTGACCTTGACACCCTTGCCGGTGACGTCGTTCTGCCCGGTCTTGACTAGCGAGAGCTTCAGCTTCTTGGATCCTTTGCCCTTAGACACCGCTGCCTGCGAGGAACCCTCACCGGGGTTCGCGAAGGCTCCCGACGCGAACGTGAGCGAAAGCGAAATGGCGACGACGATTGCCAGGCACCAGCGGATTATCTGCACGCACGGAGGATCCTCCCCTTGAAGTTGAACTGCTCCCTGCGGAAAACCTACACCGAATTGTGAACTCTGTGTGTACGAATCCTTTGGGAGATCTTCTTCAGGACCGTCGGGTACCCCGGAGCGCAACAAAAAGGCCCGCCGGATGGCGGGCTTTTTCGAAACTCATGGTTGCCCCCGCTCAGGGGACGGGGATGATGCTGTCGTAGTCGCCGTCCCAGCCGCTGCCGATACAGGGCTCGCCGTTACAGGCATCTTCGATGTAGCCGTTCGGCTGGAGGAAGGTGTTCATCATCGAGATCGGACCCTCGGCTCCACGTGGGGCTCCGTGCGGGTCCTCCCAGTCGTCGTTCGGCGGAATGTTCTCGTACGGCGGGGTCCCGGTCCCGATGTCCTGACCAGATTGAGCGGGTTGAGACGGTAGGGGCCGGCATCCCAGTAGATGATCGCCGAACCCCGGTACGGGTACTCGTCAGCGCCGATCCTCGGGACGTTCCAGAGGTCCTCGTAGTCGGGCCAGCGCATCGGGTCGATCCCTCCGGCGGGGGTCTTCAACCCGTTGGTCCTCGCCTGGACGTCGCTGGCGAAGTTCGACACCTGGTGGTCGCCGAGCGCCACGTGAAGCGTGAGGTTGTGCTTCGGGGTGTTCGGCGGCGGGTTGTCGGTCATCACGTGTGCGTAGCCGTTCGACTCGCCTCGGTCCCAGAGCATCTGCACGATGTTGAGGATCAGCGGACGGGTGAGTTCATCCTCGTAGTTGGCGTTGAAGATGGTCCCGTAGGTGTCCCAGTTCGAGGACCGGGTCAGCAGGGTCGAGTAGTTCATCCCGCCGACGATCAGCGCCGACTGGATGAAGTCGGGCGAGAGCGCGGTCAGCGGTCCGCCCACGATGCCTCCCTGGCTTGCGCCGATGTAGTTGACGTCGTTGGTATCGATCACCGATTCGCCTGGGGTCACGCCGTCGCCGTCCTGGAAGGCCGGGTGGGTGCCGAGCCCGTCCGGGTGCTGCATCAGACGGGCGAGGAACAGCCCGTTGAGAACACCCTGCTGGAGCCGGTCGGCCAGCTTGTTGAACTGGTTCATGTCGGTCAAGGTCGGCGCCACCGTGGCGAGGATGTCCTCGGCCGCCATGCCGATCTCGTTGGTCGCGCAGGCGATCGATTCGTAGTCCTGCGCCAGGCCCCTGGAGACCGGGCTGAAGACGACCTCGATCGCATCGCCGAGCAGGCCGTGGCCATATACGAGCGGCCTCAGTTTGGGTGAACCTGGACCGGCCAGGCCGACCGGCGGGATGATGCACTGGAAATTGGCTTCGTAGGTTCCGATCTGCTTCGGAAGACCCTGTGCGTCGAGGTCCATGACCCCGCCGGAGAAGCAGCCGTTGGTCAGGAAGCAGGGCACGGTGAAGGTGCCCGTCACCTGACGAGCGACGCTCGGGCCGAGGTTGTTGGTCGGCTGGCTGGTCACGGTGAATTCCGGGGCGTCGCCCTGGATGGCCTGGTCGGCCAAGGTCGTATCGCCGAGCACCTTGAAGGCCTCGTCACGCATGTGGAGTCCGCGGCGGTAGTTGCTCTCGTTGCTGGATACGGTGAAATCCCAGGCCAGGTAGAGCTCGGAGCGCTTGAGCTTCGCTTTCCTGAGGGTCTTGAAGATGCCCTCGAAATGCTTGCGCCGGTCGTTGACCGTGGTTTGGTCCGAGGGGATGCGAGTCGCGGTAGTAGCGGAAGGCGTTCGGCGCCTGAAGCGGCGCGCCGTCGGCGTCGACCAGGTTGCGCAGGGCGACGATGTAGCGGCCCTTCTCGTCGAAGTTGACCGACGGGCTGATCATCAGCGCCGTGTCTTCCGGGGTGGACGCGTTCGAGTCGATCTGGACCCAGATCGGCCAGCGCTCGCCGGTGCTGGCGTCGATCACGACGGCCTTCTGGTCGGCTTCGCTGTACCGGCTGAGCCGGTCAAGCCCGACGAAGTCATTCGCTTCGAGGGCTTCGGGAGTGTCGAGGCCGGGGACCTTGAGCACGATGCCCTGACCCTGGCTGAATCCGTCAGCAGCCGAGTACGGCTCCGGTCCGATCGACTTGCCGACCCTGTTCTTCGGCATGCCGCCGGCGCGGAAGTCGATCCGCTTGCCGGTGGCGCTGTTCTCGTCAGGCACCGTGTAGAAGTCGCTCGGGAAAGGCAGCATGCACCTTCCCTCTTTCGGCTGGGCGATGAACTCGCAGTTGTTGCCGCGCGAGAGGTCGACCGGATCCAGGCGGCAGTCGGCCTTCTGACGGACCATGTTGCGCTTGTTCCTGGCCTTGCTCTTGCCCGACCTGGCCTTCGCGACCAGCTTCAGGGCCGAGCAGGTCTCGGCGGCCTTTCGCGCGGTCGGTACGAGTCGAAGCCGGACCACACGCTTGCCTTTCTTGCCGAGCCTGAGCTTCTTCGACTTGGCGAGGCGACTGGAGGTGTCGAATGAGATGGCGACGGTGTCGATCCGTACCTTCGCGCCGGGACGGCCCTTGACCCTGACCTTGACGCCCTTCTTGAGGATCGCGTTCTGGCCGGTGGTCTGCACCTTGACCTTGAGCTTCGCCTTCTTGCCCTTCTTCTTCGATGCGACCGCTCCGCCGTCAGATGACGGCTGCGCGCTTGCAGCGGTGGCGGCGACGGCCGAAAGTGAAAAGGCGATGACGACGACCGCCAGAAAGCGCGAAAAAAGACTCACTCGATTCCTCCCGAAGAAATTGAAACTCCCTGCCTGAAGAATAGCGGGCGAGGGAACGGCCGAGACAGAATCGTCAGGGCAGGTCTGACTGGTCCGGGACCGTCCACTCGACCCTGTTGCCGAGCAACTCGGAGACGGTTACGAAGGAGTAACCCTGCGACCGCAGGCCGTCGATGATCAGCGGTAGCGACTCGATCGTCTTCTCCCGTACGGCGTCTCCGCCGTCGTGCATCAGGATGATCGAGCCCGGCTGGGCATTGGCCATGGTGCCGGCGACCACGGAATCAACCGAGCTGAAGTCGGTCCAGTCCTCGGTGTCGACGTCCCACAGCACGGTGTTCATGTCGGCCTTGGCTGCCCGTTTGGTCAGCGGCGCGTCGACCTGCCCGTAAGGAGGCCGGAAAGAGCAGGGACGCAGACCGGTCGCGTCTTCGACCACGTCGTTGGTGGCTTCGAGGTCGTCCGAGGCAGGGAAGGAGTCGTGTTTCATCGAGTGGTTGGCGACCTCGCTGCCGTGCAGGACTATCTCGCGGGCCAGCTCAGGGTTGCGCTCGACCGCGTTGCCGAGCAGGAAGAAGGTTCCGTCGGCCCGCTTCTGCTCGAGGATCTCGAGGATCTGCGGGGTCGAGACGCTGGGTCCGTCGTCGAAGGTCAGGGCCACCTGCTTGCGGTCTCTCGGTCCGTAGCGGAGCTGGATTCCGTCGGTCCCGGTGCACGAGGCCATGATGGGGGTGTGAATCTCGAAGTCGCCTTCGCCACCCTCGGGCAGGCGATCGACACAGCTCTGATCAGGTGTGGAACCGCAGCTCCCGTCGCTGGTGACGAAGCGGAAGCGGTATTCCCCCGGGGGCAGGCCGAGTTCCGAAAGCGGGATCGTCACCCTCAGCTGGTTGGGCTCGGGCCGGTCGATCGAAGCCTCGAGCGCGCCGTCCTCAGCGACCCTCGCCGGCTCGCCGGAAGTGGTGGTCACTCCGACGCCGCTGTCCGCGCCTCCCGGGCAGACCCGCTCTCCCTGGGTTGTCTCACCGTCTTCATCCGGAGACTCCTGCTGCATCTCCAGGCAGACGTAGCGGGAGCTGCCGTTCTCCGGGTCGGGCCGTGGATCGAGGCCCGACAGCTCGATCGGGTCCGCCGTGTGCACCGAGAACTCGAGTCCCCTCTCCACCTGGCGCACCTCGCCCTGCCGGAGAGCCAGGGGGCTGTTCAGCGCAGCGGGCTGGGCCTGCGTGGCGAAAACCACGGCCAGCACGGTTCCGGCCAGACCGGCCAGAATGAAATAAAGCTTGCCTCTTGCGCTCATACCCGCCAGCCTTTCATGACTGGTTGAGACAGTACCGGTCATGCCCTTCGCCGCACCAAATGGCTCCCGAGCGTGTTTCCACACCCGATGAGCCTGAATCCGGCCCGTGTCACCGGCCTTTCTTTGCTGCTTGCTTTCCTGGCCGCCCTGTGCGTTCTTCTGCTGCCGTCTTCGCTGCCCGCCGCCGGGGCCGACCCCGGCGCTGCGGCTTCGGCCGTCGCCGATGAGCCCGACCAGCCGGCGCCGACCGGTCCGCCGTCCTCCCCTTACAAGCGACCCGGCATGTGGATCTGGTACGTCGACGCCTCCCAGGGGGGCAACCTGAAGCGGATCATCAAGCGCGCCAGGAAGTCGAATATCGGCACGCTCTACATCAAGTCAGGTGACGGCACGAACGTCTGGAGCCAGTTCAGCTCCGGGCTCGTCGACCGCCTGCAGCGCGCCGGACTGAAGGTCTGCGGCTGGCAGTACGTCTACGGGACCAACCCGGTCGCGGAGGCCAAGGTGTCGGCCGTCGCCAAGCGCCGCGGGGCCGACTGCTTCGTGATCGATGCCGAGACCGAGTACGAAGGCAACTACTCCGGCGCCGACCGCTACGTGCGCAAGCTGCGGCAACTCGTCGGGCCGAAGTTCAGGCTTTCGCTCAGCACCTTTCCCTACGCACACTTTCATCCGGGCTTTCCTTACTCCGTCTTCCTCGGACCGGGGGCCGCGACGATCAACCTGCCGCAGGTGTACTGGGAGACGATCGGCGACTCGGTGAAGGAGTCGATCGGGATCACCTGGACCTACAACCGCATGTACAAGCGAGGCATCTATCCGGTCGGTCAGACGTACCTCGGCCCGCGTCTCAAGGACCTGACCCGCTTCCAGCGCTTCACCGCGAGTTACGGCTCGGCACCGAGCTGGTGGTCCTGGCAGGAGACCAGCGCCCGGGAGTGGTCGACCCTGGGAAAGCGCAAGGTCGGCCCCTACCCGAAGTACCGTCCGGTCAGGACTCACCCGACCACTGAACGTGGTGCCCGGGGCGATCACGTCGTCTGGATGCAGCAGCACCTGGTCGGGGCCGGGTTCGAAGTCCCGATTACCGGCATCTTCGGCAAGCAGACCCGGCGGGCGGTCAGGCAGTTTCAGGAGAGCGTCGGGCTCGCTGTCGACGGCAAGACCGGTGACCGGACCTGGAAACGGCTGCTCAAGGAGCGGCCGGTCAGGGTCCGCTGGTCCGGTTCGCGCGCACGGCAGTCCGGGGCCGGGGTCTCAGCCTCGGCCGGTGCCCCGCTGTCGGCCGGCATTCCCGCCCGGCGCAACGAGCTCGCCGGCGCCCGTCGCTGACCGGGGTCAGCCGGCGATGGTCGTGCGCAGGCGACCCAGCTGCGGGGAGTGAACCTCGAGCGCATCGCCGTCTTTCAGCCAGACCCTCGGCTTGCGCGCGCTCCCGACACCCGACGGGGTTCCGCTCGAAACGATGTCACCGGGCTCGAGCGTCATCCAGCGCGACAGGTGGCTGACCAGTTGGGGCACCGAAAAGATCAGGTCGCCGCTGTGCGAGTTCTGCATTTCCTCTCCGTTCAGGGTCAGCGAGATGCCGATCGAGTCATGCGCCCCGGCTTCGTCCGGGGTGACCAGGTGCGGTCCGCAGGGAGCGGAGCCGTCGAAGACCTTGCCCGGCATCCACTGCGGGGTCAGGAACTGAAGGTCGCGGGCCGAGAGGTCGTTGAGCAGGGTGTAGCCGGCGACGTGGTCCAGGGCCGTCTCGACCGGCACGTCCTTCGCCCGGCGTCCGATCACGAAGGCGATCTCGGCTTCGTAGTCGACCTTCGTGCTGGCGGCCGGCAGCGTCACGGTCCGGCCGTCCGCGGTCAGCGCGTTGCGGTACTTGCCGAAGATCGTCGGTGCCTTCGGCAGATCGAGATCGAACTCTTCGGCATGGGAGCGGTAGTTGAGGCCGATGCAGATGATCTTCTCGGGATCGGGGACCGGTGGCAGCAGGGTGACCCGGTCGGGGTCGAGCAGCGGACCGGCGTCGGTCGGCGGGTCCGACGGATCCAGCCCGGCCAGGTCGTCGATCAGGCCTTCGGCGATCAGCTCACGCAGCGACGAGCGCTCCGGACGGCCGAGGGCGCGCCACGCGTCGAGCACTCCCTGGTCGCTCAATACACCGGCCCTGGGGCCGCTTCCCGAGTCGAACGTGATCAGTCTCATGGGCGGCAGCTTACGCTCAAACCGCGACATTGCGATAATCACCAGCGGTCGGAGCAGTCCGGCTACCTCACGGGGGTGTAGCTCAGTTGGTTAGAGCGCTGGCCTGTCACGCCAGAGGCCGCGGGTTCGAGTCCCGTCACTCCCGTCGCCGGTCCCGCCCGAGAAATCGGGCCGGTCCGCGTGGCGGTTCACGGGACGGGCCGGTTCACCACGGTGAAGGCCTGTAGTCCTTGAGGAAGACGCCGAATACGTCCTCGCCCTCTTCACCCCGGACGATCGGGTCATAGACCCTCGCGGCGCCGTCGACCAGGTCCAGCGGCGCGTGGAAGCCGTCCTCGGCGAGGCGCTTCTTCATCGTGTGGGGCCTCTCGTCGGTGATCCAGCCGGTATCGACGGCGGTCATCAGGATTCCGTCGCTTTCGAGCATCTCCTGGGCGCTGGTCCGGGTCAGCATGTTGAGCGCCGCCTTCGCCATGTTGGTGTGAGGGTGTCCGGGGCCTTTGTAGCCGCGCGAGAACTGACCTTCCATCGCCGAGACGTTCACCACGTAGGTTCGCCGGGCGGACGAGGCCGCCATCGATTCCCGCAGACGGCTGATCAGGATGAACGGGGCGGTCATGTTGCAGAGCTGGACCTCGAGCAGTTCGACCGGGTCGACTTCGTTCACCCGCTGGATCCAGCTGTTGCTCGAAACCCGGTCGGGGACCAGGCCACCCGCGTCGATCGCCCTCTCTTCCTCGACGAGGTCGAAGCCGGCTGAGCCGGCGGTCAGTGACATCGCGGTCAGCGCGTGGGGCGTCGGTGCCCAGTGGTCGCCGGCCCCCGGCGTCAGGTGGTGGTGCCCTTCACGGTCGGGCCGGGTGAAGGTCTCGATCTGCGGGAGCCTTCCGGACGGAAGCTCGCCCCCTTCGGCGGCCCGCAGCGGGCGGTAGGCCTCCGCGGTCCGGCGGACCGTCTGGCAGGCGTTGTTGATCAGGATGTCCAGCGGGCCCTTCGAGGCGACGTGTTCGGCGAGATCGATCACCTGGCCGGGATCCCGCAGGTCGATGCCGACGATGTCGAGCCGGTCGATCCAGTCGTCGCTGTCTTCCATCGCTTTGAACCGGCGGACCGCGTCGTGCGGGAAGCGGGTGGTGATCGTGGTGTGTGCCCCGTCCCTCAGCAGACGCAGCGCGATGTACATGCCGATCTTGGCCCGGCCGCCGGTCAGCAGGGCCCTCCGGCCGGAGAGGTCGGCCCTTGCGTCCCGCTTGCCGTGGTTGAAGGCGGCGCAACCGGGGCAGAGCTGGTGGTAGAAGGCATCGACCTCCCGGTAGCGCTGCTTGCAGATGTAACAGGCGCGCGGTTCCTCGAGGATGCCGGCGATGCCCTCCTCGGTCGCCGGGGCCAGCGGCAGGCCGTTGGTCTCGTCGTCGATCCGGCCCGGGGCGGCGGTCGCGGTCCGAGCCGTGATCGCGGCATCGTGCTCGACCACCTGCCGTCGCTTCTCCTGACGCCTTCTCCTCTTGACCGACTTGTAGAGACCGGCCGTGGCCTGCTGGACCGTCACCGAGTCGGGATGGTCTACCGGCAGCCGGTCGAGTTCGGAGATCAGCTTGAGGCAGGCCGCAAGCTCCGCGGGGTCTACCCGCTGTGAATCGTCCGCCGGCGGGCGGTTTCTCTGGTCTGCCATGAAGTCCGTGACCTTATGCCAGAGTTCAGGCGACGGGTAGGCTCCGTGCCATGCAGATCAAACTCCAGATCATCATCGGCAGCGTCCGCCCCGTGCGAGCCGGTCTCCCGGTCGGCCGCTGGATCGAGACCGTCGCCTCCGCCGACGACCGCTTCGAGGTGACCATGACCGACCTGGCCGAGGTCGACCTCCCGTTCCTGGACGAGGCCGAGATGCCCCATCTGGGCCGGTACAGCCACGAACACACCAGGGCCTGGAGCCGCACGGTCGATGACGCCGACGCCTTCATCTTCGTGATGCCGGAGTACAACGCCGGTTACTCGCCGGCCCTCAAAAACGCACTCGACTTCCTCAGCGCCGAGTGGAAGCACAAGGTCGTCGGCATGGTCAGCTACGGCGGTATCTCCGGCGGCCAGCGCGGTGCTCAGGCCCTCAAGCCGACCCTGCTGCAGCTCAACCTGATGCCGGCGCCGGCCGGCGTTCCGATCCCGTTCGTCTCGGGAATGATCAACGACGACGGCGAATTCGACCCCAGCGAGCCCGTCGCCAAGGGTGCCCTCCGCATGCTCGACTCGATCGCCGAATGGGACGAGCTGCTTCGCACCAAACGCGAAGCCTGAGCTCGCCCCCGGTCAGCCACCGCCGGCTGCGGGTGGGGCGGTCGGATCGCCGCCGCCCTCTTCGCCGAGGCCTTCGCGGCTGATGTACTCCTCGACCAGGAGCAGGTTGTCCTTCGAGCGCTCCACCGCCGTCAGCAGGTCGCCCATCAGCGCGACCTCTTCGACCTGCTCCTTCACGAACCACTGCATGAACTGCTCAGCCCTGTAATCGCCGACCTCGCGGGCCAGCTTGACCAGGGCGAAGATGTCGTCCGAGACCTTCTCCTCCTGGGCGAGAGCGTGACGGACCGGTGCCGCCGCATCCTCGAAGGATGTCCTTGGCGCCTCGACCCCGGGGATCTCGACCGTCGCTCCGGTATCGAGCAGGAACTGGGTCATCATAAGAGCGTGCTCACGCTCCTCCAGGGCCTGGCGGTAGAAGAACGCGGCCAGCCTCGGCAGGGTCTCGGCGTCGTAGTAGACGGCCATCGCCACGTAGCTCTGTGATGCGGCGAACTCGTTCGCGATCTGGGCGTTGAGCGCCTCGGCGAAGCCCTTCTTCTTCTTGGCCATCGTCATGCTCCTTGTCTCGGTGCGGTCGGTCTTTCGTATCACCGTAGCGGAGCGCGCGAATTCGGTCTGCCGTCCATCCGGTTAGGGCGGCCTGACCGCCGGCCGGGTCAGTGCGGGATGCCGAAGCCGACCTCCGGGACCTCCATCGGGCTGGTCGGCAGGCCCGGTTCCGGGACCGCCGCGTTGTAGCCGCGCGGTGCGGTGTCGTTCGGGTTGTCCGGGTGGAAGAGCGCGGCGAGGTACTGGATCTGTTCGCGGCCGACGCCGAGTTCCCACTGGCCACCGCCGTAGGCGCCGATTCCCTCGCGCTCGCAGTAGTCGTAGGCGTCGAAGGTGGACTTCAGGCCGCCCATCCGCGATGGCTTGATGTTGATCACACTCGGCTTGTACTCGAGGGCCTCGATTTCCGCGACCGAATGGATCGGGGCGTCCCAGGTGACGCGGTCCATGTGCGGGGCGAGGATCTCCCGGGTCTCGTCGGTTAGGTCCGGATCTTCGAGCCAGGCTTCCGGGAAGGCGTCGGCGAGCCTCCGGTAGAGCCCGGGGTCGGTCTCGATGTCGACCACGGTGCCCTTGTACTGACCCTTCAGGTCGAGCGTATTGACCGCCCCGGTGGCGGCCAGGCCGGCGATCAGCTCGTCATCCCAGTCGAGAGCCGGGTCGAGCTTGAACTTGAGATCGGGATAGACGTCCAGCTTGGCCTGGAGCGTGCCGATGTCCGAGCTGCCGTCCGGCGCCCCGCAGACCCATCGAAGCGACGAAGTTCAGCGGCTTCAGTTCGAGTCCCCAGATACCCGGACAGCGTCGTATCGGCCTGCTTCAGCGCCAGGTCGAGCGCCGCCGACTCGAAGGCCCAGCGGCGGTAGAGCCGCGACACCTCGCGCTCCGGCGGGGAGGGAAAGAGATCGAGTCCGCCGATCAGCTCGCAGAGCTCGCCGATCGTCCGGGGACCGGTCAGATCGTGCACCGGGCCGGCATCCTGGAGGGCGATCGCGTCGAGTCCTTCGTAGGTGATGTCTTCGCCGTTGCCGGTCAGCCCGTCCGAGCACACCTGGACCACCGTGGTCACTCGCTCGAACTCGGGCGACGGCTTGATCGACAGGCCCTCCAGCGCGTAGGAGTCGATCTCGACCGGCAGCTCGGCGATGCGTTCGTAGGTGGACATGGACTGACCCTAGCCTTTGACGGCCGGGCGCCGGCGGACGCTAGCCTTGAGCCATGTCAGAACTGATCCACACCTGTTACCGCGTCCTCGACGTCGAGCAGTCGGTCACCTTCTACGAACAGCTCGGCATGAAGGAGCTGCGGCGCATGCCGATCCGCGACGAGGCGATCAACGTCTTCATGGGCTTCGACGGCGACGGCCCGCGGCTGGAGCTGACCTTCAACTTCGACCAGAAGGAGCCGTACGAGATCGGCACCGGCTACGGCCACATCGCGATCACGGTCGAAGACATGGAAGCCGCGCTGAAGCGGCTCGCCACGATGGGCATCGAGCCGGAGAGCCCGCCCTACACGGTCCGTGAGGGCGGGTCGCTGCTCTGCTTCGTGCGCGATCCGGACGGCTACCGGATCGAGCTGATCGAGCGCTCGCCGGACTGACCGACGGACTGAGCCGACGGGCGATCTCGTGCTCAGGCGATCCCGAAGGCGCCTCCCTGGAAGATGCAGGCGTTGCCGGGTCCGTAGGGGCCGTTGGCGAGTGCCGGGCCGTTCTTCACCCCGATGCCGGTCACCATCGAGATCGCCGGCCCGCCGGGAGCGGCCATCATGCTCTCGTCCTCGGCGTAGTCCGTGTTGCGGACCGCTGACGATCTGCGTGTCGAGCTGGCGGTCGACCTCAGGCGTATCCGGCATTGAGGTAGTCGCTCGCCACCGGCCCTCCATCGAGGTCGTCGGTGCCTTCCATGATCGAGAACTCCTTCGTCGTGCTGACGTACATCTCCCCGAAGAGGTTGTCCGCGACGGTGTCGCGGAAGCACTTCGCGTAGATCGTCAGCGGGCCGTTCTCGTACAGCGTCACCGGAGGCGCCGCGGCCCGGGCCGTGTCAGCGTGCCGGACCGTCGGTGGCCTCGACCACGGTCCCGTTGCCGATCTGCCGTAGTCGGAGATCTTCGACGAGTTGACGGCGTCGTCGGCGATCTTCCCCGTCGTTACAGCGCTGTCACTGATCTTGTCGGTGGTCACCGCGCCACCGGCGATCTTGCCCGACTTGACTGCGTCCTTGGCGAGCTTGCCGTTGGTCACTGCTTTCGGACTGAGCTTGGCCGTAGTCACCGCCTTCTTCTTGATCTTCGAGCTGGTGATCGCGTTCTTCTTGATCTGGTTGCTGCCGATCTTGTTCGCCGCATAGGCGGTACCGCCGAGCGCGATGGCCAGCGCCAGCAGGGCCACCCCCATCGACGGCGACGGCAGGAAACGTCGCAAATTCATCTGAACCTCCTGGTTGGGCCGCGCTGGACTCGGACCCCTGCCCGGGACCGTCGAGCACGGGCATGTCCTTTCAAGTTAGCTGCCGTAGCGGCAGCCGTCAAGAAGCGCCCAGCGGGCCTACTGCCTCGGCGACGACGCGCAGCGTGGTCAGCTCGCGGTCGGTGGCGCCCCGCACGTAGCCGCCGTGGTCGATCGAGTCGACGATGAAATCCAGCGTCTCCCTGGTCAGGATCTCGCCCGGCAGCACGTTCGGGATGCCGGGCGGGTAGGTGGCCAGCGGCTCGGCCGAGATCCGTCCCTTCGGCCTCACGGAACGGCACGATGTCCTGGGGTGCGAGGAAGGCGTCGCGCGGCGTCATTGCCGGATCTCCCCAGGGCGGCGGCAGGGCGAACTCCGGCTTCTTTGTCGGGTGGCGTCGAGCTCCAGCTCCTCGACTGCGGTCAGCAGTCCGTCGATCAGACGTCGGGTCCGGGCCGGGGTTGCGGTCCCGAGGCCGAAGACCGCCACCGCCACGGTGTCGGAGGCCAGTTCGAAGTTGACGTTCGCCAGCTCGCGGGCCAGGTGAGCGATCCGGTAACCGCTGGCACCGGTACCGCGCACGTCGATCGTCAGCCTGAGCGGATCCCAGCCGATCACGCTCTCGTTGTCGAGCAGGCTGTGGTCGAGCACGTCGATCCCGTCGATCGCGCGCAGCTCGGCCCGGGTCTCGTGAAGCACCTCGATCGTCTCGCCCGAGCATCCGCTCGCCGTAGATCGCCGCCTGCCGCCTGCGCCGCGTCGAGCGATCCGCAGAGCAGCGAGTTGGGGCTGGTCGACTCGGTCATGCTGACGCAGCGGTCGATGATCTCGGCCTCGAAGCGGTCTCCGAAGCCGAGGTGAAGCATCGCCGACTGGGTCAGGCTGCCGACGATCTTGTGGGTCGAGGAGATGACCAGGTCGGCGCCGGAGTCGAGCGCGTCGCGGGGCAGCTCGGGGTGGAAGTGGAGGTGGGCGCCCCAGGCCTCGTCGGCGACCAGCGGCACCCCGCGATCGTGGGCGACCTCGGCCAGTGCGGCGACGTCGGCGGCGGCGCCGAAGTAGGTCGGTGAGACGATCACCGCCGCTCCGGCGTTCGGGCAGCGGTCGAGCGCATCGGCGAGGGCGTCGGGGGTCAGGCAGTGGGCGATCCCCAACTCCGGGTCGACCTCCGGGGCGGCGAAAGTCGGCTTCAGGCCGGCCATGATCATGCCGTCGATCACCGACGAGTGCACGTTTCGCTGGACCACGATCTCCGGGCTCCGGTGGGCCACCGCCAGGCACATGACCTGGTTTCCCTGCGAGGCGCCGTTGACCAGGAACCAGGTCCGGCCGGCGCCCCAGGCTTCGGCGGCCAGCTGCTGCGCCTCCTGGAACGGGTTGGGGTCGCCGACGTCGATGCCTTCGATCAGCGCCGGGATGTCGTCGGTCAGACCGGTCTGGCCGGCAAGCAGATGGAGAGCCTCGTCGGCACCGATGCCGCCCTGGTGGCCGGGCACGTTGAACCGGCCGGGGTCGCTCTGGGCGAACTCGAGTAGCGCATCGACGTAAGGAGTCCGGTCCTGATTGCTCATCCGACGAGCCTATCCCTACCGGGCCCACGCCGGACGAAAGGCTAGCCGTACGGGTACCACCAGTCCTTGACTTCGATCACCGAGTCCATGTGGACGTGTTTGGCCTCGCGGAAGGCGTCGAGCCCTTCGGTGCCGAGTTCGCGGCCGATCCCCGAGTTCTTGAACCCTCCGAAAGGCCCGGCGTCGTTGTCGGTCAGCGGGTCGTTGATCCAGACCGACCCGGCCCGGACCTCCTTCAGGCAGCGCACCGCGGTCCGCAGGTCCCGCGTGTAGATGTTGGCCCCGAGGCCGAAGTCGAGTCCGTTGGCCTTCGCGATCGCCTCGTCCAGCGACGCGACCGGGACGATCGGCGCCACCGGCCCGAAGGTCTCCTCGGTGAGCAGGTCGGCGTCCTCGGGTACTCCGGTCAGCACGCAGGGCTCGAGGTAGTGGCCGCTGTCCATGCCGGCATCGCCTCCGCCGACCAGGATCTCGGCTCCGGCCGCCTGCGGCCTCGACCACCTGGGCGATCGCCTTGCCGCGCTGGGTGGCCGAGACCATCGGACCGACGTCGGTTCTTCGGATCGAGCGGGTCGCCGACGATCAGCGACTTCGTATGTTCGACGAAGGCGTTGACGTAGTCGTCGTAGACGTCCTCCATCACGTAGAAGCGCTCGGACGAAGTGCAGACCTGACCGGCGTTGAGGTAGGCGGCCCAGGCGCCGCCGCGGGCGGCGATCTCGAGCCCGTCGGCGCCGATGTCGTCGCAGACGATGAACGGATCCTTGCCGCCCATCTCGAGGTTGACCCGGGCGTTGCGGGAAGCGCAGGCGATACCGACCTTGCGGCCGGTCGCGACCGAGCCGGTGAAGGCGACGCAGTCGATCCCGGGATGTTCGCTGATCGCGGCGCCGGTCTCCCCGGCACCGGCGACCAGGTTGACTGTGCCGGCGGGCAGTTCGGCGAAGACGTCGGCCAGGGCCAGGGTCGAGAGCGGCGTCAGCTCCGAGGGCTTGCAGACGGCCGTATTGCCGGCGGCCAGCGCCGGGGCGAGCTTCCAGCAGAGCAGCAGCAGAGGGAAGTTCCAGGGCACGATGCAGCCGACCACGCCGTGCGGCTCCTTGACCACGACCGAGAACTGGCTCGACTCGATCGGCGGGATCACCCGACCGATCTCCGAGCGGGCGACCTCGGAGTAGTAGTCGAAGCAGGCGGCGCACCACTCGACTTCGTCGGCCGACTCGGTCAGCGGGCGGCCGATCTCGGTGGTCATGATCGCGGCGAGCTCTTCCGAGCGGCTGCGCAGGGCTTCGGCGACGCTCCTGAGCATCGGCGTCCGGTCGACTCCGGGCATCGCCGCCCACTCGACGAAGCCGCCCTGGCGGCGGCGACGGCCTGGTCCAGCTGGTCGGCCGAGGCCGAACCGACCGTCGCGACGATCTCCTCGGTGGCCGGGTTCTCGACCTCCAGACCGGCGCCTTCGCCCTCGACCGTTTCTCCACCAATCAGCAACCGCGTCTCGTATCCCATGGGACAGAAATAGCCCACCCGGGAAACACGGGCGGGCGGGAGCCCGATCAGATCGGGACCGAGACCGTCGCCTTGTTGTCGTCGTCGGCGCGCTTCTCCATCATCTTCTCGGCCCGGCGCTGCTGGACGATCACGGCGAGCATCGAGATGACGGTGACGGCGAACAGCATGGTCGCGATGACGTTGACCTCGACCGGGATACCGCGCTGGTTGGCTCCGAAGATGTAGAGCGGGAACGTGACCTCGGCCCCGGCATTGAAGTTGGAGATCACGAAGTCGTCGATCGAGAGTGCGAAGGAGAGCATCGCCGCAGCCCCGACGCCGGGGGCGATCAGCGGCAGCGTGACCTTGCGGAAGGTGGTGATCGGGGAGGCTCCGAGGTCTGCCGAGGCCTCCTCGAGCCGGCTGTCGAAGCCGATCAGCCGGGACCTGACCACGACCACGACGAAGCTGATCGAGAACATGATGTGGGCGATCAGCAGGGTCGTGAAACCGAGGTTGACGCCGTAGACCAGGAACATCGAGAGCAGTGAGGCACCGATCACGACTTCGGGCGTTGCCATCGGGATGACGATCAGCAGGTTGGCGCCCTTTCGGCCGAAGAACTGGTACCTGACCAGGGCGATCGCGATCGAGCGTGCCGAGGATGGTCGCTCCGATCGAGGTCAGGAAAGCGAGCCGGATGCTGACCAGAAGCGAATCGGTCAGCTCCGAGATCGCGAAACGGATCCTGCCAGTACTGGGTGGTGAAGCCGACCCATTCGAAATTGAAGCGCCCGGTCGGGTCATTGAACGAGAAGACCGCGATAACCGCGATCGGGGCGAGCATGTAGAAGATCACCAGGATCGCGACGATCATCACCGACTGTTCGCGGAGCCAGTTCCAGGCCTTCATGCTGTCTCCTCCTCATCGTCGTCACCCATCAGGGCGCTGGTGCCGGCGAACCTGATGTAGAGGATCAGGGCGGCCAGGATGATCACCAGCAGGGTGAAGGAAAGCGCCGCAGCCACCGGGTAGTCGTTGACCACCAGGTACTTCGACTGGATCACGTTGCCGATCATCGCCTGCTGGGTGCCGCCGAGGAAGGTCGAGTTGACGTAGTCACCGGCGGCCGGGATGAAGGTCAGCAGGATGCCGGCGATGATGCCGGGCATGGTCAGCGGCACGGTCACCTTGAAGAAGGTGGTGCGGGCGCTTGCGTAGAGGTCCTTGCTGGCCTCGATCATCCGCAGGTCGAGCCGCTCGAGCGATGCGTAGAGCGGCAGGATCATGAACGGCAGGAAGTTGTAGGTGAGGCCCGCGATCACGGCGCCGCTGGTGGCCAGGACACGACCGTCCTGGGGCACGATCTGCAGCGTCTTCAGAACCCCGACCACGAAGCTGCTGTCGTCGAGGATCGTCTTCCAGGCGATCGTCCTGATCAGGTAGGTCGTGAAGAAAGGCGCGATCACCGCGAACAGCATCAGGTTCTTCCAGCGACCCCCCTTGAAGGCGATCGCGTAGGCCAGGGGATAGCCGATGACCAGGCAGATGATCGTCGCGGTCCCGGCGTAGTAGAAGGCCCGGCCGAACTGCGTGCTGTATTCCCGGATCGCATCGGTGTAGTTCTCGAAGGCCCAGGTCAGCTGGAAACCGTCAGCCAGCGACCCCGTCTTCAACGACAGCTCCGCCATGAAGTACATGGGGATGACGAAGAACAGGATCAGCCATACGACTCCCGGGGCGAGCAGGACGTACGGCAGCAGCCGCTGACGGAGCGTTGTCATGTGTTTGGTGACACCTTTTTCATCGCTCCGTCAGCGCCGCGCCTTCGAATCAGCCGGTGATTACGTTCTGGAAGGCCTCTTCGACCTCCTTGACCTGCGCCGGATCACCAGGGGGTGAGGTCTGGTTCCAGCAGTTCTCGGTGAACTCCTCGGACGGGAAGATGAGCTCGTTGTTGGCGAGTTCCGGATCCTTCTGCTCGAGGACCTCCTTCACTCCCTTGACCGGGCTCACGTAGTTGACCCATTCGGCGATCTGCGCCTGGTTCTCGGGTTCATAGACGTAGTTCATGAACTCGTAGGCAGCAGCCGGGTTCGGAGCGCCGACCGGGATCAGCATGTTGTCCGACCAGAGGGCACAGCCCTGGGTCGGCATGCGGAACTCGATGTTCGGGTTGTCGATCTGGGCCTGGACAGCATCTCCGGACCAGCCGATCGCAGCCACTACCGAACCCTTAGCCAGGTCCTGGATGTAGTTGTTGCCGGTGAACTGGCGGATCTGACCGTCATCCGACGCCTTCTGGAGCTTGTCGATCGCGGCCAGCCAGTCTTCGGTGGTCGCCTCGACCGGGTCGACCCCGTCGGCAGCCATCACCAGCGGGACGGTGTCGCGCATCTCGGTCAGCATCGTGACCTTGCCCTTGTACTTCGGGTCGAACAGGTCGTTGATCGACTCGACGTCCGGGGCGAGGTCGCTGCGCACCACGAGGCCGGTCATACCGGTCTGCCAGGGCATGCTGAAGTCCCGGTTCGGGTCGAATTCGGGGCTCTGCAGGCTGGGGATGAGGTTGTCCTGCGCGACTGTGAGTTCGTCCTTGTCGAAGTTCTGGATGTATCCGAGCTCGTACATCTTCTCGGCCATCCAGTCGGTGACGACAACGATGCTGCGTCCGCCGGAATCGCCCTGGCTGAGCAGCGGCTGGACCTTGCCGAAGAACTCGTTGTTGTCGTTGACGTCTTCCGTGTACTTGGTGGTGGTACCCGTGGCCTTGTCGAACTCGGAGATCGTCTTGCCGTCGATGTACAGCGGCCAGTTGGAGATCTGCAGGTTGCCGGACGGGTTGCCTCCGGTGGCAGTCGTCACGTCATCGTTGTTGCTGCCTTCGTCGATGCCTCCGTCGCCGCCGCAGGCGACGAGGGCCATCGATGCGACCAGCGCCAGTGCTGCGAGCAGCAGAAGCTTGATTGAGTTGTTCGGTCTTGCGTGAGTCACGCCGTATCTCCTTCTTGATTGGTTTCAGATGGCTCTGTCCCGGCTCCACCGGACGGTCCTGATCCGTCCGGGGATTCCGTAACAAGGTGCATGTGTTCCGGCTTCCAGCTGACATGCCACTTTCGAGCCTCCGCCGGGCAGCAACTGCCGCTCGGCTTCGCTTGCGTTGGGGACGAGAACCGTGATCTTGACGTCGTTGGCGACACGGATCGCCATCTGGGTGGAAGTTCCTCAGGTAGAGCGAGGCTTCGACCAGTCCTTCGATGCTCGGCCGGTCAGACGGCGCGGCGTCGTCGGTGCTGACCTCGAGCTTCTCCGGCCGCACCACGGCGTAGCAGCGTTCGCCGGCGGCG
>CAVPWI010000012.1:0-7747 GCA_963709475.1 uncultured Solirubrobacterales bacterium | reverse complement strand
GGCGAGTCGGCGGATGCCTGGTCACCGGCAACGAGGACGGCGCCAAGCACTGCGCCATGAACGTCCTCTACTCGCTTCAGCACCTCGGGTACACGATCCCGCCGCAGGCAGACGCGGCCTGGCTCGGGGAAGCCGGACCCGGTCCGAGTTACCTGGACGAAGGCTCGGGCGGGCCCGACAACGACTTCACCAACCGCAATACGACCTTCATGACCTGGAACCTGCTCCATGCGGCAAGGCTGCTGCGCGACGCCGGCGGCTTTCCGGTCGGCGGCAACCAACGGACCGAATGGGACCAGGGCGAACGCTTCGGTTTCGAGAACCCCGAGTACCGCTGACCCCGACGGTAGGCTGACGCCATGTACATCTCTTTCGGAGGACCAATCTTCCTGATCGCGGTCGGCGCGATCCTGCGCTACGCGACCAACTTCACGGTTTCCGGGGTCGACATGGACACGGTCGGCCTGATCCTGATGATCGCCGGCGCCTTGATCCTCGTGCTCTCCTTCACGGTGGCGATGATCAACCGGAAGGACCGCAACAAGGGCGCAGCACCTCCGGACGAGCGTCGGGCGCCGCCTCCTCCCCGGCGCTGAGCCTCCCGGGGAGGCCAGCGCCCACGGCCGGCTTCCTGCTCACCCTGCGTTCGGTTCGATCAGCCGACGCTGACGAACGACCTCGGAGCTCTCGATCCCGGCCCTGGTGGCCGCTCCATCGATCCCGTCGAGCAGGTCGAGCATGCGCTGCGAGACGGTCGGATGCGTCGCAGCGGCGATCCGCACCTGCTCGAACCCGAGCCGGAGAAGCTCGTCGAGGTCAGGTGCCTTCGCCACCAGCCGGGCCTCACCGGCCGCATCGACCCGGACCGGCGATGGCCGGTCGCATGCCGTGAACTCGACCAGGAACGAGCCCATTGCGTCGATCGCATTTTCGGCCGTAGTCGGATCGTTGATCCCCGGTGAGAGCCCCTTGAGCGCGATGTCGGCCAGCTGCCTGACCGGAAACCCGATGTCCTGCACCAGGGTCCGCTGCCGACCGAGCACAAATGAACCCCTGACCGCCGCGACGAGTTCACCGGAAACATCGCCACCTTCAGGCTCCTCGCCTGGAGTGACGAAGAGTTCGGCGAGCAGCCGGCCTGGCAGGACGTAGTCTCCGATCGCCGCGCACTGTCTGACCAGCGCGCCGTGCCCGGATGCTGCTTCGATCAGCGAATCCGTATCGACCACGGCCAGGTAGCCCGATGCTCCGGCGTAGACGGCGTCCGGGTGGACGGCATCCATGGTCGCGGCCGCGTCGAGCGCGCTGCGCCCCTCGTCCTCCGGCTCGCCGCGCCCGCCCGGGAAGAGCTGTTGCGCGGCTTCCAATGCGTCGTCGTGGATCGAGGCGATCACCGAGGAGGGCTGGAGCATCTTCAGGATGTGGGCGATGAAGGCGGCGAAGGTGCCGAAGGCTGCGAAGGCGAGAAGGACAGCCAAGGTCACCGAGAGGTTGGGCGGGCCGGCGTCTTCGCCGTTGACTCCGATCCTGACCAGTACCGACAGGCAGTAGACGAAAGTGCCCAGAAATAGCGCGAGCGTCGTCTGACTGAGCCGATCGGTGCGAAAGGATCGAAGCACTCGTGGACTCAGCTGGTTCGAGGCGAGAGTGATTGCCACGACCGTGACCGAGAAGCTGAGGCCGGCCACGGCTGTGGTTGCGGTGGCGATCGTCTCGAGCAGGCTGCGTGCCGCCGACTGACTGTCGAAAGTGAGCACCGGCAACGAGATCTCGAGCGCCTTGTCCAGCGACGGCAGCGACAGTCCGACTGCCGCGCCGAGAAGCATCGCGATTCCAGCAGGGAAGCCGAAGCTCGACTTGATCGAATCCCAGGCGAGGGCCAGGCGACCGCGCCTGCCGTTGAAGGCCTGCTTCAGTGCTTTCTCGGACACGGCTGAGACCTTACCCCGCAGGAGGAAGGCAAGCCGATCGGCGGTGTCGGTTACTCAGATGCGGCGCAGGCAGGCCCGACGGGCCTTCTTGCGATCGAGGGCGCGGCACTTGCGCACCTTGGCCTTGCGGGCTTTCGCCCGGCGGACCTTGGCCCTGCGGGTCTTGGCCTTGCGGGCCGCAGCGCGGTCTGGTCCGGAGGCCGTATCGGGCTTCGAGCCGGCGGACGAACCGCTCTGCTCGTACTTGAAGGATCCGGGATCGCCCACCGGGTCGGCGGTTACCTGCTGCGGCTCGCCGGGGTTCGTGCCGCTTGCGACCGCATCGTCGCCTTCCGGCGGCGGGTCAGCCAGGAAGTGCTCGAGCACGCGGCCGGGTGTCAGTGCGCGGTCGTAGTAGGCGACCTCGTCGATCGAACCCTTGAACCAGGGCTTGATCTCGCCGTAGCCGACGTAGAAGGTAGAGATCGAACTCGGACGCTTGGTCGCCTCCGTCTGGCCGCGCAGCCTGCCGTCCACGTAGAGCGAGATCGTGACTCCGTCCCAGACCGCGACGACCTGCGTGAATCGACCGGGCGCAGGACCGGTGCTTGCAGCGACGGTGGTGCCCATATGGCGGAACTTGAACAGGCCGCCTTCGATGTAGATCTCGCCGGCGTCGCCGTGACCGAGTACCGACTGGTCGCGGTGGTCTTCGGGGTTGACCCAGGCCTCCAGGGTGCTCTGGAAACGCGGCGCGGCAACGGCGTTCACATAGCCGTAACCGCCGGAGCCGATGAAGCGCCTGGCGTGGTCGCCGTCACCGGAGATGCCAACCGGGCCCGACTCCTGGTCGTTCTTGTAGGTGCCGTCCCGGTGGTTGCCCGAAGAATCAGTCATGGCCGCAGACCCGGCGGCCTCACCGAGGCGGTAGTAGGCGATCGGGGAGTCCGAGTTGAAGATGTCGGCGAAAGTCTTGACCGTGTAGGTGTGAGTGTGGCTGCGGGTGAGCCCGTCGGTGTCGACGGCGGTCACGATTACGGTGTGGGCGCCGGGGTCGTCCGGCAGGGCCGCGCCGTCGAGAGCCGGGTTTCCGTCCACGGTCGCAGTGCAGCTTGCCACGGTTGCCGGGCCGTCGAGGTCGCGGCAGTGGAAGTCGAGGTCGGGCACCTTGGTCGGGGCGTAGAGACCACCGTTGGCCGGGGTGTCAATGTGGGCCTCGGGACGCTGGATCGGCGGGCCTCCGACCGGTGAGCGAACGTCTTTGGCTGTGCCGACCACCCAGCGCTTGCGGATCAGCGCGTGCGCCGGCTGTGTCCAGCAATTCACCCTAGGCGGCCGAGAAATTCCCTCATCGCTTCGTGAGTCGCGTCCGCCTTTTCCATCTGGGGCACGTGCCCGCAGTCGAGTTCGAGGTGCTCAGCCTGGGGAAGAACCCGTTCCACATGCTTCTCGAAGCCGATCGGCACCAGCGTGTCCTGTTCTCCCCATACGAAGAGCGAAGGCGGGAGGAGGCGCTCCATGCGCGTCCACAGCCCTTCTTCACCGTGGGGTTCGTCGAGGTAGATGTTGCTTGCGCCGATTCGTAGAAGGCGACCCGACCACGCGGAGTCAGGAAGGAGCGCAGGAACTCGTCGATCCCGGCCGCCGTCCACCCCTTGCGTCCGCCGGGAACAAGTCCGCGGACGAGGCGGTTCGGTGATCACCCTGGGAGCCGGCTGAACCAGCCCCAGCTTCGGCAGCGGACCGCGCAGCAGCCAGCGCCAGCGGCGGTCGCGCAGCCAGGCCAGCGCCGGCGCCAGCAGAACAAGGCTCCGTACCCGGTCCGGATGCAGCAGCCCGACCTCGATCGCAACCCGTCCCCCCATGCTGTTGCCGACCAGATGCGCTTTCTTGATCGCGAGTTGGTCCAGCAGCCCGACCACCGATTCAGCGAAGTAGGGAGCGTCGTAGGCGGCGCCGAGGGGTTTCTCTGAATCGCCGAAGCCCGGCAGGTCCATCGCGATCACCCGGTAACTGCCGGAAAGCGCGGCGATCGTGGTCAGGAAGGATGCCTTGGTACCTCCGAGTCCGTGGATGCATACAACCGTCTCGCCCTGGCCCGCCGAGAGGGTCGAGACCCGACCCTGCCCGGTCTCGACCGACCCGAACTCCATTCGGCCGGGGTCGACGATTCCGCTTGTTGCCGCGAGGAAGCCGACACCGAGATGAAGGTTGCGACGGACCTTGAGCGCACTGTCGCTGAACGCGGCCATACCGAAACCGATGTCTTCGGCGATCCTCTTCCATGTCTTCTCGTCGGCGATCAACTCGGCGTCGAAGTCCTCCTCGCCGGCCGGGAAGAGGTCCGCGCCATGGCTGGTGATCACCGCATCCCATTCGGGCTCGCCTTCCACGCCGAGGCGGATCCTCGCGCGAACCGCTCGGGATCTCGATCACATCCGGATCGAATCGGGCGACCAGAGAGGCGAGGGACTCGGGCGGGGCGTCTTGCTCAGGCACGCATCAAGCCTACGGCCGCGGACGGACTCCGGTTTCGGCAAAACACTGAACCGGAACGACAGAAGGCCCGCCACCGGGGCGGGCCCTCCGTTTGGGGTCCGGGGAGATTGCGCCTCGACGGCGCCGGACCCGAATCGCCATCGGCACCGCGACTGTGCGGGTGCCAGGCGACAGTTCAGCCCGGTCAGACGCCGGCGTCGACCTGGTCCTCGTCGAAGACCAGGATTCCCCAGACGATCCAGCAGCAGAGGAAGAAGACTCCGAGCGACCACCAGGGGAATGCCCCGGCGACCGAGATCAGCGACATGACGGCCCCGATGCTGCCTGCGATCACTCCGATGATCCTGCCGTAGGCGTTGCCCGCCAGAAGCGAGAAGCCGCCCGTGAGCTGGAATACACCGATGATTATCAGGACCCATCCGAGAGTGTTCAGGTCACTGAAGACCAGCCTCGTATCGTTGACGAAGACATTCGCGTTGTCCAACGCTCCGATGCCATAGATGATGTTCAGCACTCCGATGATCAGCAGCATGATCCCGGCGAAAACGACTCTTCCAGCACCCCTCATTTTGACACCTTCCTGATTGAGCCGGGCCCAGACGCCCGGCCGTCGACTTCGTTGGAGTCGACTGTGTTGGCTTGGGACCTGATTGGCCCGGTTGCGAATATAGCCCCGCTACGAATGGCGGCTTAACCCCAATCGGATGAGCCGCGTAATCGGCATCGAGTGTGCCTCCTCAGACCTCTACCGGCTGAGGGGCGCCGCCGAATAGACTCCTGCGGTGGCCGAAACCAAGCAAGGGTTAGCGGGGATGCCGGAAGGAGAGGGCGGCGTCGACCCACCGCGAGAGATCATTTCGACCACCCCGATCGTCCGAGCCCGGCTCACCGACCAACTGCTCCTGTCGCCACCGGCCGAGCTGGTGGTGCTGTGCGCTCCAGCCGGCTATTCCAAGACCACGACACTCAAGAGCTGGGCAGATGTCGACCACCGTCCGTTCGTCTGGGTCAACTGCGACCGGCGACACAACGACCCGTCGGTTTTCCTTGGCTCGATCGCGCTGGCACTGAGCGAGTTGAAGGACTTCAGCAACGGGGCTATCTCGGCGCTGGAGCTGGAGGCCGCATGGCCCGAGCGGGCCCTGGCCCGACTCGGCCGCGAACTCGGAACCGAAAGCACCGGATTCGTTCTGGTGATCGACGACGCCCACTTGCTCACCAGCGATGGCTCGGTCGCATTGCTCCAGGGGCTGATCCAGGTCCTGCCGGAAGGAGCCCAACTCGCGATCGGAACACGCTCGGTACCACCGATGCCGCTCGGACGGATGAGGGCGAATCGGAATCTGGTCGAGCTTGGCATGTCCGACCTCGCGATGACGCGAAGGGAGAGCCAGCGCATGCTGAGCGCATCCGGACTCGACATCGAGGCGCGTGACCTGGAAACGATCCACGAACACACCGAGGGCTGGCCGGCAGCACTCCAGCTGACCTCCCTGGCGCTGTCGACGAGTTCCGACATCCCGGCGGCAGTCGAGACCTTCGCGGGCGACGACCGTACGGTCGTGGAGTACCTTCACCAGGAATTCCTGTCCGGCAGCACGCAGGAACTCGTTGATTTCATGACCCGCACCTCAGTGCTGGAAGAACTCTCGGGCCCCCTCTGCGATGAAGTGCTGGAAAGGAACGGCTCTGCGTCGGTGCTCGGTGAGCTCGCCCGGTCCAACGCCCTGGTGATTCCTCTCGACCGCAGGGACCAGGCCTACCGCTACCACCACCTCTTCTCCGAGATGCTGCGGGCCGATCTGCTGCGCAACAATCCGGAGCTGATCAAGCCTCTTCACCGGCGGGCGAGCCTCTGGTTCGAAGCGCAGTCGGAGCCGGTGTCGGCGGTCGAGCACGCAATCGAATCGGATGACCTTTGCCTCGCGGGCCGTCTGATCTGGGCCTCTGTGCCAGAGCTGACCGGACGCGGACGGCTGGCGACCCTGAACCGTTGGCTCGACGAGGTCGGCCGCGACCGGCTGGACCAGTGCCACGGATTGCTGCTTACCGCGGCCCATGCCAACCTGCTGGCCGGGTCCGGCGAAGAGGCGAAATCCATGTTCAGGCGTGCCATGGACCTGGGAACAGTCCCCGGACTGCCCAGTTCCGATTGAGTCAGACCTGCTGATGCTGCAGATCACCCTCGCCGGAGAGGGGGTTGCCCGGATGGGATCGGATGCCGAGCAGATGATCGGGCAGACCCGGCCTGACAACGTCTGGTACGCGGCTGCTCACTTCTACAAAGGGGTGTCGCTCCACCTTCTCGGCGACCCTGTTGCGGCGGTGCCGGTGCTCCAGGACGCGGCGCGACGCATGGCGCTCACGTCACCCGTTATGCAGTCTCTCGCCCTTGCGCAGCTGGCAATAATCGCCTGCCGGCAGGGCGACCTCGAGAGCTCGCAGCGGCTTGTCGGCGAGGGGAGGGGCCAGGTCGAGCGCTGTGGCCTGAGCGGCTTCCCGGCCCTGGTTCTGGTCTGGGCCGCAGAGGCGATGTCGCGAGCGCTGGTCGGACAGCGGGAGAAGGCGCGCAACAGCCTCGACGCTGCCCACCGCATGCTAATAGGCCTCAACGGCTTCCTCCCGTGGTACGAAGTCGAGACCAGCCTGACGATGGCAACCGCCTCCCTGAAGCTGGCCGAATACGACGCTGCCGGACAGTTGCTGGACCAGGCCCGGGTCCATCTCGCCGTGACCGCGGATGCCGTCGTCCTGTCCGATTGGCTGGCGGAGCTGGATGCGCAGCTGGCCGCCGCCACGAGTGAGCGGGAGTCAGTCGACTCTCCTCTGACCGGAGCGGAGTTGCGCACTCTGCAATACCTGCCGACCCATCTGACCTTCCGACAGATCGGCGCAGCGAACCGGGTCTCCCAGAACACCGTCAAGACGCAGGCCCGCTCGATCTACCGCAAGCTGGGCGTCGGCTCCAGGGCTGAAGCGGTCGAGGCTGCGCGTGAGGCGGGGCTCTTCGAAGCAGAGCTCCCGAACCCTTGACCTGCGGCCGACCCGACCGCGGCGCTCTCAATCGGGAAGTTACGCCCGCGGTCGAAACCAGCGCCTGGTCATGAGTAGCACGGCGGTCGTCTGCGGCGCACAGCAGGCGCGGCGGCGCGCAAGTCGGGACCGAAACTCTGGCCATCACCCGGTCGGAGTGACGGGCCGACCGGCTTGGAGTCATATCTTCTCCTTTATGGAGAACAACTGAAGAAACAGTTCCAGGGCAAGATCGCACTCGACATCCGTGACTCGGAGCCCGACTGGGGGCCGTACCTGGCGCCCAGCGCCGAAAAGGTTGCTAC
>CAVPWI010000011.1:0-30220 GCA_963709475.1 uncultured Solirubrobacterales bacterium | reverse complement strand
CGGGGAGGGAAGCGAGCAGGAGATCAGCGTTCGTTGGCGCCGGCTCGAGTTTGCCGGCCTCGATCCTGCGCGCGACCTCCATGAGCCGTTGGTTTACCGGTGCCTCGCCGCCCAGTCTCCGCTGCTCTTCCACCACCAGTCCGTTGATTTCTTCGCCTTCGGCACGTCTGCCTTTCATCCAGTCCTGAAGCACGGCGACTCGGGTGTCCTCCAGCGACCAGCCTGCCAGTACGGCGTCCAGCAGGGCCGCTGCGTATTCCTCTGCGGGGAGATCTTCGATGCCGTCCTGCCCGAACATCGGCACGATCCTGTGGCCCATGCGCAGAGCGGCGTCGAGCGCTTCGGTTCCCGCGGCGTCCATGACCTGCCGCATACCGGGCACGTTCATGGCCTCGATCAGAGGGAGCCCGAGTACCGCGGACGGGACCATCTCGGCGGCGTTCGCGACCAGCTTCATCCACTTCGCCGACCGGATGTCAGCTGTGATTTCGACCGTGCCTGAACTCGCGAGCAGGGCGGCCACCTCCGATTCGCGCCCCAGCGCGGCATCGTCGATCGCGCCGAGGTTGAACCAGGTACCGGAAACGGGCGTCTGGCGTTCGACCCGCCCTGGCTCGAACATGTTGCCCGCTATTTCGATGACCGCGCCCAATGTGCGTTCAGGCCCCAGAATCCCGGCCATGTCATCGAGCGTCATCCCGTTCTGGATGCCCACCGCCAGCCCGTCGGGCTTGAGCAGCGGCTTGATCAGTTCGCAGGACCAGCGGGTGTCATAGGCCTTGACCACGACCAGGGCGAAATCGAACCTTTCTCGAATCTCCGCCGCTTCGCAGACGTGGAAGATCCTCAGATCCGTGGTAGTGGTTTCCTCAGGCGTCTCGACCGTCAGGCCGCGTTCGCGTATGGCCTCGACGTGGGCCGGCCATTGCTCGATGCAGGTTACGTCCAGGCCGGCGTTGCTCAGATCCGCGGCTATCGCGGCCCCGTTCGCGCCGGCGCCGACAACCACGATGCGCTTGTTCATGGCTCCTCCGTTCCTCTCCCGGTCGGCCGCGCACGGCGCCGGTCGTAAGCAGGACCCAGCAAGGTACCGGAGGGCCGAACCAGTGTCCAGTTTTACTTCACGCTTGGCTGCCGCAACCAGCCCTATGATCAGTTGGTGGACGATTCCGCCGGACACCCCGAACTCTTTCTGATCGACGGCAACAGCCTCGCCTACCGCGCCTTCTTTGCCCTTCCCGACTCGATGGCGACGGCCGACGGGCGCCCGACGAATGCGATCTTCGGACTGGCTTCGATGATGGTCAAGCTGATCTCGGACTTCCGGCCGACCCAGATCGTGGTCGCCTGGGATGCGGGTATGTCCGGACGGGAGCAGGTCTACCCCGAGTACAAGGCCCAGAGGCCGCCGAAGCCGGACCTGCTGAGGGCCCAGTGGCCGAATCTCGTGGAGCTGGTCGATGCCTTCGGCTATACGAACGTCAGGGTCGACGGCTACGAGGCCGACGACGTGATCGCCTCGCTCGTAGCCGAGGCCCGTCGCCGGTCGATCGCGACCGTGGTCGTCACCGGAGACCGTGACGCCTACCAGCTGGTCGGTGACGGGGTAACCGTGATGAGCACCGGCCGCGGGATCAGCGACATCAAGATCTACGATCGGGAAGCGGTCAAGGAGAGGTACGGGGTCTACCCGGAGTTGGTGACCGACCTGATGGGCCTTCGTGGCGACACCTCCGACAACATCCCCGGGGTCCCGGGGATCGGCGAAAAGACCGCGGCGGCCCTGCTCGAGCAGTTCGGCTCCCTCGAGGAGATCCTGGCCAATACCGATCAGGTCTCCGGCGCCAAGCGCAAGCAGAACCTGGTCGAGTTCGCCGAGGATGCCCGCGTCTCGAAAGAGCTGGCGACGATGAAGTTCGACATCGATTGCGGCGTCGACCTCGATCAGCTGATGGCCGTGAGTCCGGACCGGGAGAACCTGCGTGAGTTCATGCGCGACTTCGAGCTGCGGGCGGCGCTGAACCGGCTCGAGGAGGCCCTCGGTGAAACCGAAGAGCTGCCGGGGGAGGCCGAAGAGCTCGCCGGACCCACCGAGGTGGAGCTCTCGGCCGGCGGCGTCGAAGACCTGAAGGACGGCCCGATCGCGGTTGAGATGCACGGCGGCTGGGCCGCGACCGACGGGGAGAAGGTGGTCGGCGGAACCGACGGCGCTGACGGTTTCGTCGAACGCATCGCCGGAAGACCGCTGATCGCCCACGACTTCAAGGCGATCGGCGGGCGAGCGGGAATGCTGGCTGCGCTGGAGGCCACCGAGTCCGGCCCCGCGATCCACCACGATACGAATGTGGCCGCCTACCTGCTGGAACCGACCCGGCGCAGCTACGCGCTCGACGACCTCGCGATCGCCGCCGGCCTCGCCCCGTCCGGCCTCGACGACGAAGACGGGCAGATGACCCTGGTCACCGAAACCGAGGACGAACCGGCCCCGTCGCTTGCGCCGGAAATCGCCGCCACCGTCTGGAACCTGGCCGAGATTCAGCGGCCGAAACTCGAGCAGAGCGGACTGCTGCCCTTGCTGGAGGAGGTCGAGCAGCCGTTGATCAGGGTGCTCGCCGCGATGGAGCGGATCGGCCTCAAGCTCGACCCGGACAAGGTGGAGCAGATGAAGTCGGGCATGGGTGAGAAGATCTTCGGTCTCGAGCGGCGGATCTACGAACTGGCGGGGCACGAATTCACGATCGGCTCGCCCCAGCAGGTGGGTCAGGTGCTCTTCGAGGAACTGGGCCTGACCCGCAAGCGACGCGGCAAGACCGGCTTCTCCACCGACGCCAGGGTCCTGGCCCAGATCCGCGAAGAGCACGAGATCGTCGCGCTGATCGAGGAGTGGCGGGAGCTCAGCAAGCTGAAGAACACCTACCTCGACCCGCTTCCGAAGGAAATCGACCCCGAAACGGGCCGGGTCCATACGACTTTTGTACAGACCGCCGCGCCGACCGGCCGGCTGTCCAGCATCCAGCCGAACCTCCAGAGCATCCCGATCAGGACCGAGGTGGGCCGTCCGCTCAGGGGCTGTTTCGTGGCTGAGCCGGGCAACCTTCTTGTGTCGGCCGACTACAGCCAGGTCGAGTTGAGGGTCCTGGCCCACATGGCAGACGAACCGGTGCTGAAAGGCTTCTTCCTGGCCGGTGAAGACGTCCATCGCGCGACCGCCGCGCAGGTCTTCGGCATCGATCCGGAGCAAGTCGACGATTCTCAGCGTTCGAAAGCGAAGATGGTCAACTTCGGCATCGTCTACGGACTGACCGGATTCGGACTCGCCGACCGCCTGAACATTCCGAGGGCGGAGGGCGACGAATTCGTAAAGGCATACCTGGAGCGATTCCCGGCGGTCGTCGCTTTTCAGGACAGGGTGGTCGAGGAGGCGACCGAAACGGGATACGCGACAACCCTGCTCGGACGTCGCCGACCGCTGCCGGAACTTCGATCCAGTCAGGCGAATACGAAACGCCAGGGGGTCCGCCTGGCCGTGAACACCGTGATCCAGGGATCGGCCGCAGACATCATCAAGGTCGCGATGCTGCGCTGCCACACGGCGCTGGTCGAACAGGGCCTGAGCAGCCGGCTGGTGCTTCAGATCCACGACGAACTGCTGTTCGAGGGCCCGGCCGAAGAGGCCGGGGCGGTGACCGAGCTGGCCCGTCGCGAGATGTGCGCGGCCTATGAGCTGGAGCCTCCACTCGAGGTAGACGCCGGCGCCGGTCCGGACTGGCTTGCGGCCAAGTGAACGACTCTCTGCGAAGCAGGTGATCCGGTGGTAGCCGCACAGGCCAGGGGACCCAGCTGAGTACCGGCTTCGCAGCCTTCATCCTGATGCTTGTCGGCGCCCAACTGGCGCTTCAGGCTCCGATCAACAGCGGGCTCGGTCGGTTCACGGGCAAGCTCCTGGCAGCGGCGATCAGCTTCGCTGTAGGCACCGCGATCCTGGGCGTCGTCGCGGTGCTCGTCGGCCAGGCCGGCGACCTCGGCGGAGTTTCCGATGCGTCGGCTTACATGCTGCTGGGGGGAGTGCTCGGGGCCCTCTTCGTGCTGACCGCGACGCTGGTCGTCGGCAACATCGGTGCCGGTGCCGTCGCCGCGGCGACGATCACTGGACAACTGGTGGCGTCGCTGGCCGTGGATCAGGCCGGAGTCCTGGGCCTGCCCGAGAACCCGGTCACTCTGGCCAGGGTTGCCGGGGCGATCGCGCTCGTCACAGGGACGGTTCTCATCGCCTACCGCGGTACAGGGAAGAATACCGACGGGTCGTTCGACCGGCGGGGGCTCTGGACGGCGGTCTTCTCGGTTACGGCGATGACCGCTGCGAGCGCGATGGTGGCGGTCCAGGCGCCGATCAACGCGCAGCTTGCGAGCTACGTCGGTGACGTCAGCGCCAGTTTCGTCAGCTTCGCGATCGGCACGATCGTTCTCGGTCTTGCAGTCCTGCTGTCGGGAAAGGCAGGCGGGATCAGCCGCGTCAGGCGCGCGCAGTGGTGGCAGCTCACCGGTGGTCTGATGGGCGCCGTCAATACGACCGCTGCACTGCTGCTCGTCCAGACGGTCGGTGCCGGGGTGATCACCGCCGGGACCGTCTCCGGCCAGCTACTCGCCTCGGTGGCCATCGACCGCTTCGGCCTCCTCGGCATGCGAAAGACCACGTTGTCGGCTTCGAGGCTCGGCGGCGTTGCGTTGCTGGTCGCCGGAGTCGTCCTGACCGCGTCCTGAATCAGTTCCCCAGCTTTTCCTCGAGGTAGTCCCAGTCGCGGTTGAACCTGTAGGACTGTGCCGAGGGGGGGAGGGGGGCCTGCGTTTCCAGCCAGCGGACGCGGTCACTTTCCGAATGGTTGTAGAAGGCATGTACGCAGCCGACACCGGCCCAGGCAACATCGCCGGGCCTGAGTGAGTAGGACTGTCCGTCGGCGACGAACTCGGTCTCCCCTTCGAGAATGTAGTACGACTCCTCGAGCGGGTGGTCGTGCGGAAGCGCGACCCCTCCGGGCTGGTACTCGACCATGAACATGTTGGCCAGCTGGGCACCGATCCGTTCGTCAACCAGCATCTTCACGGCGATACCGCTGTATGCCAGAAGGGCCGTTGCCATGCTTGCCGAGACGGTCGGCGCGTCGGTGGCGGCCCCGACCTTCAGATTGTCGACGTCCATCTGGCCCTCGGCGAGCCTGAAGTAGGTGCGGTTCATCGGATCGCGGATGTCCAGTTCCGTGGCATCGGCCTTCTCTTCGGGGCCGAGCCAGAAGGTGTCCGATTCACGAGTCAGGGCGCGTGGCTGCGGGGCGCACATCTCAACCCATCGGCAACCGCCCGGGTCGGCCGTCCGCCAGCTGTGGCCGGCACCGACCGGTATCAGTCCGCAGTCACCGCTCCGCAACCTCACGGCGCGCCCGTCGACCTGCAGCTCGACTTCGCCCTCGAGGACGTAGAAGCTCTCTTCATAGGAATGCACATGGGCATCGATCGAGCCACCGGCCGTCAGTACGCAGGTGCCGAAGCCGGAGTGAACGGATCCCTCCGTTCCGTCCACGTGCGCTGCTCGGGTGAAGCCGATGGAGTGATCCGTGTAGTTGGCCGGTGTACTCAGGTCTTCCGGGCGGAATCGTGTGACGTGGTGGTCAGCCATGCTGGAACTCACTTTCGTGGAGGGCGTGGTCGGTCTTCAAAGCATTACCCGTCCGCCACTGATGTCCAGCGTCACACCGGTCATCCATGACGATGAGTCCGAGGCGAGAAAGAGCGTGGCGAGGGCGCAGTCTTCAGGCGTGCCCAGTCTGCCGAGGGGCGAGAGGGCCGCCGTCTTGGCCTGTGCCTGCTCGTCCATGATCCGGTCGATCCGCTCCGAGCGTGTCGTGCCCGGCGCGATCGAGTTCAGGCGGACGTTGTGGGGCCCGGCTTCGATCGCCGTGTGGCGGGTGTACATGATCACGCCTGCTTTCGAGGCGGCATAGGAGGCGGTCACCGTCTTGTCCAGGAATCGTCCGGATATCGAAGACATGGTGACGATCGAGCCTGAGCGCCGTTCGATCATCCCGGGGATGAATTCAGAGACCGCGAGGTGGGTGGACGTGAGGTTGCCTTCGATGACTTCACGCCATTCCTCCAGCGGGGTTTCCCAGGCCGTAGTGAAGGAGCCGAATCCCCCGGCGAAAGGCAGCAGGATGTCCGGGGGCCCGAGTTCGACCTCGGTCCTGGCGCGCAGGTTCGCGATATCGCGTGGCGAGGTTGCGTCGGTGGGGATGCCGATGGCCTTGACCCCGAACTCACCCAGTTCATCGACCGTCTCTTCGACCGGTCCGGCCGAACGCGAAGCGACAGCAACCTTGACGCCGTTGGCGGCGAGCATGCGACAGCAACTGCGACCGATTCCCTGGGACCCACCCGTCACCACAGCCACCTTGCCGGCGAGGTCGGGGTAGGTGGGTATCGCCGGATCCGATTTCGGTTCCGCTTCGCTCACCGCGCCGGCTCCGGGACGCTGTTGACCGGGTTCTCGTGAGGCTCGCCCCGCAGCGCGTGGGCCACTTCCCTCGCCGCCCGCGTCTGAAGCTCTTCCGTCGCTTCGATCGAGTGGAAGGCGGAGTGGGGGGTGATTATGGCCCTCTCGTCGACCCTCAGTGGATGCTCCTCCGGCAATGGTTCGGGTTCGGTCACGTCCAGAGCGAGCCCCGCGATCCGGTTCTCCCTGAGGGCTGAAGCAGCGGCTTCGAGGTCGATCAGGCCGCCCCTGGCCGTATTGACCAGCAGGGCCGAGCTCTTCATCTTCGAGATCAGCGCGGCGTCGACCATGTGGTGGTTGCCCTCGGTCATCGGCGCGTGGACCGAAACGAAGTCCGCCTGCGAGACCATCTCTCCGAGGTCATCGAAGCGGGTCACTGGCGAGATGTCCGTATCTCCCAGGTACGGGTCGTATGCGCTCACCTCGAGCCCGAATGCAGCGGCCCTCGAGGCGACCCTGCTGCCGATCCCTCCGTAGCCGATCAGGGCAAGATTCTTACCGGCGATCCGGCTTATCCGCGAGCGGTCGAAGTCCCACTCCCCGGCGCTCACCGAGGCCGCCGAAGAGGTGATCGTCCGGCAATGGTCGAGCAGCAACGCCATGGTGTGATCGGCGACTTCGTCGAGGCAGTAGTCGGGCACGTTGGTGACGGTTATCCCATGGGCGGTCGCAGCCTCGATGTCGATGTTGTCGAAGCCGATCCCGTATCGGGCGATGACCCGGCACCCGCCGGCTGCCGCGGCCTCGATGACCGATGCCGGTACCGGCGCGAAGCAGACAAGGATCGCGTCGGCGTCTGCGGCTTCGGCCCGCAGGGTCTCGGCGTCCGTGGCGGATGCCATCACCAGTTCGGCCCCCAGGGGCTCCAGCACTCTGGTCTCGGGCCGGATGTCGTCGAAGGCGATGTCCGTGACCAGCACCTTCATCTTTCCTCCCTCCGTGTCCGCAGGCAACCGTCAGACCAGGGCTTCGTCGTAGAAGGGGTGCCTGGTGAACAGCACGGGCCCGTCCTTGGTTACCAGGAGGTTCTCTTCGAGGCGCACGGTCTGCTCGAGCCCCGGGTGGCCGGCGAAGGTCTCGCAGGCGAAGTACATCCCTTCCTGGAGTTCGACCGGGTAGTCCATGGAGTAGGCCCTCGAGATCCACATTCCCTCGTAGAGCGAGAGGCCGATCGAGTGGGCGAACTGCTGGAGGGTCACGGTCCCGAATTCATCGTCGGCGTAGGTGGGGAGCTTCTCCGCCACGTCAGCAGTCGTATTGCCGGCTTTCATCATCTCGATCGCGGCATACATGGACTCGTAGCACTCCTTGTAGAGGTCCTTCTCCTTGGGAGTCAGCGGAGCGTCAACCTTGAAGCAGCGCACGAAGTCGACGAAGTAGCCGCCGGGGCCGACCGCGTTCTGGTCGACGATCACGAGATCGCCCTGGCGGATCACCTTGTCGGTGTGCCAGCGCCGGTACGGACTCGTATTTCCGCCCGAGGCGACGATGATGTCGTAGACGAAGTCGAAGCCGTTCTCGTAGAGGTACTCGTTCACCTTGGCGGTGATCGTGCTCTCCTTGACGCCCGGCTTCAGCCACTCGTTCTCGATTTTCCAGAAGGAGGTATCTCCCCAGGCGCTGGAGATCTTCAGGCATTCGATCTCGTCCGGGGTCTTGATTACCCTCGCGCCGGACATCGCCGGCCAGGCACTCACCGTGTTCAGGCCGGTCTTTGCGAATGCCGCGGTCGCCGAAGGATCAGCGATGTCGAGACCGATCTTCTCTTTCTCCACCCCGTTCTCACGGAGGACCTGGTGGACCGACTCGACCATCTTCTCGGCCATCATCTCTTCGGCTGTCTCCGCCCACTTCCAGGTTATGGCGGGGCGGATGTTGCCCTTGAGCCAGGGCGCGTCGATCTTCGCGCACTCGAAATCTGAACCGGCCGTCTCGAAGAGCACCGGATCGCCGTCCCGGGGCAGGACGCAGTAGCGGATGAAGATGTTGTTCTTCCAGTTTCCCTGGAAGACGCTGGTGATGTAGCGGATGTTCTCGCCGACGAAACAGACCAGCGCGCCGAGGTCGTGCTTCTCCATCATCGCGCGAGCCCTTGCCAGCCGGTCCGTCCTCAGCCGGTCGAAATCGACCCTGGCCTGCCAGTCGGTCGCCGTCGTCGAGTAGACGCGTCCGGGGTCGAATTCATGTGGCTTCTCGATGAATGAGAGGTCGAGATTCTTGCCGGTCGGGGTGACGTCGGCGTGGGTGTCGTAGCGACTGTCGGGACTCATGGGCTCCTCACTCGTGGTGTCCCGGCGATGCCTCCTTACTCTCCAGAAGGATCCGGAACTCGGATACTTTCACCGACGAAGCTACTAAATGCGCAAACGTTTGGCAAACCCGATTTCGACTGGTCACCGATCACGCAACCTCGCCGGCCGCAGGCTGAACTCCGACACCGGCGCTAGCCTGTGGCAATGAGCGGAGGTGATGGAGGGCCGAGGAAGAAGGTGACGCTTCGGGAGGTGGCCGACCGTGCGGGCGTACACGTATCGACCGCGTCGCGGGCACTGGACGACAACCAGAGCAGGCGGATCGGCAAGTCGACCGTGGCCCGGGTGAAGCGCGCAGCAGAAGAGCTCGGGTATACCCGCGACCTCGTCGCCACCGGTTTGAAACGGGGCCGCACCCATACCGTCGGGGTAGTGGTCGCCGACCTGGAAAACCCCTATAACGCGCGGCTCATCCGGGGTGTGGCACGGACCCTCGAACAGCACGGGATGGTCGCGCTGATCGTGGAAACCGGTGAGGACAAGGACCGTCTGGAACGCCTGTTGCGGCACTTCATGGAGCGGCGCGTCGACGCGATCATCACGGCAGCGACGCATCTGGACGACCGTGCCCTGCTCGACCGGGTGGTCGGCGATTCGGTCCCGGTGGTGCTCGCAGTCAGGGGCCTGAGAGACGGCGCATACAGCATGGTTGTTCACGATGACCGCGGTGGAGGGGCGCTTGCGGCGCAGCACTTGATCGGGCTCGGACACCGTTCCGTCGCCCAGCTGAGGGGCCCGGAGGACATCGATACCTTCGTCAGGAGGGCCGAGGGCTTCGCCGGGGCCGCCGCTGCGGCGGGCTGCGCGGACCCGACCCTGGATGAATCGGCGAAGGTGCCGACGATGTCGGAGGGCCGGCGGCTCATGGAGCTGACCCTCGCCGCAGGCGCTTCCTTCACCGGCGTCTTCGCGCCGACCGACGTAATGGCCGTCGGCGCCCTCGAGGCGCTGGCGGGGCGGGGGCTCAGCTGTCCCGAGGACATCTCGGTCGTCGGCTATAACGACGTGCCCCTGGTCGGCCACCTGTCTCCACCGCTCTCGACGATCCGGCTGCCGAGTGAAGAGGTCGGCGGGCTTGCAGCGGAGGTTGCGGTGCGCCGGATTCTTGACCCGGAGAGTGAGGTCGAGCAGATCCAGCTACCGGCCTCGCTGGTCGAACGACGCTCGACGGCCCCTCCGCGCGTTCAAGTCTGAGTCGCGCACCGGCCTTCCCGCCCTCGGAACCGGAGCTACGGTCAAGCGTGACAGCCGTCACAGTCTGTGCTAGGTTGCGCAAACGATTGCCAACACTGCGACCTTTGGAGTAGACGATGGAGGGGCTGGAACGCGTTGATGAATCGCCGCAGTTGAGCGTCCCGGCCGAGATGCGGGCAGCGGTGATCCGTGAATTCGGTCGCGATCCCGAGATCGAGACGGTCGCGGTCCCGGAGCCCGCCGCAGGGGAGGCGCTCGTCCGGGTGGACGCAGCGGGACTGTGTGCCACTGACCTCAAGGTGATCTCCGGCGCGCTGTCCGCCAGTACGGAGCTGCCTCGGATTCCGGGACACGAGGTGGCCGGCACGGTTGTCGCATGCGATGACATCCCCGATTTCGTCGGCAGGCGTGTCGCCGTGTATCTCTACTCGAGTTGCGGAGACTGCCGCTGGTGCGACGCCGGGAGGGAAACCCTCTGCCCTGAGGCGGCACGCCCCGGGATTGAACGCGACGGCGGCCTCGCCGAATACCTGGCGGTCGATCACCGGACACTGCTCAGCCTTCGCCCTTCCACCGACATTGCGGCCGCCGCCGTTTCGATGGACGCGGTTCTCACACCGTGGGGAGCACTGGTCGGCAAAGGCCGGGTGGTGGCCGGCGACCGCGTCGTCGTCATCGGCTGCGGTGGTCTCGGCTCCAATGCGGTGCAGATCGCGACAAGCCTCGGTGCCCGGGTGGCAGTCATCGACCCACAGGAATCCCAGCGGCAGATGGGCCTGGAACTGGGAGCCGAGATCGCGATCGATCCCTCCCGGGTCAGCGAGATCGAGAGTTGGTCGAACGGTCGTGGCGGCGCCGACGTTGCGCTCGAGACTTCCGGCAGGCGCGCCGGTTTCGATACCGCGGTCGCCTCGGTCGGGCCGGCTGGACGGATCGTCTGCAACGGCTATCAGCCGGGAACCGAGTACGGCCTCGACTCGGGCCGGCTCGTACTCGAGGAGATTTCCGTGCTGGGTTCGCGGGTGGCGGGTCGCGGGCAGGCCAGGGACGCCCTCGACGCGGTCGAGGACGGCCGCGTGAATCCGCGCATCATGGATTCGTTTCCGCTGGAACAGCTGGGCCAGGCTCTGTCCCTGCTGAGAGCCGGAGAGGTCGAGGGGCGGCTGGTCCTGAGGCCGGCGGAAGGCAAGACGTGAATTGGAATCGCAAGACACAGGAACAGGAGACCCGATGAAAGACATGAACACACTCTGGGAAGATCTCGCTCCGATAACCGACGCCGAATTTGCGTCGCGGAACGACGCGGTCAGGAAGGCAGCAGAGGCTGAAGGCTTCGACGCCGTGATCGCCTACTCGAACGCCAAGGTCGTCGCCAATGTCCGTTACCTGACCGACTACTACACGCGCTTTGCCGGTCATCAGCACACCGAGAACGGCTACTACATGTTCGGGTCCTCGGCCTGCCTGGTTCCGGTCGAGGGTGAGCCGCTGGTAAGGACCGACGCGCTCTGGGACGTGGTCCGCGCCAACAGCCTGGCCAGGTACGACGATGTCGGCGCTTCGACCGAACTCGGCAAGGACCTCGGTCTCGAAATCGCCTCACGTGGCCTCAAGAGGGTCGGCATCGACAACTGGTTCATATTCCCGGCCCGTGACTATCTCGCCCTCCAGGCCGCCGCGCCCGATACCGAGTTCGTACACACGAACCTGATCTCGGAAGTGAGGCGGGTCAAGAGCGCCGCCGAGATCGAGCGGATCCGCCGGGCGGAGATGATCGCCGACGCCGCGGTCATCGCCGCCATGGACGGAGTCAGGGCCGGCGTATCCGAATACGAAGTCGGACTTATCGCCGACGAGACACTGCGCCGGATGGGCGACCTGGAGAACGCCGGTGGATGCATCGTCTCCTCAGGACCCAACAGCGCTTCAGGCAGCTCGCTGCCGGAGCGGGACAAGATCGTCCAGAAGGGCGAATGGGTGCTCTTCGACGTGCTTCCGAAGTTCGACGGGTACGCAGGGGACATCGCCCGGATGCGCCTGGCGGGGGACATCGAGGACCTCGACCCGGAGCTGCTCAACATGTACAACGCCACTGTCGAGATGAACCGCGAGGCGGTCGGCATGGCGGAGGCCGGGGTTTCGCCCAAGCAACTGAACGAACGCACCGTCGAGGTGGCTGAGGACTACGGGGTTGCGGGGCACAAGATCGAATTGATAGGCCACGCCCTGGGCCTAGACATCCACGACATTCCCGACTACTTCTGGGATGACAGGCCGCTGCTGGCGGGCGAAACGATCACGATCGAACCTTGCCTGTTGCTCGCCGGCAAGGGAGGCACGCGGATTGAAGACGTGATCCTGATCCAGGAGGACGGCTGCGAAGTTCTGACCAACGCCCCCCGTGGACTGGTCGCGGAGTAGTCGCGGATGAAGCTCGTCAGCTTCTCAACTGCCGGCCCGGACGCCACGGACGGCTGGTCACCGGGCGTTCTCGTCGACGGTGACCGGGTGGTCGACCTCACGGCGGGCACAGTGGAAGGCGGTTTCTCCGGTGTCCGGGAGATCCTCGAAGGAGGCGCGTCGGCGCTGGAGCGTGCCCGCGAGCTCTCGCAGTCCGCCTCCGCTTCTTTCGCCCTGGCCGATATCACCCTGGGTCCGCCGGTCCCCGATCCCGACAAGGTGATCTGTATCGGGCTCAACTACCGCGAGCATGCCGGTGAAGTCGACATGGAAATGCCGGCGGCGCCGATCCTTTTCCCCAAGTTCAGGAACTCGCTGGTCGGAGACGGGGCGGACATCGTGATGCCCGACCTGACCGACGCCGGAGACTACGAAGGCGAGCTCGCGGTCGTCATCGGGCACCGTTGCAAGGCGGTCGCCGAGTCCGACGCACTCGACGTAGTCGCCGGCTACATGCCTTTCAACGACGTCAGCGCCCGTGATCTCCAGATGCAGACCTCACAATGGACGGCAGGCAAGGCCCTGGACACCTTCGCTCCCTGTGGTCCTGCACTGGTGACGGCAGACGAAATCGAAGACGTCCAGGCGCTCGGGATCCGCACACGCCTGAACGGCGAAGAGGTACAGAGCGCCGATACGTCGCTGATGCTGTTCCCCGTAAGGACCCTGATCGCGTTCATCTCATCGCTGATGACCCTGGAGCCGGGTGACGTGATCGCCACGGGGACTCCGGCGGGAGTCGGTTTCACCAGGGAGCCGCCGTTGGTCCTGAAGCCAGGAGACCGGGTTGAGGTGGAGATCGACTCGGTCGGAGTCCTCGGAAATCCGGTCGTGGCGTCGTGACCCCGGACGGCTCATGAAGTTTTTCAGCACATCCGGTGAGGTCGTGTTTTGGCTTTGAAGCAGGCAAAACTCCACTGTTATCAATTGGCACTTGACAAAAACGTAAAGGATCACTTGACAGCGAGCCTGAACGCGTCTACGGTTCGCTCAAGTCGATTTTCGTGTGGTTTTCACAAGCCGCGAACCGCAGGAAAAGAGGAGAGGAGAGGTTGGGTATGCAGCAGGACCGAATTCTGATTCGTGGAGGAACCGTTCTGACCATGGTCGAGGGTGAGGAACCCCTGACTCCGGGCGAAGTGCTGATCGTCGACGGCAAGATCGCCGCGATCGGGACCGGGCTCGAGGCCGGTGACGCCGAGGTGATCGACATGAGCGACTCGATCGTCATGCCTGGTTTCGTCGACACCCACCGCCATACCTGGCAGGCTCCGGTCAGGAATATCGCCGCTGACTGGACCCTGGGCCATTACCTTGCGGGGGTCCATTCCGGACTCAGCAAACACTTCCGTCCTGAGGACACCTACATCGGAAACCTGCTGGGAACGCTCGAGGCACTCGACTCCGGGATCACCACACTGCTGGACTGGTCCCACAACCTGGCGACGCCGGCTCATGCCGACGCGGCGGTGGAGGGCCTGATGGACTCGGGCGCGAGGGCGATATTCGCCCACGGTGGCGGCGCACCCCAGTGGGGCGACCTGCCCAGCGACGTGCCGCATCCGGACGACGCCAAACGGGTCAGGGACAAGTACTTCTCTTCGGACGACCAGCTCGTCACCATGGCGATGGCCCTGCGCGGCCCGCAGTTCACGACGAAAGAGACCACGATCGTCGACTACGAGCTGGCCCGGGAACTCGACTGCCGGATCACGGTGCATGTCGGCGACGGTGAATGGGGCAAGTCGAGGCCGATCGAGTGGCTCCGGAGCCAGGATCTGCTCGGTTCCGAGGTCACCTACGTCCACTGCAACATGCTCGGCGACGACGAACTGAAGATGATCGCCGACTCCGGTGGCACGGCTTCGGTCTCGGCGGACATAGAACTTTCGATGGGTCACGGCTGGCCCGCGACCGGGCGCCTGCTGGACGTCGGGATCCGTCCGAGCCTTTCGATCGACGTCTGCACGCTCAACGGCGGCGACATGTTCGGCGCAATGAAATCGACGGTCGCGTCCCAGCGGGCCCTCGACAACGCCGCAGCCGATGCTGAGGGCAAGGTGCGCGAGCAGGTCGGGCTCAGTTGCCGCGACGCGGTCCATTTCGCAACCATCGAAGGCGCACGCGCGACCGGTCTGGACCACAAGACGGGGACCCTCGAGGTCGGCAAGTCCGCCGACGTGATCATTCTCGATACCGACAGTGCCGCGATGATGCCCGTCAACAACCCCTGGGGATCCCTGGTCTACTCGGCCCATCCCGGAGTGGTCGACTCCGTCTTCGTCGAGGGCAAGCCGGTCAAACGGGACGGAAAGCTCGTCGGCGTCGACATGGACAGGCTCAAGCGCCTCGCCTACGAGAGTCGCGATCACCTGTTCGATGCCGCGGAAAAGGACGAGACGCTGCCAGGCGCTCAGACAGGAGGCGACTGGGTGCCACAGCCGGTCGTCGCACCGGAGGACGAATAGTTGGCCGACCCGCTCGCAGCCGGTCTCGGAGGGGGACAGCTTGAGCTCTTCTGACAGTTCAGCGACCCGGCGGGGGCGCCGGATCGGCATGCCGAAGATCGGGGCGTTCGGCGCCATCTGGATCGCGACGATCCTGCTCTTCGTGATCAGCCCTCTCGTCGCCTCCGAAAGCCTTTCGAACAGCGCGATTCAGGCGATGCTGCCACTGGCCGGAATCCTTGCTGTGGCAGCGGTCGGGCAGACCCTGGTGATCCAGCAGGGTGGCCTCGACCTCTCGGTACCCGGCATGTTCTCGCTCGGCGTGGTCCTGGTCGTCGTGGTCCCGGGTGGAGATCCGAGTCAGCTCGGCTTCGCCCTGCTGCTTGTCGCCGCCGTCGGACTCGCCGGGGGACTGCTGAACGGTCTCGCGATATCTCGACTGGGCATCACCCCGCTTGTCGCGACACTCGGCATGAACGGAATCCTGATCGGCGTCGTCCTGACGGTGACCGGTGGCAGCATCAACTTCGAAGCGACCAGCAACTGGTCGGATTTCGCCAGTTCGAAGGTCGCGGGGATTCCGATGATCTTTGTGGTCGCCATCGCCTTCGTGATCGTCATGCAGATCCTTCTCAGGCGTACGGTCTGGGGCAGGAGGTTCGACCTGGTCGGCGCCAACCCCGCCGCGGCACGCGCCGCCGGCCTGAGGGTCGAGAGGGTCCAGCTCTCGAGCTACGTGATCGCCGGTTTCTGTTACGCGATGGCCGGTGCTCTGCTCGCGGGTTACCTCGGGCGTCCCCAGCTGTTCGCCGGCGAGGAGTACCTGCTGACCAGCATCGCGGCGGTCGTCCTGGGCGGCACCGCGCTCGGCGGCGGTCGAGGCAGCGTCGTCGCCACATTCGCAGGAGTCCTTTTCATCTCACAGCTCAACCAGGTGGTCCTTCTACTCGGGGCCACCCAGGCAGTCCAGTTCATGATTCAGGGGACGATCATCGCCCTTGGCATGGGACTGCGAAACGTGCCCTGGCATTCGCTGCGGGGCGGCAAGGCGGAAGGGTCCGAATCGGATCCCCCGCCATCTTCCGGCCAGGTTGAGGGCCCGGGGAGCAGTGACGAGGTGGATCCGCAAGGACGGATCACAGAAGCAGGTGGTGGCGCACAGGCGCCGTCGCCGGGAGTTGTCAAACAATGAGGAGAGACCGCATGTCTATGCATTCTGAAGTACCCGAAACAAACGGGGGACCGGGTTGGTTCTCCAGAAAGCTCGTATTGATCCTGGCGCTTTTCGCGGCCTCGGCGCTGGTTTTCAGTGCCTGCAGCAGCGACGACGACGACTCAGGCTCGTCCGGCGACAGTGGCTCGACACAGACTGCCAGCGGAGATGTTCCCGACTGGTGCGGTGACGAGCCGATCACGCTGGGGATCCAGGACGGAATCGGGCTCAACGCCTGGTCCAAGGAATCCCTGAAGCAGGTCAAGCTCGAAGCGGCCAAGTGTCCGTCGATCGAAGAGACGATCGTCGTTAACGCCCAGCTCGACCCGCAGAAGGCAACATCCGGCATCCAGAGCATGGTTGCGCAGGGTGCTGACGCGATCGTGATCATCCCGGACGCAGGCGTCTGCGCCGAGCTGCCCGCGATGAGGCAGGCAACCGCCAGAGGCGTCACCGTTGCCATCTGGGGTGCTGACGGATGCGGCGAAGTGCCGACCGACTACCAGTCCTACTCGGATTGGGACACCGTCGCCAATGGAGAGACACTGACCCGCTGGCTCGCTGAGCAGATGGGTGGAGAGGGCAACCTCGCTTTCTTCGGTGGACCCGCCGGCAATCTGGTTGACCAGCAGTCCGTAGAGGGCATGTACATCGCCCTTGAGGACTACCCGGACATCAACGTTCTCGGCAATGTCTCCGAGGAAAACTGGCCGGTGACCAACTGGGACCCCGCTGAGGCACAGAAGGTTGCCGCCGCGGCTCTGGCCAAGTACCCGCAAATTGACGGACTGCTTGACATCTACGGCGCCGCTGTTGCCGGTGAAGTCAAGGCCTTCGATGCCGCCGGCCGGGATATCCCGCCGATCGGTACGACGGTGCTCAACGATCTCGCCTGCACCTGGGAGAACCGACAGGGCACCGACAGGGAGTTCGACATGGCGGCCATTTCGAACCGGAACTGGATCGGGCGTCTCGGAGTCAGGCAGGCTGTTGCCGCTGTGAATGACATCGAGAACACCGATCCGACCAGTATCCCGCTGCCGATCCAGGAGGATTCGACGGATCCCGACATGCTGCCGCGTTGTGCGCCAGACGAGATCCCCGACTTCGACTGGACCAACGGGATCACGGACGAGGAGCTGAACCAGCTGCTGGCCGACGTCTCCGCCGACGAGTCGGGCTCGGACAGCTCGGGCTCCTAGCTCCAGGAGAAGCAGAAAAATGTCGACCGCCCGCACTGAACTCAGACTCGCAAACGTCAAAAAGTCGTTTGGCGGAGTCCACGCCCTGAAGGGGGTGGACCTCGAGGTGAAAGCCGGTGAGGTACACGCCCTGCTGGGGGAGAACGGTGCGGGCAAGTCGACCCTGATGGCGATCGCAGCCGGAGTCCTGGAACCGGATTCCGGCTCGGTCGAAATCGGTGGCGAGAAGTTGTCGATTGCCACTCCGAGTGCCGCTCAGGCACTCGGAGTGGGGGTCGTCTACCAGCATCCCGCCATCGCCGATGACCTGACCGTCGTCGAAAACATGCTGCTGGCACCGATCCCGGCTGAAGACCGCCCGCACTTCAAGGATGGTGCGAAATGGGCGAGGGCTCAGCTCGAAGAAATCGGAGCGAATATTGATCCGTATCGCCGGGTCAGCGAACTGACTGCAGCGCAGCACCAGCTGATCGAGATCGCGAAGACCCTCGCTCTCAAGCCGAAGGTGCTTGTCCTCGACGAGCCGACCGCCGCCCTTGGGGCTTCTGAGGTAAGGCACCTGTTCGAGCAGGTGCGGCGCATCCGTTCCCGGGGTACCGCCGTGGTCTACATCTCCCACCGGATCCCCGAAGTCGTTGAAATCGCGGACCGGTTGACCGTCCTTCGGGACGGTCGCTATCGCGGAACCTTCGCAGTGCCAGACGTAACCGAAGACGAGATCCTGGAGCTGATCGTCGGCCGCGAGATCTCCGCTGTCTTCCCGGAAAAGAACGGCGACGGCGGCGGCGAGAGCGTACTCGCGGTGAAGGGACTGAGCGGCAATGGCTTCAACGACGTCTCCCTGCAGGTCAAGTCCGGCGAGATCGTCGGCCTGGCGGGCGTGATCGGCAACGGACAGCGCGAGGTGATGCGTTCTCTGGCCGGACTGCAGGAGTCCGAAGGCACGGTCGAGGTGAACGGCCGGCCGGTAAACGTCGGCTCACCCGACAAGGCCCGCAAGGAGGGGTTCTCCTACATCCCTGGAGACCGTCAGCGCGAGGGGCTGTTCGATTCCCTCTCGGTCCGCGAGAACGCCGTGGCCAATTCGCTCTCCAGTTTCTCCCAGGGCACTTTCGTCAGATCAGACTTTGAGCGCAAGGGTGTCGAAGCAGAGCTCGAGGCGCTCGCCGTAAAGGCTGAATCGACCGAAACCGGGGTCACGACCCTTTCCGGTGGCAACCAGCAGAAGGTCGTATTCGCGAGGTCGCTGCTCAGCGACCCGAGCGTCATGCTCTGCGACGAGCCGACCCAGGGGGTCGATGTCGGCGCCAGGGTCGAGCTCTACCGCCTGATGCGCAGGCTGGCGGACGAGGGTAAGGCGGTCGTCGTCTGTTCCTCCGATGCCACTCGAACTCGAAGGCCTCTGCGACCGGGTGCTGATTCTGTCCCGCGGACAGGTGGTGGCGACGCTCGAAGGTGACGACGTGACCGAGGAGGGCATCACCGGTGCTGCCGTGAAGGCCTCGGGAAACGGTTCGGCCGTCGCCGACGAGAAAGCCGAAAAGGAGGCCAAGCCCCAGCGTGAGAGCAGCCGCCTGGCGAGGTTCTTCGGCGGTGACAACGTGGCCACGCCGGTGATTGCCCTCGCGATCCTGATGGTCGCCCTTTTCACCTATACGCAGGATCCGGAATTCCTCAGCTCGTTCAACGTCTCCAACCTGCTGCTGCTTTCGACGGCGCTCATACTTGTGAGCCTCGGTCAGCTCTTCACGCTTCTGACTGCGGGAGTCGACCTTTCAGTCGGCCCGATGATGGGCCTGGGGCTGGTGATCCTGACCACGTTCGCGACCGACGACCGGGGCCTGACCGGTTTTCTGATCGGCTTCGCACTGTTGATAATCGCCGGTGTCGTCGTCGGCGCGGTCAACGGTTCCTTGATCCGGATCGCCCGGATCAACCCGGTCATCGCCACACTCGCGACTTTCATCGCGATTCAGGGAGTGGCCCTGACCATCAACCCGATACCCGACGGGCTTCTCTCCAGGGACGTATTCGAATTCTTCTCGACCACGGTGGGCGGGACCATTCCCGTCATGTTCATCGTCGTCGTGCTCATCGGCGTAGCCCTCCAGCTGATGCTGCGGCGCAGCCGCTACGGAATGTCGCTGAGGGCGGTCGGGTCCTCCGAGCCGGCATCTCTGAGGATCGGCATCAAAGTCGGTTGGACGGTATTCAGCGCCTACGTGGCCTGCGCGGTCTTCGCCGCACTTGCCGCCGTGATGCTCGCGGTCCAGATCGGGACCGGCGACGCGACCGCCGGCCAGAACTACACCCTCCAGAGCATCGCAGCCGTGGTGATCGGAGGGGCGAGCATCTACGGTGGACGCGGCTCCTTCATGGGAGCGCTGCTCGGTGCCCTGCTGCTCACCGCGATCATCAATGCCTTGCCGTTCCTCCAGCTCGACGACGCCTGGCAGTACTGGATCCCGGGCGGAATCATCCTGATCGCCGCCGCCGTCTACGCGCGTGCCAGCCGTTCGCGCATGGATCCTTCGGTGGAACCCGCCTGAGAGGAAGCGCGCCCGGGGTATTCCGATCGCACCGCCCGGAACCAGGGCCGACCGGGCGGGGCCTCAGGCGTCTTCGGCGGGGCTTTCCGCCGCGAAGGACGGGTTTCGAGGATCGGTTCCGCGGCGGCCGATGACGAACCAGATCGCCTCGGCCGGCTCGGTACCGTTGTTGGCGAGCACGTGAGGTTCGTTCGAGTTGAACGAGATCGAATCCCCTGCGGTCAGGCGGTAGCTCTCGAATCCGACTGAAACGTCGAGCTCACCCTTGAGCACGATTCCGTACTCCTGACCGGCGTGGCGGACCAGACTGGCCTTGGCGTTGGACGCCCCGCCGACTTCATAGGTGCAGAACAGGAAGTCGACCTGGGGGTCGTGGCCCGAGGTGAGCCGTTCCCAGGTGACGCCGGTATCCAGTTCAAGCCTTGCTCGGGAATCGGCCGGCTGAACCGGGCCTCCATTGCCCTGGACGTCGGAGTGGGGTGCCGCCCTGGTGACTGTCGCCCGCGGCATGCCGTTTACTCCGGCATCCGGGGAAACCTCGCCCCCGTTCGCCGTGGCTTCATCTTTCGGGTTGTCGAAAAGGTCGTCCATCGACAGGCCGAGCTCCGAAACGAGGGCGTAGAGCGTTCGCACCGAAGGTCGCGATTTTCCGGTCTCTATCTGGGAAAGTGCGCTGGCGGAAATGTCCAGCCTGCGGGCCAGTTCCCTCAGGCTCATTCCCGCCTTCTCGCGCGCCTGTCGCAACTGGGCGGACACATCGGTTGATCCGTCCTCGCGACTCCCTTTGTTCACCGATCCACCCAAGGTGAACATCCTAGTCACAATCGCATCAATAGTCAAAGGGGTCGCGCTTCAGGTGTCCGGATTTCGGCTGGAAGCGCGGACTGAAGCCGATCTGAAGCTGCCAGCTCGCCTCGAATCAGGCCGGTTCAAGGGGTCCGTCGGGCATCCCAAGTTCAGCAGAAGAGAACAAGTGTTGAGAAATACTTGACATTTGAACTCCGCGATGCGAGACTCGCCCTCAGAGAGAGTCTTTTCGAGGCCGCACGGCCGTGACGGAGGAGAGGGAATTGAAGATCGATCTGAATGGCAAGGTTGCGCTGGTGACCGGTGCGAGTTCCGGTATCGGAGCCGATATCGCGATGAAGATGGCGAGCGCGGGCGCTCACGTCATAGCCACCGGGCGTGACGTCGGACGCCTCGAGGCGGTTGTCGCCGCGGCCCATGAGGCCGGCGGCAAGATGACCCCGGTCGTCGCCGAGATTTCGGACCCCTCCACCCATGAAGCCCTCGTTGCCGAGGCAATCGGCGTCGACGGCGGGGTAGACGCACTTGTGCACTCTGCCGGACACTTCACCAGCACTCCGTTTGCCGAAACCGGAATGGACGAGCTCGACCACCTCTGGGCCGTTCACGTGCGCGGGCCCTTCCAGCTCACGCAGTCTCTCCTGCCTCACATGCGCAAAGGCTCGAGCATCCTGTTCTTCTCGTCGACCGTCGCCAGCGTCGGTTTCGCTCCGTACGCGGCCTACACCGCGGTGAAAGGGGCCGTTGAAGCGATGTCCCGCTCATTGGCAGTCGAACTGGCCCCGGATACCAGGGTCAACACGATGGTCCCCGGCTTCACTGCGACGCCGATGGTCACGGATCAGTACCCGGCGGCGCCGGGTATGGAAGAAGCCCTCGAGACCAAGACCCCGGTCGGTTTCGTAGGCGGACCGGAGTCGGCCGCCGCACTGGCGACCCTGCTCGCCTCCGACCTCGGCTCTTACGTCGACGGGGCCCGACTCGTCGTCGACGGCGGCTGGACTGCCGTTGGCTGGCAGCCCTGATCCCCGATGGAAATCTGACCGTGCTTATCCATACTGAACAGGAATCTCAGTTGAACGAGAAGACAGAGAGGCTGAAGTGATCGCATCCAGAGGCGCAACCATGGCCGTGGATTGGGAGAAGCGGGTCGATTTCGACCGGCTGCGGACCGATCGCACCGCCAGGGCACAGGAGAAGCTCCGTGAGTCTGACCTCGGCGCGGTGCTGCTTTTCGACCAGAACAACATCCGCTACACGACCAGTACGCACATCGGCGAGTGGGCGCGGGACAAGAGCGCTCGGTGCGCGCTTCTGATGCGCGAAGGCGACCCGGTCCTGTGGGATTTCGGTTCGGCCGCCCGCCACCACCAGATGTACGCGACCTGGTTCCCCGAGGAAAGCTGGCAGGCCGGCGTATCGAGCATGCGCGGAGCCATGCCGGAAGAGACGGGTGTCCCCGATCTGCTCGCCGGCCATATTTTCGACACGCTGAAGGAGCGTGGGCTCGAATCGGAGCCGCTGGGTATCGATCTCACGGACATGGAGACGCTGTATTCACTCCAGCGAAAGGGCATTGAGACAGCGAATGCGCAGCCGGTGATGATGGAGGCGCGAAAGCTCAAGACGGTCGATGAGATCGCGCTGCTCGACCACGCCGCGGCGATAGTGGACGGCACCTACGACCTGATCTACCGGATGCTGAGGCCGGGGATCCGGGAGCACGAAATCGTGGCCGAGGCCCAGCGGTACCTCTTCGAGATGGGGTCTGAACAGGTGGAGGCGATCAACGCGGTCTCCGGAGAGCGCTGCAATCCCCACCCTCACGTCTTCTCGGATCGCATGCTGCGTCCCGGGGATCAGGCCTTCTTCGACATCATCCACTCGTTCATGGGATACCGGACCTGCTATTACCGGACGTTCTCGATCGGCCAGGCAACACAGTCCCAGCTCGATGCCTACAAGCGCTGCCGGGAATGGCTCGACATGTCGATCGACCTGGTGAAGCCGGGCATGACCACCGACCGGATTGCCGAGGTTTGGCCGACCGCGAAAGAACTCGGCTTCGCAAGTGAGGAGTCGTGTTTCGGCCTCCAGTTCGGGCACGGTCTCGGAGTCGGGCTCTACGAATCGCCGATGATTTCCAGGCTCCACTCGTTCGACGATCCAGTCGAGATTGAAGAGGGCATGGTTTTCGCTCTCGAGACCTACTGTCCGGCAGCCGACGGCCGCTCTGCCGCACGGATAGAGGAAGAAGTCGTCGTGACGGCCGACGGTGCCGACGTCATAACCAGATTCCCGGGGGAGGACCTGCTGGTAGCCGGCAAGACCTATGTTCGTGGCGCCGACCTGCCGACTGCTCCGCCTCACTCTCAGCCAGGCTGATGCGGGCCGCGGTCTACCACGGGAGGCAGGACCTGCGGATCGAATCGTTCGCCGATCCCGTCGAGCCGGGCGACGGCGATCTCATGATCGAGGTGAGCCGTGCGGCGATCTGCGGGACCGACTCGTCGGAGTACTTCAGTGGGCCGCGAATGATCCCGCTGACCCGCCGTCACCCGGGCAGTGGCCATGTGGGGCCGATGGTCATCGGCCATGAATTCGTCGGCACCGTCACCTCACGCGGAAACAGAGTCGAGGGACTCGAGCCGGGCGACCGGGTGGTTTCCGGCGCTGGTGTGTCCTGCCGCTCCTGCGCCTGGTGCGAACGCGGCGAAACGAACCTCTGCGAGCGCTATTTCACCCTCGGCCTGAGCACCCACGGAGGGATGGCCGAGGCGGTGGTCAGTCCAGCGGACATCTGCCACAGGGTGCCCGAGGCGGTGAGCGATGAAGACGCTGCGATGTCGCAGCCGCTCGCCGTCGCGATCCACTCCCTGGAAAAGGGTTCGGTGAAGGCCGGTGAGAACGTGGTCGTCATCGGGGCCGGTGGCATCGGTTCCCTCATGGTAGGTGCCGCCGCACCGCGCGGTTTCGGCCAACTGATCGTCGTCGACATCGATCCGGCGAAGCTGCGCACCGCGGCCGCTCTCGGGGCTGACGTCACCATCGACGCCTCTTCCGAGGACACGGTGGAAACCGTGAAGGAGTTGACCGGTGGGGTCGGAGCAGACGTCGTGTTCGAGGCCTCCGGTGCGCCGGACTCGCCTTCGGCTGCGATCCGGGCAACCCGGAACGGCGGCCGGGTCGTGATCGTCGGCCACCCGACAGGGCTCACCGAGATCGACCTCGCCGACGCCGGCCTGAGGGAAGTGGACCTGATCGGCACGGTCGCCCATATTTGTGATTCGGATATTCCCGCCGCCCTGGACCTGCTGGCGTCGACGCCGATCGCCGCGCATGTACTCGACCGGGTGATCCCGATCGAATCTCTCGTGGACGATGGCATCGTGCCCTTGGCTGAAGGACGTGCCGGAGGCAAGATCGTGGTTGACGTCACCGGATGATGGCTGCTGTTGACGGACATACGGGCAGCAAAGTGGGATTCGTCGGAATCGGAAGCATGGGGCTGCCGATGGCCGAGAACCTTCTCCGTGCCGGTTTCGAGCTGACGGCCTTCAACCGCAGCCCCGAGAAGTGCCGGCCTCTCGAATCGCAGGGGGCCGACGTCGCAGCCGCGCCGGCCGAGCTCGCATCGGACTGCGGTGTCGTGATCACGATGCTCTCGGATGGCGACGCCGTCGAGTCGGTCTTCGCCGGTACCGCAGGCCTGCTGGAGGGTTCACAGAAGCGGCCCTCTTCAGCCGAGCCCCTGCTCTGGATCGAAATGAGCACGATCGGGCCGGACAAATCGCGCGAGCTTGCCGAGCGGGCCGCTGCTGCGGGGATGGAGTGGCTTGACGCCCCGGTTTCCGGAAGCGTCAGCGTCGCCGAGGCGGGCATGCTCTCGGTCATGGCCGGGGGCGAGCCGGCGGCTTTCGACCGTGCTGCGCCCTTGTTTGACGCTTTCAGCAAGGCATGTACGCTGCTCGGCCCGGCCGGCGCCGGCTCCGCGATGAAGCTCGCCGTGAACCTCCTGATCGCCTCGACTACCCACGCGGTCTCGGAGGCTCTCGTACTGGCGGAAAGCGCCGGGATCGCCCGCGAAGAGGCCTACGGGGTGATCGCGGGAAGTGCCGTCGCCTCGCCGTTCGTCGAGTACAAGCGGGCGGCCTTCATTGATCCGGACGGCGAACCGGTGGCGTTCGCCCTCGACCTCATGCTCAAGGACCTGCACCTGGCTGCCGAACTCGGAGAGCGGGCGGGCATCCCGATGCTCTCCGCCGCTTCGTCGTCTGACGCGATGAAGCTGGCGGCGGAATGCGTCGGCGGCGACAAGGATCTCGTCCGGGTGGCCGACGCCCTGCGGGAGCAACGAACCAGAAAGCCTCGAACCGAAGGAATAGATGGCTAAGACCAAGGAGAAAACCCAGGAATCCGCCGGCCCTGAAGAGCGCGAGCTCGGCGCCGGCCTATACCGCCAGATGAAGCTGATCCGCAGCTTCGAGGACTCGGTCCAGCGGCTGTTTCAGAAGGGTGAGGTCCACGGAACCACCCACCTGTATTCCGGCCAGGAGGCCAGCGCGGTGGGAGTGACCAGCGCCCTGCGGGCAGAGGACAAAGTGGCAAGCACCTACCGGGGCCACGGCCATGCGATCGCCAAGGGCGTCGACCCGAAGCGGCTGATGGCCGAGATGCTCGGCCGCGAGACCGGCATCTGCGGCGGCCGGGCCGGTTCGATGAACGTGATCGACCAGGCGAACGGACTGATCGGCTCCTTTGGCATCATCGGCGGCTCGATCGCGGCGGCCACCGGCGCGGCACTGACCGCCAAGACCCTCGGTAACGATTCGGTGGCCTTGGCGTACTTCGGCGACGGAACCACGCATCAGGGCTACTACTCCGAGTGCCTCAACTTCGCCCAGGTCGAGAAGTACCCGGTGGTATTCATCTGTGAGAACAACCTCTACATGGAGTTCACCCCGATCGAGGACGTAACGGCGGGTGAGCTGGGCGACCGGCCGCGTGCCCTCGGCATGTACACCGACCAGGTCGACGGCAACGACGTCTGGGCGGTGCGCGAAGCTGCGGTCAAGGCGGTCGAGCACGCCCGGTCCGGCAAAGGTCCGGCCTTCCTGGAGACGATGACCTATCGCTTCGTCGGCCACTCGCGCAGCGACCCCGGCAAGTACCGCAAGCCGGGTGAACTCGACGCCTGGAAGGAGCGGGATCCCCTGATTCTCGGGCGCAAGTCCCTGGTCGAGATGCTCGGCATGAGCGACGAAGAAGTTGACGCGATCGATGCCTCGGTGGCGGAGCAGATCGAGGAGATCGTCCAGTTCGCGCTCGACTCACCTTTCCCCGATCCGGACGGATCTTTGACCGAATTCAAGGAGACCGCAAATGCCTGACCTGGAATTCAGGACCGCGATCCGCGATGCGCTCGACGAAGAGCTGACACGCGACGAGTCGGTGATCTTCTACGGCGAAGACGTCGCGGTCGCCGGAGGGGTGTTCGCTGCCACGCCGGGACTCATGGAGACGCACGGTCGTGAACGGGTCTTCGATACGCCGATCTCCGAGCTGGCGATCACAGGCTCGGCTTTCGGCGCGGCGATCACCGGTCTCAGGCCGGTGATCGAGATCATGTTCGGTGACTTCCTCTACCTGGCCATGGACAGCCTGCTCAACCAGTCAGCGAAGTACTGGTTCCTTTCGAACGAGCAGAAGAGCGTGCCGCTGGTGGTCCGCTCGGCCGTCGGGGCTGGCGGGCGGTTCGGAGCGATTCACTCGCAGATGCCCATTTCCTGGTTTCAGAACGTGCCTGGGATCAAGATTGTCGCTCCGGCGACCTCGGGTGATGCGAAGGCGCTGCTCAAGGCGGCGATCCGCGACGACAACCCGGTTCTCTTCCTGGAGCACAAGAAACTCTATGGCGCCAAGGATCCGGAACCGGCTGAGGAGGTCCTGCCCCTGGGCAAGGCGGCCGTCGTGCGGGAAGGCGGCGACGTCACGCTCGTATCCGCCTCCAAGGGCGTACGAGACTGCCTCGAGGCGGCGGAGAGCCTCGCCGGCAAGGGCATCGAGGCGGAAGTGGTCGACCTGCGCAGCCTGCGACCTCTCGACTTCGAGACGGTGCTCGCTTCGGTCTCCAGGACCAATCGCATCGTCGTCGTGGAAGAGAACGCCGCACTCGGCGGCTGGGCCGCGAACCTGCTCGGCATCGTCGCCGACCGGGCCCTCCACGATCTCGACGACGCGTGGGTGATCGCCTCCCCGGAGACTCCGATTCCATACAGCCCGGTTCTCGAAGACGCTTTCCTGCCGTCGGGCGAATCGATTGCCGCCGAGGTGCTTGAACGGCTCGGGCCCGGATCCGGTAGCGCGGGGTAGGGGGAGACGATGGCTGAAGAAGTGACAATGCCGCGGCTCTCTGACTCCATGGAAGAGGGGGTGGTGGTCGCCTGGTTGAAGTCGGTCGGCGACGAGGTTGCGATCGGCGACGAGCTGGTTGAGATCGAGACCGACAAGGCGAACATGGTCTACGAGTCCGAGTCGGCCGGGACTCTGATCGAGATAATCGCCGAGGCTGATGCAACCGTTGCGATCGGCGAACCGATCGCCCGGGTCGGCGCGAAAGGCGAAGCCGCTTCAGGTGACACACCCGAGTCGGCGAGCCCGGCGCCCCAGGCGTCAGAACCCGAAGAGGGAGATACGCCTTCGCCCCGGCCACCCGAACCAGCTGCGCCAGACGCAGCGGCCGCAGCGCCGGGCGGTCGTATCAAGGCGTCGCCGCTGGCCCGACGGATGTCGAGCGATCGCGGGATAGACCTGGCATCGCTCTCGGGCTCCGGGCCCGGTGGACGCATCGTAAAGCGCGATATCGAAGCGGCGATCGAGGCCGGCACCGCCGGCGCCGCGCCGGCTCCGGGCCTGGTCCGGCAGCAAGCGGTCCCAGGGACCGAGGGCGGAAAGGGCCAGGTCGAGCAGGTCGGGCTGAACAGGCTCCAGCAGACCGTTGCGAGGCGGATGTCAGAGTCCAAGGCGACCGCCCCACATTTCTACATCTCGACCGATATCGACATGTCCCGTTGTGTCGAGGCCCGGGCCGGGCTGAAGAAGTCGGCGGCAGAAGGAAGTCCCGTGCCGTCTTTCAACGACATGATCGTCAAGGCCTGCGCGGTCGCATTGAAGGAGCACCCCAAGGCGAACGGCAGCTATCGGGACGGGGATATCGAGCTCCACTCACGTGTGAACGTCGGCGTCGCCGTGGCGGCTCAGGATGCACTCGTCGTTCCGGTCGTCCCCGATGCCGACCACAAAGGCCTGGCCGAAATCGCCGAGGTCACGCGGGCGCTTGCCGGCAAGGTGCGCGACGGCACCATAACCCCGCCCGAACTCTCGGGCGGAACCTTCACAGTCTCGAACCTCGGCATGTTCGGTGTCACCCATTTCGATGCGGTGATCAACACCCCTCAGGCAGCGATCCTCGCGGTGGGCAACATAGAGGAGCGTCCTGTGGTGCGAGGTGGTCAGGTCGAGGTGGCGCAGATGATGTCGGTCACGCTTTCGTGTGACCACCGCATCCTGTACGGCGCGGAGGGGGCAGCTTTTCTGGCCCGAGTCCGCGGCATCCTGGAACAGCCGCTCAACCTGGCCCTGTAGACCGACTGCCGGTGACGCTCACTCTCCTTCGGGCGTCACCGGTACCGGTCGGTCTTTCGTCGGCGACGGGGTGAAACTCCCAGCGTCCCTGCTCCGACTTCAGATCAGGTGGAGCCGGCAGCGATCCGTCCCGCGCGCGCGGCCGGAAAGGTGCAACTCCACGCGAGTCCCAGCTAGGCGGCCTCGGGTTCGTACGGTTCCGGAACCCAGTCGCCCCGTCGGTGAGCATCCGAGATTCCGGGGTCTTCCTTGGCCTGTTCGAAGAGGTAGTCGAGGCTCTCGTATGCGAGGCGATGGATGCGCTCCATGTCCACGTCGACCAGCTTTCCGTCCTTCTTGACGGTCTTTCCGTTGATCAGGACGGTGTCGACCAGCGCGGTCTGGCCCGAGTAGACGATCGTCCCGAACGGATTGATCATCGGCGTGACTCCCGGGGCCTTCGTGTCGAACTTGATCAGGTCTGCGCGCTTCCCCGGAGTGAGGGAGCCGATCTCGTTCTCCATTCCCATGGCGCGGGCCCCTTCGATCGTTCCGAATTCGACCACGTCGCCGACTACTGACCGAAACCGACGGCGCTGGGCCGCCGGTCTTCTCGAAAGCTTCGGCATGTTCGATTCCCCGCTGCACATCCAGAGTCGCCTTCATGGTTCCGAACATGTCACCGCTGTTCATGGTGCAGACGTCGATCGACAGGCTCGGGCGGACGCCCGCATCGACAAGGCGACCCGTGGCCGGCCAGCCGTGACCCATCGAAACCTCGATGTCGGGGGAGATCGATGCCGTACCGCCGGTCTCGGCGATCAGTCTCAGCTCGTCGTCGGAGAGCGTATTGCAGTGGACGTAGGTCACCTCGGGGCCCGTCAGGCCGACCTCGTGGAGCCACGCCACGGGAGCCGTCTTGCCCCATTCGCCGTCACCGACGTGGACCGAGATCCTGGTGCCGATCTCCCTGGCCAGGGCGTAGTCCCCGATCGTCGTCTCTTTGGTTGCGAACTGCGGACCGCGAAGTGCCAGACCCATGGTCACGAGCTGGTCTTCGGAATTGAAGTACTCCTCCCGGATTCGCCTGACGTCGTCCGGGTGCGGGACGGCGCTGGGGACCTGCCACTGCGGGGCGCCACCACCGTGAGCGAACATCGCACGTCCACCCGATTCCATCAGGCCTTCGATCGCCGCGTCGGCATGCTCAGGCGTTGCCAGGTTGTGCGACCAGTCCAGCACCGTGGTCACGCCGGCGTCCATCGCATCGATCATCCCCAGAAGGTTTCCGAGGTACGTATCCTGCGGCCGGAAGTGTCGGCTGAAGCCGGCATGGAGGCCGGTGAAGTAGTGGGCGAGAGTCCAGTCACAGGCCATGGAACGCAGGACTGCCTGCCAGGTGTGCCGGTGGGTGTCGACGAAGCCGGGCATGATGATCGAGTCCGAGGCGTCGACCACCTCGGCATCGCCGGCATCGATCCTCTGGCCGACGGCTGCGATGCGCTCGCCTTCGACCAGCACGTCCCCGTCGTGAATTACGCCGAGTTCGTCGTCGATGGTCAGGACGGTCCCGCCGCGAAACAGCGTGCGTTTCTCGGACATCTGGATCTCCTCTTCCGATTCCTCGATTCGGGAGGGCCAGGCAGCCCACCCTCGCTTACCCAGTTGTACTGTTTCGCTTGACAGCTGTCAAGCGAAACCAAACACACACAGCACCCGACCGCTCAGTCCCGGTCGATGATCCCGGAAGTGCCTTGATCGCCCGGCCCGCTTTCCGCCCCCTGAACCTCGGCCACACCTTCATCGGCCGGGTCTCGCTGGGCCCTGGAGCGGGCGATGAAAGGCAGCGCGAGGGCTGAGATTGCGGCG
>CAVPWI010000010.1:0-106520 GCA_963709475.1 uncultured Solirubrobacterales bacterium | reverse complement strand
GGTCATACGCAGACGGGTAGATATCGGACCAGCCGACCGAGGTTCCCAGGGTGACCGAGCTGGCCCGGGGATCCTGACTGCAGGCCGGGTAGACGAACTCCTCCGGGGAGCGACCGCCGGGCCTGGTCCGTTCCAGGTCACGGAAGCAGTAGAACTGCTTCGGGCCGGTCCTGACCCTGCGGGTTGCCCGTCCCTGCGGGTCCAGCTTCCACAGCTCGAAACGAAGCGGGTTCTTGACTTTCCAGTAGCTGCCACCCCAGCGGTAGCCGACTTCGAAGAAGCGCAGGCGCGCCTGCGTCGGCACCATCCGGTATCCGCCTCCGCGTCGGGCGATCGCCTGCATCACGGCCATCGAACGCGGGCGACTCCGGTGGCCACGAAGCTCCATCGGCCCGAGACCGCGGCTCTGGATGTCGTTGGTCGCCCTCAGCAGTTTGCGCCCGCTCCGCGTCGTCCGGTCGAGGTACATCTGCGAAGGCCGGGCGACCCTGAGGTCCGGACAGAGGAGCCCGGACCGGGAAGGCCGCTCCAGGCACGGGCCGCTGCCCTTGGCGACTGCCGCTTCCGGGGACCCCGCAGCAACGAACAGGGCTGCAAGGAAAAGACCGGTAAGGACGTATCGGGCTCGTGAAATCACGCCTCCAACGGTAGCCAGCCACTCACCGGACCGGCCTCGCGCCCGGCGGGCCGGCCGACGGCGGTCGCGACGCTCAGCCGTGGAGCAGCCCGGCGAGATCGCCACCGAAGCGCGGATAACTGACCGAGGCCGCTTCCATGTCGACCACCTCGACGCCCTCTTCAGCTGGCGATGCCGGCGATCGCGCCGAGCATCGCGATGCGATGGTCGCCGTGGGAGTTGACCGTCCCGCCCCGGAGACCGCCTGTGCCGGTGATCTTCATACCGTCCCCGGTGGCCTCGATCTCCGCTCCGAGACCTTTCAGGGCATCGACCACAACCGCAATGCGGTCGGACTCCTTGCGCCTCAACTCCTCGGCGTCGGCGATCACCGTCTCGCCGTGCGGCGAAACAGGCTGCGAGGGCGACCAGCGGCAACTCGTCGATCGCGAGCGGGACCTCCCCGCCCTCGACCCGGGTTCCGCGCAGGGCGGATGGCCGCACGGTGATCCGAGCCGATCGGCTCTCCGGCCCCCGCCTGCTCGCGGTTCGACCTCGATCTCGGCACCCATGCGCTCGAGAATCGTGAGGATGCCGGTCCGGGTCGGGATTGATCCCGATCTTCTCGAGCACGACCTCAGATCCAGGGACGATCGAGCCGGCGACCATGAAGAAGGCGGCCGAAGAGATGTCGGCCGGGACATCGACCTCGTCCAGGCTCAGGTTCGGGCTCGGCCACACCGTGACCCGGCCGTGTCCGCGCTCGATCCTGGCCCCGGCCGCGTCGAGCATCACCTCGGTGTGGTCGCGGGTTGCGAGCGGCTCGATCACCGTGGTCGGACCGTCGGCCCTCAGCCCGGCGATCAGCAGGCAGGACTTGACCTGGGCACTGGCCACCGGCAGTTCGTACTCGATGCCGTGCAGGCCGCGGCCGTCGATACGGATCGGCGGGAAGCGGCCGTCGGTCACCTCGATCTCCGCTCCCATCAGTCGCAGCGGGTCGGCGATCCGGTCGACCGGACGCCTGCGGATCGAAGCGTCGCCGTTCATCCGCCAGAGCCCGCCGTCGTAGCCGGCGATCCACCCCGGCAGCAGCCTCATCAGCGTGCCGGCGTTGCCGACGTCGATCCGGCCGAGACTGCGGGGGCCCCCGGGCCCGACCCCTTCGATCGTGAACTCGTCCGGCATGAAATCCCGCGGCTCGGGGTTGACCATCGCGCCGAGGTTGGCGACCGCGCTCAGGGTCGAGCGGGTGTCGTCGGAATCGAGGAAGTTGGTGACCCGGGTCGGACCGTCGGCGATCGCGCCGATGATCGCCGCCCGGTGGGAGATCGACTTGTCGGCCGGCGGAGTCAGCGAGCCGGTCAGCGGGCCGGAGGCCCGAACCGCTGCGGATCCGAGGCCGGGTCGCCGGGTCGTGACCCACCTCAGGCCTCGCCGACCGGGGTCACCGGTGACCGAGGCCGGCCAGGCATTCCTCCGCCTTCGCGGCCTCGTCTTCTCCGGCGACCCAGATCGAGATCGCGCCGGAGCTCATGTCGGGCGCCGGATCGAGAGACATGTCGGTGATGTTGACCCCGGCCTTGCCGAGCGCCAGCGCCAGTTCGGCCAGAATGCCCGGGCGGTTCGGAACCAGCACACGCAGCTCATGGGTGGCTCCGGCTTCGGTCTCGGCACCGGAGAGCGCTGCGAGCGCTCGGCGGCCACCGCAGCCTGCCACTCCGCGATCCGCTGCGGGTCGGCCGTCGTAGATCACCTCGCGCGCCTGCTGCCAGACCGGCGATCGCCGCGTCGATCGCTTCGACGACCGCGTCGTGGTTGGTGCTGAAGATCTCGCCCCAGATCGCCGGGTTGGCACCGGCCACCCTGGTCGCGTCGCGCAGGCTCGGTGCGAGGGCGCCGAGCCGTTCGGTGCCGGGCCGGCCCTGGACCGCGAGCTGGTTGGCGAAGACATGCGGCAGATGGCTGACCACGGCCATGGCCTGGTCGTGCTCGGCCGCCTCGATCGCCATCGGCCGCGCGCCCGAGGCCCTTGATCAGCTTCTGGACCCGGTCGTAAAGCATCCCGGAGGAGTTCTCGGTCGGGGTCAGGTACCAGCGCGCGCCTTCGTAGAGATCGGCCCGGGCATTCGCCACCCCGGCCGTTTCGGCACCGGCCAGCGGATGCCCGCCGATGAAGCGCTGGTCGCCAGCCAGCGCCTCGACCAGCTCCTGCTTGGTCGAGCCGACGTCGGTCACCACACAGTCTTCACCGGCCGCGGCCAGCGCCGTGCGGCCATCTCGACCATCGAAGCGACCGAAGCGCAGCAGACGACGACATCGGCGTCCGTCGACCGCTTCTTCGATCGAGCCGGCCATCCGGTCGGCCGCGCCGAGCTCGAGGCACTCGTCGGCCCGGTCGGGATTGCGAACGTATCCGGTGACCTCGGCCGAGGCCGCGCTCACGCGCCGCCATGCCGATCGAGCCGCCGATCAGACCCACGCCAAGAATGGCGAGGCGCATCACGTCAGGCCCGGGAGACCGTCTTGCCGACCACCGCGGCGATCGATTCGATCTTCGAGGTCAGCTCCCGGAACTCCGAGGTCGGTACCTGCTGGGCCGCGTCGCAGATCGCCTTGTCGGGCTCGTTGTGAACCTCGACGATGATCCCGTCGGCCCCCGCCGCAACCGCGGCCAGCGACATCGACTCGACCCAGTCGCGGCGACCGGGTGCGTGACTCGGATCGACGATCACCGGCAGGTGGGTCTGCTCCTTGAGCGCCGGCACCGCCAGCAGGTCGAGGGTGAAGCGGTAGGCCGTCTCGTAGGTACGGATCCCGCGCTCACAGAGCATCACGTTCTCGTTGCCCTCCTTGAGGATGTACTCGGAGGCCATCAGCAGCTCTTCGACCGTTGCCGAGAGGCCGCGCTTGAGCAGAGCGGGTCGTCCGGACTTGCCGACCTCGGCCAGCAGCGAGTAGTTCTGCATGTTGCGGGCGCCGATCTGGATCACGTCGGCGACGTCGAGCACGTCGTCGAGGTCACGCAGGTCGAGCAGTTCGGTGACGATCGGCAGGCCGGTCTTCTCCTTCGCCTCGGCCAGCAGGCGCAGGCCCTTCACGACCGAGGCCCTGGAAGCTGTACGGAGAGGTTCGCGGCTTGTAGGCACCGCCGCGCAGCATGGTCGCCCCGGCGGCGGCGACGGCGTCGGCCGAAGCCAGCATCTGGTCACGGTTTTCGACCGTGCACGGGCCGGCCATCAGGGCGAAGTTCGTACCGCCGACCTTCCTGCCGCCGATCTCGAGCACCGAGTCGGCGCCGTCCTTGAGCTGGCGAGAGGCCAGCTTGTAGGGCTTGGCGATCGGCACGATGTGGTCGACGCCCGGGCGTGCCTTCGAGCGAGAGCTGCTGGTCCTTGTCGCGGTCGCCGATCGCGCCGATCACGGTCAGCAGCTCGCCCTCGGAGACATGCGCCGTACAGCCGACCTGCTCGACCCTCTCCACTACGTGGGCGATCTCTTCCTTGGTCGCCCCTTCTTTCATCACGATCATCATCTGCTTGGAATGCCTTTCTTAAGTTGCGGAGACTCTACTTTCCGCACGGCCGGTGGCACGGTGCGGTGGAACCACGGATCGGTCCCGGGGACGGCGCCCGGCGGCTGAAATCTGTGTTGGCGCCGACCCGAGGCCGGCGTCACCGGACGCCTAGATAAATCGTGAATACGACCACGAAGCGGCAGCAGAAACGGACCCCGACGGGCGGGAATCGGGCCCGACGGGCGGGCGCAGCGTCTGTGGCTTCGAAAGAGTCACTTCCCGGTTTGTATCAGGTGAGGCTGCCGGTGTCACGAATGGCGCGCCACCGAATCACCGAGCGCAGCCAGCATCCGGTCGTTTTCCTCGCGGGTCCCGTAGGAGATCCGGAGCCTTCCGGGTCCGCCGAGCAGTCGCCCGGGCCGGACCACGATCCCGGCTGCGGCCAGGTCGGCAACGACCGCCTCTTCGATCTCGGGACCGCGATCCCCGAGTGATACCCAGGAAAAGTTGGCCGCCGTCTCGGCGGTCTCCAGGCCGATCCCGGTGAAGCCGCGCTCGACCCTCTCCCGTTCGGCGACCGAGGCGGCGATCTGCCCGTCGATCTCCCCGCCGTGTGCGAAGCGCTTCGGTGGCGGCCGCCTGGGCCAGTGCGTTGACACTGAAGGGCTGGCGCACCGCGTCGACTGCCGCCCGGAACTCCGGTGACGAAATCGAGTAGCCGACCCTCAGGCCGGCCAGCGAGTGGGACTTGCTGAAGGTCCGCAGTACGACGAGGTTGCCGAAGCGCTCGACCAGCCGGACCGAGCCCGCCGGATCGTCGACCTGCTGGAACTCGATGTAGGCCTCGTCGAGAATCACGGTCACCTCTGCCGGCACCCGCTCGAGGAAGGAGGTCACCTCGGATAGCGGCAGGTAGGTCCCGGTCGGGTTGTTCGGGTTGCAGACCATGACCAGGCGCGTCTGCGGGGTGATCGCCGCCAGCATCGCCTCGAGGTCGTGGACCTCGCCCTCGGCCAGTGGCACCCGGACCTCGTCGGCCCCGGCCATCGCGGCCAGGTTCGGGTACATCGAAAAGGCCGGCCACGAGTAGACGACGCAGGCTCCGGGCTCGAGCATCGCTTCACCGGCGGCCAGCAGGATCTCGCAGGAGCCGTTCGAGACCGCGATGCGATCCGGTTCGACATCGTGGCAGCTCGGCCAGCCGGCCCCTGCAGCCGGGTTGCGTCGGGATCGGGGTAGCGGTTCATCGAAGCCGCTGCTTCGGCGATCGCATCGACGATCTGCGGCAGCGGCGGGTGTGGCGACTCGTTCGAAGCGAGCTGGGCCAGGTCCGACCCTGCCACGTCTTCGGCTGTCTGGCCCTTGGGCACACCCGGCGTATAGCCGGGGATCGAAGCAAGTCTGTCGTTGAATCTGGCGCTCATGCGCGTTCGGCTCCCGCGGCTACTGGGCCGCGTTGAGGTCGGCCCGCAGGCTGCGGGTCTCGCCGAGGTAGACATGACGCACATGGCGCTCCGATGGCAGGTTGCAGTGGACCATCACCCGGATCACGCGGGCCATCGCGCCGGGAACCGGGATCTCGCGCGCGCACATCAGCGGAACCTCGGAGAGCCCGATGCCGCGGGCGGCGACAGCGGGAAACTCGGCGTCGAGGTCGGGCGTCGTGGTGAAGATCGCGCTGATCATCTGCTCCGGGGCCAGCTCGTTCATCTCCATCAGCTCGTGGACCAGCTTGGCCGTCGCGGCAACGATCGACTCGGCCGAGTTCTCCTCGGCCTGGACCGCGCCCCTCAGGGCAACCACTTTGCTCTGCTCAGCCATCTCCCCCATCTTTCCAGAGCCGCGCCACCTCGGGCTCGTCGAGCAGCCGGGTCTTGCCTACCCCGAGGCGACCCAGGCGCAGCGAGCCGAAAGAGATCCGCTCCAGTTTGGTCACGCTGTTGCCGACCGCCTCGACCATCCGTCGTACCTGCCGGTTTCGCCCTTCGGTGATCGTGATGTCGAAGCTGTCGGTGGCCAGCCTGCGGACCTCGGCCGGATTCGTCCTGCCGTCCTCGAGGATCAGGCCCTTTCGAAGCTGGTCCAGATCCTCGTCCCGGATCTCGTTGCGGGTCTGGACCCGGTAGGTCTTTTCGACTTCGTAGCGGGGGTGGGTCAGCCGGTTGGCCAGCTCGCCGTCGTTGCTGATCAGCATCAGGCCGGTGGAATCGGCGTCGAGCCGTCCGACCGGGTACAGCCGTGCCGGGCTGTCGACCAGGTCGACCACGGCCATCCGTTTTCCGGGCTCGTCCGCGGTCGAGATCACGTCGAGCGGCTTGTTGACCATCCAGACCTCACGCCCTTCGGGAGCCACCGGGTGACCGTCGACCCGGATGTCCTCGCCCACCTCGACCCCGTAGGCCGGATCGGTGACGATCTGTCCGTCGACCCGCACCCGGCCGGCTTCGATGATCGCCTCGGCCTTCCTCCTCGAAGCTACGCCCGAATGAGCCAGATACTTGCCTAGACGCATGCCTTGAAACCTACGGCCTCGAGCAACCCCGGAGAGCGCCCGGCCGCAACGGGGCCGTCAAGAGCGCGAACTCCTGCCAGTCGGAGGTCAGGGTTCGGCGCGCTGTTCGCCGGCCGCCAGCAGGCGCTCACGCAGGTCGCGCTCGTCTTCGGGGGTCGGGTCGAAGCGGGTCGGGTCCGGCAGCGCGTCGAGGCCCTCGATGCCGAAGACCTTCTCGAATAGCGGTGAAGTGCGGTAGATCATCGCTCCGAAGCGGGAGCGGCCGGATTCCTCGATCAGGCCGCGCTCGCTGAGGCTCGAGACGGCCGATTCGGATGAGACGCCGCGGATGCGGGCGATCTCTGGCCGTGAGACCGGCTGCAGGTAAGCGACGATCGCAAGCGTCTCGGCCTGGGCCTGGGTCAGCGGCGGGGTGCGCGGCTTGGCGAGCAGACGGCGGGCGGCTGCTTCGGTGGAAGGGTCGGTGGCCAGGGTGAGACCCCCGGCGACCCGGCGAAGCAGCAGACCGCGCCTGCCGGGCTCGAGCTCCTTCTCCAGCCGCTCGACAGCCTCTGCCATGTGGTCGGCGTCCACCTGGCAGGCGTCGGCCAGTTCGATCTCCGAAACCGGCTGGGAAGAGAGGAAGAGCAGGGCCTCGACCTGCCTGACGGTCTCGTCGAGTTCCGGCATCAGGCTTCCCCTCCGAGTGGAGAGGCATGGACGGCGGCCGGTGAGGTCCGCCTGACCGTGATCGGACCGCAGTTTTCGTCCTGCTCCCAGACCGCCTCGCCGGCGCTGTAGAGCTCCAGCAGGGCGAAGATCGTCACCGCCTGGGTCAGGCGGTCCTCCTCGCCGAACTGATCGTCGAAGTCGAAGCGGGAAAGCTGCGTAAGTGCCGAGCGCAGAACAGAGAGCCTGCGCTGAAGCGAAACCGTGCTCTTGATGTGGGAGAGATCGGGCCGCTCCGGTGGCTGGAGCAGGTCACCCAGCGCGGCCGCGAGCTGGTCGGGTTCGTAGACAGCTTCGGCGGCGTCGAGAGCCAGCCGTCTGAAGTCCGGTGGCAGCGGCGCCGAGCGGTACATGTAGCCGCGCTGGCTCTCGAAGTGGGTGGCGAGTTCACGCCCGGCGTCGCGGTAGCGGCGGTACTCGAGCATCCGGGCGACCAGTTCCTCGACCGCCTCGGCCGGCTCCATCTCGGAGAGCTCCTCGTCGACACCGGGCAGCATCAGCCGCGACTTCAGCTCCAGCAGCGCGGCGACCAGGACCAGGAACTCGGTTGCGACCTCGAGTTCGATCTCTCCCTGCTCTTCCAGCCGGGTCACGTAGGTCGCCACGACCTCACCCAGTTCGACCTCGAGCAGGCTGACCTCCTCCCTGAGGACGATGGTCAGCAGCAGGTCGAACGGCCCGACGAAGACGTCGAGGTCCAGATCGAGGTCCAGATCAAGCCGGGAAGCCACGCTCACAGCCTAGAGCCGGAGCCGGTCGCAACCGGTTCCCTCCCTCAGAGCAGGGAAAGAGCCCCGGACAGAGCGGGCTGGCTCGACTCGCCCTGAGAAACGAGGAAAGCTCCTCCGAGGATCATCAGACCGAAGAGGATCACCGCCAGACGGACGATCAGTGTGCCCTGCGACATGTAATGAGATTAGCTGCCGGGCGGAACGCCCACGCCCATTGCGGCGCGCACGTCGGCAAGCGTGGCCGAGGCGAGCTCGCGGGCCCGGTCCGGCACCCAGAGCCAGCCGTCGTTCGAGTTCGGCCTCGTCTGCCCGGATCTCCGGGTAGGCCTCGCGTACCGGAGCCAGGAACTCCACCGCTGCGTCAGCGACCGCTTTCTTGAAATCGCCGTAGCCCTTTCCTTCGAACTCGGCCTCGACTTCGTCTTCGGAGATGCCACGCGCGACCGAATAGATGCCGATCAGGTTGGCGATACCGGCCTTGTCCCCGCCGCGACGGATCTCACGACCGGAGTCGGTCACCGCCGAGCCGAACTTCTTGCGAATCGCCTTCTCTTCGTCGAGCACGTAGACACGGCCGCTGTCGGCACCGACCGTGGTCGACATCTTGCGGTCGGGTTCCTGCAGGTCCATGATCTTGGCGCCGACCTCCGGGATCCGGTGCTCGGGCACCGTCAGGGTGTCGCCGAAGCGCTCGTTGAAGCGCCGGGCGATCTCCCTCATCAGCTCGATGTGCTGGCGCTGGTCCTCACCGACCGGCACCTCGTCGGCCCGGTAGGCGAGCACGTCGGCCGCCTGCAGGACCGGGTAGGAGAACAGCCCGGCCGAGACGAGCTCCCGTTGCGTCGCCGACTTGTCCTTGAACTGGTGCATCCGGTTGAGGTCGCCGTGGGCGCAGACGGCGCCGAGCAGCCAGGCGAGTTCAGTGTGCTCGTGCACGTCCGACTGGCGGAAACAGCACGCAGCGGGCCGGGTCAAGCCCGGCCGCGATCAGGATCGCGGTCGTGTCGTAGAGACGCTCACGCAGCTCTACCGGGTCGTAGGCGACGGTTATCGCGTGGAGGTCGACGATGCAGAAGACCGCCGGGTCCCCCCTGTCCTGCCCTTCGACGTACTGCCGGATCGCCCCGATGTAGTTGCCGAGGTGCTTGCGCCCGGTGGGCTGGATTCCGGAAAAGATCCGCATCAGGTGGTGGCCGCCGGCTGACGGATCACCGGGCGGCGGGTCGCCGCCACCTCGTCCAGTCGCCTGACCGGAGTCGTGTACGGCGCTTCGGCCGCGATCGAGGGGTCCTGTTCAGCCTCTTCGAGGATCGATTCGATCGCGTCGGCGAAGGAATCGAGCACGTCCATGCTCTCGGTCTCCACCGGCTCGATCATCAGGGCCTCGTCGACCAGCAGCGGGAAGTAGACGGTCGGCGGATGAAAGCCGAAGTCGAGCAGGCGCTTGGCCAGGTCGAGCGTCCTGATCCCGAGCTGCTTCTTCATCGGTGCGCCGGAGAGAACGAACTCATGCATGCAGTGGCGGTCATAGGCCACCGGCAGGTACTCGCCGGCCTTGCCCTGCGAGAGCCGGTGCTTGAGGTAGTTGGCGTTGAGCACGGCCAGCCTCGAGGCCTCCGAGAGCCCGTCACCGCCGAGGCTGAGGATGTAGGCGTAGGAGCGCACGAAAACCCCGAAGTTGCCCTGGAATCCGCGCATGCGGCCGATCGACTTCGGACGGTCCTGATCGAGGTCGTACTTCCAGCCGTCCTCGCCGTCGGCAACCCTGACCACCTGCGGCCGGGGGATGAACGGCTCCACCCGTTCGGAGACCGCGATCGGCCCGGCTCCCGGACCGCCGCCGCCATGGGGCTGCGAGAAAGACTTGTGCAGGTTGACGTGGACGATGTCGAAACCCATGTCCCCGGGCCGGGCCTGGCCCATGATCGCGTTCAGGTTTGCCCCGTCGTAATAGAGCAGCCCCCCGACCCCGTGCACCAGTTCCGAGATCTCGCTGATGTTCCGGTCGAAGACCCCGAGCGTGTTCGGGTTGGTCAGCATCAGACAGGCGACGTCTTCGTCGACCTTCGAGCGAAGGTCCTCGATGTCGACGCCGCCCTGCTCGTCGGTCGCGACCTTGACCACCTCGTAGCCGGCCATCGAGACGGAGGCGGGATTGGTGCCGTGGGCGGTATCGGGGGTGAGCACCTTTCGTGGGTTGCGGCCCTGGTCGGCGTGGTAGGCCCGGGCCAGGAGCAGCCCGGCAAGCTCGCCCTGGGATCCCGCCGACGGCTGGAGGCTGACGTGCGGCAGGCCGCAGATCTCGGCAAGCGAGTCCTGGAGCAGGTACATCAGCTCGAGCGCGCCCTGGGCGTCTTCGACTTCGGTCGCCGGATGGAGGCGGGCGTTGCCGGGCAGGGCGGCAACCCGCTCGTTGAGCCGCGGGTTGTACTTCATGGTGCAGGAGCCGAGCGGATAGAAGCCGGTGTCCAGGTCGAAGTTACGACGCGAAAGGCGGTTGTAGTGGCGGATGATCTCCGGCTCCGAGACCTCGGGGAGCTCTGCCGGGCTCTCGCGGAGCAGCGCAGCCGGGATCAGCTCGTCGATCGGCGTTTCGCCCACCTCGCTGGGCGGGAGCTGTGCGGCCCGCCGTCCAGGAACCGACTTCTCGTAGATCGTCTCGGCCCGGTCGGCCTGCTGCGGGGTTTCGGTCAGGGTCGGGGTCGGACTCATGAGGCCAGCCTCAGAACGGGATCAGACGGCCGGTCCGCACCCGCGCCGGAGCCACCGGATTCGGCCCCACCGGCAGCAGAGACCTCGGATGAACCGGACCCTGCCGCCGCATCCCGGGCGACGCTTTCCTCCAGGTTCGAACAGAGCCACTCGATATCCCGGACCCCGCGCTGCTCGGTCAGCGCGACCAGGAAGCAGTCTTCGTATTCCGGGTAGTCCCGGCCCAACGGGTAGACCTGGAGCCGTGAGCCACCGGCGACTCTGAGTGCTTCGACCGGAACCTTCGTCGATCGCACCGCGAACTCCCGGACGACCGGGGCGTCATGGAGCAGTTCGAAGCCGTCGATCGCCGCGATCCTGCGGCGGGCGAAGTCCGTCCTGCGGGCCAGCAGCTCGCCCAGTTCAGCGAAGCCGCGCTTGCCCAGCCAGGAGAGGTGGATCACACCGGCGAGCGCATTGAGAGCCTGGGAAGTGCAGATGTTGCTGGTCGCCTTCTCCCGGCGGATGTGCTGCTCGCGGGTCTGGAGCGCCAGAACGAAGCCGCGACGGCCGTCGAGATCTTCGGTCTGGCCGGCGATCCGACCCGGCATCTTCCGCAGGTACTCCGCTTTGGCGCAGAAGAAACCGAAGGACGGCCCGCCGAAGTCGAGCCGGTTGCCGAGCGGCTGACCCTCACCGAAAGCGATGTCGGCACCACACTCGCCCGGCGGACGCAGCACCCCGAGGGTCATCGGATCGACCGCCACAACGACGAGTGCCCCTCGAGCCGAGACCGACCCGGCCAGCCGGTTGATGTCCTCGACCGAGCCGAGGAAGTTGGGATTCTGGAGAAAGACCGCCGCGGTATCCTCGCCGACGGCGCCCTCGAGCTCTTCGGCCGAGGTCAGTCCGTCCTTCAGCCCGACTTCGGTCAGCTCGGCCCCGAAGCCGACCGCGTGAGTGGCCAGCGTCTCGCGTGAATGCGGATGCAGTCCGCGCGAGGCGACGAGCCCGCTGCGGCCGGTGACGGCCATCGCCAGATAGGCCGCCGACGCTGCCGCAGACGGTGCTTCGTACAGACCGGCGTTCGAGACGGGCAGGCCGGTGATCTCCGACATCGCCGTCTGGAACTCGAACATCACCTGGAGTCCGCCCTGCGATACCTCGGGCTGGTAGGGCGTGTAGGGCGTCAGAAACTCAGACCGGCTTGTGATCGCGTCGACGATGGCCGGCACGTAATGGTCGTACATGCCCGCTCCCAGGAACAGGGCTCCGCATCCGGATCGCGGTTGGCCGCGGCCAGCTCCGCCATCCTCGAGAAGACCTCGGGTTCGCTGAGGCCGTCCTCGAGGTCCAGCGGCCGGTCCATCCTCACCTCGTCCGGGATCTGCTCGAACAGGTCGTCGATCGAGTCGACGCCTATAGCCCCCAGCATCGCTGCCTGGTCGTCAGGAGTGGCGGGTGTATATCCGGCCACTGCGTTACTCCAGTGAAGCGGCGTAGGTCGCGGAATCCATCAACGCCTCGGCTTCGGATGGATCGCTCAGCCTGATCCTGACCATCCAGCCGGTCTCGTACGGGTCGGCGTTGACCGCCTCGGGTGCGTCGGCCAGGCTCTCGTTGACCGCGATCACCTCGCCTGACAGTGGCGCGATCACGTCGGAAACGGCTTTGACCGACTCGACCTCGGCGTAGGGCTGGTCCTTGCTGACTTCCGAGCCGATATCGGGCCCGTCGTAGAAAACGACCTCACCGAGGGAATCCTGGGCGTACCAGGTGATGCCGAGCGTGGCCTCTCCGCCGTCGATGCGGGCCCAGTCGTGCTCCGGGTGGTAGCGGAGGTCGTCTGGGTAGCTCGGCTCGGACATTCAGGTCTCCTGTTTTTCCTTCGGGTAAAGAGGTCTGGAGCTTACGCGTGCCGTCCGACGCTTTCCGCGCACATCCACCTCGAGCAGCGTGCCGGCAACGGCCAGGTCGCTTCTGAGGTAGGCCATGCCGATTCCGACCTCGAGCGATGGTGAGAAGGTCCCGCTGCTGACCTCGCCAACAGTCTCTTCGCCGAGCAGGACAGGGTTTCCGGGTCTGGGGATGCCGTCTCCTTCGATCGCGAACGGAGCCAGCTTCTCGTCGGTGCCGTTCGCCCGGAAGACCGCCACCCGGTCGCAGCCGATGAATCCGGTCGACTCGACACAGGCCCAGCCCAGACCCGCCGAAATCGGGTCGGTGTCGGTCGAGAGGTCGTTGCCGTGGAGGTGGTAACAGGCTTCGAGCCGCAGGGTGTCACGGGCCCCGAGCCCGCACGGCACGATTCCCGCGTCAACCAGCTCGGCCCAGATCGCCGGTGCGATCTCGGGATCGATCAACAGCTCGACTCCTTCTTCGCCGGTGTAACCGGTCCCGCAGACGATCGCCGGGCGACGGCCGATCTGCCTCGCGGCCACCTGCATCCGCGGTGGAAGCTCGATGTGGAGTTTGGATGACAGCACCTGCCTGGCATGAGGACCCTGGACCGCGAGCATCGCGTAATTGTCGCCGGCATCCCGCACGTGAACGTCGAAATCGCGGGCGACCGTGCCGAACTGGGCCAGGTCCTTGTCGTGGTTGCCGGCGTTGGTGATCACCAGGTAGCGGTCACCGCCCAGGCGGTAGGTGAAGAGGTCGTCGATCACGCCGGCTTCTTCGTTGAGAAGAAGGGAGTACTGGGCTCCACCGACCTCGATCTTCGAGATGTCGTTGCTCAGCAGCCGCTGCAGGCAGGCGAGCGCCCCCGGTCCCTCGACCTCGATCTGGCCCATGTGCGAGACATCGAAGATGCCCGCATGGGTGCGGACCGCGATGTGCTCTTCCCGGATCCCGTCGTAGTAGACCGGCATCTGCCAGCCCGAGAACTCGACCAGTTTGGCCCCGGCCTCGACGTGGATCCGCTGAAGCGGGGTGGTCCGCAAGGTGGTCGGGCTACTGCTCACGGCGAGAGCTTAAGGCAGAGGAGTAAGCGGCGACCGGAACGCCCGGCGGCCTGCTCCGGCCCGGGCTCAAGTGACCCCCATCGCAAGCATCGCGTCGGCGACCCGCACGAAGGCCGCGTTGTTTGCGCCGACCACGTAGTCGCCCGGGACCTCGCATTCCTGTGACATCTCGAAACAGGAGCGATGGATGTCGCACATGATCTCGACCAGACGTTTTTCGGTGTACTCGAAGGTCCAGGAGTCGCGGGATGCGTTCTGCTGCATTTCGAGGGCGCTGGTTGCTACTCCGCCGGCATTCGCAGCCTTGCTGGGACCGAACAGGGCCCCACCCTCGCGCAGGACTTCGACCGCCTCGGGGGTGCAGGGCATGTTGGCGCCTTCGGCCACCAGCACAGTTCCCGACTCGATCAGGCTGCGGGCGTCACGGGCATCGAGCTCACCCTGGGTCGCGCAGGGAAGGGCGACCTCGGTCGGAATCTCCCAGAGCGACGCACCGGCGACGAACTTCGAGCCTGAGCGCCGGTCGGCGTAGTCCTGCAGGGGACCCCGGTCAACCTCCTTGATCTCCTTGATCAGCTCGACGTCGAGCCCCGCCGGATCGTGGACGTATCCCCGGGAGTCCGAACAGCCGACCACGGTGCCGCCGAGCTGCTGCACCTTCTCGATCGCGTAGATCGCCACGTTTCCGGCGCCCGAAACCGTCACGGTCCGGCCGTCCAGGGACGAGTCCCGCGCCCGGAGCATCTCTTCGGCGAAGTAGGCACAGCCGTAGCCGGTCGCCTCCTTCCGTACCTTGGCCCCACCCCAGCCGAGGCCTTTACCGGTCAGTACGCCCGACTCGTACCGGTTGGTGATCCGCCGGTACTGACCGAACAGGAAGCCGATCTCCCGCTGGCCCACCCCGGCGTCACCGGCCGGAACGTCGGTGTGCTCACCGATGTGGCGATGGAGTTCGGTCATGAAGGACTGGCAGAAGCGCATGATCTCTCCTTCAGAGCACCCTTTCGGATCGAAGTCGGAGCCGCCTTTTCCGCCGCCCAGTGGCAGTCCCGTGAGCGCGTTCTTGAACACCTGCTCGAAGGCCAGGAACTTGACGATGCTGGAGCTGACCGAAGGGTGGAAACGAAGCCCGCCCTTGAACGGGCCCAGGGCCCCGTTGAACTCAACCCGGTAACCGCGGTTGACCCGGACCGAGCCGCGGTCGTCGGTCCACGGCACCCGAAAGATGATCTGGCGTTCCGGCTCGCATATTCGCTCGACCAGCTTCGCCTCGAGGTACTCGGGGTGGCGCCCGATCAGCGGGCCGAGGGTGCCGAGGACACCGCTCACCGCCTCATGGAACTCACGCTCGGCGGGGTTCCGCCTGACCACCGTTTCGAAGACCGACTCGAGCCGGGGGTCGAGCGTCGGAGTAAGGAAGGGCGAACCTTCCCCGGCAGAGGAATCTGCAGTCGGGGTCACAGGCGCAGCCTATTGCGCGCGCCTGCCCGGCGACCCTGCCTGTGCCTGCTGCGGGGTGTCGGATCCGGCCGTCAGTCGCGCAGGAAGGGTGGGACCTCGATGTCGCCGTCGCCGACCCGGAGATTTGACAGGTCGGTGTCTTCGGGCGATACCCGCTTGCGACTCTCGTAGCGGCGCCGGACCCTCTGCGGGGAACGGGCCAGTAGTTCGAAGCCTTCGAATCCGGTGGCGATCACGGTGACCCTGACCTCATCGACCAGGGACTGGTCGACGACCGAGCCGAAGATGATGTTGGCGTTCGGGTCGGCCTCTTCCTGGATCAGCTGGGCGGCCTCGTTGACTTCGAACAGGCCGAGCTCTTCCGGGCCGGTGATGTTCAACAGCATGCCGGTGGCACCCTTGATCGATTCTTCGATCAGCGGTGAAGTGATCGCCGCCTTGGCGGCATCCAGGGCACGGTTCTCGCCCTGGCCGACACCGACACCCATCAGGGCCGAGCCGGCATCGCGCATGATCGTGCGTACATCGGCGAAGTCGAGGTTGATCAGGCCGGGGATCGTGATCAGGTCGGTGATCCCCTGAACGCCCTGACGCAGGATGTCGTCGGCCATCTTGAAGGCGTCGAGAACGCTGGTCCGCCGCTCGACAGCGTGGAGCAGCTTTTCGTTGGGCACGATGATCAGCGTGTCGACGTGGTTTCGAAGCTTCTCGATGCCCTCCATCGCCTGCTGCATGCGCTTCTTGCCTTCGAACTCGAACGGCTTGGTGACCGCACCGACCGTGAGGGCGCCGATCTCTTCCTTGGCGATCTCGGCGATGACCGGCGCCGAGCCGGTGCCCGTGCCTCCGCCTTCACCTGCGGTTACGAAGACCATGTCGGCGCCCTTCAGCGCCTCCTTGATCTCGTCGCGGGTTTCAGCCGCCGCACCGGCGCCGACCTCCGGCCTGCCGCCGGCTCCGAGTCCACGAGTCAGCTCCTGGCCGATCGAGATCTTGATGTCCGCGTCACAGGCCTGAAGAGCCTGGGCATCGGTATTGACAGCGATGAACTCGACTCCGCGAACTCCGGCGTCGACCATCCTGCTGACTGCGTTGGTGCCTCCGCCGCCGCATCCGACGACCTTGATCACCGCTAGGTAGGTGCTTTCCATCTTCCCGTCCCGATCTTGTTACCTGAGTTGAAGCCTGTCTTGTGTTGAAGCGTTGAAGCGTGAGTTGAAAACTGAGTTGAGGGGTTTCCGGTCCGGACCTTCAGTCCTGCTTCAGGGTTCGCGGGACCATCCGGTTCTCGGAAATTCCGCTCAAAGTAAGGCATAAACGGACGGTTGTCAACGCTTCGGCACCCATCCTGCAACGGGTCTTTCTCAAGGGTTACTTTAGTGTTTTGCAACCCTCAGGTTGTGATTGAGGGTCAGACAGAGGGTCGGTTCAGCACCCGTCCGGACGGCCAGATCTCCCGTCGCGGTGCCGGATCCCGGCAGAAAGCGGCAGCTTCCCGGGAAGCGACGGGACGGCGCCTGGCAGCACAGAAGAATGGTCAGCCGCGAGGTTTTTGCGCGCTGACCGCCGGGCGCCTCGGCACGCTCAGGTCTACATAACCGACGTCGGTCAGTTCCGGATCAGCGATCACCGTGGCGGCCGCCTTCCATTTCTTGGCGGCCTGGCCGGGCTGGCCGAACAGCAGTATGAGGCCGTTGGAGAGGGTCACCTGCACCCCGTCGCCGGTGACTTCACCGCTGTCAACGAAGCTGCGCAACTCACTCGGCGTCGCGCCGAGCACGAGGGCTTGGTCGAGCGCGATCCCATCGAGTCGGCCCCCATCCGGCGGATCGCCTTCGGTGATGGTCGGCAGTCGTTCGACCTGATCCCCCGGAGAACCCAGGACCGTTCCGTCCGAGGCGATCAGCAGAGCGTTCGAGTCCTCGCCAAAGATCGAGCCATCCTCGCGTTGCTGGACGACCACCGTGGCGCTGTTCGGGAAGTCCGCGTCTACGGTGGCCGACTTCACCCGGGGAAAGCGCTCCATCTCCTGGTCCAGCAGATCCTGTTTGACGTTGAGGGTGGTCATCTCGCCGGTCGCCCCTTCGATCGCCTCGACCACCTGTTTGCCTTCCACGGTCGAGGCATCGAGGCCTTTGATCTCGAGGTTCCGGATCCCGACCACCGAGAGGTCACGAACCACGAACCAGTACAGCGCGGCGAGCAGCAACGAGATCATTACCACCGCGAAAAGGGACAGTGCCAGGCGTCGGCGGCGGTGCTCCCGCGCTTCGGCCAGCTCGATCGTCCGTCGGACCGAGGTTCCGCGGTCAGCCATCGCCGTCACCGGATCCCGGTGGCTGTCCGGAGCCGGCCTGCTCAACGAGCCGGTCGGAGAGCTTCGTGATGTCGCCGGCGCCTACCGTCACGGCGATCCTCCCAGGGCCGAGCAGGGTACCCACTGCCCTCTGGGCAGCATCGAGATCGGGTGCCCACCAGGTGCGTGTGGCTCCGCCACGGTCGGCCGCCGCCCTAAGTACGTCGAGGCCGCTCACCCCTTCGAACGGCCCTACCGGTTGCTCTCTCGCCGGATAGACGTCGAGAACCACGACCTCGTCGGCAAGCGCAAGAGCATGGCCGAAGGCGTCGCTGAAGGCTCTGGTCCGGGAGTAGAGGTGGGGCTGAAACACGGCGATCAGCCTCTCTGGTTCGAGGTCACGCAGCGCGGTCAGTGAGGCTTCGACCTCGGTCGGGTGGTGCGCGTAGTCATCGTAGATCCGTGCTCCGGAGCAGCAGCCCTTGAACTCGAGTCGCCGTTTGACTCCCGGGAAGTCGGCCAGGGCAGCAGCGGCGGCGTCAGCGTCGATTCCGATCGCGACCATCGCGGCGATCGCCGCTCGTGCGTCGAGCAGGTTGTGCGCGCCGGGAACCAGCAGGTCGAGCTGGCCTGGACCGGGGTGATCCAGGCCGAAAGTCGTACTCGAAACGGTGCCCCCGGGTGCCTCGCCCGGCTCGACGACGGTCGTCGCCTTGCCGGCGAAGCTGGCAAAGGCCTCGCGCAGTTCGGCCAGCCCACTCCACCGGGCGTGGTGATCCATCTCGATGTTGGTGATGATCGCGACCTCGGGATCGAGCACCAGAAAGCTGCCGTCGCTTTCATCGGCTTCGACGACCGCCCATTCGCCCGAACCCCATCCGCTGTTTGCCTCGACTCCTCCCTGTCCGACGCCGGGCAGTTCTCCGCCGACGAAAAATGCGGGATCGAGGCCGAGGCTCCTCATCGCCCAGATCAGCATGCCGGTCGTCGTGGTCTTGCCATGGGTCCCGGCGACGGCGATCGTTCGCTTCGCCGCACAGAGTTCCGCCAGCATGTCGGAGCGATGGAGAACCCTCCTGTCCTCTTCGCGGGCCCGGCTGAGCTCGGGATTCTCCGGCGAAATCGCGGTCGAGACAACCACCTCGGCCCCCTCGGGCAGGTTCCCCGCATCGTGTCCGACCGAGGCCGGGATCCCGGCCTGGCGAACCCTCTCGAAATAGGACGAGCTGCTCCGGTCGCTGCCGGATACGGAAGCGCCGAGCCCGTGACAGACCAACGCCAGGCCACTCATGCCGGCTCCGCCGATGCCGATGAAATGGAGCTTCCTGTCATGCCATGAATCACTCATGCGTCCTCGCCTTCGACCGCGGCCAGCACTGAATCCGCGATTCGTACCGCCGCGTCCGGGTGGGCGAGGCGACCGGATGCCGCGGCCATCCGCTGCAGCCGTGACCGGTCACCAAAGATCGCCTCGACCTCCGCCGTCAGGCGATCGGCATCCAGTTCGTCATCGGCGATCGCAACCGCCGCACCGGCCTCGGTCATCCACTCGGCGTTGGCGCTCTGATGGTCGCCGGTGGCGAACGGATACGGCACGAGGATGGCCGGACGCCCGCGGGCCGTCAACTCGAAAACCGAACCTCCGGACCTGGCCAGGACCAGATCGCAGGCCGCCAGGCAGTCCCCCAGGTCAGGTTCGTATTCGAGCAGCGTGTAGCCGGAGGGGTCTCCGGCGTCCCCCAGGCGCTCCCTGACCTCATCGAAGTCTCTACTGCCGGTGACGTGAATCACCTCGAAATCGCCTCTTTCGCGCTCCGCGAGAGCTTCAACCGCAGCGAAGTTGATGCTGCGTGCGCCGAGACTGCCACCCATGACGAGCAGCACTTTTGCCTCCGGCTCGATCTCGAAGCGGCGGCGAGCCGCCGCCGGGTCGGCATCCAGCACGGCCCGACCTACCGCCCGGCCGGTGACCGAAAAGCGATCCCCTTCGTGGCCTTCGATAGGAAAGGCCAGACAGACCTTTTCCGCACTTCTCGCTAGCAGCCGGTTGGCCAGCCCGAAGTGGCGATCGGCCTCGGTCAGGATCAGCGGGATGCGCCTGGATCTCGCCGCAAGACCTGCCGGCCCGGCGACGAAGCCTCCGCCGCCGACCACAACGTCGGCCTTTCGGGCGGCGAGCAGGCGGCGGGCGGCGGGCAGTGCAGCCGCGGCCAACCCCAGTGCACGCATCGCCTTGAGCGGGTTGCGTCGATCGATGCCCGACAGGTTGAGCAGGTCGATCTCATAGCCCGCGGCCGGAACCAGGTCTGCCTCGAGTCGACCCCGAGCCCCCATGAAAGACACCTCGGCCCCTCTATCTCGAAGCTCGTCGGCGATCGCCACGGCCGGCACGACGTGCCCCGCCGTGCCGCCCGCCGCCATGACTACCCTGGGCACCGTTGGCCGTCCTTCTGGTCGGTTTTTCTCTGCGGTCGTCTTCAACCAGCCTCAGTCTGGCACCCCGCTCGGGCCTTCGGCGGGTGGGCGCGCGGCTCAGCGTCGCGGCCTCCCCACCCCGTGCCACGTTGAGGATCAGGCCGATCGCGACAAGGCTGACGATCAGGCTGTTGTTGCCGTACGAGACAAGCGGCAGCGGCACGCCGGTAAGTGGGGCCAGACCCATCACGGCATAAAGGTTGAGGGTTGCCTGGACGAGGATAAGACCGGTCAGCCCCGCGGCGAGAATACGACCGAAATCATCCCTGGCGGCCTTTGCTATGCGGAATCCGGCGTAGCCGATAAGGCCGTAGACGGCCACCAGCAGGAAGATCCCGAGGAAGCCGAACTCTTCCCCGATCACCGCCGAGATCATGTCGGTATGGGCTTCGGGCAGGTAGAAGGCCTTCTGCACGCCGTTACCGATACCCACCCCGTCGAGACCACCCGAACCGATCGCGATCTTCGCCTGCAGGGACTGGAAGCCGGCGCCGGATACGTCGCTCGAGGGGTCGAGGAATGTGAGCAGCCGCTGGCGCCGGTAGGGAGCGGCGATCGCCAGAACCATCGCTGCGGAAGCCAGTCCGCCGCCGAGCAGGGCCAGGTCCCGCGGTCGGGCACCGGCCGCGAACAGCGTGATTCCCGCCGCAAAGAGCGCCACCATCGCTGTCCCCATGTCGGGCTGGAGCATGACCAGGGTGCCCGCAACAGCGGTCATGACCAGGAAGGGGGTCATGTCGCGTACCGACCTGAGGCGGTCCGGGCGGTTGGCGAAGAGGTGGGCACCGTAAAGGACCAGTCCGAGCTTGAGGAATTCGGCCGGCTGGATCTGGACCGGGCCTACGATGAACCAGCCTTTGGTCCCGTTCACGGCGACGCCGAAGGCCAGTACTGCGAGGAGCGACACCAGTACAACCCTGATCATCAGCGGGATCGCTGCCCTGACCCGGGAAAGCCCGACTCGCATCACAACCATCATCAGAGCGACTCCGATAAGGATCGCGATCAGTGTGCGCTGAAGGTAGTAAGCGCTGTCGGCCAGACCACCGTCGTTGAGGATGGCCGAAGTAGAGCTGGCCGAGAAGACCATCACCGCGCCGAAGGCCAGCAGGATCAGGGTCGCGGTGAGCAGCAGGTTGTATTCAACCGGAGCCACGAATCGCCGGCCGGCCGATTTCTTCTTCCCGCGCCGGGGCTCAGACGACATCGATTGCCTCGACCAGCCCGCGGAAGCGGTCGCCGCGGTCCTCGTAGTCCCTGAACTGGTCGAAGCTGGCGCATGACGGAGAAAGCAGGACCGCCTCGCCTTCGAGCGCGTCTGCCCAGGCCATCGAGACAGCGGCCTCGAGATCGCCGCACTCTTCGATCGCGACCCCTTCGGCGCCACCCGTCGTGAGCGCTTCACGGATCGCCGCCGCGGACTCGCCGATCAGGTAGACCCCGGTGCAGGAGGCCCGGACAGCCTTGACCAACGGCACGAAGGACTCGCCCTTGAGGCTGCCACCGAGGATCAACCGGATCCCGGAATCGAATGAGCCGAGCGCGGTCACGGTCGCCTCGACGTTGGTGGCCTTCGAATCGTTCACGAACTGGACCCCGGAAAGCTCAGCGACGGGTTCGAGGCGGTGAGCCACCCCGGTGAAACTGAGAAGGCCCTCGGCCACCACCTCCGGCGGCAGGCCCAGGCTGAGGGCAGCCGCGGCTGCAGCCATCGCGTTGGCGATGTTGTGTGCGCCGATCAGCTTCAGATCGCTGACCTCGAGCAGCGGACGACCGTCGACCGTGATCGCACCATCCTGGATCGTCACATCGACCGGGTTGGCCGACTGCCCGGCGGGCAGGAACCGGATCACCGAAGCCTCCCCGGGCGGATCGAAGCCGGACATGACCGGGTCGGCCTCGTTCAGGATCGCGACGTCACCCTCGATCTGATTCATGAAGATGCGCTGCTTGATCCTTCCGTACTCCTCCATCGTGCCGTGACGGTCGAGGTGGTCCGGGGCCAGGTTCAGGTAGACCGCGCATTCGGGCCCGAAGTACTCGATGTCCTCCAGCTGGAAACTCGAACATTCACAGACCACCGTGGAATCAGCGTCAACGTGGCCTTCGGCGAGGGCCGACAGCGGGCTGCCGATGTTGCCCACCGCATGGACCGGACGGCCGGCGGTGCGGAGAACGTGTGCGACCAGTTCGGTCGTCGTCGTCTTGCCGTTGGTCCCGGTGATGCCGACGAATGCGCCGTGGACAAGACGCCAGCCGATCTCCAGTTCGCCGACGACGGGTATGCCCAGTCGCCTGGCCTCGAGGACGACCTCGGCCTCTTTCGGCACGCCCGGGCTCTTGACCAGGGTGCCGACACCTGAGAGCGAAGCGAGGCCGGTCGAATCCGTTTCGTGAGGGATCCCCGCCAGGTCGAGATCCGAGAGGTCGGCGGGTCGCCCGGAGTCGACCCCGGAAACCTCCTGTCCATGCGCCTTCAGCGCCTTGGCGACGGCGACCCCGGAGCGAGCCAGGCCTACGACCAGAAAGGGTCCCGGAGGAAGCGGCGGTCGGGCCCTGGATGAGTGGACGTATTCCACCTCACTTCCTTCTGCGTGAGGTGCGCTATTCCTTTATCCCATGCGGGTTTTTGTCATCCGCCGATCGACTGCTGATAGATCGCGAAACCGAGGCCCGAGCAGACGGCCGCGATGATCCAGAATCGCAGCATGATCTTGGTCTCGGACCAGGCCATCATCTCGAAATGGTGGTGGAGCGGCGCCATCAACAGCACCCGTCGCCCGAAGGTCTTGAAGCTGAATACCTGAATCAGAACCGAGAGCGCCTCGATAACGAAGATGCCGCCGATAATGATCAGCAGAATCTCGGTCTGAGTCATCACAGCCAGGGCTCCGATGGCACCCCCCAGCCCCAGAGAGCCGGTGTCACCCATGAAGATCGATGCCGGGAAGGCGTTGAACCAGAGGAAACCGACGCAGGCACCGACCAGGCAGACGGCAAGCAGGGCGAGGTCCTGCTGACCGACCGTGATGAAACAGATCGCCGTATAGGTGAGCAGGACGATGGCGCTGGTACCGGCTGCGAGCCCGTCGAGTCCGTCGGTCAGGTTGACCCCGTTGGTCGCACCGGCGATCACGAGGAAGACCAGAACGAAATAGCCGACCGGCCCGATCTCGATGCTGATGTCGAGTCCGCGGAACAGGATCACCGGCTCGAGGCCCACCTCATGCCTCGCCACCCACCAGAGCACGAGAGCCAGGAAGACCTGGCCGATCAGCTTGTACCTGGCTGAAAGCCCGAGTGAACGCCGCTTGACGATCTTGATGAAGTCGTCGGCAAAACCGATTGCCGCACAACCGAGGGCGACGAAGAAGACGGTCATCGCCGCGTAGCTGTGCTCGGAAAGCACGAGAAACGGCACCAGGACGGCGGTGAAGATGATCAGCCCACCCATGGTCGGGGTGCCGGCCTTGGTCTGGTGCCCGGCCGGTCCCTCCTCGCGGATGTTCTGACCAAACTCGCGTCGCCTCAGAAAAGCGATGAAACGGGGTGAGAGAAAGAGGCAGATGAGCATTGAAGCCATCGAGCCGAGCACGATCTCGCCCATCAGGAATCAACCTCCTGATCGGTTCCAAGCGACTCGAGACCTTCGGCCACGGCCTCGAGACCCGCCGCGCGTGAGCCTTTGACCAGCACCGCCGTATCGGGCCCGAGTCGCTCGCCGAGCAGGTCCACCGCAGCGGCGGGGCCGTCGACCAGCTCGTCCGGCTGGTATTCGGCGGCGACGGGGCCGACCCCGATCACGAGATCTATGCCGAGTTCCCTTGCCCTGCGCCCGACCTCGCGGTGGAAATCGGCGGCGTCCGGTCCGAGCTCAGCCATCAGGCCGAGGACCGCGACCCGGTACCCGCGCTGAACCCCGGACAGATACTTCAGGGCCGCGTCCATCGAGACCGGGTTTGCGTTGTAGCTGTCGTTCACGATCAGGGTGCCATCGCCGAGTTCGATGTGTTCACCGCGGAGTCTCGAAAACGAGACCGATCCGGCCCGGGATGCGAGCTGATCGGGCGAGACACCAGCCGAAACGGCGGCCGCGATTGCGGCGAGGGCGTTCCTGAGGTTGTGTTCTTCGGTGAAAGGAAAGTCGAATTCCGCCCGGCCGGAAGGCGTCACCACGGTGGCCCGTGTGTGTCCATCGCCGAGCTCCACCCCTTCGGCATAGACCTCACCGCCGGGCCCGAAACGGATCAGGTTCGAAATCCCATCGAGGTGAGGCTCGAGGTGGCCGGCGTCAACCGGGACGATCACCGGACCCCCAGGCCTTAGACCACCGATCAGCTCGGCCTTGGCCGCGGCGATCGCCTCGATCGAACCGAGCAGCTCGAGGTGGACCGGTCCGACCACGGTGATCACGCCGACGTCGGGCTCGGCGATGCTCGCGAGTTCTGCGATCTGGCCGGGGCCGCGCATCGCCATCTCGAGCACCAGGATGTCTGTGCCTTCGGGGGCGGAGAGGATGGTCAGCGGCAGGCCGATCTCGGTATTGAAGTTCTCGACGGAAGCGTGGACCCTGCCCGGCAGCAATGCCCGGGTGATGTCCTTGACCGAGGTCTTGCCGACCGACCCGGTGACTCCGATCACGGTGGCTCCGAGCTCGTGCCGCCACGCGGTGGCCAGCGACTGCATCGCCGCCAGCGGGTCCTCGGCTACGAAGACCCAGCCGCTGCGCCCGGCCAGTGACTCGGCCGAGGAGGGGCCGACGACCACACCCCAGGCTCCCTGCTCCAACGCTGCCGGAGCGAATGCCCCACCATCATCGTTTTCGCCTGTCAGGCCAAAGAAGAGTTCGCCGCCGCGCACGTCTCGCGAGTCGATCGAGGCGGCGGTCGGGTGACCGGCAGCGCCGCGGTTGGCGATCACGGCTCCCATCACAGCCGCGATCCGCTCCGGCTCCAGCCCGATCAATTCGGACCGCCGACGCGTTCGAGAAGGTGAGTCCTGGCAACCTCGCGGTCGTCGAAGGGGATCTTTCGGCCATCCCTGAACTCCTGGCCCTGCTCATGACCCTTGCCGGCGATCACCACGGTGTCGCCGGGCTCCGCCATGGCGACCGCCAGACGGATCGCCTCGTTTCGATCAACCTCGACCGTGACCTGCTCCCGGTCCTGAGATTCCCTCGAGTACGTCTTCGATGATCGCCTCCGGATCCTCGGAGCGAGGATTGTCCGAGGTCACCACCGTGTGATCGGCGAGTTCGGTGCCGGCCCTTCCCATCAAGGGCCGTTTGGTGCGATCCCTGTCCCCTCCCGCACCGACCACTACGATCAGGCGGCCGGCCGTTATGTCCCTCGCCGCCCGCAGCACGTTCTCGACCGAGTCCGGGGTATGCGCGTAGTCGACCAGCACCGAGAAGGGCTGGCCGGCGTCGATCGGCTCGAACCGCCCGGGCACCCTGCCGGCATCCGAAAGCGCGGCGACGGCGTCCCCGGGCTCCACCCCCAGCGCGATCGCTCCGGCCAGCGCGGCCAGTGCGTTGGCGACGTTGAACCGCCCGGGAAGCCCGGTGCGAACAGACATGACGCCGTGCTCGGATTCGACCGAGAACTCGGCTCCCGCAGCGTCGAAGGCGATGTCGGATGCCGAGTAGTCGGCAGCTGAACCCTCGGCGGAGTATGTGATCACGTCGAACTCGACCGCCAGCCGCTGGCCGTATGGATCGTCGATGTTGACCACGGATGTGCCGGGGCCGGCCTCGAACAGCAGCCGCTTGGCCGAGAAGTAGTCCTCCATGTCGGCATGGAAGTCGAGGTGGTCCTGGGTCAGGTTGGTGAATATCGCCAGGTCGAAATCGATCGCATCACAACGCCCGAGTGCCAGGGCATGGGACGAAGCCTCGAATACGCAGGCCTCGTCGCCGGCCGCCTCCATCCGGCGGAAGGTCGACTGCAGATCCACAGCCTCCGGTGTGGTGCGCTCGACCGGCTCCTCCGTGCCACCGACCAGTTGCGTGACCGTACCCATCAACCCGCAGTGGATGCCGGAGCCCTCGAGGATGTCGTGGAGCAGGAAGGCGGTCGTCGTCTTGCCGTTGGTACCGGTGATGCCCGCGACTTTCAGATCCCGGGTCGGATCGCCGTTGAAGGCTGCCGCCATCGGCGCCATCGCCCGGCGGGTTTCGTCGACCAGCACCTCGGTGACACCGAGGCCGGTCGGGTGCTCGCAGACCAGGGCACGGGCCCCGGCATCGACCGCGGCCGCGGCGAAGTCGTGGCCGTCGCTCTCCATCCCGGTCACGCAGAAGAAGAGCCCGCCCTCGACGACATGGCGGCTGTCGTAGGCCAAGCCGGTGATTTCAAGACCCGGGTCGCCGGAGATCTCGGCCGACACGACGCCTTCGACGATTTGGTCAAGCCGCATGCGCATGATTGTAGGTGCCTACTCGGTGGGCACGCCGAGGTACGGGAGGGTGAAGGAGGCGATGTCACCGAAGGCCGGCGCCGCCACCTCGCCACCGTAGTAGCCGTTCTTCGGTTCGCTCACCATCACCGATACGACGATCCGGGGGTCGTCGGCGGGTGCCATGCCGATGAATGAAGCCACAAAACGGCTGTCGGAATAGCCCTTCCTCGGTCGCGATCTCAGCCGTGCCCGTCTTGCCGGCCAGCGAGTATCCGGGCACCTCGACCTCGGGCGCGGTGCCACCGGGCGCGAGCACGCCTTCAAGCATCCGTCTGACCTCGGTCGCGACTTCAGGTGAGACGACCTGGCGCCCGGGCTTTTCAGGTACGGCCTGACCACCGACCGACTTGATCAGACGCGGCGGCCTGATCATCCCGTCGTTGGCCAGCGCCCTGTAGCCGGCGACCATCTGGATCGGAGTGACCGCCAGTCCCTGTCCGATCGGCAGGTTTCCCATGGTCGAACCGGAGTAGTCCTCGTACGGGATGACGATCCCGCTTTCTTCGCCCGGGTACTCGATACCGGTCGGGCGGCCGAATCCGAAACGGTTGATCCACCTGCTGAACCTCTCACCGCCGACCTGGAGTCCGATCGTCACCGAGCCGACGTTCGATGACTGAGCGAGGATCCCGCCGACATCGAGGCTGACCGTCCCACGGGGGTGGGACTCCTCGATAACCCGGTCATAGATCTGGAGCGACGGTGCCAGCGTGAAAGTGCTCGTGGGCGTCACGGTGCCGGTCTCGAGGGCTGTGGCCACTGTGAAGGCCTTGAAGGTCGAACCGGGTTCGTAGTTGTAGGAGGTGCCGACGTTGAGCAGGTCCTCCGGACTGGCCGTTTCCAGGTCGTCCAGATCAACCGGCGGCCAGTTCGCCATCGCCAGCACCTCGGAGCTCTTCGCATCCATGACGATCGCCGAAGCGTTGACCGGGTCGTGGGCCCGCGCCACCTTCGCCAGTGCCTGCTCGGCGCTGTCCTGAACGGCGGCGTCGATCGTGAGCTCGACCGCCTCACCGTCACGTGGGTCGCGGATCGTCTCCATCTCGATCGGTTCACCGAGCGCGTCCTTGACCATGTGCTGCTCGCCGTCCCGGCCTCGCAACACACCGTCCTGTGCTGCTTCGATGCCAGTCAGACCCTCACCTTCGGCGCTCACGGCCCCGATTACCTGCGCCGCGAGATCACCTTGGGGACGGGTCCGGAGGGTGTCGGGGTGCTGCCCGATTCCTTCGAGGCCGAGTTTCTGGACCCGGCCAGCTTTGACGAGGTCGACTTTGCGCTGAATGTACGAGAAGCCCCCGGGTGCGGTGATCGCCTCGAGAACTCCGTCGGGGTCAGCATCGAGGGCTGCGGCGACATCGGCGGATTCCTGTGGGGCGTCCTTGATCTGGTACGGGGTCGCGTAGATGCTCGCGCCCAGCTCCGAACCGACCAGCTCCCGCCCGTTGCGGTCGAGGATCGAACCCCTCAGCCCTGGCACGGTGATCGTGTCTTCCTGCTGACTGCTCGCCTGGGAGGCGAAGGTGGAGCCCTCGACCCCCTGGATCCATACGGCCCTCAGGAGGAGTCCGGAAAGCAGGAGCAGCGATATGAAGAAGAGAATCCCGACGCGACGTTCAAGGCGGACCAACGCGGAGTCAGCCCCCTTCGGCTGCCAGCCGTTGCGCAGCCGCCGCGAAGACCTCGGGGCCGAACTCCCGGTAGCGGATCTCATCGGTGGCGGGCGAAACCATGCCCGCAGCCGATGCGGCATTGCGGATCCTCGGCATCGAAAGGGCCCTGGTCGTAGAGCTGCCGACGATCGCGTTCTGACGCTCGAGGGTCTCGATCTTGGTCTCGACCCCACTGGCCATCGCGCCGTAGCTGACGGTGAGCACGTTGATCGCCACTATGCCGATCAGCATCAGACCGATTACGGCGATCCACAGCCTCGAACCCGAGATCTTCCTGACCGCCGCCGATTCTGGAAGGCGACCGACCACGTGGGCGCTGCGACCGACCAGCCGACGGCGGCGCTCGGGCTGCCGGTTCGCAGTACGACGGCGCCCCGGCGAAGTCTGGTGCTGCGGACGGCGGCGGCGCCGAGGCAGCGTGGCCGGAGCAGGAGCCGGCATCGCGTCGAGCTTTCGAGCGGCGGCACCCATCAGAGTCCAGGCCTTTCGGCAAGCTTTATCGCGCCCCGCAGACGGGCTGAACGGGAACGGGGATTGGTTTCCAGCTCCTGCTCGTCGGCAGTGATTGAGCGCCGGGTCAGCAACTCGGCCTCGGGATCGTGCCCACAGACGCAGATCGGCAGGTCGGGAGGACAGGTGCAGCCGACGGCGAGTCCGGCGAAGAAACGCTTGACTCGGCGATCCTCGAGCGAATGGAAGGAGATCGCGGCCATGCGACCCTGGATCTTCAGCCCGTCCCAGGCGATCGGCAGGGCCGCGTCGATCGCGTCAAGCTCCCCGTTCACCGCTATCCGCAGCGCCTGGAACGTCCTCCGGGCGGGGTGACCGCTCCCGAAGCGGGCCGCAGTTGGCATGCCGGCCTTGATCGCGTCGACCAGTTCCGAGGTCGATTCGAGCGGCCGGCGCCGGACGATCTCCCGGGCGATCCCACCGGAGTAGCGCTCCTCGCCGAGGCCGCGCAGAATGCGGGATATGCGTTCCTCGGGCCAGGTATTGAGGATCTCGCCTGCCGTCAGCTCCTGCCTCGGATCCATCCTCATGTCCAGCGGTGCGTCGTGTGAGTAGGAAAAACCCCTCTCGGGCGCATCTACCTGTAGCGAGGACATACCCAGGTCCATATACAACGCATCTGCACGAATTCCTTCAATTTGCAGGTTTTTCAGGGCCTCGCTGAACTCGGTGGCGATGAACCTGGTCCGGCATGGAGCCTCGTCGGCAAACTGCTCGAAACGGGTCGCGGCCACCGGATCACGATCGATCGCGATCAGCGTGCCTTCCGGCCCGAGCATTTCGGCGACCATCCGGGCGTGACCTCCGCCTCCGAAAGTGCAGTCGATCACGGTCTCCCCCTGCCCGGGTGTGATCAGCTCGACCAGTTCTGTGGCGAGGACAGGGACGTGGATACGGGGTGACGGGCTCATGGTCTGCTGCCAGGCCTCCCTTGCTCGCGCCGCGGCGCTCACTCGGCCCCTCCCGACATTCCTTCAGCGATCTCGGAGAATTCGGCTTGAAGCTTCTGCTGCTCACGATCCCACTCGGCCGTATTCCAGATCTCCAGGTATTCGCCGGCTCCGATCACCGTGCACGCACCGTCGAGGCCGGCGGCCTCGATCAGGTTCTTCGGAATGCTGAACCGGCCGGCCGAATCGAGTTCGCCGTCGGCGGCGCCGGAGTTGAAGAGGCGGCGCATCTTGCGGGCGTTGTCGCCGAACGGGCTGTGCGGCGCGATGTACTGCTCCGAAAGTGCGTCGAAGGCCTTTTCGGTCATCAGCCAGAGACAACTGTCCGGACCCTTGACGATCACCGCGCGGTCGGAGAGGTCCTTGCGGAACTTGGCCGGCACGGTTAGGCGGTCCTTCGAGTCGAGGCTGTGCTCGTACTGGCCTCTGAACGCCACCTTTTTCCGATCCTTTCCGACTGTCCCGTTCGATGAAGAGAAAGAGTTGGACCGAGGTGGTGAAGTGGGAGGAACCTCACCACCCCGGTCCGTGGCTTCAACTCGATCGGGAATGTACCCCACTTTGCCCCACTCTGCACCACAATCTCCCACATAACCCCTGAAAGGAGTCGTCGGATCGGCCTGATAGGGCCTGCGTCAGGCCCCGCAAGTTGGCTTGTAAAGCGACCTGCCGAGACCCGATACGAACACATGATCGCCCACCGAAAGTAGCGCGTGCACATTCCTGTTGCAGTTTTCGTCGTTAGGTTGTCGGTATGAACGAGATCGAGCCGAACGAAGTCAAGGACGCCAACACACTCCGGGGAGCAGAGTTCTCAAAGCTGATCCGGCGGCCGTTGCCCTGGATCCTGATACTCGCCGGAGCGATTGTCCTGGCGGTGATCGGCGCCGTGATCGGAGGGGACGGTGTCTCTTTCATCGGCTTCCTGATCGGGATCCCGATCGGGCTCGCCATCGTTTTCGCCGTAGCCGACCATCGGGCCGAGAACGCCTTCTACCAGGCCTACGCGGACTCCAGAGGCCTGAGCTGGGAGAAGTCGGGGATCTTGAACGGGCAACCCCTCTGCTGAAGAAGGGTGACCGACGCAAGGCGGACGAGATATTCACCGGCCCACTCGCCGAGGACATCGAAGGCACGCTGGCGCTCTACACGTACACGGAGGAGAGCACGGACTCGGACGGAAACAGCAGCGATACCGACTACCCGTTCACCCTGATCCTGGTCGACCTGCCGGAGACCGTGGCCCACCTGCCCCAGCTGCTTGTTCAGACCAAGTCCGGCTTCAAGGCGCTCGAAGGGCTAGAGGACAAGTTCCGCCGCAAGCACGAGCGGGTCACCCTCGAGAGCGAAGCGATGCGTGACCGCTACGAGATCTTCGTCGGCAAGGAGCATGACGCGGTCTGGGTGCGGCGGCTCTTCTCTCCGTCCTTCATCGTCTGGCTGACCGACAGCCCGCCGAAGAAGTTCGCTTTCGAACTGGTTGATGGCAAGCTCTGTGCCTTCGTCCCCAAGCACCGCGACAGTGCGGAAGGACTCGATGAGCTGGTCGCGACCGGATGCGAGGTTGCCCGGCGTCTCCGGGAGGAAGCCAACGGGTAACCCTGGCACGACCCTCCTTCGTGTGAGAGGTTCGGGGGACACGGCCGGACCGACTGTCAACGACAGAAAGAACGAGGAGCCGAAGATGCCCGAGATGACCAGCTACGAACCCGGGACACCGTCCTGGGTCGACGTGACGGCCCCGAACGTCGATGCCGCAGTTGACTTCTACGAAGGCCTGTTCGGATGGGAGGCCGACCAGCCCGACGATTCGGAAGAGAGCCGCGGCTACCGGATGTTCCGCATGGAGGGCAGGCCTGTGGCGGGCGTATTCCCCGCCGGCGACGATTCGTTCGCAGCCTGGACGACCTACGTCTCGGTTGACGACGCCGAGGCCGCGGCCGCCAGGGCCGGGGATCTCGGCGGTCAGGTTCTCGCCGGGCCGATGGATGTGATGACCGCCGGTCGCATGGCGGTGCTCTCTGATCCGGAGGGCGCGATCTTCGCGCTCTGGCAGCCGGGTGAACACGCCGGCGCCGGCATCGTCAACGAGTTCAACACCCTCACCTGGAACGAGCTCCGGACCCTGGACCCCGAGAAAGCGAAGGGGTTCTACGGAAACCTTTTCGGCTGGGACGGGCTTGAGTTCCCTTCCATGCATGGCTACACCGTGTGGACCGTCGATGGCGCACCTCCCGAGCAGGGTAAGGGCGGCATGATCGACATGGCGGCCACAGACATGCCCGAAGGAATCCCCCCGCACTGGGACGTGACTTTCTCGGTCGAAGATGCAGACCGGATGGCGGCCAGGTGTCGAGAACTCGGCGGCTCGGTTGCCGCTGGCCCGATCGACATCCCGATGGGGCGCATGTACACCCTGCAGGATCCGGGCGGAGCGACCTTCACTGCGATGACTTTCAATCAGGGATCCTGAACCGGCACGCTGCGGTAAGGGCATACTTCAAGGGGGACTGACCGTCGCGTAGCCGACCCCCAGGAGCGTGTCGCTGTTGGCGATCAGCGCAGCGACCATCAACAGAAGGACCGACGGGACCAGGATCAGGGCGATGACCAGCTGGATCTTGGGGGCCGCCCTCGCGGCCCGCTCTTCGATCTCGCGGCGCTGATCCTGTCTGAGCGTCGAAGCCTGCCGTCTCAGTTGCTCCGCGAGTGGCGAACCCAACCTGCGCGAGCGCTCGAGGGTGGCGCAGAGCGAGGCGATCTCCCTGCCGCGGACACGTTCCTTGAGCGACTTGAGCGCCTCCGCCTGCCCGATGCCCCAGCTCATCTCCTGCCCGGTCACCGCCAGTTCATGCCGGAGCGCTCCGCGGCCGCCGCCTGCCAGCTCGAGCAGGCTGGCTCCGAGTGACCGCCCTGAAGTGATCGAAACGGCGAGCAGGTCAAGGGCATCGGGAAGCGACGTGACAATGCTTCGATGCCGGCGCCGGGCCACGCGCTCCAGCGACATGTCCGGCAGCAGGAATCCGAGCAGGCTGAACGCCACCAATAACAGGGGCGCAAGACGCGCGGGAAGCGCCGGCGCGAGCATCGAAGCGAGGCAGATCCCGGTCGCGGCGGTCAGGGCTTTGGCGAACAGCAACGATCGTGGGCTCAGCTCGCCCTCCCTCCCTGCGCGGCGGATCCTCTCCGGCAGCCCCAGACTGAGCGCCGCAGGCGGAATCGTCGGCTCGCGCCCGGTGCCGGGAGTGGACCCGGGCCGCGGACCGTTGCGGATCTCCGCCAGCGCCAACCGGACCAGCACCGCGGCGGCCACGATCAGGCCGAGACCAGCCACCGTCATGGCCGGTCTGTCCTCGCCAGCCTCGAGATGAACAGGAATGCTGTGACCTGCATCCCGACCGAGACCAGGACTACCGCAAGCGCGGGTCCCGACTCGAGCAACGAAGCGATCAGGCCCGGGCGGATCGCCTCGGCAAACAGAGCCGCCCCCGCGGGCATGGCGACCACCAGGTAGCCGGTGAACCGGGCCTGGGCGGTGGCCGACCGGGCATCTTCGGCGACCTGGTCACGCTCAGCCGCGCCATCGGCGAAGCGGCGGAGCAGGGCGGCCAGATCACCCCCGGCCAGTCGCTGGCTGACCAGGGCGGCTGCGAAGGCATCGATGCGCTCCGATGCGAAACGGCCGGCCAGCGCGGATACGGCCCGGTCGGTCGGCCGGCCGAGTTCGAGTTCGCGCCGCAGCCGGCTGAACTCGACCGCCGCCGGGCCGTCCAGGGTCGAGGCGACAGCGGCCAGCGCGCCCCTCGGGGAGTGGCCGGCCGAGAGACAGTCGGCGATCGCCCTCGCGGTTTCCGGAACGGATCTTTCGACGGCTTCCCGGTAGCGGCGCCGGTCCCGTCGGATCAACGCCGCGGCAGCGAAAGGAGCGGACATGCCGAGCAGCAGAGCGATCAGCACCCGGCCGAGCAGCAGTCCCGCCGCGACCGCGATCACGACCGCCAGTACCACGATGCCGGTCCGCTCCCGCGAGGTCGGCAGGTAGCCCTCGTCGCGAGCCCGCCTCAGCGGCTCGAGGGTGATCCGCAGCCAGCCGGCCATTGCGGTACTGCCGCCGGCGAACTCCCTGATCGCAAGCAGTCCGGAGATCCCGGCCAAGGCTCCGAGCAGAACGGGCAGAGGCCCGATGCCGGAGGACGCAGCGAAGAGCAGGTCATCGGCCCCGACCGGACTCACGCGCTCACCTCGTGGATTTCGGTCACGCTTCTGCTGCCGTCGGGCTGTCTGGAGATGTGGACGACCAGATCGATTCCCCGGCGGAGCTGCGCCGAGATCACCTCCAGGGGCAGGCCGATGCCGGCCATCAGCGAGAGCACCTCGATCCGGTCCAGTGCATCCTCTGCCGAGCTGGCGTGGACGGTGGAGAGCGCACCGTCATGGCCCGTATTCAGGGCGGTCAGCAGGTCCAGCGCCTCCGGACCCCGGACCTCACCGATCACGATCCGGTCGGGCCTCATCCGCAGCGCGTTCCTGAGCAGGTCCCGGATCGTCACCTCGCCACGGCCCTCGATACTCGCCGGCCGTGACTCGAGCCTGACCACGTGAGGCTGGCCGAGGTGGAGTTCGGCCGCGTCTTCGATCGTCACGATGCGTTCGTCGGGATCAATGAATGCTGCCAGGGCGTTCAGCAGGGTCGTCTTCCCCGAACCCGTGCCACCGCTGATCAGGATGCTCTTGCGGCCACCGACCGCCCGCTCCAGAAGCTCGACCGACTCACGATCGAGTGTCCCGAGCTCGACCAGATCCTCCGGCCCGGGACGGGATGCGGGGAACCTGCGGATCGAGACCGCCGGACCGTCTACCGCCAGCGGCGGGATGACCACGTTGACCCTCGAGCCGTCCGGGAGCCGCGCGTCCGCCATCGGACTGAGCTCGTCGACCCGGCGCCCCAGCGGAGCCAGGATCCTCTCGATCGTATTGCGGAGCTGCTCTTCGTCCTCGAAAGAGACAGGCACCCGCTCGAGCTTTCCTGCCCGCTCGACGTAGACGCGGTCACAGCCGTTGACGACGACCTCCTCCACCGAACCGTCCTCGAGCAGGACCTCGAGCGGTCCGAGTCCCGAAGCTTCACGGGTGATCGTCTCGACCAGCCGCTCACGCTTCTCGTGCGAAAGCACCGGCGCAGCCCCGTCGACGGCCGTGCGGATCGCCGACTCGACCCCTTCGCCGTCGCCCGGATCCGACCTGCGCTTCTCGACCAGACCGGCGTGAATCCGGAACGCGAGGCGATTCAACGGCCCCCCGGCTTCGGGCGGGTCATTCACTTGCCCGCCCCGGGGATCACGGTCAGCCTCCGGGCGAAAGCCTCGGCGTCGATCAACTCGATTGCCTGGCTGCGGGTCAGACCGAGGATCACGGTGCTGAGGCCCGCTCCAGTCTCCGCGGGATCCCCTCCCCCGATCGCGATCAGTGGAACGCGCCTGGCCGCCAGCCGGGTCCAGCCCCGCCCGCCGATCCTCCCTTCGCGGGTAACGATCACATCGACCTTCGTCCCCACCCCGCTACCGGCCTGGGATATCGCTGAGGCCCCCGAGACAGTGAGTTCGACCGGCATCCGGTTGCTGCTGAGCCGCGGACGCTGCTTCCGCCAGTCACCGGGCCGGCGCAGACCGCTGGACGTAAGGTAACTGCCGGATACCAGTGGCACGATCGTCTCGAAGCCGACCGCATCGCCCGGATCCGAAAGGGCTCCGGCAGGTACGAAACGGGCCGGGACCTGTCTGACTTCGGTCTGTCTGGCAAGCAGGTCGGGAGTGAGCTTGCGGCCCGCGGTGACGGTGCCGCTGGTTACGACCACCGGCTGCAGGCGGCCGTAGCTTTCTGAGACCGAGCTCGAGTAACCGCTGACCAGCGTCACTCCGAGCCCGCCCGCGATGACAGCCGCGACAACCAGCAATGCGGCACGACGATGCCGGCTCACCAGTTCACTTTGACCGGGGACGAGCTGCCGGTCGGGTGCGGCGACCGCGGCAGGATCAGGGCAGCACGGGAACCTTCAACGGAGAAGTCGGTTTCGAGCTTCCCGCCGTGCTTGTCCGCCGTGCGGCTGACCACCTCCAGGCCGTGCCCGTGCCGTCCCCTTGCCTCCGTGCGTGAGACCGCTCGGGCCGGGCTGTCAGGGCGGTCGTCCGGCCTCGCGAAGACACCGTTGTCGATCACCTCGATCCGGATCCGGCGGCCGAGGGTCCGGCCGGTGACCGTTATCCGGGGGCCACCGTGTTCGATCGCGTTGACGATCAGGTTCTCGAGTGCTGCGGCCAGGGCGACCCCGTCCCCGCTGATCAGTCCGTCCGTACCCGCCCAGCGCAGCTCGATGGTGGACCCCGAAAGGGCTGCCCTCGAGCGCCAGCGCCGGACGCAGGAATCCGCCATCAGCCTTGCCGCGACCCTCTCGCTGCGGCGGACCGGAGGCGGACCGCCGTTCAATTCGCGATCGAGGTCGGAGACGGCGCTGACCACCTGCAGGACCGGCTCGATGACCGGTCGCATCGCTATCGAAGCGGGTGGATCTCCGGAGGGCGAAAGCAGCACCAGTGTCTGCAGTGGCCTGCGGATCTCGTGAAGCGCGCGGTTGAGTGCGTGGCGGCGCCGTCCGAGTCGCCACTTCTCGCCGGCGAGCAGCATCAGTACCGTGGCCAGCGCTGTGAGCAGAACCAGGCTCACGGCTCGACGAGCCTGTAGCCGACGCCCCAGCAGTTGACCACGAAGCGACCGGATTCCGGATCCAGCTTGCGCCGCAATCGGCTGGCATGGGCTTCAAGAGTCCTGGTGTGGCCGAGCGAGCGGTAGCCCCATACGTCCCGGAGCAGCTCCTCCTTGGTGAAGACCCGGGTCGGCTCCTGGGCCAGCCTGCCGAGCAGCGCGAACTCCTTGACCGAAAGCTCGACCTTGCGACCGGCCACCGATACCGCTCGCTCAGGGTGGCTGATCTCGATCTCGGCCACCCTCGTCACTGCCCGCCCACGGCCCTTGCGCCGCCTGAGCACGGCTCCGATCCGGGCCAGCAGTTCCGAGTAGTGGTAAGGCTTGACGACGTAATCATCGGCGCCCTGTTCGAGCCCGCGGACCCGGTCGCGCTCGGTGCCGCGACCACTCAGCACGATCACCCCGAGCCCGGGCTCGAAACGGCTGGTCGCCCGGTCGGGGTTTCGGATCTCGCGCAGGACGTCAAGTCCGGAGGCATCCGGAAGGGTGAGATCGAGCAGCAGCAGGTCGGGGGACCCGTACTGGCAGAGCCTCAGGGCGTCGGCCGCCGTCGGAGCGGCCAGGACTCCGTAGCGGTCGGCCAGCAGGTGGTCGCAGAGCAACTCCAGCGTGGCCTTGTCGTCTTCGCAGATCACGACTCTGGCGATCTCTTCGTGTTCGGGAATCATGCCGACCTAAGGTCCGCCAACCGCGGACTCTCCCCCCGGCCGCTGCCGGTCGACCTGGCCGAAGGCAGCTCCAGCACGGATTCGGCCGAGCGCTCGAAGAGCATCCTGGCCGGCGGCACGCTTCGCTCGACCCGGATCGTCAGCCCGGCTTCGTCGATGAAGACCAGGTCGAGCTCGAACCGCATGCCGAAGGTATGGACCGAGCGGCAACGCGGGATCAGCAGACCGTTGCCGGCACATTCACAGCTGAGCCAGGCCAGGCCGAGCAGTCTCGAGAGCGGAGTCGACGCGACCGGCACGGCGACTCCGGCCACCTCGGCAGTCTCCAGACGACGCAGCCTCCTGGGGATCGCTCGCTCCATCCATCAATCAGTTGCTCCCCGCAGAAACTCGCCCCCGGTGAAACGGGCCGTGCAAGGCGCAAAGCGTCGTTCAGGCGGAGGAGGACCAGAGCCGCAACCGACGCCTCACGGCATGATGCCCTCTGCGCCCTCGTCCAGTCACCGGCGCGCGAAAAGGCTTCAACTTGGAACGAAAGACAACCCGCAGAGGCAACTACGAGTCGGGCACCGACTACGTGCTCGAGTACGGCGATCTCCGCTTCGCCTTCAACGAGCGCGATTTCAGCCAGCGCGTCGAACAGGCGGCGGTGAGGCTCGGATTCGTCAAGCCCGGACTCACCCATGCCGAGATCCATGACCTGCTCCACCTCGCGGTGAGCGGCGAGATCGACGAGCCGTCTTCAGAACTCGGCATCCACGTACTGAACAACTGGGAAGACCTCGCCGGCCCCTCCAACCAGAGCTTCGTCCACTGGATCCGGCGACTCGTTTTCCGGGGCGCCTGGCTGGACCAGCGGGTCAAGGAAGGTGAACTCGACATCGTCTTCGACGAGCAGCGCCAGAGCTTCGGCTACATCCAGCCCGATCGCGGCCCCGAAACGATCGAGCTGGCCAAAGAACCCTCCTGGCGCCGCGTAGCCTTCCACCGCTGAGCCTCGGCTCAGGCGGCGCTACAGCTTCTCGAGCAGTTCTTCGTTGTTCGCCGAGCCGTTGATCAGCTCGACCAGACGGGCGGCTGCCGGGGCCGGGTCCATCTCGGTCAGTTCGACCCTGAGCCTGCGGACGGCGTCGACCTCCGAGGCGGTAAGCACCGACTCCTGACCGGAGATCGCGCATGAACGGACATCCAGCGCCGGGGTGACCCCCGCTGCGGCCAGGTCGGCGTCGAGTCTGATGGTCGCGTTCTCGGTCGTGCGGACAGCGTCGATCACGGCCTGGTCTCCGGGCGAGCCCCACAGAGCGGTGGCGATCACAGTGACCGAACCGGCTTCATCCTCTTCCAGTTCGCGGCCGGTGCCGAAGAAAGGTTTGATCGAGCCGGCATCGCCGCAGGCGGTGGCGAGCCTGGTCAGCGAATCGACGAAAAGCACGACGTCCTGACCGGCCTCGGCCTGGCGCCTGACCTTGGCCAGGGCCCGCTCGGCGATCTGGACCTGTTCGCCGGCGCCGAGGTCCGCCGGAGCGGCTTCGATCGACACCCCCGAGACCTCGCGGGTCCAGGCGGTGACCTCTTCGGGTCGCTCGTCGACCAGCAGGACGATCACTTCAGGCCCGTCCTCGGATCCGGCGACGATCGACTTGGCCAGCGCCCGGAGTACCGAGGTGCGACCGGAACGCGGCTGGGCTTCGACCAGAACGCGCTGTCCGAATGCCAGCGGGGCCAGCAGGTCGACGGCCCGGGCGAGCACGTCGTCGCTTTCGACCTTCAGCGGGATATGGCGATGGGGAGCGATCGCTGTAAGGCCTTCGAAGGCCGGCCCACGCTCGTCGACCGGCGGCTCGCCGTTGACTTTCTCGATCCGGACCAGGGACGGCCGACGCTCACCACGGCGGGCCGGACGGACTGGACCGCTGATCTCATCCCCGGAGCGCAGTTCGCAACGGCGGATCTGCGCGGGCGAGACATAGACACCGGCCTCGGGCAGATCATCGCCGCGAACCAGGCCGCTGCCACGGGGCTGGATCTCCAGTACCCCGGTGGCCTCGCTCAGGTCGTCGCCTTCATGCTTGCCCCCACCTTCATCATCGCGTTCCTCGCGGCCCGATCCGTTGCCGCCTCGGCGAGAACGGTCACGGCCGCCGCGACCGCGACGGCGCTTCGAGCGGGAGCCGCCCTGGTTCTCATCTGCCGAGCCCTTCCGGGACGAGCCGCCGGAATTGGTGTCACCTCCGGACTCCTCCAGTTTGTCGACCAGGTCGTCACGCCTCAGCAGCCTGAAACCCTCGATCTTTGCGTCGGCGGCCAGTTTGTGAAGCTCGGCCAGGCTCTTTGATCCGAAATCCGTCATTTGATGCTCCTTGTTTTTCGGGCCTTCGTCGCGGACGGCGATGCGCAGCATCGGGACTCGTCCGCGGATTCAACTCCGGTTTGAGTAATTCGGTACGCGGGCTAGGTTAGTGAACTACCCGGTCTCAAAGGTGGCCGGAGCGGGCCGGGTTGAGCCCTTCGGCGGCGACCGTGTCCACCCAGGCTTCGCGCTGCCGTCGCTCTTCGGACTGGGTCCAGCCGAGCCTCGAGCCCATAACCGAGGCAACCTGAGCGACCGATTCGGCCGAGTCCAGGCTCGAGGCTGCGGTAAGTCCGAGGCGGGTCCGGCGCAGCATTACGTCGGCGATCGTACGAGCCTGCTCGAACTCCGCCGCGAAGGCGACTTCGACCATCAGGTCCGGCATTCCGGGAAGGACCGGCTCGGCCAGGGCGGGCTCCTTTTCCGTCAGCTTCAGCACCTTGCGTGCCGCGTGGCCGTAACGGAACGCCAACTGTCGCCGGGAGTCCTCGCTCACCGATTCCGGGGCGTTGAGCACGCTCGGGTCGATCTCCATCCCGAGCGGGATCTCGGCGGTCTGGCAGCGTGCCCGCCGACCGGAGCGCTCGACGATCCGGTCGACCGTCTGCTTGGCCATCCGGCGCCACGTGGTCAGCTTGCCGCCGGTGATCGTCAGCATGCCGGACGAGGTCTCGTAGAGTTCCGCCCGCCTCGAGATGTCGACCGACTTGCGTGGATCCCCGGTGGTGATGAGCGGCCTCACCCCGGCATAGGCCCCGACGATGTCCGAGTCGGTCAGGGAAGTGCCGGCGAATTCGTTGACCGAGTCGAGCAGGTAGGAAAGGTCGTCCCCGGTCGGCGGCACCTCGTCGATCTCGCCGGCGTGGTCGACATCGGTCGTGCCGACCAGGGTCCGCCCGTACCACGGCAGGGCGAAGATGCTGCGCCCCTCGCCGGCCGGTACGACGCAGGCCGCCTGGCCCATGTCGAGGTCGTCGGTCGAGAGCAGGAGGTGGGTACCCCGGCTCGGGGTGATCTTCGGAACGTCCTCTTCGCGCTGGATCTCGCCGGGGCGGATCCGGTCCGCCCAGACCCCGGTCGCATTGACGACGTTGTCCGCCTCGACCACCACGGTTTCGCCGGAGGCCGCCTCGGTGAACTCGACCCCGGTGGCCTTTCCGTTCCGTCCGGTCACCGAGCTGACCCGGGCACCGTTCAGGCAGACGGCACCGAACCGCTGGGCCTCCCCGAGCACGGTCATGACCAGCCGCACGTCGTCGGTCTGGCAGTCGTAGAACAGGTATGCCGACTCAGGCTCCCGGTCGCCGAGCACCGGCGCCAGCTCGACCATCTCGTCCGGACCGATCGTGCGGTGCCGGTCCGGAGACCATCCGCCTTCGGCCTCGGCCGGACGACCCTGCCTGCGAGGCTCCCTTCGCGACCGGCTGCCACGGCCACCCGCGACCCCCGCGAGCACGTCATAGGCGTTCAGCCCAATGCCGATCTTGCGGTCCTTGCGGGCAGCCCCGAGGGTCGGGACCAGGAAGGGCGTCGGATAGACGAGGTGCGGAGCCAGCTCGACCATCAACTGCCGTTCGAGCAGGGCTTCCCTCACCAGGCCTACGTCGAAGTTCTCGAGATAACGCAGGCCTCCGTGGACCATCTTCGAAGACCGCGACGAGGTCCCGATCGCGAAGTCGCGCGCTTCGAGCAGGGCAACCGAGTACCCGCGCGAGGCGGCGTCCAGGGCGACGCCGGCGCCGGTGATGCCGCCGCCGATGACCACGACCTCGTACTTCTCCCCGGCCACGGCCTCGAGCGCTTCTTCCCGGGTCAGCACCGTCTCACCAGCCGAAGCGCCGGGCCAGCAGCACGGTGCCGCCACCGAGTCCGCCCGCGACGAGCGCGAAGATCAGAATCGCGACGACCGGGGATGGCTGCGGACCGGCGGCCGAGGCGGCCAGCAGAGCAGCAGTAGGCGGGACGGGGATGGCCGGCGCCACCTCAGGCACCGCCTGCGAAACCCCGTCGCCACCGGGGACTTCGGACCCCTGGGCACCAGCACCCGCGGATCCACCGCTCGTCACCGGCGTATCCGGGGAGAGACCCGACCCGTCGGTGCCGGCGCCGGACCCTGTGCTCGCAACAGGCGGCGCCGAACCGGATAGATCCGGAACGAAGCCGCCGGACGAGCCCGAGTCGGTCCCGGTGGAACCACCATCTGCACCGGAGCCGCCATCCGAGCCGGCGTCATCTTCAGGCTTCGGTTGCCGGGCCGGCTCTCTGACCGGCAACGACTCGCCGGCAAGGCCGAGTAGAGAGTCCGCGGTAACCCAGACTCTGGTCTGGTCGGAGTCCTTCGAGTACCAGACGCTGCCGTCCTCCTGCTGGCGGGCTTCGAGGAAGTCGAGTCCGGTATTGCCGTTGGTCCGGAGGGTCGAATGTGATTTCCCGAGCGCGGCCAATGCCTGGAGCACGACTCCGGTCGACTGCGAATTGACGATCGAGCCGGAAACGAAGCCACCGCTGGACTTCTGGGCAGAGCGCAGGAAGTTCATCCCGCGGGAGACCGCCTTCTGGCTGCTGATCACCTGAAGTGCCGCTCCGGTGGAGTCGGGATCGCTGCGCGCGTCGGGAGAGATCCCCCAACCGCCGTCACCCTTCAGGTTCTGGGCCGAACGCAGCCAGTCGGCTGTCCGGGATGCCGGCTCGCCGGCTCCGGCCGAACGGAAGGCGAGCGCCGAAAAGGCCGCCACGTTCACGCGGTTGCCGAAAGAGCTCCCGGCTCCGCCGCGCTTGACCAGCGCCTCGACCAGGTTGCGGCCCTTGAAGTCACGCGGGTTCTCGCCCACCGTGCGCAGGGCGAGGATCACCAGAGCGATGTCGTTGGCGTCATTGATCTCCTTGCTTTCCGACTTCAGGAAGGCCAGCGGCGAGCGCCCACCGGTCCGCACGTCGAGCGGATTCAGCTCTGCCGCGGCGAGACCGAGCATCGCCCTGGTCGTGATGCTGAGCGAGGATTCGCTGTCTGGCGAGGCCCCGAAGCCTCCGTCCTCATTCTGCTGGGCACGCAGCCAGGATCGGGCCTCGCCCGCCTCCGGACTTACGGCCGCCTGAGCCGGCGGAGCGAAGACGATCGTGCCGAGGCCGGCGACGACCAGCAGCACGCCCGCCACGGAACCGGCCTGCTGCCACTCGAAACGTTCGCGAAAACGGACCAGGGCAGCGACCATCGCCGGACCGGCGGCCAGGGCGAACAGGACATTTCCGAATATGTGTGCCAGGTCGAAAGGAATTGCTCTTGCCTCAAGTGCAAGGTACCGGTCCAGCGATATCTCACCCCCGAAACTGACCATCGTCTGAAAATTCATCCAGAGCCCGAAGACCAGCCCGGCGGCGCCACAGGCCGCGGCCAGCTTGAAGCGTCCGGCCTCGCCGCGGGTGAGGTGGAAGAAGACCCCGCCGGCCACCCCGGTCATTCCCCAGCCGACCATCTGCCACGGTGTCCAGACCCCCTGGCCTAGCCAGAAGTTCGAGACCAGGCCGCCGAGCGCCCCGACTGCGAAACCCGGTGCCGGGCCCAGTGCGAACCCGGCGAAGAAGACGATGTCGGTGGTCGCGACGACGTTCGGGATCGGAGCCAGGACTATCCGGCCGGCCACGGCCAGGGCCGCGAGAACCGCAACCAGGGCGACGATCTGCGACGGCGGCCTCGAACGCTCGTACCAGATCATGCCGGCACCGATCACCAGCAGTACCACCGCAAGGGTCCCGAGTTGCCAGCTCAAGGCGCGACCCCAGGGTCAGGCCTGCCTTCGGCCCCCCGCTCCGACTCGAGGAGCAGCCGGGCCCCCTGCCGGACGCTGGTGATGCCCGGCCGTCCCAGAACCCGGGCAACCTCGGAAGCGAAGTACCAGCCTCCGGAAAGCACGGTCGCGACCTCTCCATCGGCGATCAGGTCTCCATCACCCAGCAGCAGAACCCGATCGGCGAATTCGACCGCGAATTCGACGTCGTGGGTAGAGATGACCACTCCGGCGCCGAGCTTCGCCATGGACGCGCAAAGCGACCCCAGCCGCTCCTTCAAGGCACGATCCATACCGCGGGTGGGTTCGTCGAGTGCTACGAGTCCGGGTAGCTGCTCACCCTCCATCCGGCCCGCAAGGGCGATGGCCAGGGCCAGTCGCTGGCGCTCGCCGCCGGAGAGGTCACGAGGGTCCGAGTCGGGCGGCACCCCGAGGCCGACCGCCGCGAGAGCGGCCGCCCCCTCAGGCCCCGGGAGTTCGTCACCGACCGTCTCGCGCACGATGTAGTCGCCCGGGTTCTGGGTGAGCAGGGCCATCCCGCCGGGCGTTTCGATTCTGCCGGCGGCCGGTTCGACCAGGCCGGCTGCGGTCCTCAGCAGCGTCGACTTTCCGGCGCCGTTCCGGCCCATCAAGGCCACCTTCTCGCCGCGCCCGATCTCGAGCTCGACGCCCCGGAGGACATCAACCGGACCTTCACCGGCGTCCAGTTCAACCCAGAGTCCGCTGCAGGACATCGCAGACGGGCCGCGTCGGCGGCCGGATGGCGCCGGTTCCCCCCGACGCCCGGCCGCGGAGCCCGCGGACGGTGGCTCGGCCAGATCGCGGACCCGCAGGGTGGCCCTCGCGTCCCGCACCCCGACCGGCAGCGGGTCGATGCCGGCGATCGAGAGCATCCGGGCAGCCGGCGTCACCAGCGTCTCGTCGAATTCGATCGCGTACTCGAGGAAGTTGCGTGGCGATCCATCGAACGCCACCCATCCGCTGTCCATCGCAACCACCCGGTCGGCGGCGGCAAGGCATCGCTCGAGGCGGTGTTCGGCGAGCACGACGGCCACCCCCCACTCTTCGTTCAGGCGCCGCAGCAGCCAGATCAGCTCGTCACCGGCGACCGGATCGAGCTGGGAGGTCGGCTCGTCCAGGAGGATCAGGGGCGGTCGGGTGACCAGCGCCACCGCCAGCGCGACCCGCTGGGCCTCGCCCCCCGAAAGCGTCGCCACGGTGCGGTCGAGCAGGTCCGGGATGTTCAGCGCCAGGGCGACCTCCTCGACCGCCCGGGCACGCGCCGCAGGATGGTCACCGCGGAAGCGGAGCGGCAGCTCGAGCTCAGCCCCGACGGTGGTCGAGACGATCTGGGTCTCCGGATCCTGGGCCACATAGCCGACCACGTCGGCCAGCTCTCCGGGCCCCGAGTCGCGGCTGTCGCGACCGGCGACCAGAACACGCCCCTCGATCTCCCCGCCGTGGAAATGCGGGATCAGCCCGCAGCCGGCCCTCAGCAGCGAGCTCTTGCCGGAGCCGGAGCGGCCGGCAAGAACGACGAACTCGCCCGGCTCGACCTCCAGCGTGACGTCACTCAGGCTCGGGGCGCTCGCCCCGGCGTAGCTGTAGCCCAGCCCGTTGAACGAAAGCGCGGATTCAGCGGGCACCGGGTCGCCTCCTTCTCCATGTGACGAAACCGCCGAGCAGGAAGCCCAGTGCCACTGCGCAGGAAAGCAGGTCCGGCGAGTAGGCGATCGTCGGGTAAGTCTCGAAAGAGCCGGCCCTGGTCGCCAGCGAGACGATCGCTGCTGCCAGCAGCAGGCCCCCGCCCACGAGGAACCTCCGGTCGTACCTCGAGCGGATCCGACCAACATCGCGATCAGGGGTGCCCTGCCCGTAACCCCGGAGCTCCAGCGTGGCGGCAACGTCCACGGCGCGATCCAGCGATCCGCCCAGCAGCCGGCCGGCCATGGCCGCCCTGCCGACCGGTGCCGCTCCGGGGCCCCGGAGGCCGGCGGCCTCGCCGATGCGCGAGTAGTCCGACGCCGCGAGCGGTACGAGCCGTGAGATCAGGGTCGCGGTCAAGGCGGAGCGCTTCGCCACCCCGGACACGGCGCGAAGCATGCGGTCGGGATCGACACAGGCCGACCACACCCCGATCACGACCATCGTCCCGAGGGCCCTGAGTCCGATCACGGCCCCGGCCGCCAGTGCCTCGGCGGTCACGTCGATCCGGCCGAACACCGGCCACTCGCCCAGCCGGAGCAGAACGGTCGCGCCACGACCGCTCACCAGTCCGTTGATCACGATCATGGCCAGGGCCAGAAAGGCCCCGAGCCTCAGGGAAAAGCGGACTGCTCGACCGGCACCACAACCGTAACCGGCGATCGCGGCCCCCGCCGTGGCGGCGATCAGCACCAGCGGATCGTTCGACAGGAAACAGACGATCAGATAGGCGCCCAGATAGAGCGCGACCGGGCCGAGCCCGGCGCCCTGAAGCGTCGCCCGGCGCGGTATGTAGGAAAGGGGCGAGAGGCCGTTCATTGCGCCGCAACCCCCGTTTCAACGGCGATCGGGAGCGGGGATACCTCGCCGTCGGCGACCACCACCGCGTAGTGATTCCTGAGCTGGTCCTGACCGAGCGCTGCCGCTGCCGATTCAACGCCTTCGAGGTCGGTTCCGGTCACCAGCCAGACCGGCGGATCCTGGCCCCTGCGCATCGCGGCCACCAGGCCGGCCCCGGCACCGAATCGAACCGCCGCCTCGCCGGTGACATCGAGCCCTTCAAGTCTCACCGCGGCTCCACCGCCGGTGAATCTGGCGAATACGCCGCTCGTGTCGGGCCCGGAGCCGAGGCGGGCCGCGACGGGGTCGGAAACGATCTGCGCCCATTCCCCGACCATCACTCGCAGCACATCCTCGCTGGGCCCGGACCCCTCGGATTCGGGACCGTCAAACTCGACGCCGTCGGCGGCGAGCCGCTCCCTGGCCAGTTCACAGGCCGGACCTTCCCGGGCGCATTCCACCGCGACCGGCCAGAGGCTTCCGTCGTAGCCGGTATTCAGCGGTGCAGGGTAGGAGCCGACCACCGCGTTGACGTCCATCGCGTCGGTCCAGTCGCGCAGGTCCCACCACATCCGGTCGCCAGGCCTGACCAGGAACTCGGCGGCCCCGCGCTCGGCGGCGATCCCGTTCACGAAGTAGAACCAGTCCGAGGAGCGTGCGCCGGAACTGCCCGAGAGCCCGTCGATCGACTGGACGAAGCCGCCGCCGTAGAGGGTCTCGATCTCAGCCGAGTCGTCAAGCAGCCGCATCGCCGTACTCGACCGGCTCAGGTCTTCCACCGACCGCTCGACCAGGACCTCCGACCCGTAATCACCGGTGATCGCCAGTTCGGCGCCTCCCTCCTGCTGGCCGGCACCGAAGCCGACCCCGCAGCCGGAGGCGAGGAAGGCCGCGATCAGGCAGACGGCCGGGACCAGGAGCCGCCCCGGCCGCGTCCGCTCGCCTGTCGGCTTTCGTGCTACTTCCGGATCCTGACTACGGCGCGATTCGAGACGATCAGGCCTTCAGCCCTCGCGACGAACCTGGTCTTCTTCTTTAGCTTGACCCGGGTATATCCGGCGGCGTTGGTCCGGCCACCAATCGAGAGCCTGGCGCCTTCGACCGGCCGCTTCCTGCCCTGGTCGTCGAATGCCATGACCCGCACCCTGAACGAACTGTCCCGGCGAACTTTCTTCGGGGCCTTCAGGTAGAGCTCATCCGGGCTCGCCCGGTTGAAGGACTCCGCCAGGAACCAGAGCACGGTGTCGTTCTTCTCGAGAACAGTCCCTTCGCCGCCGAGCGAGGAGGGCTTGTGGTTATGGGTCAGCTCCCACCACTCCTCACCCTCTGCCACCGCACCACCGACGCCGCAGATGCCGAGGCCGAAATCGAAGGCGTTGGTAATGAGGAGAGGGCGTCGAGGCTTGCGTTGAGCCTGGGCGTCCTGGAGTGCGCCGAGGGCGGTCGCCCCCGGGATCAGCTTCAAGCCGTTGCTGGGCGAGCCGCCGAAGCAGGCCGCTTTGCTGCTGGTCGGCACAGAAGTCGTGCCGGTCTTGACTGTCCGGTCGATCACGATCTTGCCCTCCCAGGTGACCGCCCGGACATGCACCGGCACCTTGCCTGCGGCCGCAGCGGAAGGGGCTATTCCAGAGACCAGAATCAAACCGAGCAGCCCCAGAAACAGCCGAACGGCAGTCGATGATCCATTCAATTGTGTGTCCTTGTTTTCCGTGAGGCCCTTGCGCGGAGCCGCGTTTATCGGTACGCCATACGGCGCAAAGTCGACAGGTCTTCGGACTTGAACGGTTTGCTCGGAAACAGCCTTCCCGGACTTTCGTCCAGTGGCGTCTGTGTCTCCGCATCTGCGTCCCTACCGCTGCGCGCCAGTTCCGGCTTCTGACCGGATTCCCTGGCCCCACCTTCGGGGCACGATCGACTTCCCTTCCGATCCTAGCCGGTTCAACCGGACGCCGCGAGCGGGGCCCGCATGTCCGCCCTCACGACAGACAGCCAAGCGACGGCGGTCCGGCGCTATCCGTACCATCGCATGATGGATTTCATGCAGCAGATCGTCTCGGAGTTGCCGTTGGCACTCGGTCCGAGCTGGCTTGAACCCGAGCACCTGATCAAGACCTTCGGAATGATCGGGGTCCTCGCGATCGTCTTCATCGAGTCCGGCCTGCTGGTCGGTTTCTTCCTGCCAGGCGACTCCCTCCTCTTCACGGCCGGCCTGCTGTCGGCCCAGGGCATCCTTCCGGACATCTGGATACTCCTCGTCACCATCCCGATCGCCGCGATCGCCGGAGACCAGGTGGGCTATGCGATCGGTCGCAAGTTCGGACCGCCGCTCTTCAACCGGCCCGACAGCCGCTTTTTCCGCCGTGAGTACGTTGACAAGTCGGCCGAGTTCTTCGAGAGGCACGGGCCCAAAACGGTCGTGATCGCGCGTTTCGTGCCGGTCATGCGCACTTTCGTTCCGGTCATGGCCGGAACCTCGAAGATGCACTACCGCACCTTCGTCACCTACAACGTGGTCGGGGGCATGCTCTGGGGATTCGGCGTTCCGGCGCTCGGATACTTCCTCGGCCAGATCGAGTTCGTCAAGAACAACATCGAGCCGATCCTGCTGCTGATCGTCTTCCTCTCCGTCATCCCGGTGTTCATCGAGCTGCTCAAGGCCCGCCGAGCCAGCCGCGCCAGCAGCCCGGACGAGCCGATCGAGCCTTTCTCCGCTCCGGTCATCGAAGACACCGATCCGGTTGAAGTGGATCTCGAACCGCGCTGATCGCCCGGCGGCCGGCCTCGGGACCTGACGATCAGCGGGTCGCGATTTTTCTTTCGGCAGCCGGCCCAACCGGTTATCGGCAGGGCATTTTGTTAGCCTTTCTTAACATGCGTCGCACCTTGATCTCGATGCTGGTCGCCGGTCTGTTCCTGGTCGTCCCCTCCCAGGCGAACGCCGTCAGCAACTTCACCACCAAGTTCGTCGCCTCGTTCGAGGGCTTCTCTTCGTGTGTCTATGCCGATCCCGCCGGTCACGCGACCATCGGATACGGACGCCTGCTCCATTACGGCCCGCCGACCAGGAAAGACAGGAAGCAATGGGGCTGCATCACCGAGAAGCGGGCCCTGAAGATGCTGAAGAAGGACCTCGCCAGGTATGAAGCCGAGGTGCTGGCACGGATCAAGGGCGCCAGGGTGACGCCCCGGATGATGACCGCCCTTACTTCGTTCGCGTTCAATCTCGGGCCCGGAGCCCTCGACTACCTGCCGGCCAAAGGCAAGGGCAGCGATACGAACATCGCCTTTCATGTGCGCAAGGGCAACTACCGCCGGGCCGGCAAGGAGATGCTGCTCTTCGACGGCATCATCGTCGACGGCAAGCGCTACGAGCTCGAGGGCCTGCAGATCAGGAGGCGCAAGGAGTTCCGGCTGATGGTCAAGGACCTGCCCACGCTCAAGAAGTGCGTCAACAATTGCCCGGGACGTGTGGTTTCCGGTGGCCTCAAGCCACGGAAGTCCGGCGGCCTGCCGCTCCGCTGACGGCCGAAGGCCACTCAGCCGAACATCTGGTCAAGGGCCGCCATCCCGCTGGCCACCGCCGACCGGTCGTCCTGCCGGGCCATGTGCCAGGCCTCGGCCCCGCCGTTGAAGCCGAGCAGGACCGGCTTGCCGAAAGCCCGCTGGCCGTTGATCCACTCGGCCCATAGCCCGGGCCGGGCCGGGTCGATCCAGGAGATCAGCTCGCTGTCGAGGTCCCAGAAGGGCTCCTCGAAGGCGAGCCAGAGCTTGTCGAGCAGACCCAACCCAAGGCCGTCGATGCCCTGCTGCGTGCTCGTGGGGAGCGGCGGCCTGAACGTGATCGAGCCCCGCTGGAGCACCCCGATGGGTGCGGTCACGACTGCGAAGTCGGCCTGTGTCCGTCCGCCGTTCGCATCGATCAGCTCAACCCCGCCGGACCCGTACCCGACAGCCTTGATGACGGTGTTCAGTCGGAGCGGGAGTTCACCGGCCGCTTCGACGATCATCTCCTGGTAACTGCCCCCCAGCAGGGCGTCGCCGCCCCGCAGCCAGTCGCCTTCATCGGTAGCGAAGACCGAGAGCCCCTCGGGGTCGGCCCCGTACTCCTGGCTGATCTCCGAGTTGATCGCCCACTGAAGACCGGGCGTACGGCGCTGCGGAAAGAGCTCGGACAGCGGGGTTCTGAACGGGTCGCCAGTACGCCAGTTGAAGGAGTTCAGCGCCCGGTTCACCTCCCGGGACCCGGCCTCTCCGGCGATCCGCTGGCGTTCAGTGGCGAAATCGGTGCCGTACTTGAACGGGATGCGTTCGACACCGGCGTCGTCGGCGATGGAGGTGAGCGGGTTGCCGCTGACGCCGTGGATCCAGGAAGCCCCCATCTCGGCCGGCAGACCTGCGATCTCCTTGCTCCAGACTCTGCCCCCGGCTCGATCCCTTGCCTCCAACAGCTCGACCTCGAAGCCGGCGTCGAGCAACTCTCGCGCGCAGGCCAGCCCGGCGGCACCCGCCCCGAGAATCGCCACTTTGGATCCGGGCCGGGCGAGTTCTCCGACCTGGGCCGCGGCACGCCAGCCTGACTCGATCGCCCCGTGAACCATCGCCGGATTGGCCGAAGAGGTGGCCTCTCCTGCGAAGACGAGTCGCCCGGCTACCGGCTCCCTCAGCAGCGCCCGCGCCCGCGGCCCGAGAGGCCCCGGCGGCATGCACGAATACGAGCAGAGCGAATACGGATCACGGGACCAGTTGCTCCTCAGCCAGGCCGTCGGCTTCGGGATCCGGTAATCCGGAAGGGAAGAGAGAAGCTTCCCTTCCGAATCCCCGCCGTTGCCGCCGTCTCCCTCGAAAAGTCCTCCGCAGCCGCTGAGTCCCGAAAGCCCGGCGGCTGCGGCAAGTCCCCCGCCGACGACCTGACGCCGGGTTATCCCTGGACGTGCGATCAGGCCGCTCCGGATGCGGTCGGCTGCCCGCGCAAGCGTCCAGCACGGGCCCAGGACAGGCCACCCGGAATCAGATGACTGATCCGAGTGAGGGCCAAGACGAAAACCGGGCCGAAGAAGAGCACCGGGGACATTGCCCCGTAGCTTTCCCCGTTGTCAACCCGGCACCCGATCATCCCTGCGTGAGTTTACCCCCGCCCGATGGCGCTTACGGCACACGATACCGTCAAGACACGTGAGTGACGGCCGAGCGCGCACCACCGCAGCGGACGCCGCGGGCCGCCTTGCCGGGCAGGGCCCTTGCGTAATAGTCACCCCTTCGCGGCTGGCCAATCCGCACATTCCACCGGCCGCGAACGGAAGTCCTGGTCCTTCCGACGGACGCATCCCTGCCCGCCCGCTTGCGGTACACGACGACATTTCGGCGATCGGAACACACCGCGCGCGACTTCACCTTGCCGGCGAACTGGCCACCGGACGCCGGCGAATAGCCGATCGAGATCCGGCTCCCGTAGTTGGCGCCGCCCAGCGCCGCTCCGGCCGTGGCCAGCACCAGCAGCGATACCAGCAGGCCTGCTGCTCCAATGCGTTTCATGATCCTCCTTGGTCGTCAGGTCCAGTCATGACCAGACCGTAGGAGGCAGCCGGCAAGCTTCAGGCAAGCTCCGGGCAAAGCCTTTTCAAAGGGCCCCGGGACTCCGGCCGAGGTACTGGGACCTTCTCAACCGGCCTGATCGAGGAGGACCCTCGCAGCGATTCGCCGCCCTGCGCAAACGACTCACGTTCGCCAACGTAATGTCACTGGTTGCCGTATTCATTGCCCTGGGAAGCGCCAGCTACGCTGCGGTCAACGTGCCCAGGAATTCGGTCGGCACGAAGCAGCTCAAAAACACGTCCGTCGGGACGAAGCAGCTTAAGGGCAACTCGGTCAACTCTGGCAAGGTCAAGAATTTCTGGCTCAAGGCGAAGGACTTCAAGAACGGCCAGATGCCGACCGGACCCACCGGGCCCAAGGGACCCGATGGCGGCACGGGTCTCCCGGGGCTCAGCGGTGTTACCGGGCCGACTGGAGGCACTGGGCCTGACGTTCAGAACGCAACCTACCTCTACGCGACCGTCACCTCCGACGGAGAGATAGTCGGCACGCGGAGTGAGGGCGTATCCGCTGTGGAGGTTGACCCGTTCAGCGGCTACAACTACCAGGTGGACTTCAACCAGGATGTGTCCGACTGCGCGTTCATGGGAACTCTGCGTCTTTCACGACCGGCCGGCGGAGGGGACGTGGTCACTCGTCGCCTCTCCGGGCCTTCAGTGTGGATCTCGATCAAGGACCAGTCGGGCGCCCTCGTGGACGCAGACTTCACGGTTGCCGCCTTTTGCCCTCCCGACTAGATGGCGGGGAAGTAATTCGGCCGTATCGCGCCTGATCCCTGTCTGCGATTCTTGCCGTACCCCCTCCAAGTCGAAAACCCGCCTCGGGACGGGTTTTCGGCAAGTACCGCTACGGGGATTCGAACCCCGGTTTCCGGACTGAGAATCCGGCGTCCTAGACCCCTGGACGATAGCGGCGCGTGGCGCGCATTCTAACAATTTCCGCCATCGCCGCCCCTGGCCCTGCGGCCGCCTGCCGGCGGCCGGGTGCTGGCGGCGGATCTCGCTTCCAGTCGCTAGAGTTCGCGAACCGCGCGGCCGTGGCGGAACTGGTAGACGCGCAGGCTTCAGGTGCCTGTGTCCGAAAGGATGTGGAGGTTCGACTCCTCTCGGCCGCATAGTCAGGACCGGCTCCGGCCGGTCCCTTTCTCTTGCCGGCCCGTGGCGCTCCGTGGGGCGTGCGGCTCTGGGATAGTTGGCCCGGTGAAGATCTACTCGTGGAACGTAAACGGGATCAGGGCGGTGATCCGCAAGGAGGAGTTCGGCCCCTTCGTCGCCGGTCATGAGCCGGACATCCTCTGTCTGCAGGAAACGAAAGCGCAGCAGGGTCAGGCGGTGATCGACCTTCCCGAGTACGAGGAGTACTGGAACTCGGCCGAGCGCAAGGGCTACTCCGGCACCGCGATCTTCACCAGGCAGAAGCCGATCAGCGTGCTCAACGACTTCACCGACGACATCTCGATCCGGCACGGTCTGGGCGACGACGGCTACGGCGACCCGCTCTCCGAAGGGCGGGTGATCTCAGCCGAGTTCGAAGACTTCTTCGTCGTGACCGCATACGTGCCGAACTCGAAGCGCGACCTGACCCGGCTCGACCTGCGCCACAGCCACTGGGACCCCGCCCTGCTCGAGCACCTGCAGACGCTTGAACGCAGGAAGCCGGTCGTCTTCTGCGGTGACATGAACGTCGCGCATACCGAGGATGACCTCGCCAATCCGAAGTCCAACGCCGGGGAGCATGGCTTCACCGACGAAGAGCGCGAGGGGTTCCAGAACCTGATCGACGCGGGCTTCGTGGATACGTTCAGGCTCTTCAACGAAGGCAACGGTCACTACTCGTGGTGGTCGATGATGACCAAGGCCCGGGAACGGAACGTTGGCTGGAGGATCGACTACTTCCTGGTATCGGCAGCCTTGAAGGATGCTGTCGTCGCTGCGGAGATACACGCCGACGTGACCGGCTCCGACCACTGTCCGGTCAGCGTCGAACTCGACCTCTCGAAGCTCGTCTAGGTCCGGACCCGGAACGACCGAAAGCGGAGCGCCGGCCTCATGCCGACCCTCCGCTCCCGGCCACCCCGCCGGTCGGACTGCGCCCGTCCAGGCGCCCCTGATCAGTGGGAGAACTTGATCTTCGGGAGGATCCGGTCCGCCCAGGCGGGCAGCCACCAGGCCCATTTTCCGGTCAGCCGGATCAGCACCGGTAGCAGCAACAACCGGACCAGGGCCGCGTCAAGCAGAACCGCGACGCCGAGGATGATGCCCATCTCCTTCGGGGGCAGCGGGCCGGACAGGGCGAAGGTGAAGAACACCGCCACCATGACTGCGGCGGCGGCGAAGATCACCCGCCCGGAATGGGCGATGCCTCCAACCAGCGCTTCGCGTGGATCACCGGACTTCTCCCAATGCTCCTTGGCGGAGCTGAGCAGGAAGACCGAGTAGTCCATCGAGATCGCGAAGACCATCGCGAAGAAGAAGACCGGTGCCCAGGCGTTCAGGAACCCCTGCGACTCGAAGCCGAGAAACGCCTCCAGGTTGCCGTCCTGGAAGATCAGCTTGGCAACACCGAAGGCCGCCCCGACCGCGAGCAGGTTCGTGACCACGCCGAGCGCCGCCACCACCGGTGCCCTCAGGGCGAACAGCAGGAGGAGGAAGCCGAGCACCATGACCACACCGATCACCAGCGCGGTCTTGTCCGAGAGCGCGGTCTCCAAATCGTAATTCTCGGTGGAAGCGCCGCCGAGCTGGGCTGTCGCGGGCAGGTCATCCCGTAGACGGTCGATCGTCTCCCCCATCTCCGGGCTCGAAGGATCCATCGTTGGAACCGCCTGAACCATGACCAGCTCACCCTGGCCGGGCATCGCCGGGTAGATCTGGGCGATGCCGGCGTCAGCCTCCAGCGCCGCCTCGACATCGCCGGTCGCTTCGGCCGGGGCGATCACCTGAAGGGTGCCCGGGGCCCCGGGGCCGAACGATGACGCCAGCTGTTCGTAACCCTGACGGGAGCCGTCCTGCTCCGGCACGACCTTGATCGAAGGCATACCCGTATCCAGTGAGAAGACCGGCACTGCCAGGAGAACCAGCGCCAGCAGGGCCGGGATCCCGTAGAGCAGCGGGCGCTTCCAGAGCTTCTCAGCCCAACGGGCGAAGAACGCAGAGCGGTGCTCACCTTCATGCACCCAGGGCAGCGACAGCTTGTTGATCCTTGGACCGAGCTTTGCCAGAACAGCCGGCAGCAGGGTCAGGGATGCCAGCAGTACGAAGGCGACCGAGATCATGATGCCCGCGCTCATCGAACGGAAGGCGGGGCTCGGCACCAGCATCACGGCCGAGAGCGAGATCAGCACGGTCAGACCCGAGAAGAGCACAGCCTTTCCGGCCGTATCCATTGTTGTCTCCACAGCCTCGACCGGACCCGAGGATTCCGTCAATGCCCCGCGGAAGCGGTAGACGATGAACAGCGCGTAGTCGATGCCAAGGGCGAGAGCGAACATCAGGGCGAAGTTCATCGCCCAGATCGAGATGTCCACGAACTGGGTCCCCAGGTAGAGCGTGCCGGCCGCGGCGACCAGTCCGAGTATGGTCAGCATGAGCGGCAGTCCCGCGGCGACCAGCGAACCGAAAGCCAGGACCAGGATCAGCATGGTCACCGGCCAGGAGATCAACTCCGACTTGATCATCGCTTCCTTGTTCGCCTGGTTGAAGTCGGACCACATGCCGGAGGCACCGGTCAGTGAAATGTCGACACCGCCGGTCTCCAGGTCTTCCAGTTCGACCTTGAGATCGTCAGCCGCCCGGACCATCTGGTTCGGATCCGCGGCAGCCCCCGCCTGGACGACGACCGTCTTCTCGTCCTCCGAGATCCAGCCGCCACGGCCGGGAACGACTACCTGCGAGACGTCATCGCTGGAGGAAAGGGTCTGCTCGACCGAATCGATCGCGCCGGCGAATTCGGGGTCCTGCCAGGTCTGGTCCTCGCTGCTCATCACGACCATCAGGGCGGAAGACGACATGCCACCGAACTGCTCGTCGATCGCCTCACGGACCTCGACCGACTCGGATCCTGTCGCCTCCCAGCCGGCGCCCGAAAGCGCGTGTTCGACCCGAGGGGCGAAGAAGCCGAGAACCAGCGCCAGGATCAGCCAGGCACCGAGAACCAGCTTGAAGTTGTTTGCCGTCCAGCGACCCAGACGGCCGACTGCTCCGGGTGAGTTCATCGTGCCTGCCCCGCTTCGGTATCCCGCACGAAAGCCGAGCTGAGGCCGCAGGTCTTGCCGAGGATCAAGGACGCCGGGCAGGCGCCGACGGCGACGTAGAGGAGCTGGTTGAGACCGACGAAGCCGGTCAGCAACAGGAACCACGGCGAGAAGACCGCGGCCAGCACTGCGCTGAGGATCGTCATCGTTCCGGCCATCAGGAAAAGGGCGCGTTCAAGCGGCCACTTGCTCTTCGATTCAGGTTGCTGACTCATTCGATTCACTCCACTTCACAATTGTTTAGTTGTATAGATGAGAGGATAGTAGCAGCCGCCGGGCGGGTGCGCAATCCGAGGTGATCGAGAGCCCCCGTGACCCGGCCGGGTCAGCGACGCTGCAGGGCCTGGAGAACGGAGGCCATCGAGTCGAGGCGCTTCTCCATGCTGCCGCAGACCTGATCACACATCTCGACCATCGCCGTATCCTCGACCGAGTAGTAGACGGTATTGCCCTCCTTGCGACGAGCCACCGCGCCGGCAGCATGAAGGGTCTGGAGGTGCTTCGAGATGTTCTGCTGGGTCGCACCCAGTTCCCGGGTCAGCTCCCCCACGCTCTGCTCGCCTGACCTGAGCCGGTCGATGATACGCAGCCTCATCGGCTCGCCGAGCAGACGGAACTGGGTAGCGATCAACTCCGCGAGATCAACTGGAAGCGGTGACGGCATGGCCATGATCAGACAACTATACAACTTGGCAGTTGTCTGTCTTGATTCAGCGCTGAAGGACCAGTTTGAACTTCGGGCGACCCGTGCCCTGGCGGCGACGTTCGACCTTGATCGTCAAAGTGCGCTTCCGTCCCGGCGCCATCCGTCCCAGCCGGGCTTTGCCGCGAAGCCCGGGCCCGCGGACCTTGATGACCGCACCCCGCGCCGAGGCCGTACCGACATTGCGCACAGTGACTCGATACCTGTCCCCGCTGCGCTTGCCGTTGAGTCTCCGGCTCCCGACGACCTTCACGCGGGCCCATCCGCGCAGGCCCTGACACGGCTTCGTCACGTCGTTCGAGCGGACCACGTTCTCGGCCCCGATTGCGCTGCCGTCGCTGTCGCGCTGACCCAGGGTGAAATCGGCGAAGCCGAGCCACTCTCCGTCAGCACAGGTTGCCCTGACGTAGCCAGGGTCCTTTCCCCTCCTGCCCGGATACGGACTTGCCACCCCCGGGATGTTCAGATCGAAAGAACCGACCGCGGAATCGACCGGCAACTGCCCGATGTCAACGTCGAGGATGTTCTTCTTCATCCTGCCTTCGAAGTAGATCCCGGTCGCGAGCGAAGCGCTGAAGCCGTACACCTTGAGCCTCGGGCTGCCGTCCGGGTTGCGGCCCCCGTTGAACATGACCAGCTCACCGTCGGTCAGCCCGGGGCCTTCCGGACGGTTGAGTGCCGCCAGATAGACGGTCGAGCTTCCGTTGCCCAGTACCGCGTCGGGGCACCTGGCGACTATTACCTCCGGGGGTTCGCTGATGTAGGTCGGTGGCGGACCGACCATGCTGTCCGGGCAGACCGGCATCGACGGATCGGGGTGAAAGCTCATCTCCTCCGGGAAGGTGACCCGGATCCGCTTCATCGGTAGCACCAGCGATGAGCTCGGCGGCGCGGAAACCTCGGCCTCGACCCTCCAGTTGACGGGGCGCGGCGCTTCCCGAAAGAGCTTGCCGGTTGACGGGCTCATCGATATGTCAGCCCGGGCCGTTTCATCGGCCGCGATGGCCGGTGCCGAGGCCGTAAGCGACAGTGCCGCCACCAAGACGGCAACTACCGCAGCTGCTCTCCCTGTCATCCCGGATACCGCCTTCCTAGATCGCCGGATGCCCGGCCTCCCATTGTCGTGAATCTAGAGCATGCAACGCAACGGCTGAAGGCAAAAAAACGGGCGACCCGAAGGCCGCCCGTTCTCAAACCGATCTGCCGGTTGCCTACTTGACCTTTACGGTCGTCTTGGCGTTCTTCTTTCCGGCGTTCTTCGAGGTCACGTTTACCTTGACCTTGATCTTGCCCTTCTTCTTGAACTTGGCCTTGAGCTTGACCGTCTTGGTCTTGCCGGCGGGGATGTTGCCCGCGTTGCCCTTGGCGTTGACGCCCTTACCGGACATCTTGACCTTCACACCCTTGGCGGTCGCGCCGCCGGTGTTCTTGATCCTGACCGTGTAGGTCGTGGTCTTGCCGCGCTTGGCCTTCTTCGATCCCTTGACCTTCACGTTGCCGAGCTTCGCCTTGCCGCCGGCAACGCCGGTGCAGGACTCAACGCCGGAGTCGCTGGCGAAGGTGTCAGGGCTGGTCGGGGTGTCGTCCGTGTCACGAGTACCGAACGTGAAGTCGGCTGACCATGGCAGCTGGCCGGTCGAGCACCTGCCCAGTACGTAGTTCTTCTTGACGCCCCGCGGCAGGACGACGGTCTCGGAGCCGGGGCCCCAATCGGTCAGAGTCTGCTCTTCACCCGGGATCGCCAGGTTCAGTGCGCTGACCGACGAATCAGAGGTCAGCTGCGGCACGTTGAAGACGAGGCTTCCGTCACTCTGCAGCGCGGCCTCGGTGTAGATGGCGACGCCCGTGTCGTAAGAGTAGGCGTAGACCTTTACCAACGAACTGCCGTTCTGGACCCCTCCGTTGAAGGCAACCATCACGCCGTCGAGTACTGCCTGCGGGCTGAGGTTGTTCCGGTTGAGGACGAACTTGGCGGTTCCGTTACCGAGGACGGAGTCAGCGCAGCGAGCCACGATGGTCGGGACCGGCTGGCTGAGGTCGGTCGGAGGCGGACCGACCTGGCTGTCGGGGCAGACCGGCATGTTGCCGGGGCTGAACCTGACGTCGGCGGGCGGAAGCGTGAGGTCGATGACCTTCGAAGGCAGGATGACCGGCTCAAGCGGGTCGACCGTGCTGACAGAGTTCTCGACCGTCCAGCTCGAAGGCTTGAAGCCCGAGACCTCGAACTGACCGCTCAGCGGCTCGAGCTTGAAGCTCGCATCTACCTGCTGTTCACCCGCAATCGCCGAGGCCGGAAGGGCCATGGCAAATGTCAATACGAGTCCCGCCAAGGCGGTCTTTACAAATTTCATCAAGCACTCTCCTGTATAAGTATTTCCCGCCCGGCCGAGACCGGGACCCATTTCTCCCATCAAGCCCGCGGGAGTCTAACCCATAGAACCCGCGGCGTCCGGATAAGTTGCGCCGCCGAACGAGTCAGGGCTGGCGGAAGACCTGCTGGTACTGCTGCGGCGGCTTCGACGGATCCCCGATCGGGTCGAACGGCGCCTGCTGGATGCAGGCCGGTGCCGGCACGTTGTCGGTCTGGTTGAAGCCCCCGAAACCGAACTGGATCACGTTGTTGTACTGCTCTTCTACTTCAGCCGGTGTGATCGAGGCGGGCACGTAGCGCAGGTTGGAGGCGTACTGCGCCTGCTGGACCGGTGTCAGAGCAGCCCAGGCCGGCATCGTCGCGTTGATTCCGCCGCCGGTGCAGTTCGCATCATCAAATACCTGGAGACCGGCCCCGGCGAAGTCGAGGTTCGAGCCTGCCATCGGGTAGGGGTTCGAACGGCTGCTGTTCAGACGTGTGTCGTAGGCGGTCGCAGACTCCGGTCCGAGCGTGACTCCAGCCCTGATGTAGCGGACACCGTTGACGTTGGTCGGGTAGGTGGCCCGGGCGTTGAGCGCGGTCGAGGCGTTGCCGAGGAAAGCCGCGAGTTCTTCCTTGTAGTAGTCGGCGGTCTTCAGGATCGGGTCGAACTCGTTCAGGTAGTCGGGCAGGCGGGCCAGCAGCTTCGGGGCCTCGTCATCGAGGAAACCGCGGAGCGAGGGGAAGGCCCTGGGCGCCTTGTTGATCACGGGCTTGATGCCCGTGTAGAGGCGGATCAGTTCCGGGTCGAGCTTCAGCGATGCGTCGAACAACGGCTTGACCTGTCGTGCGACCGGGACCATCTTGCGCATGACCGGAGTGCCGACCTCGCTGAAGTCGCCGAGGCGCTCCTGGGTCAGACGGGACTCGCGCAGGAAGGTCGGGAAGATGCGGAAGAAGTCCTGAAGCTCCTGGGTACGGGAGGCGGTCGTGCGGAACACGGTGTTGGTGTTGGTGATCAGGCTGCTCAGCTGCCCCTGACGCTCGCTCAGAGCGTTGAATACGACACCTGTATTGCGGATCAGCTTGGTCACGTCCTCTTCCTGCTGGTTGAGGATGGTGAGCACGTCGTCGAGCTCGGTCAGCGTGCCGGGCAATACTCCCAGGGTCTGGTTCAGGGTAGATCCGCGGCCGGAGATGGCGATCGAGTTGTCGATCGCGCCCTGCTTGAAGGCCTCCCTGGTCTCGGGGTCAAAGGTCCTGAAGATCTCGTCCAGCTGGACCGATTCGGAGACCTGCGCAGCGGGCAGCTCACCGCCGTCGGGCAGCATTCCGTCCCGCGGATCGCCGGGGGTCAGCTCCACGTAGGCCTCCCCGAGCAGCGACTTCGCCCTGAGGATGGCGCGGGTGTCCTCCGGGACCGGCGCGTACTCGGGGTCGATCTCCAGTTCGACGATCGCCTCCGCCTCCTGATCCCCCTCTCCGAGTTCGACTCCGCTCACGCGACCGACCTCGACTCCGGAGATCTTGATCTGGGACTGTTCGGCGAGCTGTCCGATCTGGGTCATCGGCAGGCTCAGCTTGTAGCCGGAGGCGGCCAGGGGGGTCGGACCACCGAAGGCCACCCAGACGAACAGCAGCAGCCCGAAACAGGCGAGCACGAAGCCCGAAAGCGTTATCAGTTGTCCTATCGAAGGTGCCTGTTTATTCATGGTCCAGGTGGGATCTGGGGACAGATTCCCCCGTCAACGGGGTTGGTCGGGGGCGGAAGCTGGGCGAGGCGGTAGGCGGTGAACAGCTGCGGGAGACCGGAGGTTCCGTTCCAGGCGATCTGGCTTGCCTGAAGGGCGGTATTGCAGTTGATCGTGCTGATGCCGCGACGGACCGGGCCCATCGCGTCCTGGGCGGTCGAGGACGAGTTGAAGTTCTGGGCCAGCCAGGGCGCCCAGAACAGGAAGCCTTCCTGGGCGTCGCCGGGCGGGTTGTAGGCCCAGAGGTCGAGCAGTCGGTTGAGGTTTCCGTAGAAGCCCTTGACCTTCTTGGTCGTGACCTCGGAGGCCCGACTGGTCTTGCCGAGATCCTTGAAGACCGGCTGGACCTGGCGGGTGAACGGCCGGATTTCGTCGCGCACCAGCGGGGTCACGTTCTGTCCCAGCTTCTGGAGCGCGACCAGCGACGACTTCAGGTTCTTGGCACCGGGGATCAGGCGCAGCAGGGTCGGCCGGAGAACCAGCGAGAGCTGGTTCGACTTGGCCAGGCCGTCCTGGGCCGCGCGCAGGGTCGGCGGGAGTTCGGTCAGCGCTTCGCGCAGCGAGGCCTCTTCGTCGGCCCACGCCTGCAGGTTGTTCTTCGAGTTGGTGATGAAGTCGGCGACGACCTCGTCGTTGTTGCCGAGTTCAGTCGCGATCTTGCTGAGCGCGCTGACCCCTCCGCTGATGTTCTCGCGGCGCTTCTCGAGCAGGCCGTTGAGCCTCGCCGTGTACTCGGTGAACGGCCCGAAACGCCTCAGCCCCTGCATCAGCTCACGGCCCTTGCCGTCGAGACCGAAGCCGGCTCCGTTGAGCAACAGGACGAGGTAGTCCTGGGTGTCCCGATCGAGCGTGTTGAAGAACTGTTCAAGCTGCACGTTGGACATTCCCTGCGAGAGCGGCAGGGTCGAACCCTCCTCGGGCGGAGGACCGGTCGTGCCCGGGTCGATCTCGATCACCATGTCGTTGAGGCCGGTCTTGGGCCGGGTCAGGAACTCGGCATCCTGGTGAAGAAGGTCCTTGTACTTCGGCTCGATGTCGAGTCGGACCTTCGCCACTCCGTCCTGAAGCTCGGCTGCGCCGACCTTGCCGACGTTGATGCCGGCGATCACGGCCGCCTGGCCCTGCCCGGGCGTGATCGCCTGAGCGGTCTCGAACTCGGCGTTGATCGAGTAGAACTCCTGCCCCAGGCCGGGAATCCATGCCGGCAACGCCGCCTTCTGGTTGGAGAGGATGACCAGCAGCGTGATCAGCGCGATGATGATCAGCGCGATGATCGCGAGAACGTCTTTGTAGTGGGCGTTGATCGCGCGTTTCACGGTATGTAGACCTCGGGGCTGGCCGGGCCCGGGCCGACCGCGGCCGGGCTGTTGAGGTCGGGGACGTCCTGCGTGAAGCAACGCTCGCTGGTGACCAGCGGAGGCGTGCCGAGGTCCAGCGGGCTGGTTCCCAGGGTCGGAGTAGGTGTGCGCCCGAAGAGCGGAGTGAGAATGCCTCCGACCAGCGGGTCGTCCATCTGGACACTGTCGTCCCCACCGCCGACCTGGAACCTGACGTAAGGTCCGTTGCCGTCGAAGGTCTGGGTCGAACCGGCCACGTTCACTGCCGAGTACAGCGACTGCCTGGAAGCCTTCTGGCCGTTGCCCAAGGCACCGTCGGTGATCACCTGATCACCGGTCGGCACGATGTTGTCGGCAACACACAGGCCGAAGAACTGCAGCTGCGGCAGCAGCTTCAGGGTCTGCTGGACCGAGGTGGTCGAAGACGGCGAGTTGCGCTTGATGATCTTGGTCAGGCCGAGCAGTTCCGGCTCACCGAGCAGCGGCTTGAGCTGATTGGTGAGCGGTCGTACCTGCCTGATCGTACGCGGCACTTCGTTGATGCCCGGCGTGATCGCGAGGGCGAAACCGCGCAGGGCCGGCAGAGCACGGTTGAGGTTGTCGAGTGAAGTGCGTGCCGTGGTCAGAGTCGGCGGCAGCTCACGGATCGTCGAAGAGAGGTTCTCGGATTCAGCGGCGAGGGCACCCGTGAAGGTGGCGAAGTTTGTGACGAAGCCCTGGACGTCGTCGGCCCTCTCGTTGACCGTGCCGGTCAGTCGTCCGAGGCCACGGAGCAGGCTGCTCAGTTCGTTCGGGTTCTCGCCGAGATAGGCCGCGCTGACGATCGCCGTGCCGCGGGCTGCCCTCTCCCCCTTGCGGTAGAGCAGGTTAAGCGACTCACCACCGCTCAGACCCCGCACCGAGGGCTCGAAGGTGAGGTCCTCGCTCGCGGTCGGCTTGGCGTTGAGGCCGGTGCCCAGGCCGTCGAACAGCTTCTGCAGGTTGGCCCGCTGTGGCAGCTGGAGCGTATTGCGCAGGATGTCACCGAACTGCACGCTGGTTGCCGTCCTGCCTACCGGAATCGTGCCTTCATTCGGCATTTCGGGCTGCTCCGGGGTACCGGGGTCGAGATCCACGAACCAGTTGCCCTCGAGGAAGAGCCTCGGGCGGATCTGAACCGAAGCGTCCTCGCGGATCGGACGGCCGTTCTCGTCAACGGTGAAGGTGACAGTGGTGTTGTTCCCCTTCGGCTCAAGGCCGGTGACCTTGCCGACGTTGATGCCGGCGATCCGGATCGGCGAGCCGACCGCGATGTTGACCGCATTGGTGAAGGTCGCGTTGACCTGATAGCCGGGACTCGTGAACGGGATCGACTTGGCGAAAGCGAAGTAGAAGCCGAGCACGACGAGCAGGATCGCAAACAGGCCGACTACCAGCGGGCCGGCTCCTCCCCAGTCCCGGAAGAACTGCTGGTTGTAGCGCGATGGCTTTCGCGGGTCGTGGCTCACTTGTCGAGCCCCCAGTCGAGCTGCTTCTGAGTCTGGTCATTGGTCAGGACTGTGATCTCGGCGTCGCCGTTGCCGATCACCTGTACGTCCGGTGTGTACAACTCGTTTCCGGCGGCGCAGGCACGGGGCTGACCGGGAGCCGCGGTCCACGGATAAGGGTTCGAGTGGAGGAAGTTGCCACGATTGACCGGGTAGCCGGGCGAGGGGGCGCCACCGTTGGCCGGTGCGGCGGCCGGGCCGCCCTCGGCGTTCTCGCCGACCGGAGGCAGGACGCTGATCGCCCTGACCCATTTGCCGTCAGAGTTGCCGGTCGAAGAGACCTCGGCCGCGTTCCGCAGGAGCAGGGCAAGGTAGTTGCAGACGTTCTGGGAAGGCGCGAGGAAGCTGAACAGCGGCTGCAGAATCTCGTTCGTTTCGATCAGCGAGTCGAGGCCTTCATTGACCGGGGTACTGGCTCCGAACTGGCGGAGCGAGCGAGAGGTGGGTGCGAGCTCGTCGTAGAGCTGAGGGGTCGAGTTGAGCACCGGTATCCCGAGGTCACGGGACTCGTTGAGGATCGGCGCTGCCTTGGCAAGCGACTTGGCGCCGGGCAGCAGGGCCCGGGCGAACTTCGCCGACGCGAAGAGGAACGGCCGGATCCGCGGGGCTTCACGCTGGACCACCAGCTGGGTTTTTACGCTCTCGGTGATCGAGTCCTGCATGAACGGCCTCGCCACCTCTGCGAGTGCGGCGAAGGTCGTATCGAGGTTGACGAACATCTCGGCCTGCTGGTCAGCGACCGGGGCCACCTCGGCAGCGGCCTGGGCCAGACCCCTGATGAAGCCTTCGAGGTCGGTTTCGTCAGAAGAGAGGTTCCTGGTCACCGGTCTGGCGACCTTGAGCAGCGGAGGCAGCTGCTCCAGGATCTCGTTGATGGCCGGGCCGCGAACAGCGAAAGCGCCTCCGTACTCGGCGAAATTGATCTGAATCGCCCGGCGGACTTCGGGCTGGAACATGTTGAAGAGTTCGTCCTGGTCCACCGGCGCCGGCTTCGCCTGGCTGATCGGGATCGTCGAACCCGGGGCGAGGCCTTCATCCGAATCGCCCGGCGTCAGCAGCAGGTACTTGAGGCCAAGAGCGGAGCGCTGGCGCACCGTCAGTGTCGAGTCAACCGGGATCGGCTCGACGCTCTTGTCGAGTTTGAGATCGACGTTGGCGATCGTCTCGCCGTTGTCTAGCTGCTCCGCGTCAACCGACTCGATCACGCCCACCCTGACGCCGGCGATCCTCACCTCATTGCCGGAAACCAGCGAAGAGCCGGACGGGAGGTCGGCGTTGACACGGTATGACGGTACGAACGGAAGGCCGGAGTTGGCGTTGTAGGAGAAGAAGACGCCGACGATCACGATCACGGTCGTGACCGCGCCGACCAGCAGCGGGCTGGCCGAGATCCGAGCTTTCTTCCTCGACTCGATGCATCAGCGGCCCATCAGGTAGTCGAGGATGGTCATCTGGCTGCGCATCTCGTCCGTGAGCGCGTTGTTCACGGGGGTCGAGTTCTGAGTCGCGGCGGTCTGCCCGCGGGGCAACAGGGCCTGATCGGCTTCCGGTACGGCAGCCGGGTCCCGGTCGGTCGGCCCGGTGTCGCCCGTCCCGCCGGTTTCGCCGGTCGGACCGGTCAGGCCGGTGTCACCCGTCGCCCCGGTATCGCCCGTGTCTCCGGTCTCGCCGGTCTCGCCCGTCGGGCCGGTTTCACCGGTCGGCCCGGAGAGCTCGCCCGGGGCGATGCCACCCGAGTCACCGAGCTGGCCGAGCTGCTCGGCTCCTTCAGCGGACAGGTTGCTCCGCGTCGATGCCCAGGTCGCACCGCAGTTACTGAAGATCGCGAGCTTGTACTCGGTGCAGCCGGTGATGATCAGGTTGGTCCGCTGGTAGTGGCCGTACTGGTCGAAACCGTTGAGTGAACTCGCCGTGTTATAGAAGAAAAGCATCAGGTTGCGGAAGCCGCTGGCCTTGCGGGTGCTGCCGAGGAAGAACTCCAGGTCGGTGAACGGCTCTTCGCCTGTCCGGGCCTGCTTGCCGAGCTTCTGGATGATGGGCCTCGACGCGACCAGGTCCGGTCCCGCGGTCCGGGTGGCGCGGCCGAGGCTGGTCAGCGAAGTCTCAGTCGCCTCGGCGAACGGCTTGGTGGACGTGGTGAAACGGCTGATGTCCTCGGCGGCGGGCCGCAGAGTGCGGAAGACCGGCTCGGCGTCGCCGGCGAAGGTGCCCAGCGCGTTGAAGGTGGATCGCAGCTCCCTGAGCGTGGTCGGCAGGTTGGCCAGGTTCTGGCGCATGTCCTCGGTGCGCTCGGCGGTCGCACCGGCGGTGAAGCCGGCGTTGCGGAAGAACCCGACCATGTTGGTACGACGCTCGGCCAGCTTCGTCAGGTTGTTGTCACCGTTCCTTGCCAGCTGCGCGAGGCGCTTGTTCTGGGAGGCGAGGATGGCGAAGACCTTGTTCACCTCACGGAGGGTGGGATTGGCGCGGGTGATCGTCTCGTTCAGCTCGGGGCCTCGCGTGGCCAGGCCGACGCCGAGTTCGTTGAGGATGATCCGGAAGCGCTGCGCATACGGCAGGCGGTAGATGTTGTTGATCAGGTCCTGGTCGACCGATCGGGAGTTGTTCTCCACCGGCAGCAGGTACTGGCCCGCCCCGGGCTCCCCTTCCGGAATCGGCTCCAGCTCCGGCGGAGCCTCGGTACCGGGCGGCCGCGGCTCGGTCACGCTGCAGTCGAGGAACTTCTCACCGATCAGTGACTGCGGGCGGATGATGCAGGAGGCGTCCTCGCGGAAGTCCTGGAAGCTCGGGTCGTTGATCTGCATGACGACCACGGCCTTGCCTTCCGCCACCGGGTCTTCGGGGTCGTTGGACACCGTCTCCTCATCGAGAGTGACGTCAACCGAATCGACGCTGCCGACGTTGGCGCCGGCGATCCTGACATCGACACCCGGAACGACGAAACCACCGTTGTCGAATATCGCCCTCACCTGGTAGGCGTCGCTGTCGTCGGTACAGCTGCGAACGAACAGGAAGGCCAGCACGATCAGTGCCAGGATCAGGACAATCTTGATCAGCTTCTTCATGGGACCTGGCTCGGGTCGCACTTGCCGACGAGATTGCCTTCATCGAGGAATGGGTTCGATCCGGCGATCGGCTGGGTCGATCCACCCGGGCACCGGTTGAGGCCGCTGATCAGCTCGAGTCCGCCATAGGTGGTCGGGGCCGTCTGCGGCTCGATCGTCGTGCCGTTCAGCTCCGAGAGCCCCGTGGCGGTCGGCCGGACCCTGGTGTAGTGCCCGTTGGCGTCGTAATTGGCGGTGGCAGCGCCGAGCTTCGCGAAGGCGTTGAAGATGTCAGGCGCATAGGCGCGGGTCTCCGAAACTTCCTCCTGGGAAGCATTGAGCGCCCGCACCAACGCGTTCACTGCGGGCCGGGCGGTGCTCTGGAGAGGTATCAGGGCCGCCAGCAGTTCGTTGGCATCGTTGCTCGGACCGGGCTTGCTCGCGACGGTGGCCAGGTTCGAGGCGACCGGCTTCAGCTTCCGGACCACGGGGGTGACGTCGTCGCGCAGGAAGTTCGCGAGTCCGGCGTCGGCGGCCCGTCCGTTGGCGACCAGCAAGGGCTCGACGTCATCGAGGGCCGCCCTGAGGTTGACGAAGGTCGTATTGCCCTGTCGCAGAGTCGGAGGCAGTTCCTGGAGGGCAAGGGAGAGTGATTCGTTCTCGCTGGCGATCGCGCCCAGTGCGGTGTTCGCGTTGCTGACCATCTCGGTCAGGGTCGGCGAGACCTCTGCCAGCGTGGTCATGAGCCCGCCGGTGTTCTTAACGAACTGATCGAGCTTCGCGTCCTGATCGGAGAGTTCGGCCATCAGACGCTGGGTGGCACTGAACGAGGCGCCGGAGTACTTGAAGGTCTTGTTGGCTCCTTCGGCGGCTTCACCGGCGTAGATCGAAGACACTCCCCTGATCAGGTTGGACCAGCCCCTGCGGGTCTTCGCGTCGAAGGTGTCGAAGAGCTGGTCGATCTCGACCGCGGCAGTGGTCGAGTCCTCTCCGAGCACGGTGCCTTCTTCGACCACGGGAGCGTTGTCCGGCCCCGGAGTCATCGAGATGAAATGGCTGTGAACGCTGGAGAGCGAACTCTTGCGGACGATGAAGGTGGCGCCCTCGCGAATCTGTTCGTCGAGTTCGACTTCCATCTCGGCGAGGTTGTCATCGCTGAGCTTGATCGATTCGACCGAGCCCACCGGGTGGCCGCCGACCAGGACGAGGTTGCCCGGGACGAGCAGGCTCACGTTCTCAAACTTGAGCGTGTACTTGTAACCGGAGCCACCCGAGAAAATCAGCGTGGCGACAAGGATCAAGGCGCAGACGAAGACTCCCAGAGTTGCGACTCTGAGCAGCGCCGAGGCGCGACCGCGACCTGATGCACGGCTTGGCTGTGCTGGATTGGCTGGCGTCAATCTGAGCTACCCGGTGATCTCCCCACCGCTGATACTCCTTCCTGAGGGACTGATCCTACCTAAGAGGCAAGCGGAACCCCCTGCGGTGGCAGATCCGGGTGGCCGTCAGCGCTTCTGAAGTGAACGCAGGTAAGGGAGCGGGTCGATCGGGCTTCCTCCCCGCTGCCAGGCGCCGACCCAGTACTCGAAGTGGAGATGGCAGCCGTAGGCACGACCGGTCTGTCCGACCAGCCCGACCAGCTGGCCCGCTCCGACGACCTGCCCGGGGCGCAGCTTCGAGGGCCGGATCAGGTGCATGTAGGCAAACTGGGTGTTCGTGCCGAGGTTGCGCAGGACGACGTAGTGGCCGGCGGCGCTGTGGTACTGGCGAAAGAGCACTCTGGCCTTGCGTATCGAGACCAGGCGGGTGCCACAGGGAGCCATCAGGTCCTGACCCTGGTGTGAATATCCCGAACGCCCGGCACCGAATTTCGCACCGGAGCCTCCGTAGTTGAAAGTTCCGCGAACCGGGAAGACCTCTTTGGGGATGCGGCTGACCGGCAGTATTTCCAGCTGGCGCGGGGCACGGTTGGAACGGAAGCCGGAAGTGCTGACCACGAACGGCCGCCCGGCAGCGGCTGCCTTGGGCACCACGACCCGGACCCAGTTGAACCTGCGCTCCTGGTAGCGGGCCCTCTGCGGTCCGGAGCGTCCGTTGAAGACGACGTGGCGAGCGCGACTGAGGTGTCTGCCGGCTACCTTTACCGTCGCGCCGGGCGTCGCCTTGCGGGCCGAGACGCACTGCTTCACACAGACCACATTCCTGATTTTCGGCTTGCCGGGGACCCCAAGGCCCCCGCTCTTTAGCGCGGAAGCCCCTGCGACCTGCGCCCTGGCCTCCGACCCCGGCCGGGGAATTCCGGAGACCAGCACCAAGAGCAACAAGGATGCGACCGCAAATGCTGCAGCTTTCGAATACCGGATGTTTTGGCGTCTGAACAAAATCTCTCTTTCTGGCGCCTGCGGGGTTAGCTGTCGGGCTCGCGCTGAAAGAGTTGCGCGCCGGAAAACTGATTCCGGCTGGCCCCTGGGACTCGAATCCCTGTGGGTCCCCCGCTCCCCGGAGTACGTATTCCGGGGATTCGGCGATCTGTTGTGTCAGGAACCATACATGAGTTCTAGACGATCTTTGCGTGAGTCGATGCACACAATCGTGCAGCAAGCGTCCGGTCGGCGGTACGCTCGCGACTGAATGCGGCTCCCCGGGCGGGGGCTGGACGACAGGAAGGACGGTCTGTCCTAACCTTAGCCTTGCGTACAAGAGCGCCCCAGCAGGTCGAAACTAGGCTGCGTATCGCTTTCCATCAATCTTGCCACCAGGAGGTATCGCCACAACATGTCACCGACCCGCCAGCAGAACGTAACCGCCGCACAGTGGTTCCCGAACGGATCCTCGGTCGAATCCACGGACCTGACCCGGGACGAAAACGTAGTCTTCGGCAGCAACGTCTTCTCGATACAGACCCAGCGAGAACGTCTTTCCGAAGATGTCTTCAACCGCCTGCAGGGCACGCTCGAGCGCGGCGAAGCGCTGGACGTAGAGCTCGCCGACGAAGTGGCCGCAGCCATGAAGGACTGGGCCCTCGAGCGGGGGGCTACCCACTTCACGCACGTATTCCAGCCGCTGACCGGCCTCACCGCCGAGAAACACGACTCGTTCTTCGACCCGACACCCGAGGGTGGTTCGATCGCGAAGTTCAAGGGCAGCGAGCTGATCCAGGGAGAGCCCGACGCGTCCTCCTTCCCCTCGGGCGGTATCCGCTCGACCTTCGAGGCCCGCGGATACACCGCCTGGGATCCGACCAGCCCCGCCTTCCTGCTCGACAACCCCAACGGCACCCTGCTTTGCATTCCGACCGCCTTCGCTTCGTGGACCGGTGAAGCCCTCGACGCCAAGATCCCGCTCCTGCGCTCGATGGACACGCTGTCGAAGTCGGCGGTTCACGCACTCGGCCTGCTCGGCGACGAGAAGACCCAGCGCGTTGTCACCACCGTCGGTCCCGAGCAGGAGTACTTCCTGATCGACGAGCAGTACTTCTACTCCCGTCCCGACCTCATCCTCACCGGGCGAACCCTGTTCGGCACCAAGCCGGCCAAGGGCCACGAACTCGACGATCACTACTTCGGTGCGATCCCCGAGCGTGTGCTCGCATGCATGATGGAGACCGAGCGGGAACTTGCCAAGCTCGGAGTGCCGATCAAGACCCGTCACAACGAGGTCGCCCCGGCTCAGTACGAGATCGCTCCGATGTTCGAGAACTCGAACGTCGGCTCCGACCATCAGCAGCTGCTCATGCAGATCATGCAGAGCGTCGCCAGGAAGTACGGACTGGTCTGCCTGCTCCATGAGAAGCCCTTCGCCGGAGTCAACGGCTCGGGCAAGCACAACAACTGGTCGATGGGCACCGATACCGGCCACAACCTGCTCGATCCGGGCGACACCCCGGCAGAGAACCTCAGCTTCCTGTTCTTCTGTGCGGCCGTGATCCAGGCGGTGAACAAGCACCAGGGACTGCTGAGGGCGACCGTGGCGAACATCGGCCAGGACCACAGGCTCGGGGCCAACGAGGCGCCGCCTGCGATCATCTCGATCTTCCTCGGCGGGGAACTCGAAAAGGTGTTCGACACCCTGGCCGCCGGAGAAGGCGATCCCCACACCCCCGAAGAGATGCTCGACCTGGGCGCGGAGGTGCTGCCCAACCTGCCGATGGACGGCGGCGACCGCAACCGCACCTCCCCGTTCGCCTTCACCGGCAACAAGTTCGAGTTCCGGGCCCTCGGCTCGAGCATGTCGCTGGCCTTCACCAACACGGTGCTCAACACCATCGTCGCCGAAGCGATCGACGAACTGGCAGGCAAGCTCGAGGCCTCGGAGGAAGGCGACCTGGCAGCCAAGGTGTTCAAGGTGGTGGCCGACTCCTACTCGGCGAACCGTCAGATCTGTTTCGACGGCGATGGTTACTCCGACGAGTGGCAGGAAGAAGCGGCTCGGCGCGGCCTGAAGAACCTGCGGACGACGCCGGACGCCCTGCCCGAGGTCGTTGCCGAAAGCACCGTCGGGACCTTTGAGCACTACGAGGTGCTGTCGCGGCGCGAGCTCGAGGCCAGGTACGAGGTCTGGGTCGAGCAGTACGCGATGCAGGCGAACATCGAGGCTGAGACCGCAGCGACCATGGCCCGGACCCAGATCATCCCGGCGACGCTGCGCCACCTGACCCTGCTCGACGATGCCGACGCCGACTTCCTCGAAAAGGAAACGCGCGGCCTGCTGAACGATCTCGTAGACCGGACGATGGCGCTGGAAGAGGTCAACCACTACCCGGACGGGATCGACAAGGAAGGCATCGACCTCGCGATCTACGCCCGGGACGAGCAGCTCGCCAAGATGCACGAGGTGCGGGTTGCCGCCGACAAACTCGAGCGGATCGTCACAGACGACCTCTGGCCGCTTCCGAAGTACTCGGAGATGCTCTTCATCAAGTAGTCCGACCGCGATCGGAAGACTCCTCGAAACGGCCGGTGGGTACTCACCGGCCGTTTCGCGTTGCGGAGGCAAGTCGCTGAATGTAGGGTTCCGGGCATGACCAGAGAGGAGGCTGGCGTGAAGACCGCTGCTGAGGGAGGTTCCGACTACGACCTGCTCAGGCAGGCCGTTGCCCTGCTGCCCGATTCGGGGGGCATCGTCTTCGACCCCGATTTCCGGGTCCTCGAGGCCTTCGGTGAAGCCATCGTCCAGCGGGGCTTCGACCCGGAGCAGATCGTCGGGCTGTCGCTGGGCGAACTGTTTCCGGACGAGTCCACCGAGACCCTCGAGACCGCTCTGAGGCGTGCTTTCGACGGGATCAGCTCCGGGCTGGAGGCGCGCTCGAACGACGGGTCCGCCTGGTATCGCTTCGATGCCCGGCCGATCGTGGAAGACGGCGGCGTGGTGGCCGTCCTCGGTTTCGCCACCGACATCACGGACCGCAAGCGGGCCGAGGATCAGGTGGCCGAGGAGAGAGAGTTTTTCGAGGACGTGCTCGACAGCATCAGTCACCTGGTTTCGGTCAAAGGCACCGACCGCAAGGTCCTGCACGTTAACCGCTGCTTCGAGGACTTCACCGGCATCAGACGGGGCGATGCGATCGGGAAGTCGATCTATGAATTCTTCCCGTCCGCGATCGGCCGGCGCCTGCGCCAGGACGACAACGAAGTGCTCAAACGGGACGAGGCAGTCCGCGTCGAGCGGCAGCTTCCGGCCGCCGACGGTTCGACCGGCAACCTGCTCACGGAGAGGGCGCCGCTGCGCCGGGCCGACGGGTCGACCTACGGCATCGTCACCGTCGGGGTGGACATTTCGGAGCGGCTCGCTGCTGAACGCAGCTTGGCCGATGCGAGAACGCTGTTCGAAACAGCGTTTACCGACGCACCGAACGGAATGGCCCTGGTCGCCCTCAACGGAAGGTTCCTGAGAGTCAATCCGGCGATGAGTGAACTGACCGGATACTCCGAAGCCGAGCTGACCAGTCTGAGAGTCAAGGACATAGCCCATCCCGATGACATGGATGAACAGGTGGATCTGATCAGGAGAGCCCTGGACGGAGAGTTCGATTCCTACTCGCTGGAAAAGCGATTCACCAGGAAGACCGGTGAGACCGTCTGGCTGATGCTGGCCGTCTCGCTGGTGAGGGGCGAGTCGGGCGAAGCACCCTACGTGGTCGCCCAGACAACCAACATCTCCGAACGAAAGCAGGTTGAGGTCGACCTCCGGAGCGAGGCAGGACACGATCCGCTGACGGGGGTCGCCAATCGCCGACAACTCGAGAGTGCGCTCGCCGACGTACTCAAGGAATGCCAGACGAGCGATGTCTCGGCCTCCCTCCTGCTGCTCGACTTCGACGAATTCAAAGAGATCAACGACAGGCACGGACATGCGGTTGGTGACGAGCTCCTGCGATTCGCCGCCGGCGAACTGAGCAACCGGATCCGCTCGACCGACCTTGTAGCCCGACTCGGCGGGGACGAGTTCGTTCTGCTCATGAGAGGCCTCGGTTCGCTGCAGACCGAAGTCAAAGCCGCCGACCTGATGGATCACTTCGACCACGTCGCATTCGACCCGGAAGGCCTGAACATCCGTTGCCGTGCGAGTGTCGGCGGTGCGAGGATCAGTCGCGAGACCACCAGCGCCGAAGCAGCCCTGGAGGAGGCGGACCGGGCCATGTACGAAGCCAAGCGCGACCGCAAGCCCGACTGAAACAGAGCCGCCGGCTGCTCTAGGATCGACGCATGAAGATGAGAGCGGCGGTTCTGGAGGAGTTCGGCAAGCCCCTTTCCGTTCAGGAGGTTGATCTTCAGGAACCGGCGGCCGGTGAGGTACTGGTGCGACTCGAAGCCTGCGGGGTCTGCCACACCGACCTGTACACCGCTTCCGGCGCCGACCCCTCGGGTTACGCGCCCGCCGTGCTGGGCCACGAGGGCGCCGGGGTAGTCGAAGCCGTCGGCGAAGGAGTCTCTTCCCTCTCGCCCGGCGACCACGTAGTGACCCTTTTCTCGCCCCAGTGCCGCGAGTGCGTCCACTGCCTCGACCCGCGCACAAACCTCTGCCTGGCGATCCGGGAGGAGCAGGGCAAGGGCCATCTGCCCGACGGGACCACCCGCCTCTCGCGTGACGGCGAGCCGATTCGTCACTTCATGGGTACCTCGACCTTCGCCGAGTACACGGTGATGCCCGAGATCGCGCTGGCCAGGATCAATCCCGAGGCCCCGCTGGACCGGGCATGCCTCTTCGCCTGCGGGCTCTCGACCGGTCTCGGTGCGGCGATGTACACGGCCCGGGTCACCGAAGGCTCCACCTGCGTGGTATTCGGCGCCGGCATGGTCGGCCTCGGGGCCGTGGCCGGCTGCGCCCTTCAGGGGGCGGGCCGGATCATCTGCGTGGACCTTTCCGAAAGCAGGCTCGAAATGGCCCGGGAGCAGGGCGCCACCGACCTGCTGGCCGGAGGCGACGACACGGTCGAGCGCATCCTCGAGATGACCGGTGGCTTCGGCGCCGACTTCACCTTCGAGGCGACCGGCCTGGTCAAGGTGATGGAGCAGGCTGTCGAATCTGCCCGGATGGGCTGGGGCCTGCTGCACGATCGCCGGCGTCGCGGGCAAGGGCGAAACGCTTGACATCATCCCCAGGTGGCTGATCACCGGCCGGCGGGTTGCCGGATCTTCGTTCGGCGGGGTCAAGGGACGCGATCAGGTGCCCGAATTGATCGAGCGCTACATGGCCGGAGAGATCAACGTAGACCCCTTCCTCTCACACGAACTCACCCTCGATGAAGTCAATCGCGGCTTCGAGCTGATGGAGGCCCAGGACGGCATCCGCAGCGTCATCCACTTCAACTGACCACCCGCCACGAAAGGCATTGATGATCCTCCAGCGCGTCGAACAGGCTGATTGGCTTTCCAACTCTTACCTCGTCGTCGACGAGCCCGGTGGCAAGGGCGTGCTGATCGACGGCAACGGTGTGATCGAGCCCCTGCTGGAGCGGGCCGACCGTGAAGGGACCGAGCTGACCCACATCCTGCTCACCCACGACCACTGGGACCACGTGGTCGGACTCGGCGAGCTCGCGCAGGAAAGGGAGATCCCGATCTGCGCCCACAGGGTGACGGCAGGCAACGTCGACTTCAAGGTCGACCGGCTGCTCGAGGACAGCGACGTGATCGAAACCGGAGGCCTCAGGATCGAGACGATCTTCACCCCCGGACACGCCGGCGGACACCTCGCCTTCCTGATCAACGGCACCGACCTGATCACCGCCGACCTCATCTTCAAGGGCACCGTCGCGGGCACGATGGCACCGGGGGCCACCGGCTTCGAGGACCTGAAGCATTCGATCATGGAGAAAGTGATGACCCTGCCACCGGAGACCCGGATCCACCCCGGCCACAGGGAGCCGAGCACGATCGCCGTCGAATGGGAAGAGAATCCGTTCGTCCGCATCTGGCGTGGGGTCGACGATGAAGGCACCGGCGCATGTGAGGTGAACCAGCGCGGGGATGCGACTCTGGTCCTCTGGGCTCCGGACTACGACGGCACCAACAAGGCCTGGGTCCGCTTTCCTGACGGAACCGACTCGATCACCGGCGGCTCCCAGGTCACACTGAAGTGACGCCGGGTCAGTAGAGCCTGGAAAAGACCCGCAACTCGGCGAAGCCGCCGAGACCGAGTAACAGGCCGATGCCGGCTATCGCCCAGGCCTCGCCGGGGATACCGAATCCGCCCTGCTCGACCCCGGAGGCCTCCGGGTCGGCACTCTCGGTCGCCGGTGCATCTCTCCGGGCCGACCACTGCGGCACTGCCGAGGGGGTCGACCAGTTCGCCCTGGACCTCCACCAGGCCGTCGTCGACAGGCGGGTCCGGCTCCGGTTCGGGCTCGGGCTGTGGGGCGGGCGCCGGCGTCTGGATCGCGGGAGCGGGCGCGGCCGGGGTCACGGGCCCTGGCACCACTCCGGGAAAGCCGGTTCCGGTCCCGGTTCCGAAGCCCCCGGTACCACCGCCGAATCCGTCGCCGGTGCCTCCGCTGCCGCCGTTCTCGCCGCCGGTGCCTTCGTTTCCTTCAGGCTTCTTTTCGGGGTCCTTCTCCTCGTCCGTCCCGTCGACCTCGATCAGGATTCCGGACCGACCGCTGCCGAAGAGTCCGGTCACGTTGAGGATCACCGGGTAGCTGCCCTTGGAGGTGAAGGTGTGGCCGGTTCTGCCGGCCGTCGTCGTGCGGATTCCACCGTCGTTGAAGTTCCAGCTGAAGCTGAGGTTCTCCCCCACCTCCTGCCCGCTCACCTTGGCGCGGAAAGTGACTTTCTGCCCAACCTTAACTTGGTTCCGCGAAGCCGACAGTTCCACGTCGAAGTCGGCAGTGTTCACTTTGATCCCGACCGCTACGTTAGCGTACCGGGCGCGGCTTCCGCTCGCCCCGGAGGTGGTCCCCGGCATTACGAAGACCGTCGCCCCGTTGTCCTCGTAGAAAACTGGCGGTCCGTCCGGGAAAGCCTCGGGGTCACGCACATCGTCACCGGATATCCTGATCGGCCTTCCCGACGTGCCGCCAGAGCCCTCCTCAACCGACGGTTCGATAGTGACCGAAGGGATCGTCTCGAGGTCGATCGCTTCCGACTCGGCATCGGCCTTCACCATGATCTGGCGAAGCGAATGACCGCTGATCGTCACCGGCCCATCCTTCAGCCTGTACTCGCGGTTGTTGATGTCATTCGCGCCCAGCTCGTTCAGCTTCACGGTCACCGATTCGAGGGTGATGCCGGCGACCTGCACTGTTACCTGACCGTCTTTCGCCAGTGCCGGCGGGGAGGTAAAGCAGAGCACCAGGGCAGCGGTCGCGGCCACGAGAGCAAAGAGACGGTGAAACGAGCGGAGCCGGATCAAGGTGTCGATCGCGAGACTCATCCGGTCGTATACCTGACGGTCACTGAACCGAAGCGGGAAAGTCCGGCGACCGGGCTGTCGATGCTGCCGGGGAAAGGCGGGTAGAAGTCGGCGAAAATGCCGGTGGCGGCCTGCGGGATGAACCCGGGGATGTCGGTCCAGGTGGTCGTATTGCCGTTGATGGTCGGTGTCACCTGGCTCGGGATCAGCTGAACCATGACCGCGCGCGAGTTCGGGAATGCGGTGCCGTCCGTTCCGTTGACCCTGAAGATCAGCCGTGAATCGGCGTCGCCATTGAGTTCGATCTCCGGGTCGGCCACGGTGAAGTTGATCGTATTGGCGCAGTATCGGAAACCGACTCTGCCGCTGCCGTGGATCGCGGTCGGGCCGCCGTCGCCCGCAGACCATCCGTCCGAGAACGGGAAGCTGAAGGAGTAGGTCAGCGGGGCGGTCACCCCGATTGCCTCCGGAGGGGCGGCCGAGGCGCCGGCGGCGACGGATGTCCCTTCCCCTACCGCGACGTAGCGGATGAACGACTCACGGACGCGCCACTCGATGGTCGCCGAGGTCACATCGGTTGCCCCGGGCGGACGGTCCAGAAAAGCCGGCTCGACCGGGGTTTCGGCCTCGGGATCCTCGGTCTTGATGTTGCGCGCCGCGAATACGGAAATCGAACCCCACTCGCTGCCGCTGGAAAGCCCTCGCTTCTTGCCGAGACGGAACCTGCTCGCGATCTTCTTCGATGCTTTGGGTGACAGCCTGGCCGACCCCCGGCGGATGTTGAGCACTCCAGTCTTCTGGTTCAGCCTGGTCTTTGCCTTGGAGATGCTGAAGAGCCGCATCTTCCGGCCGGCGACCTTCGCCGAGACCACCGGACGGGCACCCTTCTTCACGATCAGCCTCATGTCCGATACCCGGATGGCCTGCCCCTTGCCGGACCGGAGCCGGAAGCCGCCGCCCAGCAGGACCCTCGCCCTCGAGCCGGAGAGCGCCGCGTTCTTCAGCGGATAGGTGGGTCGGCCGGTGAAGGAGTTGGCCGGTGAAACGAGCCGCTGCCGGATCCCCTGTCGGCGCAGCATCTTCTTGGTCCCGCTGGAAACGACCAGGGTGCCTTCACCCTCGAACCGCGGAGCCGGCGGAGGCTTCGGGCAGGGCTCCAGCGTGGAGGCGGATGCGGAGGAGGTACCGACAGAGATGAAGGTCAGCGCCAGCAGAACCGCAGCGACCAACAGCCGGCCGGTGGCAGGCAGCCACCGGTCCGTCCGTCTGTCACCGGTTCTGGCGTCGACCACCCGGGACTCCTATCCCAGGGCGGAGACTGCGGTCACCGTAAGCGCGTCGAGCAGGGTGCCCGGCGGGTAGAGACACCCGGGAGGCGCCCCGGGCACGCTGACCTCGCAGAGCCTGAGGGCGTCAGAGCCGTCCTGCGAGAGGGTCACCGCCGATGCGGTTGCCGGCGCCGGCGGAACCTGGGTCACCGGGAAGGTCCACCTGACTTCGCCCGGCTGCACCTCGGTGATGGTGGCCTCGGACAGGTCGAGGTCGGCCAGATGTACCCTGCTCGCCGGCATCAGGTCACCGCTGATGTTGGTGTTGACGTCGGCGATCACCCGCGAAGACGCACCGTCGATCACGACTGTCGGATTGGCGATCACGATCCGGAATCCGTGTGCCTCGTTGCAGTACATGACGCTGCCGCTGCCGTTCAGCACGGCCTGATCGTCGCCCGTACCCGGTTCGTTGGCTTTGTACTCACCCGGCTCGAATACGAAACCGAACTTCCACGGAGGGGCGGCCGGATTCGGGGGTCCGGGGAACGGGATCTTGGTTGCCCCGTCGAGGACTCCGATATTTCCGATGCCGTTCACGTAGCCGTTGAAGCTCGTCTTGAAGCCCCACTCGAGCGGCTCCCCGACCGTGCTGACGGAGTTGGCCAGCACCGGCGGGTCGACTGCCGGCGGGACGGTCGGCTTCGAGTAGCTGGTCGCGGGGATCCCGCAGAGGTCGAGGTAAGGATCTTCGATCTCGCCCACGTAGAACCCGTCGCTGAGCGTGCCTGCCTTGGCCGCGGCAAGTTTCTTCAGTCGGAGCTTCGACTTGATCATCTTCGCCGAGCGCTTGCTCAGCTTGAGGGCCGAGGGGTTGTACTCGACACTGCGGACCGCCGGATCGACGTCCGCATCCACCTTGGTGGTGAAGAGCTTGATCGACTTGCCGTTCGCGGTTCCCCTGATCTGCATCGGATCGGTGATGAACCGGACTTCTAGCTGGCGGAAAACGAGCTTGCGCTTGCCCTCGGTGAACTTGATGCCGCCACGCAGGCGCGCTACTTCGCCGTCATCCGCGGTCGCCTTCAGGGTCGAGGTGATCCGGACCCGCTTGCCACTCAGGCGCTTCTGTTCCGAGGGCTTGACTGCCGAGAACCGGACGCCGGATTTCTTCAGCAGCTTGCCGGACTTCCCGGTTCCGATCGTCATCGAGAAGCTGGCCTGCTCCGGTACGGCTGCGGTCGCACCGGAAGCGAAGGCGAGAAGACCCAGGGTCCCGACGGCCAGCAGGGACAGGGCGAATGTGGCGAGCGATCCGCTCCTGCGATCAGATTCAGTGCTGCTGCGAACGAGGGGCATCTGTGATTTTTCTCCTTGAGATCCGGACAGTTTGAGGGGTGTTAGGCAAGCCTTATTCAATTCATACTAACAAGCATGGAATTCCGCGAATTCCGCTCAGCTACGGCCGGTCGGGTCGCCCTCGAGCCATTGCACATGGAGGCCCGAGCGGCCCTGGTGACGGACCAATTCGGCCTCGACACCCCAGACGTCGCTTATCAACTGACTAGATAACACTTCGAGGGGGGCTCCAGTTGCGATCGTACATCCGTCACTCATTACGACGATGCGGTCAGCGACCGCCGCGGCAAGCGCCAGATCATGCACGATCAGCAGTACACCTAGGCCGTCAGAGACCAGCCGCCGCAGCAGTTTCGAGACCGAGGCGGTGGCCCCGAGGTCCAGCTGGGCGGTCGGTTCGTCGGCGACCAGCACCGGCGCACCCTGCGCCAGACCGACCGCCACCTGCACCCGCTGCATCTCGCCTCCGGACAGGGTGTTGAGCAGCCGGTCCTCGAAGCCGTCCACGCGGGCACGGGCGAGCGAGGTCCGGATCTCCTCACGGTCTTCGGCTGTGAACCCCTGTAGCGGCTTGAGGTGGGCAGACCGACCGATCCTGACCGCGTCGCCGACCGTGACGCCGTTCGGCACCTGGGCCCGCTGAGGTACGAAGGCCCGCAACCGGGCGAGGTCGCGGCCCTTGAGCCGGGACAGGTCCACGCCGGACCAGTGCACGGTGCCGGCGGTCGGCTTGCGCAGCCCGCAGATCGACCTGGCCAGCGTCGATTTTCCGGCTCCGTTCGGACCGATGACCGCCAGCAGTTCGCCGGCGTTCAGGGTCAGATCCGCGCCGCGGAGGATCTCCGTCTCGCCGATCGTGACCCCGATCCCGCGGGCTTCGACCAGAGGCGCCTCCGGATCGAAGTCCGGGCTGCCGCGTCCGATCGCCATCAGACCGCCTTCCTCAGCAGCCAGAGGAATACCGGCACGCCGAGCAGTACGAGGAACGGTCCGACCGGCATCTCAATCGGCGCCCTGATGGTCCGGGCGAGGGTGTCTGCCGCGACCAGCAGCGCAGCTCCGCCGAGGGCGGAAACCGGAACGACGAAGGTGTGATTGTTGGTCCCTCCCGCCAGCCTCACGACATGCGGGATCACCAGGCCGATGAACGCCACCAGACCGGCGACGGCAGCCGCGGCCGAGGCGAGAACAGCCGCCGCGAGGGCCGAGAGCAGACGGATCGTGCGGGGCTTGGAGCCCAGGGAGGCCGCGACGTCGTCACCAAGCAGGAGCCGATCCAGCGGTCGGATCATGAAGATCGCGAGCACTGTCCCGAAGGCGAAGTAGGGCCAGACCTGGTCGAGCGTCTGCCAGCCGGTCGAGGTGAGGCCGCCGACCAGGAAGAAGATCGCCGAAGGCACACGATCGGGATAGGCCGCCATCAGGCCGGCCGTCCCGGCGGTGAAGAGAGAGGCGATCGCGATGCCGGCCAGGATCACCCGGCCGATCCCTCCCCCGGTCGGTCCGGTGAAGCCGATCACGAACACCATCGCGGCGGCCAGCAGGCCGAAGGCGAGGGCGCCGACCGGCAGCAGGGCGATGCTGTCAGGAATAAGGATGATGATCAGCACCGCTCCGAAACCGGCGCCGCTGGTCACCCCGATCACGTCGGGTGAAGCGAGCGGGTTGCCGAGTGCGCCCTGAAGCAGAGCACCGGCAACGCCGAGCCCGGCCCCCACCAGCAAAGCCTCGACCGTGCGGGGAGTGCGCAGCGTTTCGACGATCTGCGTATCCGGACCCGGCGGGGGGTTGCCGAAGATGATGTCGATCACGTCCCGGAACGGGATGCTGACCGCGCCGAGTGCGAGCGAAGCGACGACCGCGGCGGCGAGGGCCGCCAGCAGGACACAAACGACCGCGGTTCGCCTGATGCTCACGACCGGCAAGGCTATTCAGTCATGGTGAAGATCAGCGGTTTCGCAGGTACTGCGTCCGGACCTTGCGGATGACCTTGCCCATGTCGGTCCCGGCCTGCAGCAGCGAGTTGTCGGTCGAAATGTAGACGCGGTCGTTCTGGGCGGCGTCGGTCAGCTCCCAGGCCGGATTGGTTTTGATGTAATCCTTCATCGCCGGAATGTCATCCGTATTGGCATGCGGGACCGCGACGATCACTTCGGGATTGTTGGCGACCACCACTTCATCCGAGATCCGGGCGAACCCGCCGCTGCCGGAGGCCCCGCCGGTCACCAGCTGAGCGCCGGCCGAGCGCATGATCTGCCCACCCCAGCTGTTGGAGAGAAAAGTGAACGGTGTGCGGCCCACCCCGAGGATCAGCATCACCTTGGGACGCTCCTTGATCCCCTGGGTGTTCTTGCGGGTCTGCTTCTTCATCTGGCGCACCAGCCGCTTGCCTTTGGCCTGACGCTTCATGATCTTTGCGATCTTGCGGGTCTGCTTGTAAACCTGACCGATGCTGGTGGGCTCGGCCCTGACCACCCTGATGCCGAGCTGCCGCATCGCCGAGGTTCCCTTGCTCCACTGGGAGGAGGTGAAGACGAGCTTGGGCCGCAGCTTGGCCAGCTCCTCGAGGTTTGGGCCGTTGGGATGGGTCAGGGTCAGCTTGCGGGTGAGGTTCAGAACCGGGGCGAGCCTGCGGTCGCCGCCCAGGGTCTGACCCACCGCGATCGGCTGGACACCGAGGTTGGCCATCGTGTTCGCAGCGAAAGGAGTCAGGGCAACGACGCGCTTGGGGGGCTTACCGGCCGAGGCCAACGGAGCGAAAACCAGCAGGGCCGAGGCCACGATCAGCAGCAGGGCTGGCGTGAAGACTGCGGCTCGGTTCCTGCGGTAATCGGGGGCCTGGCTCGTGGTCATGAATGTGGTGCTCCTTCGAGGGGAAAAGGAATTCGCTTGCTCTGTGGTGATAACACTGCCGGGAGGAGATCGGACCTGTCTGACTCCGACTGCTTCCGCACTTGAAATCAATTCCTTCCGGAACCGTCGGGAATAGGGTACCCTAACGACTCACTCGACCTGTGAATCGTCACGTCCGAAAGAGAGACCCGTTGCCGAGTCAGACCCATGAGCACACCGACCCGAATGCCGCCGCAGTAGTCGGCGCCCACGACCTCCCCGCCGGTGTCGCGGTTCCTGAAGTCGCGCCGATCGCCCGCGACGGGAACCGGCGTTCACCGGCCGAGGAGGCGCGGACCCTGGTCGCCTCCACCACCTCCGGCACCCTCGCCACGCTGAGCGACGACGGCACGCCCTGGGCCTCACTGGTCACCTTCGGCGTGATGGACGACGGTTCGCCCGTGCTCTGCCTCTCGACGCTCGCCGAACACGCACGCAATCTGGAGAAGAACCGGCAGGCTTCCCTGATGGTCGCCGACCCGAACCACGCCGGCGAGGTCCTGGCCGGAGGGCGGGTGACGCTGGCCGGAAAGGTCCGTCGTTCGGACGAGCACCCCGACGAGCAGTCAGCACGAGAGGCTCATCTCGAAGCCGTGCCTTCTGCCGCGATGTATGCGGACTTCAACGACTTCTCATTCTGGATCCTCGAAGTCGAAAGGGCCCGCTGGGTCGGCGGATACGGCCGGATGGACACCGCGCAGGCGATTGACTACGCAGCCGCCGAGCCCGACCCGGTCGAGCCACAGGCGCTCGATGCGGTCAACCACCTCAACGAGGACCACGCCGACGCCCTGCTGGTGATGGCCAAGGCCTTTGGTGCCTACCCCGAAGCGACCGAGGCTCGTTGCGAACGGGCCGATCGCTACGGGCTCGACCTCGAACTCGAGACACCCGAAGGCACCAAGGCGACCAGGGTCAGCTTCTCCGAGCGCATCAACTCACCGGGCGGACTACGGGCAGCGACCGTGGATCTCGCCCGCCGGGCCCGACAGGCCCTTCAGCCCGCCTGACACAACGCCTTCACAACTGGATGACGCTGCGCAGGTAGCGTTGCCCGGGTGAGCCGACCCGAACCAACCCTCGACCGTCGGCTGGGAACGGGCGACGCCGTGGTCATCGGGCTCGGGGCGATGATCGGCGCCGGCATCTTCGCGGCACTCGGTCCGGCTGCCGAAGCCGCCGGAGCGGCGATGCTCGCTTCGCTCCTGATCGCCGGTTTCGTCGCCTGGTGCAACGCCACCTCGTCGGCCGAACTGGCGGCCAAATACCCCGAGTCCGGCGGAACCTACGTATACGGGCGCGAGCGGCTCGGAGATTGGTGGGGATACCTGGCCGGCTGGGGTTTCGTCACCGGCAAGACGGCCAGCTGTGCCGCGATGGCCCTCGCTTTCGGGGCCTACCTCGCCCCCGACCTGACCCGCCCACTCGCGGTCGCGGCTGTCGTCCTCCTGACCGCACTGAACTACAGGGGGATCGCCCGCACCCTCTCGGCGACCAGGGTCATCCTCGCGCTCGTTCTCGCCTGCCTGGCTGGAGTGGTGGTCGCATCGCTCTTCGGAGGCGAGGCGGCCGGCGGCAACCTTGAACCGTTCTTCAGCTCCGGTCCGTACGGGGTTCTCCAGGGGGCGGCGATCCTGTTCTTCGCCTTCGCGGGCTACGCCCGGATCGCGACCCTGGGCGAAGAGGTCCGTGACCCGGCCCGCACTATCCGCCGGGCGGTTCCCGTGGCATTGGGGATCGCAGTGGCCGTCTACGCGCTGGTGATCGCCTCGGCGCTGCTGGCGGTCGGACCGGCGGCCCTGGCTGCCTCGGCGGCACCGCTGGAGACCGCGGTCTCGGCGGGCAGATTCGAGTGGTTCTCGCCGGTGGTCAAGGCCGGCGCGGCGATCGCCTCGCTCGGCGTGCTGCTCTCGATGATCGCCGGAGTCAGCCGGACCACCCTGGCGATGGCCCGGCGCAGCGACCTCCCCCGCTACCTGGCCGCGGTCCACCCGACCTACCGGGTACCCCACCACGCCGACATCGCGATCGCTCTCCTGGTCTGCGTGATCGTCCTGGCCACCGATCTGCGCGGGGCGATCGCCTTCAGCGCATTCACGATCCTCCTCTACTACGCGATCGCCAACGCCTCGGCCCTGACCCTGGCCCCGACCGAGCGCAGCCGGTCACGCTGGATCTTCGCCACCGGGCTGGCCGGCTGCCTGATCCTCGCAGTCACGCTGCCTCCAGCCGCGGTCATCGCGGGACTGCTCGTGCTCGCGACCGGAGTCGCCGCCCGCCTGATCGCCCTCCGACGTGACCCCGGGACTCGCAGCTAGGGGCGCATCTCGTATCCGCCGGCGAGGGCGCGGGTCTTCTCCCAGACGGCGTTGAAGCGTTCCTGGTCGACGACCGGCTTGGTGATCGCGTTGCGGGCCCACTCCTGCTGGGCCTCGGTCGCCGAAGTCTTGCCGTGGAGCTCGGCCGCATAGGAGGAGAAGTCGCGGACCAGCACGTCGAAGATCTGATCCAGGGTGTCGTGGGGCAGTCCGGTCAGGGCCGCCTGCTCGCAGATCAACTGACCGTACGGGATCAGGGTGAAGATCTCCCCGAGGGTCAGCAGGTAGTCGAGGTCCTTCTGCTGGGCCTCGTCCGGCGGGGCGTCGACCAGCAGCTGCTTGAGCGACTCCGCCATCTCGGCAAAAAGGGCCACGTTCGCAACGTCGGTAAACGGCTCGAAGGCCTCCTGCCAGGGGCTGAAGCGGATTTTCGACAGGCCCCTGGCCGGCCCCTGCTCGAACAGGAACTCGTCATCGCCCGGCTCGAGGGTGCGCTGCGGGACGTCCAGGTCGGGGTCGGTGTTGAACAGGTACGAGCCCATGAACTTGAGGACGAGGGCCATGTTCACGTGGACCGTGCCCTCGAGCTTCGGCAGCGCCCGGATGTCGCGGGCGGCCATCTCGAACCACATATCGCGCTCGAAGCCCTTGGCAGCGATCACGTCCCAGAGCAGGTCGACCACACGCTCGCCTTCGGTTGTCACCTTCATCTTGGTGAGCGGGTTGAACAGCAGGTAGCGGCGGTCTTCCAGCGAAGCGGTGCGGAAGTAGTCGATCGACCGGTTGGCGAAGAGCTTCATCGCCGCGAGCCTGGCGAAGGCATCGGTGAAGGCCTGCTTCACGTGCGGGAAGTCGGTCACCTTCATGCCGTAGAGCACCCTTGAGTCGGCGTGGGTGATGGCCTCCCAGAAAGCGTGCTCGCAGATCCCGATCGAACCGAAGCCGAGGTTGAACTTCCCGATGTTGACCGTATTCAGGGCGGCGTCGAATGCGCCCGGACCGGAGTGGAGAATGTCTCCGGGTTCGACCGGATACTCCTCGAGTTCGAACTGCGAGACGTAGCTCTGGGAGTTGACCACGTTGCGCACCAGGATGTAATTGGGATGCTGGGAATCGGCGGCGAAGAAGACGTAGCCCTCCGGCCCCTCGATGCCTTCGATCCGGCCGAAGACCGAGACCATCCCGGCCTTGTTGCCGTTGCCGATGTAGTACTTGCCTCCGGAAGCGGTCCAGCCCTCGCCGTCCTCCCGCGGGGTCAGGACCATGTCGGTCGAGTAGACATCGGCTCCATGCTCACGCTCGGAAAGACCGAATGCGAAGATCGCGCCTTCGCCGAGCAGCTCGGCAGCCTTGGCGCGGGCAGCTTCGTTGTCGGACTGGAAGATCGGACCGAGGCCGAGGATCGTGACCTGCCACGTGTACCAGTAGGCCAGACCGTAGAAGGCCGAAATCTCGTTGAAGGCGCAGATCCTCTGCGTATCCCAGCGGCGGGCCTCATCCCCGGCGCTGTCGCGGTCGGGAGTCAGGAAGTCGGCGAAGATGCCGTTCTCGGCCTGCATCTCGAGGAAGTCCGAGTACCAGCGGTGCTCGCGGTCATGGTCCTTGAGGGTCTCCTGGCCGCGGTCCTCGAACCACTCGATCATAGCCTTGAGCTTCTGCTCGTCGGCAGCGTCGAGGTGAGGCGCAGACCAGGTGTTCGGATTGAAGATCAGGCCGTCTCCGGGGGCTCCCGGCTTGACCATGTTCGTCGGATCAGCGGCAATCTCGGCAGGTTCCATGAAGGCAGCTTATTGGGCCTGGCACCCGACGTCGGATGATCAGGTGCCGGCGGCGCGGCGGTACCGGTGAACGGCCAGGGGGGCGAAGACGGCGATGATCACAACCGTCCAGATGACGGCACCGATGATGCTGTCGCCGGCCGGGGCTCCGAGCCACAGCGCGCGCATGGCGTCGACCACGTAGGTGAACGGGTTGATCTCGGCGAACCACTGGAGGGCGGCCGGCATCGAATCGACCGGTACGAAGGCGGACGAGATGAAGGTCAGGGGAAATACGGCGATGAAGCCGACCGAGTTGGCCGATTCGGGCGATGAGACCATCAGGCCCAACCAGGCGAACACCCAGGAAAAGGCGTAGCCGAAGAAGATCAGCAGCAGGAAGCCCGCGAGGATCTCGGTCAACCCGGCGTTGAAGCTGAAGCCGATGATCAGCCCGGTGACCACGAGCACGATCGCCGAGAGCAGGTTGGTGACGACGTCGGCGAGGGTCCGCCCGGCCAGGACGGCGGGGCGGGCCATCGGCAGGGAGCGAAACCGGTCGATCAGTCCTTTGCTCAGGTCCTCGTTCAGGCCGATCGCCGTTACGAAGCCGCCGAAAGCGATGTTCTGGACGATGATGCCAGGGATCAGGAAGTCGGTGTAGGAGAAACCCGGGGTACTGATCGCGCCACCGAAGACGTAGACGAAAAGCAGCACGAACATGATCGGCTGAACCGTGAAAGCGAGCAACAGGTCGGGCGAGCGCGGCAGCCGGATCAGGTTGCGCTCGGTGATCACGAGCGTGTCTGAAATCAGCCGTTTCACTTTTCCGCCCCTTCCGTGTCTTCACCGGATTCGGCGGCATGGCCGGTGAGCGTGAGGAAGACTTCATCGAGAGTCGGCCGGCGCAGGCCGAGGTCGTCGATGCCGATGTCTTCCGCCTGGAGCCTCTGGACCGCTTCCACGATCGCGCCCTTCCTGCGACGGACGGTCAGCTTGACCGAGCCGTCTTCGAAGACCGGAGCCTCTTCGCTCATCGGGCTGAGCAGTGCCACCGCCCTCTCGGCGCGGTTCGCCTCGGAAATCGTGACCTCCAGCCTCTCCCCGCCGACCATGTCCTTGAGCTCGTCGGAGGTGCCGTCGGCGATCACGCGCCCGTGATCGATGACCGCGATGCGGTCAGCGAGCCGGTCGGCCTCGTCGAGGTACTGGGTAGTCAGCAGCACGGTTGTTCCTTCATCCACGAGATCCTCGATCGTCTCCCAGAGCGACAGCCGGCTGCGGGGGTCGAGTCCGGTGGTCGGCTCGTCCAGGAAGATGACCGGCGGTTTCGCGACCAGCGCCGCGGCCAGGTCGAGGCGGCGGCGCATCCCGCCCGAATAGGTGCTCGCCGGGCGACCGGCGGCATCGCTCAGGTCGAAGCGGTCGAGCAGTTCGGCGGCTCGCCGGGTCGCAACGCTGCGGCTCATCCCGTAAAGGCGTCCGACCATGGTCAGGTTCTCGGTCCCGGTCAGGTTCTCGTCGACCGCCGCGTACTGACCGGCCAGGCCGATGTTTTCCCGGAGTTCGCCGCTCTGGTCAAAGATGTTCATGCCGGCAACCGTCGCCGTGCCGGAGTCCGGCTTGAGCAGAGTGGTTAGCACCCGCACGGCGGTCGTCTTGCCGGCTCCGTTCGGACCGAGCAGGCCGAGCACCGACCCGGCAGGAACCTCGAGGTCGACGTCGTCGAGTGCGGTCACCTCGCCGAAAGACTTGCTCAGTCCTTCGGCAACGATTGCGGAGCCGCCGAAGGAGCTGCCGTCGACCCGGGTCGCCCGCGAAGCGCGTTCCGGTGTCGCCTCTCCGGAAGCGTCTGTATGTGCTGACTGGGGCACGCAGGCGACAGTAGCAACTCGCCAACCCGTCATCGATACCGGCAACGACTGGATTATGAAGCCGGCCGTTGCTAGCTTCTGTCAGGTGAGGAGAGGTGATCGAACCATCGGACCAGTGCAGCTTCTGCGCGGTCTCACGGTGGATCGGCGTCGCCCCGACCTGACCGCGCTGGCCCGGGAGACCGACCCTGACCGGTTCCTGTGGCAGGTCCTGCCCCACGCGGCCCGCAGCTTCGCGGCCAGCATCGTCGTCCTGCCCGAAGAGCAGGCGCGGGCCGCCGCGGTCGCCTATCTGTACTGCCGCATGCTCGACACCTACGAAGACCTCGTTCCGGAACCTTCGACCTGCGTGACCGAACTGAGGCGGTTCGCCGGTCGCTTCGACTCCGATCCTCCGGCCGCCCCCTCCCCGCTCCCGGACCGCGCTGGCCCGTGACGAACGGGACCGGGTCTACCTGCTGCTGATCGACCGCTGCCACCTGGTCGACTCTGTCTTCGCGACGCTCGGGGAAGACGCTCGACAGCAGATCGCGGAGCTGGTGCGGTCGATGGCCGAGGGCATGGCCTGGTCGACCGAAGCCTTCTCCAGACAGGGTGGTGTGCTGGTCGACCAGGGGCAGCTCGCCCTCTACTGCCGGAACGTGATCGGCTACCCGGCCCTGTTCACCCTCGACCAGCTGGCCGACCGGGAGATCCCGGGTGAAGCCAGGGAAGACGCACTGCTGGTCAGCGAGATGATCCAGCTGGCCAACGTGACCCGCGACATCGAGCGGGATCTCGAGCGCGGGATCTCCTACCACCCGGCACTCAAGCCCTGGCTCGGCTGCACGGCTCAGGAGAGCGGCTCCCAGGCGGTCATCCGTGAGGTCCGCGAGGAGTACCTGGCGATGGCCCTGGGGCGCGCACCGGCCTACCGCCGGCTCTTCGAAGGGCTGAACCTCGGCGGCACCGCCCCGGTCCGGATCGCCGCGGTGCTGATGCTGCTGTTCACCGACCTCCACTACCGGGGCTGTGCGATCCGGACCGGTCATCTGCCCTGGCCCGGACCGAGCGGCAGGCTCCAGGTGATCGCCCGGTCGGTCCCGGCGATGATGTCGCCCTCCTGGGCCGCCCACACGATCCGACGGGTCGAGCGTGACTTCCTCGGCGCCCTTGTCGGGATGACCCGCGAGATCGGCAGGCCCGGCGCCGATCCCGGCGCGACCGTCACTGTCTGATCAGGTCATCGCCGTCTGCTAGCTTCGCGCCGATGAGCAGCGACAGCAAGGCCCGGGGGCTGTACGGCCGGCTGGGCCCCTACGGGACGCTGGCGCTGCTGACGACGATCGCGACGCTTACCGGGGTCGGTCTGTCGCTGGCTGGAAACGAAGGTGCGGCCGGCACGGTCTGGGCCTCGGTGATCGCGGTCGTCATCGTGCCTTTGAGCATCGGCGTAGCCCGCAGCCTGCTCAACCGGGACCCGGGCGTCGACGCCATCGCACTGCTGGCGATGGCGACCGCTCTCGCGATGGGCGAATACCTGGCGGGTGCCGTGGTCGCGGTAATGCTCTCCGGCGGCAACGCACTCGAGACCTACGCGGCAGGCCGGGCGAAGCGGGAGTTGCGCTCTCTGCTCTCCAACGCACCCCGCATCGCTCACCGCTACCGGGACGGTGGACTGGAGGAGATCGACGCAGACTCGGTCCTGCCGGGGGATCTGTTGATGGTGCGAAGCGGTGAAGTGGTGCCGGTTGACTGCAGCATCGCCGAAGGCTCGACCAGCCTGGACGAATCGGCCATAACCGGCGAGTCGATGCCGGTCTCGGTATCGAAGGGAGCGATCCTTCGAAGCGGTGCCGTCAACGTCGGCAACCCGGTTGACGTGGTCGCCGACCGCAGAGCGGCCGAAAGCACCTACGCCGGCATCGTCAAGCTGGTCCGGAGTGCCGAGCGGGAGCGGGCCCCGCTCGTCCGGCTCGCCGACCGTTTCGCGATCGTCTTTCTGCCGGTGACGATCATCGTCGCGGCAGCGGCCTGGATCGCCTCCGGTGACGAAGTCCGAGCCCTTGCCGTGCTGGTGGTCGCGACGCCGTGCCCGCTCATCCTGGCGACCCCGATCGCGATCATCTCCGGTGTATCGAGGGCGGCAAGGCGCGGCATCATCGTCAAGGGTGGCGGCACGATCGAGGCGCTCGGCAGTGCCGGGACGGTCCTGCTCGACAAGACCGGAACCCTGACCCTCGGTGAGCCGGATATCTCGAGGTTGTTGCCGGTCGCCAGGGCTCGACCCCGAACGACTGCTCTTCTACGCAGCCTCGCTCGATCAGGCCTCGCCGCATGTGCTGGCGGAGTCGCTGGTGCTTTCAGCCCGTGGCCGCGGCATCGACCTGGAGCTGCCTTCAGCCACTGAAGAGAAGCCGGGCCAGGGTATTTCCGGCAGGGTTGGTGACCACCGGGTCGCCCTCGGACGAGCGGCCTGGCTTCAGAACGACCTCGGTGTCAAGGTGGAACCGGAGCTGGAGTCGCAGCGCAGCGGTGCGGAAGCGGGTGTGGCCACGATCGCCGTTGCGATCGACGGCGCCATGGCAGGCATGATCGAGATGGCCGATCCGACCCGGGAGGACGCCGCAGAGACGATCGCGAAGATGAGGAACGCCGGCGTTGCCCGGCTCGTCCTCGTGACCGGCGACGACCGTGAGGTGGCGATCGGGATCGCCGAGTCCACCGGCCTCGACGAGGTGTTCGCCGACTGCAGCCCGGAGGACAAACTGGAAGTCGTGCGATCCGAGAAGCTCCGCAGCGGTGCGGTTGTGGCGATGGTCGGTGACGGAGTCAACGACGCGCCGGCCCTGGCCCTGGCCGATGTCGGGATCGCAATGGGGGCAAGGGGGGCTACCGCCGCAAGCGAATCGGCTGACGCGGTGCTCACCGTCGACAGCGTCGACCGTGTCGCCGACGCGGTCTCGATAGGTCATCGCGCGCTCAGCGTCGCGCGACAGGGAGTCATCGCCGGCATGGGCCTCAGCTTCATCGCGATGGGCTTCGCCGCCTTTGGCTACCTGACTCCGGTGGCCGGCGCGCTGCTCCAGGAGGCGATCGATGTCGCGGTGATCCTCAACGCTCTGCGTGTGCTGCGCCCGTGACCCGCCCCTGCGAAAGCTGGTTGGCAGATCCCGCCCCCCGGCACTCGCGGAACCGGATGCTGCTAGAGAGTGGAAGCAGATGAGCGGGAAGATGAACGAAGACTCGCCGGCGTGAGTCGGGACGAGCGTCCTGTCGCGGTGATCGCGCTCGGCGGCAACGCCCTGCTGCCTCGAGGAGCTTCCCCGGGAGCTGACAACCAGCAACACGCGGTCCGCCTTGCGGCGCGCAGGTTGTCGAAGGCCGTCGACGACTACCGGCTGGTGGTCACTCACGGCAACGGACCCCAGATCGGCCTGCTCGCGCTGATGGAGGCCTGCCAGGAGGGGGTTTCCGCGAATACCCTCGACGTCCTTGATGCCGAGACCGAGGGTCAGCTCGGGTATCTGATCGAGATGGAGATCGCGAACGCCACCGACGACTGCGACACGGTGGCTCTGATCACCCGCGTCCTGGTCGATCGGGACGACCCCGCCTTCGAGCGTCCGGCCAAGTTCATCGGCCCGGTCTATGACGAGCGGTCGGCGAACGCTCTGGCCGAAGAGCGTGGCTGGACGGTTGAGCGGGACGGAAACGACTGGCGACGGGTGGTGCCGTCCCCCGAGCCCCGGGAGATCGTCCAGATGCCGGCGATCCGCCGGCTGGTCGACTCAGGCTTTCTGGTCGTATGCGCCGGCGGGGGCGGAATCCCGGTTGTCGCGGCAGCGAGGGTCACCGCGGAGTCGAAGCGGTGATCGACAAGGACCTCTGCTCCGCCCTGCTGGCGGCAGAGCTGGGCGCCGAGTTGCTCGTGCTCGCAACCGACGTCGATGCCGTGCTGCTCGACTGGGGTGAGCCGGGTGAGCGGCCGATTCTCGATACGAACCCGACCGAGCTCCGCGGAAGCACGAATTCGCCGACGGATCGATGGGTCCGAAGGTAGAGGCCGGATGCCGGATGGTCGAATCCACCGGGGGACGCGCGGCCATCGGAAGCCTCGACCGACTCGACGAACTGCTGGCAGGCTCCGGCGGAACCCAGATCCGGAACGACCTCCTTCCAGCCCACCTACAGCAAGGAAACTCAGCGATGACACTGAACGCAGCGTCCGAAGTAGGCCGGCTCCGGCGGGTGCTGGTGCACCGGCCGGGTATCGAACACACCAGGCTGACGCCGGACAACGCTGCCGACCTTCTCTTCGACGAAGTGATCTGGGTCAAACAGGCGCAGCGCGAACACGACGCCTTCGCCGCGACGCTGCGTGACCGTGGCGTCGAGGTCATCTACGCCAAGGAGCTGCTGACCGAGACCCTCGCGATCCCCGAAGCGCGCGACTGGATCTTCGACCGGGTCCTGACCGAACGCCACGTCGGACTCCACCTTGCCCGGTCACGCCGTGAATGGGCTGAAGACGCATCACCGGAGGACGTTGCCGACTCGTTGATCGGCGGCCTCACCAAGGAGGACATCGAGGGCGGCTCGGGACTGAGGTACGACGCCAGCGTCAGCGGGGAGTTGATCGAACCCCCGCTTCCCAGCTTCATGTTCCAGCGGGACCCTTCGTCGTGGATCTTCGACGGAGTCACCCTGAATCCGATGGCGATGGCGTGCGAGGCGGCCGGAGACGGTTTTCATGGAGGCGATCTACAGGCACCACCCGCTTTTCACCGGCGAAGACTTCAAGGTCTGGTACGGGGGTGCCGATCAGGATCCCGGCCCGGCGACGATCGAAGGCGGTGACGTGATGCCGCTGGGCAAGGGTGTCGTGATGATCGGGATGAGCGAGCGGACCGCTCCCCAGTCGATCGGCATGCTCGCGAGAGAGCTGTTCAAGGCGGGCTCGGCCTCCCTCGTACTCGCGGTTCAGCTGCCGCGCCGGCGCTCGTTCATGCACCTCGACACCGTGCTGACGATGGTTGACCGCGACGCGGTGACCCTGTTTCCGGAGGTGATCGAAGCGGCTCGGGTCTGGGAGGTCACACCGGGCGATGATCCGGACATGCCCGAGGCGGCGGAGTTCGAGGGCGGCGTGGTCGAAGCGATCGGATCCGCCCTCGGTCTGGAACGGGTCAGGGTGATCCCGACCGGTGGCGATCCGTTCGCGACTCAGAGGGAACAGTGGAACGACGGCAACAACGTCCTCTGCGTCGAACCCGGTGTCGTGATCGCATACGAGCGCAACGTCGAAACCAACCAGAGGCTCCGGGAAGCGGGCGTCGAGGTACTTGAGATCGAGGGCTTCGAGCTCGGCCACGGACGCGGCGGATGCCACTGCATGACCTGCCCGATCGAGCGCGACCCGGCCTACTGAGCCGGGTCGATCGGCTCAACGGAGGTCGCGGCGCTCGAAGAGCACCAGCGAGAGGCCGATCAGCACAGCGCGGTCGAGCCCGGCCAGCACCGCGGCGTGGGACCAGTCGATCCCGTTGCCAGGGGATCGCCGGTCAGGTAGTAGTAGAAGGGTGAGAGCCTTGGCGAACTCGGCAAGGCTGTCGTTCAGCGGCAGCATCGAGTTGGCCAGATAGGCCGCGACGGCGGCACCGGCCGCGCCCGTAGGCAGGCCGCGGGGACCCTTCCTGTGGCTGCGCCTAGGGCCAGGGCGAGAGCCCCGAAGACCAGGCCGAGCAGTGTCGAGAGGAGCGTGATCGGCCGCGATCTCGCCGACCCTGACTCCGAGGTCGCCGAGCCAGGAGCCGAGGCCGACCCCGGCCCAGGTGAAGAAGCCGAGCAGCCCGACCAGGAGGACCATCGCGCGCGGCCTTCTCGCAGCAGGATCCGCCGGCGGCTGACGGGACAGGCCAGCAGCAGGCCCATCGAGCCGGTCCGCTCCTCTCGCCGCCGAGCGCCCTGGAGCCGACCGCGGCGGCAAGGGTGATCACCAGGATCGGAACGAACATGCTGTACAGCTCGCCCGGTCAGCCAGCCCTCCGGCGTCGACTCGTCGGCGTTGCCGATCAGCGCCAGCACGCTCTCGGGAAGGTCTTCGGTCAGGGTCTTCAGGCTCTCGTCGAGCTGGTTGTACATCGGGCCCATCCAGATCCCGAGCCCGAAGATGATCGCCGAAGTCACGATCGAGCATCGTCCGGTGCCGGAGGCCGTCCTCACCCAGATGGTCGAAACCCGGGCCGTACCCGGAAGCCGACCGGCGATCCCACGCATGTAGGCGCATGGCTTTCAGCGCAGCCGTCCAGCAGCGAGGTCCCGGACGAACGCTCGCGGATGTCCCGCCGCCTGAACCCGACCAGCGAAGCCGCGACACAAAGCGGCCGAGGAGACCGAACAGTACCGCGAGGTGGGCCAGAGTCGACACCGTTGTTCAGCGGGTCGCTGCCGCTGTAGTAGTACCAGGGGAAAAACCGGGCCAGCCAGTCCAGGCCGCCGACGCAGCGGCAGCACGCCGGCGGCCAGGTAGGAGACGACCAAGAGGCCGGCGGAGTAACCCGATGCGGCGCCGCGCTGCTTCCGGTCCAGGCGCCGATCGCCAGGGCCAGCAGCCCGAAGAAGAGCGCGATCGCGAGCATGTGGACCATCAGCGCCGCCGACGTGGAGACCGTCGTACTGACGTCGAGCAGCGCCGGTGCGATCACGGCGGCGACCCAGAGCAGGGCCGCGCCGGCGGTGCACCAGCGCGACCAGGCCCGGCGGTCTTCGAGGGCAGCACGCGGGTCCGGCTTTCGGGGCTGCCGAGCAGCATCGTCATCGTGCCTTCCCGCTCCTCGCCGGCGATCGCCGACGAGCCGATCGATATCGCCACGCCCGACAGCGCCAGTGCGGCCGACGAAGCTGTAAACGGCGCCGAATGCGAGCTGCCCGACGCCGGAAACCGAGCCGAGCCCGAAGGCATCCCGCATGCCCTCGGGCAGGTCGGAGTAGATCGACAGGTCGATCTCCCTGTACATCGCCATGGCTGCCAGCAGGTAAAGGCCCAGCGCCACGCGAAGCGACGAGGATCGAAACCCAGCGGTCCTTCAGCGACTTGGTGAAGACTCCGGCGAGCATCAGTCCGCCGGATCGTCGTCGCGGTAATAGGTGAGGAATATCTCCTCGAGGTCGGCCTCACGCGTGGCTATGTCGAGCACGTGGTCGCCCGCGGCGAGGCACCTCGAGCAGATCAGCCATCCGGCCGTCGAACGAAAGGGTCGCGCGATCGCCGGAAGCGTCACGCTCCCGCACGCCGTCGAGCCTGCTGAACCGGTGCGTCGTCGACCCGGCCGGCAGAACTGGATGTCGATCTTGCGCATCGCCTTCGACCGCAGCTCGGCCAGCGACTCGAGCGCGACCAGCCGACCGCGCCGGATGATCCCGACCCGGTCGGCGACCTGCTGGACCTCCGAAAGCGTGTGGCTGGAAAGGAATACGGTCCCGCCCTCGGCGGCGACCTCCTGGAGCATCTGGTGGAACTCGCTCTGGATCAGCGGATCGAGCCCGGCACTCGGCTCGTCCATGATCAGCAGCTCGGGCTCGTTCATGAAGGCCTGGATCAGCCCGACCTTCTGCCGGTTTCCGGAAGAGAGGTTGCCGACCTTCTTGTCCGAGGTCGGCGTTGAACCGCTCGGCCAGCTGCTTGACGTAAGTCCCAGTCGACTCCGCCGCGAGGTTGGCGAAGTACTTCAGCGTGTCCTGGCCGGTCAGGTCCGGGTACAGGGCGACGTCGCTGGGCAGATACCCGATGTGGCGTCGGATCTCTACCGAGTCGCGATGGCTGTCGAGGCCCGAGGATCGATGCGCGTCCGGCCGTCGGGTGGATCTCGTCGAGGATCGTCGCGGATCATCGTCGTCTTGCCGGCCCCGTTCGGGCCGAGGAAGCCGAAGATCTCACCCGGCTCTCACCTCGAGGTCCAGATCCACCAGCGCCTTCACGTCCCCGAAGTGCTTGCTCAGGCCTTCGGTCAGGATCGGGGCCGGGACGCTCATCGTGGCACCGTCCCGGCGGACACCCTCCGGACCATCGGCCCTGAGCGCGTCAACACCGGCAGCGACGAATTCGAGCCCCTGGTCGAGCAGCCTCATCTCAAGGTCGTCCGGGATCGACGTTGACGCGCCCTCCTGGCGCCGCTCGTCGCTCAGCAAGTCGAGGATCGCGGTCATCGCCGCAGCGGCCAGGCGTGGGGCGAGGTCGTCCGGATCGAGATCCATGTCGCGGGAGATGCTCTCCGCCAGCATCTCGGTGAACTCGTGGTAACGACTGCGTTCGATCGCCTGGAGCCCGGCGTCCGAGCGGACGATCCGCCGCTGCCGGTCGGCGTCCGCCTGCTGGCTCTCTCAGGGCTTCCCGCTCGGAGAGGACCCAGCCCGGAGTGCGGCCGTGGTCGTCTCCCCTGGCTTCGCGTCCACGCAGCGCTGAGGCCAGGCCCTCGGCCTTGCCGGACCACTGTTCGAAGACGATCTCCTCCTTGAGCGGGAAGTAGGTCGAGACGGTTCGCGGCGAGACATCAGCCGCCTCGGCGATCTCGGGAATCGTCGTGCCGTCGAAGCCCTGCCGGTCGAACAGCTCCATCGCCACGGCGACGATGGTCTCGCGGGTGCGAGCCTTCTTGCGCTCTCGCAAACCCAGACGAGGCTGCCGTCCTTCGCATCGCCTTCCATGACGCAATCGTAACAGAACCTGCGTCGGATGCAAGTTCGCAGGAGCTGTGTTCTTACCCTGCCTGCAGTTCTGTTATGTCTTCCGATGAATCCGCGCTGAACCGCCGTCCGCCCCTCGACCAGTCCGGCACCCCTCAGGCCACACGGCCTCGCCGACAAGGAGTCAGATGTCCGACCTGCTCGCAGTACTCGTCCGCACGATCACCGGCCACTGGAAGCGCTCGCTGCTGGTCGCCGGCGCTGGCCCTGGTCGGACTCATGGTGCTGGCGGCGACCGCGCCCGAGCCGCCGCCGGACAACTTCAACGTGCCCGGGCGCCGAGTCCCAGGCGGCGCTCGACCTGTTCACCGAACATGTGCCGGCCCTGGCCGGAGTCGACGCGACCGTCGTCTACAGCGTCGAACAGGGCACGCTGCGCGAGCCGCAGAACCGGCGGGCGATCGAGAGCGTCCCTCGAGCAGCTCCGCGAGCTGCCGGACGTGGTCTCGGTCGGAGACCCGTTCAGCCCGCAGATGCCCCGGATCTCCGAAGACGGTCGGATCGCCGCGACCGACGTGCGCTACGACCTCGAGTTCGGCGATGTGACCAGCGAGACGGGCGAGGCGCTCGAAGCGGCCGCCCGTACCGCCGAAGCCGGCGGCGTCGAAGTCGCCCTGCGCGGCATCGTGGTCGATGCCGCCTCGCAGCAGGAGTTCCCGGTCGGCGAGCTGATCGGCATCGCGATCGCGATCGTCCTGCTGTCCCTGCTGTTCCGCTCCAAGTCGGCGATGGCGGCGACCCTGGTCGGCGCTCTGGTCGGCGTGATGGTCGGCCAGATCCTGCTGGTCATCCTGGCCGACCCGCTCGGGCCTGCCGGCCTTCGCATCGACGATCGCGATCATGCTCGGCCTCGGCGCCGGCATCGACTACTCGCTGCTGATCCTCGGGCGCTTCCGGGAGCAGTCGGCGATCGGCGACTCGGTCCGCGACGCGGCGGCCAAGTCGGCCGCGACCGCCGGCTCGGCCGTCGTCGCCGCCGGCCTGATCGTGATGGTCGCGATCGCCGGACTGCTGGTGATCGGCATCCCGCTGGTCGGCAAGATGGGCATCGGCGCGGCGATCGGCGTCGCCGCCGTGGTCGTCTCGGCGCTGACGATCCTGCCGATCATGATCGGCGCCCTTCAGAAGCACCTGCGGCCGAAGAAGGCCGAGCACGTGCGACCCTCCCCCGGCTTCGAGAAATGGGCCGAACGGGTCACCGGCAGGCCCTGGCTGGCGATCGGCGCCGGTGTCCTGATCCTGCTGGTCTTCGCCTTCCCGATGCTCGACATGCGCCTCGGCCAGCCCGACGACGGCAACCAGCCCGAAGACAAGACCCAGCGGATCGCCTACGACCAGCTGAGCGAGGGCTTCGGAGCTGGATCGAACGGCCCGTTCCTGATCGCGATCGACATCCCGGACACCGAGCCGCGAGACCGAAGCAGAGCTGAAGCCGCTCGAACGCGACCTGGCTGCCGAGCAGGGCGTCGCGTCGGTGCTCCCGGCGACGATCAGCGAAGACGGCGAGATCGCCAGCATCTTCTGATCCCGACCACCGCCCCGCAGGACGAAGGCGACGAGCGACCTGCTGGCGCAGCTGCGGGACGACGACGATCCCGCGACGCGACCGACGACACGGGCCTCGAAGTCTTCGTCGGTGGCAACACGGCCAGCTTCGAGGACTTCTCGACCAAGACCGCCGAGCGCCTGCCGCTGTTCATCGCCGTCGTGATCGGGCTCTCGGTGCTGCTGCTGATGGCGGCCTTCCGGTCGTTCTGGATCCCGCTCGTCTCGGCGCTGTTCAACCTGCTCTCGGTCGCTGCCGCCTACGGCGTGATCGTCGCCGTCTTCCAGGACGGCATCGGCGCCAGCCTGCTCGGCGTCGACAGCGGCGTGCCGATCATCTCCTTCATCCCGGTGATGGTCTTCGCGATCCTGTTCGGGCTGAGCATGGACTACAACGTCTTCCTGCTCTCGCGGATCCACGAGGCCTACAACGAAGGTGACGGCCCCCGCGAGAGCGTGATCCACGGCGTCTCGAGGATCGGCAAGATCGTCCTGTTCGCCGGCCTGATCATGTCGTCGGTCTTCCTCGCCTTCGTCACCCAGCCCGACGTGATCGCGAAGATGTTCGGCCTCGGCCTCGGTCTGGCGGTGCTGATCGACGTGCTGTTCGTGAGGCTGCTGATCGCCCCGGCGGTCGTCTACCTGCTCGGCGACAAGGCCTGGTGGCTGCCCGGCTGGCTCGACCGGATCATTCCCAACATCTCGCTCGAAGGCCACCTGGTCGAGAACAAGGACCCGCGGGGCGAGCCGCTCGTTCCGGAACTGGCCGAAGCCGAGGCGCGTCTCACCCACAACTGAGTCATCCGGCTTGAGCGCTGCCGGCGGCGTGCTTCTTCCCGCCGCCGGCTCCGCTTAAGCCTTCCTAAGCGTTTGTGTTTCGCGGTTTGCCGACCTGTGATCCGGGTAGGCGAAGAGCATGACTTCCAAGGCACTTCCATCCACCCGAACCAGGCAGCAGGCGCTCACAGGCCTGCGTTCGATCCTGATCGGGATATTCGTGATCATAGGCATCACGCTGTCGTTTCCGGCTCTGGCAAACGGATCCGGAGAGAGCGCTGATGTCTCTTTCAGCATGAAGCCGAAGGCCGGATCCTTCTTCAAGCAGGCCTACCGACCCGCCAAGTGGAAGACCGGGGTCACGATTTCCACATCTGACCCCGAGATTCTGCCGATGAAGAAGGCGGACCTCAGCTTCCCCGGCCGTGGCCAGATGATTTTCAAGCCGAAGCAGAGGATGCCGGTCTGCCCCGACAGCCAGGTCGGCCCGCCCCCGACCAACGTCAGCGTGCCGGTCAGTACGATCGTCGCCCGCTGCCCGAAGTCGGTGATCGGCAACGGTACCGCCACCTTCGTCCTCAATCGCAACAACCTCAACCCGGCGGCCACTCTGGACGGCTACATGGTCGTCTTCAACGGCGGCAGGCAGGGCGGTGATCCGCGGATCAAGGTCTACGCCTACTCCTACGACACGATGGTCGGTATCTACACCGAAGCGAAGCTGACCAGGAACGGCAAGCTGGTCTTCCAGATCCCGCAGCTGACCTCGGACTCCTCGGTCAGTTCGCTCAACCTCGAGATTCCGGGAAGAAACCGGCAGTTCTTCCTGACCAACCAGCAGATCAACGTCAGGCTGCCCGGCGGACGGGACCGCAAGTACGTCAAGGCCCGGTGCTCGGGCAACGGCTGGAACCACTCAGGGACCTTCGATCTCGGCCTGCGGGATACGGACGGCACGCCGGCCAGTCCGACCACGGTAGTCAGCGACAGCGGCACCGCGGCATGCACCGGCAAGACAGGGCGCGCAAAACTGAAGTTCGCCAAGGCGAAGGGCCCGCGCAAGCTGGCCCGGCGCGGGACCGAGGTCTACCGGGTGAAGGTCCGGAACAGCGGCACCGCCAAGGCCAAGCGTGTCCGGATCCGGACGGGCGGGAAATGGGTCCGTTCGGGCAAGCGTCGAGTCGCCGGCATCCCGGCCGGCAAGACCAGGACCTACCGGGTCAGAGTCGGGCTCAAGGGTCGCAAAGCAAGACGGGGCAAGAAGACCGTCGTCAAGTTCCGGGTCACCGCCCGCCAGTCGAAAGCCAGGACGGCAAAGGTCCGGGTCCGGGTCCGATGAACGGACCGGCGCGGATGCGCAGTTACCGGGGACAACCAGCGAGGAGTAACAAGATGAATGCATTGAAGACAAAAACCAGAACCGCGCTGATCAGCGCTGTGGCGGTGATCGGCCTGGCCATGCTTCTGCCCGGAGGTGCGAATGCTTCCGGCGAGAGCGCCGACATGAGCTTCGACATGACCCCGAGGAGCGGATACGTTCCTCAAGCAAGGCCTACCGCTCCGGCGGACTGGAACGTGGGGCTGACGATCTCGACCCGATCCGGAGATCCTGCCGATGAAGGTCGCCGACCTGAGCCTGCCCCCGGCCGGGCCGGATGCGTTTCAACCCGCCGGTACAACATGCCGGTCTGCCCCGACAGCCAGGTCGGCCCTCCCCCGACCAACGTCAGCGTGCCGGTCGAGACGATCGTCTCCCGCTGCCCGGACTCGGTGATCGGCAACGGCACCGCCACCTTCGTGCTCAACCGCAACAACCTGAACCCGGCCGCGGCGCTCGACGGCTACATCGTCGTCTTCAACGGTGGCGAGGTCAACGGCCAGGCGAAGCTGAAGGTCTACGCCTTCTCCTACGACACCGGAGTCGGCATCTACACCAGCGCGCGTACTCAGCCCGGAAGGCAAGCTTGTCTTCGACATCCCCCAGCTGACCGCCGATTCGTCGGTCAGCAACCTCAACCTGAAGATCCCGGGCAAGGACGAGAGCTTCTTCCTGGTCAACCAGCAGATCACGGTCAACCTGCCGGCCGGCGGGGCCAGGAACTACGTCCTGGCGCAGGTGCACCACCGACTCGTTCGCGTACTCCGGCTCGTTCGAGCTCGGCACCCGTGACACCGACGGCACGCCGACCAGCCCGACCGAGACCGTCCAGGACTCGGGCTCGGCGGCATGCACCGGAGTTGCCGGCAAGGGCCGGGTCGCCAACATCAAGGTGAAGCTGAAGAACCGCAAGCTGAAGGCCGGCAAGAAGGCGAAGGCCGGGATCACCGTGCGAAACGGCGGCACTGCCACCCTGAAGAAGGTGGTCGTCAAGCTGAGGTCGAGCAACCGGTTCGTCAAGGTCCCGAAGAAGGTCGTGATCAAGAATGTCCAGGCCGGCCGATCCAAGTCGGCAAGAGGATCAAGATCAAGGCCAAGCGCAAGGCCAAGGGCAAGAAGGTCAAGATCGTCGCCCGGAGCGGCAATGCAGAAGGGCAAGCTGAAGATCAGGGTCAAGTAGGCGCGGTCGACGCGAACCGAACGAAAGGGCGGCCCGTCTTCGGGCCGCCTCTTTTCGTGTCGCGTCCGAAGCCGACAGCCACCGCGACTTTCCCGCTTCCGTGAGGGTTGTTTCATGTTTATGAGGCAGCTGAAGGGTCACCCCAACTATCCAGGTATGGCTTGGAGGGGGCCCTTCGTATCAATCAAGGCTGGGCGCTCCGTTTCGAACGGTCGGCGCCCGCCGACCGCCGACCAGATCCGACCCTCAGGATTTCTCAACACCGAGCGAGGAGCAACATGACTTCATTTATGCGCAGTTTCAGATTCTTTGTGGCGGGGGCTATCGCATGCCTCGGCATGGCAGTGGCACTTCCCGGCCGCAGCCAACGCGTCGGGCGAAAGCGCCGAGATGAGCTTCGACATGACCCCGAGGAGCGGATCGTTCCTCAACAACGGCTTCAGCTCCGCCGACTGGAGCGCCCGGGTCCAGATCTCGACACCCGACGCGGAGATCCTGCCGATGAAGGTCGCCGACCTGAGCCTGCCGCCGCAGAGCCAGATGCGCTTCAACCCACCGAACAACATGCCGGTCTGCCCCGACAACCAGGTCGGCCCGCCCCCGACCAACGTCAGCGTTCCGGTCGAGACGATCGTCGCCCGCTGCCCGGACTCGGTGATCGGCAACGGCACCGCCACCTTCGTGCTCAACCGCAACAACCTGAACCCGGCCGCGGCGCTCGACGGCTACATCGTCGTCTTCAACGGCGGCGAGGTCAACGGCCAGGCGAAGCTGAAGGTCTACGCCTTCTCCTACGACACCGGAGTCGGCATCTACACCAGCGCCGTACTCAGCCCTGAAGGCAAGCTGGTCTTCGACATCCCCCAGCTGACCGCTGATTCGTCGGTCAGCAACCTGAATCTGAAGATCCCGGGCAAGGACGAGAGCTTCTTCCTGGACAACCAGCAGATCACCGTGAACCTGCCGGGCGGCGAGGCCAAGAACTACGTCCAGGCGAAGTGCTCGAACAACTCGTTCGCGTACTCCGGCTCGTTCGAGCTCGGTACCCGTGACACCGACGGCACTCCGACCAGCCCGACCGAGACCGTCCAGGACTCGGGCTCGGCGGCATGCACCGGAGTCGCCGGCAAGCCGAAGATCGGCAGCGTCCAGGTCAAGGGTCCCGCAGAAGGTCAAGCGCAATCGGCCCGCCACCTACAAGGTCCGGATCAAGAACGCCGGTACCACCACCGCCAACGGAGTCCGGCTGCGTATCTCCGGCAGGGGCGTCAGAGTCAACGCCACCGCCGGCAACATCGCTGCCGGCCAGACCAGGACCGTCCGGGTCAAGGTCCGTTTCAGCCGAAAGGGCAAGGTCAAGGCCAGCTTCCGGGTGACCTCCAAGAACGCCGGCAGCAAGACGGTCCGCCGGAACGTGCGGGTCCGCTAGCCAAGGACCGACAGGAACGGGCCGGCTACGGCCCTCGAGATTCAGCTGAAAGAGGCGGCCCCGGGCCGCCTCTTTTCGTTCTGCGCGGCCGCGAGCGCGTCAGCACCTCCGAGCGCTACTATAGATCTTCGTAGTTTTTGCTATATGTTTTTCAAGTCATGAACCACCGGCCACTGATCCTCGCCACCCTCTGTCTCTGCGCCTTCGCGGTCAACCTCGACGTGACCCTGGTCAACGTCACCCTGCCCCGCCTGGTCGTCGACCTCGGTGCCGGCACCAAAGACCTCCAGTGGATCGTCGATGCCTACACGCTGACCTTCGCCGCGCTCGTGCTGGCCGCTGGCAGCCTCGGTGACCGCTTCGGCCGTCGACGGCACCCTGATGGTCGGCCTGGTCGTCTACGGCATCGGCAACGGCGCGGCCTCGCTGGCCACCAGCACCGAGGCCCTGATCGCCACCCGGGCGATCATGGGCGTCGGCGCGGCGATCATCTTCCCGACCACCCTCTCGATCATCACCAACGTCTTCACCGAGCGCGGCGAGAGGGCCCGGGCGATCGGGCTCTGGGGGGCCAGCACCGGCATCGCGATCGCCCTCGGGCCGATCGTCGGCGGCGCGCTGCTGGAGTCCTTCTCCTGGCCGGCCACCTTCCTCGCCAAGATCCCGGTGGCGATCCTCGCGCTCGGTCTGGTCGCCTGGGTGGTGCCCGACTCGCGGGACCCGGAGGCGCCGCGGCTCGACTACCTCGGCCTGCTGCTCTCGACCGCCACGATCGGAGCGATCGTCTTCGCGATCATCGAGGCGCCGGTATACGGCTGGACCTCGTCCGAGACGCTCGGTGTCTTCGCCCTCGGCGCCCTGCTGCTGGTCCTGTTCATCGCTTGGGAGCGCAAGGTCCGCCAGCCGATGCTGGACGTCGCGCATCTTCCGCAACCTGCGCTTCTCGGCCGCGTCGATCTCGGTCACGGTCGCCTTCTTCGCCCTGGCCGGCTTCATCTTCCTGATCACCCAGTACTTCCAGTTCCTCAAGGGCTACGGGCCGCTGGAGACCGGCCTCCGGCTGCTGCCGGTAGCGACCTCGGTCGCCATCGCCTCGATCCTCGGAACCCAGCTGGCGGTGCGCTTCGGAACCAAGTTCGTGGTCGGCGGCGGGCTGGTCATCGCTCTCGGTCGCCTACGCGTGGGTCTCGACCGCGAGCGGTGAGACGAGCTACCTCGAGATCGCCGGCCAGATGGTCCTGCTCGGCTCCGGCATGGGCCTGACCAGCGCACCGGCGACCGAGTCGATCATGGGGGCGGTCAGCAACGCCAAGGCGGGCATCGGCTCGGCGGTCAACGATACGACCCGGGAGCTGGGCGGGACCCTGGGTGTCGCGGTGATCGGCAGCGTCTTCGTCTCGATCTACCAGGAGGCCTTCTCTGGGGCTGCGGTCAGCGGGCATGCCCGGCCGCGCCCTGGAGCCCGCCCGGGAATCGATCGGCGGCGCCCTGATCGCGGCCCAGGACGCTGGCCGAAGGCGGCGCCGTGGGCGCCGCCGCACTCCTCGGTCGGGTCGCATCCTACGGCTTCATCGACGGCATGCAGGCCGGCTGCCTCGTCGCCTCGTGCGTCTGCGCTGCCGGGGCGATCATCTGCTTCGCGGTCCTGCCGGCGCAGCCGGCCGAACGCGCGCAGGACTGATTCACGTTGCCGAGTCTGCGCCCGACCCGGCGACGGAGGTGACCTGATGGCAGCCGGCGGCAGGAGCTACGGGCAGCAATGCGGGCTGGCCGCCTCCCTCGACCTGCTCGGCGAGCGCTGGACGCTGCTGATCGTCCGGGAACTGGCGCGAGGACCGAAGCGGTTCGGCGACCTCGCTCGAGGGCTCGAATGGCATCGGCACGAACCTGCTCTCGGCGCAGGCTCAAGACTCTGAGAGGCGGCCGGAGTCGTCGAACCGGTGACCCTGCCGGCCCCGCGTCGGTCGCGGCCTACGACCTCGGAGAGCGAGGGCGAGCCCTGCTGCCGATCCTCGAAGATCTTGCGCTCTGGGGATTCGAGCTGGTCGGCGACCCCGACCGTGACGACCTCGAGACTCGCGGCCGCCTGGGCGGCGATGACCATGCAGGCCCAGATGAAACGCAGCGAGGAGTCGCCGCCGGACGGGCTCTACGCCTTCGAGATCGGCGATGAACGCTTCTGGCTCCGTGTGTCAGGCGGGGAATCGGTGCTGCGTGACGGTGAGCCGCCCTTCGAGCCGATGCCAGCCTCTCGATCGACAAGGAGCCGTTCTTCGACGTCGCGATGGCACCAGCCTCTCCCGCAGGCCGGAGGACGGGTCGAAGGCGACGCCGAGCGCCTCGAGACGCTGCTCGAGACCTTCCGCCTGCCTACTTCCTGACGACCTTCACCTTGCGCCTGGCGGAAGTGGATTGCCCGCGGATCGGTCGGCCCGGACCCTGACGCGCCCAGCGAGGCCTTGTGCCGGAACGACCGCCTGACCAGCTTCTTCGCCTTGCGGTTCAGCTTCAGCTTCAGCCTGACCTGTCTTGCCGGCCACCGCGCTCCTAGTCTGCGTTCTTCAGCTTCAGCTTCCTGGTCTTCCTGACCTTGCCGTTCGGCTTGGAGGATCTTGACCTTGATCCTGCCGGTCGCCTTCAGCGTGCACGCCTCATCGACGCACGTTGCCTTGACGACCATCCGCTTCGGGCTCTTCTGCTTCTTGCCGGTGAGCTCAGTCGGAGGTCGGTGTCGGGTGGCTGGACCCGGGCGTCGGCGTAGGTGAAGCTGCGGACGGCCGGGGTCGGGTCGACGTTGCTGAAGGGCGCCGGATCGGTTGCGGTGACCGAGAACGTGTGGGGACCTTCGGTCAGGCCCGTGTAGGTGACGGTTCCGCTGTCGCAGGCCTCGGGCGGGCCGGCATCGAGCACGCAGTCGAAGGTCGAGCCCGGCTTCGTTCGAGGAGAAGGTGAAAGTGGCCGAGTCGATCTCGATCGTCTCCCCTTCGCCGGGTCCGGAATCGATCGTCGTTTCGGGCGGGTTCACGTCGCTGTAGGCGGCCCAGAGTTCAACTCCGTCGGTTCCGGGAGGGTTCCACCGTGTCTTCATCCTGACCGCGGAAGTAGAGACGGTCGCCGACCACGATCGCCTGCAGGATGTTCGAGTCTCCGGCACCCGGGTTGATGTCGGTGAGTCTTTCGTGCCTGCGATTGTGCCGTCCGACCGCCAGAGTTCCTTGCCGAAGCTGACCCCGTCGTCGAAGCCGAAGTAAAGGGTGCCGTTGAAGTCGATCAGGTCCTCGATCGGGCTGCCCGGGAACGGCCCCGGCCCGAGGTCGATGACCATTCCGTGCCGGCCCGGTGCCGTCCGACTTCCAGAGCTGCCAGGCGTTCCTGACGAAGAAGAGCGTCCCCCCGACGTTGGTCGTCTCGGTCGGTGAGCCCGCCCTTGACCACGACCGTCCCGAGATCGGTGCCGTCGGTCTTGTACAGGCTGAATATCGCTGGAGAAGAAGAGTCACCATCCAGTTCGGCGAAGAAGCATGCCGGTCATGCCCGTAGCCGGAAGCCGCAATCTCCTTGACCTTCTGAGTGCCGCCGATGGTACCGTCCGACTTCCAGAGATCGAAGCCGTCACCGCCGTCATCGTCGCCCGGAAGTAGAGCTCTCCGTTGACGCGCGATAGTCGCTCGGCTGCTGGTTGACCGTCGGGCCGGGCAGGCCACTGGGCGACCCCGGGGTTGATGTCCTTGACCATCACTGTGCCACCGCTGGTCCCGTCCGAGGTCCACAGTTCCTTGCCGTTGACACCGTCGTTGAAGGTGAAGAAGAGCCGGTCCCCGACCGCGGTGAAGTTGTAGGCCGGCGTGAGCAGCTCCGACTTGATGTCCTTGACCATCACCGTGCCGGCCGTCGTACCATCCGATTTCCAGAGTTCGGCTCCGTCCGTATCGTCGGAATTG
>CAVPWI010000009.1:0-559223 GCA_963709475.1 uncultured Solirubrobacterales bacterium | reverse complement strand
GCGGCGTTGGCTGCGGCCCAACTTCCGTCGAAAGGGTTTGACGAAGATGGGGTGTCGTTCAGGCGATCCTCGGCTACGACGGCAGCGCCAGCAAGATTCGTACAGGCCAGACGCAGCTCTGCCTGTGAAGTAGCTGGCGAAGCTCGGAAACGCTTCCATGGACCGCGACCGGCCGGTGCAGAGTCTCTTGATTCTCTACTTCTTGACCAGCGTGACTTTGGTTGACTTCGTCGCCGACGGGCAGCCTGATCCCGGCTCATAGGTGTATCTCACCTTGATCTTTACGCGACCGCGCTTCTTGAGCTTCCGCTGCGCCTTGCCCCTGGCTTTGACGCTGAGGGTGCCCTTGCCGGATGCGCCTACCTTCTTCGTGGACTTCTGGTTGTTCTTCGACTTTTCGAGGACGACCCGGCCGGCCCCTCCCCCGATTACCTTCAGCTTGGCGATGCCCTTCTTCTTTATCGTCTTGAGACCACGCTTCTTGATCGTCCTTGCCGGGCATTCAGGCGAGCCGGTCGTGAAGTTTGCGGTCACGGTCCTGGCTTCGTTCACGATCGTCTGGCAAGTCAAGTTTTCGCCGGAGCAGCCCTCGGAGAAGCCGACGAACGAGCTGCCGGGATCAGGGACGGCTTTCAGGGTGACCTCGGTATCGGAGTCGTAGACCTCGCTGCAGTCAGTGCCGCAGTCGATTCCGGACGGTGTCGAAGTGACGGTACCGGTGCCGTCCCCCACCTTTTGGACGGCAAGGATGAATCGCGAGGTCTCGGTCGAGGCAGTCTGGATGATCAAGTTGGAACCATTGGAGCGGCTCCAGACCGCAGTCGCGGTTCCAAGGGGGCCGACCGCTATCTGGGGGTCGTCGGCATCTGGGCCGGAGAGGTTGGTCGTGGCGCCGAAGGAGCCGCCGGGTAGGCGGGTTGCCGTCTGAACGAGGAAACCCGGCCCGGTGTTGCGACGCCAGATAGTGGTTGCAGTTCCGTCGGGGGCGAATGCGACATGGGCGTCATGGGCGAACCCACCGGATGCAGAGAGGTTGATCGCAGAGCCGAAAGAGCCGCCGGGTGGGCGGGTTGCCGCCTGAGCGATGAGGTCGCGGACCCAGACAGCGGTCGCGGTTCCGTCCGGGCCAAACGCAATCTGGGGTGCCTCGGCACCCAAGCCGGCCACCGAGAGGTTGACTGACGCACCGAAGTTGCCGACGGGAGCGCGTGTCGCGGCCTGGATGAGGTCGTTGGAGCCGTTGTCGCGGTACCAGACAACGGTCGTGGTTCCGTCGGGACCGACGGCAACCTGGGGTCCCTCGGCATACAGCCCGGGCGTCGAAAGGATGAACGGAGTGCCGAAGGAGCCGTTGGGCGGGCGGGTTCCGGCCTCGACGATGTAATCGGAGCCGGTGAAGCGGCTCCAGACTACGGTCGTGGTTCCGTCGGGGCCGACCGCAATCTGGGGGTCGTAGGCATCTTGTGTGATCACCGAGAGGTTGACCGGAGTACCGAAAGATCCGCCGGGTGGGCGGGTTGTGGCCTGGATGATGTTCTTCGAGCCGACGCGGCGGCTCCAGACCACAGTTGCGGTTCCGTCCGGGCTGAACGCGATCCGGGCGCCGTAGGCATTTTCGCCGGCCGCCGAGAGGTTGACCGGAGCGCCGAAGAAGCCGCCTACCGGGCGGGTTGAGGCTTGGATGATGTCGTCTGATCCATCATTGCGGACCCAGACCACGGTCGCGGTTCCGTCCGGTCCGATCGCAATCTGGGGGTCCCGTGCATCTTGGCCAATCACCGAGAGGTTGACCGGAGCAGCAAAGGAGCCGCCGGGCGCGCGTGTTGCGGCCTGGATGATGTCGTTGGAGCCGTTGGTGCGGTACCAGACCGCGGTCGCGGTTTCGTCGGGGCCGACCGCGATCTGGGGAGACCGGGCATTCTGGCCCGAGGCCGAAATATCGGATGCCGGCAGGATCCAGGGTCCCTGGGATGCGGCCAGACTGAGACCTGGGGCGAGGAACAGCGCGCAAAGGGCGAATAGACAACCGATCAAGAACGTCACGGTGATACGGCGGCTCTGCCGATCGGTGGTCGCTGTCTGCTCAGGCGTGCTCAGCATGATTCCCCTTTTTTCGGACGCGTCCCAAGTCGATGCCAGCGTCGTAGTTGAATGAAGGTGGTAACACCATAACCGCGGGGAGGGATGAGAGTTGTGTCTACTCTGCGTGGCGTTTTCACGTGAACAGGCGAGCTGACACCAGTTTTCATCGGGGCGACTGGATTTGAACCAGCGACCTTTCGACCCCCAGTCGAATGCGCTACCAAACTGCGCCACGCCCCGTGCGCGGTGGCGGACTTTATAGGGAAGGGGCCGGTCGGGGCTTGGGCGCCGATCGGCGACTCTCAACTTCGAAGCGGGTGACGGGAGTCGAACCCGCCCTAGGAGCTTGGAAGGCTCCTGTGCAACCGATACACCTCACCCGCGTGGAGACTTCGCCACCGATTATAGAAAACCAGCCTGTGACACAGGCTGACCCGCAACTCGGCCAGTTCTAGCGGGGCTACTAGGATTCGAACCTAGACGAACGGTTTTGGAGACCGTCATGCTAGCCGTTGACATCATAGCCCCGGGAAACGATCATCCTAGCGACGAATCACCGGGCGACGCGTCACCCGCTCAGATTTGACATCCGGGGGTCATGCGAACATTTGTTCGTGCCAAACCGGCTGTCCAAAGAGTCGAGAGATGCCGTCCATTCCTTGCTTGGACGTGGGCTTTCCGACTACGAGATAGCCAGGCGCACCGGCGTCGGGAGGTCCACTGTCCAGCAGTGGAGACGCCGGGGCTTTCCCCGCCCCACCGTCCCGGTCACAATCCAACCGCGGCGGTGGGACGAGGAGACCCGCCGGATATACGCCTACTTGCTGGGTGTCTACCTGGGCGACGGAACGGTCACGAGACATGGCGGCTGTTTCGGACTTCACCTCTACCTCGACATGGCCCATCCCGGGATCATCGATGAGTGTGTGGGTGCGATTGAGCATTTCGCCGCAAAGCCGGCCGGCCGGTGGCATCGTCCGGAGACCGCCTGCATGAGGTTGTCGGCCCACGGACCGATCTGGCCTCTGATGTTTCCTCAGCATGGCCCGGGAAAGAAGCAGGACCGGGAGATCCGGCTCGTGGATTGGCAACAGCGGATCGTCGATGAGTTCCCCGAGCCTTTCATCCGGGGCCTGATCCATTCGGACGGCTCGCGGTGCATGAATACGTTTTCGGTCGAGCTGAAGGACGGGCCGCGTGAGTATTCGTACCCGCGCTACTTCTTCACCAACTACTCGGCCGACATCAGGCGGATCTTCTGCGATGCCTGCGATCGCATCGGGATCCGGTGGAGCCGGTCGAGCTGGCGGAACATCTCGATCTCACACCGGCGGAGCATCGCCTTGCTCGACCGGTTCGTGGGGCCAAAAGCGTGAGCGCAGGCCCGACTGGCCCGTAGGGATCCCTGTGACGGGCGGTCGGGGTCCCCTCAGGCGGCGGCGCCGGTGACGGCGTCGATCCAGCCGAGCATGGCTTCGGCCGGTTCTTCCCAACCGCCGTCGAGCATCATGTCGTGGCCGATGCCCGGGAACTCGATCGACTCGGCGCCGTAACGGCGGGCCGTATCGCGAACATCGGATATCGGGACCAGGGCGTCGTCGGGGGTTCCGAGCACCAGCACCGGCGCACCACCCTTGGGCGTATCTGCCGGCAGGTGGAGCAGGACCTGGAACTGGGCCAGCGGCGACTCGTTCCCGCAGAGGCCGGAATACCGGGCGGCCTCTTCCGGGTCGAGCCGGTTGAACAGGTACTGCTCGCGCATCGGCAGCGATCCGCCGACCATGATCCTTGCCGCGTCTCCGGGATTTCGGCGGGCGATGGAAGCGAGGGTCCCGACTCCGGGTCGCGCCGGGATCGGTGCGACCAGCACGGCGCCCCTCGCGGGGTAGCGGGCGATCGCCTCCTGGACAACCAGGCCGCCGAGGCTGTGACCGACCAGCACCGGCTGGCTGGGCAGCGACGCGACGGTGCGCAGCACGTCATCCACGTAGGTGTCGAGGTGGGCCGACCACAGCGATCCGGGGCTTTCGCCGTGACCGGTCAGGGAGACGGCGTAGGCGGGGTGGCCGGCGTCGGCGGTCGCCTCGAGCCAGTTGTGCCAGCACCAGGCCGCGTGCCCTGCTCCATGCACGAACAGGACCGGCGGCCTGTCTCCCGGATCGCCCTCAGGGAGGGCTTCCAGCAGCTCCAGCTTCGAGTATCGGGAGACCGCGCTCTGAATGGTGGCCATCGCCCGCCATGATAGGGACGACAGTGCGGACGAGAGGACTCGAACCTCCACACCCTCTCGGGTACCAGGACCTAAACCTGACGCGTCTACCAGTTCCGCCACGTCCGCAAGGCGCGACTTCCGGTGGACAGCAATCGCGCACCGGACGGATGCCACGACGCACATCCGCGATTGATTCTATGATCGCAGCATGGTAGGAGAGGCGAGACCGGGATACGAGCTCTGGCGACCGAACCGCGCGAAGTCTTCATCTTTGCTCACGCGGTTCATTGTGATGCTGCTGCTTGTCGCCTCGATCGTGCTGATGCTGCTGGTCATTTTCGGCGGCTGGTCGCTGCTCACCGGTGGTGCCACCTGGGGAGTTATTTCACTGATCATCGTCTTCATCTACATAGTGCTGGCGATCATGGTCGGTAAATGGAGCCGCGGCGCCCTGACCCTGAGCGTCGCTTTTGCCGTCCTGATGCTGATCTTCGCGACGATCGGTTTCGAGTCCTGGTTCGCCCGCGACAAGGCGGACTTCGCCGAAGCCGCGCTCCCGAGTGGCCTGATCGGCCTGCTGGTCTTCCTGATGATTCCGGTTCAGATCGCCTTGGGCATCGCATCTTCGATCGCGGTCAAGCAGGAATGGCACGTCGAAGAGGAACGTCCGATCGGCTCCGGCGACGGGGGTTCGACCGGCGCCGGCACGGAGACGCCCGGCCCGGCTTCACCAAGCGCCGCCTAGTGGATCGGCACACCGCGTCCGTCCGTTCGGCGGGGCGGTCAGCAGGCTCGATCCTCCATAGACTTCCCCTCCCTGCGGCGATGGCGGAACTGGTATACGCGATGGATTCAAAATCCATTGCCCGCGAGGGCATGTGGGTTCGATTCCCACTCGCCGCATGAGTCGAAAGGCAGTCGTGGAAGCTTCACAACCGAAGAAGAAACCCCCGACCGGCATCGCCGGAAGCGACGCCGAGCGCCAGGCTGCGAACCGCCTGGCCGAGGGCCTTCGTGAGCGCGGCCGGGCTGCCACCGTCGAGTCGATATCGGTCCGGATCGCCTCGGGGTGGGCTGTCTCCCTTCACGCGATTCTCGCGCTCGGCGGCGGACTGCTGGCCATAGCTTTCCCGCTTGGCGGCGCGGCGCTCTGCCTGATGGCGGCCTTCTCCTTCTACTCCGAGCGCGCACTAGGCCAGCCGCTGCTCGGCCGCCTCGCCCCGACCCGGGCCTCCCAGAACGTGCTTTCCCCTCCCCCGGGCCCCGACTGGTCCGACGTCGAGCTGATCCTCTGCGCCGGCTACGACCTGGAACGCTCGCATCCGGTCGGTGAGTGGCTGTCGAGGCGTTTCTCGGGCAAGCTGACGATCGACCGGATCACCTTCTGGGGCGGCATGATCCCGGTATTCCTGGCGACGATGCTGACCGTCGCAGCGATCGAGAGCGTCGCCATCCAGATCCTCCAGCTACTCGCATCGGCGGTACTGCTCGCCGTGATCGCGGCCCAGGTCGACGCCTACCTTGCCGAAGACCCCGAGGCCGACGAGGCTGACCTCCAGGCAAGCCGGGACATGCTCGCCGTTCTCGACGCGCTGCTTGACGAGCCCGACTCGGACCCACCGGTAGCGGTCTGCTTTTTCGGAGCCGAAACCAGATCGGCCGCCGGTGCGGACGCTTTCTTCGGCCAGCGCAAGAACCCGATCGTCACCAACCCGGCCCTGGTCAACTTCGTGCGTGGAGCCGGCGAAGGGTCGGGGCCGCTCTCAGCACCGCCCGTCCTGCTGACCGCCCGGGAGGGCGACCTCGCCACACTGCGGATGAGCTACGACCTCGGGACCGACAGCCCTCGACAGCCCGAGCCCGCGATCCTCCGGCGAAACTCGAGTGCCCTGCTGGCCAGACGGCGCGGCCTCAAGGCGACCACTGTGGTCGGTCGCGGGGAGAGCTCGACCGACCTGGGCCTGGACATAGTCGAGCGGGTCTTCACCGAAGCCGAGGAGGCTGAAGCCGGAGAAGGAGGAGAGTGAGCGAAGCACCGGCGACTCCCCTCTGGCGGCCCTCGGCCGAAGCGGTTGAGTCATCACAGCTCACCGCCTTCCTCGAGTGGCTGGCAGCGGAGCGTGGGCTGAACTTTGACGGCTACCCGGAGCTCTGGCAGTGGTCCGTCGAAGATCCGGACGCCTTCTGGAGGTCGATCTGGGACCACTTCGGCGTGGTCGCCACCGGCAGCGCCGAGCAGGTCAACGACGGCGCGCCCATGCCGAATACGCGCTGGTTCGAAGGCACGAGCCTCAACTACGCCGAGCACGTATTCAGGGACCGCGACGACGAGGCGATCGCGATCTTCGCCGCCTCCGAAACCCGTGAACTGCGACGGATCTCATGGGGAGAGCTGCGCGGCCGGGTCGCCGATGCGGCCGCCGGCCTTGAGTCGCTCGGCGTTGGGGTCGGAGACCGGGTCGCCGCCTACATGCCGAACACCGAAGAGACGATCATCGCCTTCTTCGCAACCGCCAGCCTCGGCGCGGTCTGGTCGAGCTGCTCGCCGGACTTCGGGGCGAGCGCGGTCTCGGACCGCTTCACCCAGATAGAGCCCAAGGTGCTGCTCGCGGTCGACGGCTACGACTACGGCGGGCGTGGCTTCGACCGGCGCGACGTAGTCCGCGAGCTGGCCGAAGCGATGCCGTCGGTCGAGCAGGTGGTCGTCCTGCCTTACCTGCGGGACGGCGATGCCGAGGACGGCGCCGGGGGCGTCGCGCCCGACCTGCCCGACGGAGCGATCTCCTGGCAACAGCTGCTGGCGATCGATCCCGGGCAGGAGCTGACCTTCACCCGGGTGCCGTTCTCCCACCCGCTCTGGATCCTCTACTCCTCGGGCACGACCGGGCTGCCCAAGGCGATCGTGCAGGGCCAGGGAGGCATCCTGCTCGAGCACCTGAAGAAGATGAACCTGCACCTCGATGCCCGGCCCGGCGACCGGATCTTCTGGTTCACGACGACCGGCTGGATGATGTGGAACTTCCTCGCCTCCTGCCTGCTGACCGACGCGGCGATTGTGCTCTACGACGGCAACCCCGGCCACCCGGACATGGAGACGCTCTGGCAGCTCGCGGCCGATGCCGAAGTGACCTGCTTCGGGACTTCGGCTTCCTACATCGCCGCCTGCATGAAGGCCGGGATCGAACCCGCAAAGGGACGCGACCTCACGCGACTGCGCTCGGTCGGCTCGACCGGTTCCCCGCTCGCCCCCGAAGCCTTCGACTGGATCTACGAACAGCTCGGAGCCGACACCTGGCTGTTCTCGACCAGCGGCGGTACCGACCTCTGCACCGCCTTCGTCGGCGGAGTCCCGACCCTGCCGGTCTACAGAGGGGAGCTCCAGGCCCCGGCGCTGGGAGCGGCGGTCGAGTCCTGGGACGAAGAGGGCAGGTCGCTGACCGGCGAAGTCGGCGAGCTGGTGATCACCAAAGCGATGCCGTCGATGCCGCTCTATCTGTGGGGCGACGAGGACGGCTCGCGTTACCGGGACAGCTACTTCGACACCTACCCAGGCATCTGGCGCCACGGCGACTGGATCGAGCTGACCGAGCGCGGCACCGCGATCATCTACGGGCGCTCGGACTCGACGATCAACCGCGGCGGCATCCGCATGGGTACCAGCGAGATCTACCGGGCCGTGCTCTCCGACCCCGACATCGTCGACGCCCTGGTGGTCGACATCCCGAAACCCGGGACCGAAGGCTGGATGCCGCTTTTTGTCGTTCTCGCCGAAGGAGCACAGCTCGACGACGACCTGGTCAGACGGGTGGCCCGCGAAATCCGCGAGTACTGCTCGCCGCGCCACGTGCCCAACGAGATGGTCGCGATCGAATCCGTCCCGCGCACCCTGAGCGGCAAGGTCCTGGAGGTTCCGGTCAAGCGGATACTCACCGGGACGCCACCGGAGAAGGCCGCGAGCCGCGACTCGCTTGCCAACCCGGAGAGCCTCGACTTCTTCGTCGAGTACGCCGGCAGGCTCGGCTAGGCTCGCCCCGGAGACCGTCAGGCCCGGGCCGAAGGCGGCTCGTAGCCCCCTGAGACCAGCAGGGCCATCGCCAGCGCCGCCCAGAAGCCGACCACCATGATCGCCCCGGCGACGTCGCTCAGGTAGTGCCAGCCGGCCACCACCACCCCGGCCCCGACCAGCAGTCCGTAGCCGGCGCCGACCAGAGCGGCCAGCCGCCGGCGCTCCGGAGGGGAGACCAGCCACAGAGCGAATCCGACCGAGAAGGCCGCTGTCGTGTGGCCGCTCGGGTAGCCGATCTCGATCGGGTAGCTGGCTCCCAGCTCACCCTGGACCCGAGGGTGGGAGAGCACGATCTTCATCGCCTGGGTGGTGACGTTCGCCAGAACCACAACGGCCAGCCCGGCGAGAAGGTGGGTCGGCCGGCGCCAGTAGAGACCGAGCCCGGCCAGGATCGCCGTGAACAGGAGTAGCGGACCGCCGTTGGCCAGATCGGATGCCGCATCCCCGACCGACTCGGCCCGCGAGCCTTCTCCGGCCAGCAGCTTCGCGGTGGCCCTGGTGTCAAGGTCGTTGAAGCGGTCCGAACCGTAAAAAAGCAGCGCCAGCAAGGCGACTCCGGCGGCGCAGAGCAGCGCCAGGAGGATCAGGCGACGGGCCGGCAGGGGCATCGGACCAATCTAGAGGGCGGCCGGGCCGGGGCTCGGCTCAGGCGGGGGTGATCGGGTTGCGGCGCTCGCTGAAAGAACGGTCGCGTCCGCGGGCCGACTCGAAGCGGCTGATCAGCTCCGAACGCAGGTCCTCCGGCTGGATCACCGCGTCGATGACCATCTCGGAGGCGAGGTGGAGCAGGTCGACGCCTTCGGCGTACTCGGAGCGCTTCTCGGTGATGAACGCCTCCCGCTCGGCTTCGTCCTCGATCTCCTGGATCTGGTTGAAGAAGACGGCGTTGACGGCAGCCTGAGGTCCCATGACGGCGATCGAGGCGTTCGGCAGGGCCAGGCAGCAGTCCGGCTCGAAGGCGGGACCGGCCATCGCGTAGAGGCCGGCACCGTAGGCCTTGCGAACCACCACCGAGATCTTCGGCACGGTCGCCTCCGACACAGCCGAGATCATCTTCGCGCCGTGGCGGATGATTCCCTGCTTCTCGACCGCCGTGCCGATCATGAAGCCGGGCACGTCAGCGAGGAACAGCAGTGGCACGTTGAAGGCGTTGCAGGTGTTGATGAAACGGGCCGCTTTGTCGGCCGAGTCGACGAACAGGACGCCGCCCTTCTGGCGGGGCTGGTTGGCGACAACACCGACGACCTCTCCGTCCAGCCTGCCGTAGCCGACGATCAGTTCCTTGGCCCAGCGCTCATGCACCTGGGTGAAAGAACCGGCGTCGAGCAGGGTGTCGAGGTAGTCACGCATGTCGAATGGCTGGTTCTCGTCGAGCGGGACGATCTCGTCAAAAGGGGTCTGCGAGGCGGGCTCGGCGGGCTCGGCGGCAGGCGGATCCTGGCGCCAGTTGACCGGCATGTAGGAGAGGTACCGGCGGCCGGCCTCGATCGCCTCTTCGTCGGTCTTGGCCAGGAAGTGGCCGCAACCGGACTTCGAGGTGTGCATCCTTGCCCCGCCCATCTCCTCGAGCGTGACGGTCTCGCCGATCACCATCTCGGCCATCCGCGGTGAACCCAGGTACATCGAAGCGTTGCCGGCACGCATGATCACCACGTCGCAGAAGGCCGGGATGTAGGCACCGCCGGCGGCGCTGGGCCCGAACAGCAGGCAGATCTGAGGCACCCGCCCGGACATCTTCACTTCGTTGTAGAAGATCCGCCCGGCGCCGCGGCGGCCCGGAAACATCTGGACCTGGTCGGTGATCCGGGCTCCGGCCGAATCCACCAGATAGACCATCGGGACCTCGAGCTTGAGGGCCCGCTCCTGAATCCGGAGGATCTTCTCGACCGTCTTCGGTCCCCATGAGCCTGCCTTGACGGTCGGGTCGTTGGCCATCAGGGCGACCGGCCGGCCGGCGACCGTGGCGGTCCCGGTCACGACCCCGTCGGCGCCGAGTCCTTCTTTGTCCCAGTTGGCCAGCAGGGCGTCTTCGACGAAGCTGCCTTCGTCGGTCAGCAGGGCCACCCGTTCACGGACCGGCAGCTTGCCCTGGTCGGCCGTCTTTCTGTGATGGCGCTCAGGGCCGCCACCGAGGGCTGCGGCAAGCGCGGGATCGAGGTCGATCTTGCTCAACGCCCGCTGCTCCCGTCCGCCCTCTGCTTCCCGGGCCTAGAGGCCCGGGTTGACCGGAACCGGCTTGTCGCCGGAGTAGTCGTAGAAGCCGCGACCCGACTTGACCCCGTAGAAACCGGCGGCCACCATCTTGCGAAGGGTGGGCGGTGCGGCGAAACGGCGCTCGCGGAACTCGTCGAACATCACGTTGGCGATCGAAGCGAGGGTGTCGAGGCCGACGAAGTCGGACAGGTGAAGCGGACCCATCGGGTGCCCGGCACCGGCCTTCATCGCGTTGTCGATCTCTTCGATCGAGCCGATCCCCTCCTCGAGGCCGCGGATGCCGTCGAGCAGGTACGGAACCAGGAGCCGGTTGACGATGAATCCGGCCTTGTCCTTGGTCTCGACCGTGGTCTTCTTCAGCTTCGCCCCGTACTCCATGCCAACTTCCATGGCCTCCGTGGAGGTCGTCACCGACTGGATGACCTCGAGCAGCGGCATGCGCTGGACGGGGTTGAAGAAGTGGAGACCGAGAAACCGGTCGGGACGCGAGGTGACGGCGGCCTGGTCGATGACCGGCAGCGAAGACGTGTTGGTCGCGAAGTAGGCATCACCCTTGACGATCTCATCGACCTGCTTCCAGAAGTCGAGCTTCATCTGCAGGTCTTCGGTGATCGCCTCGATCACCAGGTCGCATTCGGCGAACTCGTGAGGATGCAGGGTGGGCGAGATCCGTCCGCGGATCGCATCGGCGTCACTCTGCTCGAGCTTGCCTTTCTCGACCGCGCGGCCGAGCTGCTTCTCGATCTTGCCGATGCCCTTGTCCAGCTTCGCCTGGTCGAGTTCGGTGACGACGACGTCGTAGCCGGCTTCAGCGCTGACCTGAGCGATGCCGTGTCCCATCAGACCGCAGCCTGCGATGCCTACCTTCTTGATCTCCATCCAGGGCTCCTCCGAGTAGAAATTTCACGCCCGGTACAGACGGGCGAACGGCATGGGAGCCTAACGGCTCTCAGGCGGGTTCGACTCCAAGTCCCTCGAGGCGCTTCTTCATCTCGTCCGAGACCGCTTGGAGTCCGGACATGGGCCTGACCATGACCGTCATCTCGTTGATCAACCCGTCCGGGCCGAACCTGAAGATGTCGACGCCCTGGAGCTGCTTCTCCCCCACGTTGGCTTCAAACATCAGGACGGCGAAATCATCGGTTTCGGTCTGGCCGACATAGGTGAAGTTCTCGAAGATCTCGGCGACGTTGGTCAGGATGAAGCGCAGCGCGTCGAGGCCCTCGTAGGGACGAAAGACGAACGGACTGCGAAACAACACATCCTCGACGAACAGCCCTTCCGCCGCCTCGAAGTCCTTTGCCTCTGCCGCTGCCCTGAACGCGTCGCTCTTCATGGTTCCAGCCTATTGCCCGGCGGGAGGTCCCGGGTCCGCCGACGGGTTCCACTCGACCGGCCCGGCCCGCAACACGTGCGAGCCGAGCGGGCGACCGAGGACCCGCTGGGCCGACCCCGAGGCCGCGATCAGCGCGGGCAGGTCCACCCCGGTCTCGATCCCCATCTCGGCGATCATCGAAACGACGTCCTCGGTGGCGACGTTGCCGGTCGACCCCGGCGGCACCGGACAGCCTCCAAGTTCGCCGAAGCTCGACTCGAACGAAGAAACGCCCTCCTCGAGCGCGGCCAGCACGTTGGCCAGGCCCTGGCCCCGGGTGTCGTGGAAGTGCGCCGTGACTTCGGTGCCATCGAGCCTGGCCAGGGCCGTTTCGTAGAAGCGACGGACCTGGAGCGGGTTCGCCATCCCGGTGGTATCGCCGAAGCCGACTTCCTGGCATCCAGCGTCGCGCAGCCGGGCAACGATCTCGAGTACCCGCTCCGGATCCACCCGGCCTTCGTAGGGGCAGCCGAAGGACGTCGCGACGATCCCGACGCAACGCACCCCGGCCTCGCGTGCCGCCGGGACGGTCTGTTCGAGACCGGCCAGCGATTCTTCGATGCTCCGGTTGACGTTCTTGCGGTTGTGGGTCTCGGAGGCCGAGAGAAAGAAACTGGCTTCGTCGAAACGGTCCTTCCTTTCCAGGGCCCGGTCGAGACCCCGGCGGTTGGGGATCAGGACCGAGAATGCGACTTCCTCGCGACGGGTGATGCCGTCGAGGACCTGATCGGCGTCGGCGAGCTGCGGAATCACGTCAGGGCGGGTGAAAGAGGTGACCTCGATGCGCTTCAGCCCGGTTGCCGAGAGCATGTCGATCAGGCGGATCTTCTCGGCCGTCGGGATGACTTCGGGCTCATTCTGGAAGCCGTCCCGCGGTCCGACCTCGCGGATACTGACCGAGCGCGGCAGTCCTTTCGGCGTGAAAGTCTCCACCGCCCTGCCTCAATCCGATCCGGGTGGGGGCACCTGGATCGCCCGGCGCTCGTGAATGCCGGTCCCGATGACGCGGTCCCCTTCCCTGACCTCGACCGAGAACCTGAACTTGCGATCCTCGATCACTTCGTCCAGCCGGGCCCAGGCGACGCATTCGGCCCCCTCGAAGGCCCCGGCGACATGCTTGATGGAAACCTCGAAGCCAACGGTGGCGGTCGCATCTGGCAACTCAGGCTGGATCAGAAGGGTCGCGTTGTGCTCCATCATCCCGATCATCCCGGGGGTCGAAAGGACCCCCACGCTCAGGGTTCCGCCAACGTCGGTCATCAGCAGACCGCCGACGGTGAAGGGTTGGGTCCGTTCGCTTCCGATCAGTTCCTGTAATGGCATAAGTCCAAGGATAGGTGGAGCGGCGAAGCCGGGGCCTCGCCGTTTGCCCCAGGTCTTAGACTGCTCCGGGTGAGCGAGAACGGCGAAACACCCATCATTCCTGTCATCGGCGGCACCGGAGCACTGGGAAGCGGCCTCGCAAAGCGATGGGCCGCCGGCGGCGCCCGGGTCGTGATCGGCTCCCGCGATGCCGGTCGGGCCAGGGAAGCGGCTGAGAGGGACGCCGCCGAGAGCGGTGGGGAACTGGTCGGCATGAGCAACGAGGAGGCTGCGACGCAGTCAGACATCGTCTTCCTCACGGTCCCGTTCCGGAACCAGTCGGAGTACATGACCAACCTCAAGAACGTGCTTCAGGAAGGGCAGATACTGGTCGACTGCTCGGTCCCCCTGGCCGCGGCGATCAGCGGCAAGGCCACCCGGACGGTCGGTGTCTGGCAGGGCTCTGCCGCCCAGCAGGCCCAGGAGATGGCGCCGAAGGGCGTGACCGTCGTATCGGCCCTCCACACCGTCAGTGCGGCCCATCTGTCCGACCTCGATTACCAGCTCGGCGAGGACGTCCCGATCTGTGGCAACCGCAAGGCCGACAAGGCACGGGTGGCGGCACTGATCGAGCGGATCGAAGGACTGCGGGCGGTCAATGCCGGGGCGCTCGAGACCTCGAGGATCGTCGAGCAGCTGACCCCCCTGCTGATCTCGATCAACATCCGCTACAAGACCCACGCCGGGATCAGCTTCACCGGACTGCCTGACGGCGATCCTTTCTCGTGAGGACGGTCCTCCTCGCAGGAGGGACCGGCGGGGCCAAACTTGCCGCCGGAATGCAGGAGGCGATCGGCGAGGACCTGAGCGTAATCGCCAACACCGGCGACGACATCGAAACGCTTGGTGTCCACGTCTCGCCTGACCCTGATCTGGTCACCTACTGGCTGTCCGGTGAGATCGACCAGGCGCGCGGCTGGGGAATCAAGGACGACACCTTCAGGACCTTCGAACGGATGACCAGGTTCGGCGTGCCCCACTGGTTCTCGCTCTCCGACCTCGACCTCGCAGCCTGCCTCTACCGCCGTGACTTCATCAGCGAGGGCGGCCGCCTCACCGACGCCGCCGCGCAGATCGCCAGGGGGCTGGGGGTGCGGGCGAGGGTATTGCCGATGTGCGACGAGCCGGTGCGGACGAAGATCCTCTGTGACGGAAGCTGGAGAGGACTCCAGGAGTACCTGATCCTCGACGGCGGCCGGCCCGCAGTCGAAGGCATCGAGCTTGACGGGATCTCGGAAGCGACGCCGACACCCGAGATCCTGGAAGCGGTTTCCGAAGCCGAGCTGATCGTGGTCGGCCCGTCCAACCCGGTGATCAGCATCGGGCCGATCCTGGCCGTCCCGGGGATGAGGGACGCACTCGCTTCGGCCGACGCCCCGGTGATCGCGGTCAGCCCCTACGTCGCCGGGAAGGTGATCAAAGGACCGACGGACAACTTCATGAGGGCGCTGGACCGGCCGACCACGGCCGCCGGCGTGGCCTCGCTATATGAAGGCCTGGTCGAAGCGATGGTCATCGACGCCGGCGATCCCGACCCGCCGCCTCCCGGACTGCGCTGCTTTTCCACCCGGACCCTGATGCACAGCGCCGAGAGCCGCGCTTCGGTAGCCCGGGCGGTACTGAAGGTCGGCAGAAAGCTGCTCGAGAGTTGAACTGTGTCGCGGTGATAACCGCCAAGCGGTTCGACAGCGCCAAACAGCGCCTGGCCGGGGCCGTCGACGACGAGAAGAGATCGGCCCTGGTCGCAGCGATGCTGTCAGACGTGCTGGCCGCCGTCGCCGAATCCAGGATGATCGCAAGGACCATCGTGGTCACAGGCGAGCCGATCGCAGCGGACCTCGCTCTCGAGAGCGGTGCCGAGGTGATCGAGGACCCCGAAGGCATCGGCCACTCGGCCGCGGCCATGCTTGGGGTCGACCGGGCGATGGAACTGGGAGCGAAGTGCGTGGTGCTGCTTCCCGGCGACTGTCCGCTGCTCGACCCGCGTGAACTCGACCACCTCGTCAGCGGCCTGCCGGACCCCTGGGTCACCGTGGTCCCGGATCGCCACGGCACCGGGACCAATTCGCTCGTCCTGGTTCCACCGGATGTGATCGAGCCCGCCTTCGGCGAAGGCAGCTGCGAACGCCACCAGCGGATCGCCCGCGAGGCCGGAGTCCCTCACGGGATCGAGGACCTGCCTTCACTCGCCCTCGACCTCGATACACCGGCCGACATCGTCGCCCTGATGACCAGGCTCGGCATCAAGGGCGGACGGGCCACACACACCGCCAGGGTCCTCGGAATCTGAGCGTGTCCGGGCGGGGCGAGATCAGCCTGATCCCGGTGGCCGGCCTGCCCGAGATCACCGAAGGATTCGATCTTGGAGCAGCGATCAACGCCGCCGGGAAGCTCGAGGACGGTGATGCGGTCGCCATTTCCCAGAAGGCGGTGTCCAAGAGCGAAGGACGGCTCGTACGGCTGGAAACGGTCGAACCGGGAGCTGTGGCGGCCGAGATGGCCGAGCGCCTCGGCAAGGATGCACGCCTGGTTCAGCTCATACTGAGCGAGAGCCGCTCGGTGATCCGGGAGGACCGGGACCGGGGCATCCTGATCACCGAAACCCGCCACGGTCTGATCTGCGCCAATGCCGGGGTTGACAGTTCGAACCTGCCTGTTCCGGACAGCGCCCTGCTGCTGCCGGAGGACCCGGACGACTCGGCCCGGCTGGTCCGCGGACAGATCATCGCGGCCGGTGGCCCCCCGGTGGCGGTCCTGGTGACCGACAGCCTCGGCCGCGCCTGGCGCCTCGGCCAGGCCGAGGTCGCGATCGGCTGCGCCGGCATCGACCCCCTGGAGGACTGGAGAGGCCGGACCGATTCGTCAGGCCGTGAGCTGAGTGCCACCGTGATCGCCACAGCCGATCAGATCGCCGGCGCCGCCGACCTCGCAAGGAACAAGACCAGCCGGACTCCGGCGGTGATCGTCCGAGGCGTCGGCCATCTGGTCACCGAATCCGACGGCCCCGGATCGGCTGCCCAGATCAGACCTGAAGCCGAAGACCTCTTCCGCTGAGCCCGACCGGCTCTTTCCGGTCAGTTGATCCTGAGGACCGAGGAGCCTTCGACGCGACCCTCGCGCAGGTCGTCCAGGGCCTGTTGGGCCCGTTCCAGCGGGTAGGTCGTGACCGAGGTCCGGACCCCGGCCCGGCCGGCCTCCTCCAGCAGTCCGTCACCGTCCGCCCGGGTCAGGTTGGCGACGGAATGGAGGCTGCGTTCCTCCCAGAGCAGTTCGTAGGGGAACGACGGTATGTCGCTCATGTAAATGCCGGCGCTGACGATCCTGGCCCCGCGGGCGCTCACCTTCAACGCATCGACCATCAGTGACCCGACCGGAGCGAAGACGATCGCCGCGTCCAGCGGCTCCGGCGGAGCATCGCCCGATCCACCGGCCCAATCTGCCCCGAGCGATCGCGCGAACTCCTGGGTCTTGATGTCACCGGGCCTGGTGAAGGCGAATACCCGGCGGCCCTGGGCGACCGCGATCTGGCAGAGGATGTGGGCCGAGGATCCGAAGCCGTAGAGCCCGAGCCGCTCGCCGTCGCCGGCGATCCGCAGGGCGCGGTAGCCGATCATGCCGGCGCAGAGCAGCGGTGCGACCTCTTCGTCGCTGATGCCGGGCGGCAGCGGGTAGCAGTAGGCCTGGTCGGCCACCGCGAACTCGGCGTAGCCGCCGTCCCGGGTGTAGCCGGTGAATTCCGCACGCTCACAGAGGTTCTCGCGGCCCGAGCGGCAGTAGGCGCACTCTCCACAGGTCCAGCCGAGCCATGGCACCCCGACCCGCTCGCCGCGCTCGAAGCGGTCCGACACCGGGACCGGCGGCTTCGACCGTGGCCACGATCTGGTGCCCGGGGATCAGCGGCAGCTTCGGTTGCTCCAGTTCGCCGTCGATGATGTGGAGGTCGGTGCGGCAGACGCCGCAGGTCAGAACCCTGAGCAGGAGCTCACCCGGCCCCGGGGAAGGGGCCTCGACCTCGGCCTGACAGCAGTTCGCCCGGCCGGCTGTCGAGGACCATCGCCCTCACTTCAGCCTCCGGCGGACCCCGCCATCGCAACCGCGCGGCCCGGACCGTGGCCGTGTACGCCGATCGCGTCTGCAGAAGAATCCGGCCAGGCTCGGAGGATCCGGTAAGAGGTGTCGCGCTGGGCGGCCCGGCGGCCTGCCCGGTGGGCGGCGCCGATCAGCTCGTCGATCTCCAGCCTGACCCCGTGCTGGGAACCCGCCATCCGGGAGATGCTCTCTTCCATCAGCGTGCCGCCGAGGTCGTTCACGCCCCAGCGCAGCGCCTCGGTCGCGCCTTCGAGGCCCATCTTGACCCAGCTCGCCTGGAGGTTGGTGATCGAGCGGCCGAGGCCCAGCCTGAAAGCGGCCGTGTGCTTGAGGTTCTCCTCGATCGAGATCTCCTCGACCCCGTGGGTGCGACCGAGCAGGGTGTTGAACGGGACGAAGCTGAGCGGCACGAACTCGGTGATGCCACCGGTCCGCTCCTGCAGGCTGCGCACGACCTCGATGTGCCGGGCCAGTTCGCGCGGCTCCTCGATGTGGCCGAACATCACCGTCGACGTCGACCTCAGTCCGGCCGCGTGGCTGGCCTCGATTATCTCGACCCAGCGCGCCGCCGGGCAGCTTGTTCGGAGAGATCCGCTGCCTGACCCCGTCGTCGAGCACTTCGGCGGCCGTTCCCGGGGTCGAGCCCAGGCCGCACTCGATCAGGTACTCGAAGACCTCCGAGGGCGGCAGTCCCGAGACCTCGCACATGTGGTCGATCTCCATCGGCGAGTAGGCATGGAGGTGGATCGAAGGCGCCACCGACTTGGCCAGCTTCAGCCAGCGAGCCGTAGTCCTCGAGGGTGATGTCGGGATGGATCCCGCCCTGCATGCAGATCTCGGTGGCACCGAACTCGACCGCATCCTTCACCCTGGCGACGAAGTCCCCTTCGCTGCTCTCGTAGGCGTCCGGAGAGCGCCGTCCCTGACCGAAACCACAGAAGGCGCAGCCGACCGTGCAGATGTTGGTGAAGTTGATGTTGCGATTGACCACGAAGGTCGCGGTGTCACCCGCCAGTTCAGCCCTCAGCGAGTCGGCGGCGGCCCGCATCGTCTCGATCACCTCGGGCCTCGTCTCGGAGAACAGCGCGGTCAGCTCCTCCTCGCTCAGCGGTTCGCCCTCGCGACCCTTGGCGATCGCCTCGAAGGCCACCCCCGGATCGATCTTCTCTTCACTGATCCGGCCTGAACCCAGTCGTGGGATGAAGCTCCAGTACTTGAGCTTGATCACGTCGAGCACTCCCTGCTCCATCCACTCGGCGTTCATGTACTTGGCATAGACGCAGAGCCTCTCGGTCAGGGCCTGCCCACGCGGGGCGAGTTCCTTGCGCACCTGGTGCGGACTCGGGAAAGGGTGCTCCGGCGAGATGTGATCGCCGTTTGCGGAGAGCCCGCCCAGGTCGGTCGCCCCGGCGTCGATCAGCTCGGGCCACCAGTCGGAGAGGTTCGGTGGGACCTGAACCCCGACATCGGGCATCAGCCGGGCGGTCTCGGAGATAAGGGACTTGAGGTCGTCGATCGTGATCGGGCAGGCCCAGTCCGGCAAGTCAACTTCGCGCCCCTCGGAATCCCCGCTCGGTGTCCTGCCGGGGACAGTTCCGGCGATGCCCGTGTCGATGCTGGCGGTCGGCGCGCCCTCACCCTTCCAGCGCCGGTCGGAGGCCGCGGCGGCGATGTCGGCCGGCTCCTGCCCGTAGTAGCGCGGATGCGGCACGAAGTTCTGGATGATCACTTCCTGGATGTGGCCGTATTCACGCTGGAGCCGGGCGATCGCCTCCAGGGACTCGATCCGCTCCTCCGGCGTCTCGCCGATTCCCACCAGGATCCCTGTGGTGAAGGGGATCTTCAGGCGGCCGGCCGCCTCGATCGTTGCCAGACGGTGGGCGGGGTGTTTCGTCGGGGACCCGGCGTGGACCGTCTGCATCAGCCTCTCGGACGATGATTCGAGCATCAGACCCTGCGAGGCGGTCACCTCACGCAGGCGGGAGAGGTCCTGCTCCGAAACCGCCCCGATGTTGGTGTGAGGAAGGATGCCGCGCTCGAGGGCCCGCTCGCAGGCCCAGATGACGTAGGCGGTGAAGTCCTCGTGGCCCCATGCCTTGAGCTGTTCGGCGACGATCGGGTTGACCTCGGGCTTCTCGCCAGTGAGGAAGAGCAGTTCCTTCGCCTTTCGCTTCACGGCTTCGTCGAGGCGGCGCTCGACCTCCTCCGGCGGGTGGATATGCGCCTGGTGGGTCGCGAAAGCGCAGTACTTGCAGTAGCACTGGCAGGTTCGGGACAGGGAAATCGTGTAGTTGCGGGAGAAAGTGATCCTGCGCATCGGACAGTCAACCTAGCGCAGCGCCGGGCGGGGCCGATGAGCCCGCTGAGTAGGCTGGACCAATGCGGGCCGATGCCCGACACCCTCAATCCGTACTGGAGCATCAACATGAACAGCCGCCTCAAGTACCTGGCTATCCCGATCGCAGTTGCCGCCCTGCTGGTCGGCTGTGGAAGCGATGACGACTCGAGCGATACGAGCACCACGACAACGGAGGCTCCGGCCACCCAGACCGAAGCGCCTGCCCCCGCGGAGAGCCCGGGCGACACCATCGCTCTGGCAGCCGACCCCACTGGAGCCCTCGCCTACGATACGACCAGTCTCGACGCCAAGGCCGGAACGGTCTCGATCGACTTCACCAACGAATCCAACATCCCGCACGACGTGGTCGTCGAGCAGGGTGATTCGGAAGTCGCACGGACCTCGATCATCACCGAGAGCAGCGAGACGGTCACATTCGACGCCAAGCCGGGCGAGTACACCTTCTACTGCTCGGTCCCCGGACACGAAGCAGCCGGCATGGTCGGCACGCTCGACGTCAAGAAGTAAGCGCAGCGACCCAAGCATGAAAAAGGGGGGCCGCAGACGCGGCCCCCCTTTTCTTGATTCCGGACGCCCCCGGGGGGAGCGCTCTTCAGGTCAGGACTGAGTACCCGGCGCCACTCCGGTCTCCTCCGCGGCGTCAGCCCCGGAGATCACGAACCTGTAGAAAAGGAATGCGAGTGCGCCACCGACCAGCGGGGCGAGCACGTAGACCCAGGCGTCTGCGAATTCACCGGAGACGAGAGCCGGGCCGAACCAACGGGCCGGGTTGACCGAAGCGCCGGTGAGCGGGCCGAAAACCATGCCGATCGCCGCGAACGTAAGACCGATCGCGAGCGGAGCCCATTCCTTCTTCGCCCGGATTCCGAGCGCCACTGCGAGCACGGTCAGTACGAGCAGGAAGGCGCCGAGGGCTTCGACGATGAAGCCCTGTGTCGCACCACCGAGCAGCGGGCTGATCGTCGCCGCCCCGTAGTTGGAGGCGCGGCCTTCGTCCTCGAGCAGGCCCTTGGTCAGCAGGGCGCCGAGAACGCCACCCGAAAGCTGGGCCAGAACGTAGATGACAGCGTCGACCGGAGCGATCTTCTTCATCAATGCGGCACCGAAAGTCACAGCGGGGTTGAAATGACCTCCGCTGGCTATTCCGATACCGATGATGAGCACGCACAGGATGAAGCCGTACGTAAGTCCGACGACCGCGAAGTCTGACCCGAACTGGGCAGTATCACCCGCAGCAATGTAGAGAACGCCGACGGCGGTAATGAAGAAGACGAGGAAAAACGTCCCGACGAGTTCTGCGATGTATGCGGAGAGACCGCGATCTTCCATGTAAATCAAACCTCCCGTGGCGTGTGTACGTGGCTGCTCACCATTGTCCGATGAGTGCGGGGCAGTCTAGCCATCCCGCGTTTCAGAGCGCAAGTGGGTCGGATGCTGGGATGCATCCGGCGCGAGTCTACATAGCGAGGACCGGGAAAAGGCGTCAGAGCAGTCGTTCCACGAGATCGGGCAGCTCGCGAGCCATCCGTGAACGCGGAACCGCCAGGTCGATGCCCGCCGCGGTCGCCGCATCGCGGGTCGCGATGTCGACGTGCGAGTAGAAGCCGATCGCCGGGACCGGCAGCGCGGCAACCAGGACCGGGTCGACCGCCTCCAGATCGCAGACGACCAGGGCGACGCCCTCCGGTATCTCGACCGGCGGCCCCGCGGCCACCGATACGACTTCGTGGCCGGCAGCACTCAATGACCCCGAGACCCGGCTGGCAAGCATCAGATCCGGGACGATGGCAGCGATGAGGGCCAAAGAAAGCTCCGGTCAGAGCGATCGACGGATGCGGAACTCTTCGCGCACGCTCTCCGGGCGGCCCCACATCTGAACCACTTCGGAGCGCCCCTCGCGGACCTCGCGAAGCTGCATCTCACCGGTGAAGCCCTGCGCGTCCAGCTTCTCGAGAAGGCCGATGACCGTCTCAGGCGCAGCGGCGTGGCCGAAGCTGTGAGCGACCAGGACCCGCCAGTGCCATTCGGCCTTCGAGTACGGCTGCGCGTTGATCAGGCTGAGCAGCACCGATCCGTCGATGTAGCGCGACTCGTCATCGATCCGCAGGTCGAACTCAAGGTCGGTCCAGTCGGCCGGGAGCGAGTCGAGAATCTCCTGGAAGTCCTGAGCGAAGGGCATGGGCGAAGCCTAGCGGGAACGACGCCCGCGTAGAATCGCCCGGGTGACGACCGACCTGGCCCCCGACATCGACGCCGAGTACCGGCAGATCCGAGAGGAATGCGGACTTCTGGTGCGCGAACGTGCCGGGTTCGAGGTCACGGGTCCGGAGGCCGGCGAGTACCTGCAGGGCCAGATCACCAACGACGCCGAGGGACTGACCGTCGGCAGCGGCTGCTACGCGCTGCTGCTGGACCGGAAGGGCCACATCCAGGCCGACATGCGACTTCTGCGCACGGCCGGAGACCGCTTCCGGATCGACGCCCCCCCATCCGCCGGTCCCGGCCTGCTCAAACACCTCAAGACCTACATGATCGGCCGGAAGGTGGAGGTTTCGGGGAGCGACATCGGCGTCGTTTCCCTGCTCGGTCCGGGCTCGATTTCGGTCACCGGTCTGGCCCCGGGCGAGGAATACGCATCCACCCCGACGACGGTAGCCGGGGTCGACTGCCTGGCCGTGGCCACCGCTGCCGGGGTCGACCTGATCTGCTCCGCCGACCGGGTCGATGCGGTGAAGGGGCAGCTTTCAGCCGACGGCGCGGTAGCCGTATCCGAGTCCGCCGCCGAGATCCTCCGGGTCGAGCAGGGTCGACCGTCACTCGAGAGAGAGATGGCCGGAGCGCCGATGCCAGCCGAAGCGGGAGTCGTCGACCGTGCGGTCGATTTCACGAAGGGCTGTTACGTCGGCCAGGAGCCTGTCGCGCGACTCCACTACCGGGGTCGCCCGAACCGCCACCTGCGCGGCCTGCATCTCGAAGGGCCTGCCGCCACCGGCGATCCGGTGCACCTGGGCGAGCGCAATCTGGGCAGCATCGGTACGGCCGTCATCTCGCCGGCGTCGGGCCGAATCGCCTTGGCGATCCTGCGTAAGGAAGCCGAGCCCGGCTCGGTCGTGACGGTCGAAACCGACGGAGACGAAACCACCGCCACGGTGGTCGATCTCCCTTTCCCGGCGGCGGTGGAAGCATGAGCGCGCGTCACCAGGGACTCGGCGGCGGCCCGCTCGGGTCCGACAGCCCGTTGTTCGGAGGATCGTCAAAGTCCGACAATGCCGACGACCACCCCGACCCGGGCGCCCAGCCGGTCAAGCCGATACCGCCGTGGGATCCCAGGGCCGACGAGTACGCCTCGGAAAGCAACGTCGGAGACATCGAGACACCCGAGCAGGCCGAAGCCGCGCTGGCCGAGCTGAGGTCGCTACTCCCTGCCGACGAAGCCGAGCGCAACCTTGATGACTGGGGCCGTTCCGAACGGGTCGTATCGCTGGTTGAACCCCTGCTCAACTTCTACTACCGCCAGTGGTTCCGGGTCGAGACGAGCGGCATCGAGAACATCCCGTCCCGGGGCGGAGCGCTTCTTGTCTCCAACCACTCAGGAGCCCTGCCCCCTGACGCACCGATGATCATGCAGGCGATCAGGAACGAACACAGCAGCCCGCGACCGCTCTACATGCTGGGCGAGCACTGGTTCAAGGGCTACCCGGGCGTCTCCATGCTGGCCAACAAGATCGGGCTGGTCCCCGCCCACCGCGAAAACGCCCAGCGGCTTCTCCACGACGAAGGCAGGCTGGCGATCGTCTTCCCCGAAGGCCAGAAGGCAACCCGCAAGCTCTACTGGCAGCGCTACCGGCTGCGCCGCTTCGGACGGGGCGGCTTCGTGCGCACGGCGATCCGTGCCCGCGTACCGATCGTGCCGATCGCGCTGGTCGGCGCCGAAGAATCGATGCCGATCTTCGCCCACCTCCCGTTCATGCAGAAGCTGACCGGGTTGATCTACTTCCCGGTCACCCCCAGCTTCCCGCATTTCGGCCTGGCCGCCCCGTTGATGTACATGCCGGCCAAGTTCAAGATCCACTTCATGAAGCCGATCGACATGAGCGAATTCCCGATCGAGGTCGCTTCCGATCCGGCCGAGATACAGGTGATTTCCGAGCGCATCCGGAGGTCGATCCAGATCGAACTCGAAGAGATGCTCCAGGACCGAAAGTCGGTCTGGACCGGATGACGCCCCGGGGTGGGATACATTGCCTTCTGTGAGGGGAATCCTGTCCTGCGCAAGCATGCTGATCCTGGCCGGAGCGCTGGTCGCAGGCTGTACGGCCGAAAGCCACCCCAACGACCCGCGGCCGCCGCTCATCCCGGTGGTCAGTGTCTCGGTCTCCGAGGACTCGATCGAGGTCGCCCCTCGCGGAATCGGTCTGCCCGGTGAGCGCACCGCGAACCTGAACCAGAACCGGACCGCGCCCCAGAACCCGGGAGACCCCGCGGCCCCGGCAGTGGTCAACTTCAGGACCTCCAACCTGATCCGGAGCGAGGTCCCTCTGATCCTCGAGGGTCCGGTCGAAAAGACCTACGAGATGGCGCCCGCTTCACCCGGTTCCTTCCTGGCCGGGCTCGAACCCGGCATCTACAGGCTCAGCTCACCGGCAAGCAGCGGCACGGCCCGTCTGCTGGTGGGCGACAGCCGGATCTCATCCTCCGGCGACCTGCTCACGCCCTGAGCCCGCCGCGACGCGCGAGCGTCGCCGCTTGATCATCTTTGCCAGGACTCCGTACCGGGGCGACAGAAGCAGTGCCAGAGCGAAGCAGAGCGTCGCCACCAGCCCCATCGCGCCCGCGATCGAGGCGTCGAGGGCGACCGCGGAGCTGTAGCCGCCGATCGCGCTGATCCAGCCGATACCCACGGTGGCGAGGATCAGCGGCAGGAGCCGCACGGTCAGCAGATAGGCCGCGGCGGCAGGGACTATGAGCATGGTGACGACGAGAATCGCACCGACCGACTCGAAGGCGGTCACGGCGGTCACGGCCACCGCGATCAGGACGACCCTCGAGACGAGCACCGGCGAGACTCCGTTCACGCGGGCGAAGACCGGATCGAAGGTCGAGACCTTCAGTTCCTTCCAGAGCAGCAGCAGGAGCAGGAAGTTGGCCAGGGCGACCGAGCCGAGGAGCGGCAGCGACCGCGGAAGTTCGAGCCCGAATGCTTCCCAGGTCCGGAACGGCGTGAAGGCGATCTCTCCGTAAATGGTCGAGTCCAGGTCAAGGTGGACGCCGGAGGCAAACGTCGTGATGCCGATCACTCCGATCGCGAAGAGCACCGGAAACACCAGCCCGATGGCCGCGTCGGCACGGACCAGTCCGGTGGACCGGATCTGCTCGATGCCGATCACACAGATGACGGCGAACACACCTGCTCCGATAATCACGGGCAGGGGGGCACGTGAGCCTGTCAGCAGGTAGACGAGCACTATCCCGGGCAGGACTGCGTGGGCGACGGCATCGGAGAGCAGCACCTGCCGGCGCAGGATCAGGAACGGGCCGAGCAGCCCGCAGGAAGTCGCCAGCAGCCCTGCGGTGACGATGATCGCCAGGTCATCGCTCATCGGCGCCCCCCCTCGAGATCGCCACGAGGCGACTGGTCATCTCGTCCCCAAGAGAAGTGCGCAGGTCCCTGGGGTCCGGCTCGCGGGCATCCGGCAGCTCGAGCTTCCAGCCGTGTTCGAGCCAGACGCTCCAAAGCTCCCGGCGATCGAGCAGCGCGTGGACCGCGGCAGCGCCGGCTTCGGACAGGTAGATGTGCTCCCCGTCCCGGTTGAGTGCCCCGGCCCGATCGAGGTCGCGCAGCGCCCGGCGCACGGTGGAAAGCGGTCGGCCACTGAGCGCCGCGAGCTGTTCGGCGGTCGGCGGCGCTCCGGAGTGGACCGCGATCTCGAGGTCAATGAGCACCCCTTCATTGCTCGCCCGTCGTCTGTCCCTGATCGTCTGCCCGGCCTTCCAGACCACGCCCCGGCCGGGGGCGAACAGAATCGCCGCCATCGCCACGATGAAGCCGACGATCACGATCACCGGACCGGTCGGAACCGACGCCGCGGTGGAGATCAGCGATCCGGCGGTCCCGACCGCGGCGCCGACCAGCCCCGCCACCACCAGCAGAACCGGAAGTCGGTCGGTCAGCTGCCTGGCGGTGACGGTCGGCACGATCAGCATCGCAACCATCAGGATCGCCCCGACCGTGCGGATCCCGATGACGATCGCGATCACCAGCATCGCGGTCATCGAAAGCTCGATCAGCCGCACCGGCAGTCCGACCGAACCGGCGAACGAGAGGTCGAATAGGGCGGCCTTGAGCGGACGGAAGGCGAGCGTCACGAATCCCAGCGAAACGAGGCAGAGGATCCCCATCGCCAGCAGGTCGCTCTCCAGCAGTCCGGCAGCCTGTCCGAACAGGTAGGTGTCGAGACCGGCCTGGCTCGAGTTGTTGAAGTTGGCGAGGAAGGTCAGCATCACGATGCCGAGCGAGAAGAATCCGGTCAGCACCACGCCGATCGCCGCGTCGGGCCTGATCCTGCCGGTCCGCTCGATCGCGAGTATCAGCACCGAAGCCAGGATGCCGGCGATCGCAGCTCCGATCGCGAGGGTGGCGGCATCCTTGGCGCCGGTTGCGACGAAAGCTACACAGACACCCGGAAGTGCCGCGTGGGAGAGCGCGTCGCCGACCATGCTGCGCTGTCGCAGAACCGCAAAGGCTCCGAGGACCCCGGCCGCCACGCCGAGAATCACGGATCCGATCAGGACGACGGAGTCGGTGTAGTTGAGCGGGATGGCTTCGATCAGCCAACCCATGCCGCCTCCTCGACCCCGTCCTCCCCTGTCAGACCGCCGTAGGCTCGCCGCAGGGATTCCTTCGAGAGCGACTGGGCGACCGGGCCACAGGCGATCGTCCGCACGTTGAGCAACAGGGCCCAGTCGAAGCGGGCGCGCACGGTGCCGATGTCGTGGTGGACCACGATCACCGTCCGCCCTGCCGAGCGAATTCCGGAAAGCAGGTCGAGCAGAGCGACCTCGGTTCGCGCATCGACCCCTGCGAAAGGCTCGTCGAGCATCATCACCGGGGAGTCCTGGGCGAGTGCCCTCGCGATGAATACGCGCTGTCGCTGTCCACCCGACAGTTCGCCGATCTGGCGGCGGGCGAAGGAGGCCATGCGCACCCTCTCCAGCGCCCGGTCAACGTGCTCGTGGTCCTCGGCCCTGAGGCGACGGACCCAGCCCGCCGAGCGATACCTGCCCATCTCGACCACTTCGCGCACGGTGATCGGGAAGTCCCAGTCGACCTCGTCGCGCTGGGGTACGTAGGCGACACGGTCGAGCGTCTCGGAGGCAGGTCGACCCTCGATCAGTACATGGCCCGCATCCAGCTTGAGCAGGCCGACAGCGGCCTTCAGCAGGGTCGACTTCCCGGCGCCGTTGGGGCCGACTATCGCCGCGAGAGTGCCGGCGGGCACGGTCGCATCAACGTCCCAGAGCACCGGCCTCGACGAATACGAGGCGGTCAGCCGTCGTACCTCGAGTGCCGCCGGCGTTTTCGACGGCGTCGTCATCGCAAACCCTCGGCGAGCAGGCCGATGTTGGACTCGAACATGCCTTGGTAGGTGCCCTCGGGGGTGCCGTCCTCACCGGCGGCGTCGGAGTAGAGCTCGCCCCCGATCACCGCGCCCTGCCCCTTCTCCCGGGCCGAAGCCAGGACCGCCTCGACCGTCTGTTGCGGCACGCTCGACTCGACGAATACGGCCTTGACCCCACGGTCGGCGATCAATCCGGCGATCCGCTCGATGTCGTCAGTCGTCGCTTCGGAGGCGGTCGACAGGCCCTGGATGGCCTCGACGTCGATGTCGTACCTGCGTCCGAGGTACCGGAAGGCGTCATGGGAAGTCACCAGCACCCTCCGCTCGGCAGGTATCGCGCCGAGCATGCGCTCCGCCCCTTCGTCCATCTCCTCGATGTCGGCAAGGAACTCGTCGGCGTTCTGCCTGTAGAGCTGGGCCCCGTCGGGATCGACTTCGATCAGCCGGTCACGGACCGTCTCGGCCGCGAAGCTCCAGAGCGAAGGGTCGAACCAGACGTGGGGATCGAACTCCTCTTCGGCCGTGGCGTTCACCGGGGCATCCAGCAGCCGCTCGCGCGGGATCCCCTCGGTGACCGCGAATACCGGCCTCGACTCAGCGATCTCCTCCAGGACCTCTTCCATTTTCGCCTCGAGATAGAGGCCTCCGTAGAAGATGATGTCGGCCTCACGAAGCGCGGTGACATCCCCCGCGCTGGCCTTGTAGAGATGCGGGTCGACACCGGGACCCATCAGCGCATCGACCGATACCCGGCCACCTCCGATCTGCTTGACGGTGTCGGTGATGAAGTTGGTCGTGGTCACCACTTTGACCTGACCGTCACCTGAGTCCGTGGTGCCGGTTGACTCACCGAGGTTCGAGCATCCGGCGAGCGTGAGAGCGGCGGTGAGGGCGAAGAGCGCCGTCAGCAAGAACCTCCGGAAGGGGCCAGAGCGAGAGGCGCCACGAAAGTTCGAGAAGCGGATCATTATTTTGAGTCTAGCCTAAACATCGTCTGAATGTAGGATGCCCAGCGACCTTGAAGAACCCGAGAGGAGCGAAGTGCCAATAGATCTCGCAGATGTGAGCAAGCTTGATGTCGAACCGGGCGAGCTGCCGGAGAAGATGGCCGCCTGGGTGATCCGTGAGGAAACCCAGGGTGAGCCGAAGGACGCCTTCAAGCTCGAGGAGATCGAAACCCCCGAGCCGGGTGCCTTCGAGGTCGTGGTCCGGGTGATGGCAGCCGGGGTCAACTTCAACAACGTCTGGGCCGCGCTCGGCCAGCCTGTGTCGGTCTTCGGCTACGGCGACCATCCCGAATTCGGACATCACATCGGCGGCTCCGACGCCTCCGGCGTCGTCTGGAAAGTCGGCGACGGCGTCACCCGCTGGAAGCCCGGCGACGAGGTCGTGATCCACTGCAACCAGGCCTCCTACGAAGACGTCGAAGTCCACGGACTCGACCCGATGGCCGCTCCCAGCCAGCGGATCTGGGGATACGAGACGACCTGGGGATCGTTTGCCCAGTTCACAAAGGTCCAGGCCCAGCAGCTCCTTCCCAAGCCGAAGAACCTGTCCTGGGTCGACTCCTCGTCCTACGGACTCACCTACTTCACCGCCTACCGCATGCTGATGAAACAGGCCAACATCCAGCCCGGCAGCAACGTCCTGATCTGGGGTGCCGCGGGCGGCCTCGGAGTGTTCGCGGTGCAGCTCTGCAAGGCGGCCGGCGCAAACGCGGTCGGCGTCGTCTCGTCCGACGAGAAGGGCGAGCTGGTCAAGGAACTCGGCGCCGTCGGCTACATCAACCGCAACGAGTTCTCGGGCATGATGAGGACCGGAACCGAGACCAAGGAAGAAGAAAAGGCACGATTCGCCGTGACCCGGGCCTTCTCGAAGCGGGCGCAGCAGATCCTCGGTGACAAGCCTGACGTGATCTTCGAGCACGTCGGCAAGGCCACCTTCCCGACCTCGGTCTTCATGGTCAAGCCGTTCGGCAAGGTCGTGATCTGCGGAGCCACCTCCGGATACAACCTCGACTTCGACGTGCGCTATCTGTGGATGCGCCAGAAGCAGATCATCGGCTCCCACTTCGCCAATGCCTACGAATGCATGAAGGCGAACCAGCTGATGGCCGAAGGCAAGGTGCGACCGGTGCTGTGGAAGACCATGGGATTCGACGGTGTACCCGGTGCCCACCAGATGATGCACGAGAACCAGCACTTCGGCAAGATCGCGATCATGGTCGGAGCCACCACCGAAGAGGAAGGTCTCGAAATCGAAGGGCCTGGAGCAATTCGGGCCGAGGTCGGCGCCTAGGCGTCAACCGGACAAGGAGAACCTGAACCGATGGCATACGTAAGCGAACTCACCTGGCACATCTCACCGTTTCGCGCGCAGCGCTGGATCGACACGTGGGAGCCCGCCGCAGCACTGGCTCCGAAGTACGGCGCGCTGGACTGGAGGATCTACCGCTCCACGGACGACCCTCTCCTCTTCCGCCAGACCATGACCTGGAACGACAAGGCGGACTTCGAGAGCTACTGGTTCTCCGAAGAAGTGTCGGCGATCCGGGAACAGATCATCGACATGTACGACAAGCCCCTCCTGCCTGTCTGGTGCACGCCGATCGTCGGTAGCTGAGAGCGGCCGGCATCGAGCCGTTCGGGAAGGTTGAGCAGGGAACTGTCTGACCCCGGCTAGCCGAACGGATTCGGCATGCGAACGCGAAGCCCGGTGAAACTGCCGAAGGCGCCCTGGGCGCCCTTGTTGGATGCGATCGAGAATGTCGTATCCCGACCCTCGAGTTCGCCGCCCCGGGCGTCATCGGTGAATCCGAGCACCTCGCCGTTGACCAGGGCCACCAGTCGGGCGGAGCCCGAGGGCTGACCCTTGATCCCGTTGTAGGCGCGAAGCACCATGCGGTTGGCTTGATTGAAGCCACCAATGACCTTGCCGGCCTTGCCACCCTTCAGCACCTGGATCTTCGACCCCTTGCGGATCTTGCGGATCTGCCAGCGGCGACCGCTCGGATATACGGCGAGCTGGTAGCGACTTCCGTCTTTGGCCTGTCGCAGGTTGACCGAGAGGAAAGTCCTTGACTTGAGTGCCTTCGGGGTCGACTTGAAGAGCCTTCCGGTGGCACTCACTTCGAGGTCCCTGCCGACGGTCGGCACCATGTAGGCACATTCGCGTGTGCTCTTGCCGATACGGAACTTGATCGAGTTGTCCGAGGAACTCCTGATGCAGTTGCCTTTGCCCCGGTACTTGCCGACCTGGGCACGGTTGTCGGCCGTCGAAAGCTTGTTCTGGTAGATCGTGATCGAGGATGCGGCGTCGGCTGCTGCGGCCAGCGAAAGCGAGGCCACCAGGGTGGCGAAAACGCCCGCAAGGAGCACTTTGGCGCGCGTGGAGAAGAGAGCGGACATTGAGGGGATCGTGAGTAGGCGCATACAAAAAGCCTAAACACAGCAGACCGGCAAAGGGTGCGGCGCAGGTCCGCAGTATCTTTTAGCCCATGAGCGACCACCGTCTGAACGAACGTGACCGCCCCTGGGTGATGCGCACTTATGCGGGCCACTCCGATGCCCGCCGATCCAACGAGCTGTACCGGAGCAACCTCGAGAAAGGCCAGACCGGCCTTTCGGTTGCCTTCGATCTGCCCACCCAGACCGGATATGACGCCGATCATGTGCTCTCGCGCGGCGAGGTCGGCAAAGTCGGGGTGTCCGTCGCCCACCTCGGCGACATGAACACGCTGATGGATCAGATCCCCCTCGGCACGATGAATACGTCGATGACGATCAATGCCGTAGCAGCCTGGATGCTGGGGCTCTACGTGGCGGCGGCCGAAGAGACCGGCGTCGAGCGGTCCGAGCTCTCCGGCACGACCCAGAACGACATCATCAAGGAGTACCTCTCGCGGGGGACCTATGCCTTCCCGCCCGAGCCGTCGATGCGCCTGATCGCTGACATGGTCGCCTTCACGGTCAACGAGGTCCCGAAGTGGAACCCGATCAACATCTGCAGCTACCACCTCCAGGAGGCAGGCGCAACGCCCGTCCAGGAAATCGCCTACGCGATCTCGAATGGCATCGCCGTACTCGACGAGGTCAAGGCCCGCGGCCAGGTTGCCGAGGAGGACTTCCCCAAGGTCTTCGGCCGGATCTCCTTCTTCGTCAACGCTGGCATCCGCTTCATCGAGGAGATCGCCAAGCTCAAGACGATGGGCCGGATCTGGACCGAGATCGGCCGCGAGCGCTACGGCGTCGAGGATCCGAAGATGCTGCGCTTCCGTTACGGCGTCCAGGTGAACTCGCTGGGCCTGACCGAAGCCCAGCCGGAGAACAACGTCCAGCGCATCGTGCTCGAGGCCCTGGCGGTCACCCTGGCGAAGGACTCGCGGGCCAGGGCGCTCCAGCTGCCCGCCTGGAACGAGGCGATGGGCCTGCCCCGCCCTTGGGACCAGCAGTGGAGCCTGCGCATCCAGCAGGTGCTCGCTTTCGAAACCGACATCCTCGAGTACCCGGACATCTTCGAGGGCTCGAAGGTGATGGAGGGACTGGTCGAGGAGTTCACCGCCGGAGCCCGGGACGAGATGGCCGTGGTCGAAGAAAAGGGCGGTGCCGTTGCGGCGGTGCCTTACATGAAGGCCCGTCTGGTCGAGTCCCACCGCGAGCGCTTCGCCCGGATCGAGGACGGCTCCCAGAAGGTCGTCGGCCTGAACAGCTACGAAACGACAGAAGAATCACCCCTGACGGCCAGCGTCGACGGCGGCATCATGAAGCCGGACCCCGAGGTCGAACGGGAGCGGATCGAGGCCCTCGAGGCCTGGAAGGCCGAGCGAGACCAGAGCGCGGTGGACGCGGCGCTGGCCGAGGTCGCCCGGGTCGCCGCGGGAGACGAGAACATCATGCCTTCGACCATCGCGGCGGCAAAAGCCGGTGCGACCACCGGCGAATGGGCCGAGACCCTGCGCGAAGCATTCGGCCCGTACCGCGGGCCGACCGGGGTCGGTGGCGCCGCCCCGGGGAGCGACCGTGAGAGCCTGTCCGGGACCCGCGAGAGGGTCGATGCCGTTTCGGATCAGATCGGACACAGGATCCGCATCCTGGTGGGCAAGCCCGGCCTCGACGGCCACTCGAACGGCTCCGAGCAGATCGCGCTGAGGGCAAGGGACGTCGGGATGGAGGTCATCTACCAGGGAATACGCCTGACCCCGGAGCAGATAGCCGAATCTGCCCTGCAGGAAGACGTCGACATCGTCGGCCTCTCGATCCTCTCGGGCTCCCACCTTGAACTCATCCCGGAAGTCGTGCGCCTGCTCGCCGAAGAGGGTGTGGACGTGCCCGTCGTCGCCGGCGGCATCATCCCGCCCGAAGACGCCGAGAGCCTGCGGGCCGGCGGCGTGGCCGGTGTCTACACACCGAAGGACTTCGACATGAACGGGATCATGAACGAGATGGTCGACCTGGTCGCCGAGCGCCACCAGCGTTCCGGGAGCCCAGAAGCCCAGCCTGTGTAGGTTTTTTCGATGGGAGCAAGCGCCTCGCGCAAGCCGTCGGAAAACCTGCTTCGCATCCTTGCGGGCTTCGTCGGTCTGGTCGGACTGGGCATCGCGACCTACATCATGATCAACGAGATCCGGGGTGAACTGGTCGCCTGCGGCCGCGAGGGCGGCTGCGAAACCGTGCTTAACAGCCGCTACGCCGAGATCTTCGGCGTACCGCTCTACTACTTCGGTGTGGTGGGCTACATCAGCATCCTCGCGGCGACACTGGTTCCCGGGGACCGGGGACGCCTGCTGGCCTTCGTCCTCTCGTTCTTCGGCTTCGGCGTCAGTGCCTACCTGACGTTCCTCCAGTACGTGGTTATCGAGAGCATCTGTGTCTGGTGTCGCGGAAGTGCGATCGCGATGAGCATCCTCTTCCTGATCTGTCTCGCCAGGCTGCTGATCTACTACGGGACCGACGATCCGGAATCCGGCGACGTCTTCCAGCAGGAAGGGGGACCACCGACCGGTTCCGCCCCCACCGGCCAGGCCTCCGACCAACCCACTTAGATTCAGTTCAATCGACTCAGATAGGATTTCCACCATATGGCTACCGGACCGCAGCAGAAAAGAAAAGAACTTCGCGAAAAGCGCCTCAAGGCAGAGGCCCAGGCAAAAGGCGGTGATCGTCGCGAGAACATGACCAAGATCGTCGGGATCGCCGCTTTCATCGGCGTACTCGCGATCGCCGTCGTCGCCTACATCAGCCTCACCGGCAACGACGAGTCGACCAAGGCGAGTGACGATGTCGAGAAGCAGCTGGCCGGCATCCCGCAGAGCGGGAACCTGCTCGGAGACCCGGACGCGCCGGTCACCCTGGTCGAGTTCGCAGACCTGCAGTGCCCCGCCTGCCAGCAGGCTGCCGAAGAGATCATCCCGGACGTGATCAGCGGGCCGGTCAGGAACGGCAAGGCCAACTACGAGTTCAACAACTGGGCGATCCTCGGCCCCGACTCCGTGACTGCCGCCAAAGCCGCCCTCTCCGCCCAGGAGCAGGACAGGCTCCAGCAGTTCGTCGAGAACTTCTACGCCAACCAGGGCATCGAAGGAACCGGATACGTGACCGAGGACTTCCTCCGCGACATCGCCGAGAAGTCGGATATCCCCGACATCGACAAGTGGGAGGCCGATCAGGACCTGCCGAAGTGGGACCAGGTCCTGCTCGATGTGGACGAGACCGCAGTCGACTCCGGGTTCAGCGGCACTCCCACCTTCGCGATCAAGAACGAAGACGGAAGCCTCGAGCAGATCAACGCCGGCTCAGCCGACGACATCATCAGGGCGATCAACCAGGCACAGTGACGTTGGAGAACGGCATCTCGTCGTGGCTTCGTTGCTACCGGTGCTGGTCCCGCAACCTCGAAGTCCAGGTCCATTACGACGCCATCCGCAAGGTTGACCCGGATACCGGGTTGCCGGCGGAGGGGGTGGATGAAGTCCAGGAGTCGGTGGTGCAGTGCCTGGACTGCATGCACGACCAGCCCCACCTGACCTTCGAAGGAGACCGGGTCGTGCCGGTCGGCGACCGCTGGGAGCGCATGGTGGCCGGAACCCCGTGGGTCGCTTCGGTCACCGTGACGGTGGACGCCGACCGGGTCGAAGCCTGCTCAGGACCGGAAGCGGTCGAGTTCCTCACCTACGGCGCCTTCGGCGATGCCGGGACCCGAGAGTTCTTCACCCACGTTCGATTCCACAAGCACCAGGGGGATCAGATAGCCGTTCACCTTCTGGTCGAGCTCTACGCCCGCAACCCCGAGGAGGCGACCGGGGTACTCGAAGAGGCCGCCAGCGGAGCTCTCGAGATCACCTCACTGGCCGAGGAGTCCCGTCCCCCGGCCCACGCTTCAGACAGCCCTCACTGAGCCGATTTTTTGCCTGAACCCGGCTCGTCGCGGTCGATGACCTTCTCCTTCGCCTCACGGGCCTTCTCGGCCAGTGACCCGTCGCCGGCGAGGATCTCGCGCAGTTCCTTGCCGTCCCGCTTGAGGTTGTCCGGTTCCGCCCGGTCGCCGAGCTTCTCCTCAGCCTGCTTTTTCAGACGACCGGCCTGCTGGCCGAGTTTCTTGAAGTCCATGAAGACAGGGTAGGCGTTCTGGCAGCGATAAGCCCCGGCCTCCCGGGGCTTATCGCTGCCAGAATCGAAAAGGCGACCGCTGGGGTCGCCGCCGGGTCAGTCCGAGGGGGTGCCGTGGACCTTGCGCGGAATCAGGGCGGTGCGCTTGAAGTGGGCGACCAGGACGCCGTCCTGGTTGAAGACGCGGGTGTGGACCCTGACCAGTCCCCGGTCCAGCTTCGACTTCGACTCACGGACCTCGAGGACCTCGGACTCACAGAAGAGCGTGTCGCCGTGGAAGACAGGATGCGGATGACTCAGCTCGTCGGTGGCGAGGTTGGCGATCGCCTTGCCGGAGAAGTCCGATACGGACATGCCGACGGCCAGCGAGTAGACCAAAGGACCGACCACGACGTTGCGACCCTGCTGGGAGGCGTTGGCATGCACGTCGTTGATGTGCAGCGGGTGGTGGTTCATGGTGAGCAGGCAGAACAGATGGTCGTCGTACTCGGTCACGGTCTTGGCCGGCATGTGCTTGTAGACGGCACCGACCTCGAACTCCTCGAGATAGCGGCCGTAGGGATGGGAGCCGCTCTCTTCGCGCTCAGCCTGGTCGGTGGTGAAATCAGTACTTGCTTCGCTCATGGGTCAGTCAGTTTTCCTTTGCTGGTGTAGTCGCGGTCGTTGGCCGCGGTTCTCAGTGGACTTTTTTCAGCTTGGCGCGCTGCTCGTGGGTCTCGAAGACCCGAACGATCAGCTTGGCCACGTTCGAGTCGCCTTCGAACCGGATGTGGCCGGTCTCGGCGGCGCGCCTGAATGACGCTGCCGTGCTCTTTTCGTCGGCCAGTGTGTTGAATTGGGCCCGGTCGATCTCGACCCGGCAGCGTTCATCTTCTCCCCTGCCTTTGCTGATCTCAGGTCCGGGGACCTGGACACGGTAGGTCTGCATGTCGCCCTTGGCGCGGATGTCGAGCCCGAAGACCAGCTTCAGCTTCTTCAGGGCCGGGATCTCCCTCTGGAGATTCTCCAGAGTCGACTCGATCATCTGCGCCGTGGACGGCATGTTCAGACCTTGTTACGTTCGAGCAGTTTCTTGCCGATCACCATGCGCTGGATCTCCGAGGTGCCCTCGCCGATCAGAAGCAGTGGCGCGTCACGGTAGAGGCGCTCGATCTCGTACTCCTTCGAGTAGCCGTAGCCGCCGTGGATCCGGAAGGAGTCCTCGACGCACTCCTTGCCGGCCTCGGAGGCGATCAGCTTGGCCATGCCAGCCTCGAGGTCGGAGCGGATTCCTGCGTCCTTCATCATGCAGGCCTTGCGCGTGACGAGTCGGGCGGCTTCGATCTTGGTCGCCATGTCGGCCAGCTTGAACTGGATCGCCTGGTGCTGGGCGATCGGCTTGCCGAAGGTCTTGCGCTCCTGGCTGTAACGGAGGGCCAGTTCGAGCGCCCGCTGGGCGATGCCGACGCCACGGGCGGCAACGTTGACCCGGCCGACTTCGAGCGCGTCCATCATCTGGCCGAACCCCTTGTTGAGCCCGGCCTCTTCGCCACCGAGGATGCGTTCCGGCGGGCACTTGTAGCCGTCATAGACCAGCTCGGTCGACTCGACGCCTTTGTAGCCCATCTTCTTGATCGGGGGCGGGACCGTCAGACCGGCAAAGTCGCCCGTGTTTTCGTTGACCCACGGCTCCTTTTCGGTGATGAAGCAGGTCATGCCCTTGTAGCGGGGATCAGCGTCCGGATCGCTCTTGGCGAGCAGGAAGACGAGGGTCGAGCCGAGGCCGTTGGTGACCCACATCTTCTGACCGTTGATCTCCCAGTTACCGTCATCGCCCTTCTTGGCGCTGGTCTTGAGAGCCTGGACGTCGGAGCCCATCTCCGGCTCGGAGAGCGAGAAGGCGGCGCGGACTTCACCGGTCGCCATGCGCGGAAGATAGGTCTGCTTCTGCTCATCGCTGCCGAACTTCATAAGCAGGTAGGAGCCGATGAAGTGGGTGTTGACGACGCCGGAGATCGAGATCCAGCCTCGCGACAGCTCTTCGACGATCATCGCGTAGGTGGTCAGGTCCAGACCCATCCCGCCGTACTCCTCGGGGATGGTCACTCCGAACAGCCCGAGTTCCTTCATCTGCTCGACGATCGGCTCCGGGAACTTGTCCTCGTGGTCGTACTCTTCAGCGTTCGGGATGATCTGCTCGTCGACAAACTGGCGCACCATTTCGGTGATCGCCTTCTGGTCGTCGGTCATCTCCTGATAGGTCGATTCGGCCATGGCTCCTCTTTGGTTCTGTGAGGGGGAAGGGTCGCCGGATTTCGGCGAAGAATGAGAGAAACTGAAGAATATCGGTCCGTCGCCGTCGCCCGTTCCCGGCCCCGGTCCGAGGCGGGACGTTTCTTCTGGCCCGAGGCAGATAAATTGCCTGTTGGCGGCAGACCCCTCCTCCGCCCCAGCCACCGACTTCAAGGAGCAAAGTGCGCAATCCCAGAGATTTCTTCAAGGCCAAGGCCATCGGCGCCCCCGACCCAATCACCGAGGTGCCGTTCGGCCCCTCACGCATGATCCACTTCTTCGACGCCTCGAACGAGAAGATGGCGGCGAAGGTCCCGGACATGGCGAAGAAGGCCGACATCCTGCTCGGCAACCTCGAAGACGCCGTCCCCGTCGACAACAAGGTCGCCGCCCGGGAGGGCCTCGTCAAGGTCGCCAAAGAGGCCGACATGGGCGATACCCAGCTCTGGACCCGGATCAACTCGCTGGAGAGCCCCTGGGTCCTGGACGACCTGACCACCCTGGTGACCGAGGTCGGCGACAGGATCGACGTGATCATGGTGCCCAAGGTCGAAGGCCCTTGGGACATCCACTACATCGACCAGCTCCTGGCCCAGCTCGAGGCCAAGGCCGGCGTAGAGCGGCCGATTCTGGTCCACGCGATCCTCGAGACCGCCCAGGGTGTGACCAACCTCGAGGACATTGCCGCAGCCAGCCCGCGCATGCAGGGCATGAGCTTCGGTCCGGCCGACCTCGCGGCCTCGCGCCGGATGAAGACGACCCGCGTCGGCGGCGGCCACCCCGGCTACCGCTCGATGGAAGACCCGGTCGCGGATGACCCCGACGCCGCCCGGGTGACAGCCCAGCAGGACCCGTGGCACTACTCGATCGCCCGCATGGTCGATGCCTGCACCGCCAACGACATCCTTCCGTTCTACGGACCTTTCGGCGACATCAAGGACGTGGAGGGCTGCGAGACGCAGTTCCGAGCCGCCTTCCTGCTGGGCTGCGTCGGGGCATGGTCGCTCCACCCGGTCCAGATCGGCATCGCCAAAAAGGTCTTCTCACCGCCGGCCGACGAAGTCCTGTTCGCCAAGAAGGTCATCGAAGCCATCCCCGACGGACGCGGCGTACACATGATCGACGGCAAGATGCAGGACGACGCCACCTGGAAGCAGTGCAAGGTGATGGTCGAGCTGGCCGAGATGCTGGCCAAGAAGGATCCGGAGCTGGCCGAGCAGTACGGGATGTGAGCTGACTCAGGCCGCTGCGGCAAGCCGCGCAACGACTGCGTGGATCGGCCCCAGCATCGTGGAGACGACCGCGAAGACCTCTTCGGCGGTCAGCTCCACGGGGCTGAGGCCGGCGGCGAGGTTGGCGACGGGGCAGATCGCGGCGTAGTCGAGTCCCGCCTCGCGGGCCAGGGCGGCCTCGGGCATTCCGGTCATGCCGATGATCGTGCAGCCGTCGTTGCGGAATCGCCGGATCTCGGCCGAGGTCTCGAAGCGTGGGCCCTGTACGGCCGCATAGGTGGCACCGTCGGCGAAGCCGATCCCTTCGGAAGCGACCGCCGCCAGCAGCTCCGCCCTCCAGGAAGGTGAGTAGGGATCGGTGAAATCGACGTGAGGCACCGGATCGCCGGCTTCGTGGAAGGTGTGGTCCCTGCCCCAGGTGTAGTCGATGATCTGGTCGGGCACCGCGATCGTCCCGGGACGGAGGCCGGGGTCGATCGAGCCGACGGTGCAGACGGCCAGTACCCGGCTCGCACCCGCTTCCCTCAGCGCCGTGAGGTTGGCCTTGTAGTTGACCAGGTGCGGTGCGACCGAATGATCTTCGCCGTGGCGGGCGATGAAGAGGACGGACCCACCGCCGAGCCTTCCCCGCACCAGGTGGCCGGAGGTCTGGCCGAACGGCGTATCGACGCGGCTCCGGTCCTCGACCTCCAGGCCGTCGAGGCTGTAGAGGCCGCTGCCGCCGATTACGGCGAGCACCGGCCCGGCCTCAGCCCAGCCGAGCTTTGAGGGCCTCGAACTGGTTCCGGATCTCGTCCGGCAGCGCGTCACCGAACTTCGAGAGGTGCTCCTCGATCTGGGGAAGCTGCTGCCTGACCGCGTCGTCGTCGACGGTCAGCAGTTCGTCGAGCGCGTCCGGGCTGATGTCCAGGCCCTCGAGGTCGAGGTCGCCGATCGCCGGCAGCAGACCCAGCGAGGTCTCGAAGACCTCGCCCCTGCCCTCGCAGCGGCGGAACACCCACTCGAGGATGCGGCTGTTCTCGCCGAAACCGGGCCACAGGTAATCGCCCGCCTCGTCCTTGCGGAACCAGTTGACGTAAAAGATCTCCGGCAGCCGGGCACCTTCGGTCTCTCCGATGTCGAGCCAGTGCTGGAAGTAGTCACCCATGTTGTAGCCGCAGAAGGGCAGCATCGCCATCGGGTCGAAACGCAGCTGACCGACCGCGCCGGTCGCCGCCGCCGTGGTCTCCGAGGACATCGTGGCTCCGAGGAAGACGCCGTGCTTCCAGTCGAAGGCCTGGGTGACCAGCGGGATCACGCTGGCCCGGCGGCCACCGAAGAGGAAGGCATCGATCGGCACGCCGGCGGGGTCCTCCCACTCCGCGGCAATGGTGGGGCTCTGTCCGGCCGGGGTGGTGAAGCGGGCGTTCGGGTGGGCCGCCGGGTGGTCCGAATCGTGGGACCAGTCCTCTCCGAGCCAGTCGACGACGTGCTCGGGGTCGTCGTGGGTCATGCCCTCCCACCAGACGTCGCCGTCATCGGCGAGCGCGCAGTTGGTGAAGATAGAGTTGCCATGGGCGATCGTCTCCATCGCGATCGGGTTGGTCTTGGCGCCGGTGCCCGGGGCCACGCCGAAGAAGCCGGCTTCGGGATTGACCGCATGCAGGCGGCCGTCGTCCCCGAACTTCATCCAGGCGATGTCGTCGCCGACCGTCTCGACCTTCCAGCCTTCGACGGCCGGGATCAACATCGCGAGGTTGGTCTTGCCGCACATTGACGGGAAGGCACCGGTGATGTACTTGACGACGCCTTCGGGGCTGGTCACCTTGATGATCAGCATGTGCTCGGCCATCCAGCCTTCGTCGCGCGCCATCGCCGAGGCGATCCTCAGGGCGAAGCACTTCTTGCCGAGCAGGGCGTTGCCGCCGTAGCCGGAACCGTAGGACCAGATCTCGCGGGTCTCGGGAAAGTGGACGATGTACTTGTTGTCGGCGTTGCAGGGCCACGGAACGTCGTCCTGGCCTTCAGTGAGCGGCATGCCGACGGAGTGGACGCAGGGGACGAACTCACCGTCGTCACCGAGCACCTCGAGCGCACCCTTGCCCATGCGGGTCATGATCCGCATCGATACAGCGACATAGGCCGAATCGGTCAGCTGGACGCCGATGTGGGCGATCGGGGATCCCAGGGGACCCATCGAGAAAGGCAGCACATACATCGTCCGGCCCTTCATCGAGCCTTCGAAGAGGCCGTTCAGGGTCGAGCGCATCTCGGCCGGCTCCTGCCAGTTGTTCGTGACGCCGGCGTCCTCCTCCTTCTCGGAGCAGATGAAGGTCTGGTCTTCGACCCGGGCGACGTCGCCGGGATCGGAACTCGCGAGATAGGAGTTCGGTCGCTTGGCTTCGGAAAGCTTCGTGAAGGTGCCGCTGTCGACCAGTTCCTGAGCGAGGCGGTCGTACTCCTCGGCCGAGCCGTCGCACCAGTACACCGAGTCGGGCTGGGTCAGCTGCGCGACTTCGTCTACCCAGGCGATCAGCTTGGCGTGGTTGGTCGGCGCGGACACCTCGGTGGTTTCACTCACGAGTGCTCTTCAACTCCTTTATTGCCACCCCGGGTCTTCTGGACCAGGGACTGTTGAGGCCATCCGGCCACCTGTCGCCCTGATTGTTGCGCAGATACGGGTCACTTTGCGGTCCGATCCTGACCGGACCGGCAGTCGCTGTCGGACCGGTATTCAGGGATTGGTCAGCTTCAGGACCTTGAGGTCCGCATCCTCGTTGAGAATCTCGATCTCGGCCAGCGCCTCGGTGCCGCCCTGAGCGGTGACCGTACATGTGAAGCGGGCACCGGGGATGACCTCGACGCCACTCGGGCATTCCACGTTCTCCACCTCGGTATCGGTCGCCTCCTGCACGTCGAACTGGACCGCGATTTCGGTCTTCACCGGATCCACCTGATCGGCGGCGCAGCCAGCAAGCGACCCGGCGAACAGTGCGACGGCCAGCAGCGCGGCTGCCCTCGCCCGGCCGTGTCCGGTGGTCGTTCTGGAACTGGAAGTCACGCCGCGCAGGCTACAGGCGGGTGATTCCTAGCGCTTCAATCGGAATGACCCCCTCCCCTGCCTTCGAATAGATTTTCCACTTCCTATGCGCTTCTACGAATACGAGGCAAGAAAGATCGTCGAGCTGGCCGGTATCCCGGTCACCAAGTACGGCTTCTGCCAGACAGCTGACGAGGCACGCAAGGTCGCTGAAGAAATTGGCGGACCGACCGTGATCAAATCCCAGGTACTGACCGGCGGCCGCATGAAGGCCGGCGGGGTTCAGTTCGCCGATACCCCCGAGGAAGCGGCCGAACATGCCGCGAACATCCTCGAGCTGGAGATCAACGGTCTCAAGCCAGTAGGGGTCCTGGTCGACCCCAAAGCCGAGATCAAGCAGGAGTACTACGCCGGCGTGGTCTGGGACGGCACCGCCAAGAAGCCGCTGATGCTGTTCAGCGACATGGGCGGCATCGACATCGAACAGGTCGCCGAGGAGCACCCTGACCACGTCGGACGCGGACATATCTCGAACCTGCTGCCGGTCGGCGACTACGAGGCCAAGCAGGTCGTAGCCGCCACCGGTGTCACCGCGAGCCAGCTCAACCGCGCGACCCCGGTACTGGCGAAACTGGCGCGCCTCTTCCGTGACAACGACATGCTGCTGGCTGAGATCAACCCGCTCGCCGAGCTGACCGACGGCTCGTTCGTCGCCCTTGACGCCCACATGGAGATGGAAGACGAAGCGGTGGGCCGTCAGAAGAAGCTGCTGCGGGCTGAGCTCGGCATCGCCGAGGAAGACACCCGCGACAACTACGTGCCGAGCCAGTTCGAGAAGAACGTCAAGGCGATCGACGCTGCAGACCACCGCGGCGTCATCCAGGGCAAGGATCACGGTTTCAGCGGCAACCTCGGGCTCGTCATCGGCGCCGGAGGCGGTTCGCTGACCCTGACCGACGCGGTCCGCAACCAGGGTGGCCAGCCCGCCAACTACTCCGAAATCGGCGGCAACCCTTCGGTAGCCAAAGCCTGTGGCCTCGCCAAGGAGGTCCTGCAGAAGGACGGAGTTGAGAAGATCGCCGTGATGATGTCGATCGTCTCCAATACCAGGGTCGACATCGTCGCCCGCGGAGTGATCAAGGCCTGTCTCGAACTGGGCAAGGACCCGGCCGAGACGATCGCGATCTTCCGCATCCCGGGAGCCTGGGAAGACGAAGGCTCGAAGATCCTCGACCACTACGGCGTCGAATACTGCGACCGCTCGGTGTCCCTGTGGGATGCCGCCGGACGAGCAGTCGCCAAGATTCAGGGGGCCTCGGCATGAGCATCCTTCTCGACAAAGACACGACCTTCATCGTCCAGGGGATTACCGGTCGCGAAGCGATCAACCTGACCCGCGAATGCCTCGACTACGGGTCGAAGATCGTCGGCGGTGTGACTCCCGGACGCAAGGGACGCGAAGTCCACGGCGTTCCGGTTTTCGACACGGTCGCCCAGGCGGTTGAGCACCACGGCAGCCCGATCGACGGCTCTGTCGTAACCGTTCCCCCCGGTTTCACCAAGGACGCGGTGATCGAGGCGATCGCCAACGGCATCAAGCTGCTGGTCATCGTGACCGAGCGGATCCCGCGCGGCGACGTCGCCGAGATGGTCGAGTTCGCCGAGATGCATGGCGCCCGGATCATCGGGCCGAACTGCCTCGGCCTGATCGTTCCCGAGGTCTGCAAGATGGGCGGGATCGGCGGTCCGGCCAAGGACGCAGCCAAGTCCTACGAGCCGGGAGCGGTCGGTGTCATGTCCCGCTCCGGCGGCATGACCACCGAGATATCCTCGTCGCTGACCGCGGCCGGACTGGGCGTCTCGACAGCCATCTCGATCGGCGGCGACGCGATCATCGGATCGACCTATGCCGAGCTGATGCCCTACTTCGAGGCTGATGAGCAGACCGAGGCGATCGTCATCTACACCGAACCGGGTGGCCGCATGGAGGCCCAGCTCGCCGAGTGGAAGACCGAAAACAACTCACGCCTGCCGATCGTCGCCTTCATGGCCGGCAAGTTCATGGACGACGAAGAGATGCAGGGCATGAGCTTCGGCCACGCCGGCACGATCGTAGAAGGCAAGGAAGACTCTGCCACCGAGAAGATCAAGAGGCTCGAAGAAGCCGGTATCACTGTGGTCGAGCGGATCGATGAGATTCCCGCCGCCGTCAAGGAAAGGATCGCGAAATGAGCGCCACCGAATCGATGGACAGCGTCTTCATCGACGTCGAAGTTGCCGAACCGGCCGCCTCCGACGTCGACCTCGCGAAGAAGCTCGAAGAGGTTTGCCCGGTCAGCATCTTCAAGGCGACCGAATCCGGCACCGAGGTCGTGCGCGGCCAGCTCGACGAGTGCGTGCTCTGCGAGCTCTGCGTCGAAGCAGCCCCGGCCGGGGCCGTCACGATCGTCAAGAAGTACGAGCAGTAGCCCCCACCGGGGCCGTTCTGGCAGACATCGGGCCCGGCTACGGGTGCTGATGCTCTCCGGAACCGTGACGGCAGGTGGGACAGGACCCGGTTTGGTCACGGCTGCAAGAATCAGGGTGCCTTGAACTTCATCGAAGACGTAGTCGAGCGCTTCCCCTTCTCGCAGAAAGCGGTCATAGCGATCGACGCCGAAGGGCGTCGCAAGGTACACCACTTCAGCCACCTGTTCGCGCGCAGCCTCGGGCTCTCCGGGGTGATGCTGGCAAACGGGGTGCGACGTGGAGACCCGGTCCTGATCCTGGTCGGCAACCGGATCGAGTGGGTGATCGCAATGCTGGCCTGCTTTCGCATGGGTGCGGTGGCTTTTCCCTGTAATCCGCAGCTGACCGCAGAAGACCTGAGCCTGAGGGTTGCCAAGGCGAACCCGGTGCTGGCGATCGGCGAGTCCGAGTACCTGACCCACCTGCCGGATGGCCTCCCCTACCTCGACATGGATGACCTGGCAAGGGCCTTCGACGAAGACCTCGAACAGCCGACCCCGGCCCGCTGCGCCCGGCTCGACCCGGGCGAGCCGGCCCTGATCGTCTTCACCTCGGGGTCTACTGGCGAACCGACCGGCGTCGTCCACCCACAGAGCTACCTGACCGGCCAGAGGCTCCAGTCCGAGCACTGGTTCGGAGCCCGCCCCGGCGACCTGGCCTGGTGCACTGCGGCACCCGGCTGGTCGAAGTCCTCACGAAACGCATTCATCGCCCCGTGGCTGTGCGGGGCGACCGCCCTGCTGGTCGATGAGCGATTCGACCCCGCCTCCCGGCTCGACATCGTGCGCCGCGAGAAGGTGAACCTGCTCTGCCAGGCGCCGACCGAGTTCCGCATGCTGGCCCGCAGGACCGAGCTGAAAGCCCTGCCCGACGTCCACCGCATGGTCTCCGCAGGCGAGAGCCTCAACGCCGAGGTAATCGGTGCATTCCGCGAAGCAACCGGCCTCGAGATCGCCGACGGGTACGGCCAGACAGAGACCGGTGCCGTGACCGGGATGCGCCCGGGTGATCGTGTCGCGGGCAGGGAGGGCTCTATGGGACGCCCGCTGCCGGGCATCGAAACCCGCATCGTCGAAGGCGAGCTGCAGGTCAAGGCTCAGAGTTCACCGACCTTTTTCTCGCATTACCTCGATGGCAGCAGCTTCGATGGCGAGTGGTGGCCGACCGGAGACATCGTCGAAGCTGACGAAGAGGGTTTTCTCTACCACCACGGACGCAACGACGACGTGATTTCTTCATCCGGCTACCGGATCGGTCCGGTCGAGGTCGAATCTGCCCTGCTCTCGCATCCGGCAGTCGCCGAGGCGGCAGCGATCGCGGCGCCGGATCCCGAACGCGGCTCGGTCGTCAAAGCGGTGATAGTGCTCCGTGACCGCCACCCGCGCCACGAAGCCGAAACCGAAAAACTGACCGCCGAAATCCAGGCTCACTGTCGGCAGGTGACGGCGCCTTACAAGTACCCGCGTCTGATCGAGTTCGTCGACGAGCTTCCGAAGACATCCAGCGGCAAGATCAGGCGCGGCGAGCTCCGCGCCGGCGAGAGCTGACCAGTCGGGGGTCTTGCTCGGGGCGGCAGCCCGGGGCGAAAGGCCGCTGGGCAACAAGCTGCGGGGTGAGGCATTCAGTGAGGACCCAGGCCGCCGCCGACGATGTCGCGGAACCGTTCCTTGAAACGCTGGGTGCGTCGGTCGGGCGGGAACCTTTTCTCGGCCGCGACCTGCCGGCCGGGCCTGCGCTCGCCGTAGCGGCGCCTGGCCCAGGCCGAGTCCGGCTTGGCCAGTCGCATCGCTCCGTAGAGCCCGACAGGAAAGATGAAGAAACCGACGATTCCGTGGAGGATCCTGTCCTTGAGGAAACAGATGCCGGCGACCGTGAAGTTCGCCAATGCGACCAGCAGGCTGAACAGCACGAGGCTGACTGAGCCCGTCTCGACCTCGAAGGGACGGCTGCCGAAGAAGATCAGGGCCATGGCGAGCGCCGCTATGACCGTGGCGTCGATCGATCGCCGCCCTTCTTCGGCCCAGTAGACGTCGTCGAGGTGCACCCAGAGCGCGAACTCGTCGATTGTCAGGCCGACGCCGATGCCGAAGGCAAGGGCGCAGAGTTCGAACCAGGGACTCGTTCCGAGGACAGCGAACCCGATCGTGCCGGCGATCATCATCGTGACGATGCCGAAGACCAGATGGTGAAGATGGAGGCCGCTCTCGCTGACGATGCTGCCCGGCCACCAGGGCACCTTCGGACTGCGCATCAGCCGGGTGGAGATCCGGATGAATACGAACGAGCCGAGGAACCCGACCAGCACCAGAAACAGGGCCTGCCGGTCGTGTTCGACCAGCTGGTCGTTCCAGAAATCGGTGAAGATCGATGCGCTCAGGGCGACTTCAGACAGTTCCACCCGACAGACGATACGACGGCCCCCACTTGCGGCGGCGACGGGCTGCGAAGATGAACGGATGCCCAACCGCCTCGCAGAAGAGACCAGCCCGTACCTGCTCCAGCACAAGGACAACCCGGTCAACTGGCTGCCCTGGGGACGCGACGCCCTGGCGCTGGCGCGTGAGCATGACCGTCCGATCCTGCTCTCGATCGGCTACGCGGCATGTCACTGGTGCCACGTCATGGAGCGTGAGTCGTTCGAGGATCCGGCGACCGCGGCCTACATGAACGACCACTTCGTGCCGGTCAAGGTGGACCGCGAAGAGCGGCCTGACATCGATGCGATCTACATGGAGGCGGTGCAGTCGATCACCGGACAGGGTGGCTGGCCGCTGACCGTATTCCTGGATCCCGACGGGGTGCCGTTCCATGGCGGCACCTACTTCCCGCCCGACTCCTCGCGTGGCATGCCCAGCTTCATGATGGTGATGGAGGCCGTGATCCAGGCCTTTGAAGAGCGTCGTGACGAGATCCGTGGCCAGTCGGAAAACGTCAGGACCCGGCTCGGAGCGGTTGCCCTGATCAGTGCCCCGGAGGGGGATCTGGATCCCGGGATGCCGTCCGAGCGGGCGGCGGCGATCGCTGACTCGGTCGACTTCGAGCACGGCGGCTTCGGGCCCGCCCCGAAGTTTCCGCCGGCCTCGGTCCTGGACTTCCTGCTCGCCCGGGGACAGAGCGCGCCGGTCGAAGTCACCCTGGACCAGATGGCGGCCGGCGGGATCTACGACCAGCTCGGCGGCGGCTTCTCGAGATACTCGGTAGACGGCGCCTGGCTGGTCCCCCACTTCGAAAAGATGCTCTACGACAACGCCCTCCTGGCACGGGCCTACCTCCATGGCTGGCAGGAGCTCGGCCACGAGCGCTACCGCCGGATCACGGTTGAGACCCTCGACTGGGCGATCGCAGAGATGCGCGACCCGTCCGGTGGCTTCTATGCCTCTCTCGACGCCGACTCGGAAGGCGTCGAGGGTCTCTTCTACACCTGGACCGCCGATGAGATCGAGGGAGTTCTCGGAGACCGGTCGGCCGCGGCCATGGAGGCCTTCGGTGCGACCGCAGCGGGAAACTTCGAGGGCCGCAACGTGCTCCACTTCCCCGGGGGCGTCCCGCCGGCAGAGCTCGCAACCGAACTGGAGGCCGCCCGTCGGGATCTGCTGGAAGCCCGCTCGGGCCGGATCCGGCCCGCGCTCGACGACAAGGTGCTCTGCTCCTGGAATTCCCTGATGATCTCGGCCCTGGCCGATGCGGGAGCGGTGCTCGGCAGACGGGACTATCTCGACGCGGCCCGCGAGTGTGCCGACTTCATCTGGTCGCAGATGCGTGATCGCCAGGGCAATCTGTTGCGAAGCTGGCGACGGGGAGAGGCTCGCCTCAACGCCTACCTGGAGGATCACGCCTTCCTGCTGGAAGCGCTGCTGACCCTCTACGAAGCCGACTTCGATCCGGCCGTCTTCAAGCGGGCGGTTGCCGTCGCAGAAACGATGATCGACCGCTTCGCCGATCCCGACCGTGGCGGGTTCTTCTCGACTTCGCACGACCACGAGGAGCTGATCGCCCGCCGCAAGGACATCGGCGACCACCCGATCCCTTCGGGCAGCGCCTCGGCCGCGCTGGGACTGCTGCGCCTGGCCGGGCTGACCGGAGAGTCCCGCTACAGGCGCCACGCGGAAGGAGTGCTGAAGCTCCTCGCACCCGCCACCGCCCGCCAGCCGGGCGCCTTCGGTCACCTGCTCCAGGCACTTGACCTCTACTTCTCTCCGGGCGGTGAGGTCGCGGTGGTCTGGCCCGGCGACGAAGGGCCGGCGGCGGCCGAAGGGCTGCTGAGGATCTACCGTGAGCGCTACCGCCCGCGCTTCGTCGTGGCCGCGGGTCCGCAGGGCAGCCCGGCGCCGCCGCTGCTGGAGGGACGCGAGTCACTCGAAGGAAGGTCCGCCGCATACGTCTGCCGCGATTTCGCCTGTCGCGCCCCGGTTAGCGAGCCGGCGGATCTGGCGGACGGACTCGCCGGAGCCCTGCCGGGTCAGGACCCGCAGCGCTAGAGGACCGGCAGGAAGGTCTCGATCTCGTAAGGGGTCACCTGGACCCGGTAGCTGTCCCACTCCTGCCGCTTCAGCTCGATGAAACGGCGGAAGGTGTGTTCGCCGAGGGTTCGCAAAACCAGTTCCGAGTCGGCCGCCAGCTCAACCGCCTCACCGAGGGTCGCGGGGAGCTGCTCGATCCCGCGCGCGGTCATCTCGTCGGGACCCAGGTGGTAGAGGTTCTCTTCCATCGGTTCCGGAAGCTCGTAGCCCTTCTCGATTCCCTCGAGTCCGGCCTGGAGCATGCCGGCCAGGCAGAGGTACGGGTTGCAGGCGGGATCAGGGCAGCGCAGTTCGGCCCGGGATTCGCCATCTTCGCTGGCCTGCCGCTGGGGTACGCGGATCAGCGAAGACCGGTTGCGACGTGACCAGGACAGGTATACCGGAGCCTCGAAGCCCGGCACCAGGCGCTTGTAGGAGTTGACCCACTGTGCGTACAGCGGCGCGATCTCGCGCGCGTGGCGGAGCTGGCCGGCGACGAAGGCGTTCCCGATGTCCGAGAGATGGCCCGGTCGCTCGGGATTCTGGAATACGTTCTCGCCGCCCTTGACCAGCGACTGGTGGATGTGGAGGCCGGAGCCGTTGGCACCCCCCAGAGGCTTCGGCATGAAAGTGGCGTGCCAGTCCTGCTGGAGCGCGTACTCCTTGACCACGATCCGGGCGGTCATCATGTCGTCGGCGGCCGCCAGAGCGCCGCCGGCCTTGATGTCCAACTCGTGCTGCGAAGGTCCGGCCTCGTGATGGGTGGAGGAAACATGGATGCCCATGCGTTCGAGGGCCAGCACCGTCTCGCGGCGCACGTCCGAACCGGCGTCGAGTGTGGTCAGGTCGAAGTAACCGCCTTCGTCGAGAACCTCGGGTACGCCGTCGGCGGGGCGGGCTGAGCGGAAGTAGTAGAACTCGATTTCGGGAGCGACCACGAAATCGTCGAACCCCATGCCTTCGGCCCTCTCCAGCGCCCGCTTGAGAACCCACCTCGGATCGCCTTCGTAAGGCAGTCCGCCAGGGATCTCGATGTCGCAGTACATGCGGGCCACGGCGTCGTTGCCGTCCGGCCGCCAGGGAATCAGCGAGAAGGTCGAAGCGTCCGGCCGCGCGACCATGTCTGACTCCTCGACCGAGTTGAAGCCGGTCAGCGAGGCCCCGTCGAAACCGATCCCGTGTTCGAAAGCCCTCTCGAGCTCGGTCGCATTGATCGAGAAGCTCTTGAGGTGCCCGAGCACGTCCGTGAACCAGAGCCTGATGAACCGGACATCGTGCTGCCTGACGAGCTCGTAGACATCGTCTGCTGTTCTCGGTTGTTCTGACATCTCGCTCCTTGGATTGCCCGGACTGCCACGGTCGGCCGCCGCCAGCCGGAAACGATACGCGACCGGGCTTGCCAACCGCCGGTCGAACCGGTATAACTTACTCGTGGTAAGTAACTAGCTAAAAGTAAAGTAATGGCACCCTAAACGTGGTCTAAAGCACTACGGGTCTCAATCAGAGACAGATTGGAAGCGAGTCGATCGTGACCGTAAAAACAGAAGTCAGCCGGTTTCATATCCATGACGAACTGACGGCGCCCGACCAGAGCGCGCCCATCCTCAAGAGCATTCAGGTCGGTGGCCGCCAGGTCAACAAGCTGGTGGGAGTTCTCGCGGGTTCACCTGCCGTACTCCGCGCGTACACCAGAATGCGGGCCGAACTACAGCAGGGCAGCCTTCCGAAAGCCACACGCCACCGGGTCGCGCTGGCCGTCGCAGAGCACCGGGGCGACAGCTACAGCGTCGTTCAGTACGCCAAGTCCGCCCGAGCGGCGGGACTGGGACTCGACGAGGTCTCGAGGGCGCGCAGCTTCACTTCGGCGGACGAGCACGAGAACGCCCTGCTGATCTACCTCAAGGCAGCTCTGGACGCCGAGGGTGATCCGCCGCTCTACCTGCCACGAAGAGGCACGCGAGGCAGGGTGGGAAGACGAGCAGATTCTCGAAGCGCTCGCCCATGTCGCTCTGGCCGAGTTCCAGAGCCTGATGGCAGCCTCCGCAGCACTGCCCAAGGATCAGGCGACGCCCCGGGTTCTGCCTGCTGCCGCCTGACCGGAGCTCCGCCGCACCCCGTACCCCCTCCCGCCTGACAACTCCCCCTCAGCAGAAAGGACATCCCGCAAGGGATGTCCTTTCTTCGTCCAGGGTTGGCGGGAAACTCAGTTGAACTTGAGCTTCGCCGTGAACAGCATCCGGCTGCCCTTGAAGTTGCAGGCATAGAAACGTTTGCTTCCGACCTTGAGCTGCGACCGTGACTGGTCGATCGAGCCGGCTCCGCACTTACCGGGCTGACGACTGGCCCGCCACGCGTAATCCGACCCGAGGCGGTCGGCAAATGCAGGTGCCCAGGTCGGGACCGACAGGGCCACGAACTGCCCCTTCTTGATCCTGATCGGTTCCTTGAGCTTGAAGGTCGCGATGCCACCCAGCTCACGGTTGAGACCTTCGACCGGGCTCTTGCGCTGGAGGCGGAACTTCTTGCCTTCCTTCGTATTCACTCGCTGGAGCACGGTGATGGCGGCCTGAGGCGGGCTGCCGAAGCGGGCGTTGAGCGCGGCTCTGTCCGAGGCCTTCGGCTTTCCGAGCCAGAGCTTCCAGGCGGTGATCTTGCCGTTCGCGGTAGCGCGGTAGGGCGAGTTCCCCGTCGGCAGGAGCTTCTGGATTCCGTTCACCGTGGGGATGACCTGGCAGTTCTGGGGGCAGAGCGGGTCCTGCATCGTCGTCGCCCCGCCGAGGACGGTCGACTTCGACTTGGCCGCATCGGCGCTGTCCCCGGCGTTGCCGGAAACGAGGGCCAGCATCAGGGCGAGAATGCCCACCACGACAGCGACTGTGGCGGTGCGGGCAAAGGTGAGGCGGGGGCTGTTACTGGCGGGCATGAGGTCTTCTCCTGGGTGCAGGGGCTACGAAAGCGCCGGAATACGGCGGACACAGTACAAACACGAGATCCCGCCGATCGGATCGCCGCCGGCCCTGAATCCGATCTGCCGAATGCGAGGCCGGTCAGCCGCGCTTGATCACGGCGTGGCGCACATCGCCCACGCCACTGAACCTGAGTTCCTTGCGGGTGGCGTTGGTCAGGTCCCAGGATCGACCGGCGACGAAGGGTCCACGATCGATGACCCTGGTGATCACGAAACGGCCGCGGTTGCCGATCAGGACCTTGCTGCCACAGGGAAGTGTCTTGTGCGCGACGCCCCGGGTCTTCTTGCGCAGCGTCTGGCCACATGCCGTGGTGTTGCCGTAGAAGCCCGGTCCGTACCAGGACGCCCCGGAACTACGCATCGATCCGACCAGCCTGCGCGCGGTACTCCGGTTGACGACGCCGTTCGGCGCGATCTGCGTCTTTCTCTGGAAACGGCGCACCGCACTCGTCGTCGGAGCGTCGAATTGAGGCGTCACCCCGGTCCCTCGCAGCAGTGACTGGGCTCGGACGATGCCCTTGAGGACGCGGACGTCCGGGCCGCTCATCCCCTGGCGCAGGACCCTCGTGCCGAAGCGCGGAGCGACGTTCGGTGTGCTGACGGTCTCCGTCAGGTTGAGTCCGCCTCCCGAGGCGGTTGCACCTGCTGCGGTCGCAGTAGCTGCGTTACGGGCGGAATCGAGGCCGATCCAGGCGACCGTGGCCAGGATCAGCGCAAGGACAGCCACACTCAGTTTTTGACTCCGCCCAAGGCGGATCGAAGCGTTCTTCATTTCTCTTTCCGATGCTTGCGGGGTTAGCTGTCGGGCTCGCGCTGAAAGAGCAGCGCTACCTGGCATGTGCCAGTGATTCGCCCCATGGACCTTGTCCGTCTGGGTCCCCCGCTCCCCGCGATCTTGTGGCGGGGATTCAGCTGAAGGTTGAGCAGTACATTAGCAAACGCTCACGAGTCCCGCGGTCCCGGGTTTTCCTGACCAGGGAATGGGAAAGGCCCCTTTCGGGGCCCTTCCTTTAGCGGGTCTGTAAGCCGGATCCTGTCTTGAACGACCATCTATCTCGCCGGCTGATCACACCGACGGGGACCGGGGCTAGCCCCGGGATCACCTGCGACCTACCTGGATCTCGCCGGGCCGGGTCGACGATCCTGTTTGGTCTTGCACCGGACGGGGTTTACCTGGCCGCCGTGTCACCACGACGCCGGTGCGCTCTTACCGCACCTTTTCACCTTTGCCTGTTCGCAACTCACGTGTGGCTGCGTCATCGGCCGTGTATTTCTGTGGCACTTTCCTGCGGGTTTCCCCGAGTGGGAGTTACCCACCGTCCTGCCCTGTGGTGTCCGGACTTTCCTCGAAGGGATTTCTCTCCCCCCGCAGCCGTCCGACCCACGAAAGATCAGTCTAGAACGAAACCGGAAACCTGCCAAGTAGATCCGGGGTGAAATCAGATCTTGCGAAAGCAGCCGATCACCTTTCCGATGACCTGGGCGTCGGTGGTGATGATCGGCTCCATCGATTCGTTCTCGGGCTGCAGACGCATATGGTCGGTTTCCTTGAAGAAGCGCTTGACCGTCGCCTCCTCCTCGTCCAGCATCGCGACCACGATCTCACCGTTGTCGGCATCGGGGGCCGGGTGGACGATCACGTAGTCGCCGTCCATGATGCCGGCGTCTTTCATGCTTTCGCCGCGGACCTCAAGTACGTAGTCCCCCTCACGGCCGCCGATCACGGAGGGCACATCGACGTACTCCTCAATGTTCTCCTCAGCCAGCATTCCGGGACCGGCCGAGATCCTGCCGAGCAGCGGCAGCCCCGTTCCGCCTGCTCCCCCAGGCATCACCGAGTCCACGGCGGCGTCAGCGGCACTCCTGGCCTTCTTGGCGAGAATCTCGATCGCCCTCGGCTTGCTGGGGTCTCGCCGCAGTACTCCGGCCTTCTCGAGATTTGCCAGGTGCACGTGCACGGTCGAAGAGGAATGCAGGCCTACGGCCTTGCCGATCTCGCGCACGGTCGGCGGATAGCCGGTCTTCTCGGCGTACTTGCCGATGTAGTCGAAGATCTCGCGCTGCCGCTTGGTCAGATCAACCACGTTTCTCCTTAGCCGGCCGGTCGGGCCGTTCGATTCGTCCTGGAACGTTATTCGCACATGGCGAACTCATGTTCGTAAACTAACCGGCCCGGCGGACGTATGTTCGTCCGGCAGCGTTTACGCAATCGTCCGCCCGGCAGGTCAAAGCGCGCCCGGACCCGCATCTCCTAGAATCCTCTCCCCTCCTGCGGCTGTGGCGGAATTGGTAGACGCGCAAGCTTGAGGGGCTTGTGTCCGAAAGGACGTGGAGGTTCGACTCCTCTCAGCCGCATGCTACGCCGGAGATCCGAGGAGCCCAGGCGCCTCGGCCCCCGGTGAACCCTCCTTCAGGCAATCGCAGATCAGGCTGATGCGGGTTCACGGGCTGGCATACTCGGTTTCGATGAAGCCCGACTCGGACCAGCAGACCTCAATCATGTGGTTCAGGCGCGACCTGCGGGTGCATGACCTGCCGGCCCTGGCCGAAGCCGTCGAAGCCGGTCCCGTCGTTCCTCTGTTCATCTTCGACGACCGGCTGCTGACCCGGGGACGATTCGTCTCGGCCACCCGGGTCAGATTCATGCTCGGCTGCCTCGCGGACCTGCGTGAGTCGTTGCGGCAGCGAGGTTCGGACCTGGTCCTTCGCCACGGAGACCCCGAGTCCGTCCTGCCCGAGCTGGCAGCCGCGACCGGAGCGTCACAGGTTCAATGGACCGCCGACGTATCGCCGTGGGCGCTGTGGAGGGACCGACGGGTCGAAGCCTCCCTCGACCAGGCAGGAACCGGCCACACCGCCCATCCGGGCGCCTACATCGTCGATGACCCGGGTCCGATCCGTTCCGGCAAGGGCACCCCGTACACGGTCTATTCACCGTTCTACAAAGCCTGGCTCGAGGTCGACCGACGCGAACTCGAAGCAGCTCCGGAAACGATCGACACTCCCGACGGCCTCGAGGCCGGGGAAATCCCTTCACCTGGCGACCTCGGACTGGAAGGAGAAGCGGCCGAGACCTCTTTCGATCCCGGCGAGACGGCAGGCCGGGAAGCCGCGAGGGCCTACCTCAACGGCGGTCTCAATGAGTACGGGGCCACCCGCAACACTCCGGCCGTAGGTTCGTCGAGGCTATCGCCGTACATGCGCTGGGGCTGCCTCTCCCCCCTGGAGCTCGAGCTCAAGCTCGGGATGCGCGAGGGCAAAGGGCCGAGGGTGTTCCGGAAGGAACTGGCCTGGCGCGAGTTCTACGCCTCGGTTCTTTCCAACTTTCCCGAAGTGACCCGGAAAGAGTTTCAGGAACGCTACCGGGGAACTCTCGACTGGCATCAGGAAGACGAGCTGCTGGAGGCCTGGCAGCAGGGCCGGACCGGCTACCCGCTGATCGACGCCGGGATGCGTGAGCTCCTGGAAGATGGCTGGATGCACAACCGGGTCCGCATGGTGGTCGCTTCATTCCTGACCAAAGACCTCCACATCGACTGGCGCGAGGGCGAGAAGTGGTTCATGGAGAGACTGATCGACGGGGACCTCGCATCGAACAACGGCGGCTGGCAGTGGACGACCTCGGTCGGGACCGACCCGGCGCCTTACTTCCAGCGCATGTTCAACCCGATGACCCAGCACGAGAGGTTCGACCCGGAGGGCGAGTACGTGCGCCGCTGGGTTCCGGAACTGCGCGAGGTCCCTGACAATCACCTGGTGAGGCCGTGGCTGATGGACGACGATGAACAGCAGCGCTGCGGCTGTGTGATCGGCAGCGACTACCCCGCTCCGATCGTGGACCACGCCGAAGAACGCCGGGTCGCCGTCGAGCGATACCGAGCGGCGGCCGCCGGCGCGGACGAGGACAGAGAGTGAACCGAACTGAGCAGGGCCGCGCGCCGCTCACCCTCGACGAGGAGATCATCCGCAGTGGCGAGCCCGAGATCATCAGCGAGCTTTCGGACCCCGAGCGACTCGAGCGGATCAGGGCCGAAGCGGCCGAAGGCTTCCGGCTGCTTGCGCCGCTCGGGCCAGCGGTCTGCGTATTCGGATCGGCACGGACCGACGACGATCACGCCGAGTACCGACTGGCGAGACAGGTCGGCCGATCGATCGGCCTGGCCGGGTACAGCGTCATCACCGGCGGCGGACCGGGCACCATGGAGGCGGCAAACCGCGGGGCCCGGGAAGCCGGCGCCACCTCGGTCGGCCTCAATATCGAGCTTCCCCACGAACAGGCCCTGAACGACTACGTCGACATCGGCAAGCAGTTCCACTACTTCTTCCTGCGGAAGCTGATGTTCGCGCGCTACTCGTGGTCATTCGTGATCTTCCCAGGCGGCTTCGGCACCCTCGACGAGACCTTCGAAGTCCTGACCCTGATCCAGACGGGCAAGACCAGAAGGACACCCCTGGTCCTCGCCGGTTCGGCCCACTGGGTCGGGCTGATCGACTGGATGCGCGAGCAAATGCTCGAGCCGGGCCGGGTCAGTCCGGAGGACTGGGATCTGATCCGGGTCGCCGACGAACCGGACGAAATAGTCGGGCAGGCGACCGCGGGGTTGCCGGCCCGCCCGTCGTAAGCCGCAAGCTCAGGCGGGTGGAGCGGCGCCGGGACGGATCGCGTCGAGGACGATGCGGCAGTTGCGGTCGATCAGGCCGATGACCTCGTCGAAGCCGTCCTCACCGCCGAAGTAGGGGTCGGGGACGTCTACCTCCTCGTCACCGCCGAACTCGCGGAGCAGTCTGATCCGCGGATCCTCGTCGCCCGCAAGCTCGACCAGGTCGGCGTAGTTCGAGCGGTCCATGGCGATGATCAGATCGAAGTTCTCGAAGTCGGACGGGGCGACCTGGCGTGCCTTGCCCGCCACCTCCAGACCACGACGGGAGCCTGCCTCCACGGCGCGTGGGTCGGGCGGGTGACCGATATGCCAGTCACCGGTGCCGGCCGAATCAATCGTGACCTCGTCGGCGATGCCGGCCCGGGTCACCAGGTCCCGCATGACCGCTTCGGCCGTAGGCGAACGGCAGATGTTGCCGAGGCAGACGAAAAGTATGCGTGTCTCAGGGATTGCCCCCACCGCCCGACTGGTTGCTGATCCGCTGGTTGGTCTTGTCGATCCGGTTGTTCAGCGAGTTGAAGTTCTGCTGGACCTGCTTCTGGAGGTTCGAGATCTGGTTCGCCTGCTGCTGGTTCGTCTGCTTCAGTGAATCGATCTCGTCCTGCTGGTTGTTGACCTGCTTGCGTAGCGACGAGATCGAGCTCGCGTTCGAGTTGATCTTGCCGAGCTGGTTCTTCTCGGTCGTGCTGAGGCTGTCAACGAGACGCTCGGCCTCTGAGACCTGCTTGGCCTCGAGGTCGTCCTGCCTCTTCTGGGCCTCGGCAAACCTCTGCTCGACGACCGTGGCGACCTCCTGGTTCGACTTGACTTCGTTCTTGGCGTTGAAGGCGACGATCGTGCCAAGGGTGCCGAGGGCCAGACCGACCGAACCCAGGGTGATCGCGAGAATCAGCTTGGTGCGGTCACTCATGGCCGCGATCCTAGAGCATCAGCGGGGGCCACGGTGGAGCCTCCGACCGCGCTCAGAGGTTGAGCAGGACGAGCGTATTGACCACGAAGATGATCGCCGTGGCAATGGTCGCCCGGGTCAGGTTGCGCTCGACCATCGAACCGCCGCCGACCGAACTGCCGCCGCCACCGATGCCGAAGGCGCCGGAGAGCCCCGCGTCCTTGCCCGAGTGCAGCAGGATCAGGAAGATGAGCAGGAAGGCCAGACCGGCCTGGATGACTGAAAGGAAAGTGAACATTCGATCGGGGAGTCTAGCCTTTTTCCGGCTTCTCCACGGAGCGTGCCTCGTCCAGCTCGCGAAGGATCCTGACTGCGTCCTGCCTGAGCTCGGAGTTAACCCGGTCGTAGTCCTCGCGGGTCAGCTTGCCGGTCTTCAGGTCCAGCTCGGCATCGCTTATCTCCCGGTACTTGGACTCGCGTGCCGCCTCGAGCGCCGCGATCGCCGGGTCTTCAGTCTCTGTGGCCCGCCACTTTCCCCAGAACGGATAGCTCACGAAAGCTGCTGTGGCAGCCAGCATCAGAGCGAAGTAGACGAACAGCATCAGCCGGCCTTCTTCCGTCGGGGCCGGCGGGCAGGCCATGCGGCGAACAGTGCGCCGAGGATGGTGATGATGGCTCCGGCCCAGATCCAGCCGACCATCGGGCTGACGATCACCCGGAACGTTGCGGGCGTGGCCATCTCGGGACGGACGTAGTCGGCGATGATCCGGTCGGTCGCCAGACCCTGGACCGCAACCAGTTGCTGGGTCAGGGCTTCTGCCTGTGAGGGGTCCCTCTGGATCGCCGGCAGGACCCGGGAGCGCATGTAGGCACCGAATCGGCCATCGGCCGACTCGGCCCGCTCGCGGATCTCCTCGGTATCCGGTTCGACCGAGACCCAGAAATCCTTGCGGGTACCGGCGCTGAGCCCGACTTCGCTGGTCGCCTCACCTTCGAAGTAGCCGGAAATGGTCCGGGTGCCGGAGGTCCGCTGGTAGTAGCGCCTGGTCGGCGTCATGGTCGCGAAAGGCTCGCCCTCACGCCGGACCGAAACCTCTGCCCCGAAGACGATCGCCTGGCCGTCCCTCGACACGGTCGGCTGCTCGTAGGTCAGCGTGTAGCGCTCGACCTTGACCGACTCGCCAGGAGCCAGGGTCACATCACGCTTGTCTTCGAAACTGGATGACGCAGCCACTCCGACCAGGAGGATGACGAAGCCGAAATGGACGGTGTAGCCGCCGTAGCGTCGGCGGTTGCGGGTCGCGACGGCCCAGATCGACGCAAGGATCGAACCGCCGGCACTCGATCTCCGGGCGGCCGCCCCACGCCAGGTCTCCTGACCGAGCGCAACGATGGTGAAGACCGCCAGCACGAAAACTGCCAGCGCCCAGGGACTGTCGGCGGCGGAGGTGAAGGCCAGCAGCAGAACCAGGGCCACCAGCGAGGCCGCGGTCGGGAGCGGAAAGACCTTCTTTATGCCCTGCCAGGAGATCCGCCGCCAGGCGAGAAGGGGTCCGATTCCGGTGAACAGCACCAGGGCCACCGCAAGGGGGGTCGTGTACTGGTCGAACCAGGGCGCGGCCAGGACCGACTCGGTGCCGGTGAAGAGCTCCGAGATGAGCGGGAAAAAGGTCCCCCAGAAGACGATCAGGCAGAGGGCCACCAGCAACAGGTTGTTGATCAGGAAGACCGCTTCACGCGAGGCCATCGAGTCGATCTTCTTGTTCGCCCTCAGCAGCGGCAACCGGGAGATGATCAGGGCGGTGGAGCCGGCCAGGATGAGGATGATCAGCCCGAGGAAATAGGGCCCCACGGTTGAATCGCCGAATGCGTGGATCGACTGGAGCACTCCGGACCGGACCAGGAAGGTGCCGAGCATCGCCAGCGTGAAGGCCGCGACGATCAAGCTCACGTTCCAGACCTTGAGCATGCCGCGCTTCTCCTGGACCATGATCGAGTGGATGTAGGCGGTGGTGATCAGCCAGGGCATGATCGAGGCGTTCTCGACCGGATCCCACGCCCAGTAGCCGCCCCATCCGAGCTCGGTGTAGGACCAGCGGGCGCCGAGGATGATGCCGATGCTGAGAAAGGTCCAGGCGACCAGGGCGAAGCCCCGGGTTGACTTGATCCAGGCGGCGTCGATGCGCCTCACGATGAGCGCGCCGATCGCGAAGGCGAACGGCACCGCCAGCGATACGTAGCCGACGAACAGCATCGGCGGGTGGATGATCATCATCGGATGCTGCAGCAACGGGTTCAGGCCGACGCCGTTCGGCGGCACCTGCTTCAGCGTGTCGAACGGATTGATCCCGCCGCCGAACAGCATCAGGCCGGTGAAGAAGACCGTGAGCCCGAGCATGATCGCGGCCGCCCACGGAACGATGTCACGCAGCTTCTCGCGAGTGAAGTACAGGGAGGCCGAGGCAACCAGTGAGAGCAGGAACGCCATCAGCAGCAGGGAGCCCTCCTGGCTCGACCACATCGCGGTGAGCTTGTAGAAGAGCGGGGTCTCGCGGGCAGAGTGGCTGGCGACGACGCTGATGCTGAAGTCACTGGTGATGAAGGCGACCTCGATCGCGATCACGCAGATCAGGAGCAGGCCGAAGAGCGCGTAGGCCGACCGCCGGGCGGCGTCAACCCAGCGACGGTCGCCGCGGGTCCCGACAAGAGCCGCCACAGAGCCGAAAACGGCGGTCAGAAAGGCGACCCAGAGGGCTGCGCCTCCGAGGCTACTGATTCTCTTTCTCCGAGAATTTCGAGGGGCACTTGGTAATGAGCGTATCCCGCTCCCCCACGAAAATCCCGTTCTCTACCGTCCCTTTGAGGACTATCTCGCGACCGTCCCGGAATGGGTCGGGGACGACACCACTGTAGGTCGCAGGGATCGAGCCTCCGCCTTCACGGTCTTTGACCTCGAAGCGGATCCCGTCGCCCTGCTTCTCGATCGAGCCGGGGACGACCTTGCCGGTCATCTCGTAGCTCTTTCCGGGAATGGCATCTCCGAGTTCCGAAGGCTGGCGGGCCTCGCTTGAAGCGTTGAATGACGTGTAAACCAGACCCGTTGCAAGGACGAGCGCAAAGCCGAGGGCAACGAAAAGCCTGATCTGTCGTTTCTTCTGAGGATCCATGCGACAACATGGATTATTGCAAGGCAGGACCTTCGGCGTTGGCCGCGTGCGAGAATCGGCTCATGAACGCCGAAAAGAAGGTCCTCGTAATAACTGGAGCCGGCAGTGGAATCGGGGCGGCAACCGCCCGCATCCTCAAGAACCGCTACCGGCTGGTGCTGGCCGGCAGGAGACCGGAGCCCTTGGAAGAACTGGCCGGGGAACTGGGCGGGCCGGAAAACGCCCTCGCCGTCTCCTGCGACGTGACCGAGTGGGATCAGGTCGAGGGTCTGGCCGCAACGACGATCGATACTTTCGGCGGGATCGACGCGGTCTTCGCCAACGCGGGCTTCGGTGCCAGCCGCGGCTTCCTGGAAGAGACTCCCGAGCACTGGAAGTCGATGGTCCTGACCAACGTGCTGGGTCCGGCGCTGACCATCCGGGCCACCCTGCCCCACCTGCTCGAAAAGGGCAACGGCCACTTCCTGATAACCAGCTCGATCGCCGGCCGCAGGGCCCTGCCCGGATCGCTTTATTCGGCGACCAAGTTCGCCGCGACAGCGATGGGCGAGGCGCTCAGGGCGGAACTCCGGGCCCGAGAGGACGGCAACCGGATCCGTGTGACCCTGATCGAACCGGGCATGGTCGATACGCCCTTCTTCGACAATCGTCCGGGTGACCTCGCTCTGAGCGATGACGACATCGCCCGGGCGGTCGATTACGCGCTCGAACAGCCCGACTCGGTCGACATCAACGAGATCCTGATCCGGCCGATCGGACAGGCCCTCTGAGCCGGCCGCGGCCTCACCTCACAATCAACCGCACGAGCCGCCAGTAGGTGCGCAGGGCCGCCCGGACCGGGTTGCGGCGGACGAAGTCGGGAAAGTAAGGCGAGTCGAGGTCGGCGGTCATCAGGGCGGCGAACCGACCGGCGGTCACTGTGCGCGAAGCCTGGATGAGGCGTCGCTCGCGAAGCAGCCTCGGGGCCCAGCGAAGCAGGGCGAGGTCGGCCGCCAGCTTGCTCCGCAGCCAGCCCTGACGGCGGGCGACCAGGAGTAGGACCAGCTCGGTGGCGATCAGCGCCGGAAGCAGTGCGAACAGCAGCGGTCCGGGGTAGTTCCTGGCGATCATCGCAAGGCGGTTCCGCTCGAGCCAGAAGTACTTGCGGTCGCTGGAGCTGAAGTCGTAGTCGTGATCGACCACCGCGTCGGCGACCAGACCCACCCGATCCCCGGCAAGCGCCAGCCGGACCGAGAGGTCGGTGTCCTCCTGGTAGAGGAAGAAGTGACCGGGGAAGCCACCGACCCGTCGCCAGATGCCACGAGGGATCGCCAGACAGGCGCCAGACAGGATCGGCACCTCACCGCCCTCGCCGGCCTCGTCCGCGGCGAGTCCGTGGCCGCCGGCCCAGGAGAAACCTGTGAAGTGGAGCGGGTTGCCACGGGAGTTGACCAGCCGCCTGCCCCCTTCGTGACAGACAACCAGGGCCATCCAGGCGGCCCAGTTCGAGCCGTCGGCCAGGGGCCGTCTGATCGCCTCCCCGAAACCGGGTTCGGGTTTGGCATCCGGGTTGAGCAGGACGAGCAGGTCGCCACCGGCTTCGGCGGCACCGCGGTTCACCGCCGCCGCATAACCGGCATTGCGCTGCATGGCGATCACCCTTACCTTCGGCACGAAGCGCGCTGCCACACCTCCCGGGTCGTCGCCCGAGCCGTTGTCGACGATGATCACTTCGTCCTGTGGCTCCAGCTCGGGGGCCAGCGCAGGCAGGGTGCGGGCCAGGTCACCGGCCGAGTTCCAGGCGACGATCACAACTGAGACAGATGGACTCAAAGCGGACGACGGGGATCGAACCCGCGACCTCGAGCTTGGGAAGCTCGCGCTCTACCAACTGAGCTACGTCCGCGCCGGGGGCATACTACGGGAGCAAAGGAGCACTCTTCTTCATACTCTGAACTGGTTTGAATCTGAAGAGCTCAATCGCCGCGATCGCCGTTGCCGCCCTGATCGGGTTCCTGGTCTGGGGCCTGGTCAGCTCCAGCGAGAGCGCGATAACTCCCGGTGAACCGGTACCGACCGCGACCCTGCCGACCCTGCCGCCCGGTGGCGAAGGCTCGCTCGCCGACTATCGCGGCGAGTGGGTCCTGCTCAACGTGTGGGCTTCCTGGTGTGTGCCCTGCCGGGAGGAATCCCCCGCACTGGACCGGTTCGAGCGTGAGAACCGGGACCGGATCAGCGTGCTCGGAATAGATACGAGGGACCTGACCGACGACGCTCTCGCCTTCCTCGAGGAGTTCGACATCAACTACGCCCAGCTGCGGGATGCCGACGGCGCCTATGCGGGCGACCTGGAGACAACCGGTGTGCCGGAATCCTTCCTGGTCGACCCCCAGGGCAACCTGGTCGCCCACTTCCCCGGACCGTTCCGGGACCTGGGCGAGGTCGAGGAGTTCGCCGCCCCGGCACTGGCCGACGGCGGACAGGCTCCGGAAGGCGGAAACTCATGAAGCTCAGGACAGGCATCGGGCCGATGCTCGGCGCGCTGCTCGCCCTCGTACTACTGGCCGCCTTGCCGGCAGCGGCGGGAGCAGAGGAGCAGGCGGGTCAGACCCAGGCCGCCGGGTCCGGCGGTGAATCGGGTCAGGCGGTCCCGGTCGCCCCGAGAGCCAACCTGGTCGACCTTGAAGACGAGGTGATGTGCCCGATCTGCGGCACGCTGCTCGGCATGTCGCGGGCGCCGGCCGCCGAGCGGCAGCGGCTTTTCATGCGTGGGTTGATCGAAGAAGGCAAGACGGAGCAGCAGATCAAGGACGCTCTGGTAGCCGAATACGGGCCGCAGGTCCTGGCCCTGCCGGACGACGAAGACACCAACTTCTACGTCTACGTGGTGCCGGTTCTCGGCATGATCATCGCAGCGCTGGTCGTACTGTGGTCCGCCATCCGCTGGAGGCGCAACCGCGACGACGAGACACCCTCCGGCCCCGACGGCGGTACCGGGACGCCCTCGAGCGCCGACTCTTCCCGGCTCGACAGGGAACTGGCCGAGTACGACCTCTGAGACAGCCGGCCGCCGAAGCGCGGACCCGCCGGCTACATGCTGTCCGGCGCCGAGATGCCGAGCAGCTCCAGCGAGGCCGCGAGCGTCGCAGCGGTGCTCTCGCACAGCGCCAGGCGGGCGGCTTCGAGCCCGTCGCCTTCTACACCGACCACCTGACAGTCGCGGTAGAAGGCGTGGAAGGATGCGGCCGTTTCGGTTGCGTAGGCGCAGATCCTGTGCGGCGCCCGGCGGTCGGCGGCCTCGTGGACCTCAGCGGGGAAAGCGAGCAGGCGGGCGATCAGCGCCTTTTCGGCGGGGTCGACCGGGGGTGCCGGCGCCGAGCCTGCGGGTCGCCCCTCCCCTGCTCGGTCGCCTCCCGCAGCCTTGCGCAGGATGCTCTTGATCCGGGCGTGGGCGTACTGCACGTAGTAGACGGGGTTGTCTGAAGACTGCGAGCGGGCCAGGTCGAGGTCGAGGTCGAAGGTACGGTCGTGGCTGCGCTGGAGCAGGAAGAAACGGGCGGCATCGGTGCCGATGTCGGCGACCAGTTCGTCGAGGGTGACAATGTCCCCGGCCCGCTTCGACATCTTTGTCCTCTGGCCGCCTTCGACCAGGTGGATCATCTGCAGGATCCGGGCCTCGAACTCGACGTCGCGGCCGAGGGAGTGCACTGCGGCATCCATCCGGGCGACGTAGCCATGGTGGTCGGCGCCGAGCACGTCCAGCAGCCTGGAGTAGCCGCGTTCGACCTTGTCTGCGTGGTAGGCGACGTCAGCTCCGAAGTAGGTCGGCTCACCATCGGAGCGGACCAGGACCCGGTCCTTGTCGTCGCCGAAACCGGTCGTGCGCAGCCATAGGGCGCCATCCTCTTCGAAGGTGTGACCGGCCTCGCGCAGGCGCTCGATGCCTTTCTCGACCAGGCCTCTCTCGTAGAGGGAGCGTTCGGAGAAAAAGTCGTCCATGGTCACCCCGAACGCCTCCAGGGATGCCCGGATGCCGTCGACCATCCAGGCCACGCCCTCGAGGGTCAGGCGCCCGACCTCGGATGACTCCAGGCCCTCTTCCCGGGCCCGGTCGGCAAGCTCGTTGACGTAATCGCCGCGATAGCCGTTCTCTGGCGGCTCGCGACCGTCCATGCGGGCCGCGATGGAGAGTCCGAAGTTCTCGACCTGACTGCCTCCGTCGTTGACGTAGTACTCGGTGCTGACGTCCTGGCCGGTTCGCCTGAGCAGCCTCGCCACGGCGTCTCCGTAGGCGGCGTGGCGACCGGAGGCAGCGGTCAGGGGGCCGGTCGGATTCGCCGAGACGAACTCGAGCAGGACCTTCGCGGGCTTGCAGCACCGGTGGCACCGGTGCCTCGCTACCCGCGAGGTCGCTCACCGCAGCCCGGTACCAGGTGTCCGACAGGAAGAGGTTGAGGAACCCGGGACCCGCGACCTCGGTCCGCTTCAGCGAGTCTCCCAGACGGTCTCCGACCAGCTCGGCGAGCTCCTGGGCGATCTCTCTCGGCGGCCGGCCCAGTGGCTTCGCCATCAGCATCGCTGCGTTCGAGCTGTAGTCACCGAGTTCCGGCTTGGGGGCCGGGTCAAGCCCGGGCGCGATCGACTCGTCGCCTGCGAGCTCGCGGGAAACGACGGTTACGACTTCAAGCAGGGCGGATACGGGGTCCGGGGCTGACACGCAAGCCATCCTACGGTTCCGGTCAGAGGTGGTACTTCTCGCCGGCGAGTATCTTGCCGGCCCGGAAGAGCTGCTCCAGCAGCACGATGCGAGCCAGCTGATGGGCGAGCGTCTGTGGTCCCAGGGATATCGATTCGTTGCTGCGCGAAAGCGCCGCAGCGGGCAGTCCGGAGGGACCGCCGACCAGAACGGTCGTGTTGCGGGCGGCGAGCCGGCGCTGGTCGAGCCACCTCGACCAGGCGATCGAGTCCATCGCCCGGCCCTCGAGGTCGAGGGCCACCACGTGGGTGTCGTCGTCGAGGCGCCTCATCATGGCCTCGTCGTCCTTGACCTCGACCACCTCCACCTTCTGCCGCTGCCTGAGCAGCTTGAGGTAATGAGCTTCGGCGTCGTCGAACGGTGACCGGATCCGACCGACAGCCATCACCGTGATCTTCATGGCGCGGGCTCCCCGCCGGACCGGTCCGGCGGCCACGCCTCGGCCAGGCCGATCCGGTCCAGAGTCGCCGGATGGCTGCCGAAGAGCGAATGCCAGAGTGCGGGTGGATCGGGGTCGGACAGGTTGCTTGCGGTGATCTGGCGCTGGAGAGCGATCATCGCCGCCGGGTCATCGGTCGTCTGAAGGGCGCTGTAGTCGGCCCGGATCTCGATCTCCCGCGAAAGCCGGTTGCCGGGGAAAGACAGGAGCAGTGACATGACCGCAAGCCCGAGAGCCAGCGGCAGGACGATCGACGGTCCGGCGGGCCGGTCGCCGTTTCGTCTCGCGATCGTCGCCGCACCGAGCTGTATCGCGAGGGCAGCCAGCGGGATCACCAGGATCGCGAAGGCGAGGCCGCGGTAGATGTCGTTCGACTCGACGTGGGCGAGTTCGTGGGCGATCAGCGCAGAGAGACTCCGTGGCGGCACCGTCGCCAGCACGTTGTCAAAGATCACTACGCGCCGGCTGCTGCCGATCCCGTGGACGTATGCGTTGAGGGCAACCGAGCGACGGCTTGCGTCGACCGAGTAGACCTCGCCCACATCCACGCCGGACCGCTCGGCCAGGTCGAGCACCTCGCTGCGCACCGGCCCGGGGGGCAGTGGCTCGAAATCGTTGAACAGCGGCGAGACCGCAACCGGCCAGAGCCAGAGCCAGACGACGGCGAAGGCGACTGCGACCCCGCTCGCCGCGATCCAGAACCGCTGCCGGAAACGGCGCCAGGCAGCGAATGCCACCAGCGCGGCGCCGGCGTAGAGCGGAACGGCGAAAGCCAGCGACAGCAGCCGGTCGCCGGCCCAGCCGCCGATTCCCTGGGTGATCAGGCCGTAGTCGCGCCCGAGGTCGAAAGAAAGCAGCGCTGCCGGCAGACCGACCAGGGCCAGGGCGACGGCCACCAGGGCACCGATCGCCGCCGCCCCGCGAAGCGGATGACGAGAGGCCCGATCCAGCAGCCGACGCATCGGGGGGCCGCGATAGAGCGCGAGCAGGGCCAGCAGGCCGACCTGGGACACGATCGCCAGCAATGCGATCAGCCGGGATCGGCTGCGGTACTGCTCGGCGGTCTCGATGCCGTCCGGTCCCGACCGCTCGAAGTAGGTGGCCGGATCGGCAGTCTCGAAGTCGATCGGCGGACTGCCCGGCCCGACCGCCCAGCCGACGAGGAAAGCGAAGATCACCGCAGCGAGAGCCACCGCCACCGGGGCGTAGCCGTTCAGGAAAGCTCTCGGCCTCGGTGCGGAAGTCATGGGGCTTTACGATAGAAGGCCGCGACCGGCGCCACGCCCCGCTCCGCCTCCCTGCGGTCGCATCCTGAAATGAAAGCGGCAGTCATCTCCGACATCCACGCGAACCTCCCCGCCCTGGAAGCGATCCTGTCCGGGATCGATGAGGTCGGCAGCGACGAGATCTGGTGTCTCGGAGACGCAGTCGGATACGGGGCCAGCCCGAACGAATGCCTCGAGATCCTCGCCGACCGCTGCGCGGTCTGGCTGGTCGGCAACCACGATCTGGCTGCACTCGGCGAGATCGACATCTCGACCTTCAGCCCCAGCGCTGCCGAAGCCGCCCTCTGGACCCGCGGAAAGCTGAGCGACGGATCCACCGACACGCTGAAGCGGCTGGGCAGCGACGCACGCGACCGCCGCGAAGGTTTCGGTCTCTACCACGCCTCCCCCAGGGACCCGATCTGGGAGTACGTCGTCGACGTGGACCTGGCCGAAGACTGCCTGAACGTCCAGGAGGAGAGGATCTCGCTGATCGGCCACTCCCATATCGCGCTCTACTTCACCCGGGCCGACGAGCTTTCGAGGATCACCTCGGAACTGGCGCCGGACGACACCTCGATCTCGCTCAGCGGCGGGCAGTGGCTGATCAACCCGGGCAGCGTCGGGCAGCCCCGCGACGGCGACCCCCGGGCCGCGTGGCTGGAGCTCGACACCGAATCGATGAAGGCCCGCTTCCACCGGGTCGACTACCCGATCGAAAGCGGCTGCCGACGCGATCCGGGAAGCCGGACTGCCTCCCCATCTCGCAGACCGCCTTTACCAGGGACATTGATACGGAAGCCGCCTACAGACCCCCGGAATTCTTTCTCTAGACTCGACCGAGATGCCTTCAAGAGCCCGAAAAACTGCGCTGTACATGCTCGCCACGTCGGCGATCCTGGTCTTTTCGGGCTGCGGCGAGGACCGCAGCAACCTGCTGCCGGTGGATACGGCCGAGCAGCTCGAGAGCGACCTCAAGCAGGTTCGTACGCTGGTCAGAGAAGGGAACTGCTTCGACGCCCTGGGCCTCGCGGACGAACTCCGATCCGACGTGGAAGCGCTCGGCGACGAAGTTGACAGTGACCTCAGACTCACCCTGGTCGACGGCACGACCGAGCTCGTGATCACGGTCCAGGACAACTGCGACGAGGCCGACGCCGAGCCGGTCGAACCGGTGACCCCCTTGCCGGTCCCCGAAGCGAACGGAATCCCCGAAGAGGAAAGCTCCGGGCCCACCGGTGAGACCGGCGGCTCGGGTACCACGGGCGGCAACGGTGACCGGCCGGAACCGGAACCAGAACCTGAGCCCGAGCCCGAGCCGGAACCCACCCCTCCGCCCGACAACGGCTCCGGCGGGCTCGGGCCTTCGACCGGAGGAGCGAGACCGTGAGTAACCCGACCGTACTCGGCGGACGCTACGAACTCATGGACCGACTCGGGTCCGGGGGCATGTCGAATGTCTACCGGTCCAAGGACCGGATTCTCGAGCGCACGGTCGCCGTCAAGGTACTGGCCGAACACCTCTCCGACGATGACCGTTTCGTGGCCCGCTTCCGGCGTGAGGCGCTGGCGGTCGCCAAGCTGATCCACCCCAACATCGTCCAGGTTTACGACACCGGCGTCGACAACGGCCGTCACTTCATCGTCATGGAATGCGTCGAAGGCCGCTCCGGCGCGCAGATCCTCAAGAGCGAAGGCGTGCTCGACCCCGAGATCGCCGTCGAGATCGGCGTCCAGGCCTGCGCCGGGCTCGAGTATGCCCATCGCCACGGGATCGTCCATCGCGACGTCAAGCCGGGCAACCTGATGGTCGTCGGTGGTCCGGTCGGCGGCGGTCCGATGACCTGCAAGCTGACCGACTTCGGAATCGCCCGGGCGGCCGAGCAGACCAGAATCACCCAGGTCGGTTCAGTGGTCGGCACCGCGGCATACCTGGCCCCAGAGCAGGTGCGGGGCGACGAGGCGACCCCGGCCACCGATGTTTACGCACTCGGCGTGGTCCTCTACCAGTTCCTGACCGGGCGACTGCCGTATGAAGGCTCGTCCCTGGCCGAGCTGGCGGTGCGCCAGCAGAACGAGAAGCCACTCTCCCCCCGGACTTACAACTCCGAGGTACCGGAGACCGTGAGCGCCTCGGTGATGCGGGCGCTCGAGGGAGACAACCGGATCCGCTTCCAGACCGCCGGAGCGTTCTCGGACGGCCTCGAACGCGGCCTCCGTGGTGAGGACGTCACGCTGCTGCTCGACGACGACGAGCCCCGCACCCCGGACCACTTCCCGATGGCCGAGACCGCGACCCGCCCGCTGGAACGGACCTCGCGCACCGCCCACCGGCCGGCACCACCACCGCCGCGCTACAAGGGCCCGCCGCCCCGGCCGACCGTCAAGAAGCGCTCCTTCTTCAGCCGCATGGTCCGGTTCTTCGCCGGCCTGCTGGCCCTGATCGCTGTGGCTCTGGTCGTCGCCGGACTGGTCATCTTCCTCACCGACCGGGCGGCCTCAGTCGAAGTGCGGGACTGGGCCGGGGATTCGGTCAACCAGATCACCCGGGAACTACGGGACTACATCCGCGACAATACGCAGTAGCCGCGGCTACTTGACGTCGCTGCGCCACAGCCTCAACCAGCCGAGGACTGCCAGGCCGATCACCCAGGCGGCGAGGATCATGACCGCCTGGGCCGTGCTGTGGCCCGAATCGAACTCCCCGAACCCGCTCTCGGTTCCCCGGATCCCGATCACGACGTCGGCGAGGGCGATGCCGAAGCTGAAATCCCCGACGGCCGGGACCACGGCGAGAACCGTGTCGATGATGAAGACAAAGACCAGTGCGACCGTCACCCCTCCGGCCATGCTGGCCGTGATCAGCGCCAGCGAGGCGCCGACCGCGACGTAGACCAGGTTGGTCAGCAGGGCCGAGAGCACCAGGTCGCTGTACCCGCGGATCGGGACCGAGTCGCCCTGGCGGTCGGCTGCGAGGTCGTAGAACGGGAAGAGGACCAGATGGACCAGCAGGGTCGCGAGGGCGGCCAGAACCAGCGCGACAGCCAACTTGGAGAAGAACAGTCGCAGCCGACGCGGGTCGGCGGTCAGAGTCCGGCGCAGCGTGTTCTGGCCGTACTCGACGCCGAAAATCCAGACCCCGAAGACGATCGAAGCGATCGCCAGCGGGAAGCCGACCGCGAGCTCGATCGCCAGCAGGTCCGAACCCAGGCCCCACCGCCAGGTTGCGGCGACCCCGAGCAGGCCACAGAGGATCACGATCGCCAGGCACCAGACCGGAGTCGGCATCGACCTGACCTTGGCCAGCTCAGCCCGCACCGACACCCCCCTCTCCTTCGGTGAGGCTGAGGAAAATGCGCTCGAGGTCGGGCTTCTCCTGACCCAGCGCCGAGACGTAGATCCCCTCGGCGGCAAGCACACAACTGACCTGCGATCCGTCGCGGATCGGACCGGAGACCGCGAGCGAACCGCCGCCCCGGTACTCGACCTCGAGTCCGAGGCCTGCGAGGACGCTGGCGGCGGCCGGCAGCTCGTGCTCGGCGACGGTGACGAGGTACGAACCTTCGAGCCCGGAATGGCCGAGCAGGTCGGACATCGTGCCGTCGGCGACCATGCTTCCCCGGTTGATGATCGTCGCCCGGTCGCACATCAGCTCGACCTCGGAGAGCAGGTGCGAGGAGACGAGGACCGTCACCCCCCGCTCGGGGAGGGCGGCGATCAGCTTGCGGATCTCGACTATCCCCGAAGGATCGAGACCGTTCGTCGGTTCGTCGAGGATGACCAGCCGCGGCCGGCCCAGCAATGCGATCGCGAGTCCCAGCCTCTGCTTCATTCCCATCGAGAAACCGCCGGAACCGGAGTCGGCGCGCTCGCTCAGGCCGACCAGCGAAAGCAGGGAGTCGATCTCCGGGCCGGTCCGCCTCAGCCCCAGGGCGGACGCCTGGATCTTCATGTTCTGGCGGGCCGTGGCACGTGAATAGAGCGAAGGCCCCTCGACAAGGGCGCCGGTCTGGCGGACTGCCGACGCGAAGCCCCGCCCTCCGGTCGGTACCCCGAGCAGGCTCGAGGAACCCGAATCGGCGCGGGTGAGGCCGAGCAGGACCCGGATCGCCGTCGTCTTGCCGGATCCGTTCGGACCGAGCAACCCGCAGACCGAACCGGTGGGCACAGCGAAGGAGAGATCCCTGAGCGCAACGTTGCGGCCGAAGCTCTTGTTCACACCTTCGAAGCCGGCCAGCATCAGGTCGCCTCCGCCGCCGCCCAGGGGCTCGAGCCGCCGAGCACCGCTTCGCCGTAGGCCGAATAGCGGCCGGCCGAGATCGCCTCCCGGGCCCCCGACATCAACCGCTCCATGTAGGTCAGGTTGTGCTCGACCAGCAGCCGGACCGCGGTCAGTTCCTCCGAACGGGAGATGTAGTTCAGGTAGTCGACGTCGTAGTCGCTGCAGGCGGTGCAGCCGCAGCCCTCGACCAGCGGTCCCCTGCGTCCGGCGGAGTACCCCTTCCGGATGTCGATCCTGAATCGGCCGTCCGGTACCGGGGCCAGGGCCATGCCGTGCCTGGCAAGACGGGTCGGAACTGCGCAGTCGAAGACATCCAGGCCGAGCGAGACGCCCCTGATCAGGTCGTCGACCTCGCCGATGCCGAGCAGGTGCTTGGGTGCCTCGACCGGAAGGTGCGGGACGGTGAAGCCGAGTACCTCCGACATCTCCTCCTTGTCGCGACCGAGGGTCCCGCCGATCGCGATCCCGTCGACCCCGGCCGAAGACACCGCCTCGCATGATTCGCGCCGGAGGTCCTCGTAGGTGCCGCCCTGGATGATGCCGAAGACCGCCTGCTCCCCCGGGCCGTTCTCGCGATGCCAGTCCAGACAGCGGGTCAGCCAGCGGTGGGTGCGCTCGGTCGAACGCGCCGTGTACTCGCGGTCGGCGTGGAAAGGGGTGCATTCGTCGAAGACCAGGGCGATGTCCGAACCGAGCGACGCCTGGACGCCCATCGAGGTCTCCGGCGAGAGCATCAACTCGGAGCCGTCACGGTAGGAGCGGAAGCGCACGCCCTCCTCTTCGATGCCGAGGGTCCTGGCCAGACCCTGCATCTTGCGTCCGGTGCCCTTGATCTCCTCGCTGACGCCGCCGTGCGCCAGGGAGAAGACCTGGAAACCGCCCGAGTCGGTGATGATCGCCCGGTCCCAGGCCATGAACTGATGGAGGCCGCCGGCCGCTTCGATCCTCTCCGGACCCGGGGCCACGAGCAGGTGGTAGGTATTGCCGAGGACCATCTCGAAACCGAGCCCCTTCACCTCCCGGGAGGACATCCCCCTGACGCTGCCTTTGGTGGCCAGCGGGATGAAGGCGGGCGTCTCGACCGGGCCGTGGGGGGTGATCAGCCGGCCGCGCCGTGCGGCGCCGTCGCGGGCCTCGATCTCGAAGCTGAGTCTTGCGGGATCGTGGCGCACGGACCCGCAGGGTACCCGGAGCGGGCGCTCAGGTGATCAGGGACCGGCCGGTCATCTCGGCCGGCTGCTCGATCCCGAGCATCTCGAGCACGGTCGGCGCGACATCGGCGAGGACTCCCCCGGAAGCCAGGTCCGGTCCGGGAACGGTCAGGATCAGCGGTACGGGGTTCAGCGAGTGGGCCGTATTCGGTGATCCGTCGGGCTCCAGCATGTGGTCGGCGTTGCCGTGGTCGGCGGTTATCAGGCAGGCGCCGCCCGATTCGTGGACCGCATCGACGACATCCGCCAGACAGGCGTCGACCGCTTCGATCGCCGCGACCGCCGCCGGGATCACGCCGGTGTGGCCGACCATGTCGGGGTTGGCGAAGTTGATCACGCCGAAACGCGGCCGGTACTGCTTCCAGCCCTCGATGAAGGCATCCGCCGCGCCACGGGCGCTCATCTCCGGCTTGAAGTCGTAGGTCGGGACGTCGCGCGGCGACGGCACCAGGCTGCGGTGCTCGCCGCCCCATTCATCCTCCCGGCCGCCGTTGAAGAAGTAGGTCACGTGGGCGTACTTCTCGGTCTCGGCGACATGGACCTGGTCTCCCCCGTCCTGGGAGATGACCTGGGCCAGCGTCACCGTCGGTCGCTGTTCGGGGAAGGCGACCGGGTAGGGCCAGCCCTTGCGGTAGGAAGTCATCGTGGTCAGGTCGACCAGCGGGCCGCCGGAGCGCGGGAACCCTTCGAAGCCGGGCTCGGCCAGGGCCATGGTCAGCTCCCGGGCCCGGTCGGGACGGAAGTTGATGAAGATCGCGACGTCACCTTCGGCCATGCCGTCGTAGTCACCGATCACGGTCGGCTTGATGAACTCGTCGGTCTGGTCGTTCTCGTAGGCATCGGCGATGGCCGCGGCGCTGCTCGGTGCCTTCGGGCCCTCGCCATGGACGATCGCGTCGTAGGCGAGCTTGAGGCGTTCCCACCGGGTATCACGGTCCATCGCGTAGTAGCGGCCGCTGACCGTGCCGACCCGACCGGTCGAGCGCAGCCACCGCTCGAGTTCGGCGACGTACTCGGCCCCACCGTGGGGAAGCGTGTCGCGGCCGTCGGTGATCGCGTGGAAGACGACATCGGGAACCCCCTCCTGGCCGGCCAGCTCGACGCAGGCCTCGAGGTGCTCCCAGCCGGAGTGGACGCCACCGTCGGAAACCAGCCCGATCAGGTGGAGCCGGCCCCGCGGGCTTTTCGCCGCACGACGACAGGCGCCGGCCAGCGCCTCGTTGTCGAAGAAGGATCCGTCGGCGACCGCCGAGTCGATCCGGGCCAGATCCTGCTTGACGATCGAGCCGGCACCGAGGTTGAGGTGGCCCACCTCGGAGTTGCCCATCTGCCCTTCCGGCAGGCCGACCGCGGGACCGCAGGCGGTCATCTCGGTGGTCCTGCCTGCCTGCCAGAGCCGGTCGAAGTTCGGCGTAGAAGCGAGCGAGACCGCGTTGCCCGGACCGGGCTCGGCCAGGCCCCAGCCATCGAGGATGATCAGCGCGACACCTGGTACCGGCAGCGTCTTCGGGCCTTCGACCGACATCTCAGCCGGCGGGTGCCGCGTCCACGATCGCGGCGAAATCATCGGGGTCGAGGGCCGCACCTCCGACCAGGGCTCCGTCGATATCCGGCATGCCGAGCAGGGCGGCGGCGTTGTCCGGCTTGACCGAGCCGCCGTAGAGGATCCTGACCTTCTCGGCCTGGCTGTCGCTGCGGGTGTGAAGCAGGCTGCGGATGAATGCGATCGCCTCCTGGGCCTGTTCATCGGAAGCGGTCTTGCCGGTACCGATCGCCCAGATCGGTTCGTAGGCGATAACCACGCGCTCGAGGTCGTCCGTATGGACCTCGGCCAGATCGGTCAGGACCTGATGCGAGAGCACAGCCTCCATGTCTCCCGATTCCCGCTGCTCATCGGTCTCGCCACAGCAGAGGATCGGCTGCAGGCCGGCCTCGATGGCCCGCCGGACCTTGCGGGCCAGGGCCTCGTCGGTCTCGCCGAAGTACTGGCGGCGCTCGGAGTGACCGAGGATCACACTGTCGACCCCGATGTCCAGCAGCATCGGCGCCGAGATCTCGCCCGTATAGGCACCGGCGTCTTCGAAATACATGTTCTGCGCAGCGACCCGTACCGGAGTTCCGGCGCAGCGCTCGGAAACCCTGGCCAGGGCGAGGTAGGTGGGGCAGATCACGACTTCGGCGCCGTCGGCCGACCGGGTCGGCAGGAACGGGTCGAGGAAGTCGTCGGCCTCGTCGGCCGTCTTGTTCATTTTCCAGTTGGCGGCTATGAAGGGTCGTCGGCTCATGGCTCCATCATGCCTCGTTCAGGGCCTCGACGCCGGGAAGGTCCCGACCCTCGAGCAGCTCCAGTGAGGCGCCGCCTCCGGTCGAGGCCCAGTCGACCTCGTCACTCAGGCCGAACTGGACGAGCGCGGCCACGGAATCGCCGCCTCCGACGACGGTGAAGGCCCCGGAAGCGGCGACCGCGTCGGCCACCCGGCGGGTTCCCGCCTCGAAAGGCTCGAGTTCGAAGGCTCCCATCGGACCGTTCCAGAGCACCGTGCCCGCGGAAGCGATTCGCTCCGCGTAGTCGGCGGCCGAAGAGGGTCCGATGTCGAGTCCCATCCAGCCGTCCGGGACCTCGGTCCCTTCAGCCTCCATGGTCTCGGTCTCGGCCGAGAACTCCCGGCCGAGGACGAGGTCGACCGGCAGGCAGAGCTCGCAGGAACTCCCGGCCGCCTTTTCCATGGCCTCGGCGGCAAGCGGGATGCCCTCTTCTTCAACCAGCGAATCGCCGGTGCCGATGCCCCGGGCGCGGTAGAAGGGGAAGCACATCGCGCCGCCGATCAGGACCTGGTCGGCGATCTCGATGAACCGGTCGATCACGCCGATCTTGTCCGACACCTTCGCGCCGCCCAGGACCACGACGAGGGGCCGGGCCGGGTCATCGGCCACCGCGCTGAGGTTGGCGACTTCCTTTTCGAGCAACTCCCCTGCGAAGGAGGGCAGGTCTGCCGCCACGCCGACGTTGCTGGCGTGAGCCCTGTGCGCGGTGCCGAAGGCATCGTTGACGAAGAGGTCGGCCAGACCGGCCAGGGCTCGCCCGAGGTCGGGGTCGTTCTTCGTCTCCCCCGGCTCGAAGCGGGTGTTCTCGAGCAGCAGCACATCGCCCGGCTCGAGTCCGTCCGAGAGAGCCTGCGCCCGCTCACCGACCACCTCGGGTGCGAGTTCAACTTCGCGGCCCAGGAGCTCTGACAGCCTCGCGGCAACCGGACGCATCGACAGCGAAGGCACGACTTCACCCCCGGGCCGGCCGAGGTGCGAAGCGAGGATCACCTTCGCCCCCCGGTCCAGCAGGTGATTCACCGTCGGCAGCGCTGCCCGGATCCTGGTGTCGTCGGCGACTTCGCCGTCGGCCAGCGGGACGTTGAAGTCAACCCGGACCAGCACCCGCCGGCCATCTACATCGGCGTCGCGCACGCTCTGCTTGCTGAATGCCATGGCCGGCCCCGGTGCGGTCGGCGCCTCAGACCTTGCCGATCAGCTCCACGCAGCGGTTCGAGTAACCCCACTCGTTGTCGTACCAGGAGACAGCCTTGACCAAGTTGCCGTCACCGATGATCTGGGTCAGTCCCGAATCGAAGATCGAGGAGTGCGGGTTGGTGATGATGTCGGTCGAGACCAGAGGCTCTTCGCTGTAGGACAGGATGCCCTTGAGCGGACCTTCGGCCGCGGCCTTGACGGCGGCGTTGACCTCTTCCGCCGAAGTCGCCCTCGACGGGGTGAAGGTCAGGTCGACCAGCGAACCGGTGATCACGGGAGCGCGTACGGCGAAGCCGTTCAGCTTGCCGGCCAGCTCGGGCAGAACCAGTCCGACGGCCTTGGCGGCGCCGGTCGTGGTCGGGATCAGGTTGACGCCGGCCGCGCGGGCACGGCGGAGATCCTTGTGAGGCATGTCCTGGAGCTTCTGGTCCGAGGTGTAGGCGTGGATCGTCGTCATCAGGCCCTGCTCGATGCCGACCGCGTCGTTGATCGCCTTGGCGAAAGGCGCGAGGCAGTTGGTCGTGCAGGAGGCGTTGGAGATGATGTTGTGGGTCTCGGGGTCGTAGTCCTCGAAGTTCACTCCCAGAGCGACAGTGACGTCCGGGTCCTTGGCCGGGGCCGAGATGATCACTTTCTTCGCGCCTGCCTCGAGGTGCTTGGCGGCATCCGGGCGGGCGGTGAAGAATCCGGTGGACTCGAGCACGATGTCGGCGCCGAGCTCTCCCCACGGAATGTTGGCCGGATCACGCTCGGAGAGCGCCGGGACCTCGGTGCCGTTGATCGTGATCGAACCTGAACCGGATGAGACCGTGTCAGGGTTCGGGCCCAGGATCGAGTCGTACTTGAACAGGTGGGCGAGAGTCTCGTTGTCGGTCAGGTCGTTGATCGCGACGAACTCGATGTCCGCTCCTGCAGCCTCCGCTGCGCGGACCACGTTGCGGCCGATCCTTCCGAATCCGTTGATACCCACCTTCACGCTCATCTGATGACGCCTTTCCTTTGTTTGCTTGCCGCTGCTCTGCTTGCCGGCCGAGGTTATGCGAACTGCCGAATGCCGGTCAAGTCGATTTCACAACTCAGTCACTTCCGACAGTAATCTCGATCTCCTGGCCGTCCGGGTCACGCAGGTAGGCAGAGTAGGAACCGGAGCCATGGCCGGTGGTCTCGCCGGGTGCGGCGACACTGCGTCCACCGGTTGCGCAGCCGGCCTCCCAGGCTGCCTTCACCGCAGCGATGCCCGGCGCCGAAAGGCTGACGAGTGCCCCGTCGGTACAGACATTGGTCCTTTCGGTGATCAACAGGATCGACCTCGAGATGCCGTAGCCGATGGCCCCGTTGCCGTTCTCGTGGCGACGCCAGCCGAGCGGAGAGATCACGGCATCGTAGAAAGCCGCCGAGCGGTTCATGTCCGAGACCTCGATTACGACGTGGTGAAGCACGCCGCCAAGGGTATTGGAGTTCAGTCCTTCGGCGTCCAGCGGAAGAAACGCAGCGCCAGCAGCAGTCCGGCAACCCCCCAGAGCGCCACGAAAAGCATGTTGTCCCACTGGAAACCGGTGCCGGAAGCGGCCGGACTGTAAGCAGCAAAGAAGGCTTCGAAAAAGTTGCGGACAGGGAAGACACTCGCGAAAGAGAGCACTCCCTCCGGGATCTCGTTTTCCGGGATGAAGACGCCGGAGAGGAAGTAGAGCGGCAGGGTGATCACGTTGGTGATCGCCGGTGCGGCTTCGCGCGAAGGGATGATCGAGGTGAGCGCGATCCCCAGGCAGCAGAATGCCGCTGCCCCGATGACCAGGGTGAGCCCGACCTCCGGGATGTTGCCCCACGGCACCGGGGCGTCGTAGAGCAGCTTGCCGATGAAGGTGACTAAGACCACCATCAGTGCCGAGACCACGATCGCGTTGCCGACCCGCCCGGCGATGAAGACCCAGGGCGGCTGCGGCGTTCCGCGACCCCGTTTGAGCAGACCCGCCTCGCGCGCCGAGGTCAGGTTGACCGCGAGACTGGTGAGGGTCGCCGAGATCACCGCGAGCGTGACGATCGCCGGTACGTAATAGGTGGTGGTCGGCACGTTGCCGAGGGTCTCGATCGGATCGCTGCCGAAGATCGTCCCGAAGATCACCAGGAAGATCACGGGCAGCATCACCGTGAAGAAGACCGAGCCGGGGTTCCTCCAGAACACCTTCTGGCTGAACCGGAACTCGTGGAGCGCCATCCCGAGCGCGTTCATCGGCTGGTCAGCTCCAGGTATACGTCCTCCAGAGAGGGCCGGCGGACCTCCAGCCCCTCGAGTTCCACCCCGTTCTCGACCGCCCAGACGGACAGGCGGTGGAGGTCGTCGGTCGGCGAATCCGACTCGAAACGGACCTCGAGGCCACCATCGTCTGAATCGACGAAAGCGTCGGCTGGAGTCGCGGCCGGGATCTGTCCGCTTCCGGGGCGGGAGACGCCCGGGGCCAGCCGAAAGCTGATCCTGCTGGACTGGTTCTCCCGGTCACCGAGCTTTTCCGGGGTGTCGACCGCGACCACGGTGCCACGGTTGATCACCGCAACCCGGTCAGCAAGGAACTGGGCTTCGTCCATGTAATGGGTTGTCAGCAGGACGGTCTTGCCGAGGTCGCGCAGCCCGGCGATCATCTGCCAGGCCTGACGACGGGCGGAAGGATCGAAGCCGGTGGTCGGTTCGTCGAGGAAGAGCAAGTCGGGATCGCCGATCAGGGCGATCCCCACGTCCAGCCGACGCTTCTGACCACCGGAAAGCTTGCCGGTGCGGGCTTCGGCCTTTTCCCCGAGTCCGACCAGTTCGATCACCTCGTCCACCGGTCGCGGTGCCGAGTAGTAACCGGCGTAGAGCTCGAGTGATTCGCGGACGGTGAGCAGGGTCTCCAGCGCTGTCTCCTGAAGCACGATGCCGACCCGCTCGCGCCAGGCGGCGGTCGGGTTTGAAGGATCGGTTCCGAGAACCTCTACCTGACCGGCGTCACGGTCGCGATAGCCCTCGAGGATCTCGAGCATCGTGGTCTTGCCTGCCCCGTTCGGACCCAGGACCGCAAAGACCTCTTCCTCTTCGACACGGAGGTCGAGACCGGTCAGGGCATCGACTTCACCATAGGACTTGCGCAGCCCTTCGATACTGATCACCGGCTCTGGCACCACTCGATCCTACGGCGCAGCGGGCGCGGGCACGGCCCCGGCCGCCGTTTTCGCTTTCAGGGGAGGTCCCGGTGGGTGACGCTGAGGATCGCGTCTTCGCGCTGGGCCAGGTCGCTCCAGAGACGCTCGGCGACGGTGACCGAGCGGTGTCGCCCACCGGTACAGCCGATCGCGATCGTCAGGTGGCTCTTGCCCTCGGCGACGTAGGCCGGGATCAGGAACTCCAGCAGCGGCAGGAGCCGTCCGTAGAACTCTCCGGCCAGCGTGCCCGCCTCAACGAACTCACGGACCTCCGGGTCGAGGCCGGTCCTCGGACGAAGGTCTTCTTCGTAGTGGGGATTGGGCAGAAACCTGACGTCGAGGGTCAGGTCGGCGTCGCGCGGGGGCCCGTTCTTGAAGCCGAAGGTGAGCAGGCTGACCGCAAGGCGGCCGTCGTCTTCGACTTCGACCAGTCGCTCGCGGATCTTGCGACGAAGCATCGCCGCCGTGTCGGCCGAGGTGTCCACGACCAGGTCGGCCCTCAGCCTCAACGGCGCCAGCAGTTCACGCTCTTCCCGGATCCCGTCCAGGGCCCGGCCCTCGGGTGCTAGCGGATGCCGGCGGCGGGTCTCCTTGTAGCGGTCGGTCAGGATCTCTTCGTTGGCTTCGAGGAAAAGGACCTGCGTGTGGAGTCCCTTTTCGTCGAGGTCGTCGAGCACGTTCAGCAGTTCGTCGAAGTACTCGCCACCGCGGACGTCGGAGACGACCGCCGCCTTCTCGACGCCGCTGCCCGGAAGCCTGAACAGCTCCCCCAGCGCGCCGATCATGCGCGGCGGCAGGTTGTCGACGCAGAAGTAGCCGGAGTCTTCGAAGGCCGCGATGGCTTCGGACTTGCCTGCCCCGGAATGGCCGGTGATCAGCACCAGCTCGACGACCTTGTCTTCACCTTTCGCTGCTTTCGCGGACCGGTTTTCTTCGCTGTCTTCGCTGCTCATCCGATTCGATTCAGTTGGTCGTGGATCTCGCGGGCCACCTTACCGGGGAGTCCGGGGACCGCCTCCAGCTCCTCCCGGCTGGCAGCGAGCAGCTCCTCGGGTGATCCGAAGTGGTTCAGCAGAAGCCGTTTTCGGGTCGGGCCGACGCCACGGATCCCGTCGATCGCGGATCCGGTCATCGCCCGGTCGCGGCGGCCCCGGTGGTGGGTGATCGCGAAACGGTGGGACTCGTCGCGAACCCGCTGGAGCAGCATTGAGGCTTCGGAGTCGGCAGGCAGGTCGATCGGCGACGAGCGACCCGGCACGAATACCTCTTCGCGCTGTTTGGCGAGGCCGATCACGGTCACACCGGCCTCGATAAACGGCTCCAGAGCACGCATGCCGGCCGCCAACTGACCCTTGCCGCCGTCGATCAGGATCAACGACGGGGTCGCGGCGAAACTCTCGTCCCGGCTCTCGTCGTGAGGCGAGAGGTCGGTCTGCTCGCGCCAGGCGCTCGCCCGCCGGCCCAGTACCTCCTCCATCGAGGCGAAGTCGTCAGGACCCTGGTGAGAGCCGTCGCCGCGGACCCGGAAGCGGCGGTAGTCGGACTTCTTCGGCCTGCCCCCTTCGAAGACGACCATCGACGCCACCGTGTGCTCGCCACCGAGGTTGGAGATGTCGAATCCCTCGATCCGTACCGGGAACTCCTCCATCCCGAGCGCCTCCGCCAGCGCCCCGAGCGACTCGACCCGGCGCTGGCGGCGGTGCTCGGTCCTGAGCCGGTCCTGGTCGAGCGCGAGGCGCGCGTTTCGCTCGGCCAGTTCACGCAGCCGACGGGTGTCGCCACGCTCGGCGATCTTGACCTCGACCCTGGAGTCCCCCCTCCTCTCGGCCAGGAAGGCCGCGATTTCGTCGGTCCGCTCGGCCATGTGCGGGCCGAGCACGATGCGCTTCGGGACGGCCGGTGAGGTCGAGTAGAACTGCTGGATGAACTCCGAGGTCACCTGCGCAAGATCGCTCTCCGGCGGGATCTCGAGGTAGAAACTCTGGCGCTCGGCGAGGATCCCGTCCCGGACCTGGAAGACCTGGGCGTTGGCGTCCCCGCCTTCGGTAGCGATCCCGATCAGGTCGGCGGTGCCGATCGTCGAGCCGGAGATACGTTGCCGCTCGAACAGCGACTTGACCGAAAGCAGGCGATCCCTGAAAAGCGCCGCGGCCTCGAAGTCCTGTGAAGCGGCGGCGGCTGCCATCTGGGCTTCGAGGTCCTCCTCGATCTGGCCGTAGCGGCCGGAGAGGAAGTCGATGACCGAGTCGATGTTGGCCCGGTACGAATCGCGGTCGATGTAATCCACGCAAGGCGCTCCGCAACGCTTGATGAAGTAATCCAGACAGGGGCTGCCGGAGCGCCTGCCGGGCTCCTTGCCTTCACAGGTCCGGTACTGGAACAGCTTGCCGAGCAGGTCGAGTGTGTCGCGAACCCGCCGTGCTGATGAGAACGGCCCGAAGTACGCCCGGCCGGGGCGGTGGCGCTCGCGTGTGAAGTAGACCCGCGGGTACTCCTCGTCCAGACTGACCGCCACGTAGGGGTAGGACTTGTCGTCGCGTAGCTTCACGTTGAAACGGGGCCGGTAGCGCTTGATGAAGCTCTGCTCGGCGATCAGCGCCTCGGACTCGGACCCGGTCACGAGGAACTCGATCTGGTCGATCAGCTGGGTCATCTCGGCGTTTCCCCCGCTGAAGTGAGAGGCAACCCGTTTGCGGATCGAAATCGCCTTGCCGACGTAGATCACCTTCTCGTCGTCGTCACGGAACAGGTAGACCCCCGGGGCGTCCGGGAGCGAACGCCGCTCGGAGACCATCCGGCGTGTCCTCTGCTCTGCTGTCTCGCTGCTTTCGCTCACTTCCGAAAGAGTAGGCACTGGGTAGGGTTGGGGCCGATGATCACGCCAACCGCAGCAATTCCGGACCTGAAAACCATGCGCCTCGAGATCGACGGAGAGGTCGGCACGCTCACCCTGAGCCGACCCGATTCGTTCAACGCGATGAGCCCGGAACTGATCTCCGAACTGCAGGTCGCCTTCGGCTGGCTGGCCGACGTGGCCCCGCTGAGGGCGCTCATCATCACCGGAGACGGCGTCGCCTTCTGCGCCGGCGGCGACATCAACTGGTTCAAGAAGGGCATCGAGGATCCCGGGGTGGACATCGTCGCCGGGGTCAGGGCTGGCGCCGAGGCACTCCATCAGGGAATCATCGACATGCAGCGCATCCCCTATCCGGTGATCGCCGCGATCAACGGTCCCACGGCCGGCGCCGGCCTCTCGCTCGCCCTTGCCTGCGACACCCGGATCTGCTCGGAAGACGCCTTCCTCGCCTGCGCCTACGGACGCATCGGTGCCTCACCGGACGGCGGCATGACCTACTTCCTGCCCCGGGTGGTCGGCCCCAGCCGTGCTGTCGAACTGCTGCTGAATGACCCCAACCTGACGCCCCAGGCCGCACTGGAGGAAGGTCTCGTATCCGAGGTCGTGCCGGCCGACCAGTTGATGGACCGGGCCCGGGAGAAAGCCGCCAAGCTGGCGGCGAAGTCGCCCTATTACGTGAAGATGGCCAAGCAGCTGGTCCACACCAGCCTCGACCACACGCTTGCGGAGCACCTCCAGTTCGAGCGCCACGGAATCGCCGACTCGATGGGCACCGAAGATGTGCGAGAGGCGGTCACGGCATTCCTCGACGGACGCGCATCCGAGGTCGAATTCAAGGGCCGCTAGGCGACCCGACCGCCGGTCAGCCGGCCAGCAGGCGACCGACACTGTCGGCGACGCAGCAGGGCTTGTCGCCACCCTCGATCTCGACCGTGAACCGGGTCACGTTGTGGAACCAGCCGCCGCCGAGGTCCTCCGACGCGATCAGCTCGGCCGAAGCCCGCAGCTTCGAATCTACCGGCACCGGCGCCGGAAACCGCACCTTGTCCCAGCCGTAGTTGATCCCCATTGCGAAGCCACCGGTGACCGTGATCAGCTGGTCCCGGAAGCCGTCGATCATCGAGAGGGTCAGGTTGCCGTGGGCGATGGTCGTACCGAAAGGGCTCTCCGCCTTCGCCCGCTCGACGTCCACGTGGATCCACTGGTGGTCGCCGGTCAACTCGGCAAAACGGTCGATCATGTCCTGGGTCACCTCCCGCCACCCGGTCGGGCCGACCGACCGGCCGACAAGTCCGTCGAGGGATTCGGGCCCGGAAATCTCAAGTCTTTCCATGCCGAAACCCTATTGCCTGAGACTCAGCCTTCTCTGGCCGCCTGAGCTTCGGCCACCAGCCCCTCTATCGCCGGCCCCTGCATTGCCCGCTTGATTCCGCTGAAGACCGGTCCGGCCTTGCCGGCGAGCTGCGCGACCGCCTCGATCGCCGCATCCAGAATCCGGTCCTCGCTCGCGAGGCCGTCCACGATGCCGGCCGCCCGGGCCTCCGGGCCGCCGAAGCGCCGGCCGGTCAGCATCGAATCCCTGGCGGCAGCAACGCTCAGCTTGCCCGTGATCAGACCGTTCATGCCCGGAACGAAGACCAGGCCGATGTCGATTTCAGGGAGGCAGAAGAAGCCGCGATCCTCACGCATCAGCCGCCAGTCGCAGGCCAGAGCCATCATGGCGCCGGCTCCGAAGGCGTGGCCGTTGATCGCTGCAGCAACCGGCGCCGGGTACTCGAGCAGGCGCGCGAACATCTCGTAGATCCGGGCCAGGCACTCTCGCCGTCCGGCGTCGTCCGCCTGCCCCAGCCAGTCCAGATCGAGGCCGTTGGAGAAGAACTTGCCTTCGCCGGTGATCACCACGGCCAGCGGTCCCTCCTGGCTCTCCAGTTCACTCAGCGCAGCTTCGAACTCGTCCAGAAAAGACGGGTTGAACCGGTTCTCGTCATCCTTCATCCGGATCACCGCAACTCCGCTGCCATGCCTGTCAATCCGGATACCGCCCGCGGTCGATTCCACAGACACTCTCACTGTCCTTTCAAAGGTTGGCCAGAGGTAGAGACTACGGCGCCCTGCACATGGTCGGCCGGAGGTCGCGGTCCCCGGAGACAGCGCCTCTCCCGGGAAGGCGCCGCTGCGTTCTTACCGAGCGGGCGCCGCAGCCCGGCGGCTGATCCTCCCCGCCGCCCGGCAAGCGGTCTGGATTTTGACTCCTATTCGGGCCTTTTCCCGTCCGCTTGCCCGGTCAGCCGGTTCGTACGGCTCCATGTTCGCTCGAAGCCAGGCGGTAGGCGCCGGCCTACGCTCACCTGACCAGCTCGATTTCCATCGGCAGCGGGGCGATCGCGCCGGTGCCTCCGAGCAGGGCGAGGATCCGGGCGACATAGGCCTGGGTCTCGGGGAAGTCGGGGATGCAGTCGCAGGGAGAGACCGCGCCGGGACCGGCGTTGTAGGCGGCAAGTGCGAGAGCGGGCTTGCCGCCGAACTGGTTCAGCAGGTCCTTCATCAGCTGGGCCTGGGCATCGATCGCCTGTGCCGGGTCGAAGGGGTCGCGCAGACCGTAGGCGGCGGCCGTTCCGGGCATGAACTGCGCAATGCCCTGGGCGCCGGCTGACGAGACGGCGGACGGGTCGAAGTTGGATTCGGCCAGCAGCTGGGCCGAGAGCAAAGCGGCTGATACACCCGATTTCATCGCCGCGCCCAGGATGAGTCGCCGGAACTGCGCAGGCACGAAGCCGGGGACCGAGGTGGGCAGGGCCTGGGATCGGTCGCCCGCCCCGGTGACCCGGTTACCGGCCTGCGAACAGGGCTCGGGCCCGGCGGTGTAGCCGAAGTGCCACGGCTCCCAGGCGTACCGCTTGAGGAAACCGAAGCGACCGGTATTGGCTGCCAGCCAGGAGTAGGACGAAGGGGGCCCGAGATCGAGTTCCGTTCCGCAGCGGTGGAGCGAGGTGCCCGGACGGGCGACCCAGGTCGGGTCGGGGTTCGCAGCAAACAGCGCCGCCTGTTCGGCGTCCGAACGGAAGGCGGAATTGATCACGAGGGTGAAGCCGGCGGCAGCCGCGGCGGCGCTCATCCGGTCGAAGGCGGTGGCGACGTCGGGTCGCATCCCGTGACCGAGCCGTTCCGCCAGCGGCCCCGCGTAGCCACCCCCCGACGCAACCGCCGGAACCGCTCCCATCGAGATCGAAGCGCCGACCCGGGCTTCGGCCCAGACCGGGTCGGCGGCTCCCCCGCCTTCGGTTGCGGTACGGATCGAAACCCTCGCGCTGACCGGGGCGTAGGAAAGAGCGTCGGGGAAACGGACCGAGACAGTCAGTGGCGAAGCTCCGTTGGAAGTGGCGATCCGCACCGCAGTCAAGCGGGCCCGCCCCAGGTAGACAGACTTCGGCATGTGGGCGGGGTTGGGCAGCCCGCTTGGGAGGGTCGGCGGTGCGAGCAGCCGGGGAAGGTCGTCCTTCATCGAGCGGGCGGCCGAGAGCGCGGAAAGATCGGCGGCGCTCTGGGCCCTGCCTTTGCCGGTGATCGCTCCGGCGATCGCGACCAGCACCACCGCCCCGGCGACCAGTGCGAAGACTGCACCCAGGACCAGCGGCGTCGCCTGCCCGCGCTCTCCGGCCAGCCTGGATCTGAGGCGCCTGCGCCAGCCTTCGACCGCTGGCGCGTCAACGTCTTCTGGCCGGCCAGAAGCCCCTGGTCTGGACGATCGGGGTCTGGGCGAAGCGGTGCTGGACGACCCGGCCAGCGCCCGGCGAGAGGCGAGCCGTCCCGGCTGGTCGACCAGGACCTCGACCTCGGACCCACCCGAAGCCGCCTCAGATTCGACCAGCTCGATCAGTGCGAGGTCTCCGTCGGAAGGCTCCAGTGGAGGGATCAGCAGCGTCCGGTCGAGCACCGGGGCGAGTCGCTCGGCGACCTGGCGGTACTCATCCGGCGGTGTGACGACGGCGACCGGGCCGAAACGGTTCGCCTCCTCGACGATCCGCCGGGCCCGCAGGCCGGCCTGCCGGCCGGCCTCGATCGCGACCGTGCAGAGCCGGCCCCGAACCGAGACCCCGGCTTCCGGGTCCAACGCGTGAATCCGTCCTCCGAGCTCACGGGCGGCAGCCGACCCGAGCAGCGTGGGTGGGCGCCGTCTGCCCGAACCCAGTTCGATCAGTGCCGGCACCTGGTCCGGACCCGCGGACTCGAGAAGCCGAATCGCGGCGATGCCGGCCGACAGTCCGGCCGCTGTGGAATCCAATTCAAGGGAGACGCTGGTGAGCAGGGTGAGCGGATTCATCCCGTCGTCCCCTCAGCCGGCTCTCGCGCTGGCACTGGCGCTGATCGCCAGCTTCTCCGAGATCGAGTCGAACAGTGACGGTGGCCTGACCCGGACACGGACGGTCTCGCCGACCCGGCTTACCGACACCCTCGATCTGGCCCAGCCGGGCAGAGCCCGCCTCACGGCCCCCTCCACCGGCCGGCCCCGGACCAGTGCCACCGCTCCGGCCTGGGCGGCCCCATCCACGACCGTAGCCGTATAGCCGGTGGCCAGGAGCTGGAAACAGAGCAGGGCCGCCAGCAGCAGGATCGCCATGCCGAAGACCGCCTCGATCGAGGCCTGACCACGGTCCGAAGCGACGCCCGCACCGGCCACCTCAGCCACCTCCCAGGTCGCCGGTTCCGAAGACCCTTGCCTCCGGCAGCCACGGGATCAGTCTCGGCAGCAGTATCCCGACCCGGACCGACGTCTCGTCCTCGACCCGCACATCGGCACTCAGGCCGGGGGGCAGCGCACGGCGAGCCGCTCCAGCGGGATCACGCCCGGTCAGCTCCGCCCTGGCACCGGCCCGGGCGGCGAGTCCGGCCGACCAGAGCGCGTAGCCTCCGACCGTTACCTGGGCCGCCAGCAGAAGGCAGAGCAGTACGACCGGGACGGCCCCGACCAGTTCAAGCGAAACCGAAGCCCGGTCGCCGGCGAGCCAGCGTTGGCGCTGTTTATCTCCTGCCATGGGGCGAGCATCAATCGGAGCCGCTCACAGGTGCCTCGCAGATCGAGACAAGAGCGTCACGCATCGGTGACGCCGGACCGACCCGGCCGGCCCCGAGGCCCGACTCAGGCTGACAGGCGGCAGATCACGGGCGCGTGATCGGAGAGTCGTAACCTGAGGCCGGTGACCGGATCGGGAACGTCGCGACGGACGTCAGGCCAGGCAGCAGGTGCCTCGAGAACCCCGGTCCCCCGACTCAGCAGGTGGTCGATGGCCTTCGGCCCGGTGTTGCCGGTCAGCCCGTACAGGCGCTCGAGCTCCGCGAACAGGTCAGACGATGCCGGCCTCAGGTTGAAGTCCCCACCGAGCACTACAGGGGCGTCGCCGGCCCACTCGAGCACCAGGCCCGCCGCCTTCAGTACATCCGCTTCGGCCCGTTCGCCGGTCGAAGCGTGGAGGTTGGCCAGACAGATCCCGGAGTGGGTCCTGACCATCGAGACCATGCGACGCTCCGGCCAGAGCCGCAGGCGGGCGCGCTCGCGGCTTTCGATCGAGGCTCCCGGTCTTCCTTTTCGGACCAGGATCAGGTTGCATCCCCCCTCCCAGCTGCCGGTCAGCTGCGGCCGGACCCGGGCGACGGTGCCGGTCACCGGGCGCATCCAGTTGCGAGAGGTCAGGGTCGCCCGGTACTCCGATCCGGTCGCCTCGGCGAGCCTTTCGGCCCACCTCGGCGGCACTTCCTGAAGCAGCGCCGCATCCCACTTCGACGCCGACAGGATCGCCGCGAACTCGTAGAAGAGATCACGGTTGGCGAGGGTGTACCGCTCGCCGGAGACCGGCCGGCCGAAGACCCGCCACGACGGTCCGCCGTTCAGAGGCTCCGGCGGCAGGTCCCGGCCGTGGTAGAGATTCCAGGCCAGCAGGCGCCAGTTCAGAGGCTCTTCGCCTCCGACCAGACCAGCCAGATACCGACGCCGGCCGAGCCCAGCAGGAGGATCCAGGCCAGAGTCCCGAGCCCGGTCTCGAACATCTGGGAGGCACCGGCGATCAGCAGCACGATCAGGCCCAGAGCGGCATAGAGCACGAATCGGCGTGAATCAGGCAGGCCGAGGAGGGTCATCTGGTTCGACTGTGAGGCCCGGTATACGGCAAGGGTTATAACCGAAAGGAAGGCCATCGTGATCAGGGTGAAGACCGCCGAAGTCACGTCTCCCCCGCGCGGCAGGAAAGCGACGCCGAGGGCCAGGACGGCGATGATCGCGATGTTTCTGGCGGCCTGCACGGGACAGGGATGCTACCCGGCGGCTCAGCCGTTGCGGATCAGGATGCCTTCGATTATGTGGGCGGTCGACTCGGTCGAGTCGATCGCTTTCTCCAGTACCGCGAAGATGTCTTTCCAGCGGATGACGACCATCGGGTCGATCCCGTTCGAGAACAGCGCCGCGACCGCATCGCGCGAAACCCGGTCGCCGTCATTCTCCAGCCGGTGGATCTCGATCAGGTGAGAATCGAGATCATCGAAGTGCCGCAGCTTGTTGAGCACCTCGGCAAGCTGCTCGCAGCAGCCGACCAGGATCGAGGTCAACTCGTAAGCCTGGGTCATCGGCGCTTCGATCTTGTACAGGCCGAGGAAGTCCGCCGCCTCTTCGATGTAGTCGACGACGTCATCCAGTTTGGTCGCGAGCCCGTAGATGTCTTCGCGATCCAGCGGGGTGAAGGTGGTCGAGTTGAGTTTGCGGATGATGTCGTGGGTGATCCGGTCGCCCTCCTGCTCGGTGATCAGGATCTCCCGGCTCAGGCCGGAGTCGTCGGGCCAGGCGGCCATCATCTCCTCGAGCAGCCGGGCCGAGCGGAGGGTGTTCTGCCCGGCCTCGTTGAAGAGGTCGAAGAAACCGCGGTCCCTCGAGAGGAGAGGGAAGCGCATACCGGGACTCAGCCTGCCAGCTGCGGAGCGGTGGTCGCCTCCAGTGCGAGGTGCCGGTCGCGAAGCTCCTTCTGAACGTCGCGCGACTCCCCTCCCTCCGGGCGCAGTCGGGACCAGGTGCCGGAGCTGTCCAGCACCCAGGAATTCATGTTGTCGGCGAAGCAGCGCTCGAGCACGTCGAGGGCCTGGTCGCGGGCGGTTTCGTCAAGCAGCGGGGTGACCAGTTCTACCCGGCTGTCGAGGTTCCGCGGCATCAGGTCGGCTGAGCCGATCAGCACGGTGCTCTCATCGCCTCGGCGGAAGGCGTAGATGCGGGAGTGCTCGAGGAATCGGCCGACGATCGACACCACGCGGATGTTCTCCGAGACGCCGGGGACCCCGGGCCTGAGGCAGCAGATGCCGCGTACGTTGATCTCGACCTTGACCCCGGCCTGTGAGGCTTCGTAGAGCGCCTGGATGCAGGTGCGGTCAACCAGCGAGTTGAGCTTCAGCGAGATCTTCGTATCAACGCCCTCATGGTGGGCCTCGACCGTCTTTTCAATCTGCTCGAGAATCCCCGGACGCATCGTGTCGGGCGAGACCAGTACCCGACGGTATGCATCGGGCCGGGCGTAGCCGGTGAGCACGTTGAAGAGGTCGGATACGTCTGCGCCGATCTGCTCGTTGGCGGTGAAGATGCCGAGGTCCGTGTAGAGGCGGGCGGTGGTCGAGTGGTAGTTGCCCGTGCCGATGTGGACGTAGTTGCGAACCCGGTCGCCCTCCCGGCGTACGACCAGCAGCGCCTTGATGTGGGTCTTGAGGCCCGGGATGCCGTAAACGACGTGGACGCCGACCTCTTCGAGGCGTTTTGCCCACTCGATGTTGGCCTGCTCATCGAAGCGGGCTTTGAGCTCGAGCATGCAGACGACCTGCTTGCCGCGTTCGGATGCGCGGATCAGCGAGCCGACCATGGGCGAGTCATCACTGGTCCGGTAAACGGTCTGCTTGATCGCCAGGACCTCGGGGTCGGCGACGGCCTGGGCGATGAACCGCTCGACCGAGGTCGAGAACGAGTCGTAGGGATGGTGGACCGCGATGTCACCCTGGCGGATCGCCGCGAACATGTCGATCGCGCCGTCGTCTTCATCACCCTGCAGTCTGGGCTGGGTGACCGGGTTCCAGGGTTCGTCGCGAAGCTTGGAGTAGCCGGGCAGCTTGACGACGTCCCAGAGGTCAGCCATGCCGAGCAGGCCGGCGCTGATGAAGACTTCGTCATCCTGGAGCTTGAGGACCTCGATCAGCGACTCCCTGAGCTCGTCGATCATGTTCTCCGAGACCTCGAGGCGCACGACCTCGCCGAACTTGCGGCGTCGCAGTTCGTTCTGGACCGCCTCGATCAGGTCGTCGGCTTCATCGCTGATCGTGAAGTCGGCGTCTCTGGTGACCCGGAAGGCGCCGTGATCGAGCACTTCTACGCCCGGGAAGAGCAGGGCGAGGTTGCCGGCAATGACCTCTTCGAGCGGAACCAGGATCCGGTTGTCGTCCTGCCCGACTTCGATGAACCGACCCAGAAGTTCGGTCGGCACCTTGATGCGCGCCATCACGCGGGTCGAGGTCTCCGGGTCGCGCAGCAGTACTGCCAGGCTGAGAGAAAGGTTCGAGATGTAGGGGAAGGGCCTTCCGAGGCCGATCACGAGTGGCGTCAGCGCCGGCAGTATCTGGCGCTCGAAAATCCGGTTGACCTCCGCCCTCTCTTCGGATGAGAGCCACTCCAGCTTGGAGATCCGGATGCCCTCGTCCTCCATGAGCGGCTCGAGCACGCCGGCGAAGCAGGAATGGAGCCTGCGGTCGAGCTCCATCGAGCGCGAGCGGATCGCTGAAATCTGCTCGGACGGCGAGAGACCGTCGGGCCCACGGGCGTCGATGCCGGCATCGTTCTGGTCCCACAGGCCGGCCACCCGGACCATGAAGAACTCGTCCAGGTTCGATCCGTAGATCGCACAGAACTTGACCCTCTCCAGCAACGGGACCGAATCGTCCTCGGCGAGTTCGAGCACACGTTCGTTGAAGTCGAGCCAGGAAAGCTCGCGGTTGAAGAAGAGTGAAGGATCGTTGAGGTCGGCCAAGTCGCCAATCCTAGCCGTTTCCGGCCGAGAAGACCCTGCCCGTCAATCCGCGAGAGAGCTGTCGAGCGCGACCCAGACGCCCTGCCTCGACTGCTCGTGCCAAAGGCGCCGATAGCGGTCGAACAGCATGCGCCGGCGAGCCTGAAGGTGAACGGCGGCCAGGTGGGGGGCCCGGTAGAACATTCGGTTCGGAGCGGCCTGGACTAGCAGCGGGTCGAGGTCACGACTGCCCCGGGCCCGTTCGAGGATCGCCTTGACGTCTTCATCCTCGAAAAGGAGGGCCTGATCACGGGCGACGGGAAGGGCGAGGTCGCAGTCCCGCATCTGGCCGAGAACCTCCTGGAGATCGCGCGCGGCCCGGCGCGCCGTATCGGCCTGGGTTCCGAGCGCCTCGGATGTCAGCTCGAGCGCGTAGCGCAGCCGTTCGGCCGACACCCGCATCCGCTGCTGCTCCCGTAGGGCCGAAGGCTCGAGTGCCTCGGGAACCGAGGAACGCAGCCTCTCCAGCCGTCGCTTCACCAGACGTCGTGCGCTCTTGGGGATCTGCTGCGGGCTCCGGTACTGCCTCGTCCCGTCGTCCTCGTCCCGAACGAGATTGCTGCCGGTCAGGTCCTCCACCCTGACCCTCAGTGCCTGGAGTCTGCGGCCGTTGGTGAGCGAGGCGATGCTGCGGTTGCATTCGGCCTGCTCTTCACTCAGGGAATCGATGAGGAGGGCGAGGGCATGCCGCCCGTCCGTATCCATCTCGGAGCTGATTTCTTCGAAAGCCGAGATCATCGAATCCACGTCCCGGCGCCGGCCCACGCTCTTGCTCAACTGCCTGACTTCGTCCCGGCTCGCGGAAAACTGGGCCTTGGAGAGCACCGGCTTGAACAGCTCGAGCGCCGCCCTGAGCCGCCGCGCCGCAAGCCACATCGCCTCGGCCTGGTCGGTGTCAGCCACGTTCAGGACGCCCCGGCTGATCTCGGTCAACTGGTCGACACGCTGCCCCAGCACCACGGCGGCTGCCTCGCGAAAGTGCTGCGGATCATCCTCTTTCTTGACCGCTGGCCTGGCTGGACTCACGGCAGGCAGCCTAGAGGTTGAGGGCCGTTGCGGTGACCGCTCAGCCGACGCCGGCAGTCGCCGAGGCCTCGACCTGCCCGTTGAGCATGTCGAGCACGATGCCTTCGCGGATGCCGCCTTTGCCGATCTGGAGCGGCTGGGCGAGCAGTTCGGAGATCTTTTCGAGAATCAGGACGCCGGTCGGAAGGATCCTGACCCGGACGGGATCGAGCTCGTACTGTCGCGCCACCTCGTTGCTGTCGTCGCCGCAGAGGACCCGGATCGCGCGCTCCAGGGTCTCGTACTCGAGCACGACGCCGGTCAGCCGGCGCAGGGAAGTGGAGCTGCCACCGACCGCGACCACCTGCTCGGGAAGCTCGATCTCGACGCCCTCGAAGACGTCCTCGATCCGGTCCCTGACCTTGCGAATCTCTGATGCCGAAGGCGGATCGCCGCTGATCAGTTCATCCGCCAGTAGACCTGAGCCGATCGGCCAGGACCTGACGTCCTCGACCCCGTCGGCGATCGTTCCGATCGTGATCTCGGTCGAGCCACCGCCGACGTCAACCACCGCGATCCGGCCACCGGTCGGGTGACCGAGCGCCTTGGTCGCACCGATGAAAGCCAGTCGGCCCTCTTCGTGCTCGCTGACGATCTCGACCGGTACACCGGCCCGTTCGGAAATCGCCTCGGCCACACGCTTGCCGTTCTTCGAATCCCGGATCGCTGCCGTGGCGACCGCACGGAAAGACTCTGCCCCGACCTCACGGGCAAGCTTGACTTGGGTTTCGACCACTTCGGCGACTTCCTCGATCTTCTCGCGGGAGATCCGGCCCTTGCCGTCGCGGGCCTTTCCGATGCGGGTATAGACCCGCTGCTCCATCACCTTGGCAAGCTGCCCGCCCTGCGGTTCGGCGACGAGTATGCGGGTGGTATTCGAGCCGATATCAATGGCAGCGCAGATCATCAAGGCATCGAACCGATCTTCGCAGACCGTGCGGATGAGCCTCAGGGCAGGTCCGGGTACGACGGATGCTCGGCTGAACGGAACAGCCCGGTGACCGTGAACACCACCTGCTCACCGACGTCCACCGCGTTGTCGCCGATCCTCGCCAGGGCTCTCGCCGCGAGCAACATGGTCATCGCCCACTCCCTCGTATCCAGGTCGTCCCCGACCTCGATCGCGACCGTGAAGATCTCTCGACTGGTCTGGTCGACGCGGTCGTCGAGCGTGCGCAGGTTCCAGGCCAGCGGAACGTCCCTGTCGGTCAACGCCCGACGTGCCTGCGACACCTCGATCCTGACCTGCTTCCCCATCTCCAGAATGATCTTCATCAGACGGTCATCCACCGGCGGCTCGTGGCCGACCAGCGGGATCAGCTTGGCGATGTTCACGCACTGGTCGCCCATCCGCTCGAGCGCCTTGATCACGTGAATCAACGCCGCGATCAGCCTCAGGTCGGTTGCCACCGGCGACTGGGTCGCCAGGAGAGTGATCAGACCCTGGTGAACCTCCAGGTAACGACCGTCGATCTGGTCGTCGTCGTTCACCACGATCTGGGCCAGCTCGATGTCCTGGGTCTCAACCGCCTCCATGGTCCGGTCGAGAGACCGGATCACCATGTCGAAGCCTCCCACCGCCTGGGTTTCGAGCCGGGCGAGTTCGTCGTGGTAATTGCTCCTCAGCTTGCTGCTGACCGAAGACTCGGCCATCAGCCGAACCGTCCGGAAACGTAGTCCTCGGTGACCTTCAGGGTCGGATTGGAGAAGATCTTGTCGGTATCGTCGATTTCGACCAGAACTCCCGGGTCGCCGCTCTTCTCGATATTGAAGAAACCGGTGATGTCGCTGGCCCGGGCGGCCTGCTGCATGTTGTGGGTGACGATGACGATCGTGTACTGCTTCTTGAGCTCGTCGATCAGGTCCTCGATCGCGAGCGTGGCGATCGGATCGAGAGCCGAGCAGGGCTCGTCCATCAGCAGGACGTCGGGCTGGACCGCGGTGGCCCGCGCGATGCAGAGCCGCTGCTGCTGCCCACCGGAAAGGCCGGCCCCCGGCTTGTCGAGACGGTCCTTTACTTCGTCCCACAGGTGGGCGCCGCGCAGCGAGCGCTCCACGATGTTGTCCATCTGGTCCTTCTTCATCCGCTTGCTGTTCAGCTTCAGGCCGGCTGCCGTGTTGTCGTAGATCGACATCGTCGGGAACGGGTTCGGCTGCTGGAAAACCATGCCGATCGAGGAGCGCACGCGGACCGGGTCCATCGAAGGCGCGTAGATGTCCTGGCCGTCGAGCATCACCGATCCCTCGGCGTAGGCGCCGTTGATCAACTCGTGCATGCGGTTGAGCGAGCGCAGGAAGGTCGACTTGCCGCAGCCCGACGAACCGATCAGCGCGGTCACCTTGTTCGGCTCCACGGTCATCGTCACGTCCTTCACCGCCAGGAAGGACCCGTAATAGATGTCAAGGTCCTTGACGTCTATGCGCTTCGCCACGCTGGCGCCGGTTGACCGGGGATCCTCTGCCACTGCTGCCATCTGTTGCTCCTTGGTTTCCATTTCTACTTTCGAAGTTCGATTCCGTAGCGACGCGAGACGAAGCGGGCGGCAAGGAAGAGAACCATGACCATCAGAATCAGGACCAGCGCCGCGCCCCAGGCGCGGGCGATGTAGGGCTCGGGTGGGACGCCCGGGAACTTGTAAGAGTTGTAGGTGAACACCGGCAGGTTCGCCATGCGGCCTTCGAACGGGTTCAGGTTGACCGAGGCGAAAACGCCGGTTGTGATCAGCAGGGGCGCCGTCTCGCCGATCACCCTGGCGATCGCGAGCATCACGCCGGTGACGATCCCGGCGAGGGCTGTCGGCAGGACGACCTTGGCGACCGTGCGCCACTTCGAGACACCGAGGGCATACGAAGCCTCGCGCAGCCCGTCGGGCACTATCCTCAGCATCTCTTCGGTCGAGCGCACCACGATGGGGATCATCAGAACGGTCAGGGCGACCGACCCCATCACACCGAGACGGATGCCGGGTCCGAAGAAGATCGCGAACAGGGCGAAGGCGAACAGGCCGGCGACGATCGAAGGGATACCGGTCATCACGTCGACGAAGAAGGTCAGCCAGCGTTTGAGACGGCCTTTGCCGTACTCGTGGAGGTAGACCGCCGCCATGATGCCGATCGGAACCGAGGCCAGGGTGGCGAGGCCGGTGATGATCACCGTGCCGACCGCCGCATGGAGAATGCCGCCGCCCTCACCGAGGACGTTGCGCATCGAACTCGTGAAGAACTCCGAATCCATGCGGCCGATGCCTTCCGAGACGACCGTGTAGAGAAGCGATACGAGCGGAGCCATCGCCAGCGCGAACAGGGAGGTGATCGCAAGCGTCACGCCACGATCGAACCCCTGCCGGCGTCCTTCGACCTTCGATGCCCAGAGGTAGGTGATGAAGATCGAAATCAGCACCGTGCCGACGGCGAGCAGCGCCAGGTTGAACCCGATTACCGAAAGGACCGCCGCGAGCACCGCGGCCGTACCGGCGAATACCACCCAGGGACCCCAGGCCGGTATCCGGCCGGCTTCCCCTTCCGAGATGTCGGCCGAGGCATGTGTCGGCGGCACCGTCGGAGGTGTCAGCCTGCCGTCACTCATCGATGCTCTGCCTTTCGATTACGGCGCGGGCCAGCATGTTCACGACCAGCGTGATCGCGAACAGCACCAGGCCACTGGCGATCAGTACGTTCACGTCGAGACCGGAGGATTCGGGGAAGTCGAGGGCGATGTTGGCCGCAATGGTCGAGGGGTTCGAGGGGCTGATCAGGTTCAGGGTGACCCCGCCGGAGACCGAAAGGATGATCGTCACCGCCATCGTCTCGCCGAGAGCCCGGCCCAGCCCCAGCATCGAACCGGCGATCACCGCCGAGCGACCGAACGGCAGCACGACCATCCGGATCATCTCCCAGCGGGTCGCGCCGAGGGCGAGGGCACTCTCCTGGAGACCACGCGGGGTCTGGGTGAACACCTCACGGGCGACGGCGCTGATGATCGGCAGGATCATGACGGCGAGCACCACGCCGGCGACCAGCATGGTGCGGCCGGTCGTGGAAGCCGGACCTTCGAAGAACGGGAGGAAGCCGAGATTGTCCGCCAGCCACTCGGTCAGCGGGACCGATGCCGGGCCGAGCACGGCGATGCCCCATAGCCCGTAGACGATGCTGGGGATCGCGGCGAGCAGGTCGACCAGATAGCTGAGCGTGTCAGCGAGACCCTTGGGAGCCAGGTGACTTATGAAGAGCGCGACGGCAACCGCCATCGGTACGGCGATGATGATTGCGATCACCGCGGCCAGCACGGTTCCGAAGGCGAGCGGGGCGATGTACGCGATCAACCCGTCGCCGCCAGGTATTTCCTCGGGGGCGGCGGTGATCGCGGGCCAGGCCTCGACAAGCAGGAAGATCGCGACACCGGCGAGCAGGGCCAGGATGGTCACGCCGGCACCGGTGGCCAGGCCCGAGAAGATCCGGTCCCCGGGACCTCCGGTCTTGACGCCCGCGGGAGGTCCGGCGGTGCCGGTCTGATTCGTACTCTTGCTCATCTGGATGTGGTCAGTCTGTTCTCGGTATCGGAGCGGGTCTGTTCAGTTGAGTGGTTGATCGCAATCGAATACCGGCACCGGCCGGGAGGTCCACCCCTGAGGGAGGGCCTCCCGGCCGGACCGGCGTCGTTCCGGCCTGGATGCCGGATTGACTCCAGGTGTCCTGCTAGTTGGTTCCAATCGCATCGACCGAGGGCTGGATCTGGGTCCTCAGAGAATCCGAGATCGGCGCGGATCCGGCAGCCGAAGCGGCCGCGTCCTGTCCTTCGGGGCTGATGATGTACTGGTAGAACGCCCTCACGAGTTCGCCGTCGTTGGCCGAGTCGTACTGGGTGCAGGCCATCTCGTAGGAAACCAGCGAGATCGGGTAGACGCCCGCCGCGGTGGTCGTCCGGTCGATGTTGAAGGCGAAGACGTTCTCGCCTTGACCGGTGACCCGCTCAGAGCTGTCCAGGATCGCGGCTGCTGCCTCGGCCGAAGGCTCGACGTACTCGTCACCGACCTTGATGTTGGCGGTGTTCAGGTCTCCCACCTGGCTGAGGTCGGCGTAGCCGATGGTGCCCTGCCCCGAGTTGATCGCGCTGACCACTCCCGAAGTACCCTGAGCCGCCTCGCCGCCGTTGACCGGCCAGTCGCCAGAGACCTCGAAGGTCCAGACATCCGGTGCCGCGTCCGACAGGTAGCCGACGAAGTTCTCGGTCGTACCGGACTCGTCGGAACGGTGAACCGGGGCGATCTTGAGATCGGGCAGTTCGGTTCCTTCGTTCTCCGCCGCGATGGCCGGGTCGTTCCAGTTGGAGATGTCACCCTTCATGATCTGCGCCAGAGTGTCCGCCGAGAGGTTCAGGCTGTCGACCCCGTCGATGTTGTAGGCAACCCCGATCGGAGAGATGTAAGCCGGGATTTCGACGAAGTTGTCAACCCCTCCACACCTGTCCTGGGCGCCGGCAAGCTCCTCGCCCTCCATCGGAGCATCGGTCCCGCCGAAAGGCGTGGCTCCCGCGACGAACTGCTCGCGGCCTCCGCCCGAACCAACCGGGTCGTAGGTGATGGTGACGTCGGGGTTGTCCGTCTGGAAGTTGGCAATCCAGGCCTGCATCGCTGCTTCCTGGGAGCTGGCACCGGCACCGGCGACCTGGCCGGAGAGACTGCTGCCGCCACCACTGCCGCCGTTGTCGCTGCCACTGTCGTCGCTGCAGGCGGCGACGCCGAACGCGAGTACCGCGGTGAGCGGCAATGCGATCAGCAAGTTCTTGATTCTCACTAGTTTCCTCCAGTAGTTCGGGTTGATGGGGCCGTGCATTCCGGACCGCCGCAACGCAGTGAACAGGCAGGAGGGGTCTGTGGTGTTACCGGAGTGTGAAAGTCGCGAAAACGGATGAAGACTCCCCGGGAGCGGATCGGCGCAGATTAGCCGGTCGGGGCCAGTGGCTGTGGCGACCAGCAGTAGCCGAAGCCGATGTGGGTCTCGATGTAGCGCCAGTGCGGCAGGGCGCTCTCCAGTTTCGACCGGACCTTGGAGACATAGACGTCGACCGAACGGTCGTCGTCGCGCATCTCGCGACCCCAGACCATTCGGTAGAGCTCCTGGCGATCAACTATGCGATCGGGCCTGGAGGCCAGTGCGGTGAGGACCTGGAACTCACGCACGGTCAGATGAAGCGGTCGCCCGTCGGCCAGCACGGTCCTCTCGCCTGCCCGGATTTCGAGCGGGCCCTCCCTGAGGACCTCTTCCTCCTGCCTTGAAAACGCCATCCGCCACCTCTCGAAGTTACGACGAGCGGCGGTTCGCCGCGACATCGACGGCCGTCAGCAAAGCGTTTCCCGGAGCTTCTGTTGTTACGGCTGTGTGAAAGCCGCGAAAATGATGCGGGCTCCCGGCTCAGGACTCAGATCGGATGGGAGGCGTCTTCGAACTCACGGAACAGCCCGGTGACGATGAAAGCGACCTGCTCGCCCACGTCGACCGCGTTGTCCCCGATCCTCTCGATAGCCCGTGCGGCCAGCAGCATCGTCATTGCCCATTCGCGGCGCTCAGGACTGTCGCCGATGTCAAGCGCCACCGAGAAGCACTCCTTGTTCAGCCGGTCGATCAGGTCGTCCTGGCGGACCAGGTCGAGTGCCAGTTCCTCGTCTCGTTCGGCGAACGCCTGCTTTGCCTGGGCGACCTGGAGGTTCGCCTGCCTCCCCATTCTCGAGATCCGGCCGAGCATCTCTTCGTTGGCAGGTGGATTCGGGCCGACCAGCGGAATCAGCTTGCAGATATTCACGCACTGGTCGCCCATGCGCTCGACCCCCTTGATCACGTGGAGCAGCGCGGAGATGAGACGGAGGTCGGTGGCGACCGGAGACTGGGTCGCCAGCAGCGTGATCAGACCCTGGTGAATCTCGAGGTAACGGCCGTCGATCTGATCATCATCGGCGATCACGAACTCAGCCAGCTCGGAGTCCTGGTTTTCGACCGCTTCGATGGTGCGGTCAAGGGACTTGGAAATCAGGTCGAAACCCCCGAGTGCCTGGTCTTCGAGGCGCTGGAGATCCTCCTGGTATGTGATTCGGACCTTTTCGCTCATGGACTTCTCACTCTCTCATTACTCGGTACGGGCCGTGTTATCTGGATGTCTACCACTAGTCACCAAATTGTGAACGCGCCCGCGCAGAGGTGGAACGTCCTGGGATCGGACGTTCTCACTACCAGGAAGCGGCTCTAGACCGGGGCGGAGAGCTTGTCTGAGCTCTGAGGGGCGGCTCGGTCGGAGCCTTCCTTGTCCGGAGCGGGTGACTCCGGAACCGACGCCTCAGCCGCAAAGCGGTATCCGACGCCGAAGTGGGTGTGGATGTAGCCGAAGTCCGGGGATCGCTTTTCGAGCTTGTGCCGGAGCTTGCGGATGAAGACATCGACCGAGCGGTCGCCATGAGCCATGGCGTATCCCCATACCCGCTGGTAGATCTGCTCACGCTCGAGCACGTTGCCCTGGTTCTCGGCCAGAAGCTGAAGCAGTTCGAACTCGCGCCGGGTCAGGTCGAGGCTCTCACCGCCGATCATCGCCTGGTACTGGTCCACCCGAATCTCGATTTCGCCGACGACCAGGGGGCCACCCCGGGTTTCGTTCCTTACCCTGCGCCGGCGCCGGGCGACCGCCTCGATCCTGGCGATCGCTTCTTCGGCGTGACACGGCTTGTTGATCCAGTCGTCGGCGCCCATGCGCAGACCCCTGACCCGCTGGGACACGGTGCCGTCGCTTGTGCAGACGATCACGCCGAGATCGGGCAGCAGGCCGCAGATCTTTTCCAGGTAGGCCCAGCCTTCGTCGGCCATGACGCTGATGTCGAGCAGGACGGCGTTGACCTTCATCGCGACCAGTTCCTGTGGCGGGACCGCCGATGCGAGGACGCGGTGCTGCCAACCGGCCGAATCCATCCGGTTGGCCAGGACCCGGATGAAGCCGGAGTCGTTGTCGATTACCGCTACCCGCAGCGCTGACCGTGACTGGCTCATTGCCGTAAGTGTAGGGGGCCGAGCCGGAGAAAAGCCGCACTGCTGCTGAATTTTCACAACTCGGTCACAATTGCCGGCCGGGCCGGACGGACAGGCCGGCGCCGTCCGCGCTGTCCGCCTCCCGGTTGCGCTAGATTTCATGTCGTGATCAAAGTCAGGAAAGCCTCCGTAGCAGCAGTCTCCGCCATCACCACCTTCATCTACCTGGTGATCGCCCCGGCCGCGATGGCAGCCGACGGGGTCGGCCTCGCCGGTCGGGTCGATGACAAGTTCATCACCTTCTTCTGCTTCGGGGTTCTGGCTTTCTTCGCCACCTTCGTGATCGTGATGTCGCTGATCCAGGGCCATCTCGACGCCAAGAAGGAACGGCGTCGCCACGATCTCGACCGCTTCAACTCCTGATCGAGCCGGGCCTGAACGCCCGCTGCACCTCTTCTATGTGACTCAGCCTCTCGGCCCAGCCCTCGTTGAGGGCCCCGGCGTATCCACCGACCCTCTCTCCGGCCCACGGATCGACCAGCCCGCCCTGGACACCGGCGAAGCCGGCCAGGATGGCGTGGTCGATTGTCGGCAGGGTCTCCGGGTTGTAGCCGCCCTCGTGAACGGCAACCAGGCCGACCTCGCGGTCTGACGCGAACTTCGCGGTCCTGGCGGCGAGTTCGTTGTAGCCGGCGACGGTCAGAGCCTGACTCGACAGCGGGTCGGCCACGTGGCCGTCCTGGCCGGCGGAGACGATCACCAGGCCCGGGTCGAACTCGTCCATGATCGGCAGGACGACCCGTTCCAGGGCCTCGGCATGCTCGATATCGCCCGAGCCGGGTGGCATCGGCAGATTGACGGTGAAGCCCCGGCCCGCCTCGCTTCCGACCTCGTCCAGCCAGCCGGAACCCGGATAGAGCGGCCACTGGTGGAGCGAGACGAAGAGCACCGACGGATCGGCCTCGAAGATGTCCTGGGTGCCGTTGCCGTGGTGGACATCCCAGTCGAGAATCGCGACCCGCTCTATGCCGAGCACCTCCTGGGCGTAACGGGCCGCGACCGCGGCGTGGTTGAACATGCAGAAGCCCATCGCACGATCGGCCGTGGCGTGGTGACCGGGTGGCCTGATTAGGGCGAACAGACTGTCCGGCGCCCCCCTTTTGCCGGACTCGCCGCCTCCGCAGACTTCGTCGACCGCGACCAGTGCCGCCCCGGCGGCCCGCATCGCCACTTCGTAGGTACCGGTGCTGACCACCGTGTCGCCATCGATCCAGGAAGGCCCGGCAAGAGAGTGGTCACGGACGAGTTCGATATGAGCCTGGCTGTGAACCCGGCCGATGTCCTCCTCCATCGCGCGACGCGCCTCGAGAACCTTCAGCCGGTCGCGGTCCGGCCCCGTCGTGAGGTGGTCGACGACCGCATCGATCCGCTCGGCGTTTTCGGGGTGACGGCCGGTCTCGTGCTGCTCGTGCCCGGGTAGCAGGACGATCCCCGTGGACCGGCTTTGTGCTTCGTCCGGGCTCATCCGGGAAGGCGGAAGCCGGTAAGCAGGCGCTTTTCGGATTCACCGCTCACCTCGGCAACGACCTCGAGATGTTCGGCAAGCGGGGTACCGCGAATCTTGGTCGCCAGCAGGTCGTCAACCTGGAAGATGCCCGCCGAGTTGTTCAGCTCGATCTCGATCCGCACCGGCCGGGTTTCGCCGGCCGAGATCTTCACTTCGTCGATTGCGGCAGCGGAGATCGAGTGGATGCCCTCCTGACCGGCCTCGAGCGGGATCCGCGTCCGGCCCTCGGCCATGTCGAGGGCGTCGGCGACACGCACGACGCCTGCTTCCACCGTGTAGGGCTGGCCGCGCCTGCGATGGCCGATGATCGCGTGGAGCGCCTCGGCGATCACGATCGAGCGCTCCGGCTCGGGGTAGATGTCGGTGAGCAGCCGCTGCAGGGCCTCGCGGGCCAGGAAAAGGCTGTAGGCCTCGTGGTCTGCCCGGTGGATCGACATGCCCACGTCGTGGAGCAGCGCTCCGGCCGCGATCACCACCTCCGCGTCCTTGACCGACATCGCGTGGTCGGTGACCATCGCCGGCCGGACTCCTCCCTTGGTCAGCAGGCGACTCAGCCGGAGCGCGATGTTCAGGACGATCTGCATGTGGACCCAGGAGTGATCCGACATCCCGAGTCGCTCGGCGTGGACCTGGGCCATGTACCACCAGGCCCGTACCTGGTCATCGCGGTTGATAGCGTCGATGAACTTCTCGAGCTTGCGGTTGCCGCGGGTCGGGACCTTGACCGCGACCGAGCCGATCCCTTGCCGCGTCGAGCGGTCGGCGTCCCTCTTCTTCTCGTCCCCGGTCATCAGCCCTCGCCGCCGACACCCGTGGCGGAGCTCGCCTCGGCCAGCCAGAACCGTCCCGCGACCGGGTCGCCGTCGCGGGGCTCGACCGGCCTGCCGAAGGTTTCGGCCAGACCAAGGCAGCAGATGATCGTCGCCGGCAACAGCCTCCCCCGCACCGAGTCCGCCCCGAACCAGGCGGCGATGTCGTCGCCCATCTGGCCGAGGATCGAGTCGAGGCCGCGGCGGGCGGAAGCCGGGTCGATTTCCGGTCCGCAGATCCGCTCGATCGCGGCAGAAAGGGGGGTCGAGACGAAGAGGCGATCGGGCGCCGGCGGGGCAAGCGAACCGAGCTTCCTGACCGCGGCGCTGGCCGCCGCCTCGATCTGGTTCGGCCTCGGGGGATCCGAGAAGCGGGCCTTGTCGGTCAGGGTCGCGCAGCCAATGGGACGTGAGCCGATCCAGTCCGGCCGCTCACCGGGCCGTCCGACCGCCACTCCGGTGGTCGATTCACCGACCCTCGCAACCGCGACGGTCCCTTCGAGTTCGCTCCTGAGCGGAACCGTGATCGACAGGAAGGTCGAGGTGAGACTCTCCCGCTGGTCGGGCAGCAGGATGCCGCCGGCACCGCTGGCCCTGGATACCCGGTCGAGCAGACGAATCAGGCGACTCCCCCGGAGGGATCTGGTTGCGATCACCTCCACCCGGTCGGCGCCGACCTCCCTGGCCGCCTCGATCTCGGCCATCAGCAGGGCAGTGAGGCGGTCGCAGTTGCGCAGTTCGGCCGAAACCCGGCTACTCCGGTCCAGCAGTCGTCGTGAGCTCCGAGGGCCGACCTCCGCGACCCTCAGCCGCGTGGTGCGCTTCGATATCTCAATGGCCCCCAGGATCAAGTCCGGACCATCCTTGCAGTTTTCCGGGCCTGCCCGCAAGCCTGAAGCTTCGAGGCCCGGGTCCGGATCAGTGCCCTCGGGGCGGGCAGTTCAGGAGCCGCAGACCGGCCACTGGCCCGGACCGGACTGAACGTAGAGCAGCGCCGCACGGTAGTCCTGCTCGACTTCAGGGGCCTCGGACGGCAGACCGCTGCCGCCCACCGCAGCCCAGGTCGCCGGGCTGAACTGGTACTTGCCGTGGTAGAGACCGCTCGAAGAAACGATCGTCGGGTCACCGCCGGACTCACATGCGGCGATCGATTCGAGGGTTGCGGTCGAGACACCGGCCGGCAGTTCCATGAACGGCCGCAACTCGCGCAGCCGCTCACGGCGAGCCTCGAGCCTCGCCTGCTCGCGGGCAAGCACGTCGGCGGCACGCTCGATCCGGTGTTGCTGGAGTCGCTCCTGGAAGTCGAATACGAGAGCCACGGAATCGCTCTGCCGTTCGACTTTCGCGGAAACCGCCTGACCGGTCCCCGCTGCCGCCCTGTCCTCGATCTCGGAAAAAAGCATGCCTCCGGCGACCAGGACAACGGCAATGACGACGAGCAGGGGTAAGGATGTCTTCGAGTTGAGGATCGTAGCTCCGAGGGGGAAAATGATCTGAAAGAAGGCGAAACGGATAACTGTGAGCAAATACTCATATCAAAGCCATGAAAAACATGCAGTCTGAACTGGAGCTGCTGCGCGACGCCTTCCCGGGATCTCCCGCGATGGGCCCGGCCCTGTCGAGGGTGCTGCTCGACCAGGTTGCCGCCGGGGAGCGTGGGTCCACCGTCAGGCTCAGCCGCCCCGGGCGGGTGGTCGCCTTCGGCCGGCGGGATACGACCTCACCCGGCTACGCGAGAGCCGTGGACGCCGCGCGCGCCGGGGGCTTCGACGCGATGGAACGGATCGCCGGCGGTCGGGCAGCTGCCTACTCGGAAGGCACGCTCAGCCTGACCATGACCTTCGCCGACCCGACACCGGCGAGGCGGACCAACGAGCGCTTCGAGTACGCCGCCGGCGTCGCCAGGGACGCCCTGCGGGATCTGGCCATCGATGCCAGGGTCGGAGAGGTCGAGGGCGAGTACTGCCCGGGCGCGTTCAGTGTGAACAGCGGTGGTCGCGTCAAGCTGGTCGGCATCGGCCAACGCATGATCCGGGGGGCGGCCCACGTCGGATTCGTGATCGCCGTTCGCGACGCCGAGCTGATCAGGGGCGTGCTCGAACCGGTCTATGCCGCCCTCGAACTCGAGTGGAACCCTTCCACGGTCGGGGCGGTCGAGGACGAAATCGCGGGGATCGACCTGGCCACTGTCGAAGAAGCCCTGCTCGACCGGATCGCGGCAGGGTCGGACCTGGTCGAAACGGAGCTGGATGAGGAAACGGTGGAACTCGCCGCGAAGGCGAGCGGACGTTTCGCCTCTCCGGGTACAAGCGGCATGGCGTCTGCGGGGTAGGGTAAGTCGATGGATGCCGAGACAGACCCGACGACTCCGGCCGATCCAGGGCTGGACACCGACGCCGGCGACAGCTCGAACGGCGCCTCGAAGGACCGCTCGCTGGCCGGCCGGATCTTCTCGACCGGCAGCCGCGGGGCACAGCGTCTGGCCGATCGGTCCGGCCTCGACGAAGCGATCGAATCGGCAGTCGAAGAGGCGATCGTGCGCTCGCTCGAGAGTGAGGCCACGGAGAACGCCATCGCCAGGGTCATCAACGGCCCGCTGATCGAACAGGCGGTCGCCGAGGCGATGGCCAGCGAGTCGGTCGAGAAAGCGATCATCGAAGCCCTCGACAGCGAGATGGTTGAACGCGTCTGGGATCACGCTCTGGACGGGCCGCTCACGCAGAGACTCATCGAAAGGATCGCCGAATCGCCGGAGGTCCGCAGCGCGATCGCGACCCAGGGCATCGGACTGATCGGCGACCTCGGTCACCAGGTCTCGAAGGTGACGAGGATTCTCGACTTCATAGGCGAGCGGATCGCGCGCCGGATCCTGCTGCGCCCGAAGCGGGATCGGGCGACCAGCCGGGTCGGTTTCTTCACCCGCGCGCTGGCACTGGCCATCGATGCCGTAATCGTCAATTTCACGTTGATCGGACTCGGCGCGGCAATCAGCGCCATCGGCAACGCCTTCGGGATAAACCTCGACGATTCCGCCGGTTCGCTCTTCGCGGTCGGAGCCGTGCTGTGGTTCCTGCTCAGCTCGCTCTACCTGTACGTATTCTGGGCGCTGTCCGGCCAGACACCCGGCATGCGCTTCCTCGACATCCGGGTAGAGAGAGATGGGGACCGCCACATCGGGTCCAGAGCGGCCAGACGCCGCCTGGTGGGGTTCTGGCTCAGTGTCGCCGCTTTCGGCCTCGGATTCATAGGGGTCCTGATCCGCCTCGACCGGCGTGGTTTCCACGACCGGATGGGAGATACGACGGTCTACTTCATCGACCCGACGGCCCCCGACGCTGGCACACGAGAGCCCGGCGCTTTAGCCCGGCCGCCTGACGCTACAATTGCCCACGGCCACGGCTGGCGTGGGGGAATCGATCGGGAGGATGGAAATTGGGCATGAGGGGGCTTTTCGCGCTTTCGGCGTCGCTGCTGGCTTCGGCGCTGGCCTGCGCGGCGCTCGCCGGACCCGCATCGGCCGAGCCTGCCCCGAACCTCCCCGCCGGGCCGATCCTGAAGCAGTCCGAATGGCCGAACGACCCGGACTTCGCCCGCTGCGAGCTCGAAGACCCGGTCTCGGGCTGCACCGACAGCGGGCAGTGGAATCTCTACGGGCCGATGGACGGCCTCTGCCGCGCACCCGGCGGTCTCGAATTCGACCAGCCGAGGCCGGACGGCGGGCTGCCCTGCTGGGCCCGCAGCGCGACCGACCCGGAGAGCTCCTCGGGGATAAACATGACCGGCGCCTGGGCCCAGGGCAACTTCGGCCGGGACGAGATGCTGATCGCCTACATCGAGGGCGGAGTCAACTACCGCTCCAACTCGGTCAAGGACGGTCTCAACGCGATCTACATCAACCCGGGAGAGCTCCCCTATCCGCAGGGCTGGAACGGCCAGGACCTCGGACGGCACGACTTCGACGGTAACGGCCGCTTCGACATCCGGGACTACGCGAAGGACCCGCGGGTCAATCCGGCCTGCCCGGCGGGTACCGACCAGTTCGTCACCGAGCAGGAGGGGACGACCCGGGGTTGCGCCGCCGACGGAGAGCACGAGTACCTGAACGAGGTAAACATCGGAGGGCAGAAAACCGGCTACCTCTCTCCGCAGGACCTGATCGTGGTCTTCGGCAGCTGCCGCATCGACGGCGGAAGGGTCAGCGAATGCCCGTCGGACGGGCGTTTTGACAACGACTCGAACGGCTACCCGAACGACGTCAGCGGCTGGAATACCTACAACAACAACAACGACCCCCAGACCGAAGACCCCGGCTACAACCACGCCTCGAGCCTGATCAGCCTGATCGGTGCCCAGGCCGACAACAACTTCGGCGGAGTCGGAGTCTGCCGCGAATGCCGGGTGCTGCCGGTAAAGCAGGGAGCGGAATCGGTGGGCAAGACCGACAACTGGACACCGGCCCTTACCTATGCGGTCGACGCCGGGGCGAAGGCGGTCTCCTCGGTGGTCGTCTCCTACACCTACTCGAGCGCGGCCCGCGAGGCGGTGGCCCACGCGATCGACAAGAACGTGCTGCTCTCCTTCGACTCGAACGACTTCGACTCGATGGACCACACCGACGGTCACCTCTACGACGAGGTCTTCCCCGGCAACTCGGTGATCCAGGACATCGAAGGCAAGGACGTCCAGAGCTTCCGGGCGCGCTCGAACGTGACCAGCTACGGCACCCATTCGGTCTTCTCGGGAGGCGAGACGACCACCTCCGGGGCGACGCCCTTCCAGGCCGCATTCCTCGGCATGGTGCAGTCGGCGGCGATGGACGCGGTCGACGAAGGCCTCTACCCGAGGACCCTGACCCCGAACGAGGTCCGTCAGGTGCTGATGAATACGGCCAGCGAGGTGATCCCGCAGCGAGACCACCCGACGGTACCCCGCCAGTGGCCCGGCAATCCCGACTCGAAGACCGACGCCACCCACACCAACTGGTCGACCCAGTACGGCTACGGGCGGGTCAACATCGGCAAAGCGACCAGGCTGGTCATGGACGGCAAGGTGCCGCCGACCGCCCTGATCACCTCACCCACCTGGTACCGCTACGTCGATCCCTCGCGGCAGAAGCAGCTGCAGATCAAGGGCAGGGTCAACCCTTCCGCCTGGGGATCCGGCGGACTCGCCTGGACCCTCGAATGGGCCCTCGGAGCCGACCCCGGCGACGATGACTTCAAGACAATCTCGACCGGCAAGGCGGCCAAGTCCGGGGTGCTGGGCACGCTCAACCTGAAGCAGATCCCCTCTGGCTACGCCGCAAAGGAGCCGGGCGTCACGCTGCCGCCGACCGGACCCGAGCAATACACGGTCACGATCCGTCTGCGCGCCCGCGACGGCAACGGGCTCAAGGGCGAGGACAGGCGCTCGATCGGCGCCCGGACCGACCGGGACATGGCGCCCGGATACCCGAAGCCGATCGGCACCGAGATCAGCGCCGCACCGACCTTCGTCGACCTCGACGGCGGCCGCAACCAGGAGCTCGTCTTCGGGACCTACGACGGCGTCATCAGCGCTCTGGACACCAAGGGCGAACAGATCAAGGGCTTCCCCGTGAAGACCCGGCGGCTCCGCTTCGTCGACCCGCTGAACGCCCAGAACTTCGACTCCGAGGCATACGGAGAGGTCCGGGCCCTGCGCGAAGCCCGCGATCCGGTCAGCGGCATCGCGGTCGGTGACCTCGACGGCAACGGCGCCCAGAGCATCGTGGCGACGACCGGCAGCGGCTGGGTCTATGCCTGGAACGGTTCGGGCAAGCTGCGCAAGGGGTACCCGATAAAGCCCAAGCCGGAATTCAACACCAGGCCGGTGCCGACCCCGATGAACGTGTCCAACGGCCATCGCTCGCCGACCAGGGGAAACTGGTCCGCGCCGGCCCTCGCCAACCTGACCGGTGACGGCAAGCTCAGCATCCTGATGTCTTCCTTCGACGGCCATCTCTACGCCTACAGGCCCGGCGGCAAGCCGGTTCCGGGCTGGCCGGTCAAGGTCGAGCTGCCCGACTCGATCCGCGAGACGATCCCCGACAACGACTTCATCCGCGATCCGAAGCTGATGGTGACCCCGGCGGTCGGTGACGTGCTCGGCACCGGCAGGGACCAGGTGTTCGTGCCCGGCTTCGACTGCAACGAGACCAACAACAGCGTCTACGCCTACGGCATCAACTCCGACGGCAACAAGGACCCGGGCGGCGCCTTCATCGAGGGCTGGCCGGTGGCTCTGAGCGCCTTCGGAGGCTGCTACTCGCAGTCGATCGACTTCGTCCAGGAAGGACTCAACTCGCCTTCGATCGGCGACTTCGACAACTCCGGCAGCCTCGAGGTCGCGATCACTCCGGTCTCCGGCTTCCCGGTGGTCCTGAACGGCGACGGCAGTCGTTTTCGCGACCTCTCCGGTCTGTGCCAGAGCGCCACCTGCGACGGCATCCCGCCCTACTACCCGTCCGACCCGCTGATGGCCGGCGTTACCGGGCAGGGAGCGATCGGCGACCTGAACGGGGACGGCGAGCCCAACTACATGCAGCCTATGGCCGGCGGCATCAGCCTCCAGGCGGCCCTGGGTACGGCCGGCCAAGCCGGGCTGATCCACGTCTTCGACATGGCCTGGGACGTCTCGACCGGTAAGGCCCTGCCGGGCTTTCCCACCGATCAGGACGGCTTCCCGTTCTTCGTCTCGCCGATGGTCTCGGGGGTCGGTGACGGAGGCGACCAGGCGATGATCGCCTCGAACGACTCGTACTGGATCCATGCCCGCCAGGCCGACGGCACCGAGGCACCGGGCTTCCCCAAGTGGACCGGACAGTGGACCTCCTTCGGCGGAGTGATCGGTGACCCCAAACAGAACGGTAGGCAGTTAATGGCCTACGGCAGCCGCGAGGGCTTCCTCTTCATGTGGAAGGTCGGTGGCAAGGCGGCCGACAACGACCAGTGGTGGCATTTCCGTCATGACGAGCACAACTCGGGCCGTTACGGAAACGACACCCGCCCCCCGGCCAGCCTGAAGATCAAAGCCAAGCGCAGGAAGAATCAGGCGAAGATCATCTGGAAGGCGCCCGGAGACAACGGAGTCAGCAACGGCCGCGCCACGACATACCAGATCTACGTATCGAAGAAGCCGATCAAGCTGTCGAAGCTGAACAAGGCGAAGCGGGTGAAAGCACCGAAGCCGGCCAAGCCGAACCGCAAACAGCAGATCCGGATCAAGGCCCACCGCAAGAAGAAGCGCTACATCGCCATCCGTTCGAAGGACCGCGCCGGCAACTGGTCGACCCTGAGCCGCAAGACGATCAAGAAGTACCGCAAGAAGTCCGGCAACAAGCGCAACTGAGGGCCGATTCCGGCCCGGGTCAGATCCGGCCGGCGGCGAGCAGGCGGCGCAGGAAGCGCTGGGTTTCCGGCCGCCGCGGTGAATCCATCATCTGCTGAGGCATGCCGATCTCGACGATCCGCCCTTCGTGGAGGAAAGCGACGCGGTCGGCGACTTCGCGGGCGAAGCTCATCTCGTGAGTGGCGATGATCATGGTCATGCCCTCCCCTTTCAGCTCCCGCACTATTTCCAGCACGTCACCGACCAGCTCCGGGTCGAGCGCGCTGGTCACTTCGTCGAGCAGCAGCGCCCGGGGCCGGGACGCGAAGGCCCGGACCAGGGCGACGCGCTGCTGCTGGCCACCCGAGAGCTGATCCGGCCGGTCGGCCTCGCGCTCGCCGAGTCCGAAGCGGTTGAGCAGCTCGCGGCCGCGGTCAACCGCCTCCCGCTTCGACATCGAACCGCTACGGACGGCACCCAGGGTCACGTTGTCCATGACAGACATGTGCGGGAAGAGGTTGAAGGCCTGGAAGACGAAGCCGAGCCGGCGCCGGACCGCCACCGGATCGACCGACGGGTCGGTAATCACCTCTCCGTCGAGGAAGACGTCGCCGTCGTCGATCTCTTCGAGCAGGTCGATGCAGCGCAGCAGGGTCGACTTGCCGGAGCCCGAGGCACCGATCAGGGCGATCGCCTCGTGCTCGGCCACATCCAGGTCGATCCCGTCCAGTACGAGGCGATCACCGAAGGACTTGGTCACGCCTTCGAGACGCAGGACAGGGGCGCTCATCGGGCCAGTTCCCCCCGCCTGGTTATGTGGTCGAGGATGCGTGCCATCGGGATGGTCACAGCGAGGTAGAGCATTGCCGCGGCGATCAGTGGCGTGTAGTTGAAGCTTGCCGCCGTCGCAATCTGAGCCACCCGGAACGCTTCGAGAATCCCGAGCACCGAAACCAGCGCAACGTCCTTCTGGAGCGAGATGAAGTCGTTGAGCAGCGGTGGGCGCACCCGCCGCACAGCCTGCGGCAGCACGACGTGCCGAAGCGCCTGAAGCTGCGTCAGTCCCACAGCAAGCGCGGAGTCGGTCTGCGTCCGGTGGACCGATGCGATTCCGGCCCGGTAGACCTCGGCCACGTAGGCGCTGTAGGCCAGCGAGAGTGCCAGGCAGGCGAGAAAGATCGGCTCCGCGAGCAGCCCTCCGGTTCCCAGTGCGGGGATGCCAAAGCCGAACAGGTAGACGAGCAGGAGAACCGGAATGCCGCGGAACAGATCGCAGTAGACGGCCGCCAGAAGCCGAATCGGGAAAAGCGCAGCGCTTCGGCTGGTGCGTACCAGCGCGATCAGGAGGCCGAGAATCAGGACCACGATCTCGACGGCGACAAACATGCGCACATCCAGCCAGAAAGCGCTGAGGATGTCGGGGAAAGAACTGCGGAAAGCCTCTGGTGAGAAAAAGGTCTCCTGGACTTCCGGCCAGCCAGGGCTCGTCAGTACCAGCAGCGCGAGACCGCCGAGCACGATCACCGAGGAAACCACCGCGATCGCCTGGCCCCGACGCGAGCGGGCTTTCCTGGCCCGCTCGCGTGCTGCCCGCCGCTCGCCCTTTTTCAGGGCGCGGCTCTCGGTCCGTCCGACTATGGGCGGACCGGTGCTGTCATCAGGAGAGTTCAGGGGCGCTCGCGGCGTCGCTCATCCACTGGTTGGTCAGCTCTTCGAGGGTGCCGTCTTCCTTCAGGTTCTCCAGGGCTAAATCGACGCACTGGGTCAGCTCGGAGTCCTTGGCCAGCAGAGCTCCCCACTCGTCGCCACCCGGGGCGTCGAACTGGCCGACGACCGAAGAGCCGGAGACCTCCACATCCCGGAGATAGATCGCCTGCGGCAGGTCAACCACGATCGCGTCGACCTGACCCGACTTGAGGGCCGCCACCACGTCGTTCGAGTTGTCGAAGACCTTCGGTTCGCTCGACGGCTCGATCTCGTCGTTGACAGCCTCGAGGCTGGTCGTTCCTATCTGGACACCGATCGTCGCGTCCTGGAGTTCGTCAAGGCTGGTGATCCCTTCGAGGTCGCTGTCTTTCGCTACCAGGACCCCCTGCGACGCGGTGTAATACGGAAGCGAGAAGTCGACGACCTTCTCACGGGCCGGAGTGATCGAGATCTGGTTGACGTCGAAGTCGAACTTCTTCGGACCCGGTGCGTACGAAGCGTTGAACGGAACGGTGGTCCACTCGACCGACGAACGGTCGAATCCGAGTTCGTCGGCGATCGCGTAGGCAACCGCGCTCTCGAAGCCCTTGCCGTTGGTCGGGTCGTCATCCTCGAAGTAGGGCGAGTAGGCCGGGCTGTCGGTCGCGACGGTCAGGACTCCGTCTTCGTAGGTCGCGAGGTTTTCAGGTGTGCAGTCATCGGCGGTCACGGATGCGGTCGTGCTGCCCGATTCTTCGGTGGTTGAATCGTCGCTGCCGCAGCCGGCGACGAAAGCCATGGCGAAGAGTGCGAACAGAAGTGGGATGAGACGGTTCTTGGACATGGAAGGGGCCTCCCGGTTAGGACTTCGGACGCCGGAAGCCTACGGCAAGCCGGTTGGGCGTGACCCCGAGCGCGAATAGACTGGCTACCGACCCTTGGCCTCCAACAGCGAAAAGAAGAGCCCACGCCGCCCTGATCGCGTTCACGGAAGGTCGCACGGTTGAGCTTTTCGGACGCCCTGGGGGCTTCTTTCGAGATCACCGGGTTCATCTTCGTCGGCCTGCTTCTGCTCGGCCTGGTCTCGATGATCTGGCGGCGGCCACCGAAGAGAAGCTGGCGCGAGCGCCTGCCCCGGATCGCACGCTACTGCGCGGTCCGGGCCGTCTTGGCGCTCACAATCGGCTTCTCCCTACTGGTCATCACACTCGCGGCACTGACCCTGAACACCCACCGGCCCCCCGCCGACACCACCCCTGTCGTGCGTGCCCTTCAACCGACCGGAAACGCCGTCCTCACGCTGGAAATGAACGAGTGTGCCGAACCGGTCACCGGCCGGATCTTCGCACCCCCGCTGGCGCGGCGGGACCGGGACGGCGGGAGAGCATTCGTGAGGGTGTACTCCGACGCCGACGGCTTCCAGCGGGTCAAGCTGGACCGGGCCGGCCGGGGCGAGTTCCAGCTCTCGGATCCGACCTCGAGGAAAGGGCTGCTCTCCTGCTTCATGCAGTTGCCGGTGGTCGGCGGGGTTCGCGGCGACTCAACCGTCAAGCTCCGACTGTCGGAGGGCCTGGAGGTGAACACCACCGAGTCGGCGCCGGCACCGACCGGCTACTTCAGCGGATCGTGGCTCTGGCGCTGTCCGGCAGGCCAGACCTGTCCCGCGCTTGCGAGCGTCGAGTTCGAGTTCGAAGACGGTGCCAAACAGGTCATAGTCCTGATCCTGGCCTCGATCTTCGGCGCGATCATCGCCATCCTGGTGACCGAGGTGGGCATCGCAGCGGTCAGGCGCCGGCTGCTGCCGCCCTCAGAGGACTGACTCGGCCTCTTCCCACAGCTCGTAGAGGTCGGCCACCTTCTGCTTGGCCCGTTCATGGCGCCTGGTCGCCTTTGCTGACTTCTCGGGAGTGGACCACCGGCCCGGGTCCGCGAGTTCGTCTTCGAGCGCGGCGAGCGCGGCCTCGGCCCGCTCGATCTTCTTCTCCAGACCTGCCGCGCTGCGCTCCGCCTTCGCGCGCTCCTTGCCGGGTGATCCCCCTCGGACCGCGCTGGCGCTCTTGCGGCGTCCCTGGCGTCCGTTCCGGGTCGCCGCCGCCTCCTCCTTGCCCTCCCGCTCGCTCTGGTACTCGGCCCAGCCCTTGAGGTGGTTCTCCAGCCGGCCGTCTTCGCAGACCAGGGTCCGGCTGCCGACCGCCTCGAGCAGAGCCCGGTCGTGCGAGATCAGAATGAGCGCACCGGGGAAAGCGAGCAGCGCATCCTCGAGGGCCTCCCGACTCTCGACGTCCAGATGGTTGGTCGGCTCGTCGAGCAGCAGGACGTTGGCACCCGATGCGACCAGGATCGCCAGTGAGAGCCGCCGCTGTTCGCCGCCGGAGATGTCGTTCAGGGATTTGTTGATGTCGGAGCCGGTGAACAGGAAGGCGCCCAGCAGATCCCTCACCTTCTGCCCGGACAGGCCCGTCTCCCGGGCGGCGGCGTCGACCACCGAGCCCTCCCCCGCGGCGGTCTCGGCGTGCTGGGACAGATACCCGACCTTGGCGTTGTGGCCGAGCCTCACGGTGCCCGAGGCAGGTTCTCTCTCACCGGCCAGAGTCGCCATCAGGGTCGTCTTGCCGGCACCGTTCGGGCCGACCAGGACGACGTGCTCGTCGCGCTCGATCTCGAAGCTGGCCGACTCGATCAGAGTGCGGCCGGGGACTTCGATCCTGGTATTGACCGCCTTCATCACGACCTTGCTCGCCCGCTCCGGCTGGATGAACGAGAAAGCCAGACGGCGGTTGTCCTCCGGAGCCATGGTGGCCGCGTTCCCTTTCACCTTCTCGATCTTCTTCAGCTTCGACTGGGCCTGCTTGGCCTTGGTCGCCTTGTAGCGGAAGCGCTCGACGAACTTCTCCATCCGGGCGATCTCGAGCTGCTGCTTCTCAATCGCCTTGCCGAGGGCCAGCTGCCGGGCCGCGTACTCCCGTCGCCAGGCATGCCAGGGGCCCGAGAAGTACCGGCCGCGGCCGGCTTCGAGTTCGAGCACCGCGGTCCCGACCGACTCGAGGAACCAGCGGTCGTGGGCGACCAGGACGACTGCGGCGTCGAGATCCTTGAGATAGCCCTCCAGCCACTCGAGGGTGTTGATGTCGAGGTGGTTGGTCGGCTCATCGAGCAGCAGCAGGTCGGCGCCGGTCGCCAGGGCCCGGGCCAGCGATGCCCGGGTCAACTCACCGCCGGAGAACGTCTCGAGCGGCCGGTCGAACTGCTCTTCGCCGAAGCCGAGACCACGCAGCACGATCAGAACGTCGTCGCGCCAGCGATAGCCGCCGGCGACCTCGAGCTTCTGCTGGGCCTGCGAGTAGGTGCGCATCGTCTCATCCGAGTGGTCACCCTGCGACATGCTCTGCTCGAGCGCCTCGAGCCGGGCCTCGGTCTCGATCAGGTCGCTGCGGGCAGTGAAGACGTACTCCTTGAGGGTCAGACCCGACCCGCGCGGTGGCCGCTGGTCGTGGAGCGCGACCCTGACCCCTTTCTGGAAACCGAGACTGCCCGAGTCGGTACTGGCCTCACCGGCCAGGATCCGCAACAGGGTCGACTTGCCGGCGCCGTTTCGACCGGAAAGAGTCATGCGGTCACCGCGCGTCAACTTGAAGGACACGTCGGAAAAGATCGGCTCACCACCGAGGTGGATGCCGATGCCGGATGCGGTCACTACTGCCATCGGGAAATAGCCAGTCTGCCAAGTACTCGTGCACGGACGTTGCCAGAGTGGACGGCGGCCTCCACTCTGTGGCAGCATCCAGGCCCCATGAGCAACGGAGCATTCTCCCCCAACCCCGGACCCGGGCCCCATTACGGCTCAACCTGGGAGAGCCAGCTGCCGATCACCGAGACGGCTCCAGGGGTCTCCCCCTATCCGCCGATCGCCGACTACGGCTTTCTCTCAGACGGCGAGGTTTCGGCCCTGGTTGCGCCGAGCGGCAACGTCGAATGGATGTGCCTGCCCCGTTTCGACTCGCCCAGCGTCTTCGGTTCGATCCTCGACCGCAGCGCCGGCAACTTCAGGCTCGGTCCGGCCGACATCCACGTGCCGACCAACCGCCGCTACATCCCCGGAACGATGGTCCTCGAGACGAGCTGGGGCACGGGCGACGGCTGGATCATCGTGCGAGACGTCCTGCTGATCGGGCCCTGGCACCATGAAGGTGACCGCTCCAACACCCACCGCCGGGCCCCCACCGACTACGACGCCGACCACGTCCTGCTGCGGATGGTGCGCTGCGTCCACGGTGAGGTCCAGCTGACGCTCGACTGCAAGCCAGTATTCGACTACGGACGCAGCCCTGTGAGCTGGCAGTACAGCGGCGACGGCTACCACGAGGGGGTGGCCAGCGCTGAAGACAGCGAGGTGGAACTGCGTCTGACCAGCGACATGAACCTCGGCTTCGAAGGACCCCGCAGCACGGCAAGGACACTGCTCAAGGAGGGCGACGAGCGCTTCGTGGCCCTGTCCTGGTCCGAGCACGGCGCTCCGTCCAATTACGAAGAAGCTCACGACCGCCTGGTCTGGACCGCGCATCACTGGCAGAACTGGCTCGCCCGCGGCACCTTCCCGGACCATCCCTGGCGAAGCTACCTCGAGCGCTCGGCCCTGACCCTCAAGGGCCTCACCTACTCGCCGACCGGCGCCCTGATCGCAGCCGCCACGACCTCGCTGCCGGAGACCCCCCAGGGTGAACGCAACTGGGACTACCGCTACTCCTGGATACGCGATTCGACCTTCACGCTGTGGGGCCTCTACACGCTCGGCTTCGACTGGGAAGCGAACGACTTCTTCTACTTCCTGGCCGACGTCACGCGTGACGCCGACGACCTGCAGATCATGTATGGCGTCGCCGGTGAGAAACGGCTCGACGAAGAGATCCTGAGTCACCTCGAGGGCTACGAAAAGGCTTCCCCGGTCCGGGTCGGCAACGGTGCCTACGACCAGCGCCAGCACGACGTCTGGGGTGCGGTGCTGGACTCCTTCTACCTCCACACCAAGTCGCGCGACAGCATGCCGGAGGAGATCTGGCCGATCCTCAAGCGCCAGGTCGACGCCGCTCTGGAGAACTGGCGCAAGACCGATCGCGGGATGTGGGAGGTCAGGGGCGCACCGCAGCACTTCACCTCATCCAAGGTGATGTGCTGGGTGGCAGTCGACCGCGGCGCCCGGCTCGCCCGGCTGCGGGAGGACTTCGACCTGGCCGCGAAGTGGCAACTGGCTGCGGACGAGATCCACGCCGACATCTGCGAGAACGCGGTCGACGACCGCGGGGTGTTCACCCAGCACTACGAGACCGACGCGCTCGACGCCTCCTGCCTGCTACTGCCGCTGCTGCGCTTCCTCCCCCCGGACGACCCCCGGATCAGGAACACGGTCATGGCGATCGCCGACGAGCTCACGGTCGAGGGCCTGGTCATGCGCTACCTGGTCGACGAAACCGACGACGGTCTCGACGGCGAAGAGGGCAGCTTCACGATCTGCTCCTTCTGGCTGGTCAGCGCGCTGGTCGAGATCGGCGAGCTGGACAAGGCCACCCAGCTGTGTGAGCGACTGCTCGGCTTCGCAAGTTCGCTTCAGCTCTATGCCGAAGAGATCGACCCCCGCTCGGGCCGTCATCTCGGCAACTTCCCCCAGGCCTTCACCCACCTCGCCCTGATCAACGCGGTCATGCACATCATCAGGGCCGAACAGGAGAGCCCGGACGGCCCCTGATCAGGCCCCGCCCGCCCCACCGGCCGAACCACCCCGCCCGGCCGTCCCGGCCGGCCACGGTGACCCTTCCGGCCGATCGCGACCTTTCTTGACCAAGTTGCGCAGGTAAGTACGCAATCGTGCTTCGTTTCTGTATTCTGCCCGCGTCATGAGTCTCGAAGCCTGGATAACGGCCGGGATCGTGGTGCTGATGCTCGTCTCACTCGCACTCGACCTGATGCCGCCTGCCGCCACCGTGCTGACGGCTACGGTCGCCCTGCTCGTGACCGGGGTGATCGACGAGGCCCAGGCGTTCTCCGGCTTCTCCAACTCCGCCCCGCTCAGCGTCGCCGCGCTCTACGTGCTCGCCTCGGCGGCTGACAAAACCGGACTGCTGGGCCCGCTGGTCGGCCGGATGCTCGGCAAGGAGGGCAAGGTCACCCAGGTTTCGCAGGCCCGTCTGAACGCTCCGACTGCCGTGCTTTCCGCCTTCATCAACAACACACCCCTGGTGGCGATGCTGATCGGTCAGATCACCACCTGGTGCAACCAGCGCGGAGTCTCGCCGTCGAAGCTGCTGCTGCCGGTCTCCTACGCGGCCATCCTCGGTGGCACCCTGACCGCGATCGGCACCTCGACCAACCTGGTCGCCTCGGGCCTGCTCCAGGAAACGGGCGAGCCACCGATCGGCATCTTCGAGATCACCAAGATCAGCGGGATCTCCGTGTTCTGCGCGATGATCGTGTTGATCTTCATCGTGCCCCGACTGCTGCCGACACGCCGGGCCGCGATCGAGGAGTTCACCGAAGACATGCGTGAGTTCACCGTCCAGATGGAGGTCGTCGAAGACGGCCCGCTCGACGGATCGACCATCGCCGAGGCCGGCCTGAGAAACCTCAAGGGTGTCTTCCTGGTCGAGATCGAACGCGACGGAGTCCTCCTGCCTGCCGTCTCGCCCAGCCGCCGCCTCACCGGAGGGGACCGCCTGACTTTCGCCGGCGACTCAGACTCGGTCGTCGGCTTCCAGCGCACTCCGGGAATGCGTTCGGCCGAGACCCAGCACATGCTGGAGATCGACAGCCCTCAGCACACCTTTTTCGAGGCCGTGATCGGGGCCGACTCCCGCCTGGCCGGCAGGACCCTCGCCGACATCGGCTTCCGTGGTGTCTACCAGGCGGCGGTCGTGGCGCTCCACCGTGCCGGCGTCCGGATCGAAGGCGGTCTGGGTCAAGTCGAACTCGAGCCCGGCGACACCCTCCTCCTGCTGGCGGGACCGGACTTCCGGGCCCACTCCCGGCGTGGCCGTGACTTCCTCATGGTCAGCCGCCTCGGCGGACCACCGCCCTCGGCCACCCGGAGGGCGCCGTTCGTCGGGCTGCTCGCCCTCGCAGTGATCGGACTTGCCGCCTTTGAGGTGATGTCGATCCTCGAGGCAGCCCTGCTGGCCGCCGGTGCCCTGCTGGCGACCAGGACCCTGAGCTTCTCCGAGGCCGGCGAGGCGATCGACTTCAGCGTCATCCTGCTGATCGCCGCGGCCTTCGGAATCGGCGAGGCGATGCAGTCGACCGGCCTGGCCGAGACGCTGGCCAGCGGCCTGCTCGACGTCTTCAGCGGCTGGGGTGACTTCGGGGTCATCCTCGGCCTGGTCCTGGCGACCACGCTGCTGACCGAAGTGATCACCAATAACGCCGCGGTGGTCGTCGTCTTCCCGATCGCCATCGCAGTCGCGATCAGCGCCGGGCTCGATCCCCGGATCATGGCTATGACAATCGCCGTCGTCGCCTCGTCCTCATTCCTCACCCCGATGGGCTACCAGACGAACACGATGGTCTACGGCCCCGGCGGTTACAAGTTCTCCGACTACGTCAGAGCAGGCCTGCCTCTGAATATCACCGTCGCCATAGCGGTCACCCTGACCGCATGGCAGCTCTCCTGACCGCCCCGTACCCGCGCCCAGGCGGCCCGATCGCCGCATGAGCAGCAAGCGTTCACGGTCCTGCTCGTCTGGCGAGCAGAACCGTGAACTGTGGCTGCGATCATGGAGACGGCGGGAATTGAACCCGCGTCCGCGGCCGCGTGACGGGAAGCGTCTACAGGTTTAGCCGGCTCTTTGTTCTCGTCTCCCGGGGTCCGTGCCGGCAGGCACTGCGGAAGACAAAGCTCCTTGAATGTCCCCTTGAGGTCGGAGCGATCCTCGCGGGTGAGCCCGTTTCTGAAGCCGGTGCCCCACCCCACGGGCCGAGGGTGGACCGACTCTCATCGCTTAGGTTCTAGCTAAGCGGCGAGGGCGAACTCATGGTCCGCACGTATTGGTTTTTTGCCGATTTTTTACGAGGCCATCGACATCCTCGACCTGCAACTCTCCGCACGTACGACTGCGTCGAAGCCTGTCGTCCCCGCGGTTGATGCCCTTTCATTGTACGCGCCCTGAACCGTATCGCGTGAAATACGGTCATATCGGGGTATGGAGAGTCGAAACACCCGGCCGCTTCTGACAGTCTCACCTGACCTTTGGCCGACAACCGGGAGGACCCGAAATGAGCAGCACGAACGGCGACACCGAATTTGACGTGATCGTGATCGGCGCCGGACCGGCCGGCGAGGTGCTGGCCGGTCGACTTGCCGAAGCAGGCCTCTCGGTCGCGATCCTGGAGCGGGACCTGGTCGCGGGCGAATGCTCCTACTACGCCTGCATGCCCTCGAAGGCGCTACTGCGCCCCGGCGAGCTGCTCGCCGAAGCCGAGAGGGTGCCCGGCACCCGGGAGGCAGTCACCGGGGAGCTGAACGCGGAGGCAGCGCTCGCTCGTCGCGACGAGGTGATCCACGATCTCGACGATTCGGCGCAGCTGCCCTGGCTCGAGGACAGGGGCATCGAGCTGTTCCGCGGAGACGGCAGGCTGGACGGGGAGCGGCGTGTCCTGGTCGACGGGCGGGCGCTGACCGCCCGTCGGGCGGTCGTGATCGCCACCGGTACCGGCGCATCAATGCCACCGATCGACGGTCTCGACGCGGTCGGGGCCTGGAACAACCGCCAGGCCACCACGGCGGCAGCCGCTCCGGACTCGATGATCGTCCTCGGGGGCGGCCCGGTCGGGTCGGAGCTCGCCCTCGCCTGGTCGACCCTGGGCACCGAAGTCACCCTGGTCGAGGCAGCCGACCGCCTGCTGCTCAAGGAAGAGCCATTCGCAGGTGAGCAGGTCGAGACAGCCCTGCGTGAGCGACACGGGGTCAATGTGATCACCGGAGGAGAAGCCGTGAAGGCCTCCCGCAGAGACGACATGACTTCGCTCGAGCTCGACGACGGGCGCATGGTCAGCGGCTCCGAACTGCTGGTCGCGATCGGAAGGAAGCCCCACATCGAGGGCCTGGGTCTGGAGTCGGTGGGGATAGAGGGCAACGGGTTCCTAGAGACCGGCGACGACCTCAGGATCGGCGGTCGCGACTGGCTTTACGCGGTCGGCGACGTCAACGGACGCGCCCTGCTGACCCACATGGGCAAGTATCAGGCCTGGGCGGCCTCGGAGCAGATTCTTGGCGGTGCTGCTCTCGCCACTTCAGAGGCGAAGGGGTCGCCGCGGGTCACCTTCACCGACCCCCAGGTCGCCGCCGTCGGACTCACGCTCGAGGCCGCTGAAGACGCCGGCCTGGATGCGGTCGCCGTAGATGTGCCGACCGGCTCGACCGCCGGGGCGTCCTTTGTGGGCAAGGGTGTAGACGGAACCTGTCGCCTGGTCGTCGACAGGGCCCGGGAGGTTCCGGTCGGAGCAACTTTCACCGGCTACGAAACCGCCGAGTGGATCCATGCGGCGACGATCGCGATCATCGGCGAAGTACCAATGGACAGGCTGCGTCACGCGGTGCCTGCATTTCCTTCCCGGAGCGAGGTCTGGCTGCGGCTGGCCGACGCCTGGCAAGGTTGATTAGGCTGGCGCCATGCGCCTACTAGCCTTCAGCGACCTCCACCGTGACCTCGATCAGGCGGCGAATCTCGTCGACCTTGCCAAAGACGCCGATGTGGTCATCGGGGCTGGGGATTTCGCCTCCATGCACCAGGGTCTCGAGGAGGCCATCGACGCGCTTTCGGGGATCACGGCTCCGACCGTTCTGGTCCCGGGAAACAACGAGACCCGGGACGACCTGGCGGCGGCCACGGACGGAACATGGCCTGCCGCCCGGGTCCTCCATGGCGAGGCGGCCGAGATCGGAGGGCAGGTCTTCTTCGGACTGGGCGCCGGGATCCCGACGACGCCCTGGGACTGGAGCTTCGACCTCGACGAGCAGCAGGCAGAGGCGGCACTTCAGTCACTGCCAGATGAGGCCGTTCTGGTCGTCCATTCGCCACCCAAAGGCCACTGCGATTCGACCACGGATGGGCTTCGTCTGGGAAGCACGGCGATCCTGGCCGCGATCGAACGCAAGCAGCCCAAGCTTGCGGTCTGCGGGCATATCCACGAAGCCTGGGGCGAGCATTCGACCGTAGGATCGACCGAGGTCGTCAACCTCGGTCCTTCGGGTCACTTCTTGGATATCGGCTGAACCAGATCGGCTGGACGCGATCCTCTAGACGCTGAACCGGCTGCCGAGACCGGAAATCGTCTCCGCCGGGAAGCCGGGGACCTTTTCCAGGTCGTCGAGCGATGTGTAGCCACCGAAACGTTCGCGGTAGGCCAGGATCCTGGTCGCTTGGGTGACCGAGAGGTCGGCATCCCGTAGCTCCTCGAAGGTGGCACTATTCAAGTTCACCGCGCCCGGGTTGACGCTTGGCGCAGATGCTTCGACCGGCGGCGCTGCCTGGGCCGGCGGAGATGCCTCGACCGGGGGCGCTTCTCCTACCGGCGGCGGCGCGAAAGACGACGGCCGGGCCGGCTCAGCGGGCGAGGCTTCGGGGGCGACCGGACCTCTTGAAGTGCTTCCACGCTCGAGCGCGGAAGCGGCCGCGTTCTCTGCGGCCTCGGCGCGTTTCTCGGCCTCGCGGGCCCGTTCTTCGGCCCTGTCGATACCGGAAATCACCTCGTCGAGCCGGCGTTCACGTTCGCTCTCCTCGATCTTCAGCTGGGCCAGTCGCTCCGCAAATGCCGCGCGCCTTTCGGCGTCTTCGGCGCGGCGCTCGATTTCGCGCAGCCTCGCTTCGGCTTCCTGGAGGGCACGGTCCCGCTCTTCCCGATCTGCGCTGAGCTGACGCTCCACCCCGGCCAGGCCGGGAATCACCGGCGGCGCCGGCTGTGAGGGATCCGGACGCTCCGGCATGACCGCCTCGTCGGCAACTTCAGGCGCCGGAGTCTCAGGCTCGGCCGGAGGCAGGGCAGGCTCGGCTTCCGGGGGCAGCCCCCCGGCAGCGGGCTCGGGTGGAACGGCTTCAGGTTCCGGCCGGGCCTGGGCGGCCTTGATCTCGGCCACCTTGGCTTCAAGCGGATCGTCAGACTTCGCTCCCGTCGCGCTGCCCGCAATGGCACCGCCCGCCGCACCGGCGGCAAAAGCTGCCGCTGCGCGACCGACCGCGGCATCGGGACCCGGAGCGAGGATCTCTTCGCCGTCGCCCTGGTCCGGCAGGGGGTTCACTGCGGTGGGGGCTTCGGCCGGGGCCTGAATCGTGCCCGTTCCCGGAACCTCCGCCGGTCGCGCTTCAGACGAGGCCTGCGGACCCGGTTCACTCGCGGCCGGCTCAGGCCTGGCTTCGGCAGCCCTCGGGGCTTGTTTGGCGCCCTTTCCTGCGACCGTTCCAGCTGCGGCTCCTGCCGCTGCGGCGGCAGCTGTGGCACCGGCCGCGGTTACGACCCCGGCCGCCGGGGCGGTCTGGCTCGGAGAAACCGGGGCGGGCACGGCTCCGGTTGCGGTCGCCGGCTCAGCAGTCGGACGGGAAATCACTGTACCCCTGCGGGCGACGGCGCCGGCGGCGCTGGCCTGATCACGGGCGGCCTGCTTCTCGGCTTCGACCGGATCAAGTGCGGCGGCGTCGGATCCCGACTGAGCCGGGCGGGACGCAGCGCCTTTGCCTCCACGGCGTCGCATACGCTCCTCCTCGCGCGCCCGCTGCATGGCTGCTCGCTTTCGCCGTCGGAGTTCGGTCGCGCTCGGAACCGCCGCGGGCGCTCCTGCGGCGGTGGCCGCTGCGGCCGGCGCACCGGGTGTTGCGGTGCTGCTGCCTTTGCTACGACCACGCATGATCAGGATGCCGGCGATGATCGCGGCAAGGATGATGATGCCGATGATGAAGAAAGGCGCGTTGTCACTGATGAAGTCGCCTGCGTCATTGACGAAGCTCGAGTTCTCGCTGGCGGGAGCGTCGGCTGCGTCTTCAAGTGCCGAGATCTCGTCCGGGGTCAGGGTGAGCGGTGCGGCGTCCGGGCTCGGTGCGGCCGTTTCATCCTCTGCTGCAAGAGCCGTGGCGGGCATTGCGAGCAGAAGCGCGAGGACGACGAACAGTGGGGCCGGACTGAATCTCGATTTCATTGGCTGAATCCTCTCATGCCACCTCGGGCTCTGGCTCAGGCCGGGGCGGACTGGTGTGCATCTTGCCTCGAACTCGAGGGTCAGGAACGATACCTGCCTTTGAACTCCCTCTCAACGTCCCGCTGGACATCACGATCGGCGATTTCGCGCCGGCGATCGCGGCCCTCCTTTCCTTTGGCGAGGGCGAGTTCGACCTTTGCCTTCGGGCCTTTGAAGTAGATCCGCGAAGGGATCAGGGTCAGGCCCTTCTGCTGGGAGGTGCCGATCAGTCGCTCGATCTCCCCCCGGTGGAGCAGCAGCTTCCTTGGCCGTTCCGGCTCATGGTTGTTGGTGGTCGCCGGGGCGTAGGGCGGGATGTGGAGGTTCCTCAGCCAGACTTCGCCGTCCTCGATCGAGGCGTAGGAGTCGATCATCTGGGCGTTGCCTTCTCGCAGGGCCTTGACTTCAGAGCCGCGCAGGACGATGCCCGCCTCCATCTTTTCGATCAGCTCGAACTTCTGGCGGGCCCGCCGGTTGGTGGCGACGTCACCCGAGGCGGGTGCGCGCTTTTTCTTGTTCTTCTTGCCCATCGGACATCAATCTAGTCATCTGCCGGATCGAGGTCGACCCGGCCCCTTACGGCATCCACCCGCTGGACCTTGACCGTCACCGGGTCGCCGAAGCGGACCGCCTTGCCTTTCCTGCCACCGATCAGCGCGGTTTCCTCCTGGTTGAGGTCGTAGTGGTCGCCACGCATCCGCCGGACCGGGATGAAGCCTTCGTAGACATCGCCCAGCCGGCCGCCGAAGGTGATGAAGGCTCCCGCGCCGATCACTCCCGAGACTTCACCCTCGAAGCGGCGATCCCAGCCACCCTCGAAGAGCTCGCGCTCGAGCAGAAAGGCAGCGCAGACGTCGTCAGCATCACGCTCGAGACGGGCGGCGTCACGCTCGCGGTCGGAGCAGTGCTCGGCAGCGTCGCCGACCTCCCCGGGGTCGGGCGCCTCCTCCCCGCCGCCGACCTCCGACAGCAGGCCGCGATGGACCAGCAGATCCGGGAAACGACGGATCGGAGAGGTGAAGTGGCAGTAGGCCTCGCTGCCGAGACCGGCGTGACCCAGGTTACGGGGCGAGTAACGGGCGGGCTTCAGCGACCTGAGCACCAGCGAACCAAAAGGAACGGCGCCGTGACCGCGGCGACCGGCCTCGGCCGCGATCGAGCGCGAAGCCTCGACCGCGAACTGGCCCGCCGCCCCGGGGCCCATCCCGTCGACCAGGGCGGGGGCCGGCAGGTCCAGCGAGGCGAGCTGTTCTGCCAGACGGGCGATCCGATCGGGGTCGGGCTGTTCGTGCACCCGATAGAGGGTCGGCGTCCGCCGCTGCACGAGCAGCTCCGCCACCTGCTCGTTGACCGTAACCATCAGGTGTTCGATCAGTCGATGGGCCTCGGTCTGGACATCAGCCGTCGCCGATGTCACGTTGCCGTCGCCGTCGAAGCTGAACCCCGGCTCGCTCGAGGTCACGTCGAGCCGGGTCTGATCCTTGCGCTCGGCCAGCAGGGCCGATGCGGCCCGGGCCAGTCGGATCGGCTCGGCTACCGGCTCTGGCGGCCGCTCGCGCTCGGCGAAGACACGATCCAGCTGGTCGTAGTCGAGGCGTGCGTCGGAGAGGATGCGACTGCGGTAGAAGGCCGATGAGACGACTTCCCCCGAGCCCGAGAGCAGAATCTCGGTGGTCACGGCAAGCCGTGGCTCACCGGGCGAGAGCGAGCAGACGCCGGCGCTCAGAACCTCCGGCAGCATCGGCTCGACCGAGGTCGGGACGTAGACGCTGTTGGCCCGGGTCCAGGCCAGGGCCTCGAGGTTTGATCCCGGCCTCACGTATGCCGCCACATCCGCGATGTGGATCCAGAGCCTGACCGAGTCGCCCTCGGCTTCGGCCGACACGGCGTCGTCGAAGTCCCTGGCGGTGGCCGGGTCGACGGTGAAGGTCGCGAGGTCGGTCAGGTCCCGGCGCTCGACCGTGGAGACCGGGTCCGACGCCGCCGACTCGGCCTCGGTCTCGATCGCCCCGGTGAAGCCGCGGCGGCGCAGCCTTTCCAGGGCGAGTGCCTCGCAGACGTCGCGGGCGTTGTCCACCCGGCCGAGGTCCCGCAGCAGCCGAGCCCGGTCGCCGCGAAACTCGACCCACGCGATCTGGCCCTCCCTGATCCTCGTCTTGCGGTCGAGAGCGACCTGCGCGCCCGGTTCGAAGAGCGGCTTGGCGACCGTGAACCGGCCCCTTCTCCCGAGCAGTGCGACGTGGCGCTCGCCGCTACGACCGCGAGCGCGGCCGCGGTTGCCCGCCGATGCCACTACGAGCCTTCGGCGGCGTCTACTTCGCCGTCGAGGACCTCGAACGCCCGGTCGAGCTGGAGATCACGCTCAGCGTTCGGCCTCGGAGGCGCGACGATGTCGGGCTTCAACCCCTCCCCGGCAAGGGACACGCCCTCGGCCGTCAGGAACTCGCCAACAGTGAGATCCAGGGCGCCGCCGTTATCGAGGCTGATCACCTGCTGGAAGACACCCTTGCCGAAAGTGCGGGTTCCGACCACCGGATCGTCATTGCTGGTCTGAAGGGCTGCTGCGAGGATTTCGGCGGCGGAGGCCGTGTCGCGATCGACCAGGACGACCATTGGCGGCGGATCAATGTCGCCGCCCTGTGCTTCGTAGGTGCGGTCCCCCTGGGTCCTGGAGCTGGTCTCGACCACGACATCGCCCTCCGGGATGAAAAGGCTCGAAGTCAGGATCGCCTCGGGCAGCAGGCCACCGCCGTTGGCCCGGAGGTCGAGTACGACTCCTTCGGCGCCCTTGCGTTCGACCTCCCGGAAGGACCTTCGTAACGCGAGGCTGGCCCCCTCGCTGAAGGTGCTCAGGCGCACGTAGCCGAGCGTCCGTCCGTTGACCTCCCGAACCCTCTCCGAGGTGACAGGCACCTCGATCTCCTCCCGGGTCAGCTCGAAGTCCCTGGTCCTGCCCTTGCCCTGGACCTTCACTCCGAGGGTGACTGTGGAGCCTTCCGGTCCCTTGATGTCGGCTACCGCCAGCTCCACGTTGCTGTCGAGGATCGACTCGCCGTCGACCTCCACGATCACGTCTCCCGACTCCAGGCCGGCCCTTTCAGCGGGAGATCCTTCGAAAACGCTCCCCACCCTGAGGCCGTTCTCGTCGAGCTCACCGACCGTCATCCCCACCCCGCTGAAGCTGCCGGTGATCGCTTCGTTGAACTGAGCAAGCTGTTCAGAGTCGAAGTAGTGCGAGAAACGGTCGTCGTACTGCTCTCGCAGGCGCCTGACCATTCCCCGGATCGAAGCGTCGTCGAGCTCCGAAGCGTCGGTCTCGCGGAAGTAGTTCTGCTCGATGACCCCGAGGGCGTCGTCGCTGGCCGACTGTTCGGCGGCGATCGGAGATTCGACGAAAACCTCCCGGATACCGTCCGGCAGGTTGTCAGGATGCCCGCCGATCCACATGCCGACCACCAGGGCGACCAGTGCGGTCGCCAGTACTGCCCACGCGGTTTTCACCCCGTAACCCGGAGTTTCGTCGGGATCAGATCTTCAGGAAGCGGCGCAGGGTCAATCCGGAGCCCAGAGCCGAGACGACGATCGCGGCCCCGAACAGGCAGGCGGCCAGCACGACGAAGGACATCGAGTCCTGAGCCTGCATGAGGGCGAAGCTCTCCGAGAGCGGGTCGACCACTGTGACCTTGCCTATCCACAGGACAAGTATCGCAATCGCCCCTCCCAGGATCCCCACGACCACGCCTTCGATCATGAATGGCCAGCGGATGAACCACCGGGTCGCGCCGACCAGTCGCATCACCTCGATCTCACGGCGACGGGTGTAGATCGAGAGCCGGATGGTATTTCCGATCAGCAGGAGCGAGGCCCCGATAAGCAGTGCTGTTATAACCGTGAGGACGAGCTTGAGCGCTCCGGTGACCTCTTCGATTCGATTCGCGGTTGCCTGACGATTGTCCACCTGCTGGACGATCGGCGAGATATAGGTGGGTTTGCCGCTCTGGTTCGGAGGCTGGATCGCAGCACGGATCGCGTCAAGCTCGGCTGCATCATCCGGGCGCACGATGAAGTTTGCCGGCAACGGGTTGCCCTGGAGCTCCTTCAGCACGTCGCGGTTCTCCTGGCCGTAATCCTTGCGGAACTCGGCCAGAGCGTCTGCCTTGCTCAGAAAGTTGACCTCGTTGACGCTGGGGATCGCCTCGATGTCACGCTGGAGCGAGTTGATTTCGGCTCGGGTGGCGTCGTCGAAAAGGAATACACGCAGCTCGAGCTGATCCCGTACCTCGGCGCTCTTGCTTTGGGTGGTCTGGAAGATCGGCACCAGCACGCCGATCAGGATCGCGGTCAGCACGGTAGTCACCACGGCCGCCGTGGTCGGCGCGACGTTGCGGCGCATGGCCCTGATGGCCTCGCCGGTGAAGAAGAAGATCTTTCCCATCAGTGGACTCCGTTCGAGTGGCCTTCGAGACCGACTCCCATTTCGGCGCGCATGCGCACCCCGAACTCGGTGGTCGACTCTTCCGTGTAGCCGCCGGCGACTTCGTCGCGGATGACCCGGCCTTCGTAGAGCTCGATCACCCGGCGTCGCATGCGGTCGACCATCTCCCGGTCGTGAGTCACCACGACCACCGTCGTTCCGGTCTTGTTGATCCGGTAGAGCAGCTGCATGATGCCGACCGAAGTCACCGGGTCTAGGTTTCCGCTGGGCTCATCTGCGAGCAGCAGCGGCGGGTGGTTGACGAATGCCCGGGCAACGGAAACACGCTGCTGCTCACCGCCGGAAAGCTCGTCCGGATAGTTGTGGAGCTTGGTCGAGAGGCCGACCAGACGCAGAGTCTCGGGGACCTTCTGCCGGATCTCCGCGCGCGAGGCGCCGATCACCTGAAGTGCGTAGGCGACGTTGTCGTAGACAGTCCGGCTGGGCAGAAGCTTGAAGTCCTGGAAAACGGTGCCGATGTTGCGACGGAGCTGGGGGATCTTCTTGTCGGAGAGCTTGCCGACGTCGCGACCGGCGATCGAAACGGTGCCGTCATTCGGTTCGAGTTCGCGAATCAGAAGCTTGATCAGAGTCGATTTGCCGCAGCCCGTGGGGCCGACCAGAAAGACGAAGTCCCCTCTGTTGACGGCCAGGGAAACCCGGTCGAGCGCTAGATGCCCACCCGGGTAGACCTTGCTGACGTCACGCATCTCGATTATCGGCTTACCGCCCTTGCGTGGCCGCTCGGCGACCTTGCGCTCGCGCGCCTGGTCGAGCTCGGCTTCCAACTGCTGCTGTTTCTTCTTCTTTCCGAATGCCATCTGGTCTCGACTATTCACGGAGAGCCTCCCGATTCCTTCAGCCGGTACGGATCGCCCACCCGGTAGTCAGCAAAGAGTGAGCAGAACTTTAGCACTTACTAACATAGTTCAAGCGGTATCCTCCCTTGATGGTTGCCTACGCCCACTCGGCGAAGACCCGAGCCGCTTTCTGTTGCTGCGTGATTCTGCTGGCCGTGGCCGCGGTACTCGTCGGCCAGGGCGGCGCAGCCGATGCTGCGGGCGAGCGCAGCGCCGAGATCAGCATCATCAACGGTAAGGACACCAAGATCAAAGAGTGGCCCTGGCAGGTCGCCCTCGTCGCCGGGGGCCCGGGGAACAACTCGGTGCCCGCCCGCAAGCGCTACTTCTGTTCGGGGTCCCTGATTGCCCGCGACCTCGTCGTCACCGCAGCCCACTGCGTCGCCGACCTGCGGCCTTCGAGCCTGAGACGTCTCCAGGTCGTATCCGGTCGCACCCGGCTGAGCAGCGACTCCGGCAGCAGTTCATACGTCGAGCGCCGGATCATGCCTCGCGACAGCAATGGCCGCACCAAGTACCGGGGGATCTCCAGCCCTTCGTGGGACGTCGCGCTGCTGAAACTGAAGCGACGTCTACCGGCCGAGCCGGTCAAGCTGGCGGGAGGCCCGGAGGCTGCGGCCTTCGCCCCGGGTAGCAGGGTCATGACCACGGGCTGGGGAGTCACCGGACCGATCAACCGGATCGGCAGCAACGTGCTCAAGGCAGTGACACAGGTCGTGCTTCCGGATGCCGTCTGCCGACGCGACAACGGACGCACCTACCAGCCGAAGACGATGATCTGCCTCGGAGGGCCGGCCGGTAATACGTCGACCTGCTTCGGCGACAGCGGCGGGCCCCTGGTTTCCCAGGTCAGCAAGGGCTGGAGACTGATCGGCATCACCAGCTTCGGTGACACGTTCTGCAACCCGACCGTGCCGTCAGTCGATGCCCGAGCCTCAGGCAATGCCATCCGGGGCTGGGTCCGGAGAACCGCGATCCGGGTCTCCGGGGTCGACCCGGTCGGGCTCGATGCGACGGTCCGGCCGAATCCGACCTGGTGCCGGGTGCCGAAGCTGACCGGCAGAAGCCTCGTCCAGGCCGGTGACGCGCTCCAGAAGGCCGGCTGCCGGCTCGGCGCCGTGCGCAAGAACCGCTTCGGCTCGGGTCGTTCCGGCCGGGTCAGTTTCGCGAGCCTCCGGCAGGGCTGGCTGACCCCTCCCGGAAACCGGATCCGGGTCTGGCTCAATCCCTGAGCCCGAAACCCCACAACGGACAACCCGGCCTGCTTTCGGTCACAATCCCGGCATGAAACGAATTCAGCGAGGCAGACTTCTGGCAGCGGGCCTGGCGGTCGCGATCTCCGCATCGACCCTGGCGGCCTGCGGTGGCGACGACGATCCCGTTCCCGGCATCGAGTCCGGGATAACCGGGCAGAGCGGCGATACGAGCGCCAACGGCCAGGGCGGCGTTGACGGCGGGTCCGGGAACGCTCCCGAAAGCGCCGGCGACCGGAACCCCGACGCCCCCGACAAGGGCATCTCGGAGAAGCCGGGCGGACCGAACCAGGCCGACGGCGTTCAGAACAACGGCAAGTCAGGAAAAAACGGAGGCAACGCCGGCAAGAGTGGAGGCGTCACGCCTCCTCCTCCGCCTGCTCCAGTTTCGCGGTGAGCGAGAAGGCGAGCAGTACGCAGCCGGTCACCAGGGCTGAGAGCAGCAGGACCACTCCGAAGTAGAGGGCGAAGCCGCCGTCGAAGGAGAAGCTCAGCCCGGCACCCACGATCGCGATGACGATGGTCGCGGCCACTGACCTGCGTCTGGGTGAGCCGAGCGGGGTGAGCAGGTCGCCATCGGGACCCTGGATCAGATCGGAAGGATCGGCCTGGCCGGCGCTCGCCGGGTCGAAACGGCCCGCGAGGACCAGCCCGTAGAGCAGGATCAGCGACGGGACCAGTACGAACAGCCCGATCACTATCGCCACAAGCAGCGCGATCAGGACGTTGTCGGCCGCGGCCGCTTCGGCCACCGTCAGGTCGGGTGGCAGGATGTACGGGGACTGGGCGATTCCCCAGCCGGCGACGATCGTGACCACGGCGACGGCGGCGGTATAGCGCGCGGCCGAAAAACGCCGGGCGGCCAGCAGTCCAATCGTGACCAGACCCGCAACGGCCGAAACCGTGAGGTCGGCCAGCCCGAGGCCGGTAGTGAGGCCGTCATAGACCAGCCTGCTGTCGTCCTGGAGAACCAGAACCCCGACCACCGCGACGAGGCCGGTGACCAGGCCGGCAACCAGGCCGCGGGTCCTGAACGCCCCGGCGAGGTCCGTCCTGCCCTTGCGGTCGGCATCGGCGGCCAGGTAGACGGCTGCGAGGTAGGCACAGAGGGTCACCGCCACCACCCCGATCGTGATCGAGGTCGGGTTCAGCCAGCTCGAGATGATCTCACCCTGGGCGTTTCCGACCGGGACACGGCCCGAGACCACGGCTCCGATCACGGCGCCGAGCATGAACGGGGTCAGGAAGGAGGCGACCGTGGCCAGCCAGGTGACCCAGGCACTCTTTGCGTAGCCGCCCACCACGTAGCCGACCGCCCGCAGGATGATCCCGATGCAGGCGAGGATCAACGGGATCCAGAGGGTCGAGAAGATCGAAGCGAAGACCTCCGGGTAGGCGGTCCAGCAGACGACCAGCACGAAGATCAGCCAGACGTGGTTGGCCTCCCAGACCGGGGCCATCGAGTTGTGGGTCTGCTCACGGATGTCTTCGGCCTGCTTGCCACGAGCGGTCAGAACCCAGAAGGGCGATCCGAAGTCGGCCCCGGCCAGCACGACGTAGCCGGCGATACCGATCAGCATCAGCAGTGCGGGTACGTCAGCGAGATCCATCGTCACCCTCCCTGCCGCCGGCATCAGCCGAGGCGGCTGAGGAGTTCTGTCCGGAAAGATCGCTCCGGCTATCGGATTCGAGGGCCGCTATCTCGGGTGGCAACGGTGTGCGGGCGAGCTTTCTGAGAACCCAGAAAGTGGCGGAGATCAAAGCCACGTAGACGACCACGAGCGCGGCGTAGCCGAAGACGATCCCGTCGGCCCCGGAAACCGCCTCCTCGGTACGCATGACCCCGTAGACGACCCAGGGTTGGCGGCCGACCTCGGTGGTGACCCAGCCGGCGATCAGGGCGACCACCGCCGCCGGTCCGGCCGCGATCACCGCCCGGTAGAACCATTTCGACTTCGGCAGCCGTTTCCGCCGCCACCAGGTGAGGAGGAACCAGACCGCGAGGGCCGCGAGTCCGGTCCCGATACCGACCATCGTCTGGAAGGAGATCCGGACCACGTTGATCGGCGGCCGGTCTTCTTCCGGCACGGTCTCAAGGCCCTGCACCACCGCGTTCGGATCGTGGTACGCCAACAGCGAGAGCAGCTTCGGGATCTCGATGCCGTACTCGATCGTATTGTCGTCCGTATACCAGCCGAGGATGGTTTCGGGAGCGCCTTTGGTGGTCTTGTACAGACCTTCGAAAGAGGCCAGCTTGATCGGCTGGTCCTCGGCCACCGTCCGCGCCGACCAGTCGCCGATCAGGATCTGGGTCGGGGCCGCCAGGCAGGCGATCGCCAGCGGAATGACCATCGCCGTGCGGAAGTAGGCCCCACGCCGGCCCTTGAGCCATGAAAAGGCGTAGACCCCGGCGACCAGGAAGCCGACCACGATGAATGCGGCCAGGTACATGTGGGTGAGCTGGGGCCAGAGCCGCTCGTTGCCGAACAGCGCCGTCCAGGGCTCGACGTTGGTGACCTCGCCGCCGACGATGTCGAAACCGGAGGGGTTGTTCATCCAGGAGTTGACCGAGATCACCATCAGTGAACCGGTGAAGCCGGTGACCATGATCGGGATGCCGGCGAGCAGGTGCCGCTTCGGCGAGAGCTTGTCCCAGCCATAGACGTAGATCCCCATGAAGATGGCTTCGATGAAGAACGAGAAGCCTTCGAGTCCGAACGCGAGGCCGAAGACGTCGCCGAAGGCCGACATGAAGCCGGGCCAGAGAATGCCCAGCTCGAAGCTGAGCAGGGTGCCGGTGACGACTCCCGCCGCGAACAGGGTGATCATCACCTTGGACCACCGCCGGGCGATCGCGGTGTAGTGGGCCTTTCCGGTCCGCAGTCCCAGCCACTCCATGAAGATCACCATCGCGGGGAAAGCCACGCCGAAGCAGACCAGCGGGATGTGCATGGCGAAGGACAGCGCCTGCATCTGACGAGCTTCCAGAAGATAGGCCTGGTCGACTGCCGGAAAGGCGTCGGTGGAAGGGAAGACCTGAGAGGCCGCAGCCAGGAGGTCGATCAAGCTCAGCCGATCGACACCATGCGCTCGATCGGCAGCCGGGCCTGGCGGGCGGTTTCTTCGTCCACCTTGACCTCGAACTTCATGTCCCTCAGCGAGTCACGCAGTTTCGGCAGCGTGATCATCTTCATGTACTTGCAGTAGGCCATCCGGTTGGCCTCGATCAGGTTGGCTTCCGGTGCGATCTTCTGGATCGGGTACAGCATGCTGTTCTCGGTCGCGACCACGAAGCTGCCCTGCGGGTTCTTCTCCACATGGTCGATCATGCCCGAGGTCGAGAGCATGTGCACGCCCTCCGGGTCAATCTCACCGGAAGCGACGTACTCCATCGCCTGTGAGGCGCAGCCGCATTCGGGGTGGATCAGGAACTCTGCCTCCGGATTCTCCTCCCGGGTGCGCTTGATGTCGTCAGGCCGGATTCCGGCGTGGACATGGCACTCGCCGTCCCAGACGTGGAAACGTGCCGCCCGCTCAGGATCGTCGGCGAGGCCGGTCTCCCGTGCCACGAACTGACCCAGCCACATGTCGGGTCCGAAGAGGATCTCGGTCTCGGTTCCGTGCTCCTGCCAGATGTGCTCGACCACGCTGACCGCATTCGATGAGGTGCAGCAGTAGTCGGTCTCCGCCTTGACCTCCGCCGATGTGTTGACGTACATGACCACCATCGCGCCGGGGTATTTGGCTTTCCATTCCCTCAGCTGGTCGGCGTTGATCGAGTCGGCCAGAGAGCAGCCGGCGTCGAGGTCCGGGATCAGGATCCTCTTCTCGGGCGAGAGGATCGAAGCGGTCTCGGCCATGAAGTGGACGCCGCAGAACGCGACAACCGAAGAGTCAGTGGCGGCCGCCTGGCGCGACAGACCGAGTGAGTCGCCGGTGAAGTCGGCCACGTCCTGGATCTCCGGCACTTCGTAGTTGTGGGCGAGGACGACCGCGTCCTTCGCTTTCGCCAGTTCGCGGATTTCCGCGCTCAGCTCCTCGATCGTCGCGGGCTCGAGCTGGGTCGCCATCCCGGAGGGCACCATCGGAAGTTCCTTCATCGCCATACAGCGATTGTACGCGCTGCCGGACCGGCCCCCGGGGAGACTCAGCCCGGGCGATCCACCAGCAGGCTGAAGTCGAGGACCGGGGCGGAGTGGGTCAAAGCTCCGATCGAGATGAAATCGACCCCTGTTTCGGCTACCTCACGCACGTTGCTGAGCTCGATGCCGCCGGAAGCCTCCAGTTCGGGAGTGGACCCAGGAGGGGATCCAGCCGGGTCTGCGCGAACCCCGTCCCGGGCTGCGACCGCAGCAGCCAGTTGATCCGGATTCATGTTGTCGAGCAGAATCCGGTCGGCGCCGACGGCAATCGCCTCTCTTACCTGGGCGAGGCTCTCGGCTTCAACCTCGACCGGCAGGTCGGGCCGGGCTTCGCGACAGGCTTCGACCGCCCAGGCCAGCCCACCGGCAACCGCGATGTGGTTCTCCTTGATCAGTAGCGCGTCGTAGAGGCCGAGACGGTGGTTGAGACCCCCGCCCCAGGAGACCGCCTTCTTTTCGAGCCGCCTCAGGCCCGGAGTGGTCTTGCGGGTGTCGAGGATGCGGGCCCCGGTACCGGCGACGGCATCGACGAACCGGGCGGTCAGGGTCGAGATGCCCGAAAGGTGGCCGAGGAAGTTGAGTGCCACCCGCTCCCCCGCCAGAACCGCGCGGGCCGGACCGTGGATCAATGCGACATCGACCGGAACACCCTCGTGCCAGTGACCCTCCATCGCCATCCGGTCGAAACCGGAGACCCCGGTCTGGCGGAAGACCTGCTCGACGACATCGAGGCCGAAGATGACCCCCGGCTGCTTGAGCACGATCTTCGCATCGACCGTCAGGTCCGCCGGCACGGTCGCTTCGGCCGTGACATCCCCGGAACCGACGTCTTCCTCCAGGGTCCTGGTGATCAGCTCGACGGTTCCCGGAGGCAGTTCGGGCATCAGACGGTGCGGTTGAGGTACTCGCGGATGAACCCGTCGATGTCGCCGTCGAGGACCCGCTGGGTGTCGCCGACCTCGTACTCGGTGCGGTGGTCCTTGACCATCGTGTAGGGGTGCATGACGTAGCTGCGGATCTGTGAGCCCCAGGCGACGTCCTTGACCTCCCCCCTCTCCTGGTTCACCGCCTCGGTCCGTTTGCGCTCTTCCAGTTCGATCAGCTTCGACCGCAGCATCCCCATGGCGACCGCCTTGTTCTGGGTCTGGGAGCGCTCGTTCTGGCACTGGACCACGACTCCGGTCGGTTCGTGGGTGATCCGCACCGCCGAGTCGGTCTTGTTGACGTGCTGCCCGCCCGCACCTGAGGCGCGATAGGTGTCGATCCGGAGGTCCGACTCGTCGATGTCCACGTCGACGGTCTCGTCGACCACCGGAGCCACGTCGACCTGGGCGAAAGAGGTGTGTCGCCGGGCAGAGGAGTCGAAGGGCGAGATCCGGACCAGGCGATGCACCCCCCGCTCGGCGGCGACCAGGCCGTAGGCGTTCTCACCCTTCAGCAGGAAGGTCGCCGACTTGAGCCCGGCTTCGTCACCCTCGGAGGCCTCCTTCATCTCGACCTTGAAGCCGCGTCGTTCGGCCCAGCGCAGGTACATGCGCAACAGGATCTCGGCCCAGTCCTGGGAGTCGGTGCCGCCGGCCCCGGCGTGAACGCCGACCAGGGCGTCACCCGAGTCGTATTCGCCGCTGAACAGGCGTGCTTCTTCGAGGGCCTCCAACCTGCCTTCGATCGAGATCAGGGTCTCGCTCAGTTCGGCCGCCATCTCTTCGTCCGACTCGGCCATCTCGGCCATGTCGGCGAGGTCTGAAGCCTCCGACTGGAGCGAAAGGAAGTCCTCCAGCTTGCGCTGTGCGCGTGAGTGCTCGGCCGATACGGAAGCCGCCTGCTCCTGGTCATCCCAGAAGCCCGGCTGCTGCATTTCGTTCTCGAGGCGCTCGACCTCACGCTCGAGCTCGCTCAGGTCGAGGTACTCACCGAGCAGGTCGAGATTCTCCCGGATCGAGTTGATCCGGGCAGGTACGGAGTCTGTGTTGACTGCCTCTGCCACCGGATCAGCCTAACGCTCTGGGAGTATTCAGCGGATGACCGGCAACGGCGAGGAGAGCCGCCGCAGAAAACGGCTGATCACGATCATCTCGGTCGCGATCGCGGTATCGCTGCTGACGATCTCGATGAAGACCGCCGCTTGGCTGCTGACCGGCTCGGTCGGGCTGCTTTCCGACGCGCTCGAGTCGGTGGTCAACCTGGTTGCGGCACTGGTCGGCCTGATCGTGATCCTCTGGTCGACACGGCCTCCTGACGAAGACCACGCCTACGGCCACGAGAAGGCCGATTACGTGTCGGCCGGCTTCGAAGGGGCGATGATCCTGCTAGCTGCCTTCACGATCGCCTACGCGGCGGTCGACCGGTTGCTCAACCCTGCCGGCCTGACCGAGATCGGGATCGGGTTGACGATTTCGGTCGTCGCCTCCCTGATCAACCTCGGGGCCGCGACCCTGCTGATCCGGACCGGCCGCCAGGAACAGTCCCTGACTCTGGAGGCAGACGGCAGGCATCTGATGACCGATGTCTGGACCACCGCGGGCGTGATCGTCGGTGTGGCCCTGGTCTGGCTGACCGGCTGGGAGCGACTCGACCCGATCATCGCCCTGGTGGTCGCCGCCAACATCGTGCGCACCGGCTCCTCGCTGGTACGCGACTCGATGTCCGGCCTGATGGACAAAGCCCTGCCTGCCGATCAGATGGCGGCCGTCAACGGTGTCCTGAGCCGGTACGAAGATGGCAGCGTCGAGTTTCACGCCCTCCGGACGCGCAAGTCCGGTCGGCGCTCTTTCATCTCGGTGCACGTGCTGGTCCCGGGAGAGTGGACGGTCCAGGCCGGTCACGACTTCACCGAGAAGGTAGAGCGCGACCTCCGCGACGCGGTCGGGCAGGCGACGGTGTTCACCCACCTGGAACCGGTTGAGGATCCGCTCTCCTTCGCCGACACGGAACTGGACCGGGCCGAACACTGAATCGGAGCTGCTCATGATCGCGGTCGTCGGAGGAACCGGGACTGCCGGCAGGGCCGCTGTGGACGCGCTGCTCGCGGCTGACCAAGCGGTAAAGATCCTCTCCCGAAACCCGCCCGTCTCGATGCCGACCGGCGCCATTCATTCCCGCCTGGACCTGACCCGCGATGACCCCGCCGGGTCGCTTCAGGACGCCGACGTGCTGCTGGACCTGGCCAGCAGCTCGAGCCGTCCGGCGAGCATTCTCGAACAGGGAACCGGCAGGCTGCTGGCCGCCTGTGAGGAGGTTGGCGTCGGTCACTACGTCGGACTGTCGATCGTCGGCTGTGAGCAGGTCGGCCTCGGCTACTACAGGGCCAAGAGGACCCAGGAAAAACTGATCGAAGACGCAGGGATCGGCTGGAGCCTGCTTCGGGCGAGCCAGTTCCACGAGCTGCTTGACGGGCTGATGACATCAACTGCGCGGTTCGGCCTGCTGCCTGCCGGAGAAGCGCTGCTGCAACCGGTCTCGAGTGAGGTCGTCGGTGAACGGCTTGCCCTGATCGCCAGGGGACGGCCGACCCGGGCTCCGGAGCAGATCACCGGCCCCCGGATACAGACGCTCGGCGACCTCGCAGGAACGTGGATCGAGGCCACCGGCCGGAAGCGTTTAAGGCTGAGACTGCCGCTGCCCGGACGGACCGGCAGGGCTCTCAAGGCCGGGGCACTAGCCGACGCCGCCTCATCGGCACCGGGGCCTGATTTCAGCGAGTGGCTGACCCGACGTTACGGCTGAAGCCCGGTACGGGCTAAGGCTGGAGGTCCTCGCCGGAAGCGTCGCGCCTGTAGACGCGCTCAGCCTCTTCGGCGTCCTCGAAAGGACGCCAGGAGCAGACCAGGCCGTTTCGCAGTCCGAGCAGCCACGAGAGCTGGTCCGTGGCGGCGTGGCTTCCGTCTTCGTCCCAGTGCCAGTGCCGCTCCACGGTCAGAAGGACCTCGGTCCCGTTTTCGACCGAATCCTTGACTTCGATCGTCTGCTGAACCCCGCCCGGGGCCCGGGTCGCCCAGGCACGGGCGGCGTCGCGACCTTCGCGCAGCCCTCGGGAGGAGTGGATCTCGACGTTCGGGTCGAGAACCTCGTTAAAGGCGTCGAGGTCTCCTTCGTTGAAGGCCCGGACGAACTCCAGCGCGGTACCGGTCAGGCTCCGTGGCACTTCTTGAACTTCTTGCCGGAACCGCACCAGCAGGGATCGTTGCGGCCGATGTTCTCGCGTTCGTCCTTGACCTTGGTCGCGGCACCGCCGGACGGAGTACCGCCGACGTTGGGCACTCCGGCCGGAACAACTCCGGGAATACCACCGGCGTCGGCCGGTCCGGGGGTACTGCCCGCGGCGACTTCGGCCAGCGCCGAAGGCTGCTCCTCGAGCGTGCCGCCGGAGTAATCGAGGTCCTCGATTCCTTCGTCGGTCGCAGCGAATGCCCGCTCGACTTCGTCCGGCTCGAGCTGAACCTCGACGTTGAATACCAGCTTGCTGAACTCCTCCCAGATCGCGTTCATGAGCTCGGAGAACATCGAGTAGCCCTCGTTCTTGTAAGCCACAAGGGGGTCGATCTGGGCGAAGCCGCGCAGGTGGATTCCTTCACGGAGGTAGTCCATGTCGTAGAGGTGCTCGCGCCAGCGGTTGTCAATCACCTGAAGCAGGATCGTGCGCTCGATGTAGCGCATCACTTCTTCGCCCAGCTCCTTCTCCCGCTCCTCGTAGGCCGCCTGTGCGTCTTCACAGAGTTCGGCCTTCAGTGACTCACGGTCGACCGAGTGCGCCTGCATGCCGCCGACATCGACCGAACAGGGCCAGATCAGGTGCAGCTGGGTATCTAGTTCGGGTAGGTCCCACTCCTCGATCAGGTCGCCGGGGGTGTACTCATCGACCAGGCGCTCGATCACGCCGTTGAGTTCCTCGCGGGCGATCACCGACATGTCGCGACCTTCGAGGATCTCGCCGCGGTACTTGTAGACCACGCGGCGCTGCTCGTTCATCACGTCGTCGTACTCGAGGACGCGCTTGCGGATCAGGAAGTTCTGTTCCTCGACCTTCTTCTGCGCGTTCTCGACCGTCTTGGTGAGCATCTTTGCCTCGAGCGGCAGCTCCTGGCCGTCGTCATCGACCGGACCCAGCCGGTCGAGGATCTTGTAGATGCGGTCGCCGGCGAAAAGGCGGATCACGTCGTCTTCAGCCGAGAGGAAGAAACGGGAAGCCCCCGGGTCGCCCTGGCGGCCGGCACGGCCGCGCAGCTGGTTGTCGATCCGTCGTGACTCGTGGCGCTCCGTACCGCAGATGAACAGGCCACCGAGCGCACGGACCTCGTCGGCCTCTTCCTTGCACTGGGGGCGGAGGTCCGCCGCGAGTTCGTCCACGGCTTCGCGGTAGCCCTCGTCCTCGGGCGCGAGACCGCGCTTGGCGACGATCGGATGGGCCATGCCCTCCGGATCTCCGCCGAGCTTGATGTCGACACCACGTCCGGCCATGTTGGTGGCGATCGTGACCGAGCCCTTGCGTCCGGCCTGGGCGATCGTCTCGCCTTCGCGCTCGGCGTACTCGGGCTTTGCGTTCAGGACTACGTGTTCGATTCCCCGCTTCTTGAGTTCGCTGGAGATCATCTCCGAGGTCTCCACCGAAACGGTGCCGACCAGGATCGGCTGGCCGGTCTCATGACGCTCGACAAGCTCGTTGATGACCGCCTGCCACTTGCCCTCGCGGGTCTTGAAGATCTGGTCGTTCTGGTCGTCGCGCATGGTCGGCTTGTTGGTCGGGACCTCGACTACCGGGACCTTGTAGATCTTCATGAACTCGGTTGCTTCGGTGAGCGCGGTACCGGTCATGCCGGAGAGCTTCTCGTACAGCCGGAAGTAGTTCTGGAGGGTGATGTTGGCCAGGGTCTGGTTCTCCTCGCGGATCGCGACCCCCTCCTTGGCCTCGACTGCCTGGTGGAGACCTTCGGACCAGCGCCGTCCTTCGAGAATTCGCCCGGTGAACTCGTCGATGATCATGACCTCACCGTCAACCACGGCGTAGTCCTTGTCCTTGCGGTAGAGCGACTCGGCCTTCAGCGACTGGACCAGGTGGTTGACGAGTCCGCCGTTCTCGGCCAGGTAGAGATTTTCGACACCGAGGAACTTCTCCGCGTTCTCAACCCCCTTCTCGGTCGGAGCGATGGTCTTGTGCTTCTCGTCGTACTCGTAGTCGTAATCGGCCTCGGAGGTGTCGCGGGTCTCCCCCTGCGACTTCAGCTTGGTCTTGGCCGGCACGCCGTTGAGCTGCTTGGCCAGGCGCGCGAAGGTGAAGTAGGTCTGGGCGGCCTGCTCGGGGGCGCCGGAGATGATCAGCGGGGTCCGGGCCTCATCGATCAGGATGTTGTCGACCTCGTCGACGATGGCGAAGTCGTGACTGCGCTGGACCTTGTTCTCGATCGAGTTCGCCATGTTGTCACGCAGGTAATCGAAGCCGAACTCGGAGTTGGTGCCGTAAGTGATGTCGCAGGCGTACTTCTCGCGCCGCTCTTCGGGCTCGTCGTCCTCCTGGATCCAGCCCACGCTCACACCGAGCATGTCGTAGATCGGCTTCATCCAGAGCGCGTCGCGCTTGGAGAGATAGTCGTTGACCGTGACGACGTGGACACTGCCGCCCGCGAGAGTGTTCAGCACGATGGCTAGGGTGCTGGTCAGGGTCTTGCCCTCGCCCGTCTTCATCTCGGCGATCGCACCGTCATGAACGACCATGCCACCGATCAGCTGTACGTCGTAGTGGCGCTCACCCAGGGTGCGGCGCGCGGCCTCGCGGGTCAGGGCGAACGACTCCGGGAGGAGATCGTCGAGCGACTCCCCGTTTCGGGCGCGCTCCCGCAGGGCTTCAGCCTCTTCCTTGAGTTCGTGGTCCTCGAGGACCTCCATTTCGGGCTCGATCCGGTTGATCGAGTCGACCCGCTTCTGGTAACTCTTGAACTTGCGACCTTCGCCCAGTCTCAGGGCACGATCAATTAGATTTTTGGCCATTGACCAAGATTAGCCGCTGCAGCGCATGAGGGCATCGGAACCAGGACGAGGGCCCCTTCCGGGGCCCTCGTGATCACCTCACTGGTTCGGCCACGCCCTGTCCGGGAGCGGCGTTTTCAAAGACTGGCGGAGGCCCCTCCCGAGGGCCGTCCCCGCATCTGGTTGACCAGGCGCCTGGTCTGCTTGCGCTTTCTGCGCTTCTCCCGGTGGCGCTTGACCTGACGCTGCATGTCCTCGGCCAGTTCGTTGACCGTGTGGATCATGTCCGGCGTCGCTTCGTGGGCATGGAGAGTCACGCCCTTGAGATGGAGCTTCGCCTCGGCGACGAACTTGTCCGCCACGGCGGGGTTCTTCTCCTCCGAAAAGACCACCTCTACCCGGGAAAGAGGGGATATCTGCTTGCCTATCCGCTCGAACCTGTGGGCCACCTGCTCACGCAACTCGTCCGTTACTTCGACGTTGCGACCACGAATTTCAATTCGCATGGGACCTCCGATACGGGGTTGTGAACCTTTCACAGACCCTAGCCACCACGGCCGACGGTGACAAGGGGGTATTTCCGAATTACAGCCTGCGGGTGAAGCTGAGGGCGTTCACCGGACCGGCCCCGCACCGCAGCAGAGCCGAGGCACAGGCGCTGAGCGTGGCTCCGGTGGTGATCACGTCATCGACCAGCAGGACGGGACCCAGCAATTCGCCCTCCGGCCGGACGTCAGGAGGTGCGGCGAGTCTCTCCTGTCTCCCCCGGCCACGCTGCCGATCCCGTCCGACCCTGCGGATCAACCCTTCTGCGGGAGGTGCAGACCCGGTCCGGACACAGACCTCTTCCGCCAACAGGCCGGCCGGGTCGAAGCCCCGCAGCCTGCGCCGGAGCGCTGCCGCCGGCACGGCCACCACGGTCCCCCCGTAGACGCCGGGATCGACGTGTTCGGCCATGTAGCCCGCCAGCAGCGGCGCCAGGCCCGGCATACGACCGAACTTGAAGGCGCGCAGCAGGTCAGCCGCCGTGCCTTCATGACGAAAGCACGACACCACCATCGAGATCGACGGTGGTGGATCACCCCAGACCGGGGCCTCGGAGTTCAGTTCGGCCACGCAGCCTCGGCAGAGGAAGCCGGTACTGGCGCAGGTCGAACGACAGGCCACGCAGGTTGGCGGACAGAGCAGATCGAGCAACGAACGAGCAGCCACTCCACTTGTTTCGCGGCATTCGGGTGACGCGGGGCATCAGGCCTGCGACGAATCGCGGGCGAAAGTGTGAACGGTCAGCCTCGCTGCGTCAGCGACCGATGACGCCGCCGACGGCGAAGCTGCCCTCGACCAGCTCGGCTTCGTCGAGCAGTACTGCCTCCCGGACCTTGACTCCGGCGCCGATCCGGCAGTCCCTCCCGAGCACCGCCGGTCCGGTGACCGAGGAACCGCGCCCGAGTTCACACCCGGGACCGATCAGTACCGGGCCTTCGATCTCGCAGTCGCCGGTCTCAACGCCGTCAGCGACCCAGACGCCGGGCTCGCGCTCCGCTTCGGAGATCTCGAGCCTGACCTCACGATTGAGGCCGTCGAAGCAGCCCTGGAGCAGCTCGCCGATCGTGCCGACATCGTTCCAGTAGGCGTCGACCTCGTGCGAGTAGAAGGCCTCGCCGGATTCCAGCAACGCGGGAAACACATCCATCGCCCAGTCGGCGAAGCCCTCGGGGTCGGATTCGCCGGCCAGGGCGCTCTCTCCGGGGCCCGGGAAAAAGTCGAAGATCGCGGGGTCGAACATGTAGATGCCACAGTTGGCCAGGTCGGAGAGGGCCTCGGAGGGCTCGGGCTTCTCCTGAAAGCCCTGGATCCGGCCGTTCTCATCCGTGATGACCACACCGAACTGGGAGGTGTCGTCCACCTTGCGGGTGGCGAGCGTGGCGACACCGTCATGGCTCTGGTGGAACTCGCGCATCGCGGTCAGGTCGATGTCGGTGAGGGCGTCTCCGGAGATCACCAGGAAGTCCCCGTCGAAGAAGTGGGCGGCGTTGCGTACGCCCCCGGCGGTGCCGAGGAGTGCGTCTTCGGGGCTGTAGTCCAGTCTGATCCCCAGATCAGCGCCGTCGCCGAAATAGCCGGTGATCGTCTCGGGGAACCAGTGGAGATTGGCGATCACCTGATCGAATCCGTGCCCCCTGAGCAGTCCGAGGATGTGTTCCATCACCGGGCGATTCAGCACCGGCACCATCGGCTTGGGAACCGAGTAGGTGATCGGCCGCAACCTCGTGCCGAGCCCTGCCGCGAGCACCATCGCCTTCATCAGCGGGCACCGAGCCTTCTCTTGAAGTCGACGATCTGGGTAACCGGCAGCGGGTCCATCCCGCGCTGCTCGGCGAGGTTGACCGAGACCAGGTCCCCCAGCATCACCGACCAGAGCAGCCGGTCGGACGGGGTCTCGCCGCGGGTCTCGACCGTGAATACCGAAGCCCCGGTGCGCTCGATCGCCTCGGCCGTGAGCTCCATGCGCTGGCTCTCACGCTCGGTCTGGTCGCGGTCGGTCAGGAATACCGCGCCGAATCCACCGTCGCCGTCCGCCCACGCTTCCATCAGGTTGTGGTTGGCCTCCGGGATCTCGGCCGCGAACGCGAACTGCTTGGTGTTCTCGTTGAACTGGTTCGCCCAGCGCCTGGCCACGGGCACGGTCATGTCCACCCCGTGAACCACCAGGGGCATCCCATCCATGCCCAGCGCCAGGTCTGCGGCGATCTCCTGCAGCTCCTGCTTCGAGTCGTCCAGGAAGTCGGCTGTCTGCTGCAGTTCGGCCCGCACGTCGGGTGCGACCCCTGCCAGGTTGGCGGCCAGGGAAGCGGCCACGGTCATGTAAGCAACGGTGACACGCGGCTGGAAGTAACCCGGCAGGCCGACGAATCCGATCCCTTGCTCACGGGCGTACTCGCCCAGCTTGCCACCGGTGCCGACGACCCAGCGATGGGTACCGACGTCACCGGCTTCCTGGAAAGCGGAGAAGGTCTCCTCGGTCTCGCCCGAGTAGCTCGAGCCGAGTACGGCCCAGTCCGACGTGACCCAGCGAGGCAGGCGGTAGCTCCTGACCACGACCATCGGTCCGGTCAGCCGCTCGCCGAGGATGCCCCTTGCCAGTTCGCCGCCGATCGCCGAGCCACCCATTCCGCAAACCATGAAACCGACCGACGGACGGGCCACCAGCCGGGCAGAGTCGGTGCGCCAGATGGCGTCGCGGATGTGGTCGGGGATATCGAGGATGTCGTCAAGCATCTATGCGCTCATTCTTCCCCAGTACCTCTTTCCCTACCACTGCATCCGGGGCGACCAGGACGCCGGGAGAGAAGATCGACTCGGTCACGACGGCATTCTCGCCGACCCGGCAGTCGTCAAGAAGGACAGAGTCCGAGATCCGCGCGCCGGCCGAGACCTCACAGCCGTCACCGATAACGGCGCGCGGGCCGATCTGCGCGCCATCGGCCACATCGGCGAGCGCGGAGACGAAAACCCCGCTGTCATCCGACGAGACCTCGGTGTGAACCCTACCCTCGATGATGTCCCAGCTTGCCTCCAGGTAACGCTCGGGCGTGCCAATGTCCATCCAGTAGCCGTCCAGGCGCAGACCGAAGAGACCGTCATCGACCAGTTTCGGGAAGACCTCGCGCTCGATCGAGACGTTCTGATCCGCCGGGATCATCTCGAGAACGTCGCGCTCGATCACGTACGCACCGGCGCTGATCAGACCCGGCCCGGAATGGCCGGGATCGGGCTTCTCGTGGAAGTCGAGAACCGAACCGTCCTCTTCGAGGTCGACCAGCCCGTAATTGCTCGGGTCTTCGACCGGATACAGCCCCAGGCTGATCCTCGCGTTCCTCTGCTCGTGTGAGCGCCACAGCGCGGTCAGGTCGAGGTCGGTCAGCACGTCGCCGTTCAGGGCGAAGAAGCGCTCCTCGAGATACGGTGCCGCGAACTTGATCGCTCCCGCCGTTCCGAGCGGCTCGGGCTCGACCAGGTATCGCAGCCGCGGACCGCCGTCGGAGCCGTCGCCAAGCACCTCCTGGAGCTGATCGGGAAGGAACCCACAGGCCAGCACGACCTCGTCCACGCCGTGGGAGGCCAGCCACTCGATCATGTAGCCGAGAAAAGGCCGATCGACCAGGGTCAGGATCGGTTTCGGTGTGTCGTTGGTCAGGGGCTGAAGGCGGGTGCCTTTCCCTCCGACCAGAACCAGTGCCTGCAAAGCGTCTACTCCGTTTCGATGCCGACCCTCGGGCGCCCGATGCCTTCGTAGGCGAATCCGGCGGACCTCAGGAGTTCGGCATCAAGAAAATTTCGTCCATCGATTACCAGAGGCCGAGTCATCCGTTCCGCTGCCTCGGCCCAGTCGATCTCCCTGAACTCCTGCCACTCGGTAACCAGGACCGCTGCGTCGGAGTCTTCGAGAGCTTTCAGGGCCGTATCTCTCATTTCCACCCCGGGGAGCAGATCCCTTGCGTTGTCCATTGCCACGGGGTCGAATGCAACAACCTCTGCACCCTCACCGCGTAAACGGGCTGATAACACGAGACTCGACGCTTCCCTCATGTCATCCGTTTCCGGCTTGAAGGCGAGGCCGAGCAGCGCGATCCGTTTGCCGACCAGTGAGCCGAGGTGCCGGTGAAGCTTGTTCACGACCCGGCGCTTCTGCAGTTCGTTGACCTCGATCACCGAGTTGAGCAGCTGAAAGTGGTAGCCGGAGTTGCCGGCCAGCAGCTTGAGCGAACTCACGTCCTTGGGAAAACACGAGCCCCCGAATCCGATTCCGGGCCTGAGGAACTGCGGGCCGATGCGTTCGTCGAGACCCATCCCCCTGGCGACCTCCTCGACGTCGGCCCCCACCTCTTCGCAGACGTTGGCTATCTCGTTGATGAAGGAGATCCTTGTCGCGAGGTAGGCGTTGGAGGCGAGCTTGACCATCTCGGCGCTGGAAATGTCGGTCCGTACCGTCTCGCCACCGAGCGGTTCGTAGAGGGCGGCCACCTCGTTCGCGGCCTGTTCGTCTTCGTCGGAGGCCCCGATCACCACACGGTCCGGATGCATGAAGTCTTCGACCGCGGAACCCTCCTTGAGGAATTCGGGGCAGGACACGTACGGCATGCCCGGCAGTTCCCGCCGGACCTTCTCCCCCGTTCCGGCCGGGACGGTGCTCTTCATGATCAGCACGTGCTCACCGCTGTCACCGAGGTCACGGACGACCGCCTGAACCCGGGACAGGTCGGCGTCGCCGGAGTAGGTCGGTGGCGTGTCGACACAGACGAAAAGCAGGCGGGCCCGGTCGAGCAGCTCATCCATGTCGGTCGTGAAATGGAGGCGCTCGAGGTTGCGGTTGATCAGCTCGCCGAGACCAGGCTCGTGAATGGTGGCTTCGCCGCGGCTCAATGATTCGACCTTTTCCGTCACCACGTCCCGGGCGACCACCTGATGTCCGAGCTCGGCGAAGCAGGCCGCGGTGACCAGGCCGACCCAGCCGACCCCGATCACACCGACCACCGGCTTTTCCGAAGCTTCCACAGACATGACCTCTCCTAGTTCGGCGTGAAGGCCCGCGTCGCGCGAGCCATCCCCAGCATCTGCTCGTTGGTCAGGGTCAACAGCAACGAGTTGGAAATCCAGTAGGTATTGCCGCGGTCGAACCAGGAGATCAGGCGAATGCGGTCACCCTCGGTGTAGACGCGGAACTTGCGCCCGTCGATAGTCATCTCGTCGTGGGGGGCCTCGAGGATGGGCGGGTCCTGCCAGCCACGGATGCCCTGGAGGCCGAAGTAGTGGAGGCCGTCGGGCGCCTCGAGGACCATCACCATCCGGTAGGCGGCATGAGAGTTCTTGTCCAGGTCCCTCACGTGGTAGGCCCGACTGCCCTCGGAGTAGATCGTCGCCGGGGGCAGTCGCTTGGTGTAGTAGATGCTGAACTTGCGGCTGTTCCTGTTGCCGAGGATCTTCACCGCCTGGTCGAGTCCGGCTTGGGAGGCGTCGACCAGCCCGTCCTCCTCCTTGCCGGGAGCACCCTTGGAGACGATCGCATCGTTCTGCTTCTTCGAATTGCTCTTCGCCTTCTTCCGCGCCTCCTTCTTCGCCTGGTTCTTGCCGCTGCCTTCCGCCAGGGTTCCGACCGGTCCTTCGGCGTCCTGGAAGCCGAGGAACTTATCGACCGCTCCTTCGATTTCCTCAGGGGTGGCGGTCACGTATGACGGTCCGAGGGTGGCCGGGAATTTGACCTCCACCACCCTGGCGCTGCGCGAGTCGAAGAGCAGCTTGAGCAGCTCGAGGGATTCCTCGGAACCGGAGATGTCGGAGCGAGTGTTGTCGACGAAGGCGTCGATCAGTTCGTTACGGCGCTTGAAGATCTCCTCGAAGGAAAGCCGGTTTCTCACCTCTCCCAGGAGATCCTGCTGGCGGGATGCCCGGACCAGGTCGGTGTCGGTGTGGCGGTAACGGGCGAACTCGAGAGCATCCGGTCCGCACAGCTTCTGGTAGCCGGCATCGATGTCAATGACGGCGTACTCCTCCTGCGATGGATCAGAGTTGTCGTTGAAGTAGTCACGGTCGACGTCGACGAATACGCAGCCGATCGCGTCGACCACTGAAGCGAATCCCTGGAAGTCGACGTTGATGACGTGATTGATGTCGAGCCCGGTGATCTGCTTGATGGTCTTGAGGGTCAGTTTCGTGCCGCCGAAGCTGTAGGCAGCGTTGAACCGGTCGGTGCCGTATCCGGGGATATCCACCTCGAGGTCCCTGGGGATCGAGAGCATCGCGATCTGGTCGCTCTCCGGATCGAGTCGGAGCAGAATGGTGGTATCCGACCGGCCGGGATCACCTTCCGGCGCACCACCGCCGGTCCTCGCGTCGGAGCCGAGGATTGCGATCGTCTGCGGTCCGCCATTGCTGTCCGGCAGGATGCCTTCGCCCAGTTGCTTGAACTCCTGGCTCGTAAGGCGCTCGGTGATGTCGTCGACCATCGTGAGGATCGAGGCAGAGGTGGCGCCGGCGAAGGAGAAGACGATGATCAGGGTAGCCAGCGCGAAGCGCCAGAAGAAGCCCTTGCGTTTCGGGGCGGGCTCGAAGTCACCTGAAGCCGGCGGACGCGGAGGGTCGAAGGGTTCGCCGGTGCGTCGGGCGGCCTCGATCACCTGGTGGACTTCGCTCTTGGCCGCTGCGGCGAGAATCGCCGTCTGCTCCTCGGTGACGAAAGACTGATCTTCGCCGGTCTCGTGACCCTCGTCGGTAGACCCGGCGGTCTGCTCATCCCCGGTCGAATCATCCTGATCACCCGCCGGTGAACCGGAGTCGGTCGTTGAATCCGGGGTCGCGGCATCCGGCTCTGCTCCGGCTGCGGGAGCAGCGGCACTCTCCGGGCTCTCGAGCAGCGCCGCCCTGAATACCGGATCGAGGTCGGGCACGTCTTCGCCCTCGAGCAACTTCGCCTCGAGCGCGAAGACCTCCTCGGTGGGTTGATCCTCGTATTCGGCGGCAGCGTCGGGTGTCGCGGGATCTCCCGACTCCGCGTCAGGCCGGCCGACCGCATCAGGCTGATCGGCTGCTCGAGGCTGATCGGCCGCCGCTGACTCATCGTCCGGCTGGGCCGGCTCGGGGCTGTCCCCGGTGGCGCCCATCAGGTGCTCCTCGGTCGATTCGTCGTGTTCGTCGTGGTCACTCATCTGCTTCTCCAGCCGAGCTCGACGCACTCTCTGCCAGGAACTCTCGCAGGCAGAGGTGAAAGGTTTCCAGCGATTCGATCGAGACCCACTCGTCGGGTCCGTGGTGACCGGAGCCGACCGGGCCGAACTCGACCGCCGGGATGCCCGCCTTGATGAAAGAGACCGCATCCGAGGCGCCGTCCCGCCCCACCGACATCGTCGGACCGTCGTGATGGCGCCCGGCAACCTCGATCAGCCGGCTCACCCAGGGGCAGTCCGAATCGCTCTGGATCGGGGGCAGGGTGATGATCGGTTCCATGGAAACGGGCCCGAGTCCGCGAATCTGTTCGCGGATCCTCTCCGGGTCCTGATGTGGCAAGTAGCGGATGTCGACGTCTATGGCGCAATAGTCGGGAACCTTGTTCAGCGCGTCTCCGCCCCAGATCCGACCAAGGCTGATCGAGGGACGGTCGAACAATTCTGAGCTTTCCTTTGCAAACGGTAGCGATTCGATCGCACGGAACATCTCGACAGCCCTCAAAACGGCGTTGTCCCCCAGCCACGGGGTGGATCCATGAGCCGAGCGTCCGCCCACCCCCAGCCGGATCCCGAGAACCCCTTTCGCAGCCACCCCGACGTGGAAATCGGTCGGTTCACCGGTAATCGCGAAGTCTCCGGTCACCCCGGTCGCCACCAGATGGTCACTGCCACGGTTCTCGCTCTCCTCCGACTCTTCGTCGGAGACGATGCCCAGGACCACGCGCAGTCCCGGAATCGGTTGCTCCGGGTCGGGCAGGGCCATCATCATCGCCGCGAGAGCCGCCTTCATGTCATATGCACCGCGACCGATCAGGCGGTCGCCTTCAACCCGCGGCTCGAACTGGCCGGCCTCCGCGGGCACCACATCGAAGTGGCCGTGGAGGATCACTGTCGCGCCGCCGGGGTCTCCGACCGCGGCCCGGATAACCGGCAGCCCGCGGCACTCGTACTGCTCGGCTTCTATTCCGCGGGCGTCCAGCCAGCCTTTGATGAAGCCCGCCGCCTCGTGGACACCGTCCACGCGGGAGGTGTCGTAGGCGATCAGGCGCTGCGCGAGAGCGAGCAGGTCAGAGACTGCCTACTCACCCTTCGCGATGGTGATGAAAGCCCTGATCCGCTCCAGGTCCCGTTCGGCAACCGCGCGGGCCGCTTCGCCGGCCTCCTTGTCGGCGAATCGCTTCTCGGCGCCGGCCAGCTCGGCTTCCAGTGCGGCGAGGTCGAGATCGCCAGTCGGCACGGCTTCTTCCAGCAGTACCTGCGCGTGGTTGGCGAAAACCTGGAGGACCCCGTGGGACTGGGCGTACTCCTCGACCTGGTCGTCGGACTTGCGCAGCCGCAACCGGTTCGGCATCAGACCGGCCAGCACCGGTACGTGGTTGGCCAGCACGCCGAGTTCGCCGTCAACCGTCCTGGTCGAAAGCTGGACGACGTCGCCGCTGAACACCTCACCCTCGGGGGTGAGTACGTCAACCGAGAATGTCGAGTCGCCGGCCAAGGGCTACGCCGCGCTCTTGCTTTCCGCGGTGACCTGGTCGATCGCACCCTTCATGTAGAAGGCGCTTTCGGGGTAGTCGTCGAGTTCGCCGTCGAGAATCTGGCGGAAGCCGCGAACCGTCTCGGCCACCGGCACGTACTGGCCCGGGCTGCCGGTGAACTGCTCGGCCACGAAGAACGGCTGCGAAAGGAAACGCTCGATCTTGCGGGCGCGGAACACCAGAACCTTGTCTTCGTCGGAGAGCTCGTCGATACCGAGGATGGCGATGATCTGCTGAAGCTCGCTGTAGCGCTGCAGGATCTCCTGGACATCGGTCGCCGTCCTGTAGTGCTCCTCGCCGAGGATGTCCGGCTTGAGGATGGTCGAGGTCGAGTCGAGCGGGTCGACGGCCGGGTAGATCCCCTTCTCCGAGATCGCCCTCGAAAGCGCGGTTGTCGCGTTGAGGTGGGCGAACACCGAAGCCGGAGCCGGGTCGGTGAAGTCGTCGGCAGGCACGTAGACGGCCTGGATCGAGGTGACCGAACCACGCGAAGTCGAGGTGATCCGCTCCTGGAGCGTTCCCATCTCGGTTTCGAGCGTCGGCTGGTAACCGACGGCGGAAGGCATACGGCCGAGCAGCGCCGATACCTCGGAGCCCGCCTGGACGAAGCGGAAGATGTTGTCGATGAACAGGAGCACGTCCTGGCCACCCGACTCACGGTAATACTCGGCCATGGTCAGACCGGAGAGCGCCACCCGCAGACGGGCTCCCGGAGGCTCGTTCATCTGGCCGAAGACCATCATCGTCTTGTCGATGACGCCGGACTCGGTCATTTCGATGTAGAGGTCGGTTCCCTCACGGGTACGCTCACCGACTCCACAGAAGGCCGAAAGTCCGCCGTGCTCCTGGGCGATGTTGTGGATCAGCTCCTGGATCAGAACGGTCTTGCCGACGCCGGCGCCGCCGAACAGGCCGATCTTTCCGCCCTTGGCGTAGGGGGCCAGGAGGTCCACGACCTTGATTCCTGTCTCGAGGATCTCCTGGGTCGGAGTGAGGTCGGTCGCCTCCGGCGAAGGCCGGTGGATCGGCCAGCGCTCGATGTCGGCGCTGAGTTCCGGGCCGCCGTCGATCGGTTCGCCGAGCAGGTTGAAGATCCGGCCGAGGGTCTCGTCGCCGACGGGGACCGTGATCGGACCACCGGTATCGACCACGCGGTCGCCTCGCTGGAGGCCGTCGGTCGCGTCCATTGCCACGGTGCGGACCCGGTCGTCTCCGAGGTGCTGCTGGACCTCGCATACGACGCTCATCGCTTCGCGGCCGTGCCCTTCATCCACCTCGATCACGATCGCCGAGAAAATCTCGGGGAGGCTCTCGGGAAAGACCACGTCGACCACGACGCCGGTGATCTCTTCGATTCGTCCTACGTTCTTACCGTTGTTCTCTGACATATCTCCAGTTTCCAGTTTCGGTTTGGCGTCCGTCTAGCCGAGCGCTTCCGCGCCTCCGACGACTTCCAGAATTTCCTGCGTGATCTCCGCCTGCCTGACCCGGTTCATCTCAAGGGTGAGGTCGTCGATCATGGTTTCGGCGTTGTCGGCGGCGCTGCGCATCGCCGTCATTCGGGCACCCAGCTCGGATGCCGCTGAGTCGAGCAGGGTGCGGTAAAGCGAAGTGTTGATGTAGTCGGGGATCAGCTGGGCCAGCAGCTCGTCGGGCTCCGGCTCGTAATCCCACAGTGAGTGGTGCTGTGCCGCTGCCAGATCACTTTCGTCTTCGGACCCGTTCTCGTCTTCGGCTCCCTCGCCGACGACTTCGGCCTGCTGAACAGGAAGCAGGGTCAGGGTCTGGACGTACTGGGTGAGCGGCGAGACGTAGCGGTTGTAGACAACCTCGATCTTGTCGATCTCACCGTCGATGTAGGCCGAGGTCAGAGCGTCGCCGATCTCCCGGGCGTTGGTGAAGGCGGGACGATCGGTAAATCCGGTCCAGGCCTCGCCGATGTTCTGCTTGCGGAAGGTCATGGCGCCGTCGCCGCGACGGCCGACCACGTAGAAGATGACTTCCTGACCGGCCGCGATCGCGCGATCGCGCTCCAGAAGCCCTTCGCGGATGATGTTGGCGTTGAAGGCGCCAGCCAGTCCGCGGTCGCCGGTGATCAGCAGGATCGCCAGGCGCTTGACGTCTTCGCGCTCGTCGAGAATCGCCAGGTGCGACACGTTGCCGGCCTCGGCCGCCGCACGGCGCGTAAGGGTCCGCCTCGCCTGCGCGTAGGGGCGAAGTGCCGCGATCCGGTTCTCGGCCTTCCTCAACCGCGCAGCCGCAACAGCCTCCATCGCGCGCGTAATCTGGCGGATGTTCTTGACGCTGGCAATCTGGGTTGCGACTTCTTTGCGGTTGGCCATGGACTAGTCGTTTCCGTCCGATTCGTATCGGCCCGCACTCATGGCGGAGGCGGTCTTCTCGCGCTGCTCTTCGAGCTTGTCCCGGTCGGCTTCGGTCTCTGCCTCTGCGGCGTCCAGACGGCTCGTATCCCCTTCGGAGATCGGCTCGCCGTTGTCGTCGAAGTCGGGGCCGAAGTCATCGACCCAGCCGCTGATTACCTCGGAGAGCTCCTTCTCGTCTTCTTCAGGGAAGAGCCCGGTCTCGTTGATCCGGCCACACAGGTCCTTGTTCTCGGTGTGGAGGCGCGTCAGCAGGCCCTCGAGGAACTCCTGGACACGTTCGGTCTCGATGCGATCGAGGAAGCCACCGGTTCCGGAGTAGATCGAAGCGACCTGATCGGCCACCGAGAGGGCGTTCCTCTCGTTCTGCTTGAGGAGTTCGACCAGACGCTCGCCTCGGGCGAGGGTCTTCTGGGTCTCTGCATCGAGTTCCGAACCGAACTGGGCGAAGGCGGCGAGGTCGCGGTACTGGGAGAGCTCACCCTTCATCTTGCCGGCGACCTTCTTCATAGCCTTGGTCTGGGCGTCACCGCCGACTCGGGAAACCGAGATACCGACGTTGATGGCCGGTCGGATACCGGAGTTGAACAGGTCCGACTCGAGGAAGATCTGGCCGTCGGTGATCGAAATCACGTTGGTCGGGATGTAGGCCGAGACGTCGTTGGCCTGGGTCTCGATGATCGGCAGAGAAGTCAGCGATCCTCCACCCTCCTCATCACTCAGCTTGACCGCCCGCTCGAGCAGCCTCGAGTGCAGGTAGAAGACGTCGCCGGGGTATGCCTCGCGTCCGGGCGGACGCCGGAGCAGCAGGGACATCTGGCGGTATGCGTAAGCGTGCTTGGTGAGGTCGTCGTAGACGCAGAGCGCGGCGCCGCCCTTGTAGAGGAAGTACTCGGCCATCGCCGTGCCGGCGTAGGGGGCGATGTACTTGATCGGGGCTGCCTCGTCGGCAGGGGCGGCGACGATGATGGTGTTCTCCATCGCGCCGGCGGCCTCGAGGACCTCACGGACCTGGACCACTGTCGCCATGCGCTGGCCTATGGCCACGTAGACGGAAATGACACCCGTGTCCTTGTTGTTGATGATCGAGTCGATGCCGACCGTGGTTTTGCCGGTCTGGCGGTCGCCGATGATCAGCTCTCGCTGGCCACGGCCGATCGGGATCATGCCGTCGATCGACTTGATGCCGGTCTGCATCGGCTCACGGACGGGCTGGCGGCTGATCACACCGGGAGCCTTGAACTCGGCCGGGCGGGTCTCGGTGGAGTTGATGTCGCCCTTGCCGTCGAGCGGGCGCCCGAGCGGGTCGACCATGCGGCCGAGGAACTCCTCACCGACCGGGATCTCGAGCAGGCGGTTGGTCCGCTTGACCGTGTCACCCTCGACGATCTTTTCCCATTCGCCGAAGAGGACGGCGCCGACGTTGTCCTGCTCGAGGTTCAGGGCAAGACCGGTCACCCCGTGGGGCAGGTCGAGCATCTCGAGCGACATGCAGTTGTCGAGTCCGTGGATGCGGGCGATTCCGTCGGCGATCGAAAGTACGGTTCCGACTTCGGACAGGTCGGCACTACCGGGGTCGATGCCCTCGATGCGCTGCCGCAGAATGCTGGCAATCTCGTCTGGCTTGATCTGCATCTCGGTTCTGATCCTCCTTATGCCGCCCGAGCAACGCTCTGGCGGAGTTTCTCCAAGTTGTTTTGAATACTCGTATCGAGAACCATGTTCCCGACCTGAAGCACGAGGCCGCCGATGATGCTCTCATCGACACGGCTCGTCAGTTCGACCTCTTTGCCGGTCTGCCGCTCGACTTCAGCGCCGACCTGCTGGGCGATCGCCGGGTCAAGCTCGATCGCGCTGGTCACCGTGACCTCGATTCGCTGGTTCTCCTGCTTCCAAAGCTCTTCGAACTGGCTGTTGATCCTGAAAACGGCCGGCATGCGGTGCTTCTCGATCAGCAGCTCGAGGAAGTTCAGCAGTTCCGGATCGGCACCACTCACCGCGAGATTCAGACCGTCGAGCTTCTCCTTCGATGAAAAGGAAGGGCTGAAGAAGAAGATCTGGAGGTCACGGTCATCCTCCAGGGCGTCACTGAACTGGCCGAGCTGCTCGCGCACGGTATCCACGGTGCCCTTCTCCCTGGCTACGCCAAAGAGGGACTCGGCATATACGCGGGCAAGCTCTTCCATCAGTTGTTGCGGTCTCCTGCCAGGCTCGAGAAGTCGACCTCACGAAGGGCGTCTTCGACCAACTGCTTCTGGTCTGCCTCGGTCAGCGACTTGCGGGTTACCCGCTCGGTCGCCAGCACGGTCAGGTTGGCTACTTCCTTGCGGATGTCCTCCAGTGCCTTGCGGGTCTCTGCCTCGATATCGCGACGGGCAGCCTCGACCAGTTCTTCACGCTTGCCCTGGCCTTCGTTCGACGGCCTCGGCCTTGGTCGCCTCTGCGGCCTTGCGGGCACGGGCGATTATCTCGTCGGCCTGCTCACGGGCTTCGGTCAGCCGCTGCCGGTATTCGGCGAGCAGCAGGTCGGCCTCTGATCGGGTCTTCTCGGCCGAAGTGATCGAATCGTTGATCAGTGTCTGGCGCTCGTCCAGGACCTTGCTGATCGGCGGCCAGGCGTACTTCTTGAGGATCAGCATCGATACCCCGAAAGCGAGGATCGTCCAGATCATCAGGCCGGGTACGACCTTGACCAACGGACTGAGGCCGTCGTCGGTGCCTTCGGTTGCCGCTACGAGCAGCGGCGTCGCAGTGTTCAGCAGTTCGCCGAGCATCGGCTTATACGAAGAAAGCGATCAGGCCGGCGATGAATCCGTAGAAGACGGTCGCCTCGGTGAGTGCGAAACCGAGCCACTGAATGCTCTGGATCTCGGACTTGAGTTCGGGCTGGCGTGAAACGGCTTCGATCGTCTTGCCGAAGATGAAACCGAGGCCGATACCGGTGCCGAGGGCAGCGAGGCCGGTGCCGAGGCCGAGGCCCATGGCGCGGCCGGCAGTCTCTGCGTAGGCGCTGGCGGTTTCGACGTCAACGGCGGCAATGATTGATGGGTCCACTTGTTCTGTTTCTCCTTAGTGTTCCTCGGCGACGGCGCCGTCGAGGTATATCGCGGTCAAAGTGCAGGAAATGAAGGCCTGGAGCGTTGCCACCAGGCCGATCTCGAACAGGAAGAAGGCCACGGCCAGAACGCCGGTCGCAAGCCCGAGAATCGTCGAACCGACGAAGCCCATGCCCAGCAGGATCACCAGTCCGCCGCCCATGAACAGCAGCAGCAGGTGGCCGGCCAGGATGTTGGCGTAAAGACGTACCGAAAGCGAAATCAATCGGACGAACTGGGAAAGGATCTCGATCAGCAGGATCGGGCCGACCATGAAGCCTTCGACCCCGGCCGGAACCCAGCCGCGGACGTAGCCGACGACCCCTTTGGCCCGGATACCTTCGACGTGGTACGAGATCCAGACGATGAGCGCCAGGATCAGCGGCATCGAGATGTTGGCGGTGGCGGCGTAGAGCGCGAAAGTCGGAAGCTCGAGCCCGAAGATCTCCATGGTGTGGGAGGTGTTGAACGGCAGCGGGATGTAGCCGATCATGTTCGAGAACCAGATGAAGAGGAAAAGCGTGCCGATGAACGGGAACCATCGGGCAGCCATCTTCGGATCGAGGTTGCCGTCGGTGATGTTGTCCTTCATCAGGCTGTAGCCGATTTCGAGCGTAGTCTGGACCCGGCCCTCAGGACGAACCTTCATGTTTCGCGCGATCAGGCTGACGACGGTCGTCGTCAGGATCGCGGCCACGACGATGTAGAGCACCGCCTTGTTGATCGACATGTCGATGCCGAAGACGTTGATCTCGATCCAGGTCGGAAGCGCGAACTCGCTGGCGGGGTCGAACTCTTCTTCGGCGGCCATCGCCGTCGCGGGGGTGAGCAGGCCGAGCGCCAGGACGGTGATCCAGGCGAAAAAGGCGAACCTGCGGTCGAGCAGCCTCATGCGTCGTTCGCCTTCGTCGTATCTGCCGGGCTCTCACGGGTGACGAGAGTGATCACGAGGTAGGCGGTAAAAAGGATGGCCGACATCACTGCGGCGGTCAGCCCTGCCTGGTCATTGATCAGACCGACGGTCATGATCGAGATCACCAGGAACCAGGTGCGGCCGATGATCGAGCCGGCCATCAGCTGGAAGAAGCTCTTCGTATCTTCGGTCTTCGCCGCCTTCGACTCGACCAGAGCCTGAATGATTCTTTGACCGGTCCAGCCGATGGATGCACCGGCCCAGCCGAGCAGCGGCAGGCCGGCGATCAGAAAGACCGGCAGGGCGAGTGCTATCAGGGCAAGGTCGGCGTACTTGATCAAGGCGATACCGCGCCCGCCATCGTGGCCCTCTCGGGGTCGTTCTATGGCAAGCGTCGTCAAGGGACCGCGACTATATCCGAACTCCGCCTTCAGCGCGGTCTGGTGCGGCTGGTGGCAACCGTCACTAACCGTTTGCCAGAGCCAAACGCGGGACTCCGGCCCATCGCTCAGCCCCGGTCGTCCCCAGTCCTCTTCAGCTTGACGATCTCGAGCACGATCACCAGGTAGACGGTGACCGCCACCGCAGCGAGGATCACAATCACCATCAGGGCGGTCCAGGCCGGGTCGAAATTGCCGCGATTGTCGCTGTAGGGCACGAGTCTGAGGGCCAGGGCGAGCAGGGCCAGGACCAGCGTCCAGCCGTAGAGGTAGGCCAGCGTTCGCCGCTGGGAGAAGCCCAGGTTGGCCATCCTGTGGTGGAAGTGCCAGCGGTCCGCCTGGTAGATCGGTTGCTTGTACTTGATCCGCTTGGCGACCACGAAGGCCGTGTCCAGGATCGGCACCGCGAGAATCACCAGCGGAAAGGCCAGCGCGACCACCGCATTCGTCTTCAACGCACCCTGGATCGAAGCCACCGCGATCATGTAGCCGAGCAGGTTCGAACCGGCGTCGCCCATGAAGCTGGTTGCCGGTGGAAAGCCGTGGCGGAGAAAGCCGAGTGCCCCGCCGGCCGTCAACGCGGCCAGGATGCCCGCCTCGGTGCGGTCGAGGGAGAGCGCGATCACCGCCATCGCCGTCGCGGCGATGAAGCATACCCCGGCCGCGAGTCCGTCGATGCCGTCGATCAGGTTGATCACGTTGATCACCGCGACGATGCCGAGCACCGTGAGCGGCACGGCGGTCCAGCCGAGTTCGAAGCCGCCGACGAACGGGATCGTCAGGACGTCCGGGTGCACCCCACCCGCCACCGGGATCGCCGCCGCCACGATCTGGCCGAGCAGCTTGACCAGTGCCGGCAGGTCGAAGACGTCGTCCAGCGCTCCGACCAGGGTCACCATCAGGGCGCCCAGCAGGATCGTGGTCGTCTCGGAGTTGTGGGGAAGCCAGATCCAGCCGGCGATCTGGATACCCGCAAGGATCGCTATGCCCGACATCCGCGGCGTCGAGACGACGTGCTGACTGCGCGGTCCGGGCTCGTCGATCGCCCCGACGCGCCTGGCCAGCATCTCGGCGACAGGCACGAGGGCCCAGGTGATCAACGCCGCAGCCACGAAGGCGAAGGCGGCATCCGTCGTATCGACCATTCCGAAAGAGTCTCACTCCGGGACGACGGACCGCCTCCCGCCCCGTAGGCAGTAGTCAGTCGAGGGCGCCGAGGATTCCGTCGACCAGGATCTGAGGATCCCTCGGTTCGCGTGGGCCCGCCTGGTCCTGGCGCTTGACCAGCTCGAAGTCGGCGGCGTCCTCCAGCACGGCCAGACGGCCGTCGGCGATCAGCTTCTCGTCGACCCCGCCCATCCTGCCGGCGAAGGTCGTGTAGACGGGCGTGCCGAGCGCCACCGCCTCCCGGTTCATGGTCCCCCCTGCGCTTACTACGAGGTCACTGAAGGCGATCAGGCTCTGCGCGTCGATCGCCTGCTCAGGCACGATCAGGTTCCCGGAGTCGCGGCCGAGGGCCCGCTCCGCCTGGGCGCCGGTCCTCGGAATCACCACCGCGGTCACCCCGTCTGCAGCCGCGAGCCGGTCGAGCACCTGCTCGTAGAGCGGGTTGTCGGCGTGATACTCGGAAGTCTCGGGAGGGGGACGGACCAGGACCAGCACCCGCTCGAGGTCGATCCCGAGCTGGTCGAGCACGGCCCGGTCGGGAACGAAGTCGGCCAGGTAGTAGTCCTCCTTCAGACCCGGATACCGGACCAGCTTGGTGCCCTTGGCCCCCACCTTGGCCATGCGATCGGCAGGAATCGAGTCGGGAACCAGGACCCTGTTCGCGATCCGGAACGCGAGCTGCCGCTGCAGCCCGGCGAACTCGTAGTCCTGAAGCTGTGCGGAACGGATCTTCAGGGCCGAAGAGACGAGCGCGAGATCAACCGAGCCGTGGCCCACTGCCAGCTCAGGCCGGAACTTCCAGACGATCCGCGAAAGCTTCGCCGAGCGCGAAACGAGGGCGAAAGCCTTGCCGACCCTCGAGGCCCCTCCGTGGGAACCGACGACGGTATGCTCGATCCCGAGCAGCTCCAGCAGGCCGACCGTCTGGCCGTACTCCCTCGCGGTGACCAGGACCTCGGCGCCGCTTGCCTCGAAGCGCTCGATCACCGGCCTCAATACGAGCGGATGCGCGGCGGCGGTGCAGTCGAACCAGACCTTCATCGGGAGCGGCCGGTCAGCCCCGGAAGCCGGAGCGACCTGCCGGGAAGTGCCTCAACCGAGGCCCGGATAGAGCGGGTAGCGATCCATCAGGGCCTGACTGCGCACGAGCAGCGACTCACGCTCATCCTCGAAGCGGTCCGACAGCGCGGTGGCGATGATCGCCGCCACCTCCCGCATGTCGTCAGGCTCGAATCCCCTGGTGGTGAGCGCCGGGGTGCCGATTCGCAGACCCGACGGGTTCATCGGAGGACGCTCGTCGAACGGAATCGTATTGCGGTTGACCGTGATCGCGACCTGGTCGAGCCGGTCCTCACCCTCCTGGCCGTCGAGCCCGGTCGAAGTCAGGTCGACCAGGACGAGGTGTACGTCCGTGCCGTCGGTGACGATGTCGATACCGCCCTCGATCAGCCCTTCGCCGAGCGCCTTGGCATTGGCGATCGTGCGTCGCTGACGTTCCACGAAAGCTTCGCTCTGGGCGATCTTCAGGGCAACGGCCTTGGCTGCGATCACATGCATCAGCGGCCCGCCCTGCTGCCCGGGGAAGACGGCGCGGTTGATGTCTGCCTTGAGTTCCTCCCGGCAGAGGATGATGCCGCTGCGCGGCCCGCCGAGGGTCTTGTGGACGGTGCTGGTGACGACGTCCGCGTACGGGACCGGATTCGGATGCTCGCCTGCCGCGACCAGTCCGGCGAAGTGGGCCATGTCGACCATCAATTTCGCGTCAACGGAGTCGGCGATCTCGCGGAAAGCGGCGAAGTCGATCTGACGGGGATATGCCGAGCCGCCGGCGATGATCAGGTTCGGACGGCGTTCTTCGGCCAGCCTCGCCACCTCGTCCATGTCGATCCGCTGATCCTCGCGGGAAACGTGGTACGGAACCACCTTGTAGAGCTTGCCGGAGATGTTCAGCTTCATCCCGTGGCTGAGGTGTCCACCGTGGTCGAGGGCCAGGCCCATGATCGTATCCCCGGGTTCGAGCAGCGCCATGTACACGGCGTTGTTGGCCTGGGCCCCGGAGTGTGGCTGGACGTTTGCGTGCTCTGCCCCGAAAACCTCTTTGGCGCGCTCGATCGCCAGCGTCTCGACGATATCGACCTGATCGCAGCCACCGTAGTAGCGACGACCCGGGTAGCCCTCGGCGTACTTGTTGGTCAGGACCGAGCCGGCCGCTTCGAGGATCGCCTGGGGCACGAAGTTCTCGGAGGCGATCATCTCCAGCGTATTCCGCTGGCGGTGCAGTTCGCCGTCCAGCGCCGCGGCGACCTCAGGGTCGACGTCCGCCAGACTGGCGTCGAGGAGCTGTTCGGAAAGGGTGCTCATTACAGGGTCGGCCTTTCGGATCATCCCGGCCCGTCTGGCCGGATTTCCGGGGTAGAGAACGGACTGTCAGCCTAGCAATGCCGGTGGTCAGGTCAGTCGGCTGATTCCGCTCTTCGCGGCTTCTCGAAGTACTCGTTGCCTTCGATGTCGATATTCGGCACGATCCGGTCGAGCCAATCGGGGAACCACCAGTTGCGTCGGCCGACCAGAACCATGGTGGCCGGGACCAGCAAACATCGCACGATCGTGGCGTCGATCGCCACGGCGAAAGCGAGCCCGACCCCGAACTGCTTCACCACCGGATCGCCGTTGAGGACGAAGCTGAAGAACACCGCGACCATGATCAGCGCCGCCGAGGTGATGACCCGGCCCGAAGACGCGAGACCGGCGACGATCGAGCCACGGTTGTCGAGCCCGCGGTGCCAGGCCTCCTTGATCTGGGTGAGCAGGAAGACCTCGTAGTCCATCGACAGGCCGAAGAGGATCGCGAACATGACCAGAGGCAGGAAGCTCACGACGGGCACCGGGCCGTCGAGTCCGATCAGGGTCACGCCATGGCCCTCCTGGAAGATCAGCGTGACCAGGCCGTATGCCGCGGCGATCGACAGCAGGTTCATCAGCGCGGCCTGGAGGGGGATGAGAAGGGACCGGAAGGCGAGGACGAGGACGAAGAAGGAGAGCAATACGACCAGCGCGATCACCTGGGGCAGCTTCTCCTGGATCTCTTCGGCGAGGTCCACGTAGCCCGCGGTCGAGCCGCCGACATAGGCGGTCGAGCCCGTGCCCTTCAGGGTCTTCGGGATCACCTGATCGCGCAGCCGGTTGATCGTATTCTCGGTCTTGCGGGAAGAGGGTGCAGTGGTCGGGATCGCGGTCAGGATCGCCGCATCGCCCTTGTTGTCCAGCTGGGGCGGGGTCACCGAAGCGACGCCCGGATCCCCACCGATCGCATTCTCGAGGGCGGTCAGGCTCGAACTGTCGCCCCCCACGTCTACCGCGACCAGCAGCGGGCCGTTTTGCCCGACACCGAAGCCCTGCGTCAGAAGGTCGTAGGACTGCTTCGTCTGGGTCGATTTCGGCAAAGCGCCGTCGTCTTCCTGGCCGAGATGCAGGTTCCTCACCGGCAGGGCGATAATCAGAAGCAGCGCGACCGAGAAAAGCACGGCGGCAACCGGGCGCCGCGCTACCGCTTCGGCCCAGCGGGCCCATCCATGGGAGTGGTCTTCGCGCTTGTGGCGTTCGCCGAACGGGAGCTTCAGGCTGTCGATCCGCCGGCCGACCAGGGCCAGGAGGGCCGGCAGCAGGGTGATCGCCGCGAGCATCGCGACCAGGACCGCGATCGCCGCCGAGTAACCGAGCGTCCAGACCAGCGGGATGCCGGCGAGACCGAGCGAAAGCAGGGCGACCACCACCGTGCTGCCGGCGAAGACGACGGCTCCACCTGCGGTGGCCGCAGAGCGGGCTGCTGCCTCGGACGGCTCCAGCCCCTGCCTCAGTCCGGCCCGGTGGCGGGTGACAACGAACAGCGCATAATCGATCCCCACCCCCAGGCCGATCATCGTGGCGAGAGTCGGCGCGGTCGTCGCGATCGTCGTCACCTGACTGAGCAGTCCGAGGCCGCCGAGGCTGACCATCAAACCAGCGAGAGCCGAGATGATCGGCATCCCCATCGCCACGATCGTTCCGAAAGTCAGCGCCAGGACGATCATCGCCATGATCAGGCCGACCACCTCGCTCGACTCGGTGGAGGGCTTCGACACCTGCTGTCCGAGGTAACCCCCGACCGCCACGTCGAGGCTGCTGCCCTTGACCGAAATCGCCTTGTCGACGATCGCCTGGGCGTCCTCTGTACTGAGGTCGCCGGCACCTTCGGTGAGGATCACGTTCGAGTAGGTGAATCTCTGGTCACTGCTGATCTGGGTGGCACCCTGAGCGGAGAAAGGATCGGTCGCTGAGGCCACCCTCGAATCCGAGCGCAGCCTGCTCAGCGACTTCTGGATCTGGTCCTCGACATCCGGGTCGGTGACTGTGCCCTGCCTGGCTTTGAATACGACGGGATTGTTGCCGTTGGCCTGGCTGGGAAAGCTCTTGTCGACGATGTCGGTCGCCTTCTGGCTGTCGCGGCCGGGCAAAGAGAGGTTGTCGGCGAACTGGCTGCCGACCATCCCCGAGACCACCGTGAAGGCGATCGCGACAAGCAGCCATAGGCTGACCACCGCGCGCCGGTGGCGGATGCAGAAACGGGCGATCGCGTAGAGGCCTCCGGTCATCCGGCTAGTGCCCCCGGGTGAAGATCAGGAGCCGCCGCGCTCGACTTCAGAAATCTCGTCGACCCGGCGCTCATGGCGGCCGCCGTCGAAGCCGGTTTCGAGGAATGCCTCGACGATCGGTGTCGCCTGCTCTTCGCTGAGGCGCTGGCCGGAGAGCGTCACGACGTTCGCGTCGTTGTGGCGCCGGCACATCTCGGCCTCCGCCCGGTCGTGCGCGTTCACCGCGCGCACCCCGTCGATCTTGTTGGCGACGATCGCTACACCGTTACCGGAGCCGCAGACGAGCACCCCCCGCTCCGACTCGCCGGCCGCCACCAGTTCGGCCGCCTTTGCGGCGAACGGCGGGTAGTCGGTCGACTCGGAAGAGTGGGTGCCGACGTCGGTCACCTGATGACCCTCGGCTTCGAGCCGGGCCCTGACGGCCTGCTTCAGTTCGAAGCCGGCGTGGTCTGAAGCCATCGCGATTCTCATCCGGCCGAGGTTATCCGAAGCGGGCGACGGTGCGGGGTCAGCGGCCGAGCGCTGCCACCAGGTCGCCGCGGCTCATTCCGCCGTCACGCAGCACCGTCCAGATCCCGTTCTCATCGAGCTCGGTCAGGTCGACCACGGTCGAAGGCAGGCCGGTCAGCCGACCGCCGTCGATCGCCAGGTCCACCGCGTCCCGGACCTCGGGCACCACACCGGCGAAGCTCGACGGGGTCGGCTCACCGCTGAGGTTGGCACTGGTCTGGAAGAGCGGATAACGCACGCCCGCCAGAGGTCCACCGATCACCCTGACCCCGAGCCGCGAAGGATCTTCGCGACAGGCGAGCGGATAACGGTGGCGCGGGTTCGGGACGATCAGCGTCACCGGTCCCGGGAGCAGCTTCGCGAAGGCCTCGCTGACCCGCTGACCGAGGTCCCGGATCAGCTCCCGCATGGCCAGGGGCGAGAGGTACATCACCGCCGAGGGCTTGCCGTCGTCGCGCCCTTTGATCTCGTGGATGCGGGCGACCGCCTTTTCGTTGAGCGGGTCGCAGGCGAGCCCGTAAACGCCGTCGGACGGGAAGAGCGCGACCCCGCCCTTGCTGATGCAACTCTCGAGGGCCTGCCGGGCGGCGTCCCCGCCCATGATGTCTGTCGCAACGACTTTCACGGGCAAATCATCTCAGGACCAGCTCTCCGGCCTCCGGCCGACCACGACCCGCTCCAGACCTGCCAGGTCACGCAGACAGGCAGTCCGGTCGAAGCCGGTCTGCCGGACGAGCTCCACCACCTCGTCTCCCTGCCCGTCTCCGATCTCGAGCGCGATCGCTGCTGTCGCGACGCCCGAGCCGGCGAAAGAGCCGAGTACTTCCTCGAACGCCTCGAGGCCGGTGTCCCCGGGAAACAGTGCCGCCTCCGGTTCCCAGTCCCTGACCTCCGGGGGTACGTCATCCCCGGCGGCCACGTATGGCAGGTTGGAGACGATCAGGTCGAAGCAACGCGGCTCCGGCCAGGTGCCTTCGAAGAACTCGACCCTCTCCTCCAGGCCGAGCCGCTGGGCATTGGAGCGGGCCACGGCCAGTGCGTCGGTCGAGGTGTCACCGGCGGTCACCCGGCAGTCGGCGATCTCGTCTGCGATCGCCAGGGCCACCGCCCCCGACCCGGTTCCGACGTCGAGCACCGATTCAGGTTCGATCGAGAGCGCGAACTCGACCAGCATCTCGGTCTCCGGCCTGGGGATCAGGACCCGCGGGTCCACCATCAGGTCGATATGCCGGAAGCCCTTGCTTCCAAGGATGTAGGCGACCGGTTCGCGCCGCAGACGCCGGCGGACCGCTTCCGAGAAAGCCCTGGCCTCGGCCGGCGCGATCGCGACTTCACGGTCGGCGATCAGGTCGGCCGGCGAGCGACCGGTGATCCCGGCGAGCAGGGCCTCGGCATCGATCCTCGGAGTCGGCACTCCGACCGCCGCCAGGGCATCGGTGGCGGCGCCCAGGGCGTCCCGCGCCGAAGCACCAGCTGATCCTGCGCGGGCCACGGCGATCAGGACGCCTGGGCTTCGAGCAGCTGCCGTTTCTCTTCGCCTGCCAGGGCGCCGGTGAACTCGCTCAGGTCGCCGTCCATCACCGAATCCAAATCGTGCGAAGTCAACTTGATCCGGTGGTCGGTCACCCGCCCCTGGGGGTAGTTGTAGGTACGGATCTTCTCCGATCGTTGGCCGGTACCTACCTGCGCCTTGCGCTCGGAGGCGATCGCCGCCTGCTGCTCGGCCAGTTCGCGTTCGTGGACCCTGGCCCGCAGGACACGCATACCTTTCTCCCGATTCTGCAGCTGGGACTTCTCGTCCTGCATCGAAACAACGATGCCGGTCGGACGGTGGGTGATCCGGACAGCCGAGTCGGTGGTATTGACCGACTGGCCACCGGGACCGGAAGAGCGGTAGACATCGATCTGGAGATCGTTCGGATCGATCTGGACCTCGACCTCCTCGGCCTCGGGGAGTACCGCGACGGTCGCGGTGGATGTATGGATGCGCCCCTGCGACTCGGTTTCGGGGACACGCTGGACCCGGTGCGTGCCTCCCTCGAACTTGAAGACGGAGTAGGCGCCGTCGCCGCGGATCTCGAAGGTGACCTCCTTGAAGCCGCCCTGCTCGGCCGGGGAGTGAGACAGCATCCCGGTGCCGAATCCACGCTCGGCCGCATACCTGGTGAGCATCTTGTAGAGATCCCCGGCGAAGATAGCCGCCTCGTCTCCACCCGCACCGGCCCGGATCTCGACGATCACGTTCTTTTCGTCGCTGGGGTCGGCTTCGACCATCGACAGCCGGATCTCCTCGGCGAGTTCCGCCAGACGTGCCGGCGCCTCATCGATCACCCGGTGCATTTCTTCGTCCGAGTCTTCCTCTTCCATCAGCTCACGCGCGCCCTCGAGGTCGTCGCTCAGCTTGCGGTACTCGAGCACCAGCTCATGAGCCGGCGATATCTGGCGGTACTCGCGGCCGACCTCGGCGTAGCGGGCCCGGTCGGCGATCACTTCCGGGTCGCTCATGTCGCGCTCGAGCTCGGCGAAGCGCATCTCGATCTGGTCGGCGAGTTTCTCGATCATCGGCTCTAGTCTGACGGTCGCAACCGGGGGTCGCAGACCGGGCCCGGCCGCGGTCGCTCCCGGCTTGGCTCAGGCGACGATCTCGATCGGTTCGAGATCGGCGTTGGCTTCGGGTCTCTCCACTTCGAATACCGCCTCGAGCGCGGTGATCGCCACCTCAAGCTGGCTTTCGTCAGGCTCCCTGGTGGTCAGGTTCTGGAGCATCAGGCCGGGCCACATGATGCGTCGCACCCAGCGGCGATCGCGGTTGCGCCCGGCCCACCGGATCACCTCGTAGGAGAGGCCCGCCACCAGCGGTATTCCGATCACACGCGAGGCAAGCAGCCAGTACCAGGCCGGCAGGCCCACCGGGGCGAAGACGAAGATCGCCAGAACCATCACGATCAGCAGGAAGCTGGTGCCGCAACGCGGATGAAGGCGCGAGTAGAGCGTTGCCCGGGCGGGGGTCAGCTCATCGCCGGCCTCGTAGCAGGAGATCGCCTTGTGCTCGGCACCGTGGAACTCGAAGACCCGCCGCAGGTCGGAAATCCGGCTGAGCAGGACGACGTAGCCGATGAAGATCGCGGTGCGCAGCAGTCCTTCGACCAGCCAGAAGAGCAGGGCCGAACCGAGCTGCTCCTTGAAGAGGCTGGTCAGACCGACCGGCACGAGGAAGAACAGGGTGATCGCGGCCAGCATCGAGATCAGGATGGTCATCAGCCAGGCGAAGCCGCCGATCTCGTCCTCCTCCCCGTCCTCGCCTTCCTCGAGCTGGGCGTCGGCCGAGATGGCCAGTGCCCGGTAGCCGATCCCGAGTGACTCGGCCAGGGCGGCCATGCCCCGGATCACCGGCCAGCGCAGGACCGGATGCCGGCGGGCCCAGGGCTGGATGCTGCGGGTCGTGACCTCGATCTCGCCGTCAGGCCGGCGCACGGCCACCGACCAGGTCTCCACCCCGCGCATCATCACGCCCTCGAGCACCGCCTGGCCACCGATCGGCGCATCATCGCCGGCCGGCAGAGGACCTTCAGCCACGAGCAGCTCCCGGACCTACGCGCCCCTCAGCCTCAATCAAGGACAACTCACGAACCTCACCCAGGGCAACTGGCAACGATAAGGCCCGGCATTGGATGAAGATCGCTGCCAGAACCACGCGTGGGCTGCTGCGACCGGCAACTGGCAACGATCGGGCCCGGCAGGGGGTGTGAATCGCTGCCAGAACGACTTCAGCGGATCGCCGCCGGGCGGAAACTGACAGTCAGAAGTGCGGGTCAGCTCTTGGAGGCGCCGGCCTTGGCGCGCTTGGCGGCGCGGCGCTGGAAGCGCTCGACGCGGCCACCGGTGTCGACCAACTTCTGCTTGCCGGTGTAGAAGGGGTGACATTCCGAGCAGAGTTCAACGTGGCAGGTCAGCCTTGGTCGAGCGGGTGTAGAACTGGTTGCCGCAGGAGCAATGGACATTGGCGATCACGTATTCGGGATGGATGTCTGCCTTCATTCGATCCATTCTAGAGCAACCGTCAACTGAGGACCGCGAGGCCTGAAGAGGTCACTGAACAGGGGCCGATCGGGCGTATCTGAAAATTCCCGCGATTTGCGGCAGGTTTTCCGTCCGACGGGGCGAAGAAACTTTCCATAACCCAAGTGGTAGGAGAGGATTGCCCCTATGGCTAAAGAGGTATTTGATCAAGCACAACCGCGCAGCATGAAGGCGCAGCGCTTCGCCGACGCCTTCGTCGGCTGCGAGGAGTGGATAGTTCCCCCGAAGCGGCGCCGCCGACGGGGTCCTGACTCGATTTTCGACGCCCAGGCGATCCGGTTCCAGGAACCACAGTCAGACCTCCGCCGCGCTGCCTGAAGCAAGGGCGACGCGGCTGCAGGCCTCGCCGTCGCCCTGAATGACTTCCACGGCGCTCCGCCGCAAAAAGAAAAGCGGCGCCGTCTCTCGACAACGCCGCTCCGCGACGCCGCTGCCGCGGCGCCCCGATATTTTCTTGCTGCTCAGGTCTCGGTGTAGAGCGGACCGTCTCCGCCTTCGGGCAGGGTCAGCCTCCCGCCCTTGGCCGTGATGGCGCCGCACTGGACACAGTTCGAGGCCGTGACGTGGACATCGACCACCGATGCGTTTGATTCGAGCTGGTCTTCCGGGATCTCGTAGACCTGCGCCGGGCACATCGAGACCCAGGTCTGGGCGATCTCCTTCGGGACCTCGGTCTGGATACGAACGTGGTTGGGCGCGTCGTCGCGGGTAGCGTTGCCGGTCAGGAATACGGAGGAGAGCTTGTCGAAGGTCAGCTCACCGTCGGGCGCCGGGTAATCGTCCGCTGCCTTGCCGATCTCCATCTTGTAGGTGGCGTCGTCGTGGTTCTTCCAGTGGCCACCGGGGAAGTGACCGCCGGTGAGGGTCATGGCCGAAGCCAGCGCGCCGCCGACGAAGAATCCCTTGGTGAAGGGCTGGCTGGCGTTGCGGACCTTGTAGAGGTCCTTCTCGATCATCGAGTTGTGGACCTTCTCGTCGTAGGCCGAGAAATCGACCGAGTCCTTCTCGAGCGCGTCGACGATCGCTTCGGCGGCATACATGCCCGCATGCATCGCGTAGTGGACGCCCTTGAGCTCGGCCACGTTGACCATGCCCGCGCTGTCGCCGGCGATACACATGCCGGGTACCGCGAGGCGTTTCGGCATCGACCAGTAGCCGCCTGCCGGGATCGTCTTGGCACCCCATCCGACCCTCTTGCCGCCCTTGAGGATCTTCTTGATGAAGGGGTGGGTCTTGAGCTGCTGAAGCCCGTCGTGGACCGAGAGCGTGGCATCGGTGTAGTCGAGACCGACCACCAGGCCGATGCAGATCTTGTTGTCCTCCATCGGGTAGATGAAGGATCCACCGAACTCCTTGTACTTCGCGGCCTTGCGCAGCGGCCAGCCCATCGTGTGGATGACCTGGTCGAGCGGCTCTTCGACCTCCCAGATCTCCTTTACCCCGAGCTCCCAGCGCTGCGGGTCGAGTCCGTTGATGTCGAAGTGGTCGAGTGCGGCGTAGGTGAGGTGGCCGATCGTACCTTCGGCGAGAACGGTTGCTTTGGCGATCACGTCGGAGCCCGGCTCGAAGTTGGCCAGCTCCTCTCCCTGCTTGCCGCGGCCCTTGTCGCCGGAGCGGACGCCCTTCACGATCTGGTCCTCGACCAGAAGCTTGTCGGCGGCCGTCTCGGAAAGGATGTAGCCACCCATCTCCTCTGCCTTTTCTGCGAGGAATCGTGTGAGCTTGGCCACGGAAGTCACGTAGTTGCCGTGGTTCTTGAAGTTCGGCGGCATCGGCTTGAGCGGAAGCGCCTGCTTTTCGGTCAGCAGGTAAACCGCGTCCTTGGTCACCTCGCGGTAGACCGGCCACTCCGACTTCGGCATGTCGGGGAACAGTTCTTCCATCGCGGACGGACGCATGTTGGCGCCCGACATCGCGTGAGCGCCAGCGACCTTGCCTTTTTCGACGACCGCGACTGGAACCTCACCGAGCTTCTCGCTCAGCTCGGGACGATCCTCGAGCAGCTGCAGCATCTTGACCGCGCAGGCCAGACCGGCAGGGCCGCCACCGACGATGGCGGCGCCGACTTCAATGCGCTCGTCCTCCGGATCGGTCGGCCGGGAGATGACGCTCTCGGACTGGAAAGGTGGCGGATACGCGGAGGGCGCTACGGGGGGCATTGCTGGTCCTTTCGGGAATTACAAGTCGGTTGAAGCGTAAAGCCTGGTGAAGCGTAAACAGCGAACCTGCCGGGGGAAGCGGGCCCTTGCGGACAGCCCCTTCCCCCGGCCGGGGTGCGCTGTGCCTAGCCCTTCTTGGCCTTGATGGCCTCGGTGAGCTTGGGCATGATCTTGTTCAGGTCGCCGATAACACCGAGATCGGAGAACTCGAAGATCGGAGCGTTCGAATCCTTGTTGATCGCAATGATCGTCTCGGAGTTCATCATTCCGACCTTGTGCTGAATGGCGCCCGATACTCCGACCGCCAGGTACAGCTTCGGCGCGACCGTCTTGCCGGTCTGGCCGATCTGGGCCGCGTACGGGTACCAGCCGGCATCGACCACCGCACGGGTGGCGGCGACGGCACCGTTGTCGAAAGCACCGGCGAGGTCCTCGCAGGCGTCGAATCCTTCAGCGGAGCCGAGTCCACGGCCTCCACCTATCAGCACGTCAGCGGCTTCGATGTCCACGTCGGCGCCACGCTGCTCGCCGCGGGTGATCATCTCGGCCCTGGTCGACCACTCGGAGAGCTCGACGTCTACATCAACCACCTCGGCGCTGCCGCCGGACTCCTTGACGTCGAACGCGTTCAGACGGCCGATGATGATGCCGGGCTCGGAGACGTAGCCGACATCGGCGATCTCGGAGTCCTGCAGGATCGGACGCTCGGAGACGAGCTTGCCGTCGACCACCTTGACGGCGGTCACCTCCATCGTCACGCCGGCGCTCAGACGGGCGGTCAGACCGGCACCGATCTCGAAGCCGAGCAGTCCGCCGCCGAACAGCGCGTAGGAGAAGCCGTCGTCGGCGATGATCTTGGCCATGACGTCGACGATCGGCTGAGCCAGTCCTTCGGAGACGTCCTTGGCCCGGTAGACCTTGGTCACTCCGTAGTTTCCGAGCGACGCGGCGCCTTCGTCGGAGACATCTCCGACAATCACGGCCGCGGCCTCGGTTCCGAGCTCGCCGGCCAGCCTGGCCGCCTCGGAAAGGGCTCCGAGGGAGTTCTTGTTGAAGTTGCCCTCATCGTCATGCAGGGCGTATACGAGGATGCCGGCCATCAGATCAGCTTCCTTTCGTCGAGCCAGGCAACGATCTTCTCGACCGTTTCGGCAGTGTCTTCGTCTTCGAACACTTCACCGGCCTCCTTCTGCGGGGGCGGGTTGAGTGCGACGACCGTTGTCTTCGAGCCGGCTTCGCCGACCTCATCGGGGCTGAGTCCGAGATCGGCCGCGGACTTGCTGTCCAGCGGCTTCTTCTTGGCACCCATGATCGCCTTGAGGCTGGGGTAACGCGGCTCGTTGATCGCGTCTCCGACCGAAATCACAGCCGGCAGGGAAAGCGCGACGGTGTCGTAGCCGTACTCGGCCTGACGCTCGCAGCGCAGCTTGCCGTCATCGACGTCCATCTTGACCACCTGGGTCAGCGACGGCATCTTCAGATGGTCGGCCAGAACGGCTCCCATCGTGTAGCACTCGCCGTCGTCGGACTGCTGTCCGAGCAGCACGATGTCCGGGCTCTCTGATTCGAGAACCTTGGCGAGGGCCACGCCGGTGGCGCAGACGTCGGATCCGACGAGGGCGTCATCGGTGAGATGGACCGAACGGTCAGCGCCGAGGGCGACGGCCTTCTGCAGCGCACGCTGGGCCGAACCGGGGCCCATCGTCACGGCGACGACTTCGTCTACCTGCAGTTCGCCGCCTTCTTTCAGCTGCATGGCAGCTTCAATGGCATGAGTGTCGAAAGGGTTCAGATTGTTCTCGCCGCTGCGATCGAGCCGCATGGTGCCGGTATCGATTCGCTTCTGGACCGCGGCGTCTGGCACCTCTTTGACCAGGACGCAGATTTTCAAGGGAGCCTCCTTAGGGCTATTTACTGGCTGACCCGCCAGAAATCCAATAGGCGAGCCGAAAGTTGATCTTCAGGAACCAATCTTAGCGAGTGGGCACTCTTGTTGACTGACGAGTCAATCGGGCGACGCCGCAGTCAGGCTTTCGCAGAGCTCGTAAAGGCTCCGTCGATCCTCTGCCGTCTCCCTGGTTCCGGGAACACGGTGTTTGGTCCGGGGCTTGCGGTCCATGTAGAACTCGCCGCCCGGAGCCTCTTCCGGAGTGGCACCGCTCAGCCAGACGGCAGTCTCCCCGCCCTCGGCACCGGTTCTCAGGATCGGTCCCATCACCTTGTTGAAGGCCGGCAGGGCGTCGCTCACGCCCTGGGTCTCGGCCCAACCCGGATGCATCGAGCAAAAAACGGGCCCGCCCTCAGGCTCCCGGTCCTGCCACTCGTCGGCCAGCATCACCTCGGCCCGCTTGCTCTGGGCGTAAAACCTGGGCGGGTCGTAGTCGCGCTTCTCCAGCTGCGGATCGTCGAGCTTGAAGTCGCTCGTATACATGCCGCCGGAAGACATCATGACCACCCTGCCGCTCTCGCTCTCGCGCAGCTTCGGCAGGAGCAGTTCGGTCAGCAGGAAGGGGCCGAGCACGTTGGTCGCGAAGGTCAGCTCGAAGCCCTCGTCGGTCTTCAGCCGTTCGGTCGGCATCACCCCGGCGTTGTTGATCAGGACGTCGAGCGAATCGCCGCCGGCGGCGAAAGCAGTGCCGAACTCACGCACCGAGGCCAGGCTGGAAACGTCGCAGATGTGAAGCTCAGGCTCCAGACCGCTCTCGAGCCCAACCTCCTCGCGGGCTGCCTCGCCCTTTTCGGGATTACGGCAGACCATGTGAACCTTCGCGCCGCGACGACTCAACTCGAGCGAGATGGCTTTGCCGATACCCGCATTGGCCCCGGTGACCATGACCGAGCGGCCCTCGAGCCGGTCCGCCTGCCAACCGAACACCCGCTTTCGGACCCGGTAGCCGACCGCGCTGAATCCAGGGACCACGGTCAGGTCGAGAGCCGTGTCGACCAGATCCGCCGCCTGTCCTTTGAGCAATGCCACCACTGAGCTCCTTTCGTCCGATCGCCGAAAGGCCACCTTATCCGGCGAGATGGTTCAGGACGTAGAGGTGGAACCCGGCCATTTCGACGAGGTCCGAGACCCTCAGGCGCTCGTCGGCGCCGTGCATCGAGTCGAGGTAGACGTCAACGTCGGTGTCGATGACCGGAGCCAGGCCGTAGGCGACCGTGCCGAAAGCCCACCTGACCCAGTGCGAGTCAGTGAATCCGGGCGTGACCATCGGCAGCAGAGTGGCGCCCGGGCAGCGGCGTTCGAGGTAGTCCTCGCAGATCGACCAGAGCTCTGTGTCGACCGGTGATTCGTAGCCGCCTTCGAGAGGCTCGAGGAACTCGAGTTCGTACTCGATGCCGTCGCCGATCGCCTCCGCCACGTGCCGGCGCACATCCGCTTCCGTCTGGCCCGGCAGAGCCCGGCAGTCACAGGTGATGTCGGCGAAGGGCGGGACCACGTTGCTCGGCTCGAAGGTGGCCAGCCCGGTCGGCGTGATCGTCATCCGGGTCATCACCGGCACCAGGCCAGAGAGGACGGGATGCTGCCCGGCCGCCCAGGCCAGTCGCTCGGCGTCGTCACCGGCCGGAGCACCCATGACGTCGAGCGATGCCCTGACCGAATCCGAGACCTGCGGTTCGAACTGCTGCGAGAAGAGCCGCTTGATCGCCTTCGATGTCGAGAGCAGGGTGTTGTCGTCCCGGTCCGGAACCGAGGCGTGAGCGGACACCCCCTTGATCCTCAGACGCAGCGAAGTGACCTTCTTCTCCCCCACCGAGACCGTCATCACCCGGCGGCCGTTGGCCAGCTCGAGCAGCTGGCCGCCGCCTTCGTTCAGGGCGAAGTCGCACTTGAGGTCGGGGCGCTCGCGGACCAGCCACGACATGCCGACGTCAGCGGTGTTTCGCTCCTCGTCGCTCTCGGCAACCAGCACCACATCGCCACGCGGCCGGACTCCGCTGCGGGCGAAGGTGGCGAAAGCGACCGCCCGGGCAGCCAGTTCGTTCTTCATGTCGACTGCGCCACGGCCGACCAAGTGGTCGTCCCGCAAGGTGGCGTCGAAGGGCGGCACCGTCCAGTTGGCCGGTGGCGCCGGAACGACGTCCGTGTGGGCCATCAGCATCAAGGAAGGCCCACTGCCGCTACCCGGTACCCGGGCGACCAGGTTCAGGCGGTCCGGATCGGGGCCGGTCAGCTCGCACTCGATCCCTGCCTCGCGCAGATAGCGCGCCAACATCTCGGCCGCGGGCGTTTCTTTGCCGGGAGGGTTCGAGGTATCGATCCTGATCAGCTCGCGGGCCAGCGCGACGACCTCCGTCTCGAGACCCTCGGTCAGTTGGTCGGTGGCACCGGTCGCCATCAGGCCTGCCCGGGGGTCTCGCCGGCCCTGGTCGCGGCCAGCTCCTGGACGAGGTCGACCGGGAAGCTGTCCTGCATGCTGCCGTCGCGCCGGTTCGACGGCTTCGCCGCAACCAGGCAGTTGTAGACGGCTTCGTGGCCCGCCTCCCATGCGGCCGCGAGGTAGGGGTTGAGGGCGGGATTGGGTATCCCCTCACAGCCGGCGACAGTGAACGCGATTCCGATCTCGCCCGATCCTTCGCCACCGTAGGAGCCCGCCCGGGCCAGCCCGAGCTGCGGCCTGAGCGACAGCCGTCGCAGCTGGCTGACCGAGAGCGGGGCATCGGTCGCGCAGACGGCGATGCAGGACCCGTGGGAATCGGCCTTGCGGGCGGCCGGGTCGAGCCGGTGGCCGAGCAGGTCGAGGTACTCGCGGTCACCGAAGTTGCAGAGCAGCACCACGCCGACCATGTGCTCACCGACCCTCCTGGAGGCGGTGCCGATGCCACCGGGGAAGTCGAAACAGGTCATGCCGGTTCCGGCGCCGACCGTGCCTTCCGCGACCTCGATCCCGAGTCCGTCTCGGGCCCTGGTCACGTCGTCGGCCGTGATCGTGCGTGAGTCGGCCATCTCGCCGTCGTCGCATTCACCGACCACCGGCAGCACGATGTTCTCCGGGCCGCGGCCCGAAGCGAGGATCGCCGCCTGGAGCACGGTGCCGATCGCGTGGGAGCCGCACAGGTGGACCGCGGTCTCCATGATGCCGCGCTCGTTGATCTCGAGGTTGCCGGTCAGCTCGCCGACCCCGTTGACCGTGGTCACTGCGGCCGGTGCCGGCAGCCGCGGCGGGGCGACGATCGTGACGCCGCTCTTCTCGCCGCTCTCTGCCTGGGAATGGCCGACAAGAACGCCTGGCACATCGGTTATCCGGTTGCCGGGACCGGTCGGCAGCCGGCCCACCGGTCCGGCGAGGTCCCGCCAGCGTGGATCAGCCATCGAGCACACCCGCATCGTGTGGTGGTGCCTCGGGGCGGGCGGCCGTGCGCCCGGAAGGGTCGGCGCCGTCGTAGAGCAGGCAGGCTGCCCGCTGGCCGCGTGGGCCGACGTCGGCGAGGACCGGGTCGACGGCCTCGCAGTCTTCGAAGCGCTTCGGGCAGCGCGGGTTGAAGCGGCAACCCGAAGGCAGGTCGGTGGCGTCTGGAAGCTCGCCTTTGAGCAGGGCTCGCGCCTCGCCCTTGCCGATCGCCGGGACCGGCACCGCGGCGACCAGGGCCGCTGTGTACGGATGCTTCGGCCTCTCGATCACGTCGACCGCGGTCCCGACCTCGACCACCCGGCCGAGGTACATCACTGCGATCCGGTCGCAGAGCGACCAGGCCAGGCTGAGGTCGTGGGTGATGAAGATCAGGGCGAGGTTCCGGCGCTTCTGGAGTTCCATCAGCACAGTAAGGATCTGTGAGCGCACCGAGGCATCCAGCATCGACACGGGCTCGTCGCAGATCAGCCCTTCCGGTTCGAGTACCAGAGCCGCGGCGATCGCCACCCGCTGACGCTGGCCTCCGGAAAGCTGATGCGGGTAGCGGTCGAGGTAGGTCTCGGGGTCGAGCCCGACGTCACGGAGCGCTTTTTCCATGCGCTCGCGGTGGACCGTCTTCTCCACCCCCTGGACCACCAGCGGCTCGGCGACGATCGCGCCCACCTTCTGCCGGGGGTTGAGCGTCTGGTACGGATCCTGAAAAATCATCTGGATCCGGCGGCGCAGGTCTCTGGTGCCGGCGCGGCCGCCGATCGCCTGACCGTCCAGCCGAACCTCGCCGCCCGAGGTCTCCTGCAGGCCGAGCATCGCCCGGGCCAGAGTCGACTTTCCGCAGCCGGACTCGCCGACCACGCCGAGCACCTCGCCGCGCTTCCATTCCAGCGAGATCCCGTCGATCGCGCGGGACTTCTTGCGACGCGACCTGAAGGTCACCTCGAGATCCCTGACGCCCATCAGCGCGCCGTCCGCCGTTACCCCGTTCATCGCTTCACCGCCGTTCCGGCCGCTTCGACCTCGGGCCAGCTGCTCCAGGGTGAGAAATGGCAGGCCGCGACATGGCCGGGCGCCACTTCACGCGCCTCGGGATCGGTCCGGCAGCGGTCCTCGGCATAGGGGCATCGTGGATGGAAGGCGCAGCCCTCCGGGGGACGGCCGGGGTCCGGTGGGGCGCCGGGTATCGGCGGGGCCAGACCTCGCTCGCCGCCGATCACCGGCAGCGAGTCGAGCAGGCGCTTCGTATACGGATGCTGCGGGTTCGAGAAGACCGACTCGACCGAGCCCGACTCGACGATGCGCCCGGCGTACATGACCGCGATCCGGTCGCAGGTCTCGGCCAGCACCCCGAGGTCGTGGGAGATCAGGATCAATGAGAGGCCGAGTTCGTCGCGGAGCTTCTCGAGCAGCTCCAGCACCTGGGCCTGCATGACCACGTCGAGCGCCGTGGTCGGCTCGTCGGCGATCACCAGCGACGGCCGGCAGGCGAGGGCGAGGGCGATCATCACCCGCTGGCGCTGGCCGCCGGAGAGCTGGTGCGGGTAGCGCTTGCCCAGCGCCGGCGACAGCCCGACGGTGGTCAGCAGGTCGGCGATCCGGTCCCTGACCTCGCCGGATGAGACGCCTTTCTCGTGCAGCCGGATCACTTCGGCGAGCTGGGAGTCGATGTGCTTAACCGGGTCGAGCGAGTTCATCGCCCCCTGGAAGACCAAGGAGACGTGGCGCCAGCGCACGACCTGCATGCCCGCTTCAGTGCGCTTGCCGATGTTGATCGAGTCCTCGACCCCGTCCGGCCTGAGCGTGATCGAGCCCGACTGCGTCAGGCCGTCGGGAAGCATCTTCATCAGCGAAAGCGCGGTGGTCGTCTTGCCGCAACCGGACTCCCCGGCCAGCCCCAGGGACTCGCCTTTGCCGAGGCTGAAGCTGACCCCGCCGACGATCGGGCGTCCGCGGTACTCGACCCGGAGGTCTTCGACTTCGAGCAGCTTCTTCACGACTGCCTCTGGGTCAGGGGGGTCACCGGCTCCTCAGCGATCGCGGCCTGGTCCGACTCCTTCTGGAGGCGGGGGTTGATGAACTCCTCGAAAAGGAAGCCGATCAGGGAGACCGCCAGCACCAGCATCGTGATCGCCAGCCCGGGCGGGATCACGTACCACCAGGCGCCGGCGCTGGGAGCCCCGGATTCGAAGGCGTTCTCGAGCATCGTTCCCCAGGAGATCCTTGTCGGGTCTCCGAGCCCGAGGAAAGACAGGGCCGCCTCGGAAAGGATCGCCACGGCGATGATCAGGACGGTGTTGGCGAAGATCAGCGGCAGGGTGTTGGGGAGTATGTGCTTGCGGATGATGTAGGTGTCCCGCGCTCCGAGTGCCCGGGCACGCTCGACGAAGGCCCGTTCCCTGAGGGTCAGGACCTGGGCCCTGACGATGCGCCCGGTGCCGGCCCAGGAAGTCAGGCCGATGACCACGATCAGCACCGTCAGCGAAGGATCGAGCAGCCGGGCCAGGACGATCATCAGCGGCAGGGTCGGGATCACCAGGAACCAGTTCTCGAGCGCGTCGAGGATGCGATCGGTCCAGCCGCCGTAATAGCCGCTGGCCAGGCCGACGAGCGAGCCGAGCACGGCCGAGATGAAAGCCGCCGCGAAGCCGACCACGACCGACACCCGGGCCCCGACCAGGATCTGCGAAAAGACGTCGGCACCGTTCTCGGTGGTCCCGAGCAGGTGGTCGAAGCTGGGCGGCTGGAGCACGTCCAGGCTGGACGCCTCGGGATCGTAGGGAGCGATCAGCGTGCCGAAGATCGAGACGAAGACGGCGAGCCCGAGAATCGTCAGCCCGAAGCGGCCGCGCCAGCTTCCGACCAGCAGTGCGAATACGCCGGACCAGGTCATGTCGCCTTCACCCGGGGGTCGAGGTAGAAGTAGAGGATGTCGGCGAGCAGGTTCGCCAGGATCACCCCGAAGGAAAAGATCAGGAAGGTGCCCTGGAGCACCGGGAAGTCCTTGTCGTTTATCGCCTGGAATGTGAGCTCGCCGAGCCCGGGCCAGGAGAAGACCGTCTCGATCGTGATCGCTCCACCGACTACGGCCCCGAACTGGATCGCCGAGAGCGTGACCAGCGGCAGAAGTGCGTTAGGCACGGCGTGCTTGCGAACCACCCTGTCCCAGCGCTGCCCGGTCGCCCGTTTGACCGTGATGAAGTCCTCCGTCAGGACGTCGACCATCGACGATCGCATGATCAGGAAGTACTGGCCCAGAAGCATCAGGGTCATCGCCGTCGCAGGCAGGATCAGGTGCTCCGCCACGTCCGCCGCCTCGGCGAAGAAGCTGCGAGAACTCGACGCCCGGGGTCACCTGCAGGCCCGATGGCAGGATCGGTAACCAGACCGCGAACAGCAGGATCAGGATAATCCCGATCCAGTACTCGGGTGAGGCGTAGGTGAACAGGCTGAAGCTGAGCAATCCGTCGTCCGCCTTTTGACCACGCCGCGTGGCGGCAATCACCCCCATCCAGCTTCCGAGCATGGTTGCTATCAGCGTGCCGGTCCCGACCAGAAGCAGCGTCCACGGCATCGCGTCCATGATCTCGTCGAGCACCGGCCGGCGCGAGCGCTGGCTGGTGCCGAGGTCGAAGCGGGCGGTGTCGGATGCGTAGTCTGCGAACTGGCCGACCAGCGGCTTGTCGAGGCCGTACGCAGCCTGGAGCTTCTGGATCTCTTCAGGCGTGGCGCGAGGCAGGCGGGCGAGCTGGGTGGTCGGATCTCCCATGACCCTGAACAGGAAGAAGTTGAACAGGATCACGAACAGCAGCGTCAGCACCGCCGCCGCGACCTTGCCGGCCAGCCAGCGCCCGCTCATGCCTCAAGCCTCGTTTCAAGCCCCTGCGTCAAGCGGCCGTCACTCCTCCATTTCCATCGGCTCGCCGTCACGGCGGCGGCGGGCCCGGAGCATGAAGAAGCCGGCGCCCGCGATCAGCACGATCGCGATGATCGCGATGATCACGCCGCTTCCTCCGCCTTCATCCGACGAAGTCGATCCGGAAGCCGGCGAGATCGTCAGCAGCGGGCCGTAGCCGGCCTGCTCGCAGATGATGTCTCCGGTCTCCGACGGACAGGCGGCTTCGACGCCAGCGATCCGGTCGGTGCGGTAGGCCTGCAGGTTCGGGTCCTCTGTCAGGACCACGTAAGCGACCTGCTCCTGGAGGATGTTGTTCATCCGGCTGACCAGCTCCTTGCGCTGCTCGATGTCGAAGATCCCGGCCTGCTCGGTGAAGAGCTGGTCGTATTCCTCGTTCGAGAAGAAGGAGTCCGAAGATCCACCGATCTCATCGGTGGTCATCAGGCTGAGCAGGAAGCTCGGGTCGTACGGATCGCCACCCCAGCCCCAGATGAAGGAGTCGAAGTCGGGAGCCGGCTTGCCGTCCACCGAACGGATCGTCAGCTCGGTCAGCTTGTCTACGCTGACCACTTCGACGTTGTACTCGATGCCGACCTCGCGGGTCATCTCCGAAATCAGCTTGGCCGCCTGAATGTTGCTCGGGGACTCGGAACGGACCAGCACGTTGAAGGAGAGCTCCTCGCCGTCCTTGGTTCGGATGCCATCCCCTTCCCGCGTCCAGCCGGCGTCGTCGAGGATCTGATTGGCCTTCTCGGGGTCGAAGGCGTAGATCTCGTCAGGTTCCTCGTAGAAGGACTCGTAGAAAGACGGCAGGAAGCCGTTGGCCACGAACGAGGTGCCGCGATTTGCGATCTGGTTGATCCGGTCGCGGTCGATCGAGTAGGCGATCGCCTTGCGCACGTCCAGGTCCTGGATCGCCGGATTGAAGTTGGCGTCAGGGCACAGCTCTTCCGGACAGAGGTTGAAGGCAAGCTGGGTGAAGGCCGGGGACGGGCTGTCCACGGTCTCGATGTTCTCCTGATTGCCGAGTCGCTCGAAGGTGGTTGCCTGAACCTCCGGCACCATGTCGATCTCACTGAGCTGGAGGGCCCTTTCGACTGCGTCCTGGGTCCCGTACTTGACGAACTGGACCTGATTGAACTCCGGCTTCGGCTCGAACTCCGGGTTCTGCTCCATGCGGATGATCCGGTCGCGCTCGAACTCGGTGACGATGAACGGGCCGGTTCCGACCAGCGGCAGGTCCGGCTGGTAGGTCGTGGTCAGCTCTTCCAGTGGCACCTTGCCCCAGATGTGCTCCGGCAGGATGTAGATGAAGAGTCCGCCGACGATGCGGGCATCGGGGCGGGAGGTCTTGACCACGACGGTCTGGTCATCCGGGGTGGTGATCGAGGTGACGTTGTTCGTATAACTCGTGAACAGCTCGCCTTCGCTGCCGAGGGTCTCCAGCGACCACTTCACGTCCTTCGAGGTGACCGGCGTTCCGTCAGACCACTTGCGGTCGGGATCGAGACTGAAGGTGACGCTCTTGCGGTCGTCGGAGACCTCCCAGCTCTCGGCGATGCCGGGTGCCGGTGAGAGGTCATCAGGCGAGAAGTTGACCAGCAGGTCCCAGTTGATCGCCCAGACCGTGTAGCTCTCTTCGTCGAGCCCGATGAACGGGTTCAGGGTCTGAGGGTCCTGGGCCCAGCCGATCCGGAGGATGTCTTCGCCACCCTCGCCGGTCGCTCCGGTGTCCCCGGTCGTCTCGGCGGAGGCAGGCGCCGCGGCGACCACCAACAGGACCACCGCTGCGAATGCAACCGCGATCAGCTTCTTCATTTCCTTCAGGACCACTTTCTACCCCTCTTCGTTCGTTGTTGCCGGCCTCACGGCCGATTCCGTCACTTCAAGTGTTTTCGCCGCTCCGTCGAGCCGGACCTCGGCCCCAAGCGGCATCGTCGCCATGTGTTTTCCGTGCCCCACCGGCACGTTCGCGATCGCCGGGATCCCCAGCGACCCGATCAGTTCGTCCAGTACCTCTTCGATCGAGAGGGTGGACTCGGGCCCCTCCGGCGCCTTCGGCGGCAGCAGGTTGACGTCGGTGCCGAAAACGAAGCCGGCCGCATCGTCGAGCTTGCCCGCCCTGACCAGATGGTTGAGCAGGGTGTCGATCAGGTAGGGGTCGGTATTGAGGTCTTCGACCATCAGGACCTTGCCTTCGGTATCGACCTCGAAAGGGGTGCCGATACTGGCGCTGACCAGGGTCAGGCAGCCACCGACCAGTGTGCCCTCTGCCACCCCCTCACCCACCGTCAGGACGTAGGGATCATCGGGGTCCTCGAAGACCTTGCCGAGCGGCTCCGGCCTGAAGGCCCGGTGGAACCACTCTTCGGTCTCTTTGGTCAGCTCGTCTTTCCGGCGGGTGAAACGCAGGAAGTTCGGGCCGTAGAAAGTGACCCAGCCCGGCTTTGCCGCCAGCGCCAGATGGAGTCCGGTGATGTCGCTGAAGCCACAGACGATCCTGGGTTCGCCGAGGTTGTCCCAGTCGATCAGGTCGTAGAGCCGGGCACAGCCGTAGCCGCCGCAGAGCGTGTGGACCATGTCGACGCCGGGCTCGCTCAGCGCCCACTGGAGGTCGGCCGCCCGCTCGGCGTCGGTGCCCGCCAGGTAGCCGTGGACCTTGCGGTGGTTGGGGCCGAAGACGACCGTGTGGCCGCGTGATTCGAAGTAGCTGGTCGCCTGTTCGATTTCAGCCCGGGTCTGCGGCGGGCTCGCCGGTGCGACTACGGCGATCGTCGCTTCGTCAGGCAGGGCAGGGGGCTTGATCCGGCTCAACTGGGCCTTCCCGCAGTCAGGCCGACCGCCTCGGTTATCAGGGAGTCCCCGGCGCGCAGCGACCCGAGGACGAGTTCGATGTGAAGCTCGGCGATGCGTTCGAGGTCGAGCTTTCCGTCCGGCTGGTACCAGAGGGCCACCCCGGTGCACTGGAGCAGGATCGCGTAGGTCGCCACCGCCGGATCGGGAGTGCTCAGCTCGCCTTCCTCGATTCCCTGGCTGATCAGCGAGCGGAACATCTCCTGGTACTCGTCGCGGCTCTCCAGGAGCGCCTCACGTGCTTCCCCGGAGAGGGCGCGGATCTCGCTGTCCGTCACGAAGGCCTCGCGGGTGTGGAGGCCGTGGTAGAGCACGTGCTCACGGACAGCCGAAGCCAGCTTCAGGGCCGGCCTGTCCACCCTCGCCATCGCCTCCGTGACCGCCTCGGTCAGCCGCTCCATGAAGTCGTTCTGGAGCTGGATCAGGATCGATTCTTTGGCCGGGAACCAGTGGTAGATGGCGGCCGGCTGGATGTCGGCCGCGTCGGCGATCGCGCGCATCGATGTCGCGTGGTAGCCGAGCCTCGCGAAGAGGTCGACCGCGGCCTCCTCGATCTCGTCGCGGGTCTCGACCCCCTCGTGGGTCGGGTCTCTGGGGTCGGTGTCAGTCAAGCCCGAGCAGCTCCCTCGCGGTGGCCTGGTCGGCAACTTCACGCCCGAGTTCGCGGGTCAGCGCGACCGCCGCCTCGACCAGCGCAGCATTGGAGGGCGCGTGAACGCCGCGGCTGATCCAGGCGACGTCCTCGAGGCCGGTCCGGATCCCCGGCGCACCTTTGAGCAGCGCCAGCGCCATCATCCGGCGGTGGTGGCGGCCGATGCAGGTGACCGTCCAGAAGGCATCCGACGGCAGCGGCCTCAGCATCGCATCGAGGGCCTCCGGTGAGGCGTCGATCCCACCGGGCACACCGAATACGAGGTTGATCCGGAGCGGCCCCGGCAACGTGCCGTCCTCGAGCCAGCGGATCGCGCTGACCACGTGGCCGACGTCGAAGCACTCGACCTCGAGTGCGATCCCTGAGTCGAGCGCGCGCTTGACGATTCCGCGGCCCGCAGGCGGTGCGGTGATGAATGTCTCGTCGCCGAAGTTCATCGATCCCGACTCGACCCCGGAGATGTCCGGCGCGGCCTCGAGGCCGGTCGTACGCTCTTCGATCGTCATGTCGTTGCTGCCGCCGGTCGAGACCATCGTGATCAGGTCGCTGCCCTCGCGGATCCGGTCGATCACGTCGACGAACAGCTCGGGCCGGCCGCTGGGAGTGCCGTCGTCTTCGCGGACGTGAAGATGGGCGATGGTCGCCCCGGCAGCCGCCGCCTCGATTGCCGAGTCGGCGATCTCCTGCGTCGTATACGGGATGTTCGGGTTGTTGTCTCTGAATACGTCGGCTCCGGTGACCGCAACCGTGAGCACCGCCGGATCGCTGTTCCATGCCTTCACTTCAATGCTCCTTCCCGGACCGCGCGAAGGCGGACCTCTCTTCATCGCTCAACCGGCGCGACGAGCCGGCTTCGCGATCCCACATGACCAGGGAGAAGTCCGCCTCCACCGCCGCTTCACCCGCCGCATCCGAGAGGACCTCTCGGGTCGTGAAGCTCTTGTTGCCGATCCGGGTCACCTCGATCCCGAAGGAGATCGGGCCAGAAGCCAGAGTCAACTCCCGGTTGAAACTGACCGCGCAGTGGCCGACCACGTACTGGCTGCGGTTCATGCCGAGGCTCTCGAGGAACCGGTCGCGCCCTTCTTCGAAGTAGGTCAGCACGACCGCGTTGTTGACGTGGCCGAGACCGTCGACATCGCGCCATCTCATGTCGATCTGAAACTCGCTCAAGTCAGCGTCTCCTGCATGCCGAAGGCCTGCTGCAGGGCAGGGGACCGGCGCAACAGGTCGAGCGAGTAGCTACCGACGTCAGGGGTGAAGCCGGAGCCGACCAGCATGCGGATGTCACGTCCGATGCCGTCGGCCGTGAGTGCCGCGGTCTGGAAGGTCGTCGCCATCGAAAAGAACAGGATCGTGCCGCCGGTTGCGGTGGCGACGATCGCCGCCGGCTCGCAGCCGGAGGCGTTGACCACGACCACGGTCAGATCGGCCGCCTGCACTCCGGCCTCGGCCAACGCGGCCATCGTGCCCGCCGGATCCCGCAGGTCGACGGTCAGGCCGATGTCGCAGAGGCCGAGCTGGATCGCCCTCGCCACCGCGATCTCGTCGACGTCGAGGCAGACCACCGTGCCGTCGGCCACGGTCTCCTGCGCTGCGGCCATGGCCAGCTTGCCGGCGTGACCGGCGCCCATGACCAAAACGGTGGCCCCTTCGAAAGCCAGGTCACGAACGTGCGAACCGGCCCCGTAGACGTCGTATACCTCGAGCGCTGTTTCCAGCGGAAGGTCATCGGGAAGCGGACCCCATGGCGCACTGTCGAAGACATAGGCGGTGCCTTTGACCTCGATCTGGGCCGAGTCCGGATCGAGGTGGGTGACCGCATCGATCCGGAGGGGAGTCAGGGTCAGCGAGGCAAGGGTGACGATTCGATCGCCGAGGGCCGGTGGGTCGGTGAAGCCATCCCCTACCGCAGTGACAGTTCCCAGAGCGACACCCCCGGAGTCGGTCTCGGGGTTGTGCATCTTTCCGCGCGCCCGGACGATCTCCATCACCTTCAGCGCCATCAGCTCCGGGTCCGAGTCGCAGGACTCACGGATGTTGCGGTGGGAGGTCGAGTCGAGACAGAGTCGCTCGACGGAAATCTCGAACTCGCTCGCACGAACCGGTCCGGAGGAGTCCAGCCGGCGGGCCGGCTGCGGCAGCGTTTTCGGCGGGTCGATGACCCTTGCGGTGCCGAGCTGCTCTTTGCTTGCCTCCACCCGATATCCCCCAAAAACTCGAAACCCGGCCCACCGAGTTTCATGAACGATCGTTAAGCTAGGGCAAGTTCGCCCATTCGTCAAGGGCGGTTTCCACAGGAGTCGCAAATTGGGCCTTGAAATGCCGATCGTCTGGAGTGAGACCCACCGGGAACACCGCCCGGGGGGGGAAGTCTGGGTCGGGGTCAGGATCCCGGGGACCGAGCACCCCGAAAGGGCCGACCGCATCCTGGCGAGCCTTCTCGAAGCCGGAGCCGCCGAGCCGATCGGCCCGAGGCCTCTGCCGTCCGGAGCCCTCGAACGCATCCACTCCCCCGCGCTCGTCGAGTACCTGGCCGGCGCCTGGGCCGGCTGGCAGGAGTCCGGTCACGAAGACGACCCGGGGCAGGACCGGGTGGTGCCGTACCTGTTCCCGACCGAAGGCCTGATGGCGGGCCTTGAACCTGCAGAACCGACTTCGGCAGCCGCGAGAGCCGGCCGATTCACCTACGACACGATGACCCTGATCGGCCCGGGCACCTGGGAAGCCGCACAGGCGGCAGCCGCAGTCGCGCTGACCGCGGCCGATCTCGTACTCGATGGCAAACCTGTCGCCTACGCCTGCTGCCGCCCCCCGGGACACCACGCGACGATGGACGCGATAGGCGGCTCCTGCTACCTGAACAACACCGCCCTGGCCGCCGCCCGGCTCGCCGACTCCGGCCGCGGCCCGGTAGCGGTAATCGACATCGACGCCCACCACGGCAACGGCACCCAGTCGATCTTCTACGAGGACCCGCAGGTACTGACCGCCTCACTGCATGTCGACCCCGGTCACGGCTGGTTCCCCCACTTCCTCGGCTTTGCCGGCGAGACCGGCTCCGGCCCGGCAGTCGGCAGCAATCGCAACCTCCCGCTCAATCCGGGCACCGGTGACGAAGGCTGGCTGGCCGGGCTGCGCTCCTTGATCGAGTGGGCCGAGGCCCACGGCGCCCGCTCGCTGGTCGTGGCGCTCGGCGTGGACGCCGCCCACCACGACCCCGAGAGCCCGCTCGAAGTCACGATCGACGCCTACCGCGAAGCCGGCCGGCTGCTCGGCCAGATGGACCTGCCCGCAGTCATCGTCCAGGAAGGCGGCTACGACCTCGAAAACGTCGGCCCCCTGGTCAGAGAAACACTGCTCGGCTTCGAGTCCACCCGCTGACCACTCAGCCCGGGCACCGGCATGGCCTCCAACCCGGGTGGGACAGAGGGCACCGCCTCCTCGGCCCGAAACGTCGTCGGCGGCACCCTCTGTCCCACCTTGATGCCAAGCGCGACCAGCGAACTTCTGGGTCCCTCAGGCCTGGCTTCGGCGATGAGGTCGCCCGGGGGAGGGTCGAGTTGGGATGGATGGGGTAGGCGGGAGACCCTCCCCCGGGCGACCTCCAACCCGGCGGGATCAGATCTCGCGGCTGCGGCCTTCGACGCCGGTTCGGATGAACTCGACGATCTCGTCGGTGTGGGATCCGGGGGTGAAGACCTCGGCCACGCCCATCGACTTCAGCTCCTCGATGTCGCGGGTCGGAATCGTGCCGCCCACGGTCAGCAGCACGTCATCGACCCCCTGGTCCTCGAGCAGTTCGACGATCTTCGGGACCAGCGTCATGTGGGCACCGGAGAGGATCGAGATGCCGATCGCGTCGGCGTCCTCCTGGATCGCGGTCTCGGCGATCTGTTCCGGCGTCTGGTGGAGGCCGGTGTAGATCACTTCCATGCCGGCGTCGCGCAGGGCGCGGGCGATGATCTTGGCTCCGCGGTCATGTCCGTCCAGGCCGGGCTTGGCAACGACCACACGGATCTTGCGGTTGATCGTGCCGGAGGACGCGGCCTGAGTTTCGGCTTCTTCGCTCATCGCTCCCCTAAAAGACCGGGGTCTCGGTATAGGTGCCGAATACGTCCTGGAGGGCGGTGATCATCTCGCCTTCGGTGGTCCGGGCACGTGCCGCCTCGATGATCGGGTACATCATGTTGCCGTCGGCTTCAGCGACCTTCTTCAGCTCGGCAAGCGCTGCGTCGACCTCGGACTGGCTGCGCTCGTCCTTCGTCTTCTTCAGCCGCTCGATCTGCTTGGCCTCGAGTGCCGGGTCGATGTGTAGCAGCGGCACTTCCTCTTCGTCGTGGACGTGGCTGTTGACGCCGACGATCAGTCGTTCCTTGTCGTCCAGTTCGCGCTGGAAGGTGAAGGCGGCTTCGCCGATCTCGCGCTGCGGGAAGTTCTGGCGGACCGCCTCGACCATGCCGCCGAGTTCGTCGATCCGGCGGAAGTAGTCGTAGGCGTCGGCCTCGAGTTCGTCGGTCAGTGACTCGACGAAGTAGGAGCCACCGAGCGGGTCGACCGTGTTGGTGACTCCGGTCTCTTCCTTGATGATCTGCTGGGTCCTCAGAGCCACGCGCACCGCCTCCTCGGTCGGCAGCGCCAGCGCCTCGTCGAAGGAGTTGGTGTGGAGCGACTGGGTGCCGCCGAGCACGCCGGCCAGCGCCTCGATTGCGGTCCTGACGATGTTGTTCAGCGGCTGCTGGGCGGTCAGCGAGACACCGGCGGTCTGGGTGTGGAAGCGCAGCCGCATCGACTCCGGCTTCTTCGCGCCGTAGGTCTCCTTGAGCTCGCGGGCCCAGATCCGGCGGGCGGCGCGGTACTTGGCGATCTCTTCGAAGAAGTCGATGTGGGCGTTGAAGAAGAACGAAAGTCGTGGAGCGAAGGCGTCGACGTCGATGCCGCGCTCGATCGCCCGTTCGACGTAGGTGAATCCGTTCTTCAGGGTGAAAGCGAGCTCCTGGGCGGCGGTCGCCCCGGCCTCGCGGATGTGGTAGCCGGAGATCGAAATCGGGTGCCAGCGCGGCATGTGGTCGGTGCAGTACTCGACCATGTCGGTGACCAGCCTCATCGCGGGCTCGACCGGGAAGCACCACTCCTTCTGGGCGATGTACTCCTTGAGGATGTCGGTCTGGATCGTGCCGGCCAGCTTGTCCGGCGTGACTCCCTGGCGCTCGCCGACCAGTACGTAAAAAGCCAGCAGCATCGCCGCCGGCGCGTTGATCGTCATCGAGGTGCTGACCTTGTCCAGCGGGATGCCCTGGTAGAGCCGTTCCATGTCGTCGAGCGTGTCGACGGCCACGCCCTCGCGGCCGACCTCGCCGAGCGATCTGGCGTGATCGGAGTCGTAGCCCATCAGGGTCGGCATGTCGAAGGCGGTCGACAGGCCGGTCTGGCCGTGCTCGAGCAGGTAGTGGAAACGCTCGTTGGTCTCCTCCACCGTGCCGAAGCCCGCGAACTGGCGCATCGTCCAGTTCCGCCCGCGGTACATCGACTCGTAGGGACCGCGGGTGAACGGATACTCGCCGGGCTCACCGATCTTGTCGGCGTGCTCACCTTTCAGGTCATCGGGCCCGTACTTCGCCTTGATCGGCTTGCCCGACATCGTGGTGAACTGCTCTTCGGTCTCTGCCCCGGCGTCAGCCGGTGTCGTCGATGGCTCCATCAGGTCCAGATACTAAAGGCCGGAGACCCGCCGCCGGATCCGGTCAGCGTCGCTTTGAGAGGTAACTACCAAGGCCGCCGAGCGCCGCGGCGACGGTGACCGTTCCGGCCACGGCGAGGTTGCGGCCCAGCCGGTCGAACCGGATCACACGCCAGCCCCGCTCCCTGGCAACCCTGGCCAGGGGCCCGTCAGGGTTGACCACGACCGCATTGCCGACCGCCTCGAGCATCGGCAGGTCGGAGGTGGAATCGGAATAGGCCCAGGAACCCTCGAGGTCGAGGTCTTGCTGATCGGCGAGCTCCTTGATCGCTTCGACCTTGCCCGGTCCGTAGACGAAACGGCCGTCAAGCCGACCCGTGTAGACGCCTTCGTCGCTGACGACGTAACGCGTCCCGACACCGCCGTTCATGCCGAGAACCCCCGCCAGAGCATCGACCAGGTCGTGCCCGGCGGCACTGACAATGAAGGTCTTGCGACCCGCGTCCTGCTGGCTGTGGATCTCGGCCAGCATCTCCGGATAGATCCGCGGCAGCATCCCTGCCAGGACCTCCGGCCACATCCGTTCGATCTCGCGCGCGGAGACGTTCGACAACGTATCGCGGGCCATCTTCAGGACCTCGTTGGTCTGCTCGTCCGTCGCGCCCCTGAGCCGGTACCGCAGGTGGTCCCGGCCCCACTTGAAGATCTGGGTCCGCGAGATCAGCCCGCGCCGCCTCGCCACCCGCGCAAACTCCATCCCACTCGACCCCGCCATCAGGGTCTTGTCAAGGTCGAAAAAGGCCGCTTCAGATGATTCCTTCATCTGGGCCAATCTAGCGAGGCGGCTGGCCCGCCTGGCGTGCAGGCGGGGGAGGCGATGCCCCTCCGTATGGGTTGGCGGGGTAGGCGCGGAGGGGCATCGCCTCCCCCGCCCCGCCTACCGCCTAGACCTCGACGAAGATCGCGTCGCCCTGCCCACCGCCGGAGCAGATCGCGGCGCAGCCGAGCCCGCCACCGCGGCGCTGGAGCTCGCGGACCAGGGCACCGATGATCCGGGCGCCGGAAGCACCGATCGGGTGTCCCAGCGCGATAGCGCCACCGTTGACGTTGACCTTGTCTTCGTCGATGCCGAGCATGTCCACGGTGTTCAGCGAGACCGAAGCGAAGGCTTCGTTGACTTCCCAGACATCGACTTCGTCGGCCGAGCGGCCCATCTTCTCGAGGCCTGCCTTGGCGGCCAGGGCCGGGGTCTTGGCGAGACAGGCGAACTCGTCGCCGATCTGGCCGTAGCCGACGATCGTGCCCATGATCTCCTTGCCGTTGGCCTTGGCCCAGTCCTCGGAGGCCAGCACGAGGGCGCCGGCGCCGTCGTTGACTCCGGGCGCGTTGCCGGCGGTGTGGGTGGCGTCGTCGCCACCGATCGCCCGCAGCTTGGCGAGGCTTTCCTGGGTGGCATCAGGGCGGATCGCTTCGTCGGTATCGACGACGGTCTCGCCCTTGCGGCCCTTGACCGTGACCGGAACGATCTCCTCGGCGAAGACGCCGTCACCCTGGGCGCGGGCCGCGTACTCGTGCGAGCGGGCGGCGAAGCGGTCCATGTCGTCACGTTCGACGCCGAGGTGGTTCGAGACCTCGCTGGCCTCGTTGATCATCTGGAGGTGGGTGAAGGGGTTGGTCAGTCCGTCGTGGGTCATCGAGTCGACCGACTTGACATCGCCCATGCGGTAGCCGAAGCGGGCGCCCGGAAGCAGGTAAGGAGCGTTGCTCATCGACTCCATGCCACCGCCGACGCCGACCTCTACGTCACCGGCGCGGATGGCCAGGTCGACCAGGCCGACGGCGCGCATGCCCGAGGCGCAGACCTTGTTCACGGTCTCCGAAGGAACCTCCTTCGGGATGCCGCCCTTGATCTGGGCCTGGCGGGAAGGGATCTGGCCCTGGCCGGCCTGAATGACCTGGCCGAAGCTGACCAGCTCGACCTCGGAGGGGCTTACCCCGGCTCGCTCGAGGGCACCGGCGATGGCTACACCGCCCAGCTCGGTTGCGTCTACTGGGGCGAGGGCTCCGCCCATCTTGCCGAAGGGCGTACGTGCTGAGGAGAGGATCACTGTGCGGGGCATCTGCCGCCTTTCGTGGGTCAGGTCGATTGCGGAACATGCCCAAGATACCGACCGGCGACGAGGCCCGGCTATCTAGACTGCGGCCCATGAAGGCTTACTCGAGCGATGTTGCCCTGTCCGAACTCGACGCCGACCTGGTCGCGGTCGGGCTGTTCGAAGACGATTCGCTCTCCGAACCGCTGGGCAGTACACCCGGCGCCGGGGATGCGTCTTCCGATTTCAAGTCTTCGGTGACCGTCTTCCCGGGCAAGCCGGAACGGGTGGCGATCATCGGACTCGGGGCCAGGGCGGAGTTCACTCCCGAGCGGGCCCGGGTTGCCGGAGCGGTGGCGCATTCGGCCTTGAAGAAGGCCAAGGGCGAGGCCCTCGGCTGGATCCTGCCCGACGCCGGCGGAGACGGACCCGAGCCCGGCGCCGTCGCCGCCGCGCTCGTCGAAGGTGCCGCCCTCGCCTCGTTCAACTTCGACCGGTTCAAAAGCGGCTCCGACGGGGAAGAGGCCGCTCCCGAACTGAAGACGGTCGAGATCTCCTCCGCCACGGACATCGGCGAAGCGGTGAAGGTCGGCGAGGCGATCGCGAATGCCGGCAACCGCGCACGGCATCTGCAGAGCCTTCCGGCGAACTTCGCGACACCCGTCTACCTGGCCGACAGGGCGGTCGAGATCGCCGGTGGCTTCGACTCGGTCGAGGTCGAGGTGCTCGACCGCGCTGGAATCATCGCGGCCGGCATGGGAGGCCTCGAGGCTGTGGCGAAAGGCGGTGAAGACATCGAGCCCCGACTGATCACCCTGAAGTACACCGGCCGCGGATCGGGCGAGAAGCTCGGCCTGGTCGGCAAGTCGGTCACCTTCGACACCGGTGGCATCTCGATCAAGCCGTCAGCCGGAATGCACGAGATGAAGATGGACATGTCGGGGGGCGCGGCGGTTCTCGAAGCGGTCGCGGCGATCGCCGAGCTTGAGGTACCGATCGACCTGATCGCGGTCCTCCCCGCAACCGAGAACGTGCCCTCCGGGACCGCGCTGAAGCCCGGTGACGTCATCACCCAGCTCAACGGCAAGACGGTCGAGGTGACCAATACCGACGCCGAAGGCCGGCTGATCCTGGCCGACGCCCTGGTCCACTGTGCACGCGAAGGCGCCGACCGGATGGTCGACATCGCGACCCTGACCGGCGCGGTTGTGATCGGGCTCGGCTCGACCTACGCGGCGCTGCTCTCCAATGACGACGAGCTTGCCGCTTCGGTCAGCGCCGCCGGTGAAGCATCCGGCGAGCTGGTCTGGCGCCTGCCGCTCCACGACGAGTACAAGGACCTCACCAGGGGAGACATCACCGATCTGGTCAACGCCTCCGCCCAGCGCAAGGCAGGCACGATCTACGCAGCCTCCTTCCTGGAGGAGTTCACCGAGGGCAAGCCGTGGGGCCACATCGACATCGCCGGCACCGCCTGGGACACCGGCCGCGAGTACTGGGGCAAGGGCCCGACCGGCTTCGGAGTCCACCTGCTCGTCTCCCTCGCCCGCAGAATCGCCGCCGACCAGGGCTGAGCCGTCCAGACCCGGCAAGCGGTCGGGATAAGGCCCGAATAGGAATCAAAATCCCGACCGCTTGCGATCGCCTGATGCGGCGCGGCTCGGTCGCGCACCCTGAGAGCCGCATCCATAGGATTGCCGGCATGAACTTCGACCTGACCGATGAACAGCGACTTATCCGGGACACCGTCCGCGACTTCGCCCGCAACGAGGTAGCTCCCGTTGCCGAAGAGCTCGACCGGACCAAGTCTTTCCCCTACGAACTGGTCGCCAAGATGGCCGATCTCGGTTTCATGTCGATCCCGTTCTCCGAGGAGTACGGGGGCGGCGGAGGCGACATCCTGTCTTACGCGATGGCGGTCGAAGAGCTGGCCCGAATCGATTCTTCGGTCGGGATCACCCTCGCAGCCCACACCTCGCTCGGTACCTCCCCGATCTACAACTGGGGAACCGACGAGCAGAAGCAGCAGTGGCTGCCCGACCTCTGCGCCGGGCGCAAGCTGGCGGCCTTCGGCTTGACCGAGCCCGAGGCCGGCTCCGACGCCGGCAATACCAAGACGCGGGCGGTGCTGGAAGACGGCGAATGGGTGATCAACGGGGCCAAGCAGTTCATCACCAACGCCGGAACCGACATCACGGGCTGCGTGACTATCACCGCAGTCACCGGCCAGGACGAGCGCGGACGCCCGGAGATCTCGAACATCATCGTCCCCAACGGAACCGACGGCTACGTGATCGGCGAGCCCTACCGGAAGATGGGCTGGAACGCCTCGGATACCCGCCCCCTGACCTTCGAAGACGCCCGTGTGCCCGAAGGCAACCTCCTAGGGCCGCGCGGCGAAGGCTTCAAGCAGTTCCTGCAGATCCTTGACGGTGGACGGATCTCGGTCGCGGCGATGGGCGTGGGTCTGGCTCAGGGCGCGCTCGACGAAGCGCTCAAGTACGCCAAGGAACGCCAGGCCTTCGGCAAGTCGATCTCGAAGTTCCAGGCGATCCAGGCGAAGATCGCCGACGTCTCCTCACAGCTCGAGGCGGCCCGGCTGCTGACCTACCGGGCGGCGATCGAGAAGGACAACGGCAAAGACTTCAGCCTGACCGCTGCGCAGGCCAAGCTAATCACCGGCCGGCTGGCGGTTCGTGCGGCCGAAGAGGCCGTCCAGATCCACGGCGGCTACGGCTACATCGAGGAGTACCCGGTCTGCCGCTTCTACCGCGACGCCAAGATCCTGACGATCGGCGAAGGCACCGACGAGGTCCAGCAGATGGTCATCGCCCGCGCCCTCGGCTGCTAGCTGGTCGCCTTGAAATAGACGATGGGTGGAATCAGGCCGGTGGCTTGGCGGTGACCGTACCTTCGGGCCGATCGGCGATCTCCGCTCCCCGTCCGACTGATTCAGGGATCCGGTAGTACTCGAGTACCTGGAGCTCCTGCTCGCGGTTCAGCGGCATCGTCGGATCGACGGCAGGCGCGTCGCGGATCACCTCGCGCTCGTGAGGCACCCAGACGCGACCCGCGGCTGCGGCACACTCCCGAACCGAGACCGGCACGACTTTCCCGAATCGGCCGAGCTTGGCCAGGATCCAGGCAGGCTCGCCGCTCTCGTTGTCGACGAACAGGCCCTCGACCTTGGCTACGCCCTGGCCCGAAATCTCATCCAGCTGATAGCCGTGCCAGGCCTCCACGTCTTCGACCGTGGGGTTGGTCGTGGCACCTTGGGCTTTCTCCTCAGACATTCAACTCTCCTTCCAGTAGTTCCGCCGCTGCAGAAGCAGGGTCAAGTTCGCGACTGACGACCCGGTCGAGCAGTCCGGCGACAGCCGGATCATCGCCGATCGCCGCCTCGAGACGGCGCCGCAGCCTCGCAGTCGCGATCCCGAGGACTTCACTGCGGAGGTTTCGTGCCCGGCGCTCGGCCAGGGTGCCGGCGTTTTCGATGAAGGCACGGTGCTCGCTCACCTTGGCGGCCAGTTCTTCGATGCCCTCTGCCCTGGTCGCCTCGGTCCTGAGGATCGGCACGCGCCAGTCCCCGGGCTGGTGGGCAAGCGACAGGGCGCCGCGGACCTCGCGGATCATCGTGTCGGTCATCGGGTGGTCGGCCTTGTTGACCACGATCACGTCGGGGATCTCCATGACCCCGGCCTTCAGCGCCTGAATCGAGTCGCCGGAGCCTGGCATCAAGGCGAGCACGATCGTGTCGGCATGGTCGACGATGTCTATCTCCCCCTGGCCGACGCCGACCGTCTCGACCAGCACGTCGTCCTTGCCCGAGGCGTCCATGACCAGCGCTGCCTGAAGCGCCGCCTCCGAAAGCCCGCCCAGCGCACCGCGCGATGCCATCGAGCGGATGAACACGCCCTTGTCGAGGAAGTGGTCGCTGAGCCTGATCCGGTCGCCCAGCAGAGCCCCCTGCGTGAACGGGCTCGACGGGTCGATCGAAAGCACCGCCACCTGGCGGTCTTCCTTGCGAAGTTCTTTGGTGAGCGCACCGATCAGCGTGCTCTTGCCGACTCCGGGAGGTCCGGTGAAACCGACGATCCGGGCCTTGCCTGTGAGCGGGAACACTTCGCGAACCAGATCCCAGCCGGCCGGGTCGTCGGACTCGATCAGGGTTATCGCCCGAGCCAGAGCGCGCTTGTCACCGGCCACGAGGCGTTCGGCGAGGGAGGAAAGCGCAGCGGTCGACTCGGTGGTTGATTCGCTCATCGGTGAGGCCAGTCTAGAACCTGATCCGGCAGGCCAACGATCCGGCGGGGCAATAATCTCCCGATCGTCTTGAAGCGCTCGATCGACTTCTTCTACCAACATCGCATGCTGACGCCCAAGTACGCGCGGCTCTTCCTGCGTTACCTGCGCCGGCGGCTGCTGACCTCGACCGGCTGGAGGTGGCGGACCGACGGCCCGGTCTTCTTCGGTCGCGGCCTGCAGCTCCAGACCGGCAAACAGGCCTCGATTAGCTTCGGCAGGTTCGTCTGGATCGGCGACGGCACGAAGATCCGCTGCCACGAGGGCCTGGTCGAGATCGGTGACAAGACGGTGATGGGCCAGGAGTGCACGATCTCGGCCTACCGGCACGTCAGGATCGGGGCCGAGTGCGTGATCGCCGACCGCACGATGTTCATCGACTTCGACCACGGCGTGGTCGAGACGGAACGAGCCATCCGGCACCAGGGCATCTACATGAAGGACGTGCGGGTGGGATCGAATGTCTGGATCGGCTACGGAGCCTGCATCCTGCGAGGAGTCTCAGTCGGGGACAACTCGATCGTCGGCACCAACTCGGTCGTCACCAAAGACGTTCCCGCCAATGCCGTAGTCGGCGGTGTGCCGGCCCGGGTCCTACGGATGAGGGCCGAACCCGAGCAGCTCAAGTGGCCGGACCCGGTCGAGCCGGACCCGGCCGACTCGGGCGTCCTGGACGTTCCCTGACAGTGACGGCTCGACCGAACTCTCAATAGAGCCATCCCTCTGCCGCGAATTCACACCTACGAGCTGGACGACCCCCGGTGTGATCGTTGACGAGATCCTCACATCTACGCAGCTTGGACAACGTTTGTGTGCCAAGTACTCCTCAACTCTGAGAAAGATCAAGTCCGGCCCGGGATGGTCGCCAGAGGACCGCATACCTTGGAAGAGCGGAAGGTGAAGCGACGAGGCTTCGCCTGCAGTTGATACCTGTCGGGTTCGGCTAATCACCGAATTTGGTTCGAGTCCAACGCCTTCCGCCAGTTGTTCATCGGGCAGCGCGAACACAAAGGGGCAAAGATCAGGCTTCTGCGGATTATGACCGTGAGCAGGGTTCGCGCTTCTGGTTGACTTGCGCCCGAAAACCCGTGTGGTACGTTCAGCACAGGTATCAACTGCGCGGGGTGATTAACCGCCACCTTTGGAAAGACCCGCCCTCGGTGGGTCTTTCCTGTTCCTATGTGGACTCCATGCTTTCAGGATTTCGGTCTCTGTCGAGGCCGGGGTCGATGGCCGTCTGACTGGAAATCTGGTCAGATCGCGTCCAACGTCTCCGCCTCGATCTTCCAAACGCCATCTTCCTTCCGGAGAAACACGGAATCCATGGGGCCCAAATAGGCGTCGGCCCGTTTGCCTTCCTGACCACTGATGATGACTTCCTCCACTTCTACATTCCTGAACTGCTTCTTCATCTTGGAGTCGTAGAGGATTCCACCCTCAACGATCGCCACGCATCTCCTGTAGCTCCCACCCAGCATCGCCACTTCAGCAATGTGATCGCAGGCCGTCTCCCCGTCTCCGCTTGCGGCGGCAGGGTAGAACTCTTCGACAGCGCTGGCTACCTTGTCTTCCTTTGATTCACCGCATCCGGTCAAAGCCGCAAGACACAAAACGGCGACCAGCCAGCCGCCAGAGCGCATGAAGCGATGTTTCGAGCTGGCCAGAATCAGCACCGCATGCCTGCGCGGCGAACCAGCGGCCCTGATGCTTCCGATAGTCAACGGTCGTCACCCCATCCTTCTGGGCGTATCCAAGGTGCGAACAACATAGCCGGAGCCATGGATACCGGGCGAATCCGGTGGAATCGCTGCGCCGGATCTTCGTCAGACGTCGGCCATCGTCATTGAGCGTGGTCGGGGGAGGGTCGAGCGGGAACGGTGGGTGTGGCAGGAGACCCTCCCCCGGCCGCGCTCATGACCTTCGGCCTCGACCGGGCGACCGACAGATCGGGGTGCCGCCGCTGGACTGGATTCCGTTGGTCAGTCAGGAAGGGTCGGCGACAGCGGTCACTTCGCCGTAGAGAGCGAGAGTCTGGCGGGCGACGTCGGCCCAGTCGAAGAGGCGGATATGGGAGGTGCCCTCCTCGACCATGCGGCGGCTGAGGTCCTCGTCGCTCAGGACCTGGACAGCGGCTTCGGCGAGGTGCTCCGGGTCGCTGGCCCGGAAACGCAGTCCGGCCCCCTCGAGCGGCACCACTTCCCTCAGTCCGCCTGTGTCGGCAGCGATACAGGGGCATTCCGAGGCCATCGCCTCGAGTGCGACCAGGCCGAACGGCTCGTAGATTGAAGGGACGACGGTCAGGTCGGAGATGCGGTAGAGCGAATGCAGCACGTCGTCGCCGATCCAGCCGAGGAAAGTGCCGTGGTCCATCAGGCCGAGGTCTTCGGCCTGCTTGTGGAGCTCGGCCTCGTGGGTTCCCGAGCCAGCGACCAGGAAGCGCGTGTTCGGAACCTGCCGGATCACTTCCGGCATCGCCTCGAGGGCCAGCTGGAAGCCCTTTTCGTAGACCAGCCGGCCGATCAGCAGGACCAGGTTCTGGTCCGGCTCGGCGAACTCGGTTCGAAGTCCCGCGAGGGCCTCAGGATCTTCACGGGGCAGGTCGGCCGGGTCGATCCCGTTGGGGATGACCGTGACCCGATCCGGTTCGACCGAGAAGATCTCCCCGATCTGCTCCTTCATGAAGAGCGAGCAGGCGATCACCCGGTCGGAGCGGTTGGCGATCCATTTCTCCACGCCGTGGATGTGGGCCTGGGGGTGCTTCTCGACCCAGCCCTGGTGGCGGCCGAACTCGGTGGCATGGATCGTCGTCACCAACGGTGTCCCGTAGCGGCGTGAGAGGTGGTCGCAGGCGCTCGCCACCAGCCAGTCGTGACCGTGGACCAGGTCGAAGTCGTAACGGTCCCCGAGCTCGACCCCGGCCGCCAGCATGTCCGAGTTCATGCGCTCGACCCAGGTCACGAACTGGGCCAGGTCGGTCGGTCGTTCGGGCTCGACGATCCGGTGGATCTGCACCCCGGCCATCTGCTCCTCGATCGTCGCCTGCTCGCCGCCGCGGGTGAGCACATGAACCTCGATGCCGAGTTCGACCAGGGCCTCCGAGAGCTTTCGCACGTGCCGTGCGAGGCCGCCTTCGATCAGCGGCGGGTACTCCCAGGAGACGATAAGAATTCGGTTCATGGTTCGGTTTGCCGCTGCTCAGGGAACCTTCAGCGGCGCCAGATTCAGGTCCGGTGCCAGCGAGCGCAGCCTGGGTTCCATTGATTCGGCGCCTCGGGAGTCTATGGCCTCGAAGGCGAGGGCGGCATGGTCGACCGCGCGGTCGAAGGCGTAGTCGCCGGCCTGCCGGCGTCCGTCGAGGAAGGCCCAGTCGCTCGCCTGAACGGCGAGCAGCTCACGGGCGGCACGCTCCGCGCGTTCGCGCCCGAGACCGCCCGCCACCGCCCGGTTGACTGCCAGCTCCAGGTTCCGGGCGCCGGTCGCCAGGTCTGCCACTTCGGGCGAGTCCCAGGTGCGGAAGTCCTTCTTCTCCCCCCAGGTGGAACTCTTCAGGACAGCCTCGCGGGCACCGGGTCCGGGTTTTCCGGCAAGCCGGCCGGCGGCGTCGCCGAGGCCGGTCAGGCGGATGCCGTGCTCTTCGGCGCCTTCGAGAACCGCCTTGAGCCATGTCGGTCCCTCCGCCCACCAGTGGCCGAGCAGTTCACAGTCGCAGGCGAAGACCATCAGGCCGGTGGCACCGGTCCGCTCGCGGTAGTCGTCGAGCCTGGAGGCCGCGGACTCGAGGAATTCCGAGGCCTGCTTCACGGCCGTTGCCGTGGCCGCTTCACGGTCATACGGTTCGCCGTCGATCCGGAAGATCCTGACCCCGTTCATCGAAAGCGAGTGGAAGTCGAGGTATCCCGGCCAGGAGGGGTAGCCGCTCATGTCCCACAGCCAGGAGACCGCATGCCAGTCGATGGTGAAGGCGAGCGGACCGGCCTCGGTCGACACCGGTGCCAGGGCTTCATCGCCCCGCTCGAAGGCGCTCTGATCGGTGCAGAACCACTCGACCCCGTTTCGGGCCAGGTCGTGCTCGAGGCCCGGCTCGTAGGCACATTCGGGAAGCCAGAAACCGCCGGTCCAGCCGAAACGCCTCCGGTGGGAGGCTATGCCCGTCTGCACCTGGAGGTCGACCCCACGCTCGCTGGCCAGCATCGGCAGTACGGCGTGGGTGGCACTCGATGCGGCAAGCTCCACCCGCCCGGCTTCCGAAGCCGACTGGAATGCTGAAAGCGGATCGCCTCCGGCCGCATCGAGCAGATCCACCGTCGCCGCGTACCGGTCACGCTCAGCCGCCGCGGCTTCGCGAAAGCGCGGCTCGCATGACTCGACGTCTCTGGCCGCCGCACCGAGCCGGTGGTCGGTCAGGAAGCGCCTGAGCCGCGACGCGACACCCGGTGCCTCCAGCTGGTCGGCCAGGACCGGAGTCACAGTCATGGTCAGACCCCGGGCGACATCGAGGACAGGAAGATACGAATGGACCACCGCATCGAACAGCCACTCCTCGCCGAACGGATACGTGCCGAAGCCCTCGACGTAGGGCATGTGTGAGTGGAGGACGATCGCCAGATCGCCGACCCGTTCAGACATGGCAGACGGCGATGAAGTCGAGCGCGCTTTCGAGGTTGTCGTGGCTGAGCCTGAAGTCGGCGGTCGAGATCGCCGGCGTGAACCAGTCGTAGAAGGGTTTGGTCAGCCCGAGTGCGGCGTGGACCCTGTCCCAGCCGAGCGAGAGGGCGAGTTCGTGCCAGCGCAGCTTGCGGGCATGGGAGAGCCCGAGAATCTCGACCCTCGAGAAGTGCGGCTCCAGCAGAGCCCGGTACTCCTCCAGCCGGTACTCCTTGATGTGCCAGGGGTTCTCGGACTTCTCGGCCCCCGGAGGGGCGAGCGTGAGCAGGTTCGGGGTCGAGATCCAGGAGACCGGGGCGATCCGGGCGAAGCCCTCGAGCAACGGCCCGGGGTCGACAATGTGTTCGATCGTCTGCAGGAAGACGACCGCGTCACGCGCCTCGTCGAAGCTCTCGACCAGTCCGCGCCGGAAACTCAGGTTGCCGGTCGTGTACTTGGCCTCCGCGTGTGCGAAGGCTTCAGGGTTCGCATCGACTCCGATCACGTCGGCGGCGCTGCGGGCCAGAACCGCAGAACCGTAACCCTCGCCACAGGCCAGATCGACCACATCGAGACCGCCGACTCTCGCGGCGATCCATTCGTAAACGACAAGGTGACGCTGGTACCAGTAGTTCTCCTCAGGAACATCGGGCAGGGTGCGCTCACCGGTCAACTCGAGCGGTGGCACGCCCTCGGGCTGGTCGCTTTGCAGGTACGTCTCGGTCAAGGAAGGCGATTCTTCCCTATCTTTCGCCCTCGTGCCTGCTTCCCCGACAGCCACCCCCGAGCACATCAAGGACGTCAACACCCGCTACCACGACGCGGCGGCCGGGTCCTACGACGCCAAGTGGGGCATCGACTTCGGACCGATCGGCCAGGAGCAAGTGGCAGCGAAGGTGCGCAAAGCGCTGGGGACCGAGACGATTCCGGTCTTCGGCGACGCCCTCGAGATCGGCGCCGGCACCGGCTACTTCTCGCTCAACCTTGCCAGCCGGGGGATCATCGACAACCTGACCGCCACCGACATCTCACCGGGCATGCTGGCCTCACTCGAGAAGACCGCTGAGGGACTCGGCGTGCCGGTCACCACCGTCGTGACCGAAGCCGAGACCCTGCCGTTCGAGGACGAGAGCTTCGACGTCGTGCTCGGCCACGCCGTCCTCCACCACATCCCGGACCTGGACCGCGCCTTCTCCGAGTTCTTCCGGGTACTGCGCCCCGGCGGGTCGATCGTGTTCTGTGGAGAACCTTCGCGCTACGGAGACCGTCTGGCCGCCGTGCCGAAACGGATCGGCTCGACCGTAGCCCCGCTCTGGCGCCGGGTCTTCAGCGCCGAACGTCTGAGCCACAGCGCCGAACAGCTCGACGAAGACGAGCACAGCCTCGAGCCGGAGGTTGACGTGCACGCCTTCGTAGCGGCCGACCTCCGGGAGATCCCTCCCCGGGCAGGGTTCGACAAGACGGTGGTCAACGGTGAAGAGCTGGTCGCCAACGTCTGGGGCTGGGGCATGCGGTCGATGGAGTCGACGGCTGTGCCGGAAACCGTGCCGACCAGCTGGCGACAGTTCGCCTTCCGCAGCTACATCGCGCTCCAGAAGGTCGACGTCGCTCTTCTGGAGCCACGCCTGCCGGCCGAGCTCTTCTACAACCTGCTCCTGTCGGCACGCAAACCGGCGTAGGCTTACCTCCATATGGTGAGCCCTCACCCATGAGCGTCGAGCGAATGAAAGCGCTGGTTATCGGAGCCGGTGAGGTCGGCACCAACGTCGCCCGCACCCTCAGCGCCGACGGTCACGAGGTAACGGTGATCGAAAGCGACCCGATTCGCTGCGAGCAGGCCCGCGACGAGCTCGATGCGCTGGTGGTCGAAGGCAACGGCGCCAGCCCGCGCATCCTGCGCGAACACAACGCCGGTTCGATCGACCTGCTGGCTGCGGTCACAGCGATCGACGAAGTGAACATCGCCGCAGCTGCCGCGGCTCACCAGCTCAAGGTCAAGACGACGGTCGCCCGGGTGCGTGATCCCGACTTCTTCGGACGCGACGGAGCCTTCGCGAAACAGCTCCTCGGGATCGACTTCGTGATCGACCCCGACCGGGCCGCCGCCGCCGACATCGCCGCGGCGGTGCAGCTGCCGGGGGCAGTCTCGGTCGAGTACTTCGGCGACGGACGCCTGGCTCTGGCCGAAGTGATCGTCACCGAGAGCTCGCCGCTCGCCGGGGTGCCTCTCAAGGAACGGGAACGGCCCCATCCTGCTTTCATCGTCGGGATCAGCCGGTCGGGCACCGGCCAGCTGACCCGGCCAGAGATGGTTCCGGAGCCGGGCGATCACCTGCTCGTCACCTGTCCGAGCGAGTACGTGCGGAGTGCGGCCGCCTTCTTCGCCGGACATGCGGACGAAGTCAGGAACTGCGTGATCTTTGGTGGCGGCAAGATCGGACTTCAGCTCGCCCGCCACCTCGAGGCGGCGAAGGTGAGCACCACCGTGCTCGAGCGGGATGCAGGCCGGGCCCGAACCCTGGCTGAAAAGCTGCCCGGGGTCACGGTGCTCCATGACGAAGGCGTGAGCCAGGAGGCCCAGAGCTCAGCCGGCGTGGCTGAGGCCGACGCCTTCGTTGCCTGCGCCGGAGACGACCGCGCCAACCTGCTCGCAGCGATCAACGGAAAGCGTCTCGGCGCCGGCATGTGCCTGGCGACCGTCTCACGCGAAGAGTTCACCCCGCTGGTCGATGCGCTCGGCATCGACGCCGCCTTTTCTCCCCGGCTGATCGCCGCCGAAGCGATCCTGAAGTTCGTCCACACCACCAGCGTCAAGGGCATTCACCTCCACCGGACGGGCTTCGAAGCGATGGAGCTCGAGGTCCGCCCCGGTGCGCGGCTCGTCGGGATGGCGATCGGAGAAACCCACGGCGTCCTGCGCCACTGCCGGGTAGGGGCGATCCTCAGTGAAGGCGAGGTCTCGATCCCGTCGCGCGGCTCACAGATCGGAGTCGGCGACAGGCTGCTGATGCTCGGTCCCTTCGGAACGATGAGCGAAGTGGAGCAGGCGTTCGCGGGAGACAGTTGATCGCCCGGCTGAGGCTTCCGGTTTCGCCTCTGATCGGCCTCACGCTCGGAGGCACTTTTACGGCGAGTGCCCTTGCGATGCTGGTCTGCGCGCTGGTCGGATTCGCAGACGGCAGCGCGGGGGTCGCGTTTGCGGTTCCCGGCGGCGTGATCCTGATCCTCGGCCTGCTGCTGCTCGCGTCGGCTTTCGACCCCGATCGCAAGACCATCGCGGTGACCCCGGTGAGCGGACTGTTCGCCGTGACGATGGCCTGGACGCTGGCTTCAGCCACCGGTGTCGTACCCCTGCTCGCATCCGGCGCCTTCAACTCGCCGCTCGACGCCTTCTTCGAGTCGGTCTCGGGCTTCACTACGACCGGGGCCACGCTGCTCAACGACATCGAAGCGCAACCGGACGCGGTACTGGTCTGGCGGAGCCTCATGCAGTGGCTCGGCGGCATCGGGATCGTGGTCCTGGTCGTGGCGATCGCGCCGATCAGCGGGCCCGGTATCCAGAAGGCCTTCTACGCCGAAACCTCGAGCGTGACCAGCGACCGGCTGACGCCACGGATCATCGATACGGCGAAGATCATCGCCGGGATCTACCTGGTGCTGTCGGCCGCCGCCGCACTTGCCTACCTGGTCGCCGGAATGGGCCCGTTCGACGCGATCAACCATTCGATGACCACCATCGCCACCGGCGGCTTCTCGACCCGGACCGCGTCGATCGGCGCCTTCGACTCGAACGCGATCGAAATCGTCGCGATCATCGGCATGATCGTCGGCGGAATCAACTTCGCTTTCTACTGGCGCGCGATCCGTGGCAAGGGCCTGCGTCCGCAGTCTTCCGAAGTGCTCGGGCTTCTCGCCATCCTGTTCGGGATCTCGCTTGCCGTCGGGATCAGCCTCTGGATCTCCGAGGACTCGACCGGCCTCGGCCGCACCGCGCTCGACTCGATCTTCAGCGTGACCACCGTGATCACGACCACCGGCTATACGACCGCCGATTTCGACGCCTGGAACTCCTTCGCCAGGACTTCGATCCTGCTGATCATGTTCATCGGTGCCTCGGCTGGTTCAACCGCCGGTGGCATCAAGGTGATCCGGGTGATGCTGCTCGGCAAGGCGGCATTTCAGGAACTCCAGCGTCAGATTCAGCCGAACGTAGTCAGGGTGCTGAGAATCGGCAAGCACGTCTACCGGGAGGACGTGCGGCGGGCGGTCCTCGGCTTCTTCCTGATCTACCTGATCGTCTACGCCTTCGGCACGCTGGCGATGGCGGCCGGTGGCCTGGACCCGCTCACCGCCCTGAGCGCGGCTTCGGCGACGCTCAACATGGTCGGGCCCGGCATCGGCGAAATCGGCGCACTCGAGAGCTACCAGGCCCTCTCGCCGTTCAATCGTGCGGTCGCCTGCGTGCTGATGATCGCCGGACGACTTGAGGTCTTCACCGTCGTTGCGCTCATGGCCGCGGCCTGGGACCGCATGAGGGCGGTCAGGCTGGGCGCCTGACCCGGAACAGCCGCACCGGATTGCTCAGGCCCTTGAATCGGTGCTGACCGGCCTTTGAGTAGACAAAACCATCGCCGGCGGCCTCAACCGCGCTTGCTTCGGCGAGAACGCTGTCGGGCCGGGCGACCGCGGTGATCCTGCTGGCCAGATTGACTGTAGGTCCGAACCAGTCCCCGCCCTGTGGAATCGAGTCCCCCCTGGCAACACCGACTCTGAGGGCAGGCAGTTCATCACCGGCCTCGTGGCCGACCTCGATGAAGCGCAGTGCCGCATCCAGCAAGGCTGCGCCGTCTTCGGAGACCAGCATCGCAGCGTCGCCGATCAGCTTGACCAGCCTCACCTCGGGATTCGTCACCTCGATCGCCACCGACTCAAGCAGCTTGGCCACACTGCCCAGGCGCTCCAGTTCACTGCGCTCACCCAGCCGAGTGAACCCGACCAGATCGGCAAAGCAGATCGATACTTCGGTCGGTTTCGCTCGACCGAAGCTGCCTGGTTCAGCGGCTGCGACCACCTCGTTCCGCATCTGGTCGGCGAAATGGAGCCTCAGCGCATAGGTCACCCCCTGCTCGCCCAGCGGCAGAAGCTCTTCCGAGGCATCACGAAGCGCCATTGCCGCCTCGAACTCGTCGGCGTCAGAGTCGATCAGCCCACTTGCGGCAATCTCCCGGTGTGCGGCCGCGATCCGGGCCGCTGCGCTACCCAGCAGACGCGACACCTCCAGCAGTTTGTCCATCGGGATACCGGCCGACTCGAGGCGCTTGAGCCTGCGTGCGGCGGCAAGGTCAGCGCCATCGAAAGTCCGCTGGTCGGGGTCGGGCCGGGGAAAACCGAGGGCGGCGGTGAGCCGCAGGAAGTCTTCGACGTCGAGGCCGGCTTCCGAGGCGATCTCACGCGGTGTAAGGCGGTGACGATCGACTCCCAGGGCAAGGTCGGCGGGCACAGGGCCAACCGGTCGGCAGCCGTCTTCGGCCTTCAGCCGCTCGAGTTCCACCCCCTGCTCCAGCAGCCAGGCCAGCAGCTTCTCCCGCGCCGGGATTCCGGCCTCATCCACGCCCGCCAGCAGGCCTTCGGCCTCGAAATCGGGCGAGGTCAGGCAAAGGCCACCGCTCCTCCCCTGCGCGGGTCGCCGCCGCCGTCAAGCATTCCTGACCCCGGGTCGCGGGTGACCACCTGCACGCCGCCGAAGAACAGGTTCTTCTCGCTCCAGCGGACCACTTCACCGCCGGACTCGAGCAGGTCCAGCGCCGTCGGGTCGATTCCCGGCTCAGCCTGGAGCACCCCGCCCTCGAGATGGATGCGGGGCGCATCGACCGCCGCCTGTGGGTCCATACCGGCGGCGATCAGATTCACGGTGGTCTGGAGGACTGCCGAGCGGATCCGGTTGGACCCGGCGCTGCCGAGCCCCGCGACCACCTCGCCACCCCGGAGCAACAGGGTCGGCGCCATCATCGAACTGATCCGGGAACCGGGTCGCGACATGTGAAAGCCGAGCGGGTTCAGGTCCTCTTCGCCGAGCATGTTGTTCAGGTGTACGCCGGTACCCGGAACGACCATGCCGGAGCCGGTCCCGTTCGAGCAGGTGACCGAGGCGCAGAGGCCGTCGCCGTCCATCGCCGCGAGGTGGGTGGTGGACCCGAGCCGGTCTTCGTTGCCGAGCGCGCGGGCGACGGCGCTCTTCGTCGAGGAACTCGGCAGCGAAGCCCTGCCGCTCGAGCGACTCGGCTGAAACCCGACTCCCGGGCCCGGTTCGCTGCTGACATCGCCCTCGCGATCTCGATGGTGCCCGACGACCCCGCCATCTCGAGCAGCGCCAGGCTGAAGGCGATCAGCAGCCCCCCCGCGGAAGGAGGTGGGTTGCTGAGCAGCTCATATCCTCCGAATCCGGCCGCGACCGGTTCCCTCTCGATCGCTTCGTAGGAGGAGAGGTCGGCGGCCGAGAGCAGTCCGCCCCGGGAGCAGACGAAGTCCTCCAGCGCGGCGGCCACTTCACCACCGTAGATCGAACCACTGCCTTCGGCCGCGAAGCGCTCGATGGCCAGGGCCAGGTCCGGGTAACGGAAGACCTCCCCTTCACCGAGGATGTGGCCTTCCGGCGCGTAGATCTCCCGTGCGGCCGGGGTCGCGGTGTAGATCGGCTCGAGGATCCTCAGCACGTAGGCCTGCTGCCGGTTCAGCGGCGCACCCTCGCGGGCCAGCGAGACCGCCGGACCGATCAGGTCGGTCAGCGGGGCCGAGCCGAAGCGATCCAGGGCCAGTGCCAGCCCGGCCGCGGTTCCGGGTACCGCGCAGGAGGCCGCGCCGACGTTGAAGATCTGGCTGGTCCTGGTGTCGAAGTGAACCGGAACGGGCTTGAGTTCGTCGCCGAGTTCGTGACCACCGAGCCCGGGGGCAGCGACGAAGAAGTCGATCAGGGTCGCCGGTTCGCCGGGACCCTTGACGATCATGAACCCGCCGGCGCCGAATCCGGTCAGTGCGCTCTCGACCGAGAAAGAAGCCAGAACCGCGGCGACCGCGGCGTCGACCGCGTTGCCGCCTTCGCGCAGGACCGTCGCGCCCGCCTCGGCGGTCAGCGGGTGGCCTGCGGCGACGACCCCGCGCGAGGTCAAGGGTCAGGAAAGAAACTCGGGGACATCGCCCCCGCCGACCGAGGGTGATCGACTCTCTGCGAGAGCCGGTGTCACGGTCCTTGCCGCGTGACCCACCCGAAGGCGTGGTCCGCGTTTCGGCCTGACGGCGCCGGCCGTCCGACTTGGAGTCGAAGCGGGTGGCGACCACAGTGATCCAGATCTGGTCGTCCAGTTCCTCGTCGATGTTCGCTCCGAAAATGATGTTGGCATCGGGGTGAGCCGCCTCGCCGACCGCCCTTGCGGCCTCGGAGACCTCGATCAGCGAGAGGTCGGATCCGCCGGTCACCGAGAGCAGGATCGAGCGGGCGCCGTCCATCGGGGTTTCCAGCAACGGCGAGGAGATCGCCTTCTCGGCAGCGATCATCGCCCGTTCGGACCCTGAGCCCATGCCGATGCCGAGCAGGGCGCGACCCGCATCGGACATGATCGAGCGCACGTCAGCGAAGTCGAGGTTGATCACCGAAGGCAGCGTGACCAGATCGGAGATCCCCTGGACCCCCTGACGCAGCACATCGTCGGCCACCTGGAAGGCGTCGACCATCGGGGTCGACTGGTCGAGGACCTCGAGCAGTCGGTCGTTGGGGATGACGATCAGGGTGTCGACCTCGCCTGCCAGGGCTTCGATGCCCTGTTCGGCCTGCTTGGCCCGGCGGCTTCCTTCGAAAGTGAAAGGCTTGGTGACGATGCCGACCGTCAGCGCACCGATGTCGCGGGCGAGTCTGGCGATGACCGGCGCCGCTCCCGTACCCGTGCCGCCGCCTGCTCCGGCCGCGATGAAGACCATGTCCGAACCCTTGAGCAACCGCTTGATCCGGTCCTGCTCCTCGAAGGCGGCCCTGAAGCCGAGTGACGGATCGGCGCCTGCGCCGAGACCCCTGGTCTCCTCGCCGCCGATATGGACGGTGAGATCGGAAAGGCAGAGCTGAAGCGACTGGAGGTCGGTGTTGACCGCCATGAACTCGACTCCGGGAATCTGGGCTTCGATCATGCGGTTGATCGCGTTGACGCCACCGCCGCCGACGCCGACGACGCGGATGACCGGGGTGTGTGGAACGCCGAGTCCGGAGCCACCGGAAGAGTCCTGACGGCCATAGCGCGGCCCGTCGTCTGCGGTCGAAGGCGGGGCCTCAGAGAAGATTCGCCTCAGCCGGTCCTGGGGGTCGGGGACGTTGCCGCTTTCCGCGACCGGCTCGGGTGATCTCACCGGAGGACGGTCCCGTGGCGGCGGAGCCGCATGGCCGGTCTCGCGCTCGATCGGGTCGGTGCGTCCGTACCGGCCGGCCGAGCTCGGATCCGGGCCGCTCGGCGTGGCCGGTTCGGCCCGCCTGGCGGAATCAGGTTCATGACGCGAGTCGTCGGAACTCTGCCGTTCGACGGGATGCTCCCGTGCCTCGTTCTGTTCGGAATGGGAATCGGGTTCGGGGGTGCCGGAGCTGTCCCCGGACGCCTCTTCAGATCCGCCGGATTCGACCTCGTCAGAGGTCGAGCGAAACAGGTCCGCGAGCGGACCTTCACGCATACTGGCGCGTTTACGACGAGCCATCGCTCAAGACCTCCTTGGCAAGGTTTCGGTAGTACGAAGCCGCACGACTGCGCGTATCGTACTTCAGCACGCTGGATCCCCGCACGGGAGCCTCGGCGAACTTGACCGCCTTGCGAATCCGGGACTTGAAGACGAGGTCCCCGAAAGTCTCCTCCAGCATCGATACCGCTTCCCGTGCATGGAGGGTCCTTGAGTCGAACATTGTCGGCAGGATGCCGGCGATCTGGACGTCCGGATTGAGGTTCTCCTGGATCATGGTCAGTGTGTTCTGAAGCTGAACGAGTCCGCGCATCGAGAGGTACTCGCACTGGACCGGGATGATCACCTTGTTCGACGCGGTGAGCGCGTTGATGGTCAGCAGGCCGAGGCTCGGGGGCGTGTCGATGCAGATGTAGTCGTAGTCGCCCTGAACTTCCTTCAGCGCCTTCTCGAGCGATCGCTCACGGCCGATCTTGGTGCTCATCGCGATCTCGGCTCCGGCGAGGTCGAGTGACGCCACCGCGATGTCGATCTCGCGGTGCACGATGATCTCGGAGATCGGAAGGTCTTCGACCAGCACGTTGTACATGCTCTTTTCGACCTTGTCCGGGTCGATCCCCTGACTCATGGTCAGGTTGCCCTGGGGGTCGAGATCCACGCAGAGCACCCGGTTGCCGAGTTCGGACAGGGCCACTGCGAGGTTCAGCGTCGAGGTGGTCTTGGCCACCCCGCCCTTCTGGTTGGCAAGGCTGATCACATCGGCGAGGTCGACCGGAGGCTCGGGCTCCTCGACCTTGGGACGATGCATGTCGCGCAAGTCCGGCCCGAGCAAGTCGGCCGCCTTGAGGCGGATCTCGCTCTGTTCGGCGGCAGCTTCTTCTTCAACCCTTGCCAGCTCCTCCTCGACCGCGGGGGCGGGCGCAGCGGACTGCGTCGTGGCGGAGGCTCCGTCGACAGGCTTCGGTCCATCCGGAGTCGGATCGGCGGAATCACCCGGAGCGGCCACGGCTTCCACCGGAGTGGCCTCCGGGCCGACCTGCGCGGGGGTCACCGGCGCCTCGGGCGTGGGCTCGGAAGTAGCGGGTGTCGGGGGCGCCTGATCTGTGGCATCCCTGCGGTCGTGGTTCTTGCGGCTAAGAATTCGCATTTGGGGCGTTATTCGCATGAAGATGCCGTTTTCCTGCCATGCGACTCTGCCGGACGACGAATTCCGGTTGAATGTCCTCATCCTCGACTATCTGGACAAGCGCCTGATCTTCGTGACGGGCAAGGGAGGCGTCGGAAAATCAACCGTCGCCATCGCTATGGGCATACGAGCGGCGCTCGAGGGCAAGCGGACCATCGTGGTCGAGGTGGCCTCGACCGAGAACACCTCCCGGATCTTCAAACAGGAGGAGGTCGGCTACAAGGAGGTCGAGGTGGCCAACGACCTCTGGGCGATCTCGATCGACCCCGACGACTCGATGCGCGAGTACGTCCTGCTCCAACTGAAGGTCAAGGCGATGCGTGACCTCCTGTTCCGGAGCCGCATGTTCACCTACCTGGCTGAAGCGACTCCCGGACTCAACGAACTTGTCACCATCGGCAAGATCTGGGAGCTTGCCCAGCCCGACCGCAAGATCAAGCACGGCCGCCGCTACGACCTGGTGATCGTCGACTCTCCGGCCACCGGCCACGGCATCAGCTTCCTCCAGACCCCCCGCACCTTCGGCAACATCGCCCGGGTCGGACCGATGCACAACCAGGCCCGGGAACTCGAAGAGATGATCTGCAACCACGAGCTCACCGGCAGCGTGATCGTCTCGCTGCCCGAAGAGATGCCGGTCAACGAGACAGCCAGCCTCGAAGCCGAGCTGACCGGCGACATCGGGATCTCGGTCGACCGCGTGATCATGAACGCGCTCTACCCCGACCGCTTCCCGGAGGAGGACATCGCCGCGCTTGAACCGTTGCAATCCAGCGAGGACCCCGAGCTGCGTGCGGTTCACCGTGCGGCCCTGTCCCAGTCCAGGCGAACGATTGCCCAGCAGGAACAGGTCACGCGACTCCACGAGATGGTCTCGGCTCCGATCTCGAGCCTGCCGTTCGTCTTCGAACCGGAGCTGACCCTGAAGGCTGCCCGTCGACTGGCGGAAGGGCTGACCTGATGGCTTCGATCGAACACCTCCTGGAGGGTCGTGACATCTGCATCTGCGCCGGCTCTGGCGGGGTCGGAAAGACGACGACGTCCGCCGCGATCGCCCTCGGCATGGTCGACCGGGGACTGAAGGTCTGCGTCCTCACGATCGACCCGGCCAAGCGGCTGGCCGACTCGCTCGGTCTGGAAGAACTCGGCAACGAAGCGAGCCGGGTCGACCCCGCCCTGCTGAAGAAGAACGGTGTGTCCGGCGACGGCGAGCTCTGGGCGATGATGCTGGACGCCAAGGAGACTTTCGACGCCCTGGTAGCCCGGCACTCGGAAGACGAGGAGGCCCGTGACCGGGTGCTCGGCAACCCGATCTACCAGCAGATCTCCGGCGCCCTCGCCGGATCCCAGGAGTACATGGCGATGGAGAAGCTGTTCGAGCTTCACAGCGAGGGACGCTTCGACCTCCTGGTCCTCGACACACCGCCGAGCCGGAACGCGCTCGACTTCCTCGAGGCCCCGACCAAGATCACCCAGTTCATCGAGGGACGCTCACTTCAGCTGTTCATCAGGCCGACCGGTTTCGCGGCAAGGGTCGCGTCCCGTGGAACCGGCGTGGTGCTGTCGATCCTCAAGCGCATCCTCGGCTTCGACCTGCTGGCCGACCTGTCCGAGTTCTTCACCGCCTTCAGCGGCATGGTCGATGGCTTCCAGGAGCGGGCCCACCGGGTGAACACCCTGCTGCGGGCCGACGAAACCGTATTCGTGGTCGTCTGCGGTCCCCAGAGCGAACCGCTCGAAGAAGCGGTCTTCTTCCATTCCAAGCTGATCGAAGCGAACATGAACTTCGCCGGCGCGGTCGTCAACCGGGTGCGTTACCGGCTCGGCACCAGAGTGCCGAAGGTCAAGGCGCTGACAGCGAAGGTGGAGGCCGAGAGGATCGACTCCGACCTGGCCGAGCGCGCCGCCCGGAACCTGATCGAGTACGACGTGCTGGCCCGGCGCGACAATGACAACATCGCCGGACTGTCGGCCAAGCTCGACGGCGACCCGGTGATCCGGATCCCCTACCTCGATACCGACGTCCACGACGTGGCCGGCCTCTGCGAGATCAACCGCTTCCTCTTCGCCGACGAAGAGACCCGGATCGAACGCGCAACCGGCTGAAACCGGCCAACTGGCTCAGTTGGCGGGGCGACGCTGGTACTTGAGCTCACCGACCGACCACTCGGTCGTATCGGGACTCGGGAACAGCCGTGAGTCGCGCGGCGCGTGCTCCTGACCGCGCGCGCTCTCGCTCCTGCTGCGTCCTTCCGAAACCGAAGGCCACTCCATGGTGGCTCCCGGACGGGCTTCGCTGAGCCAGTCTTCCTTCAGTGTCGAGCCGATCTCGCTGGAAGCCGAGACCTTGATCTCGCCCGGATCCGGAACCGGTTCCAACAGACGGGTATCACCAGAATCCGCCGTCTCGGACCCGGTGCCTCGATCGGCGGTCTCACCGCTGATGCCGAGGGCTGCCTCGATCTCCGGCATTGACTCGAAGCGTCCGGGCTCGAACGGCTCGGGGAGCGGTTCGGGCTCGAACTCAGGAACCGATCCGAACAGGGGGTCGACCCCTGCCTCCACTTCCGGACCGAAGCTTTTCGAAATATTGGGTCTGAGCACGTGGATCTCGGCCTCGCGCGGAGTCTCCTCCAGCGACGGCTCCGGCTCCGTGGCCGATTCCGCCCCGACGTCGTCGGCGGTGACCAGATCCCACTCGGCGGTCGCACCGGTCAGCAGAGGGCTGACTTCTCCACCGCTCAGACCGCCGGTGATCAGGGTCTCCTCGGCCGCGATATTCAGGTTGGCGCCGAAGTTGCCCAGCACTGCTTCGCGCAGAATGTGACGGGCCGAATCCTCGATCCAGGCCGCGAGGTAGGCGGAAGACTCATTGCCGGCAGTCATCGAATCCTCGCCGTTGATCAGCGAGAGTTCGAGGTCCATCGCCGCCTCGATCCGCTCTCTGGCCTTGCTGTCGTCCGCTTCGCCGGTGATCAACGCAGCGGCCCTGGCTGAAAGTGGAGCGTCGATCACGCCTTCGCCCCCCAGGGACGAACGGATAGCCAGCAGGTGGTCGCTCAGAGCGTCCAGAGGCCGGTCGCGCTCGCAGCCGAACTGGAAGCGCTGTTCGGCGAAAGCGAGCCGGTCGGTCGTGGCCGACTGTTCGGCGAGACTGCGCAGGAATTCGTCGAGTCGGGTCACTTCGGACTCGATCAGGAAGTAGCTGCCAGGCCGGCTCGGAGTGGCGGCCGTCTCGATCCGGCGCCAGGAATCGTCGCCGACCGGCGCGTAGGCGTAAGGACCGAGTCCGACGCTGCCTTCCTTGAACAGCCGGAGCCCCCGGATCAGGTTGCGCAGGCCATCGAGCGCGCTGCGTGGACCGTCCGAGGTGTCGGCCAGCGGCACCATCGCCAGATAGGCCGGCTGCCAGGCGCTGCGCTCGCTGCCTTCGCTCGAGGTCGCCTCGAGCGGGGCATCTACGGAATCGGACTGGACGATGCGGATGCCGTTGCTCAGTTCGATCTCGTTCGGGGTCATCTCGAAACCGTTCAGCGGTGCGATCAGGAGGTCGGCCTCGTGAATGTCGCGGGCGGCGACCTCGAGACGGGCCAGGGCCTGTTCGACCCGGCTCAGATCGAGTGAGAACTCGGTTGTGCCCTCCCAGAGTTCACGCACGAACACCTCCAGCATCGCTTCGGCGCGCCGATCGGGGTCCGAGGCGACCGGCAGGCCGCGGGACTCGAGAAAAGGAGAGGCGACACCCGCTGCGACGATGGCCCCGCGGGCCGGGCCGTAACCGGGCAGGGACTCGAGTTCGGCGGCGTGGCTGTCGATGTAGTTCGAAGTCAGCGGCACGTAGCGGTAGAAGTGGGAGCTGTCCCCGTTGTTCTCGGCGACATCGAACGGGATCTCGTCTCCGGTGGCCACCAGCGAGGTGAACCGGGTCGACGCCTCGGCTGCGAGCCGCTTCAAAGCTTCATTGAGTACCGAATCGTGCATGCCGACGGATTCCCCGGCCGGAGGAATCATCCTGCGGATGCAGGTTTGCTTGCAGCGGTTTCAGGCCGGGACGGCTTCGGCTTCCGCCTCAGCCGGTTCACAGCTCAGCCAGCGATTGCCGTAGACGCGCATGTCCTCGATCAGCGGGACCAGGGCCTCGCCTTTCTCGGTCAGGGCGTAGGTGACACGAGGCGGTACCTCGGGGAAAGTCTGGCGCTCGACGATGCCGGCCTCTTCAAGGGTCCGCAGGCGAAGCGAGAGGGTGCGCGGGCTGATTCCTTCGAGCGAGCGCTCGAGTTCGCAGAAGCGGCGGCTCTCGCCGGCCAGGTCACGGATCACCAGCAGGGTCCACTTGCCGGAGATCACATCGGCGGTACGGCAGACCGGGCACTGGTCGTTGCTTGCGTCGCTCATCGGGGCATCACTTCAACAAGTATAGGCATATCGCTTCACTTACTGAAGCGATAGTACGGCTGAAATCACCAGCGGCAGGGTCCCGAGCGCCAGAAAAGGCACCAGCGGCAGAGCCACTTCCGAAGGGAGCCTCCGGCTACCCAGGCAGAGCAGCAGGCCGGCCATGCCGGCGAGCAGCAGCCCGGCGAACAGCGCGGGGACCGCCTGCCAGCCGAGGCAGATGCCGAGTACTGCCACCAGCTTCACGTCGCCCATCCCCAGGCCATCCGGCCGGGCCAGCGAGACCAGCAGCAGCGGCAGAGACAGGGCGGTCGCGGCCAGGGCGGCCGTGGCGAGGACCGGCAGACCCTCGACAGCTGCCAGCACCAGTCCACAGAGCCCGGCGCCGAGAGTGAGGCGATTCGGTACCAGCCGGTCGCGAAGGTCGGTCAGCGAAGCGACCAGCAGGACCAGGGTGACCAGAGCCGCTGATTCCAGTGACATGACCTCATCCTGGGTCGGCACGGCTCAACGCGGGCTCGTCGACAGCAGAAAACTCCCCGACTGAAGTGCAACGAAAAGGGCGACGGTCGCCCGTCGCCCTTTTCGAATCTCTTGCCGGCGGCCCGAGGTGGCCGCCGGAAACTGTTTGATCAGGTCGCTTCGCGGAGCTTCTGGGCCTCGTTCAGGCTCTGCAGCTTCTTCAGCGACTGGTTCTCGATCTGACGGATCCGCTCGCGGGTCACGTTGAAAGTACGGCCGACCTCGTCGAGGGTGCGGGGGTGCTCTCCACCGAGCCCGTAACGCAGCTCGAGGACTCGGCGCTCGCGGTAGGAGAGGTTCTCCAGCGACTCCTTGAGAGCCTCCTTGGTCAGCAGGTCGGCGGCGCGGTCGAACGGCGACTCGGCCTTCTCGTCGGCGATGAACTGCCCGAACTCGGACTCTTCCTCGTCTCCGACCGGCTTCTCGAGAGAGACCGGGGACTGGGCGGAGCGCTTGATCGAGTCGACCTCTTCCGGGTCGATGCCGGTCACGTCGGCGATCTCCTCCGGGGTCGGCTCACGGCCGAGCTCGGTGACCAGCTTACGTTCGGCGCGGCCGATCTTGTTCAGCTTCTCGACCACGTGGACCGGGATGCGGATTGTGCGGGCCTTGTCGGCCAGCGCCCGGGCGATCGCCTGGCGGATCCACCAGGTCGCGTAGGTGGAGAACTTGAAGCCCTTGCGGTAGTCGAACTTCTCTGCGGCGCGGACCAGACCGAGGGTCCCCTCCTGGATCAGATCGAGGAAAGGCAGGCCCTGGTTGCGGTAGTTCTTGGCGATCGAGACGACCAGACGCAGGTTCGACTCGACCATCTTCTGCTTGGCGTCGAGGTCACCGCGCTCGATGCGCTTGGCGAGGTCGACCTCTTCCTGGGCGGTCAGCAGGCGGACCTTGCCAATGTCCTTGAGAAAGAGCTGCAGCGAATCGGTCGTCATGTCCGGCTTGAGATCGAGGGAGTCCTTCTTGCGCCGGCGACCACGGCGGCCGTCGGAGCGCTCGTTCTCGGCCGAAGCCTTCAGGGCCGGGTCGACGTCTTCGACCAGTTCGATTCCCTGCTTCTCGATGTGGCCGTAGAGGTCCTCGATGTCCGATTCGTCGAGATCAACCTCTTTCACGGACGTCGCGATGTCGCCGAAGGTGAGTACGCCGAGCTGCTGCCCCCGGTTGATGAGGGTCTTCACTTCTTCTAGTTCCTGGAGTTCCGCTACGAGCATTTTTTCCCTATCTGATTTCCCTGGGGTGCAGGGTTTTCCTGTCTGCGAACATCCACACGGGACGACAAACCTTGTCAAAGCGGATCACCCGTCGAGATCCGCCACTGGCCCCGCATTGAGGGGAATGCGGAAAACCGCTGCTATGGGTAAGTGGTCAAACGGGTGCTCGGATAATAGCCGCTTCACTTAGTAAAGTCAATGCTTCTGTTCGCTATGAATCCAAACTCGCGGGAGCGCCTTGAGTTGCGCTGACTGCGACGAGAAGGACGAACAAGACCGGACGACCGGAGAAATCGCCGTATCCGGTTCATGGGGTCGCTTCTACTGGCTGAAGGCCTTCTGGGAGCGGGCCTACCGTGAGAACATCACCGGGCTCTCGGGCATGGTCGCCTACAACCTGCTGCTTTCGATCTTCCCGTTCGTGCTTCTGGTCCTGTTCGTATTCAGTCAGGTGCTGAGGATCGAGGGAGTGGACCAGGGCGTCACCGCCGATCTTCAGAGACTCTTCCCCGAAGCCGAACAGCAGACGCTGAACGACGTCCTGCGCAGCATCCAGTCGAACTCGGCGACCATCGGGGTCGTGGCCTTTCTCGGCTCGATCTGGATCGGGGCCTCATTCTGGGGCGCCATGGATACCGCCTTCTGCCGGATTTATCACGTCCAGTGTCGCGGCTGGTGGGAGCAGAAGCGGTTCTCGCTGGTGATGCTCTTCGTGGTCGCGCTCTTCATCCTCGGCTCGGTCGTGCTGCCGGCGATCGAAGGAGCCCTGATCCGGTCGACCGACAACCTTCCGTTCGGACTGAACGAGTTCCAGAACCTCGACAGCGCCGCCCTGGTCTCGGTCACCCTGACCCTCAACTTCCTGGTCTGCGCGATGATCTACTGGCTGGTCCCGAAAGGACACATGCCCTGGCGAGCAGTCTGGCCGGGGGCGCTCTTCGCCACCCTCGTGGCCGGCCTCGCAAACTGGCTCTTCCCGGTCTACCTGGGCAATCTGTCAACTCTGTCGAGGTTTGGGTCGACCCTCGGCTTCATCCTGGTAGCCCTGCTCTGGTTCTACATCGTCGCGCTCACGCTGCTGGCCGGGGCGGTGATCAACTCGCTCCGGCATGAGATCCACGAGACGGGGCGATTCCCCTATGGCATCGTCAGCCGCAGCGCGGCACTGGCCGCCGACCCACCGACCGTGGAGACTGAGCTTCCTCCCGCGGCCGAGCCTTACCGCTCCCTTACCGCCCCCGCGCCCCGGCGACCGGAACCCGGTGAACCTCCGTCTGCTGAACAATCGGCCGATGCGAAGATCACCATTCCCACCGGACCAGACAAGGACTGAGGGCGCGTGAGCGTCAACATCGACCTGATGCCGGACCCGGTGAGGCACGGTCTCGCTACAACCGGGCCGATCGGATGCGTCCAGACCGCCCTGATCACGGTCGACGACGAAGTGTTCGAGCAGATCTGGACTCCGTCGACCCTGGAGCTCCTGGCTCGCTCCTACTGGCGGTTCGTGCGGCGGCGCTCGCTCGGCCTGATCCGGATGAGCTACGGCGAAGGATCCCGTTCGGTCAACCTCGTATCGCCGAAGATCCCTCTGCTGCGATTCCACGAGCCGGAGTTCGAGAGCGGTCCTGACTACGGCCAGGTCGAGTGGCCGATCGATCGCGGCATTCTCGTCGCCCAGGAAGGTCGCAGCCAGGGTTACCTGAGAATCGAGGTGCGTCGAGACTCCGAGCGGCCGGCCAAGCCGGGACACCAGGCGATGACCGTCTCCAGCGAGGTCGTGAACTTCTACCCCTGGCTGCGCGGCACCGGCTGGTTCGCTCGTACCGGTACCTGGATCTACGCCCAGACCCAGCTCCGGATACATCTGTGGGTGACCCGCGGCTATCTGCGCTCGCTCGCCGACCTCCCCTCCTCGGTCATCCGCGAGGGCGAGGATCCGCAGTCGGAGTCGACGACGGGCTGAACTGCACCCGGAGCCGACCGCTCAGCCGTCTTCGAGTTCCTTCACAGCAGACTCCATCGCTTCGACCATGCCGGTCGGCTCGATCCCGAACATCGCCATCCCGGCCGGGTCGGTGATCACCGTCTCGGTCGAGAGGCCTTCGACCAGCGGTCGCGCTACGCCGGTATCGACGGGAGTGACCAGGCCGATCCAGAGCGACGAAAGCCGCGGGGTGAGGATCGGGACCCGGATCATCAACGGTCGGCGCTTGCCGATCGCGTCGGCCATCACCTCCATCATGCCACCGTAAGTGGTCACGTCGGGGCCGGCGATCTGAATCTCGCGCCCCACCCACTCGCCTTCTCCGCCGGCCGCTGCCAGGTAACTGATCACGTCGGCGACGGCGATCGGCTGGGTCCGCGTCGTGGTCCATTTCGGCGTCACCATCGCCGGCAGTCGTTTGATCAGGTGGTAGACGGTCTGGAATGACTCGCTTCCGCCACCGAGCACCACCGCAGCCCGCAGGTAGGTGAGCGGCACACCGGTCGAGGCCAGCGCCTCGGCAGTTTCCTGTCGTGACCTGAGGTGCTTCGAGCGGCCGGCACCGAGCCCGCCCAGGTAGACGATCTGGCTAACCCCGGCATCGGCCGCGGCCCGGGCGAAGTTCTCCGCACCCTGGCGATCGAGCTCTTCGAAGTCGCCGTCTCCACCCCGACCCATCGAGTGGACCAGGTAGTAAGCAACTCCAACACCTTCGAGCGCCGGACCCAGAGTGGCGGGGTCGAGCACATCGCCCTCCACGACCTCGCAGCCAATCGCCTCGAGGTCGCCCGCGGACCCGGGCCTGCGGGCCATGCAGCGCACAGTCACCCCCGAGGCGCAGAGCCTCCGGGCCAGCTTGCCACCGATGTAGCCGGTGGCGCCGGCGATAAGGGTCGGCTCAGCCGTAGAGACCACCGGTCACTTCACGCAACTTGGCCCGATCGTGCCGGGCCTGGACCTTGCGCACGGTTCCCGAGCGGGACCTCATGATCAGTGACTCGGTGGTCGCGAAACCCTTGCTGCGATGCACGCCGTCCAGCAGGTCGCCGTCGGTCACGCCAGTGGCGGCGAAGAAGACGTCTTCTCCGCTGATCAGGTCGTGGGAGGTGAGGGTCTTTTCGAGGTCGTAGCCGGCCGCGAGCGCCGCTTCCCGCTCTTCCTCGTTGCGGGGCCAGAGCTTGCCAATTATCTCGCCGCCGAGGCACTTGATCGCCGCTGCGGCCAGAACGCCCTCCGGAGTTCCTCCGATCCCCCAGAGCAGGTCGATGCCGGTGTCCTCGCTGACCGCCAGCAGGGCGGCCTGAACGTCACCGTCGGTGATGAAGCGAATCGTCGCCCCGGCCTCGCGGATCTCGGCCACGCCTTCGTCGTGGCGGTCCCGGGCGAGCACGGTGAGGGTCACTTCTTCGGGGCCGCCACCCTTGCGCTCGCCGATCTTGCGGATCAGGTCGCCGATCGGTTCGTCGAAGTTCAGCAGGTCGGCGAATTCGGATGAGCTGGCCAGCTTCTCCATGTAGACGCAGGGGCCCGGGTCGAACATCGTGCCGCGCTCGGCCAGCGCGATGACCGCCAGGGCGCCGCCGAAGCCACGGGCTGTCAGCGTCGTGCCCTCGAGTGGGTCTACCGCGATGTCGACTACAGGCGGGCTGCCGTCACCGATCTGCTCGCCGTTATAGAGCATCGGGGCTTCATCCTTTTCGCCTTCACCGATGACCACGATGCCATCCATCGGCACCGTGTCCAGGAGCAGCCGCATCGCGTCAACAGCAGCGCCGTCGGCAGCGAGCTTGTCGCCGCGGCCGACCCATCTCGATGCCGCAAGCGCGGCCGACTCAGTCACCCTGACCAGCTCCAGAGCGAGGTTTCGATCGGGCTTCGATCCTGACCGGACATCCTTCGAAATGATTCCCATTGACTGGCAGGCTATAACGGGCGGTCGACCGCGGGCGGACGGACGCCCCGGCGCGATGTAGGCTGACCCGGTGAGCTCATCCAGATGGGGACTGACCCTGCCCTTGCCGGGCACATCGCTGGCCGACCACCGGCCGTTCGTCGAGCAGGCCGAGGCCGAGGGATATACCGACCTCTGGACCGGAGAAACCGGCGGTCCCGACGGCTTCACCCCGCTTGCCGTCAGTGCCGCCTGGACCGAAAAGGTCCGCCTCGGAACAGGCATCGTCGGCGTCTTCCAGCGCGGACCCGCGCTGCTGGCCCAACAGGCCGCCGCGATGACCGATGCGTCCTCGGGAAGGTTCGCCCTCGGCATCGGTGCCTCTTCGGATCGCATGGTCGCCGGCTGGAACGAGATTCCGTTCGAGAAGCCGCTGAGCAAAGTGGAGAAGACGGTCGACTTCCTGCGGGTGGCCCTGGCAGGTGAGCGCACCGATACAGGCTTCAAGCTGGAGACCGCGCCTGCCCACCCCACCCCGATCGTGCTCGCTGCCCTGCGCGGCAAAATGCTCAAGCTCGCGGTCGACAAGGCTGACGGGGCCTTCACCAACTTCCTGCCGCTGGGCGGACTGCCTCAGGTCGTCGAAGGAATCGACGGGGCCGGACCTGATTTCGAGCTTCTCTGCCGCTTCTTCTGCATTCCGGGAGAGCGGGAGCAGGTCGAGCCTCTTGCCAGATTCATGTTCTCCTCCTACGTCACGGTGCCGGTCTATGCGAATTTCTTCAGGTGGCTCGGCTACGGGGACGAGATATCCGCCATGGTCGAAGCCTGGGAGGCCCGGGACCGCGCGGGCGCGGCTGCGGCCGCTCCCTGGGACCTGATCGAAGACACCTTCCTGCTCGGCTCGCCCGAGCAGATCCGCTCCCGGCTCGACGAGTACGTCTCCGGCGGGATCACGCTGCCGGTCGTCACCCCGATCACGACGCCGGACAACATGGCCTCGCTGATCACCGCCCTGGCCCCCTGAGCCGCGGTCTCCGACTCCCCACGCCCCCGAATCCGGCGTTCACCCGGTCCCTTCGGCCTCCCCGTCGGTCCAGACCCGCTTGCGCCACGGCGGCGTGATCGGGTCGAACCGGGCCGGCCGGGCCAGCGGCCCGCCGCGAACCTGCTCCAGTGGGATCAGTCTGACCGAAGCCGCCGGGGTGCGGTTCGGGTAGCTGTCGGGGTCGACCTCTCCGGAAACGTTGCCGGCATGACTGCCACCCGCGACCAGCCACCGGCCGCTGTCCTCACCCCATCCGCCCTTCTCGCGCAATCCGACTGCCTCGCTGGCGCCACGCAGCAGCTTCGATCCGACGTCGGAGCCCCAGTTCGTGATCGACCGGGTGTGGTTGTAGCCGGCATGGGAGGACGCCCGCCGGTCGACTTTCCCGTCGGGCCCGATCCTGACCTGAGTGGATTCCCAGTCATGTGGGTGGTAGCCCTCCTCCTCGAGGACCGGGACTCCTCGCAGAGAGGCGCTCTCCGGGTAGTAGGCCCAGTACTGGATCCAGGTTGTGCCGTCCCGCTCCAGGACACGGGTGAAGAGCGTGACCGGCTCCCCGGCGCTCGACTCGGTCACCTCGCCCGGACCCCCGGCGTCTGCGCAGGCGGGCGAGCGGCAGGAACGGAAGTCGACCGGCAACCCGAGCAGATCGGGACCAAAGAGAATCTCCGGCGCATTCGCCCTGACCAGCCCGGCGGTGCGCTCGCCGTAGGCCTCCTCCAGAGATCCTTCGGCAAGGCACGCCTGCGACAGCGAGACGGCACAGAGCAGGCTGCGGCTGATCGAGTGAATCACGGCCGTGCCAGGCACCAAGCCCGCGAACGACGCGACGGCGACGACCGTGACCGCGACGAGCGCAACCAGACCGACCCACTCGACGGTGCCCTGTCCGCCCTTCTCGAGAAGACGGCTCTGACGCTTTGGCCGTGACATACGTTCACGCTAGGTCGGTCCGGCCAACGGATGGCTCGCGGCATGCAACGAGAATGAATACGTCTGGTGACTGAATACGGACGCCTCCGGGAGGCGCGGTAAGGTTGCGCCATGCCGAGTCCAGTCAGGTCCCACAACGACCCCGCCGAAACTAATACGAACTGGAAGCGCTGGGCGCTGCTGGCTGCCGTCGCCCTGCTCCTGATCGTGGTGCTCCAGAATTCGCAGACGGTCGACTTCAACCTGCTCTTCGTCAGTACGGATGCACCCCTGATCCTGCTGCTTCTAGGCGCCGCCCTGGTCGGTGCGGCTATCGGCTACCTCGCCCCGATCCTCAACCGGCACCGCAAGAACGAAGACTGACCCGCGGCCCGGCTTCGCCGGATCGGTCAGCCGTGCGGGTTGATCGAACCGATCCTCGCTGCGGCAGTTTCGACCGCTTCCGGATTCGAATCGATCAGGATGTAGCGGCGGTCCAGCCTGGCCGCAACCGCGCCCAGCGTCCCGCTGCCGGCGAAGAAGTCCAGACACCAGTCGCCCGGCCGGGTTGAAGCCTGAACCATCCGCCTGACGATGCCTTCGGGCTTCTGGCTCGGATAGCCGGTCTTCTCTGATCCGTTGGTCGGCACGATCGTGTGCCACCAGACATCGGTCGGCAGCTTGCCCCGGGCCGCCTTTTCGGGCGTGACCAGGCCGGGGGCCATGTAGGGCTCACGATCGACCTCTTCGGAGTTGAAGAAGTAGCGCTCCGGATCCTTGACATAGACGAGGATCGTGTCGTGCTTGGCCGGCCACCGGCGCTTGCTCCTGCCGCCATAGTCATAAGCCCAGATGATCTCGTTGAGAAAGCCGTCGCGACCGAATATCTCGTCCAGTAGCAGCTTGCAGTAGTGAGCCTCGCGATAGTCGATGTGGAAGTAGAGGGTGCCGGTGTCGTCCAGCAACCGGTGGGCCTCCTCCAGCCGGGGTGCGAGGAAAGTCAGGTAGTCATCGAAGCTGTCCCGGTAGGAGGAACTCTGGAGCAGCTCGGTCCGGTAGCGCCTTCCACCGAAGCCGGTCCGGTCACCGTCCTCGTCGGCGACGGTCGTCACCCTCCGGCGCGTCTGTGTCGCCCCCGTATTGAATGGCGGGTCGATGTAGATCATCTGGAAGAAGCAGTCTGGAAGACCCGGAAGGATCTCGAGGTTGTCACCCAGGATGACTTCACTCAGCTCGGGTTCGCCGGACATTGAGCCGGCCCTAGTCCTGGCCGCCGGCCGCCAGGGTCCGAACGACGGCCATCGGAGTCCGGTCAACCTGCGCGATCCCATCCATTGCCACACGGTCGATCATCGACCCCAACATACCCTTCTGCCATCGATGCCTCCACGTCCGGCCCACGCCCCCGCACCCGGGGCAGCCGCCAGCCAGGTCATTGCGGCGAACCGTTGCGCTCCGGGCTCCCGCAGGGTCGAGCACAGACGCGCCTCTACTAAGGTGGCGGGTTCTACGAGAAAGGAACTGCCGATGGTTGAAGTCGACGTGACAGTGCGGGGCGACGTGGGTCCTGAAGTTTCGGAATACGCGAAGGAAAGGATCGGAACCGTTGACCGGCTGATAGACGATCCGATCAGCGGCGCCCGCGTCGTGCTGACCCAGGAATCCAACCCGAGGATCGAGCACGGATCACGAGCCGAGGCCGAGATCAGCCTCGACGGCCAGATAATCCGGGCCAGCGTCGCCGACATCGAGCCGATGGGTGCGATCAACCAGTTGGGCCAAAGGCTGGAGCGCAAGCTGCGCGACTGGGTGGACCGGCGCAGGGACATCGCCCGCAGGGGCCGGGAACGAGCCGCCGGAGAGTGGCGCGAGGCCCAGTTCTCCGAGGCCAGGCCGCGGCACTTCACCCGCCCGCCCGAGGAGCGCGAGATATCCCGGCGAAAGACCTTCGCGGCCAGTCCGTTGACGCCGGCCGAAGCGGCGGAAGAGATGGAGTTCCTCGATCACGACTTCTACCTGTTCAACGATGCCGAAACCGGCGCCGACGCGGTCGCCTACCACCGTGACGATGGCCGGCTCGGCGTGATCGGTCCCAGTGGTATCGGCTGGTCGGGCGAGACCGACGGAATCGTCCACGAGGAGAGCCGGATGGACGGTCCGAGCGAACTGGAGGACGTCGTCGCCGAGATGAACGCCCTGAACCACAGGTTCATGTACTTCACCGACGCCGAGACCGGGCGCGGAAACGTCATCTACCTCCGCTACGACGGCCACTACGGACTGATCAGCCCCGCCACCCCCTAGCCGCGACATATGAACTCGGATGGACCAGTAGAACCCCGCTGCGGGTGGTGCCCGGGGGACGTCCAGGGCACGTCTGGCAAGGAGCAAAGCGAGGGCACGAAGCGATTCGCCGTCCGGCAATGAGCGAGTGACCCGAGCGTCGACGCCGCCAGGCGGGTCCTGGGGGCTCCCGGGCGCCACCCGCCCCCGCAGCCCTACACAAGGGCAGCTGCTTCAGCCGAAAGGCAAGAGCTAAAGCGTGCCGAGCTCGGCGACGATGTCGGAAACGATCGCCTTGGCGTCGCCGAAGACCATCGAGGTCTTCGGGTCATAGAAGAGGTCGTTGTCGATACCGGCGAACCCGGGGCTCATCGAGCGCTTGAGGACCAGGCACTGCTGGGCCTCCCCGACCTCGATGATCGGCATGCCGTAGATCGGGCTCGATTCGTCGGTCTTGGCAGCCGGGTTGGTTACGTCGTTGGCGCCGATCACGACGCAGACGTCGGTCTGCGGCAGCTCGGGGTTGATGTCGTCCATCTCCCGCAGCTTCTCGTACGGCACGTCGGCCTCGGCCAGCAGGACGTTCATGTGGCCCGGCATGCGGCCGGCCACTGGGTGGATCGCGTACTCGACCGTGACCCCACGCTTTTCGAGCTCATCGGCCATCTCACGCACCGCGTGCTGGGCCTGGGCGACCGCCAGTCCGTATCCGGGGACGATCACGACCGAATCGGCGTAGGCCAGCTGGATGGCGGCGTCCTGCGCGCCCATCGACTGATGCGGCCGCTGCTCCTGGTCGCCACCACCCGCCACCGGGGCTCCGAAGCCGGCGAAGAGGATGTTCGGGACCGAGCGGTTCATCGCGGTCGCCATCTCCAGAGTGAGGATGGTGCCCGAAGAGCCGACCAGGGTGCCGCCGACGATAAGTGCGGTGTTGTCGAGCGCGATTCCGGCGGCGGCAGCGGAAAGGCCGGTAAAGGCGTTCAGCAGCGAGATCACTACGGGCATGTCGGCGCCGCCGATCGGTAGCACGACCATCGTTCCGAGTACCGCCGCCACCACCAGCATCAGGATGAAGACCGGCTGGTTGAGGTCGGCCAGGTCGTTGTTGAAGCCCAGGTAGACGCATCCGGCAACAAGCACGAGCAGCAGCAGCCCGTTGATGATCTTCTGGCCGGGGAGGCCCATCGGCTGGCTCGGGATCAGTTCCTGCAGCTTGCCGAAGGCGACGTTGGAACCCCAGAAGGAGATCGAGCCGATGATCATCGCCAGCAGGGTCGGGATCAGGATCTCCAGCGGAACCGAGATCGAGATCCCGAAGTTCTCTGCGACCTTGCCGGTCAGCCCGGCCTTGTCCGCCTCGGCGATGCCCTGGTCGAGGGAGCCCGTGGATCCGTCCGATCCGAAAAGCAGTTTCTCGATATGGACCCAGTGGCGGTACTCGGCCCAGGCGATAAGGGCGATGGCGCCTCCGCCGAGCCCGTTGTAGAGCGCGACCATCTGCGGCATCTCGGTCATCTTGACCCGCTTCGAGGCGACCGCCCCGATCAGCGAGCCGACGACGATGCCGCCGATGATGATGCCCCAGTTGCCGATGCCCGTCTGGGCCAGGGTCGTGACGACGGCGATCGCCATGCCGACTGCGGCCAGTCCGTTTCCGCGGCGAGCCGTGGTCGGATGGGTGCCCAGCTTGATGCCGTAGATGAACAGCGAAAAAGCGACGATGTAGAGCAGGCCGACGGCTGCTCCGGTGGGATCGAGTGCTGCCAGAACGCTCACTTGGCCGGGTCCTTTTCGCCTTCGGACGCCGAGCCGGCGTCAGCCTTCGCGGGGGACGCTTCGGGCTCGGGCTTCTTCTTCTTGGTTCCGAACATCTCGAGCATCCGGTCGGTGACCATGAAGCCGCCGACGATGTTGACCGTGCCGAAGACGATCGCGACGAATCCGATCACTTCGTCAAGGGTGCTGTTGGCGTAACCGACGACGATCAGGCCGCCGAGCAGGACGATGCCGTGAATCGCGTTCGTCTGCGACATCAACGGCGTGTGGAGGGTCGCCGGAACCTTCGAGATCACCTCGAAACCGACAAAGGCGGCCAGAACGAGAATCGTGATCTCGGTAACCAGGTCCATTACTTGGCCGTCCTTTCGCCGCGGACTTCGCCTTCATGGGCGATGCAGGCGGCGTCGATGATGTCGTCTTCGAAGTTCAGGGTCAGGCTGCCTTCATCCGTGATCATCAGGCCGAGCAGGTTCTCGAGGTTCTTGGCGTAGAGCTGAGAAGCGTGGCCGGGGAGATCGGAGGCGAGGTTGGTCGGGCCGACGATCCTGACGCCGCCGGACTCGACCGTCTGGCCGACCTCGGTCAACTCGCAGTTGCCGCCGGTCTCGGCGGCGAGGTCGACGATTACCGAACCAGGAGCCATGTTGGCGACGGCCTCGGCGGTGATCAGAAGCGGTGCCGGACGGCCCGGAATCGCGGCCGTGGTGATAATCACGTCCTGACGGGTGGCGTTCTCGGCAAGTGCCTGACGCACCTGCTCGTTCTCCTCTTCCGTGAGCGGGCGGGCGTATCCGCCCTCACCCTCGGCGTCGGGGATGAAGTCGAGTTCGAGCGGACGACCGCCGAGCGAGCCGATCTGCTCCCAGGCGGCGCGGCGGATGTCGAAGCCGGTGACGATCGCACCCAGTCGCTTGGCCGTGGCGATCGCCTGCAGTCCGGCAACACCCGCACCCAGGACGAGCACTTTGGCCGGACGGATCGTGCCGGCGGCGGTTGTCAGCATTCCCCAGAACCGGCCCGACTCGCGGGAGGCAATCATCGTCGCGGCATAACCGGCGGCTGTGGCCTGGGAAGAGAGTGCGTCCATCGCCTGCGCGCGGGTGGTACGCGGGACGGCTTCCATTGCGAAGGCGGTGACGCCGGCCCCGGCCAGGGCGTTATTCGTCTCGGCCGAAGTCCAGGGCGAGAGGTGGCTGATCAGAACCTGACCGGAATGCAGGTCTCCGATGCCACCGGTCGTCGGCACCGCAACCGACAGCACGACGTCACCCGAGAAAGCCCCGGAGCGGTCGGAGACGGTCGCGCCTGCTTCGGTGTACTGCTCGTCGGGGTGGCCGGCGGCGTCACCGGCACCCGACTCGACCACGACTTCGACGCCCTCCCGCTTCAGAAGCGAGCGGACGGCGTCGGGCACCAGGGCGACCCGGCGCTCCCCTTCAGCGGTCTCTTTCGGTACTCCGATCTTCATCGACAAGACGAGGTCAGCCTAATCAAAGAGAGCCTTCCGGGGATTCCGGGGCCTGACCTCACTTGACGAGTTCGGCCAGGCGCGCGACCGTGTGCTGCTGCTCTGCCGGATCGGTGTGTACCGGTGTGACGATCAGGCGGTCGATCCGGTTCTCCCTGAAGCGTGCGAGCCGTTCGGCGACTTCGTCCTCGGTGCCGATCAGCGAAACAGCGTTTACGAGCTCGTCGGTCAGGGCGCCGAAGGCACCTTCCTTGTCGCCGGCCTGGAAGAGCTCCTGGACCTCGTCGGCGACTTCACCGAAGCCGAAGCGGTGTGCCAGGTCGACGTAGAAGTTCGTCTTGCGGCTGCCCATACCTCCGAGGTAGAGGACCAGTCCCATACGGACCATGTTGCGGGCCGACTCGAGGTCGCCGTCGATGGCGACCTGGACCGAGGGGGAAATCTCGAAGTCTTCCCGGGTCCGGTTGCCTTTGGCGAGGCCGGTTTCGATGTGCTCTCCCCAGGCCTCCTCGAACTTGTCGACGCTGAAGAAGATCGGGATCCACCCGTCGGCGATCTCGGCGGCGATCTCCACCGACTTGCGTCCGATGGCTCCGAGGAATACCGGGATGTAGTCGCGGTCCGGCTTGAAGTTGAGCTTCAGCGGCTTGCCCTGGCCGTCGGGCAGGGGCAGCTGGTAGTGCTGGCCCTGGTGGTCGAGCTTGCCTTCGCGGGCGATGATCTCGCGCACCACCTCGACGTACTCGCGGGTGCGTCCCCACGGCTTCGAGTAGGGAACTCCGTACCAGCCCTCGGAAACCTGAGGGCCCGAAGGTCCGAAGCCGAACATGAATCGTCCACCGGAGAGGGCGTCGATCGTGGCCCCGGCCATCGCTGCCGCAGCCGGGGGGCGCGCCGGCACCTGCATGATCGCGGCCCCGAGCTTGATCTTCTCGGTCTGACCGGCCAGCCAGGACAGCACGCTGACCACGTCGGAGCCGTATGACTCGGCCACCCAGACCGACTCGAAACCAGCCTTTTCGGCGAACTGGACCGCGTCAAGTGCTTCCTGACCACGCGGGCCGATGCCCCAGTATCCGAGGTACAAACCAAGCTTTAGCGACATTCGCCCACCATATAGGGAAGCGACCGCTCCCGGACGACCTGCGAAACCGGCACAATCAGCGAGTGTCGGAAACTGAAACCGAGATCCTGCCGGAACAGGGACTCTCCGCCGCCGAGGCGCAGCGGCGGCTCGGCGAGCTCGGTCCGGCCGAGCCACATTCATCGCGCTCGACCTCGAGCATCGTCGCCGGCAACGTCTTCACGCTCTTCAACGCCATCGTCGGCGTCTTCTTCATCCTCATTCTGTCCCTGGGGCTTTTCGCTGACGCGATCTTCGGCCTGATCGCGATCGTCAACTCATGGATCGGCATCCGCCAGGAGATGAAAGCGAAGGAGACCCTGGACCGCCTCGCCATCCTGGTCGCCCCGCGGGCCGCCGTCGTCCGCGACGGCGATGAGAGCGACCTCCTGGCAGACGAGATCGTGCCCGGTGACCTGATCCGGCTGGTCCCGGGTGACCAGCTGGTTGCCGACGGCCGGGTGGTCTCGTCCCGCGGTCTGACCCTCGACGAGTCGATGCTCACCGGCGAGTCCGACGGCGTCTCCAAGTCCGAAGGTGACGAGGTGCTTTCCGGCGGATTCGTTCTTTCGGGATCCGGCTACTGCGAAGCGACCGCGGTGCGGGACGACAGCTATGCCGGGCGCATCGCCGGCGAGGCCAAGGCCTTCCGTCATGCGCCTTCCCCGCTTCAGCTCGAAGTCAACCGGGTGATCGTCGCCTGCACCTACGTGCTGATCCCGCTTGCCGTTCTCCAGATCGGGTCGCTGATCATCCGCCAGGTTGACCTGGTGGAGGCGGCCCAGACCGCCACCGCGGGCCTGATCACCCTGATCCCGGAGGGGCTGGTCCTGCTGATGAGCGTGACCTTCGCGGTTGCCGCGGTCAAGCTGGCCAAACGCGACACCCTGGTCCAGCAGATGAGCGCCACCGAGTCGCTGGCTTCGGTCGACACGATCTGCGTCGACAAGACCGGGACCCTGACCGACGGAAACCTCAGCCTGGTCGGCATCGAAGCCGCCTATGTGACCGAAAGCAAGCTGGCCGGCCGCGAGCTAGGGGCATTCGCCGCCAATGCCGGGGAACAGAACCGGACCCTGGAGGCGATTGCGGCTGAATTCCCGGATTCAGCCGAAAGGGTGTTAGACGAGGTCGTCTTCTCCTCCGAATGGAAGTGGAGCGGCCTGACCTTCGATCGTGAAGGTGATCGAGTAACCCTGGTCCTGGGAGCGCCGGACGTGATGATCGAGTCGGGCGTGCTGACCCTTCCCGAAGCGATGGCCGAGCGACTCGAAGTCGAGACCGCTGCGGGCCATCGTGTGGTCGCCCTGGCGCAGACCGGCCAGGCCCTGCCGTCCGAACCGAAGGACGGCCCTCCTCCCGGGCTCGAACCGATCGCCCTGGTCGTGCTCTCGGAGAATCTGCGCCCCGGAGTCACCGACACGATCGAGTTGATGCGCAGCGAAGACGTCGACCTGAAGCTGATCTCCGGCGATGCCAGGGCCACCGTCGTATCGGTTGCCCAGAAGGTGGGGATTCCGGAAGACGCCGGCGTCGTGGTCGGCAGCGACCTGCCCGAAGGCCCGGAAGAACTCGCCGAGGTCGCCCGCCAGAACACCATCTTCTGCCGAATCAAGCCCGAGCAGAAGAAGCAGCTGGTCGCCGCGCTTTCGGCGGCGGGCTGTTACACCGCGATGATCGGCGACGGCGTCAACGACGTACCGGCCCTGAAGAGCTCGGACATGGCCGTAGCCATGGGATCGGGAAGCCAGGTGACCAAGAGCGTCGCCGATGTGATCCTGCTGAAGGACGAGTTCGCACGACTGCCCGAAGCGGTGGCCGAGGGCCGCAGGATCGCCCGGAACATCCACCGCCTCGGCCGGCTCTACATGACCAAGACCGTCTACGCGGCAGCCCTGATCCTGCTGGTATCGGTCCCCGGTTTCGCCTTCCCCTTCCTGCCGCGACACCTCACTCTCGCCGCACTGCTGACCATCGGCATCCCTTCCTTCGTGCTGGCCCTGGCACCGAGCGACGGACCGCTCTACCGCGGCCGGCTGCTCAGGGCCCTCGGGGCATTCGCCCTGCCGGCGGGTCTGGCCACTGCGCTCGCCTCCATCCTCTCCTTCTTCCTGATCGACGCGGTCCTCGGCGGCTCACTCGAAGACGGACGGACGGCGGCGACGACGACCCTGATCGTGCTCGGCCTTTCTTTCGTTCTGCTGCTCGAACGCGGTCCCGGGCGGGATCACATCGCGATCCAGAGCTACATGCTGGCCATGGTCGCCGGTCTCGGTGCCCTGTTCGCCGGAATCCTCGCGGTGACGCCCTCTGCGGGAGTTCTTCGAGATGTCGATGCTGAGCGCCGACCAGTGGTTCATCACCATGCTCTCGGCAGCCCTGGGACTGGTGGCGGCGAGCCTGATGTGGAGGCTTCAGTTCATCCAGGACTGGGAAGCCACCGACGACGAAGACATCCCGCCGCTGGAGCGTTAGCGGGGGTCCGGGCGACCCTCACGGGAAAGCCCGCTCAGAGCTCGCAGCGCCCTTCACCCTCGAGTTCGTCCCGCACGCTGTCGGCGACCCGAACGAGTGTCGCGGCGAGATCCCCGGCTTCGGCAGTGGACAGGTTGCCGGCCACGTGCTCGGCGAAGACCCGATTCCTGATCGGCTCCATGGCTCTCAGCGTCTCCCTCCCCTCGCCGGTGATGACGATGAAGGTGCCGCGACGATCCGAAGGGCAGGTGGTCCTCTCGATGAACCCGGCAGCTTCGATGCGGTCGAGCAACCTGGTCAGTCCACTCTTCGTAACCCCGACGCTGCAAAGCAGGTCACGGGGACGAAGCGGGTCCGGAGAGGCGTCGAGGCGGTTGAGCACGTCGAACCAGGAAAGCTCGGGAAGGCCGTTCTCGGAGAGTTCATGGCTGATCCGGTCAACCAGGATCTGGTGGGTGGCACGCACCGCCTGCCAGGCATCTTCGTAGGCGGCCGCGGGGGCTTTGACGCTGCTCGACTGTTTGCCGGTGGCTTGGGCCATGGCCGCATTGTAGCGCGATTGGTTGACAACGCAACGAATATGTTATGATGCTTGCGCAATTATTGCTCCAGCAACTAAATGACACTTCTCCTGAAAGGAAAGGCAGACAATGAGCACCCTCACCCAGACATCGGCAATCGAGACCGGCAGCTACGGAATCGACCCCGTCCACTCCAGGGTCGGATTCGAGGTCAAGCACCTCGGAATCTCGACCTTCCGCGGATCGTTCTCAGGTTTCTCCGGAAGCGTGGCGGTCGGCGATACAGGCATCGAGAGCATCAAAGGGGCGATTGACGTCGCCAGCGTCGAGGTTCCTGACAAGACCCTGGCCGGCCACCTGCTCAGCCCTGACTTCTTCGATGCGGAGAGCCACCCGAAGGGCAGTTTCGCCTCATCTTCCATCCATCAGACCGGCGAAGGCAGCTACCGGGTCACCGGCGACTTCACGCTCCGCGGAGTGACCCGGGAGATCGAACTCGTGGTCGAGGTCGAAGGAGCCGGACCGGGAATGGACGGCAGCCCGGTTCTCTCTCTCGCCGCAGCCGGTGTGATCAACCGCAACGACTTCGGTATCTCCTGGGGTGCGACCGTCGAAAGCGGCGCCGCCGTGGTCGCTGAAAAGGTCAAGCTCGTGCTCAGCATCGAGGCCGTGAAGGCGGGCGAGTGACGATGAAGATCCTCGCGATATCCGGAAGCCTGAGGCAAGGCTCCTACTCGACCACGCTCGCCCGTGCGGCGGCCGGACTCGCGCCGGCCGGCGCCGAGGTATCCCTTTACGAAAACCTCGGTTCGATCCCTGCCTTCGACCAGGACCTTGAACCGGATCGCATTCCCGGACCGGTGGAGGACCTTCGTCGACAGATCAAGGAGGCCGACGCACTGCTGCTGGTCACGCCCGAATACAACGCCTCGATCCCGGGAGCACTGAAGAACGCCGTTGACTGGGCCTCCCGGCCCCTTGGTTCCTCGGCTCTGGCCGGCAAGCCCGCCGCGATCGTCCCCAACTCTCCTTCACCCTTCGGTGGAGCGTGGGCCGGCCAGCACCTGCGCAAGATCCTCTCGATCACGGGGACCCCGGTGGTCGAAACCGAACTTGCGATCGCCAAAGTCGACGGGAAACTGGCCGTCGACGGTTCCCTGAACGACGAAGAGACGGCCGGAAGCATGACCTCGCTTCTGGTCGAACTCGAAGAGCTGGCCAGCCGGGTCGGGCAGGAGGCACTCGAGGCCCAGGCGGCCTGAACCCGGCGCCAAGCGATACTTCCGGTCATGGACCGGTTCCGACCCCCGCCACCCGAGCTCGACTTCGTCGTGGTGGGGGGCGGAATCCTCGGTCTCGCAGTTGCCCGGGAGTTACTCGATCGCCAGCCCGGGGCGCGGCTGGCACTTCTTGAAGCCGAAGACCGCCTCACGGCACACCAGACCTCCCATTCAAGCGGCGTCGTCCACGCCGGGGTCTACTACGAGCCGGGTTCGCTGAAGGCAAGGCTCTGCACCGAGGGCGCTGCGGCCCTGGCCGGGTATTGCGGCGAGAGCGGAATCCCGTTCGACCGCAACGGCAAGCTGGTCGTAGCGACCCGGGAGTCAGAGCTCCCCGCGCTCGACGAACTCGAACGCCGGGCCCGCGCCAACGGAGTACCCGGAATCGCCAGGGTCGGCACGGAAGAAATCCGCTCGATCGAACCGGAGGCGCGAGGTATCTCGGCGATCCACTCGCCGAACACCGCGGTCGTCGACTTCGGCAGGGTCGGCGCGTCGCTGGCCGACGACGTCGAGCGACTCGGCGGATCGATCCACCTCTCGGTCCGGGTCACCGGCGTGAAGATCGATGGCGATGGACTCTCGATTCGAACCAGGGTCGGCGACCTGAAGACGAAGCGGGCCGTCTTCTGCGGCGGGCTGCAGTCTGACCGGCTGGCGAGGATGGCGGGTGGCGAAAGTGAGCCCCGGATCGTGCCGATCCGCGGTTCCTGGCTGAGGGTCAAACCGGAGCGGGCCGGCCTGGTTCGCGGCAACGTCTACCCCGTCCCCGACCCAGAGCTGCCTTTCCTCGGTGCCCACCTCACCCGTGGCCACGACGGATCGATCCTGATCGGGCCGACAGCGATGCTGGTCGGCTCCCGTGACGGATACGAGCTCACGAGATTCCGGGCACGAGACCTGCGCGAGACCCTCACCTGGCCGGGCACCTGGAAGCTGATCCGGCGCTTCCCGACCGCGACAGCCCGCGAAGTGCTCCATTCGGTGAGCCGGAGATCGCTGGTCAAGGAGGCACGGCGCCTGGTGCCTGCCCTGCGGCCCGGCGACGTCGAGCCGGGCCCGGCCGGGGTGCGAGCCCAGGCGCTCGACCGCGACGGCCGTCTGATCGAAGACTTCCTGGTTGAAAGAACTGGACCGGCCGTCCACGTGAGAAACGCCCCCTCCCCCGCCGCCACCTCCGCCCTCGCCCTCGCCCGCCTGATCGCCGACCGCGCAACCTGATCGTCGACCGCGCCGCCCGAAGGCCGCCCGGGTCCGGGTCGCTCGAAGGCCGCCCGGGTCCGGGTCGCTCGAAGGCCGCCCGGGTCCGGCGTCGGCTCGGCGACAGCAACCCGTCCGGCCACCGCGGGGTGGATATGACAGGAAATGGGTGTTCGATCCACCCCGCGCACCGGAATCGGCCCGTAGCCGGGCGCAGCTTGGTCCGGGTCTGCCGACAGAACCCAGCAGAACCATGGCCCCGGTTGATTGACGCTTTATGATTCCGGTTTACTTTTTCGTCATGTCAACGACCCTGAACTGCCCCAAGTGTGCCTCGGAAATGCGGACCTACGAGCGCAACGAGGTCGTTGTCGACCAATGCACCGGCTGTGGTGGACTGTTCCTGGACCGCGGAGAACTCGAGCGTCTCGTGGCTGCCGAAAGCGCCTACTACGGCGCGTCCGGTGGCCAGCCGCCACAGGCCGCCGCTCCGGCCCACCAGCCACCGCCGCCCCGCCAGGACGACCGCAGACACCAAAACAGCTACGGGAAGCCCCGCAAGAGCAAGAAGAGGAGCTTCCTAGAAGAACTCTTCGAGTGACCCTCAGCGAATCTCGGCCGTCCTACCACGCAAGTGGTTCCTGGGGGCTTCCAGGGCGTGCATGGCAAGGAGCAAAGCGAGCCGGCGAAGCGATTTGCCTTCCGGCAATGAGCGAGCCGCGCGAGCGTCGACGAAGCCAGGCGCGTCCTGGAAGCCCCCGGGGGCCGCTTACCCATCAGCGAAACAGAAAGCGCCCCCGTTCCCGGGGGCGCTTTCGCAAGACGTGGCCGCCTCGCCGAGAGGCCGCAGCCCTAGCTCAGGCGCTCGACGAGAGTCGCCTCGCCCTGACCGCCGGCGACGCACATGGTCTCGATGCCGAACTGGTGGTCATCGGTCTCCATGACGTTGAGCAGCGTGCCCATGATCCGGGCGCCGGTCATGCCGAACGGATGGCCGAGGGCGATCGCGCCGCCGTGGGTGTTGAGCTTCTCCATCGGGATGCCGACCTCTTCCGAGATCGGGATCACCTGGGCGGCGAAGGCCTCGTTGAGCTCGACGGTGTCGATGTCGCCGATCGTCATGCCGGCGCGGTCGAGCAGCTTCTTGACGGCACCGATCGGGGCGACGCCCATCAGCTCCGGCTCGTTGCCGGCCGTGGCCGAGGTGATGATGCGGGCGCGCGGGGTGAGCCCGAGCTCCTTGGCCTTGGTGTCGCTCATGATCAGGACCGCAGCGGCACCGTCGTTGAGCGGGCAGGAGTTACCTGCGGTGACGCCGCCTCCGCCGAATGCCTCCGGCAGGGAGCCGAGCTTCTCGCGCATGTCTCCGCCGTCGGCGCGGGGGCCGTCGTCCTTGGAGACCACGGTGCCGTCAGGCAGGGTGACGGGGACGATCTCACGATCGAAGAAGCCGTCCTCCTGGGACTTGACAGCGAGGTGCTGGGAGCGCAGGGCGTAGTCGTCCATCGCGTCGCGGCTGACGCCGTACTTGTTGGCGACGTTGACCGCGGTGATTCCCATGTCGATGTAGGCGTTGGGCTGACCGTCGTTGCCGATCAGGTACTCGCTCTGGTCCTCCTGGCCGGCGGCACGGGATCCGGCGATCTCGGCGCGCTCGTTGAACGAGCTGACGAACTCGACTCCGGCGGCGATGTAGATGTCACCCTCGCCGTTCTTGACCGCGTTCGAGGCATGACGGATGGCGTCGAGGCTCGAGGCGCAGTAGCGCGAGACGGTTACGCCGGTGGTCGCCTGGGTCAGCTTGTCCGAGAGCAGGACGAGGATGCGGGCGAGGTTGTAGGCCTGCTTTCCCTGGGGCATGCCGACGCCACAGAAGACTTCTTCGACCGCTGCGGGATCGACTCCCGGATTGCGCTCGAGGAGCTGGTCGATGGTCCAGGCGCCGATGTCGTCGGGGCGAAGCTGGGAAAGCGAGCCCTTGAAGGCACGGCCGATCGGGGTGCGGACGGTGTCCACGATCACTGCTTCAGGCATTCGGAGGTTCTCCTTGGTCGATTTCGGCCGGGTAAGTCGCTCGGGCCGATTCTTGTAATGGTGAAAGTTAGTGAACTCGGCCGGTCCGGGCCGGGTAGATTGCCTGCGATGAGTACTCCTCCCCGTCCGGGCGGGAAGAATCCGCCCCCACCCGGAACCAATCCTGTGCCGACGAACCCGGCCGGAACCGGCGCGCAGAAGCGCGTTCCGGTCAGTCCGACGCCGCGGCCGGAGACCGACCTCGCCACCAGACTCGACGGCCAGCGGGGCTGGCTCAACGAAATCGACCGTTCGCTGAAGAAGCGCTCGATCATCGCCCTCGTGCTCACCTGCCTGGCCGTAGGGGTCGGCGCGGCTGCGATCTACATCTCGGTCACCAAGAACAGCGACGCCGATCGAATCAGCGCCCTGGAGACCCGGATCGAAGCGCTGGAGGCGGCCGGAGCGGCGTCCGGGGTACCTCCCGCGACCGCCCTGCCCGAAACCGGGGTGACCGACCCGTCGACGATCGTCCCGGAGACCGGAGCGACCGACGGGACCGGCGGCGTGGCGCCCCTGCCGACGATTCCCGCAGAGTGATCCGGTGACCGAGCGGGAAACCTTGCGCGAAACGGTCCGCTTCGAAGCCGGGCCGCAGCCCGGCGTGAGGATCCTGACGATCGGACGCCCCGAACGGATGAACGCGATCGGCCCCGAGGAGGCCGCCGGCCTGACCCGGGCGCTGACCGCCTTTCGCGACGACGACTCGGCCCACGTGCTGGTCATCACCGGAGCCGGCTCCCAGGCGTTCTGCGCCGGAGCGGACCTGTCTTCCGTGGCCGCCATGTACTCCCCCGACATTGAGGTCGAACCCCTCTTCGAGGTCGATCCAGAGAGGCCGGGCTCGCCGCCAGACGGCAACATCGGTCCGACCCGGTGGACCGATATCCACAAGCCGATCATCGCCGCCGTGAACGGCGCCGCTTACGCCGGCGGCCTGGAATGGGCCTGCCTCGCCCACCTGCGCATCGCCGATCGCCACGCCTCTTTCGGAGTCACCTGCCGGCGCTGGAACGTCGGTCTGGGTGACGGCGGCACGCAGCGCCTACCCCGGCTGCTGGGTCTCGGTCCGGCTCTGGATCTGATCATCACCGGCCGCGTAATCGGGGCAGCCGAGGCCGAGCGCATCGGCCTGGTCAACGAAATCACGCCGAGCGGCCACTGCGTCGAACGGGCGCTGGAGCTGGCCGGTCAGATCGCCGCACTGCCGCAGCCGGCCCTGAGGACGGATCTCGAAGCCGCAGTGCGTGGCTTCGGACAACCGCTCGAACAGGGTCTGGCCGTCGAGAGGGAGTGTTTCGACCGGCTGCTGACCGAGCCGGAACTGCGCGACGGCGCCGAGCGATTCCTGCGGCGCGACCACCCCGATCGGGCCCCGGACGCGGCTCCCCTGCACTTGCCAGGCAAGGCCTATGCCTTCGCCGAGGAGGCCCATCGCGGCAAGCTCGACCGGTACGGGCTCGGAGATTTCATCGAACACCCGGTGGCCGTTGCCGAGCTGGTCAGCGTCCACGGCGATCCGGTGATGGAAGCGGCCGCATTCCTCCACGACACGATCGAGAAGACCGAAGTCACCCAGGCGGTGCTGCTGGCCGAGTTCGGGCGGGACATGCACGACCTCGTGATGACCCTGAGTCAGAACCCGGAGATCGAAGACCGGGTCGAGCGCCGGTCCGAGCACCGGCACCGGATCCGCGACGCCGACTGGCGGGCCCAGGTGATCTATGCGAACGACCGGGTCGACGGGATCCAGCGAATGTGCCAGCTGCTCGCGGCAGGTCACGATGCCGACGAGATCGAGGCCAGAAGGAGGATCGAAGCCTGGCGCGGGGACCTTGCCGTGATTTCCGGGATGAACCTCCCGCCGGAACTGATCGCCACTCTCGCCGACGAGATCGAACGCCTCGACCGGCTGGCGGGCTAGGTCCGGGGTCCTCGCCGTGCGGCGGGTGGAAGCCGCGGCCGTCAGGTCGGGCTCCGCTCGTGCGAAGCTTTCAGTCATGCCGCAGGCACCCCCGACATCCCGGATCACCGGCCGTTCCGCCACCGGGCGACGACCCGGCGACAGCGGCTTCGGCCGGATCTTTCGTGAGGTGTTCACCTTCGACCGGCTCGAGGTGGTCAGCCTGATCCACTCGGCGGTGTACTTCGCCCTGCTGATCTCCGCCTTCCTCCTTGACGGCCCCCAGCCCTGGACCTTCATATTCGGCCTCTCCCACGGTCTGATCTGGATCGCCATGTCGGTGATCAGCGTGCTCGCCGTCTACTACCGGGTGATCAACCTCAGGCTCGCGGTCGCCGTCGCGGTACTCGGCTGTGTCGCCCCGTTCTTCGGCACCGCCGAATTCCTGAGGCAGAAGCACCAGATGAAAGTCCGGCAGAGGTGAAACCGGGCGGCGACATCTGCGTGATCAACGCGTCATTCGATGGCCACACCGTCGGCATGCGTGCCAGCGGCGGAACCATCGACGAGATCGGCCCGGGCGTCGAGCCGGGCGGTGCGAAGGCGGGCGGTGAAACAGTGATCGATGCCGCCGGGGCGATTCTCGTGCCGCCCCTGGTCAACGCCCACACCCATGCGGCGATGACCCTGTTCAGGGGGCACGGTGACGACCTGCCGCTGATGCGCTGGCTCCAGGAGGCGATCTGGCCGGTCGAGGCGAAGCTGGACGCCGAGGACGTCTACTGGGGAACCAGACTGGCCTGCCTGGAGATGATCCGCACCGGCACCACGAAGTTCTGGGACATGTACTGGCAGCCGGCTGCCGTCGCCCGGGCGGTCGAGGACTCGGGTCTGCGGGCAGTGGTGGGGCCACCGATGATCGACCCCGGCGCCGCCTCCGAAGTCGGAGCCCGGGACCGCATGCTGGTCGAGCAGCTGGATCAGCTCGCGGCATGTGGGCCGAGGGTGACGCCCGCGGTCTCACCTCACTCGATCTACACGGTTTCGACCGAAGGACTGGAGAAGGCGGCGGGACTCGCTGCCGAACGGGAGCTCCCGCTCCAGATCCACCTCTCCGAGACGCTGCCGGAGGTCGAAGACTGCGTCGCCAAGTACGGGGTGCGCCCGGCTGCCTACATCGACAGCATCGGCCTGCTGACCGAATCGACCGTGCTCGCCCACGGCGTATGGCTCGACCGTGACGAACTCGACCTGATCGCCGAGCGGGGAGCCACCGTGGTCGCCAACCCGGTCGCCAACATGAAGCTCGCGGTCGGCGGCGTCCTGCCTTACCCCGACGCACGCAGGGCCGGTGTCAGGCTGGGACTCGGTACGGATGGAGCCGGCTCGAACAACTCGCTCGACCTGCTCGCCGACCTCAAGGTCTTCGCGCTCACCCAGCGCCACGCGGCCGGCGACGCCGAGGCGATCCCGGTCGAAGAGGCCTGGGCCGTGGCCACCGGTCGGCGCTCGAGCCTGATCGGCGATCCGGAGCCGCTGACGCCGGGCAAGCCGGCCGACTTCCTGCTGCTGGACCCGGGGGCCTACGAACTGGCCCTGGGCGACCTCTCCTCGAACCTTGTCTACACGGCGACCGGAGCGGTGGTGGATACCACCGTGGTCGACGGCAGGGTCCTGATGGGCGGCGGCCGCGTAGAGGGCGCCGCAGAAGTGATCGAGAAGGCTCGTGAAAGAGCCGCTCGCCTCGGCCTGTCGGGCTAGAGGTAGCCCATCGGGTCCTGGGCGGCGCCGTTCACACGAACCTCGAAGTGGAGGTGAGGGCCGGTACTGCTGCCGGTGTTTCCGGAGTAGCCGATCACCTGGCCCTGGCTGACCGACTGCCCCGAAGAGGCCGCGAAAGCAGACTGGTGGGCGTAACAGGTTGAGAGTCCGCTTCCGTGGTCGATGCAGGTGTAGTTGCCGTAGCCACCGTTGTAGGAGGCGAGAATCACGGTTCCACCCTTGGCGGCCCGGATCGGAGTGCCTTCAGACACCGCGATGTCGATGCCTTCGTGCATACGTCCCCAGCGATAGCCGAAGCCGGAAGTCAGAAGTCCGTCGAGCGGCCAGATCAGGCCGGCGGCGCTGGGCGCGGTCATCGGTCCGGCCGGCAGCGGGCTGAGTCCCGACGCGGCAGCGATCTGCTCCTGGATCTTGGCCTGGAGGTCCGCCTGTATGTCCTCGAGCTGGCCGACCCGCTGATCGACCTTCGAAAGGGCAGCCCGTCGCTGTCCGCGTGCCGCCATCAGCTCGCCCTGCTGGCTTTCGACGGCCTGCCTCGCGGTGGCGAGGTTCTGCTCTTCCGCGGCGATCGAGTCCCGTGCCGACTCGATCGTCTCTTTGGCCGCCTTGAGCCGCGCCACGGTGTTCTGCTGCTGGTCACGCAGGTCGCGTACGCGGGTAACGATCGTCTCGTCCTGGTTCTGGATCTGCTCGAGGTACTCGGACTGCTCGATCAGCTCGCCGTAGTCGGCCGAGGTGAAGACCAGGTCGGAAACGTCGGTGCTGCCGCTCTGGTAGATGGCAACGAGCCGGTCCCCAAGAATGTCGAGCGACCGTTTGAGGCGTGCGGCAAGGACCTTCAGTTCCTTGTACGCCTCGGTGACTTCGAGTTCGGCCTGGTCGAGTTCGGCCTGCTTGGCGGCGAGTCTGAGCTCGGCCTCCCGCTCTTCCGCACGCAGCGCCGAGACACGGCTCTCGTACTCGCTGATCCGGCCACTGAGACCGGCGATCTCGTTCGAGAGCACACCCTTCTTGTCTTTGGCCTCGGCGAGCTTGTCTTCGGTCTGGTCGAGGCGGTCCTCGACGGCTGCGGTTGCCGGGCCCTGAGCCCATACGAAAAAGGCAAAGCCCAGCGCGCCCAGCGCAAAGAGCAGCCGGGTCTTGACCGACCGCGAGTTGAGGGGTGTCGAATTCGGCACTTCCAGAAGTGTAAGCACTTGCTAACAAAGACTTCCGGTCGCGCGTTTTCTGCACGCCGGATTGCCGTCACCGAAGTCCGGCCGAAACCGGGCCAGGGCCGGGCCGGCCCCGGCCGTCCGGATGTCGGCGACAGGAAATCATCCTCACCGACCCATATGGTTGACGCAGTGACTGCCGGAGAACCGATCCGAGAACACTCAATCGAAGACGATGGCTCCGCCTCAACCGTTCGTTACGAGAGCGTTTCGAAGCGATACCCGGGCGCCGAAGGCTTCGCGGTACATGAACTCAGCCTCGAAGTCCCGGCAGGCGAAATCTGCGTGCTCGTAGGGCCATCCGGCTGCGGCAAGACCACGGCAATGAGGATGGCCAACCGGACCGTTGAGATGACCTCGGGTGACATCCTGATCGGCGAGCGCTCGGTAAAGGACGGCGACGCCGCGAAGCTCAGGCGGGAGATCGGCTACGTGATCCAGCAGATCGGGCTCTTCCCCCACCGCACGATCGCCGAGAACATCGGCACGGTCCCCACCCTGCTCAAGTGGGACAACTCCCGCATCCAGGAGAGAGTCGAGACGCTGCTCGAGCTGATCGGCCTCGACCCCGAGTTCGCGGACCGCTACCCGGGCCAGCTCTCCGGTGGACAGCAGCAGCGGGTAGGAGTGGCCCGGGCGCTGGCGGTCGACCCCCCGGTGATGCTGATGGACGAACCGTTCGGCGCGATCGATCCGATCAACCGCTCGCGGCTCCAGAACGAGTTCCTTAGGCTCCAGGCCGAGATTCGGAAGACCGTCCTGTTCGTGACCCACGACGTCGACGAGGCGATCAAGATGGGCGACCGCATTGCAGTACTCAAGGAGGGCGGCGAACTCGCCCAGTTCGCCACCCCGACCGAACTGCTGATGGAGCCCGCCGACGAGTTCGTCGAGGACTTCGTCGGTGCCGATCGCGCCCTCAAGAGGCTGGCCTTGATCAGGGTCAAGAACGTGAACCTCTGGAAAGCACCGGTGGCGCGGGCCGGGGATCCGACCGCGCCGGTCAAGGTCGCACTCGAATCGGCCGAGGTGCCGCACGCCGTACTCGTCGACTCCGAAGACCGGCCGCTCGGCTGGCTCTCGGAACGCGACCTGGAATCGGAAACCGTGCCGGCGAAGCCGGATTCCATGGCCGTGCCGCTGCTCGACGGCGACATGACCCTGAGGGACGGACTGGCGACGCTGCTGGCCGGAGGTCCCCAGTACGCCACCGTCGTCGACGGCCGCGGACGGCTCGACGGCGTGCTTTCGGTCGAGATCATCTCCGATTTCCTCTCCTCCGACGAAGCCCTCGAGGCTTCGATTCCGGCGGTCGAACGTGCTGACGCCTGACCTGTTCGCCCGGACCGACGTCTCGGAGGGCTTTTTCCGGGATCGCACCGGCGGTGGCTGCATCGAGGAAAACAAGCTGTTCTGCCCCGGCTGGGTCGTCGACAACGCGGACCGCTACGTCGACCCGACCCTCCAGCACGTCGTCCTCGTGCTCAGCGCCGTCGCCGGCGGTCTTCTGATCGCCTTCACCCTGGCCGTCCTGGCCCACCGGCACCGCTGGCTCTCGTCACCGTTCCTGGCGGCCACCGGCGTTCTGTACACGATCCCCTCGATCTCGTTCTTCTTCCTGCTGCTGCCGATCACCGGCCGCGGAGCGGTGACCGCGATCATCGCCCTGACCGCCTTCACCCTGCAGATCATCTTTCGCAACATGACCACCGGCCTCAGGAATGTTCCTACCGAGGTGACCGATGCCGCCCGCGGCGTAGGGCTGACCAAGAAACAGGTGCTCTGGCAGGTTGAGATCCCGCTGGCGATGCCGGAGATCATTGCCGGGCTCCGGATCGCGACGGTCAGCACGGTCGCCCTGGCGACGCTGGCCGTATTCGCCAACGGTGGCGGACTCGGAACCGAGATCGTGGTCGGCTCGAACATCACCTTCAAGACGGGCATCATCGTCGCCGGATCAATCGCCGTGCTGATGGCGATTCTCTTTGATGCGCTGCTCCTGCTCGCCGGTAAAATGCTCACGCCCTGGACGAAGGTGGCCCGTTGATTTCCCTGAACTTCGCCGCCCTCGGCCTGTTCGGAGAGGCCTTCGACTTCGTCTTCAACCAGCAGGAGGCCGCCACCGGCGGGGTAATGGTCGGCGGACCCACACAGGTGATCGAGCTTGCCACCAAGCAGCTCGAGGTAACCCTGCTGGCACTCGGTGTCTCGCTGCTTCTGGCGCTGCCGGCGGGCCTGGTCCTCGGTCACTTCGGCAGGGGCGAATTCCTTGCCGTATCGGTCGGCAACGCGGGCCGCGCGATCCCCGAGCTGGCACTGATTGCCCTGATGGCAGCGGCAATCGGAGTCGGACTGTTCAATCTCGTCGTGGCTCTGGCGATCCTCGGGATACCGCCGATCCTGACCAATACTTTCGTCGGCATCAGGCAGGTCAACCGTTCCTCGGTAGAGGCCGCCCGCGGCATGGGGATGAGCGATTTTCAGATCATGACCCGGGTCGAGCTGCCGCTGGCGATCCCGACGATCATGGGCGGAGTCCGCACATCCGCAATCAACATCATCGCCACGGCCACCATCGCTCCCCTGGCCGGGATCCTGACCCTCGGAGATTTCATCATCTCCCGGAACGTCTACGGAGATGCCGGCGTGCTCGCCGGAGCCATCCTGGTCGCGCTGATGGCGATCACGCTGGAGATGATCCTCGCCGGAATCCAGTGGGGGATGACCTCCAAGGGCCTGAAGCTCCAGAAATCATGAGTCTGAAATTTCTTCGCTTACCCACCAAACAAGGAGAAACATGCCAGTCAAGAAACTGAAGTACCTGTTGTTAGTGACCGTATTCGCGCTCTCGCTGGGACTCGCCGCCTGCAGCAGCGACGACAGTGACGATTCGACTTCGGGGGAAAGCTCCGGCAGCGCTGAGCTGATCCAGTCGAATCCGGACAACTCGGATGTCAGCCTGACCATCGGATCGAAGAACTTCACCGAACAGATCGTCCTCGGAGAGATCTACGCCCAGGGGCTCGAAGCTGCCGGCTACGACGTCAGCACCGACCTCAACCTCGGCTCGGAGACGATCGCGCTCCAGGCCCTGAAGAAGGATGAGATCTCGGGCTACCCGGAATACGTCGCCACCGCCCTGACCTCGTTCTACGGGAAGGACGCCGACGAGGTTCCGGCCGACTCGCAGGAGGCGTTCGACGCGGTCAGCCAGGAGGTCGAGGCCGACGGACTGGTGGCCCTGCCGCCGACTCCGTTCTCCAGCGCCAATGCGGTCGGCCTGCTGACGGCCACAGCCGCCGAACTCGAGGTAGAGACGATCTCCGATCTAGAAGGCAAGAGCCAGGATCTGGCGCTCTACGGATCCCCCGAGTGCCGCCAGCGCATCGACTGCCTCATCGGCCTCGAGGAGAACTACGGTCTCGACTTCAAGTCGTTCACCCCGGTAGACATCGGTCTGCGCTACGAGGTGCTCGACAAGGGCCAGGCCGACCTCTCGATCGTATTCACGACCGACGCCCAGCTCGGTGCATCTGACGAGTACACGATCCTCGAGGACGACCAGGGCGTGTTGCCGGCCGGGAACGTCGTCTTCATGACAAAGCAGGAGACGATCGACGAAGCGGGGCCTGACTACGCCGAGACGATCGAAAAGGTCCAGAGCGGCCTGACCGTCGAGGTCATGCAGGAGCTCGACGCCCGGGTCGACATCGACAAGCAGCAGCCGGCGCAGGTCGCCTCCGACTACCTCAAGGAGGTCGGCTACATCGAGTAGCCGCAGACCGGAAACGGGCTTTCTGTCCGGACATGTACGCGAAACGAGACGGCCGCCTGATCCGGGCGGCCGTTTCGCTGCGCGGGGACCAGGCCGGCGCCCGGCTCGGGCCAGGCCCGCCCGGGGCTCAGCGGCCGATGTGGAAGCCGATGAGGCCGGGGATACCGGCGATCGCCGAGGAGATGATGCCGGGGCGCCTGCCTTCGGCCTCGGCCTGTTCCTTGCGACCGATCGCCTCGCGGATCATCGTGCCACCGATCCAGCGAAACGGCTCGGGCGGGACACCGGTCAGGGCCGACGGCGGCTCGATGATCGGCAGCGAGGCGTAGTCGTCTCGTTTTTCGAGCAGGCTGGAGGCGATGCAGCGACCGACCATCTGCGACGGCCCGACCCCGTTGCCGGTGTAGCCGAAAGCGGCGAAACCGCGACCTGACGGAAGCCTGACCACATGCGGAAGATGCGTCGCCGAGGTGTCGATCGGTCCTCCCCATGCGTGGTCGATCCGCTTGCCGGCCAGTCCGGGGAAGTACTCCCGCAGACCGGTCTCGACCTGGGCTACGACATCGGGGTCGATCTCGGCCCGGCCGAAGCGACGCCCTCCGGCCGCGATACGCCCGCCGCCCCAGCCGAAGGCTATCCGCCCGTCGGGGGTGGTCCGGAAGTAGTTCAGCAGGGACCTGGAGTCGGTGATCGCCTCGCCTCCGGTCCAGGCGATCTCCTCGAGCAGCTCGGGAACCGGTTCGGTGATCACCATGTGGCTCGATGCGATCGTGACGTTACGCCGGATCGGCGAGCCACGGCCCGCAAGCGACGGCCCCGATGCCAGCACGACGTGGTCGGCCTCGACCCGACCGCCGTCGGTCATGATCGTGACGCCATCCGGTCCGTCTTCGACCCGTCGTACCGGGCTCGATTCGAAGAGGGCGACGCCACGGTCGATCAGGGCCGCCCGGATTCCGAAGCCGAGACGGGCCGGCTGTACCGTCGCGACCGATTCGTAGAAGACGCCGCCCCGGAAGCGCGGCGAAGCGCAGACCTCCTGCACCTGGGAGGCATCCAGGCTGCGGACTTCGCCTTCGACACCGGCTTCCAGGATCGAGTGGGCGTTTGCCTGTGCGATTTCGTCCTGGGTCGGGGTGGTCGAAACGTTCAGGTAGCCGGCTCGCCTGTACCAGGCGTTGACTCCCTGGTCATCGCAGAATTCCCCGATCTGGCGGACTGAATCCTCGGAGGCACGGGCGAGGCGCAGCGCACCGGGCAGGCCGTAGCGGCGCTTCATGCTCTCGAAGCTGACCCACATCGAGTCGGCAAAGCCTCCGTTGCGTCCGCTGGGGCCACATCCGATCCGGTGGGACTCGATCAGGGCGATCCTGAGGTCCGGTTCGGCCTGCGAGAGATGCCAGGCGGTCCACATGCCGCTGAAGCCGCCTCCGACGATCGCGACATCAGCCTCGGCTCTTCCTTCAAGCGCAGCGAGCGGTTCCGGCAGGCCGGCCTCGTCGATCCAGTACCCGTGCGCTGAGTGGACCAAGGTAACCCGCAGGCTATTGGATGGCGGCGGCGGCGGATGTGAGTCGCACCGTCGGCTGGAAGGCATGAACCCCTCGGCCAGACCCTTGTGAATTATTGTCTGACAATGTGTCTGATGGTACGCATGACATCTGTTCTTGGCTCTGGTACTCGTTTCTCGTTCCCCGGTCCGCAACTGCTCCGAATCCGGGCCCTGATTGATCGTTTGCGCCTGTAGGCCCACGGGCTCCGATGGCGAAGAGAACCCGAAATGCCAGGAAACAGACGAAGAAGGAAGCTTGGGATCGGCGCGGACATAAACCTTCCGAGCGGATTCGAAGCCGATGACGGGGTGGTCGGGCCGCGCGCACGCCGAGCGCAGGACCTGATGAACGCACCGCTGATGATCGCCGCCGTGCTCACCCTCCCGAGCGTGATCCTCAGCGAAACCAATGCCACCGGGGCCCTGTCGGATATCGCGATGGTGCTCAACTGGGGTACCTGGCTGGTCTTCGCCTTCAACCTCGTGCTGATGCTGGCCCTCGTCCCGGACCGGCTCAAGTATCTGCGACACCACCCGATCGACCTGATCGTTGTAGTGCTGACGCCGCCGGTGCTGCCGGCCGGGCTGCAGGCGCTGAGAGCGTTGAGACTGCTCAGACTGTTGCGCCTGCTCGAGCTGGAGAAGCTGTCCAGGAGCCTTTTCTCCAGTCAGGGCCTCGCTTATGCCGCCTTGATGACACTTGTGGTCGCGATCTCCGGAGGTTCGCTCTTCCGCGCCTTCGAGGCCAAGAACCAGGACATCACCGAATGGGAGAGCATCTACTGGGCGATTACCACGATGGCGACGCTCGGCTCGGACATCAAGACGACAACCGTGGGCTCAGAGGTGACGGCGATAGTGATCCTGCTCACCGGTGTCGTCTTCATCTCGATGCTGACCGGCGCGATAGCCCGCAAGTTCGTCAACGCGACAGGACCGGCGGCCCCCGAAGACCCGGCCGGGCTCAGAGACCCGACGGGTGGCGGGCGATGAAGCCGGAGTTGTCGCGCAGGTCGCTGTGCCATCTGGGCCCTGTGCCCCCGGTGTCCGAGGTATCCCAGCGCAGGCCCGCGATCACGGCGTAGGCGTGACCGGAGTTGCCGTAGACCGTGATCCAGTTTCCCTCGCCCGGCTCACCCCAGGTCGTGAAGCCGGTTGAGTCCAGGGGGCTGGTCAGCAGTCCGCCGCCGTGGAGTGCGTAGCTGATCGCGCCGGAGCAGTCGTAGCCGGAAGACTCGAAGGATCCGTGCCCTCCTCCCCACAGGTATGGCATGCCGACGATCGCATTGGCGGCGGCGATCGCGTCCTTGACGGCCTGGGGAGCCCCGGAAGGTGCCGCTGCGAGGCCGTCGGCTCCGAGAACCGCAGTCTGACCTGACACCGGGGCCGGAGCAGCCGGGGCCGAGCTGCTGGCAGGGTCGAGGCTGAGATCCGGGAGGTTGCCTTCGATCGTGCCCGCGCGTTCCCGCAGGGCGTCGATCCTCTGCTCACGCATGTCTCTGGTGGCCAGAAACTCGGCTCGCTGGGCCTCGACCCGGTCGCGGGCCTCGACCGCGGCCTGCTGCTCCACGGCGATCGAGTCACGCGCCCGCTGGAGCCTCTGCTGCTGCACTTCCATGCGCGCAACCGCGCGCTCGATCTGCTCGCGCAGGCCCCTGACCCGGCGAACGACGGCCTCATCACGATCCTGAATGCTCTCGACGTACTCGGTACTGGAGACAACCTCGGCGAAATCGGAGGAGCCGAGGACCATCTCGGTCACGTCGGGCGTGCCTGCCATGTAGAGCGCGACGAGCTGTTTTCTCAGAACATCGAGGGCGCGCTCCATCCGGTCCCGCACCTTCACCAGGTGGGCCCTTCCGGCCTTCAGGTCGGCTTCCATCCGGTCCAGGCGAGCCTGACGGGCCTCGAGTTCGGCTGTAAGCGTCGAGGCCGTGGTCCGCAGGCCGGCCAGCTCGCCGAGCAGCTGGTCTACCCTGCGGTTGTCGGCGCTGATCTGAGAACGCAGCTGATCGACCGAGCCGGCGATGTCATCCAGTCGTTCCTGGGCTCTGTCGTAGCGCTGCTGTGGAGTGAGGGCTCCCGCCGGATCACCGGCGACGAAAGGCAGGCAGACAACGACGGCCGCCATCGAGGCGGCCACGAGCAATCTGTGGCGGCGACTGCCACCTCGCTTGTATGGACTTGCTTCTGGCATCAGGCATGGCCGTTTCCGGCGGGACAGGCAAGCTAGCTGGAGCCCGCCCTCGGTTCAGCCCAGGTTTGCGGACTGGGATATCCCATGCAGCCGGAGGGATCCGGCCGGTGGCGCAGACGGAACCGGCCCGGCCCTCAGGGGGCCGATTCAGCCTCGAAGACAGCCTCTGCCGGCTTGCCCTCAGGCGTGTACTCGAGCTTGACCTGCTCCGCAGACTTGGGGTCGGCCCGCCAGCTCCACCAGAGGATGCCACGCAGCCACGGTTCGTCTGCGAAAGCATCGAAGGCTGCCTGATAGGCCAGCGCCTGCAGCTCCGGATCCGCGGGGTCACCCTGCCGGACCTCCCAGGGGTGGGCGGTCGATCCTGCCTGGCTGGGGTATCCGACCTCGGTCAGGAGCACCGGCAGGCCGCTGCGTTCGCTCAGGCCACCCAGCGCATCTACGTTGGGCTGCCAGGCCGCAGCCAGGGAGTCGGCCGTGGGCTGTTCACCTTCCTGCGAGAGCGGGAAGTAGGCGTCCACACCGATCATGTCGAGCTGCTCCCAGAACTGCACCTGCCAGACCTCGTCCCAGTTGGCCGAGTAGGTGAGCTCACCGCCGAAGCGGCTTCGGACGGTTTCGATCACCGCATTCCAGGCTTCGGTATCGGTCGAGAGCGACTTCAACTCGGTGCCGACCGAGAACATCTCGGCGCCGCCGGAAGCGGCGAGGTCCGCGTACCGTCCGATGAAACTCTCGTAGGACCTGAACCAGGCGGCCCGGTCGGAAGGCTGGATGTCGCCGCGGAAGGTCCCGTCGAGCACGTCAACATGAGGCTTGACCATGACCTGCAGCCCGGCCTCACGGGCAGAGGCGATCGTCTGGGAAAGGCCGGCGTCGTCGGGGGTCTTCTGGTCGTCGGGGGCGATCCTGTCGGAGTCGGCGGTGTCCATGTACCAGGTCGGTACAAGCACCACGGTATTGCTGCCGAGTTCCTTCAGACGGTCGATGTCCTGCTCGACCTCCGGACCGGCGTAGCCCCCGGTCGTATACGCGGTGAGGTTGAAGCCCGTGAGGAAATCGGAGGAATCCGGCAGGACCGCCGTCTGGGCGGTTTCGTCGGTTTCCGTCGCCCCGGACCCGGTAGGAGCGGACTCATTGTCAGCGGGGTTCAGCGCTGCCACGCCCACCACGACGACCACGAGGGCAAGGGCGAGCGAGATGACTGTGAGCAGTGCTCGGGACACCACGCAAGTCTAGTCAGCGCCCATCGCGGGCTTCGGCCCGAAACGCAGACCGGCCGCGCAGTTGCGCGGCCGGTCCTGAAGCGTCGATCGTATTCCGGATCAGGCGAGGATCTTGGCCTTCATCTGGTTGTACTCGTCCTCGGTGATTCCACCGCTCTGCTTGAGCTGGTCGAGCTTGTGGAGCTCGTCAACCGGCGAGGTGGCGGCGGTCTCACGGACGTACTCGTCGAACTGCTTCTTCGACTCGACCTGGTCCTTGATCGCCCTCTGCCGCATGCCGGAGCCGCGGAAGATCAGATAGACCAACGCGGTTATCGGTGGGAAGACGATGAAGAACAGGACCCAGATGGCCTTCGACCAGCCGCCGAGATCGTGGTCGCGGAACAGGTCCATGAGGATCGCGATAACGATCCAGATCCAGATGACGAAAAAGAAGATCGCCAGGGCGGTGAGCAGTGCGTCACCGAGTTCGTATGCAGCGAGAAGCAAGGGTGGTTCCTTTCAAGTCACGTTCGGGACGCCCGGTATCCGGGCGACCCCTGTCAACGCAGCCTATCCGGCCCGGAGGCCGATCAGACTTCGCCTCAGTCCTGCGCCTTCTTGTTCGACTCGAGAATCTTCCAGGCCGTCGGCATCAGCAGGGCGCCGATCGCAGCCTTGACCAGGCCGCCGATGATGAAGATCGTGAAGCCGTCGTGGATCACGGTGCTCCAGCTTGCGCTGGTCATGAAGCCTGCTTCGACCAGCTCCGGGGCGGCCATCTTCAGGCCGACCAGACCGAAGCCGAAGATGATCAGCTGTCCGACCACAAAAGACAGGAAGGCGGTCACGTACTTGCGGTCGCTGCCGTGCTCGGCGAGCCAGCCGACGGCGCCGGCAGCGAAGATGAAGCCGATGATGTAGCCACCGGTGGCACCGGCGACGGTGCCGATCTCGCTGACCTTCTCGATTCCGGTTCCTCCCTCCGCGAAGAAGGGCAGGAAGAAGCCGAGAACCATGTACAGGGTCAGGGCGGCCATGCCGCGCTTCCAGCCGAGTGCCGCACCGACCAGGACGACCGCGAGGGTCTGTCCGGTCATCGGGACCGGAGTCATCGGGATGACGATCTGGGCCATGAGTGCCGTGAACAGGGCACCACCCAGAACCATCAGCGCGGTGCGTACACGGCTGTTGGCGAAAGCGTCGGCGATTACGGGAACTCGGGCAGACGAAGCCGCCTCAGTGAACGTGGACATCAAGACCCTTCTATTTCGGGAAACGGGGAGACATTGAAAGTCATCGAGACCGCTGCAGCCTACCCACCTGCGAAGCTTCAGCGATGCGTCACGTACAGGCGACCAGATACGTGACCGCCCTGCGCGAGGGCGGTTCGCTGCCGGGACTGGTCGAAGCCGACGACGACGGGCTCTACGCAGTCAAATTCCGGGGCGCCGGACAGGGCCCCGGAGCACTGGTTTCAGAGGTGGTCGCGGGGGAGCTGGGCCGCGCGATCGGGCTTAACATTCCCGAGCTGGTGGTGATATCGGTCGCCCCGGAACTCGGTCACGCCGAACCGGACCCCGAGATCAAGGAGCTGATCGAGGCCAGCCACGGGAACAACGTCGGGATGGACTTCCTGCCCGGTGCGCTGCCTTTTGATTCAGCCGCCGCGAGCATCGACCCCGGCGAGGCCGCGGCGATCGTCTGGTTCGACTGGCTGACCACCAACATCGACCGCACCCCCCGCAACCCGAACCTGCTCACCTGGCATGGCCGCGTCTGGCTGATCGACCACGGCGCCGCTTTCTTCCGCCAGCACGGGGCAGTTCCTCTGTCGGTGACGGCGGACCGGCCGACCCCGATGCTTGCCGACCACGTACTGCTCCCGCATGCGGGCCCGGTTCACGAAGTTGCAGAGCGATTGAGTGGGCCCGCATTCGAGGCGGTCGGCGATTCGGTGGCCTCGATTCCGTCAGAATGGCTCGGTCCGGACCCGGAGGGGGCGAGAGAGCAGTTCAGGCTCTTTATCGAATCCCGCCTGAGGAACCGCGACCAGATCGAAAAAGACCTCGAGCAAGATGCCTGATTCCAGAAAACTCCCTTTCTCGTACGCGCTGCTCCGGGCTGTGCCATCGATCGAACGCGGCGAGTGTCTGAACATCGGCGTGGTGCTCTTCTGTCGACAGGCAGGCTTCCTGGCGATGAAGACCGGGGTGGATCCGGACCGGCTCGAGGCCTTCGCACCCGGGCTGGATCCGACGCCGATGGCCCAGCGACTGGATCAGATCGCCGCCGTTATCGACGGCGACCCGGCAGCCGGCCCGCTGGCCGAGCTGCCTCAGTCGGAGCGATTCGGCTGGCTGGTCGCGCCCTCCTCGACTGCGATCCAGCCGTCCGAGGTTCACGCCGGGCTCACCGCCGATCCGGGCGCCGAATTGAAACGCCTGTTCCAGTCGCTGGTCCGTCAGCCGGCGAGATCGACGTAGAGCGACTGACCCGCGGTGCCGAAACGCCCCTGACGATCGTGGAGCTCGGTTCGGGTGACCCCCGACCCGTTCGGCGATACCTCGGTCACCGAGCGCAGTCCGATCCACTCGTCGACCGGCTCGCGCAGCAGCCAGACGTTGAGATCGCAGTTGACGAAGACGTACTCCCCGAAAGGAACGGGATGAGCCAGGCCGTTGCCGAAGTCAGCAGCGGCAATCGCCCGAACGGCGGGTGACGGCAGCTCCCCGGGAACGACCGGGCTGTCGAGGCGAAACCAGGCCGACCCGTCCGGACGCACCTGTTCGGGGCCACCCTGAACCGCCCGGATCGTGTTCGAAGTCTTGTGAAACGCCGTCTCGCCATCGTTTCCCCAGCGCCCCTCTTCGATCTTTCGGAGAGATTCCGGTGCGGGCATCGGCTCCCCCTCGTCCGGGCTCAGGTCCGCTTCCCGTGGGAGCTCGATACTTCCCTTCCTGAGCAGGACCCCACGAGCTTCAATCAGAGTCCGACCACCGGCCGAGAGCCCGGCGGAGACCACCATCTGGCGCCTACCGGGCTTCGCGACTTCGACGGTCAACTCGACCGGACCGAGCATGACCGGACCGAGAAAGACGCTCTGGAAAGAGGCCAGTCTCAGACCCTTGCCGGCCGCCTCGGCTTCTATAGCCCGGGCGAGCAAGGCCGCCGGGGCACCGCCGTGAGCGGCGTCGGGGCGCCACGGCCCCCGCGCCGGGTCGCCGAGTTCGAAGTGCGATACGCCCGCCCCGGAGCCGTCGCCCAGAGGGACTGCGAGCGCACCATGCGGATCGGGTGCCATCGCGGCATCGGCCCCCGTCACAGGACTGCTCAGTCGGAGTTCATGTCGATCGCCAGCAGGGTCGCGGCGGCGACGGCGGCCGAACCGGCGAGCACGGACGTGGTGATCACGCCCTTGCGGTCGATTCCGTTGACCGAAATGAGGGTCGCAGCAACGTCGCCGATGTCGGCAAGCAGCGATACGGCGAGCCACGGTCCGGCCTGGTCACGCAGGGCCGCCTCGGTGGCACCGAGTCCGAGCGCGATGTCCCGGAACCCCATCGCCCGGAAAACCGTCTTGTTCGAGGCACGAAACGCGTCCTCACCGACCCACGTCTCCCCGATCTTCTCCGGCACGGTGGCCGCCACGGCCCCGAACAGGATGCGACTCAGGCCAAAACCGGTGTTCACTGCGATGCGCAAGTTCATTGTTGAACCGTAGCGAGTCGGCCAGCCCTTGCGGTCAGGTGGTCCCACGGATTACTGTTGTCCGATGTCCCCCTCCCAGCCGATCACCCTCCACGTCCTGCCACCCTCGCACCCGTGTATGGCGGCCGAAGCGGCGCTCAAACACAAGGGGCTCACCTACGAACTGGTCAATCTCGCGATGGGCAAACACCAGGAGGAGGTCGAACGGATCTACGGTGAAGGCCGACGGACCGTGCCGGGCATGACCCTGGGTGGAGAGACGGTCCACGGGTCGACCGCGATCCTCTGGAAGCTCGAACAGGAATACCCGGAGGATCCGCTCTACCCCGAGGCGACCGGTGAGGCCGTCCGGGAGGCCGAACTCTGGGCCGACGGAGACTTCCAGGACTTCGGCCGGCGACTGCCCTGGTCGGCTCTCCATTTCCGGCCGGAGGCGCTGGGCAGCTTCGGTGGAGCCGGAGCACTCGATCCGGCAGGCACCGACTACGCGATCAAGTTCATCCGGGCAACCTGGAAGTACCACGGTATTTCCGCCGTGCAGACGGCCGATGACCTGTCAGCCCTGCCCGGCATGGTCGACAGGATCGAAGGCTTCGCCGAGCAGGGTCTGATCGATGGCGAGACCCCTACCGCCGCAGATTTCCAGATCGGCGCTACTGCCAGGGTCCTCTTGACAGTCGCCGACCTCCATCCGCTTCTCGAAGGCACGGCAGCCGAGCGCGTTGCGATGCGGAACTTCCGCGACTACGCGGGCCTGGTGCCGGCCGGTGCCTACCCCGAAGGCTGGCTCACGACGCGCCCGGCCTGATCCGCGGACCTGCCCGCGGACGAGAAGCCCGGCTTGGCGAGCAGCATCTGGACGTCTCCGTTTCGGCCTGAGCGGAATCCTCCTTCGGCGAAAGCGAGATAGAGCATCCACATGCGCCTGAAGCGCAGGTCGTAGCCGAGCTCCTCGAGCTGATCGGTGACCGCCAGGAAACGGTCGCGCCAGTCTGAGAGCGTGCGGGCGTAGTCATCGCCGATGTCATCCATCCAGGCGGTACGCATGTCGGTCTCGGAGCCGAGGCAACGGGTGATCTCGGCGACCGACGGCAGACAGCCACCGGGGAAGATGAAATGGCTGATGAAGCTCCTCGAAGCCTTCTCCAGCTCGTACGCGTCGTCATCGATGACGATCGCCTGGAGCAGCATTGCGCCGCCGGGCTTCAGCAGCGAAGAGCATTTGTTGAAGTAGGTCGGAAAATCCTTCCAGCCCACCGCTTCGATCATTTCGACCGAAACGAGCCGGTCATAGGTCCCGGTCAGGTCGCGGTAGTCGACCTCGACGACATCGATCCGATCCGCCAGACCCGCCGCTTCAACTCTCTGACGGGCGAGTACCGCCTGCTCCTTCGAGATCGTCGTGGTCGTGATCCGGCATCCGGTTCTGGTGGCGATGTGGACCGCCAGCCCGCCCCAGCCGGTGCCGATCTCGAGCAGATGGTGCTCGGGTCCGACCTCGAGCCGGTCGGCGATGCGGTTCATCTTGTTCAGCTGGGCCTGTTCGAGGTCGTCCGCCGGATCGACGTAGATCCCTGAGGAGTAGTTCATCGACGGGTCGAGGAAGAGCGAGAAGAGGTCGTTGCCGAGGTCGTAGTGGGCGGCGATCTGGCGCCTGCCCCTGGACTTGGTGGTCCGCGGCATCGTCAGACCGAGTCGCTGGACCGGGCCGACCAGACCGTGGAAGGGCCGCCGCACGCGATCCAGGCGTTCGAGGTTGTGTCCGGCGAGGGTCGCCAATCCGACCAGATCGTCGCAGTCCCATTCGCCTGAGATGTAGCTTTCGGCCATACCGGTGCTGCCCCTCAGCATCCGCGTCCAGATCTTCGGCGAGTGGACCTGCACCTCCACGGTGGGCCCGGGGTTGCCCCTGCCGATCAGGTGGACACTGCCGGCCTCGACGATCCGGATCGAGCCGTAGCCGATGCCGTCGAGGAAGCGCAGGACTCCGCTGCGGACCGGATTCAGACGGGACATACGGCCGGCCTCGCGAATTCGGATTCCTCGCGGACCTGCGACTCGCGCTTCCCGTCGGGCGGCCTGCCGTGAAAACGGGCGCCGCCGAGCCAGGTGAGGGCAGCCTGGGTGTAGATCCCGGTCAGCACGCGGTAGCTCATCGGCGGATAGCTGAGCAGGACCCGGCCCAGAGAACTCCGGTCGATCTCGGTCCTCGACAGGCTGAGGGTCGCATCGAACGCTTTCTCGCCGTCTTTCTCGCTGTCGATGTGAACGGGCAGCGTGGCTCCGGGGAGGCCGAATGTGAGTTCGTAGGTGTGGTCCATATCCATCAGCGGAGAGACGTGCATCGCTTTGTCGAGTCGCGAGGATACAAGCGAGCCGTCGCGCTCGACCCCGTCAATCACATAGCTGTGTCGATCTCCCCAGGGGGTGTTGGTGACCTCGGCGAGGACCGCTTCGAGCCGCTCTCCCGACCGGTCGAAGCAGTAGTAGAAGCTCACCGGATTCTCCAGCAGACCAAACTGCCTCAGGTTGCTCAGCATCCGGATCGGACCCCGGGGCCGGACCCCCGTCCGGGCCTCGACTCCGTCGCGCACACAGGCGTCGAGCGGTCGGTCGGCGGGACCGAGGTAGTCAGCCCGCCGGAAGCTCGCGGGGGATCGAGGCCGGGTCGACCACATCGGATGGATCGACATCACCTCGTTCACTTCGGCCAGGTCGAGGTAGACCATGAAGACCCGGTAGCTGAATTCGCGCTCGACCTCACCGAAGCGGCGGTGGCGTACCTGTCCTTCGTAGATCGCGCTGTTCAGGCCCACTCGCTGGGAACCTCGCTGCCCCGTCCGGTGCCGCCCTCTTCGAGCTTGGCTTCGACCGCACGGGCCGCACGGATACCGCTGAAGGCGCCATCCTCGTGGAATCCGTTTCGCCAGTAGGCACCGCAGTAATGCGTACGTCTCACTCCGCTGATCTCGCTCCATCGATCCTGGGCGGCGACGGTCTCGGGGGTGAAGACGGGGTGCTCGTACTCGAACTGGGCGAGGATCGAGTCCGGGTCGATCAGATGCTCCTGGTTGAGGCTCACGAAGAAGCGGCGCCGGCAGTCGAGGGTCTGGAGGCGGTTCATGTCGTAGGTGAGCGTAGCCCGGTTGGTGCCGTCGCCGGTCTGGCGGTAGTTCCAGCAGGCCCATGCCGCCCTGCGCTCCGGCATCAGTGACTCGTCTGTGTGGAGGATCGTATGGTTGGGCTGATAGGCGATCGAGCCGAGAAGCTCCCGCTCCGAGTCACTGGGGTCGCCCAGCATTCGCAGGGCCTGGTCAGAGTGGGTGGCGATCACGACTTCGTCGAAGCGCTCGGGTGGTCCTCCTCGCGGGACCACCGTAACGTGGTCGTCGAACCGGATCACACGTTCGACCGGGGTGCCGGTCCTGACCCGCTCGCGGATCGGTGCGGTCAGGGCCTCGACGTACTGCCATGAACCGCCTTCAACGGTGCGCCAGCTCGGGCGACCCTTCAGCGACAGAAGGCCGTGGTTGTCGAGAAAACGAGCCAGGAAGCCGACCGGAAAACTCGACATCTGACCGGGGTCGGCGGACCAGACGGCGGCAACCAGGGGGACCACGACGCGCTCCTTCAGCGCCGGTGCGAACCGGTGCTCGGCGAGGAATTCATCGAGCGAAGGACCCATTTCACCATCGGCCACGAGCTGCCGGAGCAACCTCTGGAACCGTGTGAACTCGGCAAGCATCCGGATGAACGACGGGCGCAGGATGTTGCTGCGCTGGGCGAAGAGGCTGTTCAGGTCCCGTCCCGCGTACTCGAACTCGCCGTCGGTATAGGAGAAGCTCATCGAAGACGGGCGGGAAGCCACCTCCATCTGTTCCAGGATCTTCGTGAACTCAGGGTAGTTGCGGTCATTGAAGACGATGAACCCCGTATCGACCGACTCGAAACCACGCTCGGATTCGACAACGACAGTATTGGCGTGGCCGCCCGTCCGCCGGTCGGCTTCGAACACGGTCAGGTCGGCCCGGTCCTTGAGCCGGTGTGCGGCCGCCAGGCCGGAGATACCTGTTCCGATTACCGCGACTTTCATTACTGGGTACTACGCAGGCAGGCAGAATGCCGGATGCAGATCTTTCTGTGACGTGCATCTCACAGCGACAGCCAGCCGTTGAGTTCAGGGGCTAGGGCAACCCCCTGGGAGTAACCGGCCGACGCAACCGCAGGGTCGCGTTCGTGGTTCATTCGGTCGGGCCCGATCGCATCCGCCGCGACCGGATCGGGGCTGACGGTCATGACCCGGGCCCCACCCGCCCGGACAGCAGCCGCCTCCAGCGCGACCCGGGTCCGGGAGAGTCCGGTCACCGCCTGCTTCCTGCGACTCCGGGGCCGGCTCTGGTAGCCGGACGGATAGAGGCACAGGACGTTCGTGCCGCGCCGCGGACTCACCGCATCGAGGTTGACCGGGCTCCACACCCCACCGTCGACGATCGGTCCATGCTCGCTCGGGACCGGACGAAAGACCCCCGGGATGGCACAGGAAGCACGCACGGCCTGGCTGACCGAGAGGCCGAAACGCTCGTCCCCGCTGATCACCACCCGGCCGCCGCGATCCAGGTTCACGCCGACCAGGTTCAGGCGGGGGTCCCACTCGGGCATCAGACGGTGGATCGTGCGGCCGAGCCGTGAAAGCTCCTCGCCACCCTCAGGAACCGCCTTGAGCACGGCGCGCCTGATCAGCTTTCCGGCCGGCGCTGCGACGCCCAGCAGCCTGGCCGCCGATGCATGAAGAGTGCCGGTGCCGACCGAGGAGTCGGCCCCGCCCCGGTCGCCCCCGGCGAAACCGTTCCCGCCGGAATCGACCGAGCCGCCGGTGACCTCGAAGCGGCGTTCGATGTAGCTGCGCAGATCCTCTCCGGCGGCGAGTCTGGTGGCCACGATCGAACCGGCCGACGTTCCCACGAAGCGATCCGCGAGCCTCAGATCAGGACCGCCCCCGTCCAGCAGGCCGGCGATCAGGCTGCTCATCCAGGTGTCGCCCAGGACCCCGCCGCTGCCAAGAACGACGTGGTCGGGCGTCAAGACGGCGTCAGGCCCCGTAGTACGGAGCGGCCGGAATGGTCCGGGCTGCCGTTCTCGGGCTCGATCGATACGTCGAAGTAGCGATACTTCTCCGGATTGACCGGAAGCGGAACCTGAATCTGGGAGCTGCCGTCCGAGGGCACCCGGAAGGAGCCGAGGGAAACCAGCTCGCCTTCATCGCCGAGCAGCCACAGTTCGTAGAACTCGCGTTCACCGGTCTGCTCGAGTCCGGCTACATCGAGGGTCACCTGGTCTCCGGCGTCAGCGGTCAGCAGGACCTCTCCCGAAGCGCCCTCAGGAACCTCATTGCCGATCGTCTCCAGCGCGAGGGTCTGAACGGGCTCGCCCGTGGAGGAGCCGTCACCACCGAACTGGGTGCCGAGGCCGATCCCGACCGCGAGGATCAGGAGGGCCGAGAATGCGGCGGCCGCGACACTGGGGAAACCGAAGCCGAATCGCTCGGCGAAGCTGCGGCGCGGGCGCTTCGGGGACGTTTCTACCGGGGTCGCGGGTTCCGGAATGGAGCGCACCGCGGCGGGCGCGGCGGGTGCGGCTTCCGCAGGCGCCGCAGCGGCAGCTTCGGACCCGCTTGCGACCGAATCGGCAGCAACGATGGCGGCGATGTCCAGAGGCGGCGGCTCGATCGGCTCCCAGGTATCGGCCGGCTGTTCACTCAGCCGGGTGACGACCGGGCGGAGCCGGTCCACCTCGGCCCTGAGGCCGGCGTCGAGCAGAAGATCGGCCTCGAAGCGGTCAATCTGTTCGGCAGACAGTTCGCCGAGCAGATACTGAACGGCGTCTTCACGAATATCGGCACTCATGCTTCCACCTCCATCTGGGCTCGGAGACGCTCAAGTCCGCTGACCATCCTCGACTTGACGGTTCCCAGCGGGATACCGGTCTTCTCGGAGATCTCGGACTGGCTCAGCTCTTGATGAAATCTGTACTCGAGAAGCTTGGCTTCGTCGGGGGGCAGCTGGTCGATCAGCTGGCTGAAGTGCCAGTCATCGACTGCGCGGTCGATTTCGGAATGCCCGCCGGATCCGGAATCTGCGATTTCCGCAGCCGACGAAGGGTCGTGCGGCTCCGGCACCCGACGGCGACTGTGGTCGAGCGCCCGGCTGCGGGCGATGGTCATGATCCAGGTGAGCATGCTGCCACGCCCTGGGTCGAAGTTCGCGGCTTTCTGCCAGACCTCGAGGAAGACCTGCTGCTGTACGTCTTCGGCAGCCGTGCGGTCCCCGGTGAATCTGACCAGGAAGGAAAATACGGGGCGGGAATAGAGCTCGTAGACATCCCCGAGCGCGACCTGGTCGCGCTCGATCAGCCTGTCGGCGAGGACCTGCTCATCTGGTTCTGCTCTTCTCGTAAGCAACGTCCCCAGATAGTCAATCACGCCCGTGAAAGAAAGGTAAACGGGGGATGACCGAGTCACCGAATTCATGTCAATCGCTGAATTCATCTCGGTCATCCCCCGGACCCTCAGCTGCTGGGCAGCAGCACGGCGTCGATCACGTGGACCGTGCCGTTCGACGTCTCGATGTCAGGCTGGACGACTTCGGCGTCACCAACCATGACCTTGTCACCGTCGATCGTGACTTCGACTTCGCCACCCTGGAGCGTCTCGACCATCTGGCCGTCGGAGAGGTCAGACGACTTGACGTCACCATCCACCACGTGGTAGGTGAGGATGTTGGCGAGCTCGTCCCGGTTGGCCGGCTTCAGAAGCCGCTCGAGCTCTGCCGGGGGCAGTGCCGCGAAGGCGTCGTTGGTCGGTGCGAACACGGTGAACGGACCGTCGCCCTGGAGCGTCTCGACCAGCTCGGCCGCCAGGAGGGCGTCAACCAGGGTGGTCAGGTCGGGAGTCGCCTGAGCGGTCTCCACGATGTCGAGGCTGGCACCTTCTTCAGCCGGAGCCTCTTCGACCTGCTCGGTGGTGGCGCTGTCGTCACTGCTGTCGTCGTCGCTACATGCCGCGACTCCGAATGCGAGGGCCGGGATACAGAGGCCCAGCAGAAGTGCTTTCTTGATGTCCATGATTCGTTTCTCCTTCGTTTGACTTGTTGTCGTTTTTTGCTGCTGTTGGGGAAAAGTTCTGGTGATTCGGTCTGGCCGAGCGGCGGGCGGCCCCGGGGGAAGGGCCGCCCGCCTCAGCCGGTCGTAACTAGTTGGCGACCGCGTTGACGGTGGCCGTGCCGAGGACGAAGCCCTCGGGAATCGGGGCACCGAAGGCGGCACTGAGTGCGCCCGCCGCGGCAGCCGTGAGGCTGGCCGAAGCGTTGCCCAGGGTGATATTGAGAGGATCGACGTCAACCGTCAGTCCTGAGAGGTCGAGGTTCAGGATCGAAACCCTGTCTCCGCCGTTCAGTACTGCGGTCAGGTCGGGATCGGCATCCACGTTGATCGTGAAGTCCGTCAGCTCGACCACTGTCGCGCCCTGAGTCAGCGAGATACCACCGCTGTGCTCAATCGAGCCCGCGAGCGTGCTCAGGTTGGCGCGTCCGCTGGTGATCGGGAACGAAATCTCTCCACTCGGCAGAGCCGAGGCCGGACCGATCGGGGCTACCGCTACGCCGAGCGAAGTCAGCGCGCCGGCTGCCACCGGATCAAGCGCGAGGTCGGTGTTGCCTCCATCCAGGCCGACCGAAACGGGCTGGGTCTTGACCACGACCGTGCCGATCTTCAGGCCCTTCTTGAACAGCTTGACCTTGAAGGTCTTGTTCAGGGCCTTCGCGGCGGCGCCAGTCAGTGACACACCAACTTTGCGGACCGTGATCCCGAATCCGTCCCGGCTGATTTTGGCCTTGCTCAGGTCGGTTGAGAGAAGCCTGACGTTGTTCTTGCCGACCTTGGCAACGACGACACCGTTGGCGATCTTGATAACGAAGTTACGCGCGACGAGCTTGCGCTTGCCGGACTTGAACCTCAGGCCGCCCGAATGACGGACCACTCCGGTGCTCGGATCTGACGGGTCCAGCTTGCCGCCGGTGACCGGGAAGGCGATCGAACTCTTCTGGACTTTGGCCGGCTTGACCGGAGCTACCTTGATCTTGTTCTTCTTCAGAACCTTGCCCGCCCGCTTGTCGATCTTCAGCGAGGTTGTGCCGTCGGCGATCGGGTTGGCCGAAGCCGGGCCGGCGAAGAACAGAGCGACTGCGAGCGCAATCAGCGACGCGAAACCGGCCCCTGCCAGGCGCGCAATGCCACGTTCTTCCTTGAGTATTGCTGTTGAAAACATCGAAACTACCTCCGTAATTGGTTTGACATCTACCGGCTATACGGAGGCGCAGCCGGAATCGGTTGACAATCCCGGAAAACTTTTTCAGGAATCGTTCAGGATGCTTCTCGGCCGGCCGAGAAAAGGCGCCCGCCCACGAACAGGAACGTGATCAGGAAGCCGACGAACGAAAGTCCCGCGTTGAGAGCGAAGGCGGCGTGGAGACCGTCGATCAAGTCGCCCTGGGTGGCAAATACGGTGGTTGTGAGAGCGAGTCCGACCGACCCGCCCGCCACCTGGAACATGTAGATGATGCCGCCGGCGAGGCTGGTCCGGGAGTCGGCCACCGACGTCACCGCGGCGGTGGTCGCCGACGAGTAGAAGAGCCCGACACCGATGCCGAGAACGACCATGCCGGGGATGATCTCGCCGAAGCTGCCCCCCGCACTGATCCCGGGAACGATGAGCAGAGGACCGGCGGCGATGCAGGCCGCTCCGACAGAAACGATCGGCTTCGCCCCGAGCCGGTTGTAGAGTGGGCCGGAGACGAAAGACGTGGCCGCGAAGACGGCCATGAATGGCAGCAGGCCCATCCCGGATTCGAAAGCGCTGTAGCCGAACTCCTTCTGCATGTACTGGGGCAGGTAGAAGAGAGCGCTGAAGAAGGTCGCTGACATGAACAGGATCGCGAGGCAGGAGGCGGCAAAGCTCGAGTTCCTGATCACATCCGGTGGGATCAGCGCGTGAGCGGACGCGCGGCGCTCGATGAATCCGAAGGAGACCAGGAGGATCAGGCCGGCGGCCATCGAGACCAGGACCCTCGGGTCCTCCCAGCCGATGTCCACCACCTGATCGAGCGCGACCATGATCAGGACCAGGCCAAGGGTCACCGAGACGATCCCGCCGTAATCGATCCTGCGGTCGGCCGTCTGCGGTTTCGGCTGGTGGATGTACAGATAGACCACGGTGATCGCGATCAGAGTGACCGGGATGTTGAGGAAGAGGATCCAGCGCCAGCTGAGGAACTCGGTCAAGGCACCACCCAGCATCGGGCCGAGCGCATTTCCGATCCCGGCAACGCCGAGGATCAGTCCCCCGGCCAGCCCGGCCTTGTCGGCCGGCAGGGCGCCGTAGGTCATGCCGAGGATCGACGGCCACATCAGCGCTCCACCGACGCCCATCAGGGCGCGGGAGGCGATCAGCCACGCTTCGGACTGGGCGACTCCGCCGAGCAGCGACATCGAAGCGAATATCCCGGCCCCGAGGAAGAAGGCCTCCCTCCTGCCGAACAGATCGGCGAGGCGGCCGCCGGTCACGATCAGCACTCCGAAGCTGAGCGAGTAGGCGTTTACCACCCACTGGCTGGTCGTCACCCCGGTGTCGAAGTCTTTCTCGATCGACGGGATCGCGACGTTCATCGCAGTGATGTCGTTGGCGATGACGAGCACCCCGAGGGCCATGGCGAACAGGGAAAGCTTGACCGAGCGGTCCATCCCGGATAACCCTAGGGGCTCCGTCCCGAAGGGGCCGGCAGCACCACCTCCCCCGGACGGGCCCTTAGAGTGGAGACATGAATCAGAGCGCAGCACCCGGGGAACCCATAACTGCCGAAGGCCTTGCGGCTCTCCGGGCCGAGATCGAAGAGATGGAGGGGCCGGGCCGGGAGAAGATCTCTGAGCGCCTCAAGGTCGCGCGTGCGATGGGAGACCTCAAGGAGAACGCCGAGTACCACATCGCGAAAGAGGACCAGGCCCACCTGGAGACCAGGATCAAGCGGGCCCGGGAGCGCCTGCGGGATGCGGTGGTCGTGGAGGCCGACCAGGGTTCCGCCGACAGATTCAGCTTCGGGCGCACTGCGATCATCGTCGACTCGGCAGACCGGGAGCACCGTTGGACGCTGGTCGGCTCGACCGAAGCAAGCCTGGCAGAGGGCCGCCTCTCGGCCGAGTCTCCGGTCGGTCAGGCCCTCCAGAACAAGAAGGTCGGCGAAGTGGTCGAGGTGAAAACACCCAAGGGCAGCCGCACCTTCACGATCTCCGGACTGGTCTGAGCGTGGCCAAGAAGTCCAAAGCTGCCCGCGCCGGCGCCGCAGCCGGCATGGCCGCCAAGTCCTGGGAGTACGCGAAACGGGTCGACTGGCCGGCGGTCTGGATGAGGGCCCGCTGGCTCTCCCACCACACGCAGAGGCTCTACAACAACCTGAGCGAAGAAGAGCGCAAGGAGTTCTTCAGCCTGGTCGTGCCGACAAAAGACGCTCGTCTGGTGGCCAAGGAGGACCGCAGCCGGGTTCAGGAACTGGTCGTCAAGGCCTTTTCGGGCCCGTCCGGCAAAGAACCGTCCGGCAAGGCTTGAACGCTCCGGCCTGACCGTTTCAGGTCAGTCCCGGTCGCTTTCGCCGGGCCAGGCCCCGGTGTAGCGGTAGAAGGCCACCCGAGAGTAGTGGTCGACCAGCCCGCGGACCACCGTGAAGATGACTCCTTCGAGGGCCAGCGAGACGACGAACTTGGCCTTGGGGATGTCGAGCTCCTGGGCATCGGGCGGATCGGTGTCGTCGATCGCCGACCACACCTGGCTGAAGACCTTTCGCGCGATGAATCCCGCAAGAAAGCCGGCTAGAATGCCGACCGGTCTGAAGAGCAGGTTCATTGTCTTTCCGTTTCCCGGTTCACGATCGGTCCAAACTAGCGCAACCGGCCCTGCGGTTCAGGCGGGATCGGGCGGACCGTCGCCGGCCAGGCGCTGCTGCTGCCGCTCGGCACTGACCCTGACGACGTTCCAGGCAAGGCCGAGCTTCTCGAGGCCGGTGATCACCCAGGCCGACGGGTCCAGCTCCCTCCGGCGCAGTCCGTTGTTCGCCGAGCGGGGGAAGGCGTGGTGGTTGTGGTGCCACGACTCGCCGAAAGAAGGCAGGGAGAGCCAGAAGACGTTGGTCGAATAGTCGTCCGTATCGAATCGCCGGGTACCCATGAAGTGGCAGACCGAGTTGATGCTCCAGGTGATGTGGTGGACCAGGAAGATCCGGACCAGACCGCCCCACAGCAGGCCGGTCGCGGCGCCGGCCAGGGTGCCGCTGATCAGGTAGCCGGCGGCGGTGGGAATGATCAGGCTGATCACGAGGAAGATCAGGAAGTACTTGCTGATCCACCTCATCCCCGGGTCCTCGTTCAGTTCGCGTGCGTACTTCTTTTCATCAGCCAGACCGTGGTCACGGAACGACCAGCCGATGTGGGCGTACCAGAGGCCGCCGATGACCCCGCGGATTCCGTCGCCGTGACCGACGTGGGGGCTGTGCGGGTCACCCTCGACGTCGGTGTGAGCGTGGTGCTTGCGATGGTCCGCGACCCAGGTGTTGACCGGCCCCTGGACCGACATCGAGCCGAGCGCGGCGAATCCGTAGCGGATCGGCCGGTAGGTCTGGAAGGCGCGGTGGGTCAGCAGCCGGTGGAAGCCCACGGTCACCCCCAGTCCGGTCAACACGTACATGACCAGCAGGATCAGAAGGTCGCTCAGGCTGACGAACTGATTCCAGAAGACGACGATCGCCGCAAGCATGGCGATGAACGGGATCGCGACCGAGACCATGTTCGCGACCTTGTCGACCGTGGCCATATCGGCTTCGGGGGCCGCGGTCGCGGAGGCCGGGGCGGCCTGCCCCGCCCCGGTATTCAGATCCGTCTGACTCGCACTTTCCATAGAGGCAGACTATTTATAAGACAAACCCGAATTCTTAGCCAACAATCAAAGCGTCTGACCCAGTTGTTATAAGTCAACTTATAGTTTCTTTGGAAAAAGAGCCATGGAGAGGTCTCGATCCCGAGGTCGCGGCAGTGATCGAACCGGAGCTTCCGGCGGTTTCAGCCGAGATCCTCGACACGATCGGCCGGGAGATCCCCGAATACGCGATGCCGCTCGAGGGCAGCTTCGGCAGGGGTGTTCACCGGGGCGTCGCCGCGGCGCTCGGACAGTTCGTCGAAGTCATCCGCGAGCCCGATGCCGACCGGGCGCCCGGACGCGAGGTCTATTTCGAACTGGGTCGGGGCGAGTTCAGGGCCGGCCGTGCGCTCGATTCACTACAGGCCGCGTACCGTGTAGGCGCGAGGATCGCCTGGCGCAGGATCGCCGCCGCGGGCCTCGAGCGGGGCCTGGACGGCAAGACACTGAGCCTCCTGGCCGAATCGATCTTCGTCTACATCAACGAGCTTTCCTCAGATTCCACCGAGGGATTCGCCGAGGCGCAGTCGGAGAGCCTCGGTGAGCGGTTCCGCAAGCAGCGCCAGCTGGTCAGCGCCCTGCTTCGTTCCCCACCGGCGACCACCGCCGAACTCGAGCCTCTCTGTGCCGCCGCAGAATGGCGGATTCCGAGGAGCGCCTCAACTCTTTCCTGCCACGAGCGCGACCTGGCCGAGATCACCCGCTTCCTCCCGAGCGAAGTGATCTCGGCCACGGTCGATGCGACCGGCTGTGTAGTCATTCCGGACTCCGGCGGCCCGGGTCGTCTGAGGGTCCTCGAGAAGGCCGTCGGGGATCGGGCGGCGGCGCTGGGGCCCGAGTCGGCGCCCACCGAGCTGGCTGGATCCTGGCGCCTGGCCAGGAGCGCCCTGCGGGCGATCGAAGCCGGCTCGATCCCTTCAGGCGGCCTGATCCGGGTCGACGAGCACCTGGTCGAGCTGACCCTTTTCGAGAGCCGCGACCTGATCACCAGGCTCGGAAAGGACCGCCTCGCCCCTCTTGAGGAGCTGACCCCGAACGCGAGGGCCCGAATGGCGGAAACCACAGCGGCCTGGCTCGACCATCGCGGCAACGCCGCCGAAATGGCTCGCGCCCTCCACATCCACCCCCAGACCGCGCGCTACCGGGTGGCCCGGCTGCGAGAGCTCTTCGGCGACACCCTCGACGACCCCGAATCCAGATTCGAACTGGAGCTCTCGCTCCGCGGAAAGGAAGACAGATGAGCCTCGCGACACTCGACCGGGACGGACCGCTGGCAACCATCACCATCGACAGCCCACCTTTGAACCTGTTCGACGCGGAACTGATCACCGATCTCGACGCGGCGATCGAAGACATCCGGAACGACACCCCGAGGGCGCTGCTGATCAGGGCGGAAGGCAGGGTCGTATCAGGTGGCGTCAACGTCGCCGAGTTCGAAGGCCTCAGCCCCGAGCGCGGCTCCAAGCTCTGGTCCGACCTGCTCGGACTGATCGACCGGATCGAAGCCCTGCCGCTTCCGGTCGTCTTCGCCGCCCACGGCCTCACCCTGACCGCCGCCTTCGAACTTTCACTCGCCTGCGACCTGATCCTTGCCTCGGAGTCGGCCAGCTTCGGCCTGGTCGAGATCGTGGTCGGCCTGACCCCCTCAATGGGCGGACCACAGCGACTGGCTGAACGAGCAGGCTCAGGCCGGGCCCGCCAGCTGGTCATGACCGGCGGGCTCTTCGACGCGGCCACGCTGGAACGGTGGAACGTGGTCAACGAGGTACACCCAGACGACCAGCTTCAGGAGAAGGCGAGGGAGCTTTCGAAACGGCTCGCTGATGGGCCGACCCTCGCCCACGCGATGACCAAACGAATCCTGCGGGCCTACGTAGAGGGCGGGGTGCCGGCGGCGGACCGGGTGACCCGTCGCGACGCGGCTGATCTGTTCGCCACCGAGGACCTCCAGGGGGCGGTGCGTACGTTCCTCGAAAAGGGCCCCGGCCAGGCCCGTTTCTCGGGGCACTAGGCCTGACCGGATCCCTCCTCGTCTAGCCGGTGTAGCCGGCCGCGGCCCGCGCCGCGGACGCCCCGTAATGGCCGCCGAACAACACGGCGTGAACCAGCAGCGGCTGGATCTGCCAGAGGCGGGTCCTTTCCGCGGCCCCGTCGGGCAGCGGTGCGACCTCGCCATATGCAGCGATGAAGCCCGGAGGCGGCGAGCCGAACAGGTCCAGCATCGCCAGGTCAACCTCGGGGTGACCGCCATAGGGCGCCGGGTCGATCAGCCAGGGTCGGCCGGTGAGGTCCGCCATGACATTGCCCGACCATAGGTCCCCGTGCAGCCTCGCCGGGGGGACCGGAGGCCCGGCGAAGTGCTCAATCTGCCCAGCCAGCCTGGATATGGCCGCCGCACCTTCACGGTCGAGCCCGCCACCGGACAGTGCCTGCGCCGCCAGCGCTTCGATCCTGGTCGCGTAGAGCTCGGCGAAACCCTGCTGCCGACGCCCCTCACAGGGCGCGACCAGCAGCGCATCACCCAGCCTCAGATCGAGCACCGAGGCCCCGCCCGGGCGCTGCCCGTGGAATTCAGCGCCGGCGAGGTGAACCGCCGCGAGGCCCCGCCCCAGCTCCTGCCAGCCTTCTCCGGAGAGTGACCGGCCGGCCTCCAGCCATTCGAGCATCAGACCGGGACAGGAATCGTCATCCAGCACCGCCAGTACCCCCGGTACGGGCAGCCCTTCTGCCTCCGCAAGCCATCTCAGCCCCGCGGCCTCTTCGATGAACTCTTCGGTCCGGGCCCCGGAGCGGCACTTGAGAAAGGCCGGGGTGCCCCCTTCGAGTTCGATTCGGAAGGCCAGGTTGATGTCGCCCCCGGGGCAGGCTTCAACGGCCGTAACCGTCCGACCGAGGGCCTTCTCGACCGCAGCGGTCAGCGGGTGAGTGGAGCCACGGCCGGTCAGGCCGGCCTTTGACTGCGATCGATTTTCGGTAACACCCGAGTCGCTTTCATGGTTCATCATTACCCCATGGCGTTCAAGGCGATCAGGCTCGACTCGGGCAGCGGGCTCTCGGCCACCTTCGTCCCGGGCGCCGGGATGATCTGCGTATCGCTCGCATTCGAGGGCCGGGAGTACCTCGCGCAGCGGGGTGGTCTCGGTGAATACGTCGCGTCGGGCAGCACCATGGGAATACCGATCCTCTACCCGTGGGCGAACCGCCTGGCCAGGGATTCATGGAAGTTCGGCCAGCGTCCGGCCAGGATCGACCCCGGTGCCTACCGGGTCAAGCGCGACGAGAACGGGCTGGCGATCCATGGAACGCTCGCTGCTTCGCCCTTCTGGAAAGTCGGGGAAGCATCGGCCGACGACGACATGACTTCGGCCAGGGTCAGAGCCACCCTCGAGTTCGGTGACCACCCCGAACTCCTCAGCACCTTCCCTTTCCCCCATCGCCTCGAACTAGAGTTCGGCCTTTCCGGCCGGCGGCTGTCGGTGCGTACGTCCGTCACCCCGACCGGCGACTTCGCGGTGCCGCTCGCCTACGGATTCCACCCTTACCTGACCCTTCCGGGCTCCGACCGCGACAGCTGGGAAGTGAGCCTGCCGGCGATGACCTCGCTGGAGACTGACTCCCGTCAGATTCCGACCGGGAACAGCTCCCCCGTCGAGGCGAACCGGTTCAGCCTGGCGGACCGGGACCTCGATGACGCCTTCACCGGGGTGGCCGAAGCAGCCGAGTTCTGGGTGGCGGATGAAAGTACCCGGCTGACGGTCGAGCTGAAGCAGGGTTTCAACGCCGCCCAGGTCTACTCGCCCCGGGACTCTGACTTCATCTGCTTCGAGCCGATGAAGGCTCCGACCAACGCCCTGATCAGCGGCCGTGACCTGACCTCGGTCGAACCGGGACAGACCGATGTCGCGGAGTTCACGATCGAGATCGGTGAGCCGGTCGGGCCGGAGGAGGATACGGCGGAAGAAGCTGAACCGGAGGTCCCCGCAGCCGTGAATACCACGTCTGTCCGCCCTGCCTTTGGAGCGTCTGAGCCGGGCCGCGAGCGGGTCATGGAGGCTCGCTACCGGCTCGGCCCAGGAGACCCGGTGGAAGAAGTGCGCCGGGTGGCGCAGGGCAGGGTCGACTCGGCCGTTTCGAGCCTCCGGCGGATGCCGTCCGAAAACCGGGCGGACGCGATCCACACCGCCCGCAAGGACATGAAGAAGCTGCGCGCTGTCCTCACCCTGGTCCGCGGCGAACTGGGCAAGAAGGCCTACCGTCGCGAGAGCTCCCGTTTCAGGGACGCCGCGAAACAGCTGTCCGAATCACGCGACGCCGAAGTTCTGGCCGGCACCCTGGCTTCGGTACTCGAGGACTACCCGGAAGGCGCGCCTCCGGTCGACCGCCTGGTCGCCGACCTCGACCTGCGCCGCCACTCCGTGTCGGCTTCGGCCGACGATGCTTCGCTCGACGAGACGATCGACCGGGTCGCCGACGAGATCGAGGCCGGCGGCGAGCACATTCCCGGATGGCCACTGGAAGGGTCCGACTGGAGCCTGTTCGAAGGCGGCCTGACCCGCTCCTACCGCGGCGGACGCAAAGCCCTTGCGGCAACCGAGCGGCATTCAGCCGACCAGGGGGTGCCTGAGCGGGACGACGTACATGCTCTGCGAAAGAGGGTCAAGGAACTGTGGTACGCGCTGCGCCTCTTCCAGGATGCCTGGCCCGAGGGCCTCGCCGGTCCGACCGCCGCGGCAGACGACCTGGCCGAGATCCTCGGTGATTACAACGACCTTTCCGTCCTCCTCGACGAGATCGAGAGGCGTCCTTCGCAGACCGAAGACCTCTCCGTTCTCAGCGCGACGATCCTCGACCGCCAGTCAGGACTGCTCGACCGGGCGCTGCCGATCGCCAGGCGCCTCTACGCCGAAGAGCCGGAAGCCTTCACAGCCCGCCTGGGCGCGTACTGGTCGGCCCAGGCAGACTGAAGAGCGGTCACCGAAGCCCGGGAAGCGTCGGACCGGTTATCCCGGACCCCCGGTCCCCCCTGTACCCCCGGTCCCGCCGATCAGGCCGGTCGCGCCGGTGGCGCCCGTCGGCCCGGTTATGCCGGTCGTCCCGGTCGTGCCTGTCGTCCCAAAGGCAGGACCGGTGGGGCCGGTGGGGCCGACGGGCCCTGGCTGTCCGGGAGGTCCGAGCTGCCCGGGCTGTCCTGGGGGTCCCGGAGGTCCAGGGATGCCCTGAGGCCCGATCGCCCCGGTCACTCCCGTCGGCCCGGTAGGCCCGGCTGCGCCGTCTGACCCCGGTGCCCCCGGGCTTCCGTCCAGACCGGCCGGACCCCTCTGGCCCTCCGGCCCGCGGGCGCCGCGCGGCCCCCGGGCGCCGGGCTTGCCCCGGGGCCCTGTCCTGCTCCAGGAGATCTTGCGCTGGCCGTTCGGACATGTGGCGTTCGCTGTGCTCAGGTTGAGCGTCTTGAATTTCTTGGTGACGCAGGCGTAGACCTGCTTGCCGGAGGCCTTCGACGAGACCTGGGCGCCGTCGGTGACGGCATAGGACGTGCCTCCGAGGGCGACGAAGAGCGCCAGGTAGGCGACGAGGTTGGCCCGGAAGTGTTCGGCGAAGCGCTTGATCGTCATGGCGCGAACGTAACCGATCGGCGCCGTTTCGGGAAGGGAAGCCGGTCAGGAAAGGTCTCGCAGCAGGATGGAGTTTCCCTTCGCCAACTGCTCACGCGTGGCCTTGCCCACCGAGGTGGCGCCGGTCAGGCGGTTGATCCTGGCGTGGACCTCACGATGGCTCTCGCCGGTCCTCCTGGAGACGTCGGCGACCATTTCGCTGCGCTCGCCGCGGAGCCGCTCGCGCGCAGCGAAAGCCGACTCCCGCTTCGGCTTGGAGGGTTCGGACGGCGAAGGGCCCGGGTCTCCCCCGCGAATCTTCGAGCCGGACCGCTTCGAACCCGGCTTTGATTCTGAGGGGACCGGGATCGAAGAGACCTTGCCGGTGATCGCCGACACCGAAGCGACCTCCTCCTCGACATCGTCGGTGGCGAACAGCTGCATCGTCGTCTGGGTGAGGATCGCCTCGTCGAGTTCGGCCGCACTCGAACTGAGTGCCTGAAAGGAGCTGCCCGGCTCGGGGCGCTCCGGGACTTCGGCGTCGAGCTCGATCAGCTCGTCCTTCAGGCCGGGTGCGAGGTCGATCGCGTGGCGGCGCTCACGCTCGATCTCTACCGCGAGCTGCTTGAGCCGACCGTCGGCGGGCAGCAGCAGGTAGCTCATCTGGCGGGCCGGGCTGGGGGTGGTACGGATGAAGCGACCGACGACCTGCCTGAAGAAGAGCTCCGTCCTGGCCGCAGTGGCGTAGACGCCGACCCGCAGCCGGGGGATATCGACTCCCTCCGAGACCATCAGCACCGAGACCAGCCAGCGTTCGTCTGAGGCGGCGAAGGAGGCGATGCGGGCGCTGGCACCGGGCTCGTCGCTCATCACGATCTCGGGCAGCTCTCCGGCGACGAGGTTGAGCCTCCGGGCGATCGCCCGGGCGTGGTCCTGGTCGGAGGCGACCACCAGACCGCCGGCATCCGGGTGGCCGGCCGCCCGTACCTCGCTCAGGCGGCGGTCGGCTTCAGCGAGCACCTTGCCCATCCATTCACCACCGGCGTCCAGCGCCGTCCGCAGGCGGCGTGCCGACTCGGCCGCCGGGAGGACCAGGTCGAAGTCGGCGCTGCGCATCTGGCCGTCACTGATCCACTCCATCTCGCCGTCGTAGGGAAGGAAGGTAATCGGACGGCAGACCCGATCGACCAGCGCGTCCGGATAGCCGTAGGTGAAATCAGCTGAGCTCAGTCCTTCGTCGTCGTAGCGGACCCAGGGGATCGCCTCGTCGTCGGAGCGGAAAGGGGTCCCCGAGAGCAGCAGCCGGAAGCTCGCTTCGCCGAAAGCCCGCCGGGCACTGGTGCCCCAGCTGGCCTGCTCGCCCATGTGATGAGGCTCGTCGGCGATCACCAGGGTCGGGCGCCTTGCTGCGCTGCGGTGGGCCTCCGGAGCAGACGCCACCGTCTGGTAGGTGACTGCGACGCCGTGGAAGTCGCTGGTCTCCGGGCCGTCGGCATTCGGCCGGTTCGGTTCGAGGTCGATCCCGTAGCGGGCTGCGTCCAGTGCCCATTGCCGACAGATGTGGGTGGTCGGTCCCACGACCACGACCCGGCGCACCCTCCCGCTCAACAGCATCTCGTGCGCGACCTTGAGGCCGAAGGTGGTCTTGCCCGCGGCCGGCGTCGCCGAAGCGAGAAAGCTCGGCCTGGTGTGGCTGCGTACGGCCTCCAGCGCCCGCTGCTGCCAGGACCTGAGCGCCCGGCCGGACGGCCATTCGGGCAGGGCTGCCCCGGCGCCCGCAGCAGCGGTTTCGAAACCGGTCTGCGCCGGCCCGGAGTCGATCGGGGATGCTGATGAAGTCAAGGGCGCAGGAGAGTAAGGGCCGCCGCGGTCGGAATCGGCAAGCCGTTTGCCAGAGCCGGACGGCTACCGCGTCTTGAGCCAGAGCAGGACGGCCTGTCCGAGGGCGAGCGCAGCCAGCAGACCTGAGGCAATACCCCAGAAGGCGTCCGGGTAGAGCCGCCGGAGGGTCTCTTCATCGCCGAACTGCCAGGTGCCCGGCTCGAAGAAGATCTCGTGGAACCCGTCGAAGACCGGCTCGAAGGCGACCAGCATCGCGATGCCGATAACGGCCATCGCACAGATCGTGATGGTCGCCCCGAGCCATAGTCCGCGCCCGATCGCCTCGGCCCGGCCGGTCTGCCGGAGACGGAACAGCGAGGCACCGCCGGCCGCGAGCGAGACGATCCAGAGCAGGAAGCAGGCCTGGACGAGGCCGCGCACGTCGTCCATGTGCCTGATCTCGACCGGCCCGAATGCAGCCGAGCCGTCCGGCAGCCTGGCGTCGACCAGGAGTTCGATTCCGGGGCCGACCGGCCAGATCGAGCGGATGCCGGTCGCCCCGAGCGCTGAGCGGTCGCTCCCGGACAAGCCGAAGGGGTCGTCCGGGAAGCCCGGGAGTGCGTACTGGAAGTTGGCGAACCAGGGGATCAGCAGGACGATCAGCGCGTTGCCGAGGATGACCAGCGGAACCGCGACCGCGATCACGGCGATCAGTGGGCCTGCCGGCTTCGCTCGCACCAGGCGATCGTAGCGACCGCCGCATCGCCGACCGGAACTGTGCCGATCGCACAGGCCGAGCCGGCGGATAAGTCATTATTGGCGGACATGGCCACTTACAAGACAACGATCAAGAGTCCGATGTCCGTCGACGAGGTCTTCAACTTCCTGGCCGACTTCAGCAATGCCCCGGAATGGGATGCGAATACGAAGTCGTCTGACCTCACCGAAGGCAGCCCCTACGAGGTAGGTGCGAAGTACAAGGTGGTGACCGGTTTCGCCGGACGCGACCTCACTCTGACCTACGAGACGATCGAGATCGAGCGCCCGAACCGGGTGGTCCTGAAGAGCGGTACCGGCCTTGCCGACATCGAAGACGTCATGACCTTCGAGGCCGACGGCGAAGGCAGCGTGGTCAGCTACCAGGCCAGCATCCTGACGAGCGGGCTTGCAAAGGTGCTGGACCCGGTCTTCGGCCTGATCTTCAACAAGGTCGGCGACCGGGCCGCGGAGAGTCTGAAGGACGCACTGAAGGCGAAGTGAGCAAGGGGCCGGTCGCCATCATCGGTGCCGGCCTGGCCGGACTCCGTTGCGCCGGACTGCTGGAGGAGCAGGGCCGCGAAGTGGCTGTTTATGAAGCCTCCGACGGGGTCGGTGGCCGCGCCCGCACCGATACCGTCGACGGCTTCAGGCTCGACCGCGGCTTCCAGGTCCTGCTGACCGCATACCCCGAGGCCCGTCGCGCCCTCGACTACGACGCGCTCGGACTCGGTGAATTCGAACCGGGCGCGATGGTGAGGATGGACGGCGGCTTCGAACTGTTCTCCGACCCGATTCGCCGGCCCCGCTCGACCCCAAGGGTCCTCGGCTCCCCGGTGGGAACCCTCTCCGACAAGCTGAGGCTTGGCTGGATGCGCCAGGACCTGGTCGCCAGCCAGCCGGACCCGATCCTCTCCCGCCCGGATCGCCCGGCGCGGCAGGCCCTCGAGGAGCGTGGGTTTTCCGATGGTGTCATCGAGCGCTTCTTCAAGCCGTTCTTCGGCGGGGTGTTCATCGACCCCGACCTCGGCACCTCCAGCCGGCTGATGGAGATCTTCTTCCGTTGCTTTGCCTCCGGCTCGGCGGCGTTGCCATCGGGCGGCATGGGCGCGATGGCCGAACAGCTTGCCGGCCGACTGAAGCCGGGCACCGTCCGGCTGGGGCACCCGGTGGCCGAGATCCGTCCGGACGGAGTCCGTCTGGAAGACAGCGACTGGATCGACGCGGCAGCAGTGATCGTCGCCACCGAAGAACGCGAGGCCTGTCGTCTGCTCGGCAGCGATCCGCCCGCGGTCAACCGGACCACGACCTGCGTCTACTTCGACGCTCCCGAGCAGGACCTGAACGGCCGACTGCTGGTCCTCGCACCCCCCGGCGAAGGTCCGGTCAACGAGTTGGCCATCCCCAGTTCCGTCGCCGACGGATACGCGCCCCGCGGACGCTCGCTCGTCTCGGTCAGCGCCGCCGGCGAACAGGCGGTCCGTGAAGACCTGCTGGAAGCGGTGACCGGTCAACTGGCCGGCTGGTTCGGCCGGGATACGGTCGCAGACTGGAACCATCTGGCGACCCGCCGGGTGGAGTACGCCCTGCCCGACTTCGCGCCGGGACGTTTCGAGAGAGGCGGGCTCCCGCCACGGCTCGATTCGGGGATCCTGGTCTGCGGCGACCACCGCGAGTCACCTTCGATTCAGGGAGCACTCGTCTCCGGTCGCAAGACTGCCGAGGCGGTCCTCGAGACCGCGGGAGCACCGGTCTGAGATGGACACCGCGCTGAGGGTATTCGGACTGCTTTCCCCGCTCGGCATCGGCCAGAGCGAAGAAAGCGAGGCGGCCGCCCGCGAGGTTGACGGCTACTTCCCCGCCGACAGCATGATCCGCCAGCTCCACTCCGAGCGGCTGATCGCCTTCTCGGGTGTTAGGGCGCTGCTGATGCAGGCCTGCGACCCACTGGCGGTTGTCGGGTTCCGCAGACACTCGATCCTCTTCGACGATCCGAGGACGAGGCTGATGAGCACCGACCGGAGGATGAGCCGTATGTACTTCGGCGACCGTGACCTGGCCCGGCGGACCGGCGAGGAGATCCAGGCCATGCACCGGAAGGTGAAAGGGACCGTGAAGGAGGATTACGGTCCGATCCCGGCCGGCACGAAGTACTCCGCGGCCGACCCGGAGCTGATGCTCTGGACGCTCGCCACCCTGGCCGATTCGGCCCTGCTCTACCAGGAGCGGGTCTTCGGAAAGCTCGAACCTGAGCAGCGTGAGGCTTACTGGTCGGACTACCGGCAGATCGGGATGCTGCTGGGGATGCCCGCTGACTCGATGCCGGCCAGCGAGCCCGAACTGCGCGAGTACGTGAAGGGACGACTCGAGGACGGCAGCCTCTACATCTCGGAGGAGGTCCGGGACAAGTCGAAGGCGATCATCTTCGATCCGCCGTTCGACGGTTGGATGAAGCTGGTCCTGACTCCGGTCAGCGAAGCGATCAAGCTGAGCTCGGTCGGCTTCCTGCCGAAGCAGATCCGCGAGATGTACGGCTTCTCCTGGGACCCGGCGAGAGAGACGCTCCTGAAGAGCTCGCTGCTGCAGCTCAGAATCGCGAGTCGGCTGTGGCCGGACGTGGTCAGGCTCCACCCGGCCGCCCGCGAACCGGGTGAAGCACTCAGCGGCGCCTGACGAGAGGATACGCTCGACCCATGAGCGAAACTTTCGATTTTCTTGTGAAGCGCGGCGACCTGGGCACGACCGAGATCCGGCCCGGTCCGGACGACGCGGAAATCGCGCTCGCTGACGGCGAGGTCCTTCTGGCGATCGACACCTTCTCGCTGACCGCGAACAACGTCACTTACGGAGCGATGGGCGAGGCGATGAAGTACTTCGAGTTCTTCCCGGCACCGGAAGGCTGGGGCAAGGTGCCGGCCTGGGGCTATGCCGACGTCGTCAGGTCAGAGGCAGAGGGCGTCGAGGCCGGTGCCCGGGTATTCGGCTTCTTTCCGATGGCCAGCCACGTCGTCTTCGAACCGGGCAAGGTCTCCGAAACCGGCTTCGTCGACCAGGCGGCACACCGGACCGAGTTGCCGGCGGTTTACAACCGGTACGGCTTCGCCACCGCGGCCTCCGGCGACACTCCGGAACGCGAGCCCTCGATCGCCCTGTTCGCCCCGCTTTTCACGACCGCCTTCCTCGCGCACGACTGGCTCAACGAGATGGAGTTCTTCGGTGCCCGGCGCCTGCTGATCTCAAGCGCCTCGAGCAAGACCGCGCTCGGGCTCGCCTGGTCGATCCAGCGCTTCAGCAAAGGCGAGGTCGAGCTGATCGGACTGACCTCGACCGGCAACATGGACTTCGTCGCCGGTACCGGCTACTACGACAAGGTGGTCAGCTACGAGACGCTCGCCGACCTCAGCCAGACCGAGCCGACGGCCTATCTCGACTTCTCCGGCAACGCCGGCCTGCGCGAGCGGATCCACCGCCACCTCGGTGACTCGCTGGTCAACAGCACCGTCGTCGGAGCAGCCGACTGGGAGCAGCTCGCGCCGGCGGGCGAAGGCACGCCACTGACCGGCCCCGCGCCGGAGCTCTTTTTCGCTCCGACCCGGGTCGCCAAGCGAAACGAAGACTGGGGAGCGGCCGAGGTCCGACGCCGCGTAGCCGAAGCCCAGAACGATTTCATCGACTCGAGCCACCAGTGGCTGGAGATCCGGACGGCACACGGACCGGAAGGAATCGATTCGACATGGAAGGAAATGATCACCGGCAGCGTCCATCCGGCCGAAGGCTGGACCGTCTCACCCCGGTCCGCCTCCTGACGGTTACGGCCTCTTCAAACTAGTATGGCCGCCATGGACCGTCGAATCGTCACACTCATCTCTGCCTCTGCCCTGCTCGCCGTGATAGTCGCGGTCGTACTGATCGCGGGAGGCTCGGATGACAGCTCCTCGTCGTCAGGGGACCTGACCGATACGACGGTCAAGCCGGTTGTCGAGGCCTCGGATGAGGCGGCACCGACCGAACTGGTCACCAACGACATCGTCGAAGGCGAAGGCCCGGCCGCCAAGGACGGCGACAGCGTCACCGTCCAGTACGTCGGTGCGCTCTACGACACGGCCGAGGAGTTCGACGCCTCCTGGGATCGCGGCGAGCCTTTCGAGCTGACACTCGGTGGCGGTACCGTGATCGAAGGCTGGGACCAGGGCCTGGTCGGCATGAAAGCCGGCGGACGGCGCGAGCTGATCATCCCGCCCGACCTCGGCTACGGCGCCCAGGGAAGCCCGCCCTCAATCCCGGCGAACGCGACCCTGGTCTTCATCGTCGACATGGTCTCGATCAACTAGACCTCTCCGGCACGGCCGGAAAGCGGCAGCAAGCCATGAACGTAATAGAAGAACTTCTCGCAAACAACCGGGAGTTCGCCGACTCGACGCCCGACCAGCGGCTCGACCTCAAGCCGAGCCGGCAACTGGCCATCGTCACCTGCATGGACTCCCGGCTCGACGTCTTCCAGGCGCTCGGCCTCAAGCACGGTGAGGCCCACGTCCTGCGAAATGCCGGTGGCGTGATCACCGACGACGTGATCCGTTCGCTGGCGATCTCGCAGCGGCTGCTCGGAACGGTGAGGATCATGCTGATCCACCACACCGACTGCGGCATGCAGACGCTGACCGACGACGGATTCCGGGCCGAGCTCCAGGAGGCCACCGGGGTCGCACCGGCCTTCGCGATCGAGTCGTTCACCGACCCGGTGGCCGACGTGAAGCAGTCGATCCTGAGGGTCCGCCGCTCCGATTTCCTGCTTCACCGGGACCGGGTCCGAGGCTTCATCTACAACGTAGAGACTCACGAACTGGACGAGGTCGAAGTAGGCGCGAACGGTAGCGCCGGCGCCCGGAGCGACCCGACTTGACGGCGACCGGCACCTGACCTAGCATCGTTTCTTAGCGGTAGTCGCTTGAGAATGGGGACAGAGTTGACGCGAAGGACATCGTTCGGATTCAGAGCATCGCTGGCTGTTGCTGCGGGCCTTGTGCTCGGTTTGCTGCTCACCGCCGGAGCGGCCGCGGCGGCGAGATGGAGCGACGGGGTTGTCGCCAACGACGTTCAGAATGTCAACTGCCAGTCGGCGATCATCAACCCACCCGGGTATCTGGAGAATGAAATCGCGGTCTACACGGGGCAGTACCTGGACGACGACCCCGCGAGGCTCTCGCCGGTCCCCGGAGAGATCTTCGATGTCCATGTCGTGGTGGGTACCGTCGGCAACGAATGCGCGGGGACCGCTCCGCGCATCGAGGTGGCCCTTCCGCCCGGTGTTCGACCCGCTGTCTCGCAGGCAAACCCGATCAGGTGCTACTTCTCACCCGACTTCACCAACTGGAACCAGGTGACTCAGGCCCAGGGCTGTCCCGAATCGGTCAGATCCGGCTTGACGAACCACCCGTCGATCTCCACTTGGTACAGCCTTGATCCTGGCGCCGGCTACGGCTCCCCCCTCTGGCTTCTCGCCCAGGGAACCGGCCTCGAGATCCAGTTGCCCGTAGTCGCCGACCGCCAGATGAATGGCTTCGGCGACCCGAAGGGATGCGTCTGCGTCGTCGCCAGCGTGACCACGATCAACGGCGAGTCGCGGCCGGATGACTTCTTCTCCTGGAGTTCCGGAGCGCCGGCCAGCGGGGCCTACCAGCACCTCTTCGTATTCCCGCCCAGGGATGGGCAGGGCTCCGGAAAGCTCGGCGTGAAGGTTCGCGTACCGAAGCAGTCGCTCAGGAAGATCGCCCGCAAGGGTGCGATCAAAACCTCCTGCACCACCACGGTCGAGGGAACCTGCCGGACGGTCGCAAAGCTGAATCGCTCCGACGCTCGCAAACTCGGCCTGAAGCCGCGCGGCAAGGCATCGCTGATCAAGATCGGCAGCGGAAAGCGGAGGGCCACCCTCGCCGGTAAGTCCGTCGCAATCCCGATCCGGGTCACCGCCAAGGTGAAAGCCGCGCTCAGGCGTGCCAAGCGACCGGTCCGAATACGGATCCAGGCGACAGCAACATCACCTGGCAGGGAGGCCTCTTCTGCGCAGAAGGTGCTCAGAGCACGCCCCTGAGTCGACTCCGGCTCAGCGCGAGATCTGGGAGATGACGGCTTCGGCGGCGTTGGCCCCGCACATGCCGTGGACCCCGCCGCCCGGCGGGGTGGCTGACGAGCAGATGTAGACACCGGGGATACCAGTGTCGTAAGGCTTCAGGCCGGGCCGCGGGCGCATCAGCATCTGGCGCGGCGTATTCGCCCCGGTGGCGATGTCGCCGCCGATCCAGTTGTGGTTGTAGTTCTCGAACTCGGGTGCGGAGCGGACGAAGCTGCCGACGATGCGTTCGCGCAGTCCGGGCGCGAAGCGCTCGATCTGGTCGATCACGGCCCCGGTCGCATCACCCGGGTAGCCGGCCGGCACATGGGCGTAGGCCCAGACCGGATGCACATCGCCGTTCGATCGCGAAGGATCGGCCAGGTACTGCTGGCAGACGAGAACGAAGGGGCGCTCCGGCATCACACCGCGGTTCACCTGCCGTTCGGCGTCCGCTATCTGTTCGAGACTGCCACCGACGTGAACGGTGCCGGCCCGGCGGCAGTTCTCGTTCAGCCATGGAACACCGCCTTCGACCGCCAGGTCCACCTTGAAGGAGCCCGGCCCGTAGCGGTACCGGCTGTAGGCGCGTTTCACTCTCTCGGGAAGCCGCTCGCCGGCCAGATCGATCACTCCGGTCGGCGACAGGTCCAGCACCACCGCGTCAGCGGGAGGCAGTTCGTCCAGACTGGTGACGGGGCGACCGGTCTCGATCCTGCCGCCTGCCGCGGCGATCACCGAGGCCAGGGCGTCAGTGACCGCCCTGGATCCACCCCTGGCCACCGGCCAGCCGCCGCTGTGGCCGGAGACGATCAGGGCCATGCCGACGGCGGAGCTCATCGGCTGGGTCAGCGGGCTGAAGGAGTGGGCCGCCGCTCCCGCGAAGAGCGCGCGGCCGCTCTCGGACGAGAAGGCCCGGGCCAGGGCGGTTGCCGGCAACAGCGAAGGCAGGCCGAAACGGGCGAGGTCGACCGGGTGGCGAGGCAGGTGGACCACCGGACCGAGGATTTCGTGCCGGAGCCCGTCGAAGGCTGCGACCGAGGCGCCGAACAGCCGCCGCCAGACCCGTCCGTCTTCACCCAGTCCGGCTGCCGTCTGACCCAGTGAACGGTGGACGACCCCGGCCGCTCCGCCTTCCAGCGGGTGTGCCATGTCGACCTCCGGCCAGAGCCAATCGAGTCCGTGTGAGTTCAGATCGAGGTCTGCGAATACCGGAGATGCGACCCCCATCGGATGCACCGCCGAGCAGTGGTCGTGGAGCACTCCCGGGACGGTCAGCTCGGTGCTGCGGGTCCCGCCGCCGATCGTCTCCGCAGCCTCATAGACCGTAACCTCGAAGCCCGCGCGGGCCAGAACCGCAGCGCAGGTGAGACCGTTTGGACCGGAACCGACGATGACCGCTTCACTCATGGTTGAAGCGTCGCAGATGCGCCTGGCCGGCCGGGTTGCCCGACCGTCTGCTCAGGCGGTCGTGGGCTGGGCCACGCCGGCGACGATCGGCCGGGCGATCGGCGGCATCAACGCCTTGTCAGCGACGCTCCTGAGCTCGACCTCGAACCCCCCGGCCTCGATCAACTCGATCGTCCGCCGATTGCATTGGCAGCCGTCGGCAACCGCCGCCCATGGCCTGGCGAGCCTGTCCTGGATCCTGCCCACTGTCGGGCGGTCGGAGCGAATGTGCTCGATCAGCAACCACTGCCCACCCGGTCGGAGAACCCGCCGGACCTCGGCGATCGCCTGCTCCGGTTCACCCACGGTGCAGAAGACGAGCGTCGCCACGACGGTGTCGAAGCTGTTGTCCTCGAAAGGCAGCGCCTCGGCCGATGCACGCACGAACTCCGCCTGCAGATCCAGGTCCGCGGCTTTCCTGAGGAGGAGGTCGGCCTTGTGCTGCTCCGGCTCACTTACCACCAGCCGTTCGAGGCCGGAGGGGTAGTGGCTCAGGTTGAGACCGGTGCCGGCACCGATCTCGAGCACCTCCCCTCGCGCCCCCTCGAGCAGTCGGTCACGCTTCTTCGCAAGGCCGCTCTTCTCACCCCACCAGAGGAAGGGGTCGTACAGCCGGGCCGAGAGACCACTGCCGTGGACCCGGTCGGCCTGGCGCTCGACCTCGGCTGCAGAAGGTGTACTCAAGCCCGGCTGACCAGTTCCAGGTGGGTGCGAAGCTCGATCGGGTTGCTGATGCAGTAGGCCCCGGGACAGCGCTCGTCGGAGTCGGACTTGATTTCGGCCAACAGTTCCGGCGAGGCATCGGCGTCAACCTCCAGGTACCAGTCGATCCCTTCCACCGGGGGCCGCTCGCTGACGCCGAGAGCCCGACTCATGTCAAGCTCGGTCGATACGCGGGCGCGCAACGTACGGATCTCCACCCCCTTGACCGCGGCTTCCTGCGCGAAAGTCATCGCGAAGCAGGCGATCCCGCCCCAGAAGCAGTAGGCGAGCGGGTTCGGAGCCTGACCGGTGCCGCCCATGTGCGGCGGGTAGTCACATTCGAAAGTGACCGACTCACCGTTGGGCAGGGGAATGTCAGTGCGGAACTGGGCAGCGCCCTCTTCGGTCTGCCACTCGCCGTCGAAGGCGACCGGCTGCACCGCTGCGGCCGGATCCTGCTTTGCGGCAGCAATCGTCTGCTCGACGGCCTGGACGTTCATGTTGTGCATGCTTGCTCCTTGTCCGCGCTTGGCGCAGGTGGGTCTGGTTTCTGGGTACCGGTCCGCTAGAGGATCGGATGGCCGCGTTTGCGACTGCCCATGAAGATCTTCTCAAACGCGATCTTCGCCCAGTGTGCCTGGGGACCGGCCATCACGTGGGGGTGCTCGGATTCGCCCAGTACGTGGTCAGCCTTGAAGATGATCCCCGCGTTGCCGGCGTCAAGTATGCAGACGGCCTCCATCTCCGACATAGGCATCTCCCGCCGCTCGCCGCCCTGGATGTCGGCAGCCATGTTCTGTGCCGCCACCTTGGCCATGACTTCGCTCATCTGGCCTGTCTTCGGAACACCTGCCGGCACTTCGGTCTTCTGGGGCGGAGCGACCGCGACGTCGACCCCGGCCGCATAGACGTTCTCGACCTCTTCGTGGCGGAACTCATCGTTGACCGGGATGAATCCAGCCGCGTTGCCGAGGCCTTCCGTCTCCATGACCGCGTCGACGCCACTGAACGGCGGCACGATCATCGAGAGCGCGAACGGCAGGGTGCGACCACCGTCGAGCTCGATCTCGCCGTCGCGGACCTCCTTGATCACGTTGTTGGGCACGCCCTCGATACCGAGCTTGTCGAAGTACTTCTCGACCCGCTGCTGGGAGTCGGAGACCCCGCCGAGGCCGAAATGGCCGAGGAACGGCTCGGCCGTGATGAAGGTCATCGGTGCCTCCTTCTCGAGGCCAGCCTTCTTGATCCGGTGGTGAGTATTGAGCAGGAACTCGTAGGAGGCGCCGAAGCAGGAGCCACCCTGGGCGGTACCGGCGACCACCGGCCCGGGGTTCTCGAGGAAGTTCTCCCAGGCCTCGCGTGTGAGCATCGCGTGCTCCAGGTTGCAGACCGACTGCGTGTAGCCATTCTCCGGGCCGAGACCGTCGATCCTGTCGAAGGCGAGCTTCGGTCCGGTCGCCACCAGCAGGCTGTCGTACTCGACTTCCTGGCCGTCCGAAGTCATCACCTTGCGGTTGTCGAGGTCGAAACCGGTGGCCCACTCGTTGATGAAGCCGATCCCTTTTTTCGAATAGACAGGCTCGAGCTTGAAGGTCACGTCCTCGGGATCGCGCATTCCGAACGGGACCCAGATCAGTGAGGGGATGAAAGTGAAGTGGTCGCGCGGCTCGATAACCACGACTTCATGGCCGGGATCGAGGCGCTTGCGAAGCTCGAATGCCGCCGTGAGTCCGGCGAAGCTCGACCCGACGACGACCGCCCGCTTGGAACCGTTTCCTGAGGTACTCACATTGCCGCCTTGCTCTCGAATGTCAGGATCCACCTGCCGCTCGCGGGCGTCAACTGCCCGTTGGATTGACCATAGACCCGGCTCGTCGCGGCTCGATCCGTAGGAAGTACCGATTCGACCTCGGGTTTCTCCGTGTACGGCAGTCCGGGACCGGCTATAGGCTCGTTCCATGGCTTACGAGCAGGAAGACTCCCCCCAGCGTCCGGTGCCGCTTTCGGTCGATTCCCCTATCTGGTCCTCCTTCTTCACGGTGGCCCCGCTTGTGATCGTCGGTACGGTCGAAGAAGACGGCGGCACAGACCTCGCCCCCAAACACATGGCGATGCCGCTCGGCTGGAGCAACTACTTCTGCTTCGCCTGCAGCCCCCGGCACGCCACCCAGCGGAACACCCAGCGCACCGGCGAGTTCACGGTCAGCTTCCCGAGGCCCGAGCAGATCGTCGAGACGAGCCTCGCCGCCGGTCCGAGGGATGAGGAGGGGGACAAGCCGAGCCTGGAAGCGGTTCCGACCTTCCCCGCGAGCGAAGTCGACGGCGTGCTGCTCCGGGATGCGGCGCTGTGGCTGGAGTGCAGCCTCGACCGGGTGGTTGAGGGGTTCGGCGATAACACGCTGATCATCGGTGAAGTGATCGCTGCCGCGGCCGACGAGCGCTCGATGCGTGCATCCGAAGGCGACGACAGCGACCTGATCGCGAACTCACCGCTGCTCGCCTACGTCAGCCCGGGGCGTTTCGCCTCCGTATCCCAGACCTACTCGTTCCCGTTCCATACGAACTTCAGGCTTTGACCACTCGCGCAACGGAACTGCTCGCATGGCTGCGGGAGCGCCAGGGCGAGATGACCGCCCTTCTGGTCGAGATGGCCGAAGCGGAATCGCCGTCACAGAACGCCGCGTCCCAGGAAAGGATGCGTTCGATCCTCGTGGACAGGCTGAAGTCGCTGGGCTTCAAGGTCGAGCGGCTCGAGGGCGTGGACGGCTGCGATCACCTGCGAGCCAGACTGCCGGGCCCGGCTGGCGCAGGCCTTCCTCATCAGCTGCTGCTCGGCCACTTCGACACCGTCTGGCCGGTCGGGACCCTGCAGCACATGCCAGTCGAGTTTCGTGACGGTCGCCTCTACGGCCCCGGCGTCTTCGACATGAAGGGCGGTCTGATCCAGATGCTGTTCGCGCTCAGGGCGAACATGGAGCTCGGCAACGCGATGCCCTGTCCGCCGGTGATCCTCCTGAACTGTGACGAGGAGATCGGCAGTCCAGACTCGCGGCGACACGTCGAGGAGATGGCCGCGGGCGCCGAGCGTGCCCTGGTGATGGAGCCTTCCTACGGCCACCGCGGCCGTCTCAAGACCGGCCGCAAGGGTGTAGGCCGCTTCCGGTTGAAAGTAACCGGGATCGCCAGCCATGCCGGTCTCGATCCGATGGCCGGCGCCAGCGCGATCCGTGAGGTATCACAGCAGGTCGAGCGCCTCTTCGAGCTGAACGACGCCGAGCGCGGCGTGACCGTCAACGTCGGCACGATCGACGGTGGCATGGGAGCCAACATCGTCGCCCCGGAAGCGAGCGCCGAGATCGAAGCGAGAGTCCGCACCGCCGCCGACGCGGAAGCAGTGGAGGCGGCGATCCGCGGCCTCGAACCGGTCGGGGAGAGGGTCACGCTGGAGATCGAAGGTGGCTTCCGCCGACCCCCGCTCGAGCCGACACCGCGCAACCGCAGCCTCTGGGAGAGCGCCGTTTCGGCTGCCGGGGAGCTCGGCATCGAGATCGACGAGGCCCAGGTCGGCGGCGCCTCCGACGGCAACTTCGCCAGCACGCTGACCGCCACCCTGGACGGCCTCGGCGCAGTCGGAGACGGCGCCCACGCCGAGCACGAGCACCTGATCGTCGAACGCATGCCGGAACGGGCCGCCCTGCTGGCCCGCCTGCTCACCGAGCCGCCGCAGGAAAAACCATGATCGAACCGCCACGCGAGAGCCGCATGATCCTGCCGAGTCTCACCCGGATAACGGATTTCGACAGCCGGCCACCGGATGTCGAAGCAGTGCCGCGCGAGAGATGGTCTCGCGGCGACTACCTCGTGGTCGAGATGCTCAAAGACGGTCCCGACTCTTACGGCGTCGAGACCGCCGACGGCAACCTGCTTGAGATGTTCCCCGGAGACCGGCTGATCGGCGCGCTCGGCACCCGCGCAGCGACACTCGAGGTAGTCGGTGACTGGCGCGAGATCGGTGAGGACCTGGAAATGCAGACCCTGACCGCGGCCGGCGTGCTCGGCGTCTGCACTTCGGCTTCGCTGCAGAGCGCCGAACTGGCCAACGTGCGTTATGTCGGACACGCCTGCCGCGACGGCGTACCATGCCGGATGAAGGACTTCGTCACCCCGGCCTCCGGGCGACTCGAGGCACCGGTGATCCTGATCATCGGCACCTCGATGGACTCCGGCAAGACCGTGGCCGCGGTGGCGGCGGTCCGTGAGCTGGTCGCAGCGGGCCGACGGGTGGCAGGTGCCAAGGTGACCGGAGTCGGCCGACTGCGCGACATCCTCGCGATGGAGAGGGCGGGTGCCGGACCGATCATGGACTTCGTTGATGCAGGCCTGCCTTCGACCGTGGTGCCTCCGGAGGAGTACGAAGAGAGCCTCAACCTGCTCTGCTCGAAACTCGCCGAATCGGACCCGGACGTGGTCATCGTCGAGGCCGGGGCCTCTCCGCTGGAGCCGTATTGCGGCGATGTCGCGATGAAGGTGCTGGCCAAACGGGTAAGCCTGACCATCCTCTGCGCTTCAGACCCCTACGCGGTACTCGGAGTCATTGAAGCCTTCGGGACCAAGCCGGACCTCGTATCGGGCAGGGCGACCAGCACCGAGGCGGGTATCCGCCTGATCGAGAAGATGACCGGAATCCCGGCGCTCAACCTGATCGATCGCAGCACCGGGCCGGCATTCTCAGCCTTTCTCGAAGGGAAACTGCCTGCTCAACGGACCCGGTAGCGAAGCTTCCTGACCGAGCTCAGGCCGGCCTTGTCGGTGGCCCGGGCGACCAGGGTGTGCCTGCCTTTCTTGCGGCTGTAACCCTTGATCCGGCAGGAAGCCAAACCTGAGGTCCGGTCGCTGGAGCGGCACTTGATCCTCTTCTTCTTCGGCAGCTTCGGCCGACCGGAGAGCCGGTAGGTGCGCGGCTTGATTCCTTTGACCTTCGGCTTCTTCGGCTTGGTCCGGTCGAGCTTGATCTGCACCGCGGCTTCGGTGGATCCTCCGCCGCTGACCGCCGAGCAGGTGAAGGTTCTGATCCCGTCCTCGGAGACGGTCGCGGACGGGCAGTTCTGAGAAATCAGCAAAGACTGCGGATCAGAGACCTGCCACTCGAAGCCGACGCTCCGGGTGAACCAGCCTCGCTTGCCGTTCGGCCGGGCCGGGCTGAACTTCGGGGTAACGAGAGGGCCGTCACGATCAAACGAAGAGACGGCCCGATCCGCAAGCAGGAATCCGGCGCCGCAGGATTCGAACGGATCCTGGATTGGGATGGTCGGGGGCTCTACGCACGCGATCGCGTTTGCCGGATCGGTCATCGTCTGCTCGATCTCGTCAGCCGAAGCCGCGGGGTTGGTCGACCTGAGGATCGCGGCGATCGATGCCGCACTCGGCACCGCGGCGCTGGTGCCGAAGAACGGACTGAAGTCGGGCACGGTGGTGCTGAGGCCATCGGCCGCCGCCAGTTCGGGCTTGATCCTAACCTCGGGCGACGGCAGGCGCTGACCTGCGGCGTCGAAGAGCCTGGTGATCGGACCGCGGGAGCTGAACGGCTCCGGGGTGTCGAGGCCCGGGTCGAGGGCTTTGACCGCGGCCACCGTGAGCGCTCCGTCGGCCGCGGCGGCGTCGGGGTTGATCGTATTCGCGTTGATCTGATCCTCAGGGTCGAAGTTGCCAAGATCACCGAGGGCGATGTACTTGATGAACGGGGAGTTTGTTCCGGAGAAGCGTTCGATCTTCAGCGCGACTTCGACATTGCCGGCTTCACAGTTGTTCTGCCAGGCGACGATCTCGGCAGGAAAACCCGTCTCAAGGTTGTTGTCCAGGCCGCCGATCGGGTTCGCCCCCGGCAGGTTCGGTGCCACGAAGCACGGAAGCGGGTTCCCGTCGAAGTCAACCAGCTTGAAGTCGAGGTCGGATTCGGCCCCTCCCCAGGTCTCGTCCCACTGGACAACCAGCTGGATGATGCCGTCGTCCGGCACCGTGGCCACGGGCTGAAGAGTGTCGACCCCCGCACCGGGATCGAAGTCGTGGACGCCGGCGGCATCCTGGTAGGTGCCTTCCCAGCTCTGGCGGGCGCGGTTACCGGCGGAGGCGATGTAGGTGACTCCGGCATCGCGGGCCCGGTCGACTGCCTGCGCGGTCACCCCGTCCTGGAAGAAAGGTTCGTTCAGCCAGAAGATGTCGTCGGCGATCACCTCGGCGCCGGCCGCGACCAGCTGGTCGATCGAGTCGGCTTTGTCGGCCGGCCCGGAATTGGTGCCCGAGGCAAAAAGGATGCTGTCGATACCGGGGGCTCCGTCAAAGATGATCTCCGCCATGGCCCGGCCTTCATCGTCGGTAGCCGTCCCTTCCTTCAGGACATTGACCGAAGCCGGGAGATCACCGCTGGCCTGAGATCCCGCCACCCCGGCGCCAAGCTGGTTGATCGAGGTCGAAATCACGCCGACGTCGACACCGTCTCCGCCGCTGGCGCCCGACGCGAACGCCTGCGGAATGCGATGTGCGGCCACTCCTTCTGACTGGATCGAACCCGCATCGCTGCCGCCGGCCACAACCGGCATCACGGCATCGGTGAGTCCGAACCCGGCGAACTTTCCGAGCCTGGTGGCCTGAACCCAGCCTTCGACAACCGGCAGCGGTTCTTCGGCGGTCGCCTTGACCGACATACCGGCCATGCGCAGCCTCTCGGCTGCCTGTTCAACCGGGCCCGAGACGTAGACCTGGACCAGAACCCTCTCCGCCTTCGAAATCGTCAGATCGGCGCCCCTGGCGATCGCGATCGCCCGGTCATCGCCTCCCCGGATCGGGGCCAGCTGGCTCGCCAGTCCACTGATCCGCTCGGGACCCCTTTCGGCAGCAACCGCCATCTGGCTACCGGCCGCAAGAAGCAGTCCGAGAATCAGTGCCAGGGCGCCGGCGGTTGCCTGAGGGAACTTGATCATCACCAACCCCCAAACACGACGAGACCCGGTTTGGTGCGCCCGGGCCGGTTCATACGACCGCGACACGGGCGATCGTGGTCATCGACTGGTAGTAGAAGTCTCGGTCGAAACCGGGTGCCGGAAAGAGGAAAGCCTGGCTCGCCGAGGGCACCGGGACCCGGGCTTTGTCGGCACCGCTGTCGAGGTCGAGCACCACCAGCTGATCGGTTCCGAGCGGCCGTGAGAAACGGCGGACCCTGGCTGAGTGCCCCATCCTCCTGAGCGCCGGCCGGGCCAGTTTCCTGACCGTAGGCCGGCGGAGCGCGGCCAGGCCCTTCCAGTCCTGAGCGACAAGTTCCCGTGTGTCCGGAAACAGCACCAGGTGACCCGCATGGGCGAAGTGGTCGCGTCGCCAGAGCGGCTTGAGCTCATCGCCTTCCATCTTCCAGGCACGCAGCACCGCGTTACCGGCATCGTAGGCGACGACGACCCGGTTGACCGGATCCCAGGCGGGCGGGTTGGACTCGGTGCCGTACGGAAGGCCGCTGATCTCGACCGAGCGCAGGGCCTGGGGGTCGTCGATCCGGGCCCACCAGAGCCTGACCGGCGCCGGAGCCTCACCGGTGCCGACCATCGACCAGTCGGTCGAGTTGCGACCCTGGTCCATCCAGAAAACGTGCTGGTCGGTGATCACCGGATCCCAGCCATACGTACGGCCCGGCGCCGGACCGTATCGGGGTTTCCAGGTCTCGTCGATCTCGAGCCGGCCACGTTCACGGTCGAAGAACAGCCGGAAGACGGTCTCGGTCCCGACCGCGATGACCGTCTCACCGTCCGAAGCAAGCCGCGCGATGCTCGGCTCGGGAAGCTCGAGTTCGGGCGCAAGTGATTCCAGGCTCTCGGGGTCCAGCACCGAGACGGTCGAAGGCGCCGCACCCGCCGGCGCATCGCAGTCCTTGGTCACCAGCTCGCCGCCGTCGAGCAGTACGAAGGAGTTGTAGGGACGATCAACCGGTAGCCGGCGGGACTTCATCAGTTCGAGGTCCGGAGTCATCCGGTGGGCCGAGTTGCCGAAGACCATGTGCATATCGCCGTTTGAGTGGGCAGCGATGCCGCCGGGCCAGTACCTGCCGGAAGGCAGGCGCGGAGTCGAGGCGAGCACCTCGAGGCTCACCGGATCGAGTCTCTCGACCCATCCTTCGACGTCCTGCGCCAGGGGATCGCCGCCGACCGGCAGCGTATGGCGCAGGGCGAAGAGCTCGCCCGGCTCCCGCCGGATGACCATGTCGGTCGCGTAGGCGTCCATTCTGGCGTCGACCCGCAGACGCTCCCCGGGCATGATGCCGAGGCCGGTCCCGTCGCCCGGGTCGCCCCAGCGGCGCGGGCCGCCGTCCTCGCAGGTCCAGGGCTGTGGCCAGTAGGAACCGTTCACGCGAGCTTCGTCGAAAGCACCAGGCGACTGTCGGCAAGGGCGGCGGTGCGGTGGACGGCGACCTCCTGGTAGGCAGGATCGCTGACCATGCCGATGAACGCCTGTCTCGACGGGTACTCGACGATGATCGCCATGTGCCACTCGGGCTCGCTGGGGCCGATGACGCTCTGGTCGCAATGGACCGCGCTGAGCACCTTCGCTCCCGCCGCCTCGAGGAAAGGGGCCACTCCCTGGCCGTAGAGACCGTAGGCCTCGGCCCCGGTCATCCCCGAGTCGGGCTCGAGGGCCTCGTCCCGAAAGCGAAGCAGGTTCAGCATGGCGATCGGTCCCTCGGCGCTTGAGGATGCCAGCTCCGCAATCTGCTCAGCGTTTGGTTCGATCGTCGGCGGGCTCATCGGGTTCAGACCCTACCTGTCACCGGCAGGCCGATCCACCGCATTCGCTCAGTCGCTTGGCGATCGTCTCCAGTTCAGCGACCTTGCCTGCCCAGGCGGGGTCGTCGGCCAGGTTCACCAGCTCATCGGGGTCGTTCTTGAGGTCGTACATCTCGACCGCATCGAAGGACCAGTTGAGGTACTTGAAGCGGTGCGTCCTGACGCCGTAGAAAGGAAGGTCGAAGGCGGTAAGCGGGGTGTAGAACTTGAGCAGCGGCCTCATCGCCTGCAGTAGTACGTCTCGCTGGGGGATCCGGCGCTTGCCTTGCGCCGAGGGCAGCAGCGAGACCCCGTCCATCACCCGGCCGGGCCTGACGCCGGCCATGTCGAGGATGGTCGGTGCGAGATCCACGTCGATCGCGTTGCCGGTCTTGGTCCTGCCTTTCTTCACACCTGGACCAGAAATCAGGGTGGGAACCCGGATCGAGTTCTCGTAAGGGAGGAACTTGGAACCGCGCAGTCGGTGTTCGCCCTGCAGGTAGCCGTTGTCGGAGTTGAAGATGAAGTAGGTGTTCTTCATCTCTTTGGCCCTGCGGACCTGCTTGACGATCTTGCCGACCTGATCGTCGACCGCCTTGACGGCGCCGAGACGGCCGCGGTAGTTGTCGGCGATCTCGTCGATCTGGCTCTCATTGAGCAGTGGCAGGTTGCTGAGGTTGATTTCCTTGTCCGAGACGTCGGCCTCGTTGAAGGAGGGAGGACGGGGCAGCTCCACGTCGTCGAAGCTGTTGCGGTACCTGGCCGGAGGCCGGGGATCTGGCCCCGGCGCGCCGGGTCGCAGGCCCTGGACGTGGTTGGTGTCTTCGGCATGTGGACCGGGCGGCGAGTAGTAGAGGAAGAACGGTTTCTTCCGCGGTGCCGAGTTCTTCACGAACTTGGCAGCGAAAGCACCACCGACATCCATCGTGTAGTCCTTCTCACGCTGCCAGCCGAAGTAGTCGAAGGGCTGGAACACCTCCTGGAACTTGTTGAGCAGCTCGGGGAAGCTGCTGGCGGGGTCGTTGATCACCGAGGTCGCGAGGTCCAGCTGCGCCTCGGCGTACTCGGGGTCACCGTAGAAGCGGACCTTGCCGTCGATGTTGAGCGCGTAGTTGAAGTAGTCGTAGGTCGAGTTGTCGAGCAGTCCGACCCACCGGTTCCAGCCCGGCGGTACCTCGGTGCGGTCCAGCGCCCCGTACTCGTTCAGGTACTTGCCGACCAGGGCCGTGCGGTAGCCGGACCGCTTGAGCCAGGGGCCGAGCGAGTTCTTCTGGCTGAGCTTGCCCGGGAGATCGCGGAAGGTGTAGTAGCCACCGTCGTTGTTCCTGAAGTTGCTGAGCACCCGGTGGTTGTGTGAGAACTGACCGGTGAGCAGCGTGGTCCGGGCGGTGCAGCACAGTGAATAGGAGACGAAGTAGTTGGAAAAACTGGTCCCTTTGCGCCTGATCAGCCGCTTCACGTTCGGCATGTAGGCGAGGTCGCTGACCACGGCGTCGTCGGCCTGGATCAGCACGATGTTGGGCCGCGGCTTCTTCTTGCCGGCGTGGGCCGCGCCGGCCGTCCAACCGCCGACGAACATGACCGCGGCCAGCATGAAGATCGCGACGGACACGGCCTTCCGCCAGCGGGCCTGCTTCGCGGCCAAGAGATCGTGCTGGGGCATGTCGGTCCTCTCCACGGTCGTCGCGCGAATCGGTCCTCCCCGCCTCGCGTCGTACCACCATAACGCGCCCGGCGGGCCCCGGTTGCGCTTTCAGTCGAGGTCGCGGGTGAGCGAGAACAGCACGAATACCAGGCCACCGGCGCCCAGTACCCGCCGGAAGCCGTTCACGCCGTCACTGAGTTCGAGCCAGGCCCAGACCGCCAGCCCGACGTAGAAGACCGCCCTGGCAAGCGCATATCCGGTCGATCCCGAGGACAGGATCCAGCCCAAGACCAGACCCACCAGGGCGAAGGCCAAGGGCGGGTTCGGGAAACTGCCCGACCGTGTAGCCGCGGATCTTGAGGTCACCCTTCACGACCTGAAGACTATTGGGCTCGCAAAACCAATAAGAATAAGGACCTTGGAACCGATAACTGCGACTCAAGAGACTCAGCCCTGGGTAGTTGGATTTGCCGAGGGGACAGCCGAAATGCGTGCCCTGCTCGGCAACAAGGGGGCGAACCTGGCCGAGATGACCCAGGTCCTCGGGGCAGACCGGGTTCCGGGTGGCTTCACGATCACCACCGCCGCCTGCGTCAAGTACCGGGAACAGGGCGGCCGCATGCCCGACGGGCTCGAACAGCAGATAAGAGAGGCGCTGGCGCAACTCGAAGCAGAGTCGGGCAAGGTCCTCGGAGATCCTGAAGACCCGTTGCTCGTCTCGGTCCGCTCGGGCGCGCCCGTATCGATGCCGGGAATGCTCGACACCGTCCTGAACCTCGGCTTGAACGAGCGCTCGGTCGACGGCCTCGCCCGTCAGACAGGAGACTCCCACCTGGCCTGGGACTCCAGGCGCCGCCTTATCCAGATGTTTGCGGAAGTCGTCCGGGGCGTCCCGGCCATGGCCTTCGAAGACGCCCTGGTCGCCGCCAGGCACCGCAGCGGCGTCGAGATCGACAGCGAGCTCGACGAGGCGGCCCTGCGGGAACTGGTCACGCGTTACCTCGAAATCTTCGAACGCCACACCGGCGAGCCTTTTCCCGGAGGACCCCCACTCCCAGCTGATCCAGGCCGTACGCGCGGTCTTCGACTCCTGGGACAACGACCGTGCCGTTACCTACCGCCGGCTGAACGGCATCCCGGACACGCTCGGTACCGCGGTCACCGTCCAGCGCATGGTCTTCGGCAACATGGGCGCCCAGTCGGGCTCCGGCGTGGCCTTCACCCGCGACCCGACGACAGCCGAGCCGGAGCCACTCGGCGACTTCCTGCTCAACGCCCAGGGCGAGGACGTGGTCGCCGGTATCCGCAATACCGAGAATCTCGACGACCTTCACCGCCAGATGCCCGAGATGCATGCCGAGCTGATCGCCAGCCTGGCCGAACTCGAAGCCCACTACCGCGACATCCAGGACATCGAGTTCACGATCGAGGACGATCGCCTCTACATCCTCCAGACCCGCGGAGCCAAGCGCCACGCCAAGGCGGCGGTCCGCTTCGCCTCCGACGCGGTACGGGAGGGGCTGCTCTCCAGGGAACATGCTCTGCGCACGATCCCCCCCTCGAGCCTGACCGCCCTGCTGCATCCCGCCTTCGCCCCGGGCGCTCAGTACGAGGAACTGACACGTGGCCTTCCCGCCTCACCAGGGGCCGCCACCGGCACGATCGCGCTGACCGCGAGGTCCGCCCAGAACCTGGCCGACGAAGGTGAAGACACAATCCTGGTCCGCCTCTTCACCTCCGCCGACGACGTTGCCGGCTTTCACGCCGCGAGGGGAATACTCACCGCCCAGGGCGGAAAGTCCTCACATGCGGCGATCGTCGCCCGCGGCATGGGCCGGCCCTGCGTCGTCGGGGCGTCCGAGATGAAGGTGGACCCGGAGCGCGGCACGCTGACGATCGGCGACACCGTCCTGCGGGAAGGTGACCGGATCGCGATCGACGGATCCACCGGGATGGTCACGGCCGACGAAGTCGATCTGGTCAGGCCCGAGATCGACAAGTACTTCGAAGAGGTCCTCGGCTGGGCCGACGAGATCCGGATGCTCGGAGTCAGGGCCAACGCCGACACCGCCGAAGACGCCCGCCATGCCCGCGACATGGGCGCTGAAGGGATCGGCCTCTGCCGGACCGAACACATGTTCTTCGGGGAGGACCGGGAGGTTCTGGTCCGTGAGATGTTCATCGCCGGCGAGCTGGCCAGGCGCGAGCGCCTCCACGACGAGAGCTCGAAAGCCGGGCCGCTGGCAGCCGAGTACGCCGACGGGCTGATTCGCCTCGGGGAAATCCAGCGGGCAGACTTCAAGAGCCTGCTCGAGGTGATGGAGGACCTGCCGGTGACGATCCGGCTGCTCGACCCACCGCTCCACGAGTTCATCCCGGTCGGCACTTTCGAGCGTGCCCTGACCGACGCCCGCGACCGTGGCGACCAGAAAGCCGCCGCCAGGGCGAAGAAGCGGCTGTCCGTGGCCCGGGACCTCCAGGAGGTCAACCCGATGCTCGGCACCCGCGGCTCACGTCTGGGGCTGATCCTCACCGGGCTGTTCGAGATGCAGGCCAAGGCGATCGCCCGGGCCGCACTGGACGTAGCCGCAGACGGACCCACGCCGAAGGTCGAGATCATGCTGCCGCTGATCGCCTACGAAACCGAGCTCGAGATCCTCCGCCACTCGGTCGAAGAAGCGCTGAAGGAGGTTTTCGACGAAGCCGGCAGGACCCTGGACATCCCGATCGGAACCATGATCGAACTGCCACGCGCCTGCCTGGTCGCAGAACAGATCGCCGAGAAGGCCGACTTCTTCAGCTTCGGCACCAACGACTTGACCCAGACCGCCCTCGGACTCTCACGAGACGACGCGGAGCGGGCCTTTCTGCCGGAGTACCTCTCGAAGGGCCTGGTACCCGAGAGCCCGTTCGAGACGATCGACATCGACGGCGTCGGCGAACTGGTCAGGATCGCGGCCACCAAGGGACGACAGGCCAAGCCCGGCCTCTCGCTCGGCGTTTGTGGCGAACACGGCGGAGATCCGGCCAGTGTCGAGTTCTTCCACACCGCCGGCCTGGACTACGTCAGCTGCTCCCCCTACCGGATCCCGGTTGCCCGCGTGGCAGCCGCCCGCGCCGCGCTGGACTGAGCCGCTCCCGGCCGGCCGACCCCCAGAAGCTCCCACCGCAACCACCACGCCACCACTTCCCCGGGGGTTCTGGCAACGATCAGGCCCGGCCTTGGATGCGGATCGCTGCCAGAAGCCGAAATGGCCTGGCCCGCCGTCCGGAATCGAGGTTCTGGCGGCGATCAGGCCCGGCCTTGGATGCGGATCGCTGCCAGAAGGGCCGGGTCAGATCCGGTCGAGAGCCTGGTTGGTCAGCTCCGAGAGCACGACTCCGCAGAGCGAACCGAAAATGACGTCACCCGGGTAGTGGACTCCGGAGTGGACCCTGGAGTAGGCGACCATGAAAGCCAGCACGGTGAGTGGCGGTGCCGTCCAGGAGAGGGTCCGTCCGGCCCCGGCGGCAAAAGCGAATGCCGCGGCCGAGTGGCCCGAGGCGAAGGAGTGGGACTCGGGCATCCTGACGTGGCGCGACTCGGGCACGGCGGCCGCGACACGATCCGGGCGTCTGCGCCTGGCCAGTGGCTTCACCACTCCATTGATGACGGCCGAGGTGACTGCGATCGAGGCGACCCCCCTCACCGCCGCCTTCCTCCCGGCGGTGCCACCGAACAGGGCCAGCCCGGCCGCGATCGAGAACGAGATCCGCGAGCGGTCGGCGGCATGGGACAGGCGACGCAGGGCGGCGTCCAGGGAAGGCGTCGGCGACGAGGCGACCGCCGTGTAAACAGCCAGGTCGAGCCGGCCCAGCTCCTCGAGTACCGCAGCGGCAGATTTCCCGCCTCCGCTACTCACGGGTACCTGCCCGCCGTGATCCTGATCAGGGCCCCGAAGCCGGCGGTCAAGCCTTCCGGGATCGAAGCGGAAGGAGACGAGCCGGGATGCTGCCTGGCGATGTGGACGGTGAGCACCAGCGGCATGATTTCAAAGCGAAGCGGTGATTCGAGGGTCGCGGCCTCACCATCGATCCCGGCCGCCACCGGCTGCTCGGAAAGCACCTCGAATTCCGTCGCGTCCCACTCACGCCAGGGCTTCTGGGGGCCCACACCGTCACCGTCGATGCCAGAGGTCGCCAGCACGGTTATCCCGAGCCGGCCGTCGTCGATGCGGGGTCGTGTCCCCGAGCCGATCGCACGGCCCAGCCGGTACTGGTTGTTGGATACGAGGATCGCCACGCCGGAAGTGTGCTCCCGCCCGCTCGGACCGGTCCAGGTCAGGTCGAGGCCGCTTCCGTCCGGACCGAGCATCTCCGGGACCGTGGCGACAAGCGTGCGCAGCTTCGCTTCCCGGTAGCCCTTCCTCTGGACCGCCTCGGCGTAGAGGCCGAGTGAGACGTTGTTCACGAACACCCTGCCGTTGACCCGGCCGAGATCAACCTTCCGGAGACCCCCGTCCACGAAAGCATCGAGCGCGCCGACGCAGTCTTCGCGATCGACGCCGAGGTCGAGCGCGAAGTGGTTGCGGGTCCCGGCCGGGATACAGGCGTACGGCAGTTCCAGCTCGGCCGCGATCGACGCGACCACCGCCTGCGACCCGTCGCCACCAGCCATCGCCAGGCCGTCGGCCCCGCCCGCCACGGCTGTCCGGACCAGCTGCTCAAGGTCGTCTTCCCTGGTCAGCTCGATCGGTTCGATCCCCCTGCTTCGGGCCTCTTCGGCAAGGCCGAACCGCTCCGCTTTTCCACCGCCTGACTTCGGGTTGAGAAACAGCACCGGTCGCTGCGGGGCCGTCGCCGCAGGCAGCGGAATCCTGATCCGCATGGCGTCGCGTCCGGCGACCGCGGCAAGCGCAAGGAGAGCCAAGACCTCGAGGGCCTGAACGAAGCCCTCTCCGTAGAGCAGGATCGAAATCGTTGTCAGGGCGATTATCAGGGCCGCAAACACGAGGCCCAGGAACCTCGCCGGACCGGCACCCAGTACTCCGTACCAGGCCGAAACCGCGGCGAGCGAGATCGCCGCTGCCAGTACGAGCCCCCAGGGAAACGACCGGATGCTCAGATCGATGATCAGCAGTCCGGCGGCCAGCAGAAAGACCAGACAGGCTGCAGCGAGGACTCTCTGTCGCCGGCTCGGACGGGCGCGCCGGGAGCTGGTCGCGCCCCGCTCGCTCAAAGTCAAAGCAGGCTCACCGGTCCGAAGGCGCGACCTGGATTCGCCCGTCGGCCTTGGCCTGGAGCATCGCCGCGTAGTCGCGCTCGTTCTGGTCCGCGTAGGTGGCGGCGAAGTCCGCCATGGCCCGGTCGAAGGTGTCGCTCCTTCCGAGGTAGGCGGCCAGCGCAAACCGGTTGCCGGTACGGGCGTGGGCCCGGGCGAGCACAGCGCCGCAGATTCTCGCGTAGAGATCCATGGCGTCCGGGTTCATCTTGTCGATGCGGGCCGAGCCTTTCTGGTCCCACAACTGCCGGACGTAGAAGTCCCTCTCGACCCCGTCGAGACCCTCGATGCTGGTCCAGCCGAGGAGGATGTCGCTGACCGTCTGGGTCAGCCGCTGTCCTTCGACGACCCGCCGTCCCTGCTTCGCGTAGCGGCTGCGAGCGGTGTACGGCTCAAGGACCGACTGTTGCGCCTCCTTCAGCTGCAGAAAGAGCGGATCGCCGGCATCGCGACCGACCAGGAGGATCATCCATGCCCTGGTGCCGACGCTCCCCACGCCTACTACCTTCACAGCCGCATGCACGTACTCGTAGCTGTCGAGCAGAACCCGTCGGTCGGGGCTCAGCGATCTCCGGTACGAGGCGATGACCGCCCTGACCCGATCGTCCAGTTCGGCCGGGTCGACATCCGATGCCACGTGGTCGATCGGCAGAACGCCCGGCGGATCGTTGATGATCCTGAGCTTGCCGTCGACAACGTGGGTGAGCTTCGAGAAGGCCTTGAGTCGGTCCTTGCCACGAGCCTTGGTCACGTTCTTTTCGAAATCAAGCTTGAATCTCTTGCCCAACCGGTCGCCGAAGCGCCCGATGAAGGTCTCGACGTCTGCGTGCGCATTCCAGACATCGAGGTTGCCCATCCCGGAAAACTCCCTCATCGATTCGCGGTACTGATGGGCCACCGCCAGGACCACCCGACGGCGATCCGCTTTCTTGAAACCGCGGTCTCTGGCTCCGATCTCGAAACTGGCTGCGAGACGCTTGACGTCCCACTCCCACGGTCCGGGCAGGGTCTCGTCGAAATCGTTGATGTCGAAGACGAGCCGTCGTCCGGGTGACGCGAAGTAGCCGAAGTTCGAGAGATGGGCATCACCACAGGTCTGGACATTGATCCCGGTCACCGGACTGCGAGACAGGTCGGACGCCATGATGGCTGCCGCACCCCGGTAGAAGGTGAATGCCGATGCCAGCATCCGTCCGTAGCGCAGCGGGATCAGTTCGGCAACGCGCGATTCGGCCTGGGCCTCGAGCTGGGCGACCGGATCCGGGCGGTCCGAAGGCAGGGGCAGGTCGGCGAGCGAGGAGCGCGGGACCAGTTGGCGCGCTGCCTTGCCCCTCTCTCTGCCTTCTTCGACGTGGGCTTCGGCATCGGGGACTTCGGTCCTGGGGACCTTCGATACACCTAGCGTCTTCGCTGCCTTCTTTTTCGCTTTCGCCATTCGGCGATCCTATTCCCTGGCCCGGATCGCGAAGTCACCCGAACGGCATGAACCGGCAGTTCGGGCGGGTCAACGTGAAGGCGGTCTGGGGACGAACGCGCTCGTCCGCTCGATGTAGTCGGCGTAGCCCGGGCGTCGCTCCGCGATGTCGGTTTCGAGCATCGCCACCCCCGAGACCCTGAGCAGCAGAAATGTCATAAGGGCGGGGCCGATTCGCAGTCCACAGTCCTGCTCCGCCGCCCACGGCCAGAAGAAACAGGCCCCACCAGACAACAGCGTCACCGAAGTAGTTGGGATGGCGCGTGTAACGCCACAGACCCCGATCCATCACTTCGCCGCGACTTGCCGGATCCCGCTTGAAGGCACTCAACTGGGCGTCACCGACTGCTTCGAAGCCCAGTCCGAAGAGCATCACCGCCGCCCCGACGAGAACGAACGGAGCGATCGCGCCCTCGGCAGCAGCCAGCGACTGAAGCGGCAGCGACACGATCAGCGCGAGCAGCCCCTGCAGCAGAAAGACCCCGAACAGCGACCAGATCCAGAACCGGTCGGGCCTCCTCGCCCGCATCGCGCCATAGCGCCGGTCTTCGCCGTGGCCGCGATTGCGCCTGCCGATGTAGACCGCCAGCCGCAGCCCCCATGCCGTAGCCAGGACGGCCGCCAGCAGCATCGCGGGACCGCCCTCGCCGGCCAGGAATCCCACCCAGGCGATCGTCACGAAAACGAGCCCCCAAGCGATGTCGGCAATCGACGCATCCTTCAGCTTCAGGCTGGCCAGCCAGAAGCAGAGCATGACCACGGCCACCGCCGACGCGGCAGACAGGCTGACCGAGGTATCCATCGCGCAAGCCTAGCGCGGGATGCGAACCTTCCTCGAGACCGTCTTCGAGTTGCCCGCGGCGTCGGTCAGGGTCAGGACCGCTCTCGCCCTGCCCTTTCGTGCCTTCGAACGAACAGTCGCAGCAACCGTGCGCCTTCCGGGTTCGAGCTGCTTCGAACGGGTCGCACCGAGCTTGCTCTTGCCGCGACGGAGCACCAGCTTGGCGACCAGCGGCTCACCGGCGTTCACCCGGACCGATACGATCCGGCGCCCGCGCTTGCGACTTCCCTTGCGCTTGGATACAGCCCTCTTGGCGACGTTCGCATCGACCGACTCATCGGGCGCGACGGCCATCACGGCAGGATCCGGCTCTTGCCCCGGCTTGAGTTCGTAGAAACCCCAAGGCGGACTGGCATTGATCACCCGGCCGTTCTCGCAGTGGGCCAGGAAAGGAGCCAGCCTCTCGGTCGGGTGCTCAGGCTGGAGCCAGTAGTAGCCGGGCGGAACCTCGGTGAAGAGCACGCCGCCGTCTTCGGTAGACGCGGTCAGGTCCACGTTCGGGATGATCGTCGGCGGAGCATCGAAGAAGATCGGACCCTTGATGCCCGGAGCCGCCGGCTCAATGGTCGCTGTCGAGTCGGCCAGCCCGTGGGGGTAGACGTCCTTGAATCCGGGATCGAACTCGGTCGCGTCGCGCGCTTCGTGGATCGAGAAGGTGGAAACGATCACGCACTGTTCGATCCTGCCCTCCTTGTCCCTGGTGATCTCGAGCAGGTTCGAGAAAGCGTCGTAATGCCAGTCACGCGGAAGCTGGAAGTGCGCCTTCTCTATGTCCTGCCCCGAGGTGCGGAAAGTCTGCAGGTAGGTCTTCGAGTAGGTCTCGGGCGGGTCGGCGTAGAGGGTGACGTTGGCGTTGTCGGGGACAACGATGTCGTAGCTGCCGTCGGGGGCGACCGGGGCCGAGAGCTCCGGGAATTCGTCCACCCTGATGACCGCCCCCGGAGCATGCTCGTCGATGCCGAAGAACGAATAGACGACCCCCCGGATGTGGACGGTGTCTGCGGGCGGCCCGGCTTTCCCGGCAGAGGCCGTCGTCACCCCGGCGAAGGCGACTGTTCCCGCCAGCAGAAGAGCCGAAAGCACGGCGAGAACGGATCGATTGGGCTTGGACACAGGCTTTCCTCCTCGGTTTCTACGGGCCCTCCGCGCGCAAGCGGTACCCCCCTGCCGACCCTTCCTCACGGATTCGGACCTTCAGAAAAAGCTATTGGCTGCCGCCGAAGCGGACCACCGTACTTTCCCGTAGATGTAGCCGGGCCGGCTCAGAGGCCGGGCTTGGTGATCATCAGGTAGACCGCGATCACTACGAGGAATCCCGCGAGGCCACCCATTCTGGCCTCGGTCTTCGCCTTGGCCAGGTATTCCGCCGAAAGCTTCACGGGACCATCACCAGAGGCCCTGATGTCGGCAACGGCGATCGCCTCCAGCTTCCGGTCCGTCGGAATGAAGTACGCACCCTGCATGGCGCCGAGGATGAAGACGATCAGAAAAGAGGCGCTGACCCAGGCCGCACCGAATTCCCAGTTGCCGTCGATCAGCATGTAGACGCCGGAAAGGAAGATGACCAGCAGCCCGGGCCCCGCCATGTAGCGGTTGATCGCCACCTGGACCCGATGGACGAAAGGAAGGTGCCTCTGATCCATCCCGATCGCGATCGGTGAGAGGATCGCGGTCGCGAAGGTAGCTCCGAGGCCGATCACGGCAGCAAGGATGTGCAGCCAGAGGGCGAATTCGTACGCGGTCATTGCGATAGTCGGCTGCATGGTTCGAATCTAGCGCAAAGCGTCCGGGTTCACGCGGCTGTCGCCGCGTGCTGTGAGGCCCACTCGATGATCTCTGCGGAGCCGCTGATCCACTCGCCGTCGTCGGTCTCGAGCGCTGGAACCCAGGCGCTGCCGGTCTGCTCCTTGATCATCTTGCGGGTGGAGGTCTGTGCCGCCATCGGCAGCGGACCGAAGCCACGGGCCTTCACTACCTCGGGCTCGAGGCCGGCCTCCTTGAGTGCGAGAAATGCGTTGCGACAGGGATGCTCCCTCACGAGCGGGACCTGGAAGGTTCCGTAACACACATACAGCTTCATCTGAAGGTCAGCCTTTCCTGGGATCTCAGCGGAGAAGCGAGACTACTTGACCCGGATCACTTCACCCGAAGCGCTGACCAGCACATCGAATTCCCGGCCGCCGTCCATCGTGACCTCGATCTCCCAGCGGGCACCGGCATCATCTTCCGGGCCACCGTAGGTCACCCGGCCCGACCCACTCTCCCGCTGCTCCATGTAAGCGACGGCGATCTGCCCGGCCTGCTGGCGCGAGACCGAACCGGAGCCGCCCGTCTGCTGGCCTCCGGAACCCTCATCGGAAGATTCACCCGATCCCGATCCGCCCTTGGTCACGACCCTGATCACTTCACCGTTGGCGCTGACCAGAACGTCGAACTCGCTGCCGTCGGACCTTGTCACCTCGACCTCCCAGCGGGCGCCGCCGTCGTCCTCGTTGTAGACACCGGTGACCGTGGCCGGACCGCCGAAGCGTTCTTCGACCTCGCTCAGGGCGACCTGTTCTGCCTGCGCACGACCGTCCGCTGCGCCCGTTCCGGTGTCGGTCGTTCCGGAGTCCCCGCTGACCGCCGGAGCCGACTGTTCGACCGGCTCATCCGAATCGGATCCACAACCGGCCACCGCAACACCCGTCGCCAGGACTGCCGAAACCGCAATCGAGGAAAGCCTCCTACTCGTCTTCATTCGATTTCTCCTGTCATCGGTGAAGGTCTCTCATTCAGCACTGAGAGTACCCGGTCCGGCAGGCCGAGATCTCTCACTGCGAGTCGGATCGATGGGCCTCGGACTCGCCTTCCACCTCTTCGGCCTGTTCCTTGGAGAGCTTCGAAGGCCACCACACACGCGGTCCGATGTCGAGGGTCAGCGCCGGCACCAGGACCGACCGAACGAGGAAGGTGTCCAGCAGGACCCCGAAGGCGACCGTGATCCCCAGGGTGGTGAGAAATACGAGCGGAAGGACAGAGAGGACGAGGAAGGTTCCCGCCAGCACGATCCCGGCCGAGGTGATCACCCCGCCGGTCACCGCCAGGCCGCGCAGCATCCCCTCGCGGGTGCCGTACTTGACGGTCTCCTCCCTGACCCGGGCCATGAGGAAGATGTTGTAATCGATACCGAGGGCGACGAGGAACACGAAAGCGAACAGCGGCAACGAAGGGTCCGTACCGGGGAATCCGAATACCCAGTCGCTGATCAGGACACCGACGCCGAGCGCCGCGAAGAAGCTCACCAGCACGGTGCCGATCAACAGGATCGGCGCCGCGATCGCCCTGAGGAGGGCGACCAGGATCAGGAATACGACGAGGATGACCAGGGGCACGACCACCCTGACGTCACGTTTGTTGGCCTCCCTGATGTCGAACTCGACCGCAGTGCCTCCTCCGACCAGGGCATCCGGTCCTCCCGCCTCCCGGGTCGCCTCCCTGATCGGGTCGATCAGAGCGAATGCCTCGGTTGAGTAGGCCTCGGGCTCGAGCACCGCACTGAGCAGCACGCCAGCGTCCCCCTCGGCGGCGGGCCTGACCGCAGCAACGCCGTCGACTCGACTCACGGCCTGTGCGACCGCTTCGGCCTTGGCCGGATCGGTGACGACGATGTCGGTCGGCACGTTGGCACCGCCCGGGAAGGACTCGGCGATCAGGTTCTCGCCCTGGACCGCTTCGACGTCCTCGCGGAAGCCACCGGAGGAAGTCAGGCTGTCGTCGTAGGCGAATAGGCCGGCGGACATGACCAGGAGCAAGGCCAGGGCCCCGATCCACACCCGCCTCGGGCTGCGCGCGGTGCGGTCACCGAGGCGGCGCCAGGGACCGTGCTCGGCATCGGTGCCCTCGGTGCCGAAACGGGGTACCTTCGGCCAGAAGATCCCGCGGGGAAAGATGACCAGCATCGCCGGAAGCAGGGTCAGCATCGCCAGCATCGCCGAGGCGATGCCGATCGCCCCGATCGGTCCGAGGCTGGCGGTCGAGTTGAGCTCGGCCAGGGAGAGGCAGAGCAGCGCGGCTATCACCGTGCCGCCGGAGGCGAGGATCGCTGGTCCGGCCCCGCGCAGGGCGATCTCCATCGACTCGCGTCGACTCTGGTGGCGGCGCAATTCCTCGCGATATCGCGCGATCAGCAACAGCGCGTAGTCAGTACCGGCTCCGAGCACGAGCACCGACAGAATCGAGGACGACTGGCCGTTGACGGTGACCCCCATCTCCGAGAGGCCGTAGCCGATCGCGCGACTCAGGATCTCGGCGAAACCGACCGCCAGCAGCGGGAACCAGAGCAGGAACGGCGAGCGGTAGATCAGCACCAGCAGGATGAAGACCAGCGTGAAGGCGGCGCCGAAAAGCGTGCTGTTGATCGACTCGAATACCTCGATCGAGTCGGCGGCGTAGCCGGCGGCGCCGGTCACGGCGACTTCGAGACCACCTTCGCTGCCGCTGACCCTTTCCCTTATGTCGTTGACCGGGTCGAGCAGGTTCTCCGCCTCCCCGGTCGCCTCGATGCTGGAGAGGACGAGTGCGGCGACCCCGTCATTGGAGATCTGTGCGAGGGCAAAAGGCGCGCTCGTCCCCTCGACTTCGGCGTTGAGTTCCGCGACGTCCGATCTGATCTGCCTGCGATCGGCCCCGGTCAGCCCGCCTTCGCGGCTGTAGACGATCACGATCCCGACCTGCTCGCCGTCGGTCAACCTCTCGACCTGCTCGAGCGCCCGCGTGGATTCGGCGTCGTCGGGCAGGTAGGAGACCGACTCGTTGTTCTCGGCGTCGGCGAACTTGCCGGGGATGTTGAAACTGAACGCTGCGAAGATCGCGGCGAACCAGATCAGGACGATGGCCCAACGCATCCTGCGTCCGGCGGGGAAAGTCAGGAAGGACCGGGACACGCGAAAATCATAAAGGCTCGGCCCGAAGGGCCGGCGGCGACGCCGGGAGATATGGTCCGAACGGATGAAAGGTCTCGCTGGATGGCGCGGATGCAGCCCCGCTGACGGATCGGGGGCCTGAGCATGCTCGCGCTCGGCACGATCATCGTCGTGGTACTGGTCTCACTCCTGGTGGCGCGGGTCGCAACCGCCGCATTCATGCTCACCGGCCTCTCGCGCGAGGTCTCCCGGTTTCAGGCGCGGAGCGCCCTGACCGGGTCCGGGTTCACCACGTCGGAGTCCGAGATGATCGTGAACCACCCGGTGCGCCGCCGGATCGCGATGACCCTGATGCTGCTCGGAAGCGCCGGACTGGTGACGGTCATCGCCACCCTGATCCTCTCTTTCGCCAACGCCGACCGGGAACAGACGCTGGAGCGGCTCGGTGTTCTGATCTTCGCCCTGGCCGCACTCGTACTTCTTTCCAGGACACGCTTCGTCGACCAGCGTCTGAACCGGATCATCGGTTTCGGACTGGCTCGGTGGACCGATGTGACCGACTCCGGCCTGGCCCGCCTTCTGCATCTCGGTGCGGACTACGGGATAGCCGAAGTCGCCGTCGACGACCACGACTGGATCGCCGGGCGGACGCTGGCCGAGCTGGACCTGAGGGCGGAAGGTGTTGCGGTCCTGGCGCTGGTCTGTTCGAACGGGACGTTCATAGGCGCTCCCGTATTCGACATCACGACCAAACCCGGCGACAGCCTGATTCTGTACGGGCCCGAACGCCGTCTGGAAGACCTCGACCGCAGGAGGATGGGCATCGAGGGCGAGCAGGCCCGGGTCGGAGCAATCGCTGAACAGCTCGAACGCATCAGGATCCAGACCCGCGAACGAGAGCGTGCCGATGCCGAGCGATGACGATCGGCCGGATACGGGTCCTGACTCTCCGGGACCCTCGGCCGCGGGTATTGTGGCCGCATGTCCAAAGGGGAAAACATGACCAAGAAGCTCACCAAGTCCGAGTACGAGAAGGAGCTCGAGAGGCTCCAGGTCGAACTGGTCCGCATGCAGGAATGGATCGTCGAAACGGGGGCCAAGGTAGTCGTGCTGTTCGAGGGCCGCGACACGGCCGGCAAGGGCGGAGTGATCAAACGCATCGCCGAAAAGACCAGCCCGCGGGTGATTCGAACAGCCGCCCTGACCACACCTACCGAACGTGAGAAGACGCAGTGGTACTTCCAGCGCTACGTCGCCCATCTGCCGGCGGGCGGGGAGATGGTTCTGTTCGACCGCAGCTGGTACAACCGGGCCGGCGTGGAAAAAGTGATGGGCTTCTGCACCGATGAGGAGTACCAGGAGTTCATGCGCTCGGCGCCGCGATTCGAGCGTATGCTCCAGCGCTCCGGCATCATCCTGCTCAAGTACTGGCTGTCGATTTCTGACGATGAGCAGGAACGACGATTCAAGGCCCGGATCAAGGACCCGGCCAAACAGTGGAAGCTCAGCCCGATGGACATTGAGGCCCGGGCCCGCTGGGTCGACTATGCGGAGGCCAAGGACGAGATGTTCGCCTACACCGACACCAAGCAGACCCCTTGGTATGTCGTCGACACCGATTCGAAGAAGACGGCACGACTCAACCTGATCAGCCATCTGCTCGACCAGATCCCCTACGAGAGCGTCAAGCACAAGAAGATCAAGCTGCCTCCCCGCCAGAAGCGCTCCTACATCCGCCCTCCGGCTGACTCCCAGAACAAGGTCCCGGAGCGCTACCGGGTCGGCTGACCCGCAGTCCCGCCCGAACGAGCCGGGTCAGGCCCTACTCGGGTCCGTCAGCACCGCCCTTGGCGCCCAGCCCTTTGTAAGCGGCATAGGCGACCACGCACATGGCGATGATCAGCAGCGGAAATCCGGCGGCTGCACCGACCAGGAAGAAGCCGGCCATTACAACCAGCACGGCTGCCAGCAGGCCGACGATGTACGGGATCGCGATCAGATCGGAGTCACGGTTCATGGCAGCATCATCTCACACGGCAAGGCGGATCTAAGCGGCAGAACACCGCCCCAAGACTGGGTATTAATCCGCAGTCCCGACCGCTCCGGACCGAGACCTACGCGCAGCCGTAAGTGGTTCGCGGGACCTCCGCCACTCTGGCGCTCGCGAACCTGCCGGATGCTTCGTAGAGCCGGTCTGGCCCGGTTCGCGATTTGCGTAGAGGCCGGGGGCCGGAGCTTCCTGTCGAGTGATCTGAAACGACTGCGAGGCTCAAAGGGGAAGGGCCCGCATGCGCAGGAGCCCGACAGGCTACGGTGGAGGCTCAATGACGTTCGAGATCATCTTTCTGGCCCTCGCGAGCACGGTCAGGCCGACCAGTCTGGCGGCGGTCTACGCCATCCTCTCGAGCGGCCGATCACGCCGGCTGATGACCGTATACACCGTTTCCGGCCTGACCTTCACCGTTGCCTTCGGACTGCTGGTCGTCTGGGCGTTCAACGGGGTCGAGGTCGGCTCGGGTGACAGCCAGACCGAAGCCATCGCCGAAATCGTCGCGGGGGTGGCACTGCTGCTCTTTGGCGTGGCGACTCTCACCGGGCTGATCGGCGGCCCTCACACGGAAGACGCCCCGAAACCGAGCGGGCGCTGGGCCGGCATGCTCGACCGGGACCTGACCCTGAAGACAGCGGCTGTCGCCGGTCCGCTCACCCACCTCCCCGGCCTGTTCTACCTGGTGGCCCTGAACGTGATCGTTACACACCGGTCCGGGGTTCTGGTCGGTCTGGTCGAAGTCCTGATCTACAACGTGATCTGGTTCGCGATACCAATCGGCGCGCTCGCACTCTGCGTATTCGCGCCCGGCATGGCCCGCGGGATGGTCGGCTCGATCAACGGCTGGGCCAGGCGCCATGCCAGGTTGATTCTGATCTCGGCCTCCTTCGCCATCGGAGCGGTTCTGCTCGTGCGCGGACTACTCGGCGTCTGAATCAGCGGCCACAGCGGGGGCGGGGCTTTCACCCCCGGGCATCTCGCGCTCGCGATTCGCAGCGGTGATCATGTAGGCGCCGCAGAAGGCGGCGATCAGCGCAGCTGCGGCCACGAGCACATGCCAGGCCGGGCGGGTCAGGCTCTCCTGGAATAGCACTACGCCGAGAATGACGCTGATCGCCGGGTTCGAGACGGCGACCGCGGCCATCGCCGGAGCGAACTGCCCGGTCGAGAGTGAGAGCTGCTGGACGCCGAAGGCAACCAGGCCGATCCCGACGAGGGCGTAGGCCTCGGGGTGGGAGAGCACGTCGAGTATTCCGCCGGAGAGCTGATCGATCGTGGTCTTCGCGAATGAGGCCGACAGCCCGAACAGCAGGCCGGCCGAGACCCCGAACATCGCCGCCTTGGCGGCCGGTGAGGCGGTCCGGCCGTAGAAGACGAGCAGGGCTGAAGGAATCGAGACCGCGACGATCGCGGCGAAGTACTTCATCGCAGGAGCCGAGCTCACCCCGCTGTCCGGGTTGCCTACCAGTACGAACAGGATCAGGCCGACGATGATCACCAGAGCACCGGCGACCTGGCGCCTCACCACGAACTGCTGGGTGATCCAGTACCCGAGTGGCAGTGCGAAGACAACCGTCATCACCAGGAGTGGCTGCACCACGACCAGCCTGCCTGAGCCGAGCGCGATGCCCTGCGCTGCGTATCCGGCGAGCAGGGTGAGGCTGCCCAGCAGCCAGACCGGGACCGTGATCATCCGGAACAGGCTTCCGACACCGCTCACCCGGAGTCCCCTCTCGGCAAGCTGGAACTGCCCCTTCTGCTGGAGCGCCGCGGCGAGGGCGAAGCAGAACGCGGCCAACAGCGCGAAAAACGCCGCCATTCAGCTCTCCACCCGTGGCCGAATCATGTCCCGCAGGCTACCGATCACCATCCGGTTCTTTGCTCTGCCGCGCGCTCCAGGCTGGCGCGAAGATCGGCCGGCTCCCCCCTGAGCGGCTCCAGGTGACCCGGGGCGACCGTCGCCGGCTCGAGGGCCGCCAGCTTGCGAAGGCTTGCCAGCGTCTGCTCGGGATCCTTGTCGAAAACCGGGTGGGGCGGGTAGATGCCCGAGTGGTGTCCGAGCGGGCGCATCGAGTCGGTCAGGTAGACCGTGTCACTGCAGAGGCAGAGCCGGTCGCTTTCACGCCACAGTCCGATCTGTCCGGGAGCATGGCCCGGAAAGTGGACGACCTCGAATCCGGCGATACGGTCACCCTCGGAGAGCGTGCCGGTGATCTTAACCGGACCGGCGTCCCAGATCGGGTAGGTCGCCCGGAACAGCCACCGGGAGTAAGTCACCGGGATCTCCCCCAGCGGCTGGTAACCGGAACCCCCGTCGCCCTCCGCGTCGGCGACTTCGTCCGGGTGGCAGTAGACGGGCACCCCGAGCTTTGCCGCCGAGCCACGATGGTCGACGTGACTGTGGCCGAGCACGACCCGGGTCAGTCCTCCCAGTTCGGCTGCCGCCTTGCGGATGCCCCCGGCCATCATCCTTGTCCCCGAGTCGAAGGCGAATACGCCGGAACCGTCCTCCTCCTCGACCAGGTAGACGTTCATCCCCCGCCTTATGTCACCGGCATGGCGCCAGACACCCTCCGCGATCTTCTCGGTCGTCGGGGCCAACGGATTGAATCGCTCGATGTTCATCCCCCGATTGCTCCCCGTCTCAGGTGCGCTCGAGAACGACGACGGGGATCTTTCGATCCGTGCTGGCCTGATACCCGTCGTAGTCGGGCCAGACCTCCGTCATCTGCTTCCAGAGCCGCTCGCGCTCGCTGCCCTCGGCTACCGAGGCGGTAACCGGAAAACGCTCGCCCTTGACCTGGATCTCTATCCGATCCGGATTGGCAGAGAGGTTCTTGAACCAGGCCGGGTCTTCCGGGGCACCACCCTTGGAGGCGACGATCACAAAACGGTCACCGTCGGTTCGATGGATCAGGGGCGTGGTGCGCTCTTCGCCCGACCTGCGACCGATCGTGGTCAGCAGGAGGATCGTCGTGCCGCGCCATTCGTAGCCGCGCTCACCGTTCGTCTCGCGGTAGACACGGACATGCTCGGCACCGAACAGCTGGTCGTCTTCCTCGCTCATGAAACCGAGCCTACCTCACAGCATCAAGCCCGGCTCGTCCTCGAAAATGCGAACGGCGAGCGCGGTCCATTCAGAGACCCATGCCGCGCCCGATCAGCTCCTTCATGATCTCGGTGGTACCGCCGTAGATGCGCATGATCCGGGCATCGACCCAGGCCGACGAGATCGCGTACTCGTCCGTATAGCCGTAGCCACCGTGGAGCTGCAGGCAGCCGTCTGTGACCCGGCCGAGCAGCTCGGTCGTCCACCACTTGGCCATCGCCGCTTCTTCGATCGTCAGCTCACCGGCGCACTGCTTGACGATGCTCTGGTCAACGAAGGCCCGGCCGATGGCCAGCTCGGTCTTCATCTCTGCCATGGCGAAGCGCGAGTTCTGGAAGCTGCCGATCGGGCGACCGAAGGCGGTCCTCTCCTTCACGTATTCGAGCGTGATCTCGAAGGCGGCCTCGGCTGCGGCGAGAGCGCCTACCGCGATGATCATGCGCTCGGGGACCAGCTTCTCCATCAACTGGACGAAACCGCTGCCTTCGGCACCGAGCAGGTTCTCCGCCGGCACACGCACGTCATCGAAGAAGAGCTCCGTCGTATCGGAAGCATGCTGTCCCAGCTTGCCGATCTGGGCCCCGCTGGTGAAACCCTCGGAGTCGCTCTCGACCACGAGCAGCGAGATACCCGCATGCCCGGCATCCGGATCCGTCTTGGCGACGACCAGTACCTGGTCGGCGTGATGGCCGTTGGTGATGAAGGTCTTCTGTCCGTTCAGAACGAACTCGTCGCCTTCGCGCCGGGCCCTGGTCTGGATCGCCGCGAGGTCGGAGCCGGTTCCCGGCTCGGTCATCGCGACCGCGAGCACGGTCTCGCCCCTGGCGATCCCGGGCAGCCACCTCTCCTTCTGCTCGTCGGTCCCGTTGCTCAGGTAGTACGGCAGCACGATGTCGGTGGTGAGCATCGGACCGCCAAAGGCTGCTCCGCCCCCGGAACGGATCGCCTCTTCGGTCAGCACGACATTGAAGCGCCAGTCGTCGACTCCGGCACCGCCGTACTGCTCCGGTATCGCCATGCCCATGAAGCCGTGGGCCGCGGCTTTGGTGAAGAGGTCCCGGGAGACGAAACCTTTATGGTCCCATTCGGTCAGGTTCGGGGTCACTTCCGCCGCCAGGAAGGAACGGAAGCTCTCGCGGTAGTCCTCGTGATCGTCGTCGAAGATCGGCCGACGGGGCATCGGGTTGAGGGCCATCGGGGCGCTCATGGGAATACTCCTGAAACGGGGTCCAGAGGTGTGTGATTCATTTGTTTTTCCGTTCTTTCACGATTTCAAAGGAGGGTTGAGTCGATGGAGGCAGCACCGACATCGAAGCCTACCCACCCCCATCTCCCGGTTCGTCACCTCACAATTCGGCTAGATTGGACTGTTCGCGCCGCACACGACGCGGTGCCTTCCTCTTCATCCCCCTCGCAACAGTTCGAATCGAGCCCTGCTTTGACCTCATCGTCGACGTCTGACGTCCCCAAGGAATCAACTCCGAAAACGAGTGAGCCGGAAGGCAGGCCGGGCCGGTCCGGATTCGAGATGCTCGGGCTTCCCGAGCAGATCATCGGAACGCTGAACTCGCTCGGCTACAGCAAGCCGACGCCGATCCAGTCGGAGGCGATCCCGCCGCTTCTCGCCGGCCGTGACCTGCTCGGACAGGCCGCGACGGGCACCGGCAAGACCGCCGCATTCGCCCTGCCGGTGCTGGCCGGTCTGGGTGGCCGGCCGGATACCGCTTCGCCATCTGCCCTGATCCTGGTTCCAACCCGAGAGCTCGCGGTCCAGGTACAGAAGGCCACCCAGCAGTACGCCCGTGGCTCGGGTGCTTCGGTACTCGCCGTCTTCGGCGGGCAGCCGATCGGACGCCAGCTCGGTCCGCTGAAGCGGGGCGTCGACATCGTGGTCGCAACACCGGGAAGGGCGCTGGATCACATCCGACGCGGTTCCCTGAAGACCAACAAGGTGAAGGTTCTCGTTCTCGACGAAGCCGACGAGATGCTCGACATGGGCTTCGCCGAGGAACTCGAGGCGATCCTCGAAGGCATACCCGATTCACGCCAGACCATGCTGTTCTCGGCGACCATGCCTCCCCGAATCGAGTCGATCGCCAGGCGACACATGAACAAGCCGGTCAGGGTGACGATCAAGCGTGAAGAGGGCGAGGCCGATGAAGGCCCGCAGATCCGCCAGGCCGCGCACGTCGTGACCCGCCACAACAAGTCTGCCGCCCTCGCCCGGGTGCTCGACCTCGAACAGCCCGAGTCGGCGATCGTCTTCTGCCGCACCCGGCACGAGGTCGACCAGCTGACCGAGACCCTCGGCAACCGGGGCTACCGGGCCGACGCGCTTCACGGCGGCATGACCCAGGAGCAGCGCGACCGGGTTATGGGCAAGCTCAGGAGCGGTTCCACCCAGCTCCTGGTTGCCACCGATGTCGCCGCCCGCGGACTGGACGTCGATCACCTCACCCACGTCTTCAACTACGGTCTCCCGACCGCCCCGGAGCAGTACGTGCACCGGATCGGCCGGGTCGGGCGGGCGGGCCGGACCGGCATCGCGATCACGATCGCCGAGCCGCGCGAGAAGCGCCACATCAAGGCGATCCAGCGCCTGACCAAGGCGCCTTTTACGGTGGAAGAGCTGCCCACGGTGGCCGCCCTTAAGGCCAAGAGGCTCAAGCAGTCCGAGGCCGCCCTGGTCGAAGAACTGGGCAAGAGCGACCGGGACCTCGCCCCTTTCCGGGCGGCGGTCGAATCGCTGGCCTCCGAGTTCGAGCCGGGTGAGATCGCGGCCGCCGCGCTGAAGCTCGCCCACGAAGCGAGCGGGCGTCCGATCGACGAGAGCGAGATCGCCCCGGCTACCGACCGGAAGAAAGGCAAGCGTTCGCCGGTCGCCAACGGCCGGCCGGCCGGCAAGCCCGGGCGCAAGCAGAAGAACCAGCCGGCCGGTGGCAGTACGCGCCTCTTCTTCAGTGTCGGAAGCAGCGCCTCGGTCACCCCGAAGGACCTGGTCGGTGCGATCGCCAACGAAGGCGGCATCAGCGGACGCCAGATCGGAGCGATCGAGGTCAAGGAGAACTTCTCCCTGGTGGATGTGCCGAGCGATTCAGCCGCCGGGGTGATCAAGTCGATGCGCGCGACCCGGATCAAGGGCCGCAAGGCGACCATCCGCCTCGAACGCTTCTAGCCGACTTACCGTCACGAGCCCCGGAGGTCCCACAGGCTAGCCCCGACCTACTCCGCGCTGCGTCAGGCGGCCCCGCCGGTCATCCCGTGCCTAACGCCCGTTTCCGGTGATTCCGTCGGGCGGTGAGACGCAGGGCTGCGGGTCGGCCGACGAGAACGGCACCGTGTACGGCGGCAGGCTCAACGGATCGGTCTCACCGTTCCCACACGGATCGAAGAACCCGCCGCTCTCCAGGAAGGCCACCAGGGTCTGCAGGGCCGCCGGGCTCGTGGCACCCGGCCCGTGTGGATCGGAACCGTCGTTCTCCACGGTCGAGGTGCCGGCCACGGGCGCGATGTTCCAGTCCGGGTTGGCGTTGGTCCCGTAGAAATTGGATCCGGGCCCGGACCGCGGTCGGATCTCCCCGGTGTCGGTGACGATCATCAGCGCCGAGGTATCCGGCAGCCCACCCGGCTGGTTCAGCTGGGCCGATGTCGCCGTCGGTAGCCCCCAGTACGGCTCGACCCTGTCCATCGGGGTGAACAGATACTCGCCGGAGGGATCAGGGATCGTGCTGAGGTCGTCGATTCGCCCGGGGGTCAGCGCCGGGGCGCGCAGAGTCGCACCGACCGCCCTTGCCAGAGTCTGGGTGGTGATGTTGGCGACCTGGTAGTCGCCGAAGGACTCCTGGATCAGGACCTTGTGGGGAGGTGTGCCGAGGCTGCCGTCGGTGATCGACTGCGTATAGGCGGCAGGCTCGCCGCGGTCCCAGAGCACCTGGAGCATCGCGATGCCCAGCTGGCGCTCGAGCCCGTTCGGGTAGGAGCTGTAGATGAACGGCAGGAAAGCGTTGAACTGGGTCGAGCGGGACAGCATCGTGGTGAATCCGACGCCCGGTACCCCCAGGCCGGCACGCTCCCAGTCCGGCGCGAGCGCAGTCGTGGCCGCACCGCCGATTCCGCCCAGCGAACCGCCGTAGTAACCCATGTCGGCTGCCGGATCGGCCTGGTTGACATCGAAAACCGGCTCGCCGTCCTTCTGGAACTCCGGCAGCGAGGCGAACCCGTCCTCGTGGGCCAGTGCCCGTGCGAGGTAGAGGGTGTTGAGGAAGCCCTGCTGCATACGGTCTGGGAGGGCCGGGAAGGCGGAGAGGTCCCCCTGGAGCAGGATCATCTGTGCCAGGAACTGGGTCAGGTCCGAATTCGAGAGCCCGATCCAGTCGGTGCCGCAACTGACGGCCGTGAGACCGGCCGGATAGCGGCCGAGGGCCTCGGTGTTTGCGTTGTCACCCAGGAGACCGTGCCCGAAGACCACCGCCTTGCGACCGGTGGCCAGATTCGGCGAGTTGGGAGCCGCCCGCGGGATGGTGCAGGTGAAGGGTGCATCCCAGGTAACGGGATCGCCCTCCGAATCGGTCATCTGCTGTGGCAGGTCCGACCCCGGCTCGTAGTTCATCTCGGACCCGGAGGCACAGGGTACGTCGGCGAGCCCGGGATTGTTGCGGGCACCGGGGGCTTTCAGGTAACACGGGACGGTGATCGTCCCGGTGACCTTCTTGAGGGCGTACCTTTGCTGGCTGCCGCTGCAGTTGGTGGCAAACGGAGCGGCTTCGCTGCCGCAGGGCCCGTAGTTGGTCTGGCTCACGTTCTTGATCTCAGGCGCAACACCCTCGATCGAGCCGTTGGCGAGGTTGCTGTCGCCGAGCTGTGCGAAGGCGTCGTCGCGCATCACGACCGCGCGCTCGGTCAGGTTGCGCTGGGACGCCACCGTGAAGTCCCAGGCCAGGTTCAGGCTGGACCTGTCCACCCCTGCCGCGTCGGTCGCCTCGAAGACCCGGGCAAGCTGAGACCGGCGTTGCTCGACCTGCGGATTGGCCGTCTCCACGCCGTCGCGGATCAGGCCGAACACCTCGCTCACCGGAATCGGCTCGCCCGAGGCGTCGGTCAGGTTGCGCAGGACGACCACGTAACGACGGCCGGGCTCCAGCGGCGTAGCCGGATGGATCGTGAGCATGCGGTCGTCGACCGAGCCCTGGACCGCGTTGTTGTTGTGCGGGTTCGGGGTCCCGGGGATCATGTCGATCTCGGCCCAGATCGGCACCCGCTGGCCGGTAACCGTGTCGAGCAGGAGAACCCGCTGGTCAGGTTCGGAGTAGGCGCCGATGTCGAGCTGGGAGGCGATCCCGTTGGCACGGAATGCCTCGGGGGTATCGAGTCCGGGAAGCCTGGTGACGATGTTATTCAGCGGGGAGAAGCCGTCGTTGCGATTGAACGCCTCGTTCCAGGCCGGCTTGCCGTCCTTGTTGACCGGCATCCTTTCGGCCTTGAAATCCAGCCTCAGGCCGGTGGGGGTCGAGGCGTCGGGTCGCGTAAGGTAGTCGTTCGGGAACGGAGCCATGCATACGGACGGGTCGATCGGATCGCACCCTTCGACCGTCGCCGGATTCGGCAGCACTACATCACGGCAGCGGCGTCCGTCGCGCCGGAGGGTCCTCGCCGACCGGGAAGTCCTCGTCTTGCCCCTGGACCGGAATCGTGACACCGCACGCAGCCGCTGAGAGCCGCAGCGTGAGAGGACCCGTCGCCCGGCCGGAGTCATCTTCAGCCGCACGACCCGCGCCTGACGGCGCTTGCCCCGCAAGCGCACGGTCCGCGCGCGGAAAAAACCACCGCGGCTCCCCCTGAATACCTTCACGCTCACGCGCGTCCGACCGCTGGATGAGACCCGGACGGCGAGCCGGCCGGACTTGAGCAGCTGAGACTGGTTCGCGGTGACGATCTTGGCGGAAGGTTTGACCCGTTTGGCCCCGGCTTCGGCGACGGGTACCAAGACCCACCACGCAGCGATGACCACCAGGGCGGCGATCATTGACTGGACGGCGACCCGTGCAAGAAGGGACCATCCCAGGTCAGCACGAACTTCGCTCAACTTTTCTCCCTCGATTACGCGACAGCCCTCCGAGCCGGAACACCGCTGCTCCCACACAGCGTCTGCCGCTTTTCTATCACACGCCGAACGCCCCTCCCGTATCTTCCCGTCCCCTTAACACAAAACCCCCTGGCGAGAGGGGGCGGTGTGTCGTCCCGAAGGACATAGCGGGGGCCGGATTCGAACCGGCGACCTTCGGGTTATGAGCCCGACGAGCTACCTGACTGCTCCACCCCGCGGCGGGCTCGCAAGTCTAGCACCCGTCCCTGAAATGCCGGTCTCAGGCACGCGCATGCAGGCATTTGGCCGTGCACCGGGCCGATCGTGCCCGAATACCGAGCATTACCGTGAACGGTGGGGCTCAGGCCGGGGGCACTGTCACGCCCCGGCGACCCGATCAGGGCTGGTCGGTCGGTCGGATCAGAATCTCGTTGACCGAGACATGTGCCGGACGGGTCACCGCGTACTCGATCGCCTCGGCGATGTCGTGCGGCGCCAGCGGGCTCATCTCAGAGATGAAGCCCTCGATCGCCTCGCGCACACCGTCACGGTTGTGCTCGACCAGTTCGGTCGAAACGACCCCCGGTTCGATGATCGTGGTGCGTACGCCCTGCTTGCTGTGCTGCTGGCGGAGCGATTCACTCACCGCACCCACCCCGTGCTTGGTCAGGTTGTAGACACCGCCGTGAGGGGTGACCGTTCGCCCGGCGACCGAGCTGACGTTGACGATGTCGGTCGCCCCGCGCTCGGAACTTGCGGCACCCTCGATCAGGTGAGGCAGCGCGGCGTGGGTCATGTAGAGCAGGCCCTTGAGGTTGACGTCGATCATGCGATCCCACTCCTCGGTGGGAGCGTCTGCCATCGGGCCGAGCAGCATCACGCCGGCGTTGTTGACCAGCACGTCGAGCCGGCCGAAGTCGCTGACCGTATGCTCGACCGCGTCGACCGCCTGTTGCTGGTCGGTGATGTCGGCTTCGATCGCGAGCGCGGTGTGACCGTGGCCGGCGATCTCGGAGGCGAGCTTCTCCAGCCGATCGGCCCTGCGGGCGACCAGCGCAACCCTGGCGCCCTGGGCGGCGAGCGTACGGGCGGTTGCTTCTCCGATTCCACTGCTGGCCCCGGTGACCAGGACTACCGAACCACTCATCGCTTCTGACACTTTTTCAGCTCCTCGAATTGGTTGACCAAAAACTTACCGCTGTCGCTCCAGCGTCTACTCTTGCACCTTGCCTGCTCCCTCTCCAGACTCTGACAGCGGCCGACCCGTGGACGAACGGGTCGCCGTGATCGACATCGGCACGAACTCGACCCGCCTGCTGGTGGCCGATGTCTCGGGAACCAGCGTGCGCGAAGTCGACCGTCGAACCACCGTCACCCGGCTGGGTCGCGGCGTCGATCACTCCGGCAGGCTCTCGGGCGATGCGATCGAAGCGGTCTGCGAAACCGTCGCCGGCTACGTCGGGGTCATCGCGCGGCACGGAGCGATGAAGACCTCGGTGATCGCCACCAGCGCCGTCAGGGATGCCGACAACGGTGGTGCTTTCGTCGCCGAGCTGCGCGAGCGCTTCGCCCTCTCGGCCGAGATCTTCGGAGGAGACACCGAGGCTGAGACGACCTATCTCGGCACGACCGCGGGACGGACAGGCGATGAAGTGCTGCTGGTCGCCGACATCGGTGGTGGCTCGACCGAGCTGATCGTCGGCCGGGGCAGGCAGGCGATCTTCCATCGCTCGCTCCAGGCCGGGGTCGTGCGCCACACCGAGCGCATGCTGACCAGTGACCCACCGGCCGCGGCCGAGCTGGAGCGCCTCGCCGACGATGTCGACAGGCTGATTTCGAACTCGATCTCGGGCGAGGAACTCCCGCCGATCGAGAGGGCCGTCGCCGTGGCCGGGACCCCGGCTTCTCTGGTGGCGATCGACCTCGGGCTGGAGCCCTACGACCCGGAAGCGGTCGAAGGCCACGTGCTGCAGCTTTCTACCATCCAGCACTGGCTCTCACGACTCTCGGCGATGCCACTCGCGGCCCGCCGGCAGGTGACCGGCCTGCATCCCGACCGGGCCGAAGCGATCGTCGCCGGGCTGGTGATCCTGATCGAGGTCATGCGGGCCTTCGACCTGACCGAAGTCGAGGTCTCCGAGCACGACATCCTCTACGGTGGCGCGATCCGCGCCGCATCCGGCTAGCCGACGGTCGTATTGGCCGGCAGGTGCCGCTCGGCGGTCTCTACCACCGGGGCCCAGACCCGGACCGGCTCCGGCTTGCCGCGCAGAGTGATCAGGCCACGGCTCGAGAGCTCGATCGCGGTCCCGACCGCAAGCCTCGTCTGGTCGGTGATCAGGATTTCGTCGTCTAGGTCCCGCGTCGCTTTCTCGACCCTCGAGGCGACGTTGACCGCGTCGCCGATCACCGAGTAGTCCAGCCGCCCGGCGCCGCCGATCGATCCGGCGACCACCCGGCCCGAGTTGACACCGATCCCGATGCTCAGCAGCCCGTCCGGAGTGTGGTTCACCCGCTGCGCCATGGCGATCGAACAACGGACCGCCCGTTCTGCATGGTCGGCATGGGGTTCGGGCGCCCCGAAGACGGCCAGCAACCCGTCGCCGATGAACTTGTTCACGTGGCCTCCGTGCGTGGCGATGATCGGCACCACCGCCTCGAAGAGCTGGTTCAGCCTGGCGACCACCTCGGGCGCGGTCGCTGAAGATGAGAACGAGGTGAAGTCCCGCACGTCGCAGAAAAGCAGCGAGACCTCCATCTCGGCTCCCGGTGCGCCCGGTTCGGCGCTGAGGATATGGTCGGCGACGTTGCGGTCAAGGTAGGTGCCGAAGGCAGCACGGATCCTCTCCCGCTCGGCCAGCCCTTTCGACATCTGGTTGAAGGCGGCCGAGAGGTTGCCGATCTCGTCCGGCGTGGTCACCGGCACGGTCACCCCGAACCTGCCCTCACGGACTGCCTCGATCCCCTCTTCGATGTCGTTGATCGGCCTCAGGACCGAGCCGGCCAACATGAAAGTCAGGACCAGGCTGACCGCCACCGCGACACCGATCGCGATCAGTACGTCCACCCCGAGGCTGGCGCCACCTCCACCACTCCCCGACAGAGCAGCAGCGGTCAGGCCGGCGATCACGTTGATCAGTGGCAGGGATGCCATCAGCTTGATCCTGAGAGGCAGGACCCTGATCTCGGACCGCGCCCACGGTGCGTGCTGACGGTTGATGTCCTTGAGAACGGGCCTCATCCCGCTCTCCATCCCGAAGTAGTGGAGCACGCCTCCGTAACCGATCGCGATCAGCGAACCGGCCATCAGCGGAATCGCCGTCAGTGGGTTGAAGTCGAAGACGATGATCGAGCCGACCACGCCGGGAATCGCCACGAAGACGACCGGCCAGACCATTTCGCGCACGGCGACCGCGAAAGGCACGCCGACCGCAGCCTCCCATGCCCTGGTTGCGAGCACAGGGTTTTCGCGCTTTTCCGAGCTCGCGATCCAGCGTCCGATCGGCCGCATGAACAGCGACGCGCGGACCATGCTCACCCCTATGACCAGGGCGGTGAGGGCAAGGACGGCCGCAGCGAGTTCCATGTACTCGCCGATCGGTGTGTCGTAATAGAGACTGAAAACCCCGAGCGTTGCGAAGGCGATCAGCCAGGCGGACTGGAGTTCCGCGGCAACGAAGAATGTCGGGTAGCGGGGACCCGCTTTCTCATAGGCCCATGTAAGGAGCCGCTGAACCGCTAGCCCCCGTCACCCATGAGGCGCTTCTTCTCTTCAGCGAACTCTTCGTCGGTCAGGACACCTCGATCACGCATGGTCGCGAGACGGTCGAGCTGATCGAGCCGGGCCGTTTCAGGATCAACAGAGGCCGCAGCCGGGAGCACGGTGGTCTCGTCCGGATCGTGACCGCTGTCAGCGGTTGCCGCCGTGGTCGCCTGATCATCGCCAGACCCTCCGTCCTTCCTGCCGGGCAGGCTCTTCGGACGCTTCGACCAGAAATGCCTGGCCTTCTCACGGCTGCGGTCACTGAATTCGCTCAGGCCCGCGAAGTCTGCGTCAGGGTAGGCCTCGACCAGTCGCTGGCGGAAGAGGTAAGTCGCGACGCCGGCCATGCTCACGATGGTCAGCCGGAGCAGGAAGCCCCTCTGATCCCCGGCCCCCATCAGCAGGAAGACGAATGCGACCAGACCCAACAGGGTGAATGTAGCCCCGGGGTAGCGGCCGAACGGAACCGCCAGATAGCGCCTGGCCGACTCACCGGAGCTGGTCGGCGAGATGACCCAGGACAGCGGAAGCAGCAGCAAAGCACCCCAGATGACGGTCATGGCGATCGACTTGAGGAGCTCGGTTGCTATGCCATAGGCGGCATCAGCGGCCGGGCTGCACTTCAGGCGTGGCCAGCTCCGGGACCAGGATCCCTCCGAGGACCGATCTGACGACCAGCACGAAGAGCGCCGCCAGAACCAGTGCGGCGGCCACCCAGAGCAGGGTCATCCAGCGATACCCGTGGGAGAGATAAATCGCAAGTCCGATCAGGGCGAGTCCCAGCAAAGCCGAGATCAGCGCCGTACCGTGAATCAGGGTGGCTGGCAGTCTGGACCGAGGAAAGCTGCTCGGAGTCGACGATCTCGATCTGGCCGACCGATGCCGGGATGTTGTCCCGGGCCTGTTGCCCGAGACCGACCTGGTCGGCGATTTCCACGATCAGGGGCTGAAGCTCGAGGGTCACTTGACCGCCCGTGGTCTGGAGGATCTCGCCGTCGTCCTCGATGATGCCGACGAGCGCTTCGTTGGCGGCTACGTTGGCCCGCTCCCAAAGGTTCTGAACCCGCTGGTTGTTGAGCGCCTGCTTGGCGCCCTGGTCGGCCACCGAGCGAAGCGCGCCCGCGGCTACGCCGGACAGTGAGTTGAGGTCGCCCGGGAGGATGTCCTCGAGCTCGGCCTCGACATCCACGTTGTCATACAGCTCATCCACGGCGAAGCTTGCGACCTGGTCCTGGATCGCGGGATCCTGGAGCATCTCGAGGGAGGTGTCGCCCCATTCCTGGGAGTCGAAGATCTGACGGTCGACCCAGGTCGAAAGGATCGCCAGCACGGTCAGAATCGAGACCAATATGGTCAGAAAGCGGACCCAGCCTTTGTTCGGTCTGTCAGAAGTCATGGGTTCCCCCGTCTGGTTCGTGGATTGAGGCTCCTCCGGGAGCGCCCGGTGCAGGATACCCGGAGCGGGATTCGAACCCGCACGCCCCCTGAAGGGCAGCGGCTTTTAAGGCCGCGGCGTCTACCGTTCCGCCATCCGGGCAAGCAGATAGTAGAGGGGCGGCAGGAAATCAGCGGATTTTTCTTTAAAGAGCGCTACATATGCGTTGCTACGGTGTTATCAGTGTCAAGTCGGGTCAGTCCGCCGGCCCACCAGTCGCAAGGAGAACCGTGGAAGCATCAACTTTGAGCCATGCAGCACGTCGGGGTCTGCTGACGCGCAAGTCGCCGCTGCTGAAGCTGAAGGGGGACGAGCAGCTCGTCGCCCTGGTCCGCAACGGGAACTCCGGGGCCTTCGACATCATCGTCGACCGCTATCAGGCTCGACTGCTCGGCTTCTGTCGCCAGATGATCGGTTCCACCGAGGATGCCGAGGATGTGCTCCAGGAAGTCTTCGTCAATGCCTACAAGGCGATGATGGCCGACAACCGCGAGATCAACCTGCGGCCCTGGCTCTACCGGATCGCCCGCAACCGCTCGCTGAACCACCTTCGCAAGCCCAAGGCCGATGCCCAGGAATCGATGGACATGGTGCCGATGGTCGACGCCGGCTCGACCGCCGAGAAGGTCCACAACCGCGAAGAGTTCCGTCAGCTGCTCAACGACGTGACCAAACTCCCCGAGAGCCAGCGTGCAGCGCTGCTGCTCCGGGAGATCGACGCACTTTCTTACGAAGAGATCGCCGAGGCCATGGACGCGACGGTGCCGTCAGTCAAGTCTCTCCTGGTGCGCGCCAGGATCTCGCTGGCCGAAGCCAGCCAGGCCCGCATGCTCACCTGTGGTGAAGTCCGGGTCGAGCTGGCCGAGGCTGCCGAGGGCCTGACCAAGGCCACGGGCCCCGTCCGTCGCCACGTGCGCGACTGTGAGGAATGCGCCTCGTTCCGCAAGCAGCTTCGTTCGGACTCCAAGGTACTCGCGATGATCATGCCGGTCGGGCCGCTACTCGCCCTCAAGGCGGCGATCCTCGCCAAGATCGGATTCGGTGGAGCAGGAGCGGGCGCCGGGGCCGGTGGCGCAGGAGCCACCGCCGGGGCCGGAGCCGCGGGATCCGCTGCAGCCGGTACGGCGGCGGCAGGTACGGCAGCTGTCGGCACCGGAGTGGGTGCCGCAGGTGCGGCCGTCGGCGCCGCCGGCGCCGCAGCCGGCGCAGCCGGAGCCGCATCCGGAATAGGTGCGGTCACCAGCGCTGTGGGCATCAAGGCAATCGCCGGAGTCGTTACTGCCGCAGTCATCACCGCCGGCGCCGTAGAAGTTTCGAATCAGGCTTCGACCAACACCGCCAACGAAGGGATCGAAGCTCCCACCAGGACCATCGCGGCGACGCCGCCGGTCAAGGAAGTGACCGAGTCCGCCCCGGCCAAGGATGCCCCGGTCGAAGTCGCGCCGGTGATCAAGTCCGGTGCTGACTCCGAGCCGCCGGTCGTACCGGTGGCACTCCCGGTGGAGACCGAAGATGCCCCGGCGGAAGAGCCCGCAGAGACCCCCGTCGAGGATCCTGAAGTCAAGGAAGAGAAGCCGGTCGACAACGAGAAGCCGGATGACGGTCTCGACGGCAAGGTCGTGGACGTACCGACCGAGGTTCCGCCGCCGGCAGCGGTCGACCCCCAGGTCCCGGTCCAGGGAAAGCCGACAACCGTCGGGCAGGACATCAACAAGCCGACCCCGCCGGTCAGCACTCCGGAAGCGCCGCTGCCGAGCGTCCCGGCTCCGGCTCCGGCCCCGGGCAACGGTGCCGCAGGCCCCCGGGACCAGCGGCAGCGCGACGGCGCCCGACGAAGCCCAGTAACCACCCGAGTCCACGGAGCGGTCGGCTAGAGGCTGACGCTGCCGCCAGGCTCGAGCACCATCGCCTCGATCCCTTTCGAAGTGATGTCCTCGCTGAAGGCCTCGACGTCAGTTTCGATCGGAGGGAAGGTGTTGAAGTGGATCGGCATCACCTGTTTCGCGCCGGTCAGCCCGGCGGCATAGGCGGCATCCTCCCGGTCCATCGTGTAGTGACCCCCGATCGGCAGCAACGCCAGGTCGACGCCATGACGCTTGCCGATCAGTTCCATGTCGCCGAACAGGCAGGTGTCGCCGGCGTCATAGATCGTCAGACCGCCGAGTTCGATTATCAGCCCGGCGGCAGACCCGAGGGCGGTCCCGTGCCCGGCGCTGAACGGATGCTCGGCCGAACCCGGGGCGGTATTCGTATGCCACGCCGGAACCAGCTTGATCGAGAGCCCGTCGAAGCGCACCGTTCCACCGAGGTTGGGGTCGGAGACGTTCTCGACTCCCTGCTCCTGCAGCCAGTTTGCGAGTTCAACCATCGCCACCACCTGGGACCCGGTCCGCTTGGCGACCTCGACGACGTCGGCGACGTGGTCGGCATGGCCGTGGGTCAGCGCGATGTGGGTCGGCTCGACGTCAGCGGCGCTCGCCTTCGCGACCGGGCTGTTCGGCGCCAGGAAAGGATCGACCAGCAGCTTCACGTCCCCGTCGTGGAACTCGACACAGGAATGACCGTGGTAGTGGATTTCCATCTTCAGGCGTCTCCTTCTTCTCGGTTTTCGACTTGTCCTTCAAGGTCTGATCTCAATGCCCAGCCGACGGCGACGCCGACCATCATCCCGATGTGGGTCTCCTCGGTAAGCAGCGCGCGAATCGCTGTGAGGCGAGCGTCTTCGTCAGGGATGGTCGCCGCCTTCAGGGTCTCCGACTGATGTGATTCACCGAACCAGCCTCCGGCGCCCAGGGCGCTGACCAGCACTCCCTGGAGGTCGGGGGCGACCGTGGCCACGACCCGTTCGGCCTCGGCGAAGCTCTCCTGGTCGGAAAGCCTTTCGACCGCCGCCTTCAACTGTTCTTCGCTCCAGGATCGACTCATGGCTTGGCCATTGCTCTCGCGGTGACGATACCGGCCAGGGCGCCGACCGCGCCGCCGGTGAGTCCGGACCAGAAATCGGCTGAATCAACCACCATCGGCAGCAGCAGGATCACCGCTGCGCAGACCAGGACGCCGATGCTGTCGACCTCCTCGTCCAGGCGGGTCGCCTCCGGGCGCCGGATCACGAACCAGGCGGCGATCGCGCCGAGCGCCATGCCGTTACCGCCGGCGATCACGCCGATGGTGCCGGTCTGCTCCTCTATCGCCCAGGCGCCGGTCGTCCCGAGAGCGCCACATGCGATCAGCAGGATCGCGGTCGGCCAGGAGCCAAGACGACGCTCGAGCCCCGGTGCAAAGATCGCCAATGCAAGTGCGACCGCGAACAGGTAGCCGACGCTGAGGTAGGCGAACTGCGCGGTCAGGAAGCGCCAGGGACCCGAGTCGAAAGGCACGACCACGGCGCCGAAGCCGGTCAGGTCACCCCCGCTGGCGATCCGGACGATCAGGGCCACCGCGGGAATCAGGATCAACGCAAAGGTCGCAACCGGGCGACCCTCGAAACGGGCCTTGCGCCGCTGCCTGCGCTCGATCCGCCTGCCCTGACGCAGCTCCCGCTTTGATTTCTTGGCCTCGAAGCCACCGTCCTTGCGTTCGAGTTTCGGGGCCCGCTTGCGGACCCTCGCGCCGCAGTACGGGCACTCGGTCACGTAGGGGCTCACCTCTGCCCCGCATGACTTGCAGACGACTCTCAGCTCGGTCTCGTTCATTGCGCGCTGCTGCGAGGATAACCACACCGACCGGGGGGCTTCTCCGGTGGCATACTGGGGGCACCGTCAAATGTTTACCCGAGGAGGTCTGAGCAGTACATGGAAGCCAATAGCCTGACCGAACAGAAGTCCCTGCTGGCCGACCTGGCCCCCGGGAAGCGCGCCCGCCTACACCGCCTGCTCTACGAGTTCGGCCCCGGCAACGGAACCCTGATGCTGCTGCCGATCGACCAGGGCATCGAGCACGGCCCGCGCGACTTCTTCCCCAACCCCGCTTCGAAGGACCCCGACTACCAGTTCCGGCTCGCCGCCGAAGCCGGTTACTCGGCGCTCGCCTGCCAGATCGGCATGGCCGAGAAGTACTACCCCGACTACGCGGGTGCGGTTCCGCTGATCCTCAAGGTCAACGGCAAGACCGACATCCCTTCCTCGGCGCACGCCTTCTCCGCCTGCAACGCCTCGGTCGAAGACGGCGTGAGGCTCGGAGCCGACGCAATCGGCTACACCCTCTACGTCGGATCGCCGCGGCAGGATGAGGACCTCGCCCAACTCAAGCAGGTGCGCCAGGACTGCGACCGCTTCGGCATGCCGCTGGTCGTTTGGTCCTACCCTCGAGGGGAGGCGATCGACGCAAAGGGTGGGGCCACCTCCTTCTACGCGATCGACTACGCCGCCCGCATGGCGATGGAGATGGGCGCTGACGTGGTCAAGGTGAACTACCCGGTGATCAACCCCGACAAGGACAAGGACGCCCAGCCCCCGTACAACGAGATGCAGGTGAGCCAGGACGAGGCGATGCGCCAGTGCGTCGAGTCCGCGGGCCGGTCGCTGATCGTGCTCTCGGGTGGCTCCAAGGTCGATGACGAGACCGTCCTCGGCCACGTCAAGTCGGTGATGGACGCCGGCGGATCCGGAGTCATCTTCGGCCGCAACGTCTGGCAGCGCGAATGGAACGAAGCACTGGAGATCATCGCCCAGATCAAGGAAACCCTGCTGGCCAACGTCAAGCGCACCCCCTAGGCGCCACACGTGTTCGGAGGACCGTCACGCCCGGACGTCCCGAGGGGGGCGTTCGGGCTGGTGGTCTTCATCCTCTGCCTGGTCGGGCTGCTGATGGTCTACCTGGCGGACGGGGACTCGGATGGGTCCGGGAGCAATGACCAGGGCGAGACCAGCGGGTCGCCGGCCCGGTCGGTGACAGTCGAAGTCGACCGGGTCGTCGACGGTGATACGGCCAAGGTCTTCTACGAGGGCGAGAGCGAGTACGTCCGCTACATCGGCATCGACACGCCCGAATCTGTCGACCCGAACAGCCCGGTGGAGTGCTTCGGGGAAGAGGCGAAAGCCCGCAACGAGCAACTCCTTGAGCCGGGTGAAGTCAGGCTGAAGTTCGGCCCCGAGAAGCGTGACCGCTTCGACCGGCTGTTGGCATACGTTTATGTGACGGATGTCATGCTCAACGAGGAGCTGCTCCGTGGGGGTTATGCCGAGACGCTCACGATCCCGCCCAACGATGCGGATTCCGGCCGTTTCGAGAGGATCGAGAGCGAGGCCCGGGAAGCCGGACGCGGCCTCTGGGGCAGCTGCACCTGACTTGCGGAATTGTCAGGGTTTGCTAACTTCTGGACATCCTGTTTCCGGATCTACGCCGGTGACCGGAATTTCCATGAGAATGCGCCAGAGCCTAAACCAGTTTGAAAACGCCTTCGAGCAGCAGAAGGTGCTGGAGCAGCGTCGGCGCGAACAGCTTCGCCACCGGGCTGCCAATCGCTCGCGGGCCAGGCGTGTATCCAGAAGTCAACAGCAGGGCAAGGTGCGCTTCAGCGTGCTGGCCGTCTGCCTCACCGCCACGGTCGGCGTTGTGACCGTCGCGATGTTCGAGGCGCTGACTCTCCTGATGACCTGAGTCGCGGCTCCGCCGCGACGAACCCGGGCCCTGTCGCCCGGGACTGCCTGTAAGGCCTGGGCCTTACTCCTCGTCTGAATCGGCGGAAACGGCACCGGATCCGCGTTCGTCGATCACTTCCTTGCGGAAGACCTCGATCTCGCGCGGCGCCGTGATGCCCAGCCGAACCTTGTCGCCGGAGACTCCGAGGACCATGATCTCGACGTTTTCGCCGATGATGATGCTCTGCTCTCTCTTGCGGGTCAGGACCAACATGTCGGACTCCGTTCGGAACTCTGTTGAAGGGCTCTACCTAATACTGGGTAGATCTTGTGGCCGGACTATACAAATCTGCCCGGCCTGATGGCCTAACCCTAACCCAACGGCCGAGTGGGCAATTTGGCCTAGCGACGCTCCTTTGTCGACATGAATAAACTCGCGCCCTATGTCTAGACGCTCACTACGCCCTCAGCTCAACCAGATCCGCGCCTGGGTCCGGGAGGGCCGCACCGATGCCTGGATCGCCCACCAACTCGAGGTAAGCGCCTCCGAACTGAGGGAGTTCCGCCGCCAGCACGACCTTTCGCCCGACAGCGACGCCGAAAACGGCACCGATGTCGATCTCCGCGACGAGATCGAAGCCGAGATCGAGGCGGCTGCCGCCGAAGAAGAGGCGCGTGCCAAGGAGCAGGCTGAAAAGGATGCCGAAGAGGCGGCGGCCAGGGAAGCGGCCGGCGATTCCGATTCCGATGACGAGTCCGACGAAGACGACTCCGGGGAAAGCTCGGAGGACGACGAGGAATCCGACGGAGGCGAAGCCGAAGGCCGCCCGCGCAGGCGCCGCCGCCGCGGACGCCGCGGCGGAGGCCGCCGTGAGCAGTCAGGCGACGAACTTGAAGGCACCTTCGACCACGGCGAAGAGGGTTACGGCCTCTGGCTGGACCCCGCCGTACAGGACATCGCGGCCTACAGGGACTCCTGGGCCGGCAAGCGTGACGTGACCGTCACCGTCGAAGCCGACCAGATCATCATCCGCCGCAAGGACTGACCGCGGCAGCGCTGCGGGTCATGAGGCGGCCGGCGGGGGCCGCTACACCTACCCCGCCAACCCGTATAGCGACCCCCGCCGACCGCCTCATCGCCGGGGACTGCGCTGCCCACTCGTCGCCAAGCGCCTCGGCTGGTTCGGGGAACCTCGGGAACAGTCTGAACTAGAAGTCGAGTTGGATCCGGCGGCCTCCGGCGAAGTCTCCGGCAGCCTGGAGGTGGAGCCAGAAGGCGGCGTCGACGAGATCCTGGAGGTCTGACCGGGACGGGTCCACCCCGGGGAGCTGCAGCACCCAGTCGGTGCCGGCCCCGTAGACGTCGGCGAGCTGCTCGGCGGTGAAGGTCGCGCCGAGGCGTCGCCGGAGCTCCTCGCGCACCGGACCGGTCACCTGGTCCCCATGGAGCGAGCCCTCGCGCTCGAGAGAGCGGAGGCGTTCGATTCCGGCTTCCCAGTTGAACAGGGCGTTTTCGAGGGGGTAGCTCAAGGTGATGGGTTCAGGGTAGCTGGCCGGCTGCGGTCGGCTCAGCCTTCGATCAGACCCGGGGTGGCTTCGGGGCCAGGGGCCGAAGGGTCGCAGCCGGTCGGATCGAGCAAACCCTCCACTTTCCACACCTCGACCTGGCCCGGACCGACCACACGGCTGAGCGAAGGATCGTCGGCCACCCAGTCGCGCTCGGGCGAGTAGATCGGCTCCCGGTCGCCGTTGAAGTTGAGGAACGGCGAGGTGACCAGGTAGTCCAGGTCGGCCTCGTTGACGGCCTGTCTGAACTCGGGACAGGTCCGGATCACCTCGAAACCTCCGGCCGGTGCCTCCCGACCGATGTAGGTGAGGCGGTTGGAGAGGTTCTCTCCGAAGAAGCCGTACTGCCTGAATCCCGCCGTGGTCCCGGCGAGACCGATCTCGGCGTCTTCGATTTCACTGGCCCAGCGGTAGGGCTCGGCCAGTCCGGCCTCGGGCTCGAAGTCGGCGTAGCGGGAGTCGAAGTAGCCGTCAGCCAGCGGCCAGGCGACCAGCAGCCCGGCGGCAACGGTCGCTGCGACCAGCCAGGCAAGGATCCGGTCGCGGCTGTTGCTCAGCGACAGCTCGCCCCCCGACGCCAGTCCGAGACGCTCCCTGAAGTGCCAGGCCAGGGCTGGCATGACCACGACCACCAATGCGAATGCAATGCCGAAGACACGGCCCGACTGGGACCAGATCGCGTCGCCCCTGCCGTCCACGAAGAAGAGCGTGAGCAGCAACAGGGCGAAGCCGATCTGAGGCCGCGGGCGGGCGAAGAACGGCAGCAGCGGGATCAGGACGAGGGCCATCGAGAGCGCCGGGACCAGGAATCGCAGATTGATCGAGAAGGCATCGGGCGAACCCTCCGGGCCGGCCGCACTGAGCGGCGTGAAGACGTAAGCGACGATCGCCAGCAGGGCGGCGAAGCCGTGGGCTCTGGTCAGCCTTCCCGGGCCGCGCCAGATCAGCGCCAGCAGTCCGAAGACCGCCACCGCGAGCAGTAACGGCCAGAGCTCCCCGAAACCACGCTCCAGGCCCGGAAAAAAGAAGTCACTCCAGATAGCCGAGTCGGTGATGTAGTGGAAGACGTTGAAGTCGTCCCGGCCCTGCTGGAGCCGCTCCGGTCCCGGCAGGTCGATCGGCCCGAGGCTTTCGACCTGCGGGATCGGGTTGCCGGTGGCGAAGAGGTTCCTGAGGTACCAGAAGCCTCCACCGATCAGGCCCGAACCGAACCAGACCGCGGCCGACCTGAGCCGGGTCCCATGGTGGGCGGAGAAGAGGACGGCAAAGGTCATCATCGCCACCGGAGCCAGTGCCGTCACCTTGGTCCCGACCGCGAGTCCGGCGGCGAGGCCGGCGGCGGCCATCGCCCAGCCCGGCCCGAGCCGGCCCCGGGTGTCGGAGGGGTCGGCGCCGCGATTGACCAGGATCGCCAGCGCCGAGAGCAGCAGGGCGATGCCGACGATGTCGTTCTTGGCGGTGCCGGGCTCCCGCACGACGATCGTGTGGGCGGCGAGCAGGATCGAAGCAGCGATCAGGGTCAGGTGCGGCCGTGCGTACGGGCGACCGATGCACCAGGCGGCAAGCAGGGCGAGCGCAAGCCACCCCATGTTGACCAGGACGGAGAAGAAATCCCTGCCGGTCAGGGCCATGCCGACAGCGTGCACCAGCTCCGAGTTCTGAGGGTAGAACCAGTTGGTGAAGACCGTCTCGGGCTTGTAGAAGCTGAGGGTCGAGCCGCTCTGGAAGAGGTCGGCTGAGAAGGGCAGGTGGTACCAGACCGAGTCGAAGTTCGAGATGCCCGAATCGAGGCTGTAGGAGGTGAAGGCGGCCCACTGGGCGACCAGCACCGCGGTCGTGAGCAAAGCGAGCCAGTAGCCGTGCGCGGCGACCGGGGGGCGTGGCGGCTTCGAGATTTCGGCGTCGCCTTCGGGTGCCCCTGGGTCGGTCTTCGGATTCGGCCTCGGAGGAAGCTTCAGCCAGGCCACCCCGGCTATCAGCAGGCTCGTCAGGACCAGGGCCCAGCCCCGGAAGAGGCCGACCAGGCCGAGTAGTTCGCCGAGCACCACCAGCATGCCGATGCCGGCAACCGCACTGACCAGGTAGCCGGCCGCTTCATCCCAGCCTGGCAGCAGGTGCCGTCGCAGCCGGAGTGCGGCGTAGCCGAGAGAGCCGAGCACAAGCGCGAGCTGAGCGATGCCGATGTAGAACGAGATGGCGCTCATCGGGACCCGCCCGGAGTGGACGGCCTCAGCGGTTGAGGCCGCTGACCACGTAGGCCTGCTCGCCCGGCACGATCATGCCCTGTCGACGGGCCTCGCGACGCAGAACGGCTTCGCTGCCGGCCTGCTCGGAGAGTCTCTTCAAACGCTTGTTCTCGTCGAGGACCTGATGAAACTCCTCCTTGACGTCGCTGGCGTTCATGTAGGTCGTCACAAAGTTGTAGGTGGGGCCCACGTACAGAACGGCGATCACGAAGACGGCCGCGACCAGCACGACACGACCGAGGCGATCCCACTGGATCCTCCCCGCACCGTCTTCCCCGGCGTTGCGACGTGGCGCCGGCCTGCGGCGCGGTGGCCGGGGCTGTCTGGCGATTGACCGCGAACGTGCTGACACCTCCGACCCTTCGCGGGCGGAAGGTCATTTCCTTCAAGCCCGGCGCTTCAGCACCGCCGTACCGCCGAAACGGGCGGAGTCTCCCAGTTCTTCTTCGATCCTCAAAAGGCGGTTGTACTTGGCCACCCGGTCCGAACGCGAAGGCGCGCCCGTCTTGATCTGGCCGGCTTCAGTGGCCACCGCCAGGTCGGCGATCGTGGTGTCCTCGGTCTCTCCCGAGCGGTGGGATATGACCGCCGAATAGCCGGCCTCTCCTGCCATGCGGATCGCCTCGAGAGTCTCGCTCAGCGTGCCGATCTGGTTGACCTTGACCAGGATCGAGTTCGCGGTCCCGGAGTCGATTCCGCGCTTCAGCCGGACCGGGTTGGTGACGAAAAGATCGTCGCCGACGAGCTGTACGGAATCGCCGAGTCGCTCGGTCAGGACCTTCCATCCGTCCCAGTCTTCTTCGTCCATGCCGTCCTCCAGCGAGACGATCGGGAAGCGTTCGCAGGCGCTTGCCCAGTAGTCGGCCATCTGCCGCGAATCAAGCGAGCGGTCCTCGTGCTCGAGCCGGTAGACGCCGTCCTCGTAGATCTCGCTGGTCGCGGGGTCCAGTGCGATGAATACGTCTTCGCCCGCCTTGTAGCCGGCGGCCTCGATACCTTCGATCAGGATCTCCAGCGCAGCTTCGTTCGAAGGCAGATTGGGCGCGAATCCACCTTCGTCGCCTACTGCCGTCGCGAAACCGTGGCCGCTGAGGATCTTCTTCAGCGAATGGAAGACCTCGGTGCCGATGCGCAGGCATTCGGTGAAGCTCGATGCGCCGGCCGGCATGACCATGAACTCCTGGAAGTCGACCGAGTTGTCGGCGTGGGCGCCGCCGTTGAGCACGTTCATCATCGGCACCGGAAGAAGGTTGGCGCCTTCGCTGCCGTACATGTCACCGAGGTATTCGTAGAGCGGGCGGTTTTCGAGCAGGGCGGCCGCACGGGCGGCGGCCAGAGAGACCCCGAGGATGGCGTTGGCTCCGAGGCGGCCCTTGTTCTCGGTCCCGTCGAGTTCGATCATCAACCTGTCGAGCCCCGCCTGGTCGGTCGTATCGAAGCCGGCAAGAGCCTTCTGGATCTCGCCGTTGACGTTGGCCACTGCTTTTCCGACAGCCTTGCCGAGGTACTCGGAGCCGCCGTCGCGCAGCTCGACCGCCTCGAACACGCCGGTCGAAGCGCCAGAAGGCACGGCGGCACGGCCGACCTGTCCCTCCACCAGCCGCACATCGACCTCGATCGTGGGATTACCTCGGGAGTCGAGGATCTGACGCGCTTGAACCGCTTCGATAGCACTCATCGAGCGCCAGTCTATTACCACCTCAGCGAGATGCCGTACCGGGCGAATTCACGATCGCTGCTGACAAGCGTCAGGCTTTCGAGTATCGACTGGGCGACAAGCAGCCTGTCAAAAGGATCCCGGTGGTGGAATTCGAGATCGCCCACGGCCCAAACGTGACTGCTCGAGATCTCCAGCCGGCCGAGACCGAGATGATCCAGCTGCTCTGGGAAATCATCAGGAACCTCGATCCTCCCGAGGGACCGTTTGATCGCCACCTCCCAGATCGAGACATCGCTGACCAGGAGTTCATCCCCTCCGTCGCTGCTTTCCTGCAACCATGCCGGCACACGCTCGTCACCCGCGAGCAGCCAAAGCACCGCATGGGTATCCAGCAGAAGCTTCACCGCGACATGGCGACGCGCTCAATCAGGATCTGATTCCTCACCGACATAGGGCTCGAAGCCCGGAATCGGATCGTCGAAGTCCTCACCGATCCGGATCGACCCGGCCAACGCCCCGAACAAAGGCTGTTCCGGAGGCGCCTCGAAGGCGACGATCTTCGCAACCGGCCGGGGCCCACGCCGAATTACGACCTCCTCCCCGTCCTCCGCCCGCTCGATCAGCTTCGACAGGTTCGTCTTGGCTTCACCTATGGCAATTGCCTTCTTCATGACACAAAGTTAGCCAACTTGGCCAAGTCCGTCAACTTCGGCGTTACTCGACTACCGCTACGTACACGGCCGGGCCGCTGGCTCCAGGGGAAGTAGGGTCGTACACATGGGCACCGTCAGTCAAGACCGTCGTCGCTGCAGGATCAGTGCGTGGCTGGTCGTCGCCGCGATTCTGTGGTCGGCCGTCCTGATCGGGCTGGCCTTGACGCTGCCGGTCTACTCGAGCGGTGGCGCGGGATCCGGGAGCCGCACGCTTGTGGCCGTCAACGGCACGATCCTGGTGGTCGTTGCGATTCCCCTCCTGCTCACCGTCCTGGCGGGTCTTACGATCCGTATCGGAGGGCCGAACCGCGGCAGAGGCACCAACTTCGCAGTCTGGGGCGCCGGCTGGATCCTGCTGGCCTACAGTCTGGTCACCGGCTTCACGATCGGCCTGGCCGTTCTCCCCGCCGCGATACTGACACTCGTCGCGGCGTACCTGGTGCCCGAGTCCCCGCCCTCAGCGGCGCCCGCTTCACCGGCGAATCCCTGAACCGAATGGCGGAGCGCGACCCGCGGGGTGGTCAGGTGCGGGGGGCGTGGCGCTCGGCTTCGGTACGCAGGGCCAGTTCCGGGTCGACTCCACGGCGGCGGGCTTCGGCGACCGTCTCCCAGAGCATCCGCCCGACTTCGGCTTCGTCTGCGTCGAGGTCGGGGTTCTCGGCCCCGGCATTGGCCGGGCGCTCGACCGGGTCGATCTTCCACTGGACCTTGTTCGCATAGACGAGCGCCGGCAGGCCGGGCTTTCGCCAGTCCTTCTCGGTGGTGCGGCCCTCGATGTCCTGCTTGATCTGATCCCACTGCCGGCGCACGTCGTCGGCGGTCTCGATGTCTGCGTCACCTTCACCTTCGGGCGAAGCCCCTTCTCCCTCCTCGGGCGGGTAGACGTGCGGGTGGCGCCGGATCAGCTTGTCGGTCAGCTGGCCGGCGATCGAGGCCAGGTCACCTTCGCCCTGCTCCTCCAGCAACAGCGAAAGGAAGACGACCTGGAAGAGCACGTCGCCGAGTTCGTCGCGTATCGAGGCGGCATCGCCCAAGCGCACGGCATCGGCCAGTTCATAGGCCTCCTCGACCGTATGGGGGACGATCGAGCGGGCATCCTGCTCGCGGTCCCAGGGGCACTCGACCCGGAGCGTCCGGGTCACCTCGTCGAGGCGCGAGAGAGATGCGGCCAGGTCCTGACCGGTCACTCGCTCATGCCTCTGCCGACGTGATGCCTACGGCTACTGTCCCGGGACCTGCTGGACTCCGCCGGCTCCACCCGGGGGAATCGCGCCGGCTCCGGCGGCCGCGGCTGCGGCCGCATCTTCAGCGTCACCGGGTACGACCGGGCCCTGGGGCCGGTTCGCGCCGCCGGCCGGAGCCAGCGGGTTGAGCGAGTCGCCACCCGGAGCCGAGGGGGCCCTCAGGCCGACCGGGGCGGGGCAGGAAAGGGGCGGATCAGCGTCGGCGGCTCCGTCTTCGTAGCAGGCAGGATCGGCGCTCTCAAGGCGTCCGTCGCCCTTGAAGTTGCTGCAGCGGGTGACCAGGTAGTCCTCGGCGCAGAAGGTGCGGGAGGTCCACTTGGCGTTGTAGTCGGAGACGAAGTCGGTCATGGCCTGCTGCTGCAGGGTCGGCAACAGCTGCTGGCGAATCTGCCGGCGGACGTCGTCGAGTGTCTGGGTCTCTTCGGGGTTGATCTGGTTGACCTTGAAGAAGTAGAAGTCGCCTCCGGCCTCGATCGGGCCGAGCATCGCGCCTTCTTCGGCGTTCATCACTTCGGAACCGGCGGGGTCCGGGAAGGAGCCTTCGGTCGCCACGGTCCTGCCGCCCTGGGAGCTGCTGCCGTTGGTCGAGAACTCGCGGGCCAGCCTGGCATAGTCCGCATTCTCCGAGCCCTTCTCAAGTTCGGCCTCCACTGCGTCGGCGTCTGCCTGGTTGTCGGTGACGATCAGACGGATGTCACGGGTCTCGGGGGTGGTGAAATTCTCCCTCGAATTCTCGTAGAACTCCTCGATGTCTTCTTCGGGGACCTCGGTCACGTCGCTGGTGATCTGCTCCTCGATCTTGCGGCTCAGGACCTGCAGCCGGACCCGGTCGAGAACCTCTTCCTCGGTGAAGGCGCTGTCCTCCAGGAAACGCTCGAAGGCGGCGTCGCTGGGGAACTGATCCTGACGGATCGTCTCGAACTCGTTGTCGATCTCACGGTCGGTCGCGGTGACCCCGAGTTCGGCGGCCTCGCCGGTCAGCCAGGCCTGGTCGAGCAGGTCGTTGATCGCGGCTTCCTTGATCTGCTCGAACTGGGCGTCGTCGGGCTCGGGGGCCTGCTGCAGGCCGCCACGCTTCCAGGTCTGGCGGAAGGCACGGTCGTACTCCTCCTGGCTGATGTCTCCAATGCCGTCGGGCACGTCTTCGACCAGGGCGATGTCACCGTCGGGCACGCTCGGGTTGCCGATGCCCTGGGCAACGGCGATTCCCGCGAAAAGAAGGACGAGAATCGCCCCGAAAACAATCAGACCTGACTTGCGTGCACCGCTCATGCAGTAGACCCTCCTGAAGTGGCTGAAACAGATGACCTCACAACGAATTGGAGAGCATATCCATCCGGACCTCGCCGAGCGCATCGGCGAGGCCGGTGATCGCCTCGAGCCGGTGCCCGGGATCGTTGTCGACCTTCAGCGAGACCTCATGGGCCTTCCAGTCGTACATGGCCCCTTCGACCTTCTCACGCAGCGAGTCGGCAGCCCCTGAGTCGAGTTCGACGCCGACCACGGTAAGCCTGCCGCCCCGGAACTGGACCGCCGAAGCCCCCGCCGAGCCGAGCCCGATCCGCGCCCCCTGAAGCGCGAGCAGGTTCTCCGCCTCCTCCGGGGGCCTGCCGAAGCGATCGATCATCTCGTCACGGATCTGGCGCAGCTCTCCGGTACGCCGGGCCGCGGCGATCCTCCGGTGCATGTCGATCTTGGCGGCCTCGAACGGAATCCAGGAGGCCGGCAGGTAGGCATCGACGCCGACGTCCAGGCGAACCGGCTCGGCGACTTCATCGCCTTCCTCCCTGCCGGACATCTCAGCTACCGCTTCGTCAATCAGCTGGCAGTAGAGCTCGAAGCCGACCGCGGCGACGTGGCCGGACTGTTCGTCGCCGAGCAGGTTGCCGGCCCCGCGGATGTCGAGGTCCCGCATCGCGATCCTGAAGCCGGAGCCGAGCTCGGTGTGGTCGGCCAGCGTCGCCAGCCGGGTGGAAGCCTCCCCGGTCAGAGACTCCTCGGTCGGGTAGAGCAGGTAGGCGAAAGCACGCTCGCGGGATCGGCCGACACGACCGCGGATCTGGTAGGCCTGAGCCAGGCCGAGGTGGTCGGCCCGCTCGACGATCAGCGTGTTGGCGGCTGGGATGTCGATGCCCGACTCGATGATCGTGGTCGCGACCAGGCAGTCGGCCTCACCACGCATGAAGGTCAGCATCGCCTCTTCGAGCACACCTTCGTCCATCTGGCCGTGGGCGATCACGACACGGAGCCCGGGAACCAGGGCGCGCAGCTTCTCGGCGGCGTCGTCGAGCGACTCGACCCGGTTGTGGAGGAAGAAGACCTGCCCCTTTCGCTCCACTTCCCGCTTGATCGCCCTCTCGACGAGCGCTTCGTCCCAGGGGCCGACGTAGGTCCGGACCGGGCGCCGCCCCTCGGGCGGGGTCTCGATCACCGAGATGTCCCGGAGGCCGGTCATCGACATCTGGAGCGTGCGGGGGATGGGCGTCGCCGACATCGAGAGCACGTCCACCTTGAGCTTCATCTGGCGAAGCAGCTCCTTCTGCTTGACCCCGAAGCGCTGCTCCTCATCGACCACGATCAGACCGAGGTCCTTCGCCCGGACGTCCCGGGAGAGCAGACGATGGGTTCCGATCAGGACGTCCACCTTGCCCTGCGACCAGTCGGCGATCACCTGCTTGACTTCGGCCGGGCGGCGCAGCCGGCTTACCCCGTCGACCTTGAAAGGGAGGTCGGCGAGGCGTTCCCTGAAGGTGCCGAGGTGCTGCTGGGCGAGGATGGTGGTCGGCGCGAGGATCATCACCTGCTTGCCGTCCGAAGCTGCCTTGACCGCCGCCCGGATCGCCACCTCGGTCTTGCCGTATCCGACGTCGCCACAGACCAGCCGGTCCATCGGCCGCTCGCCCTCCATGTCCGCCTTGACCGCCTCGATCGCCTCGACCTGGTCGGCCGTCTCGCGGTAGGGGAAGGCCGCTTCGAGGCTCATCTGCCATTCCGAGTCGGCCGAGAAGGCGTGGCCCCGGCGGGTTCGGCGCTCGGCGTAGAGGTTGACCAGCTCGCCGGCGATCTCCGCCGCAGCCCGGCTGGCGCGGGCCTTCATGTTCAGCCACTTCTTGCCGCCGAGAGCGGAGAGGGTCGGTGAACCGGCGGACCCCGAGTAGCGTGAGAGCTTGGCGAACTGGTCGGTGGGCACGAAAACCCGGTCCTCACCCTTGTACTCCAGGTAGAGGTAGTCCCTGGTGATCCCGCCGACCTCCCGCGTCTCGAAACCGGCGAATCGGGCCACGCCGTGGTCTTCGTGCACCACGTAGTCCCCGACCCGGAGCTCCGAAAAAGTGAGCCGGCCGCGAACCCCTTCGGGAGCCTGTTCGTCGGCCCGCCGGAGCCGGTGAACCAGGCGGCGGAACGGGATCACCGCGATCTTCGAGCCAGGCGAGATGAAGCCTTCGTTGATCCGGGCCTCGACCAGGGTCACGCCGGGATCGGCAGCGAGGCGTCCCGAGTCGAGGATCTTCGCGTCGATCCGCTCGAATCCATATCGGGTGCGCTCGGCCTCCCCGCGTGAGTCGAAAGCGACGACCGTGCGGTAGCCGGAGGCGACCAGCTTGATCAGTTCGGCCTCGGCCTCCTTCACGTTGCGGGCCGGGGTCTCGGCGAAGGTGGCGCGCAGCGGCTCAGAAGTGGCCGCGTCGGCTGCGTCGGTGACTCCGGCGTCGACCGCGTCGCCGTCGACCGGGCGCAGGATCGCCATTGCCGCCCGCTCTGCCAGTGGTCCGGCCACGTCCTCGTAGAGATGGCGCGCATCGGCGGCGTGCATCGCCGTGGTCGCGTCTTCCCAGTGGTCCTTCAGCGCGGGCTCGATCTCCTCCTCGGCGGCGAGGATCACGGTCGTATTGCCCGGGATCAGGTCGAGCGGAGCCCGGAAGTCGGAAATCGGGAGCACCTCGGCCAGGTCGGGGGCGACCCCTTCTTCAAGCCCCTCGGCCACCGCCAGTTCCGCAAGCTCTCGGTGCTCGACGTCGAGTTCGGCCGCAGGCGCGAGTTCGAGTTCGGTGGCATCGCCGAGGGAGCGCTGGGTGAAGGTGGAGAACCACCTCATCGACTCGACCTCGTCGCCGAAGAACTCGACCCTCGCTGCCCTGTCCTCGGTCGCGGCGAAGACATCGAGGATTCCTCCCCGGACGGCGAACTGCCCGCGCTCGGTCACCTGTTCGACCCGCTCGTAACCGGCGGCGGCAAGATCGGCGGCCACCATGACCGGATCGTGCTCTTCGCCGACCGCGATGGTGAAGCCGGCCGGACGCAGTTCGGGGCCGGGAACGGCCTCGGCCAGGGCGATCGCACTTGCTACGACCACGGCGGGAGTCGCTTCCTCACGGCCGAAGGAGTCGAGAGCATCGATCCTCAGCCCGATCAGGTGCGGCGGCGGGCTGACCTGAGAGGCGTAGCCGGTACCGCGGGAGGGGTAGGAGCGGACCTTGCGATCACCCAGATAGGCCCGCAGCTGGCTGCTCAGTTCCCTGGCCGAGCGGTCGTCGGCGGTCACGATCAGCACCGGCCGATCCTCGAGGCCCTGGTCGTCCTCAAGCATCGATGCGAGCAGGGCGGGCCTGAGAGCCGCCGAGACCCGGGCCTCGACCTTCTCAGCCCCCTCTCCGCCGGCAGCGGCGTCGGCGGCAGCACGAACCCGCCCGGATAGCGCAGCTACCCGGGGGTCGTCAAGCAGAAGGTCTATGGCAGGACGAAGAGACAGCGGTCAGCGATCGTACGCGAACGGGCTGTCGCGGGATGGATCGGACACCGATCTGCTGTCGAATCGACCCCGCGACGCCATTCTTCGGGCCAGCGGGCGGGCGACGGCGCTACGGTGCCTGAACCGGCGGATCAGCCGCCGAGGCCGGGTCCGTTGCGCTGCCACTCGACCTGACCGCGGCCCTCCTCGGACGAGCGCCCTTCGATGTCGTCCCAGCTGTGGAGCATGCGCTTCAGATTGGCCACTGCCTCCGGGTCGAAGCCGGCGATCTTAGTCGCCATCTCCATCGCGGAGTTCTCGGTATCGGCCCCGGGTGCGACCCGGTTGACCAGGTTGAGCCTGAGCGCTTCGTCGGCCTTGATCACGCTCGATGTGAGCAGCAGGAACTTGGCGGCGGACAGGCCGCAGAGAGTGACCAGCCGGGCCGGGCCCACCGGCACACCCAGCTCGGCACCGGGGAAGCGCATCTGGAGGTTCGAGCCGCCGATCCGGATGTCGCAGCCGATGGCGATCTCGGCTCCGCCGCCGACCGTGTAGCCGTGGCAGGCGGCGATCGTCGGCTTCGGGCACTGGACGACTGCGTCGTAGAGGTCAGCGAACTGCTGCATCCTGGTGACCCGACCTTCATCGTCGAGGTCCTCCTTGATGTCCGCTCCGGCCGAGAGGCAGCTGTAGTCGGTTGAAGAGAAGACGATCGCCCGGACGTTCCCGTCGTCACGCGCAACTGCCAGGTGCATCAGCAGCTCACCGAGCATCTCGGTGTTGATCGCGTTCATCTGGTTCGGGCGATCCAGCTGCAGGAGGGCTACGTGGTTCTCGACGTGGTAACTGGTCAGGCTCAACTCTTCATCTCCTCTTCGCCGCTTTCGGCGGCATTCAGTTTCTCTACGAGTCTCTCAGTTTCGTCCGCCCCGGATTCGATCAGATCGCGGACTTCTTCGCCACTCTCGCTGAACCGGCCCAGAACCCAGGCGGCGACCCGGTCGGGCTCGGTGCTGTCGGGGCGATCGACCCCGACCCTGACGCGCCAGAAATCGCTGGTACCGAGACCGCTCTTGAGGCTCTTGAGACCGTTGTGCCCAGCCAGTCCGCCGCCCAGTCTGGTGCGAACCTCGCCGAACGGAAGGTCGATCTCATCATGGACGGCGATTACCCGCTCCGGCGGTATGTGCTTCGAGCCGGCCGCCGGGCCGGCCGACTTGCCGGACTCGTTCATGAAGGTCAGGGGCTTGAGCAGAACCACGCGTGGGCCGCCGGGGGCGATCCGTCCCTCGCCGAGGACTCCGCGGAACTTCTCTTTGCTGCGGGTTATGCCCCAGCGCTCAGCGAGACGGTCAATGACCATGAAACCGGCGTTGTGCCGGCTTCGGTCGTACTTCGGGCCTGGATTGCCGAGACCGACGATCAGCACCGGTGCCACATCGCCGGGACTTTCCGGGCCCGGGTCGCCGCTTCCGCGGCTGCCCGGCCTCCGGAAAAAAGACAGTGCCTACTCCCCGTCGGAGGAGTCGTCGCCACCGCCGTCTTCGGCCGGTGCGTCGCCTTCGGCTTCGCCCTCGGCCTCTTCGCCGACAACACCCGGTTCCTCTTCGACGTCGGTCTCCGGTTCCTCTTCGATTCGCGGCGGCGAGAGAGTCACGATCGTGACTTCGGCCGGATCATCCGAGATCAACTCGACCCCGTCGGGGGCGGTCAGATCCTCGAGAGTCAGGTTGTCGTTGATCTCCATGGCGGAGACATCGAGCGTGATGAAATCAGGAATGTCGGTAGGCAGGGCCTCCACGGTGACCTCGCGGGTCACGTGCTCGAGCACGCCGCCCTGCTTGCTGCCGGGCGCGTCGTCGACGCCTTCGAGTTCAACCGCCACTTCGGCCTGGATGGCCACGTCGAGCCTTACCTTCTGGAGGTCGATGTGCTGGACGTCGCCACGGACCGGATGGTGCTGCTGCTCCTTGACGACGACCGGAACCGGGTCCGAGCCCTCGATCTTGAGGTCGAACAGAGCCTGACCCGACGCGAATACGACGCGGGCATCACGGCTTTCGACCTGAAAGGAAATCGCTTCGGAGCCCTCCGAGTAGACGACACCGGGCAGCTTGCCCTCACGACGCAGGCGGCGCGTGGTGCGGGTGCCGAATTCAGTACGGGGCGAGGCGTTGAGAGTTGCTCTATCAGAAGACATTGGACGGGGCAGCATAGTGAACCTCGTACTCTTCTTGTATGGCGGACGAAACGAAGATTCCCAAAGGACGGGTCCAGCGCTCGGCAAAGCTCGGCACGATCGTGGGAGCACAGGGCGCGAAGTACGCCGGAACGAAGGCCGGAAACATCGTCCGGGGCGGCGAGGCCTCGCAGGAGAAACTCGACAAGCGCCACGCCGAAGCAGCGATGAAGATGGTCGAAACCCTCGGCCAGATGAAGGGCGCGGCGATGAAGATCGGCCAGTTCGCCTCCTTCATCGACACCGAGTTCATCCCCGAGGAGTACCGCGAGGTCTACCAGGAGCAACTCGCCAAACTGCGGAGCGACGCCCCTTCCATGCCCTGGGAGCAGGTCGTCAAGGTGCTCGAGGAGGAGTACGACGGCGAACCGATCGAATCGATGTTCTCGAGCTTCGACAAGGAGGCCGTCGCGGCTGCCTCGATCGGCCAGGTCCACCGCGCGACGCTGCTCGACGGACGCGTGGTGGCGGTCAAGATCCAGTACCCCGGGGTTGCCGAGGCGCTGGAATCAGACCTCCGGAACGCCGGCGTCCTGGTCCGCCTCGCCAAGGTCCTCGCGCCCGGCCTCGACGCCAAGTCGGTGATCAAGGAGATGCGCGAGCGGGTGCTGGAAGAACTCGACTACGAGTTCGAGGCCCAGAACCAGCGCTCCTTCTCGAGGGCCTACGCAGGCCACCCCTTCATCTACGTGCCCGACGTGATCACCAGGCTCTCGCGCCGCCGCGTTCTGGTGACCGAGTTCGTCGAAGGCCTCGACTTCGACCAGATCAAGGAGCTCGGCGACGAAGAACGCTCCCGCTTCGGCGAGATCATCTTCAGGGGCAGCTTCGGTTCGATCTACCACCTGCAGCACTTCAACGCCGACCCCCACCCCGGCAACTACCTGCTGATGGAAGACGGCCGAGTCGCTTTCCTCGACTTCGGCATGACCAAGAAGCTCGACCGGGAGCAGATCGAGCTCGAGCAGAAGGCCTTCGACGCCGCCACACGCGACGACCCCGAAGGCCTGAAGGTGGCGCTCCACGACCTCGGCTTCATCAAGAAGCCGTCGAAGCTCGACGCCGAGCGGCTGATGAGCCACGTCAAGGCGATCGGCGGTTGGTACATGGAAGACGACGAGATCGAGGTCGACCCCGTCGTGGTCATGCGCATGATCGAGGTGACCCACGACCCGCGCTCGGAGTACTTCGAGCTGATGAGGAAGGAATCGATTCCCGCGGAGGAGATGATGGGCCGCCGGATGGAGATCGGCGTGATCGCCGTGCTCGGCCAGCTGCGGGCCCGTCGCAACTGGTACCGGATCATGCGGGAATGGGTCTACGCGGACGAGCCGGTCACTGAACTCGGTCGTGAGGAGTGGAAGTACTTCGAGTCGCACGGGGTCGAGCGCATCCCCGGAATCGCCGGCGGCAACCGCCGCTCTTGACCACCGGTCACACTCAGGTCAGTATCGGCGACACGAAACCGACTGGAGACCGAATTGTTCAGAAGAATCAAGAGTGGCTGGCACCTCACCAGGAAGAGCTGGGGAGTTTTCAGGGAAGAGCCCGGACTTATCACGTTCGCCATCGCCAGCGGCCTGATCAGCCTGCTGGTCGTCGCCGTGGTGATCGGACCGGGCCTCTACCTGATCGACTCTGAATCTCAGGTGATCGGTGGCATCCTGGTCGCAGTCGGCGTATACCTGGCGGCCTACATCTCGATCTACTTTGCGATCGGTCTCGCTCACAGCGCCGATCGCCGCATGGCGGGCGAGCCGGCGTCGTTTCGTGAAGGCATGGCGGTCGCCGGATCGCGGGCCTCCAACGCGGCCGGCTGGGCCTTCGTCTCGGTCGTGGTGATGACCATCATCAGGGCGATCCAGGAACGGTTCGGCATCTTCGGCGCGATTTTCGGAGGAATCGCGGCGGCGGCATGGGGAGTGCTCACTTTCCTCGCCGTCCCGGTGATCGCAATCGAAGGCACGGGTCCGATCGAAACGGTCAAACGGTGCGCCCACCTGGTCAAGAGCCGATGGGGCGAGCAGATCACCGGCGTGGTCACGATCGGGGCCGCGGTGGCGATCTTCGGCTTCCTGCCCGGGGCACTGCTGATAGTCGGCGGAATCGTCCTCTGGGCGACGAGCGGAGTCGGCGGTGCGGCCCTGATCGGCGTCGGGCTGGTCATCGTGATCATCGCGGGACTCATCCAGCAGGTCCTCTCGACGATCTTCGGGGTCGCCCTCTACCGCTACGTGGCGGAGGAGAAGGCGGTCGGCGGCTTCACCACCGAAGAACTCGAAGGAGCCGTGCGCAACAAGGGTGGCGCCGGTGGTTCCGGCCGGGGCCCGGTCGTCAGCAACTCGACCATCTGAGGCCGGGTGCCGGTCAGCTGATCTGATCCGGCTGGAGCAGGCGCGGGTCGTTCGAACAGATCCCGCTGACGCCCATCGCCGAGAGTCGGGCGATGCGCTCGGCGTCGTCGACCGTCCAGACGTTCAAGTCCACCCCGGCAGCTTCGGTCACTTCGACCAGCGCCGGAGAGACCACACCGTGGAAGGCCCAGACCGATTCGACCCCCAGATCGGGGATCCCGCTTCGAACGGCCTCGGGCACCCGGCGCCTGGCCGCGGCCACGCCTGCCATCAGGGCCGGCTTGAGCCAGGGAACGGCAGTCCAGTCACGGGTGGCTCTCGGAACCGTCCAACCCAGGTGCAGTGCGGGTTCAAGCCGCTTCAGCGCCCTCAGGGTGACCGTCTCCATGGTTGATATCCGGGCCCGGTCGAGCAGTCCGTAGCTGATCAGGGCTTCGACGACTTCGCCTTCCCGCCCCGGCAGCTTGATGTCAAGGTTGATCCCGACCCGGTCGAGCGGTGGTCTGGTGAAAGCGGCCAGCACCTCGTCGAGAGTCGGCGGTTGGGTTTCTGCGGCCGAGTGCCAGTCGTGGGTGACGACCAACGGTGAGCGACGGGCCGGCGCCAGCCGGGGATGTCCGTCTTCGAGCCAGAGCACGTCGAACTCGATCAGATCCACGCCGATCTCGACCGCCTTCTCGAAGCTCGCCAGAGTATTGCCGGGCACCAGCGCGTCGGCACCTTTGTGTCCTATGCGGGTCAGGGCCATCGAATGACTCCGGGCCCGGGCCTCGGCTCTAGAAGAGCTGGTTCTCGCCGGAGAAGATCTCCGAGACCGAGTCGTCGGTGAAGATCCGGTTGATCGAGTCGGCCAGAGTTCCGGCTGCGGTCAGGACGGTGATGTTTTCCGGGGCGCCCGGGCGCAGCGGGATCGTGTCGGTGACAACGATGCGCTCGATACCCGACTGCTCGTAGGGCAGCCGCTCGAAGGCCGCGCCGGAGAAGACGCCGTGGGTGGCACAGGCGATCACGCTCTTGGCACCCTCGTCAAGCACAGTGCGCGCGGCCGCGCAGAGGGTGCCCGCGGTGTCGATCATGTCGTCGGAAATGACTGCGATCTTATCCCTGACGTCACCGACGATGTAGCCGATCTCGGCGACCTGGTGGGCCGGTCGCTCTTTCTCCATGATCGCCCATTCGGTACCGATCTTGCGGGCGAAGTTGCGGGCAGCCTTGGCCCGGCCGGCATCCGGCGATACGACGACGAGGTCTTCGGCCCGGTACTGGTCGGTGAACCACTGGGTCAGCATCGGCATCGCGGTCATGTGGTCGACCGGCACCGTGAAGAAGCCCTGGATCTGACCGGCGTGGAGGTCCATGGTGAGGACGCGGTCGATGCCGACGGCTTCCAGCATGCGGGCGACGACCCGGGCGGTGATCGGCTCGCGGGGTGCCGACTTCTTGTCTTGGCGGGCGTAGCCGAACCAGGGCATAACAGCGATGATCCGGTGGGCGGAGGCCCCCTGGGCCGCGTCGGCCATGATCATCAGTTCCATCAGGGCGTCGTTCGGGGTCATATCGGTTTCGACGTTGGCGCAGGTGGACTGGACCAGGAATACGTCGGCACCGCGGATCGACTCCTCGAATCGGCCGTAGATCTCCCCGTCGGCGAAGGTCTTGAGGGTCACGTCACCGAGGCCCAGCTGGAGTTTGCCCGCGATCTTCGAGGCCAGCTCCTGGGAGCTGCGCCCTCCGAAGACCATCGCCCGCTTCGAATAATCGTGCGGGATAGTGGTCGCAAACGCGGGTTTCGGCTCGATCATGCTCACGGCTTTTGCTCCCCTTCTGCTTCGCGCGCCTTCCTGCGCTCGGCATATTCGTACATGTTGCGCTGATCGCCACTGCTCACTGCGAGAGCCCGGGCGGGTACATCTTGCCTGATTACGGCGCCTGCACCCGTGTAAGCCCCCTCACCGATCTCTACAGGTGCGACCAGCATCGTGTCAACCCCGACCCTCGCTCCCGGCCCGACGACCGTGCGGTGCTTGTGGGTTCCGTCGTAATTGGCGGTGATCGTACCGGCTCCGAGGTTGGCCCCTTCGCCGATCTCGGCGTCACCCACATAAGAAAGGTGGGGCACCTTCGAGTCCGGTCCGAGCGTCGAGTTCTTGACCTCGACGAAAGTGCCGGCCTTGGCTCCGCCCTCGAGCCGGGCTCCGGGCCGCAGGTACGAGAAGGGGCCGACCAGGCAGTCTTCGAGCACCTCGCACAGCGTCAGCATCGAGTGCACGACCTGAGAACGGTCGCCGATGCCGCAGTCGGTGATCGTGGAATGGGGACCGATGAGCGCGTCGGAGCCGATCTCGGTGGCACCGCGGAGACTGGTGCCGGGTTCGATGCGGGTGTCGGGGCCGATCGTCACGTCGGCGTCAATCCAGGTCGAGGACGGGTCGACGATCGTCACCCCGTTCATCATGTGGCCGCGAAGAATCCGGCGCCGGGCTTCGGCCTCGACCAGGGCGAGGTCGGCGCGGTTATTGACCCCGAGGTTGACCGCAGGGTCGTCGGCGATGTGGGCTCCGACCGCGAGGCCCTCGCCGCTCAAAACCGGAAGCACGTCGGGCAGGTAGAACTCGCCCTGCGCGTTGTCGTTGCTGATCCGGCCGAGGGCGGCAGCCAGCGCTTCGCCGTGGAAGCAGTAAATGCCCGAGTTGATCTCGTTGATCTCGAGTTCCTCGGGAGTCGCGTCGCCGGCCGCCTTGGCTTCGACGATCTTCTCGATCCGGCCATTCTCGCTCCTGACCACCCGTCCGTAGGCCCCGGGGTCGTCCAGCACGGCCGTCATCACGGTGGCGGCGGACCGGCTCTCGCGGTGGTCCTCGAGCAGCGAGGCGATCACCTCGGTAGAGACCAGGGGCACGTCGCCGGAAAGCACGAGGACCTCTTCCGACTGGCGCACCACCTCGATCGCCGCCCGGATCGCGCCGCCGGTCCCGTCGGCTTCGGGCTGCACCACCGTCTCGACCCCGTCGGGCAGGGACTCCCCGAGCTCGGAACCGGGCGAGACGATCACCGCGATCCGGCCGATACCCGCCTGACGTGCGGCCAGCACCGGCCAGGTGATCATCGCCCGGCCGCAGACCGGGTGGAGGACCTTCGGCAGCGAGGACTTCATACGGGTGCCCTGGCCGGCGGCCATTATCAATGCCGTCGTACTCGGAGCCTTTTCGCCGTCAGACAAGGAGGCGGGCCCTCAGGCTTCCCGGGTCGCCTGTTTGCCGGCCATCGAGATCATGATCAGAACCCACCCGGTGAAGATGAAGTCGATGCCGACCAGCAGGCCGATCGCCCAGTCGGCAGAGCTTGGGAAGTCGAGCAGGATGAAAAGGCCGATAAGAAGCGACAGCGCCCCGTTGACGGCAAGCCAGCCGGCCCCGGACTCACCGCGTTCCCGGGCGGCGACCAGCAGGCGGAACCCGCCCATGGCGATGAAGTAGATGACCAGGACGAGGGTGAGGGTCTTGGTGCCCTCGCCCGGATCGATGAGCAGGTAGAGGCCGGCGATCAGCGTGGCCGCGGCCCAGAGCAGCCGGATGACCAGCCTGCTTCCTTCCCGGTAGCTGAAGGCCGTCCCGAACAGAAATACGGCACCGAACAGCAGGATCCAGCCGATGAAGATGGTCACGCCCCAGGAGGCGACCGCCGGGATCAGAATCGCGACCGCCCCCAGCAACATGAGGAGGATTCCGGCCCCCATGTAGAGGCCCCAGTTGATGGACAGGACGGACTTCTGCTCGCTCGCGGGTTCCATGGCCGACACTCTAGCCGCGCCGCAGGCGACAGACGGTGGCCGCCCGGCGCTGCACGGCCTGCTCCGCCGGTAGAGTCACCGGTCCGTTCCGGGGTGGGGTAACTGGCCAACCCACCGGGTTTTGGTCCCGGTAATGGAGGTTCGAGTCCTCCCCCCGGAGTGCGGTCGGCAGGCGGCCCCCGGCGGCAGCCGCAACAAGTCACGGCTGTCGGGTTTGTATCGTTAGCCAGAGGGCGGGGGTACCGTCCGTGCAATCCAGGAGAGGAAGCAACTTTTCATGCGCAAGCTCGTAGTACTCGTCGCCACCGCGGCGGCCCTGATTTTCGCCCCGGCGGCCAGCGCCGAGATCACCTCGGTCATGGACGGTGACCTCCAGTGCGCGACCGTCACCTCCGACGGCAACGTCTCCGGCTCGACCGGCCAGCGCTGGTGCGGCTCGATCCCGGGATCGATCACCTCCGGCGGCGTCGGCTCGCTTCCGACAGAGCGCAGCACGGTCAAGACCTTCGACGGCGTTCCGCTCGACGTCAACGTCGCCTTCCCGCCCGGACCGTCCGACGGACCCTTCCCCGTGGTCGGCATGTTCCACGGCTACGGTGGCAGCAAGGTCAGCTTCTCCAACATGCAGCGCTGGCTGAGCAAGGGCTACGCGGTCTTCTCGGTGACCAACCGCGGCAGCGGACAGTCCTGCCAGGCCCAGAGTTCGATCGACGCCGACCCGACCGGCTGCGCCGACGGGCTGGGTCCACCTGATGGACCCGCGCTTCGAGATCCGCGACTCCCAGATCTTCCTCGGCAAGCTGGTCGACGACGGCGTGATCGAGCCGGACAAGATCGCCGCCACCGGCGGTTCCTACGGCGGAAGCCAGTCGATGCACCTCGCCGTGCTCAAGAACCGGATGATGATGCCGGACGGCAGCCTGGTTCCCTGGACCAGCCCGGACGGGACGCCGATGAGCACCGCAGTGGCATCACCGAACATCCCCTGGACCGACCTGATCCAGTCGCTGGCCCCGAACGGCGACACCCTCGACTACCTCGAGGACGGCAGCTTCACCGGCGTCGGCGGAGTGATGAAGGAGTCCTACGTCAACGGCCTCTTCATCTCGGCCCGCTCGGCTCCGCCCGGAGTCGACCCGGCAGGCCGACCTGCCAGGCTGGAAGGGCCTGCTGGACGGCGGCGAGCCCTACAGCGGCCCCGCCTACGAGGCGATGATCGACGAGATCACCAACTACCACTCCTCCTACTACGTCGACGACAGCCAGGCTCCGGCACCGCTCCTGATGTCGAGCGGTTTCACCGACGACCTCTTCCCGGTCGACGAAGTGATCCGCTTCTACAACCGCACCCGGGCCAACTACCCGAACACCCCGATGAGCATCTTCGCCGGGTCGTTCGGTCACGCCCGCGGCCAGTTCCAGGCCAACGTCGAGCGCCGCGCTGCGGGCACTCGAAGAGCAGTGGATCGACCACTACCTGATGGGCGTCGGCCCGCAGCCGGCCTCCGAGGTGACCACCTACACCCAGACCTGCCCGAGCGGCACCCCCGGAAGCGGTCCCTACACGGCGGACGACTGGGCATCCCTGACCCCCGGTGAAATCGTGCTCAAGGACGGCTCCACCAAGACGATCGCCGCCGACGGCGCCGATCCTGCGGTCGCCGCAGCCTGGAACCCGGTCACCAGCCCCGAACGCCTGCACGACGGCATCGGATGCGGTCGAACCGGGATCGGCCAGCTACGACACGGCCCCGGCCGGAGCGGCCAGCGTGTCCGGCTTCACCGAGAACGGTTACACCGTCATGGGCTCGGCCACGGTGATCGCCAAGTTCTCGGTCGCCAACGGCCCGGACTCGCAGATCGCGGCCCGCCTGGTCGACCTCGACGGCATGGGCAACAAGACCCTGGTCGCCCGGGGTACCTGGCGCGCCGAGGGCTCCGGCTTCGAGGTCTTCCAGCTCCATCCCGGAGCGTGGAGGGTCGAGGAAGGTCACAGCCTGCGGCTCGAACTGCTCCAGCGTGACGCGGTTCAGGACGCACCGTCCATCCTGACCAACTACGCCCGCCCCTCGAACGACCAGCAGGACGTCACGGTCGAGAAGCTCGAGCTCCGTATCCCGGTCCTCGAGGAGCCCGGATCGCTCGGCGGCCTGGTCACGGCCCCGGCGAAGAAGGTACTGCCGGACCGCGAAGGTGCCGCCCTGGCGCCCGGATACGAGGCGATCGGGTCTCAGACGATCGCCGGCTACGCATCGCAGTTCGCGGTCAACCCGAAGCTCAAGGGCAAGGCCAAGGCGAAGGGCAAGACGGTCACGGTCAAGATCAGCTGTGCCGCTTCGGCCGACTCCTGCAAGAAGGCCAAGGTCGTGCTCAAGGCGAAGGGCAAGACCGTCGCCAAGGGCAAGAACATCAAGACCGCTCCGGGCAAGACCAAGACGGTCAAGCTGAAGATGACCGGCAAGGGCCGCAAGCTGTTCAAGAAGAAGGGCAGCAGGAAGCAGAGGAAGAAGCATCAAGGCCAAGGTGCTGATCAACGGCAAGAAGTCGGGCAAGATCACGATCAAGCGCACCGGCAAGATCAAGTAGTCCGGAAAACCCTGGTCCGCCTTGACGAAACCCCCGCCGACCGGCGGGGGTTTCGTCGTTAACGACGCCGGTCGGGTGATCGTGAACGATGAGTTCATGGTTTTCTGAAACACCGCCGGGTGCTGGTATTGTGAAATCCTGGTGGCCGTCTCGGTCACCGGTTCAGGGAGAAGCGGCAGGCGGCAGAGCCGTCCGGCCGGGTCCGTCACAAAGGGAGATTCGGGATATATGAGAAAGCTCGGCGCACTGGTCGCCTCTTCGTTCGCATTCGTCGTCCTGCTGGCCGCGCTGTCAGTGCCGGCTTCCGCCGCACCGGTCACCGATGTCTTCGACGGAAAGATCCCTTGCCAGGTGCAGGGTGACGGCGTCCGCCACTGCAGCGGCGCCGGTGGTGCCGTGGCGAATACCGTCCCCTCCTGGGACGGAACCCCGATCGACGTCAACGTCGCCCTGCCCGATGAAGCCGAGTTCGGCCCGGGCCCTTACCCGCTGGCCATGTACTTCCACGGCTTCGGCGGTGGCAAGGAGGGCTTCAACGGTGACCTCAAGCGGTTCACCGACATGGGCATCGCCGCCTTCAGCATGACCGAGCGTGGTTTCAAGGACTCCTGCGGCAGGACGACTGCGATCGACGCGCTCGAAGCACCCTGCGGCCTACGGCGCGGGTGCCTGCGACGACGGCTTCATCCACCTGATGGATACGCGCTACGAAGTCCGCGACGCGCCAGTACCTGGCCGGCAAGCTGGTCGACGAGGGCCTCGTGATACCCGACAGGATCGGATCGGTCGGCGCCTCGTACGGCGGAACCAAGTCGCTGACGCTGGCTGCCCTCAAGAACCGGATCATGCTGCCGGACGGCTCGCTCGCCCCGTGGACGAGCCCGGGCAACGGAACGCCGATGGAGCTCGCGGCTTCGGCCCCGATCGTGCCGCCGAGCGACTTCGCCGCGGCGCTGGTCCCGAACGGACGGACCCTCGACTACACGGTCGACAACCCCTACGTCGGCCCGTTCGGCGTGATGAAGATCGGCATCATCAGCGCACTGGTCACCAGTGGCGACAACTTCTCCGGCGACAACGGCCCGGTCCAGCCGACCTGGGACGTGCTCGGCTGGCTGTCGATGATGCAGCAGGGCGAGCCCTACGGAACGAATCCGGTCGCGCAGTTCATGCTCGACGAGATGACAATCCACCACTCGCCGTACTACGTCGACGACTCGATCGAGCCCTCACCACTCCTGATCGCCGAAGGCTTCACCGACGACCTTTTCCCGATCACCGAAGCGCTTCGCTACTACAACCGGACCAAGGCCAACTGGCCCGATGCCGACATCTCGATGCTCTTCGCCGACATCGGCCATCCCCGTGCGCCGCTCACCGGCGAGTTCGAGCAGGGTCGCCCGGCCGACAAGGAACTCGGCTTCGAGCGGGTCGAGAGCTGGTTCGAGCACTACCTGCTCGACCAGGGCAGCAAGCCGGTCAACGGGGTCGAGGTCAGGACTCAGAAGTGCCCGTACACCGAACCTTCGGGCGGACCTTTCACCGGCCCGACCTGGCCGGCGATGTCACCCGGTGAGCTGCGCCTGACGGATCCGACCAGGAAGGTCATCGAATCGGACGCGGGTTCGCCACAGATCGCCAACGCCTTCTCACTGCTGGAGGCCTGCACGCAGCGGCCGGTGACTCCGGAGCCCGGCACCCTGACCTACTCCTTCGGCACGGTGCCCGCGGGTGGCTACACGCTCATGGGGGCGCCGACCGTGATCTCGAAGATGTCGGTTGCCAACGGCGGAGAATCACAGGTCGCCGCCAGGCTGTGGGAGATCTCCCCCGATCGCAAGCAGCGGCTGATCGCCCGTGGTGTCTACCGCCCCGATGCCTCTGGAGCCCAGGTCTTCCAGCTCCACGGCAACGGCTACAAGTTCGAGCCGGGCACCGAGATCCAGCTCCAGCTCCTGCCCAAGGACGGCGACGCCAACGTGCCGTTCCTTTCCTACGCGCGACCCTCGAACAACCAGATGGACGTGACCGTCTCGGATGTCGAGATCAGGCTGCCGATCGCCGAAGAGCCGGGCTCGACTGCCGACGTGAAGAGGCCGCTGCCAAAGGTCCTGCCGGACGGAGCTGAACTCGCCGGGGACTACGCGTCCATCGGCTCGATCAGCCTGGCCGAGTGGGCGAAGCCGAAGGCAGGAAAGCTCAAGGCAAAGGGAGTGCCCAAGGTCAAGGGCAAGCTGCTCAGGATCAAGCTCACGTGCAAAGGGGCGGTGGACTGCGGACCGGCCAAGCTGACCGTCAAGGCGGCCGGAAAGAAGAAGTTCGTCGTCGCCAAAGCGAAGAAGGTCAAGGTCAAGGCGGGCAAGACCAAGCAGCTCAAGCTGAAGCTGAGCAAGAAGGGTCGCAAGCTGATGCGGGGCAAGGGCAAGAAGCGCTTCAAGGTCAAGGTCGCGATCCGCGACAACGGGTCGAACTCGAACCGTTCAGCCTCGGTGAAGCGGGTCGGACGGGTCAGGTAGGCGCCCCCGGGCCGACCGGGCCGCCGCGGGCGGGGCCCGGCTGCTCAGGCCGGCTTGCGCTCACGGGAGCGACCCCTGGGTGAAGCGATACCCAGGACCCGCATCGCCTTGATGCCGAGGCCCAGCCGCTCCCGTCCTTCGGTCGCGGTTGCGTCGTGGCCGCTCAGGTCGCGGATCCTCTCCAGCCGGTAGCGGATCGTGTGGCGATGGGTGAACATCTTCTTGGCGGTCGCCGGGACGTTGGCGTCGCTGTCGAGGTATGCCTCGACCGTGGCGACGAGGTCGGTCTCGTACTGCTCGTCGTAGGCGACCAGCGGCTCGACCGTCTCGGAGTAGAAGCTGTGTAGCTCCTCGCTGGTGGTCCCGAGAAGCAGCCGGTAGGCACCCGTGTCTTCGAAGGCGATCGGCGACCGTCCCTCGGCCTCGCCGACGTTCAGGGCCAGGTGTGCTTCTCTGGCGGCACGTTCGAACTCGCCCGCCTCGGCGGCGTGGCGTGACCTCGAGATCGTCACGGTCAGACCACTGAGCGAGCGCGGCAGTTCACGCTCGAGGGCCTCCTCCACCTTGCGCAGCTTCTCTTCGTCGGTGGTCGGCACGATCACACCGACGACCGAACCCTGCTCGACCTCGGTCATGGCCGCGACCGACCCCGGCGCCTGCGCCCGGATCGTGCGCACGGTCAGGTCGACCACCCGCGATCTCCAGTCGCCCTCCCGGGCCGAACCGGAATGTGCCTTGACCATCAGCATCCCGCCACCCCGAGAGAGGTCGCAGCCGGCCTCCGAGGCCCGGGCCGCCAGTTCTTCAGCCTGCGATAGCGACCCGTCGAGCAGGCCGGCCACCAGTTCGGTTACCGCGGCTTCGTTTCCCCAGTCGGCAGAGCGGGCCCGCTCCACCTCGAGTGCGGCCAGAGCCCTGAGGACCTCGATCGCCGCTTGATCGACCTCATCGCCGATGTAGCGCAGCTCGCCGACCTTCTCATCGCCGATGCCGAGGTCATGGGTCGCCACACCGTCGCCGGCACCGGTCAGCCGCTTTTCCTGGTCGCGTGTGGCACCGGCGACCGCGAGTACGATCCCGGACCGGTCGAGGAAAGCGACCGGTGAGCCGATCGCATCGGCCGCCGCGCGGGCTAGGCCCGGCAGTCCGCGACCAGCGAGCACCGGAGCGGCCAGGGCGGCCGGTCCCGTGACCTTCCTTTCCGGGGTGGGACTCACCCGCTGGACCAGGGGAATATGCCGGAGATGTCGTTCGAGAAGAAGACGTAGGCGAGGCCGCCGACGACCCCGATCGTGACCAGGGTTCCGAAGATGAAGAGCGACAGGAATCCGGCTGCGAGCTTCTCCGGCCAGCGGCCGAAGGCGCTGAGCGACGGGATCAGGATCAGGCCGACGAAGGCAGCCAGGCTGATCAGCGTCGCCGCGCCGAAAAAGATCGCGTTTGTGGAGACCCCGGTCAGCATCCCTCAATTCTGGCGCAACTGGGTGATGATCAGTGCTCCGGCTGCGTAAAAGGCGAAGCAGAAGGCCCCCAGGGCCCAGCCCGAAGTGACGTCGCTCAGGTAATGAACCCCGAGGTAGACCCGGCTCAGCCCGACCAGGCCGGTCAGGGCAAGGCCGGACAGGACGAGGGCCGTGCCGCGGGTCATGTCGGGCCGGATCCGGACGGCAACGGTCACTGCGAGCCAGGTGTAAAAGACCGAGTAGGCGGCATGACCGCTGGGGAAAGAAAGGCTGCTGACGCTGACCAGCCCGCCTTCCGGACGGGGCCGGGCGATGCCTTCCTTGAAGAGGTCGACCGCGACCACGATCGTCACCGCAGCCAGCAGCAGCACCACGAAATCGCTCCAGCGGCGGTTGACCGCGAGCACGGTCGCCGTGACCGCGACCAGCGGGAACAGCACGGCCGACGAGCCTAGCCAGGTGAACACCTTCGAGAAACCGTCCAGCCACTCGGTGCGCATCGCCGCGGTGATGTCGAAGGCCTCGAGGTCGCCCGGGGTCGGGCCGGGATCCCCGCTGAAGATGTTCGCGAAGGCGATGAAGACGAAGGAGGAGACGGCGAGGATGGCGGCGAGGGTGGTGAACTCGAGGCCGAAGCTGCCACCGGGGGTGAGCCGCTGAACCAGGAAGTCGAACTGCGGCCTGAACCGCCTTGCCAGCCTGCCCAGCGGCCTGGTCAGGCGGTGCCCGTCGATCCAACGCACCGTCGCGACCCGGTTCTCCGGAACCCTGAAGAAGCGGAAGCTGACCACCGAGGTGACAGCGACCGCGATGACCGTGCCGAGGATGACCGCGGCCAGGCCGGCGTACTCAGCTGCAGAGTCGATGCTCCGGGCGAAGACGTACCCGAGGATGATGTTGCTGGTCACCTGTAGGCCGGATCCAAGGATGCTGTACGGGACGAAGCCGCGGTAGCTCATCCCCGAGGTGCCGGCGACAAAAGGGGCGAGCGCACGAACGATGCCAACGAAGCGACCGATCAACACCGTCTTGCCGCCATGCCTCTCGAAGTACTGCTCGACCCCCTCGAACCTCTCGCGGGTCACCCCGACCTTGCTTCCGTGCCTGAGTACGAAGCCGCGCCCGAGCTTCCGTCCGAGCATGAAGCTGAAGCTGTCGCCGAGGAAGGCCATAGACCAGGCGATCGCCACCAGGAGGTAAAGATTGATCACGCCGAGGCCCGCGACGGCACCGCCGACGATCATCGCGGTCTCCCCCGGGACCAGCAGCCCGACGAAGGCCCCGGTTTCGAGGAAGGCCAGCAGGCCGACGATCAGGTAGGTCCAGTCACCGAGCAGATTGGCGAAGTCGTCCAGTAGTTGTTGGAGGTCGAATTCCGGGAAGAAGCGCCGGTAGAGGAGGAAGAGGGCCAGTCCGGCGACGGCCAGCCCGGCCAGCGCGATCAGCTTGCCTCGCCGCGAATCGGGGAGCCTCAAGGAGAGACCCCCCCACGGCATACGACCGCTTCGGGACCGATCTCGCTCGCGACGGCCTCGGCTTCACCCCGGTTCGCGCAGAGCCCGAAGACGGTCGGCCCGCTGCCGGTCATCGCGACGAAACGTGCCCCCGCAGCCTGAAGGCGTTCCTTGGCCAGCCCGATCTCCGGTCTGAGCGAGATCGCGGGGCGCTCGAGGTCGTTGACCAGGAGGCCGGGGTAAGTCAGCGGCGAGACCGCGTTGCTGGCCACCGCCCACAGCCTGCCGGAGGTCTCGCGCAGTTCCTCGAGCGGGCGTGCTGCGCCGATGCGGTCGGCCTCGGCGAATACGTCGGCGGTCGAGAGCCCCACCTCGAACGGCAGCAGCACGACCCAGTGCTCGGCCGGCTCCGGCAGCGAAGTCAGCTTCTGGCCGATGCCCTCGACCAGGCAGGTCATCGGGTCGATCTGGGAAGGCACGTCGGCACCGAGCATCGCCGCCAGTCCGACCAGGTCATCGACCTGCCCGACGCCGAGCCGCAGCACGGCGGCCGCATCGGCGGAGCCGCCACCCAGCCCGGCGGCGACCGGGATCCGCTTCTCGATCTCGATCCGTACCGGATCGGCCGCCCACCCTTCCGAGCGCAACAGCCTCGATGCACGGGCTGCGAGGTTGTCGCCGTCGACACCCTCGCAGATGACCTCGTCCCTTTCTGAAGGGCTGACGGTCAGCCGATCATGAAGCGACAACGGCTCGAAGATCGACGCCAGTTCGTGATATCCGTCGGGACGCGACTGCCCGAGGTACAGGCAGAGGTTGAGCTTTGCGGGTGCGGTGTAGGTCTCCATGGTTCTACTTCTCCGGCGGCCGTCGTCCGATGATCCCCGAAAGCTCGGCGAACTGCGTCGGGGTCAGGGCCTCGGCCCTGAGGCCGGGGTCGAGCCCGATCTGCTCGAGTGCCTCGCGGGCAGGCACGAGCATGCCGGGGATCGCCAGGTCCAGCGAGCGCGGCAGCGCCTTGCGGCGATGGCTGAACGCGGCGCGGACGAACTCCCGCACCTGCTGGTCGGGGCCGGCGCCGCGCCGCTCGATCGAGATGATCGCCGAATCGACCCGTGGTTGTGGCTTGAAGACGGTGCGGCTCACCTTCCTGATCATGCTGACCGGGCCGGTCAACTGGGCGAGCACCGAAGTCGCGCCGTAAGCCTTCGTGCCGGGACCGGAACGCAGGCGCTCGGCGATCTCGAGCTGGACCATCACTGTCCAGCGGGTGATCGAAGGCAGCTCGAAGATCGACTTCATGATCACCGGCGTCGCCACCGAGTACGGGAGGTTGGCGACCATCGCGGTCGGGGCCGGCTCGAGCGAGTCGAGGTCGAAGCGCACCGCGTCGGCCCAGATCAGGTTGACGTTCTCCAGTGCCCGGATGCCGGCCAATCCGGGTTCGAGGCCCCGGTCGATCTCGATCACGTGGACCGTCGCGGCCACGTCCGCCAGCCTCTCGGTCAGCACTCCCTCCCCGGCGCCGACCTCGAGTACGCAGTCCGAGGCGGTGACGCCGGAATCCCTGACGATCGCCTCGAGCAGGTTCGGGTCAGCCAGGAAGTTCTGGCCGAGCCTCACCAGCCGAAGAGCCGGCCGGAGTTCTCGGTGACGATCCGGTCGAGTCGGTCGGGTGAAACCCCGCGGATCTCGGCCAGCAGGGCGGCCGTCTCGACCACGTATGCGGGCTCGTTCCGGTGCCTGCGGCGTGACTGCGGGGTCAGATACGGGGCGTCGGTCTCGACCAGGATCAGCTCGTCCGGCACCACGGCCGCCGCCTCGCGGATCTCCGCGTTGGCCGGGTAGGTCATGTTGCCGGCGAAAGAGCAGTACCAGCCGCGCTCGGCTGCCTCCGAGACCCGGTGGGGCACGGAGAAGCAGTGGAGGATGACTGTCAGTTCCGGGCCGGCGGCATCGAGCATCGAGAAGGCCTCGGCGGCTGCATCGTCGCTTCCCTGCCTGTCGCGAAGGTGGATCACCAGCGGTAGTCCGGTCTCGGCGGCGATCTCAATCTGGGAGGCGAAAGCCCGACGCTGGCTTTCCGGTTCGGCGGTGTCCCGGTAGAAGTCGAGACCGGTCTCACCGATCGCCCGGACCCTGTCGTGGGCGGCCAGTTCGCGGATGTCATCGGCCGCCCCGCCGTCGTAGCCGTCGGAGTCGTTGGGATGCCGGCCGACCGCGGCGTAGACCTGCTCGAATCTTTCGGCCAGTGCGATCTGCTCGCGGTTGTTGGCCTCGTCCAGGCCGATCGTCATCAGCCGGCTGACTCCGGCCTCCAGGGCTCGTCCGACGATTTCTTCAGCAGAGCCTTCGCAGCTGCTCAGATGGCAGTGGGTATCGACCAAGTGCTTGACCCGGAAATCCTATTCGCGGGGATCGAGTTTGGGGAAGAGCGGATCGATCTTCTCGACCGAAACACCGCCGGGACGGGACCCGAACTCTTCAAGCCCGAGCCCGGACTGGCTGAGTGCCTCGAGCAGCTTCGCCGAGGAGTTCGGCAGGTACGGGTGCAGCAGGAGCGTCAGCACACGCAGCCCTTCGATCAGGCCGTAGAGCACCTGATCGAGCCTCGCGGCATCCTCCGGCGACTTAGCCAGGACCCAGGGCTGGCTCTCTTCGACGTAGCGGTTGAGGCGACGCACCAGCACCCAGATCTCTTCCAGCGCCTGACCTATCTGGGCCTCGTCGAGAAGCGCGCTGACCCGGGTGACGATCCCTTCGAAGTCGGCGCTCAGGGCAGCGTCGGCAGCAGCCTCCGGCACGACCCCGTCTCGGTAGCGGACCACCATCGCCAGGGTCCGCGAGGCGAGGTTGCCGAAGTCGTTGGCCAGTTCGGTCTCGTAGCGGGACTCGAAGCCGGCGGTGGAGATCGATCCGTCCTGGCCGAAGCTCACCTCACGGAAGCAGTAGTAGCGCAGCGCGTCTGCCCCGAAACGCTCGATCACCTCGAACGGATCGAGCACGTTGCCGAGCGACTTCGACATCTTCTTCTCACCCATCAGCAGGTAGCCGTGGATGAACATGCGCTGCGGCGGCTCCAGCCCGGCGGCCATCAGGAAGGCCGGCCAGTAGACCGCGTGGAACTTGAGGATGTCCTTGGCCAGGATGTGCCAGGAGGCCGGCCAGAAGGTGTCGGTCAGGTCTTCACCCTCTCTGGCGTAGCCGAGCGCCGTGTAGTAGTTGAGCAGGGCGTCGAACCAGACGTACATGACCTGGTCTGCGTCCCAGGTCAACGGCACGCCCCAGCTCAGCTTCGAGCGCGAGAGCGAGACGTCCCTGCAGCCCACCGCGGATGAACGACAGCGCCTCGTTGCGGCGGAAGTCGGGCTGGATCATGCCCGGGTTTTCGACGTACATCTGCTCCAGACGGTCTTCGAAGGCAGAGAGCTTGAAGAACCAGTTGTCCTCCTCTTCGCGCTGGAGCGGGATCTCGTGGATCGGGCAGGTATCCCCGGGGCCGATCTCGGATTCGTTCTTGAAGTCGGCACAGCGCGGGCAGTACCAGCCGATCCAGGTGCCGTGGTAGACGTAGCCGTTCTCCTTGACCCGCTCGACCACCTCCTGGACGCGCTTCACGTGACCCTCGTCCGTGGTGCGGATGAAGAAGTCGTTGGTCGAGTCGACCTTGCCGACCATGTCGCGGAACTGCTCGGCGCTGCGGTCGACCAGTTGCTGCGGCGTGATGCCTTCCCGCTCGGCCGCCTGGGCGATCGGTTCGCCGTGCTCGTCGGTCCCGGTCAGGAAGAAGACCTGCTCGCCGCGCTGGCGCATGTGGCGGGCGAGGATGTCGGCGGCCATGGTCGAGTAGGCGTGGCCCAGGTGCGGCTCGCCGTTGCCGTAGAAGATCGGTGTGGTGACGTAGAAACTCACGGGCTGACCAGCATAGGGCGGCTCAGTCGAGATCGGCGATCACGGCGGCGGCGAAAGCCTGCGCCCCGGGGAATTCCAGCCCGGCTGCCAGGCCGAGATACAGCGATGGCTCGATCAGTTCGAGCTCGATCAGCACCGACCCCGCTGCGGCTGTGGAGACCATGTCGACGCGTGCAAACAGAGGCGTGCTGCCGAACCGGGAGGAAACCCAGGCGACCACCCGGTGGGCGAGCTCGACCTGATCGGGTCGGGACTCGACCAGCCGGACCAGCTGCTCGTCGCGCCCGGCCGCGGCGGTCCCCTCCGGATCCGCCGGGACGACAGAATCGGGAGCGAGAAAGCTGCCCTTGTTGACCGCCCAGGCGACCTGGCCGCCGATCACCACTATCGAGGTCTCGCCTTCGCGCTCGATCTCCTCGATCCAGGGCTGGACCATCGCGATCTGATCGCGCTCGGCCAGCCCTGCGAGCAGCTCGATCGCGGCCGGTTCGGACTCCGGGCCGAAGCGGCCGGTATCCCTGGCGCCGGCACCGACCAGCGGCTTGATCACGAACTCGCCGTCGAGGTCGGGGATCCGGCCGCCCGGTGCGACCAGCAGGGTCGGCGGGACCGGGAACCCGGCTCCGTCGAGTTCGGCCAGGTAGCGCTTGTCGGCGTTCCACCGGATCACTTCCGGGCTGTTCCTGAGCCTGTCGCCGACCGAGTCGGCCCAGCCGAGGAATTCCTCGAGCCGGGTTGAGTAGTCCCAGGTGGAGCGGACTACGACCCGGTCGAACGAAGCCCAGTCGGTGCCGGGCCGATCCCAGGCGACCGACTCGACCTCCACGCCGGCGTCCTCCATCACGGCCGCGGCCAGCAGGTCGTCTTCCCACATCGGCTGCCGCGGCTCGCAGGTCGCGAATGCGACGCGGGTCATCGACGGGCTTCGCGGCCGGTCAACGCCTTGTAGAGGTCGTTGGCCCGGGTCCCGGTGAGGGTGGCCACGACGGTGGCCGCGGCACGGGGACGGGCGCCCGACTGGACGAGGCGCTTCAGGGCTTCGACGGCAAAAGCGATGTCCTGGGCGTGGGCGGCCGATCCCGCGGGACCGATGACCAGCACGATCTCGCCCTTGACCTCTTCCTTGTACCGGAGGGCCAGTTCGGAGAGGGTTCCGCGGCTGACCTCCTCGTGGAGCTTGGTCATCTCCCGGCAGACCGCCGCTTCACGCTCGGGAGCGAGCGCGGCGAGCGCCGCCAGGGTCTTGGAGATCCGGCGCGGCGATTCGAAAGCGATCACGGTCTCGGTCGAGTTCAGCACCCGTTCCATCTCACCCGCCCGCTTCGGCAGGAAACCCTCGAAGCGCCAGCGGTCCGACGGAAGCCCGGAGGCAACCAGGGCGACCGGTACGACGGACGGGCCCGGCAGGACCACGACCTCCAGGCCGCGATCGTGACAGGCGCGGATCAGCTTGTGACCAGGGTCTGCGATCCCCGGCATGCCCGCATCGCTGACCAGCGCGATCCGGTCACCGCGCTCGATCCGCTTGACCAGTTCGATCGCCCTCGAAGCTTCGTTGCCGTCGTGGTAGGAGGCCAGCCTCGGCCGTGGGCTGATCTCCATCCGTTCGAGCAGACGGCCGGTGCGCCGGGTGTCTTCGCAGGCGATGTAGTCGGCCGAGACGAGCGCTTCGCGCACCCGCTTGGTGACGTCATCCATGTTGCCGATCGGAGTCGGACAGACGGTCAGCCGGCCGGGCATCAGCGTCCGGCCTCGAGCTCGATGCGGGCCAGTGCCGCAGCACCGATCATGCCGGCCGCCGGACCGAGGCTCGCCGCGAAGATCGGGGTCTGGTCCATCGGGCTGAGGGCGTGGGTGGCAACCTCACGCCTGGTCGGCTCCAGCAGGAGTTCACCGAAGGCCATGGCACCGCCTCCGAGCACGATCACCTCCGGTTCAAAGACGTTGGAAAGCGTCACCAGCGCCGTGCCCAGGTAATGGGCGACCCGATCGACGACACCGAGCGCGACCGGATCCCCGGCAGAAGCCGCCTCGTTTACCTCCCGGGCGCTGACCGCTCCCCGCTCCGCACCGAGCCGAGCCAGCGCCGAATCCGGATTCCCGGCGGCGGCCTCGGCACCCATCTTCGCGATGCCCGTACCCGAGGCGAAGACTTCCACGCAGCCGCGGCCGGGGCAGTTGCCCTGGCAGCGCGGGCCGTCGATCTCGACGACCGTGTGGCCGATCTCCGCCGCGGCGCCGCTGGCGCCTCGATAAGTCTTGCCGTCGATCCAGATCCCGCCGCCGACACCGGTGCCGAGGGTCAGCATCAGCGCGTGCTTCGCCCCTTTGGCGGCGCCGTAGAGAGCCTCCGCCATCATCGCCAGGTTGCCGTCGTTGTCGACGAAGGCCGGCATGCCGGTCCGCTCGCGGATCAGGTCGCGGACCGGGAACTCCTCGAAGTCGAGGTTGACCGTGTCGATGGCGTGGCCCTTCTCGAAGTCGATCCGGGCGGGTATGCCGAGGCCGACCGCGGCCGCTCCGGGCCTCGCCTCCCGGGCCCGCTCAACTTCGGCGCTCAGAAGGTCAATGACCCCTTCTTGCGAATAACCACTCGACCCGACCATGTCCTCCCAGAGGATTTCCGCCTTCTCATCGATAACCCCGATGGCCAGATTCGTACCACCCAGGTCAGCCCCGATCGTCTCAAGTCCGTTCATCAGTCACCATTCTTAGACCTTTATGCCATCCGACGGCGACAAGCGACCTCCAGAGCGTCCTGAATACAACGTCTACCGCTCGCGCCGGGGCCCATTCTCCCGGTTTCGGAAGCCCGACCTCGACTCGCTCAAGGACAAGGCCCGGAAACAGCGCGGCCAGGCCGAAACCGCCCCGCGAGGAACGGCAGGGCAGCGCCGAAGAGGTGCCATACCCCGTATACCGCCAGGGCTCCCCGCCGGACGACCGCCCCGATCCGCGCAAGCGCTCCCGCCGCCGCCGTCCGTGGCTGAAGTGGCTCCTGTTCGTCGTACTCGGCTGGTTCGCCCTCAGCGTGCGGCGTTCGCCGTGTCGGCCCAGATCCAGTCGATGAAGCTCGACGGTGACGCGAAGGCAGCGCTGGCCGGCAATCCCTGGCTGCTGCCCCAGGCGCAGAACATCCTGGTGATCGGCACCGACAGCCGCAGTCCGGACACTCTCGAACCGGGAGCGGCTCAGGAGGAGCGCTGCTACGAGCAGCAGGCGAGGGGCGAAGCTCCCAGGGACGGCTGCGCGGGCGCGCGGGCGGACACCCTGATGGTCGTCCGGGCCGGTGGCGGCCAGTTCCGCAAGCTCTCGATCCCCCGGGACTCCTTCGCCGAGATCCCGGGCAACGGGGCTCAGAAGATCAACGGCGCCTACGCCTTCGGTGGCGCCGCCCTCCAGGTCGAAACCGTTTCCGACTTCCTCGGCATCCCGATCGACCACGTGGTGATCATGAACTTCGAAGGTTTCGAGGACTTCATCGACGCGATCGGCGGGGTCAAGGTTGACCTCGACATCCCACTCTGCGCCGACATCTCCGGCGGCGAAGCCAACGGCGGCTGGACGATCGAACTCGAGCAGGGCTCCAACACCCTGAACGGAGAGGACGCGCTCGCCTATGCCCGGACCCGCGCCCCCAAGCCCTGCCCCGGTTCCGGTCCCAGCGCCTTCTCCGAGGGCTACGACGACCTCGACCGGGCTGCCGCCCAGCAGAACATCCTCAACGGGATCAAGAGCCGGCTGACCTCCCCCCTACGCCTGCCGTACAACTTCATCAAGGGACCGATCATCGGCTGGACCGCGCCCAAGGCGTTCATCTCCGACCTCGGCCTGATCGCCATGCCCCAGCTGGCCCTCTCCACGGCTTTCGCAGGCTCGGCCGAGCCGGACGTGCTGATCCCGTCCGGCCCCGGCCCGGGTGGCAGCCTCGAGATCCCGGTCGAGGAGAGGCAGCGCGCCGCGCGTAAGCTCGAAGGCGGCTAGTCCCGACCGTGTCTCGGCCGGATCGGCTCCGATCCGCAACTCCGGTACCTGAGGCCGGTTATATTCACCGGAACGTAAGGGTCGAGTGGTGACGCGCCAGGCGGCCGCAAGCATGTCGAGCAATGGGGAGACCGGAATGCAGACTGAGCGGAACTACGAATCAGCGTCGAGGCCTTCGAACCGGGTCGTGGCACTGGTCGGACTGGGCCTGCTGCTTCTGGCCTCAGCCTTCGCCGCAACCCGATCCGAAGCGGCACCTCAGGGCCCGTGGGTCCTGCCGGCCACTGACCTCTCGGAGACAGGCGAAGATACCAATGGTCTCGCGACTGCGGTCGGGTCTGATGGCACCACCGCCGTGGTCTGGCTGCGGGAGAACGTGGATCGCTCGATCGCAGTCCGAGTCCGCCCCCCGGTCGGTGACTTCGGGCCGGCCATCGAAATCCCGGGAACCGGCGACAGCCCCGACGACGAAGACGTCGCGGTCGGCCCCGACGGAAGCGTGACCGTGGTCTGGGCTCGCGTAGACACGGATGAGCAGCAGATCCAGACCGCCACCCTGGGCCCGGGCGCTGCCTCTTTCGGCCCAGTCGAGAACCTCTCGGTTGCCAATGACGATTCCGAAAGTCCCCGGGTCGTCATTGGCCCCGATGGCACCACCACGGTCGCCTGGGAGCGCGAAGCCGGCGCCGTAGACATCGCGGAGTCGAGCACGCGTCCGCCGGACGGGGATTTCGGTCCCGCCGAAGTCCTTTCCGGACCCGCCACGAGCCTGAATTCGGTTGTTCCTGCCGCCGGACCAAATGGCGCAGCTACGGTCACCTGGGTCGAGCTGTCCGGCGCCGACTTCCGGGTTCATGCGGCAACGCGGCCGGCCGGTGGATCCTTCGGCGCCCCCGAACTGCTGAGCCCGGCGGCTTTCGAGGCGATCGAAGCCGACGTGGCGATCGGGCCCGACGGCACCACGATCGTCGTGTTCACGCTGAGGGACGGATCCGACGAGGTCATCCAGGCGCGGGTCCGGCCCCCGGGAGGTGCCTTCGATGCGGCGAGCGATCTTTCCGCGACGTCCGACTTCGTCCGTGATCCCCGGATCTCAATCGGGGCGGACGGAACCGCCGCGGCAGCCTGGTTCCTGGACGTCGCACCGCTCGAGCGACAGGTGCAGAGCAGCATCCGCCCTGCCGGTGGCTCGTTCGGGACCCCGGTCGACATCTCCGAACCGGATTCCGAAATCAACAAAAACGTCAACGTGGCCGTCGCGCCAGACTCGACCGTCACCCTCCTCTGGCGCGAGGAGGCCGGTGCGGAAACGGTCGTGGCGGCGGCAGCCAAGGCGCCCGACACCGGCTTCGCCGAGCCACAGATCATCTCGCCGACCGGCCTTGATGCCGATACGGCCCAACTCGCCGTCGGCCCCGACGGCAAAGCGACGGCAGCCTGGAGACTGAACAACGGCCCCGACCAGATAGTCCAGGCGGCCTCAACACAGACGCCCAGCTACAACATCTCAGCGATAAGGGAGGGCGGCGGCGAGGGCAGGGTGTCGTCGAGTCCGGCTGGGATCGACTGCGGTACCGACTGCTCCGGTGACTTCACTTCGCTGACCACCGTCACCCTTACCGCGGAACCCGAACCGGACAACCGATTCATCGGATGGACCGGCCCCTGCACCGGCAGCGTTCTGACCTGTGAGGTCTTCATGGACCAGGACTACGCGGCGGTCGCCACCTTCGAACCATTGACCTACAACCTGGCTCTTAACAAGAAGGGCAGCGGCAAGGGCAAAGTGACCTCGAGCCCATCGGGAATCACCTGCGGCAACGACTGCGACGGCGACTTCGCTTCGCTGTCATCCGTCACCCTTACTGCGGATCCCGACTCGGGCAACCGCTTCACCGGCTGGACCGGCCCGTGTACCGGCAGCTCCCTGACCTGTGAGGTCTTCATGAACCGGGATTACACCCCCAGCGCCACCTTCTGCCCGAAGAAGTCGCTCAAGCTCGGCAAACTGACCCGCAACAAAAAGAAGGGCACCGCCAAGCTCGCCGTGACAGCGGGCGGCAGCGGCACTGTCGTACTGAAATCGACCAAGAAGGTGAAGAAGAACAGCCGCAAGGTCGGCGGCAAAGGAACCGGCAAAGTGACGGTCAAGGCCAAAGGCAAGACTCTTAAGAAACTGAAGAAGAAAGGCAAGGTCAAAGTGAAGCTGACCCTGACCTACAAGCCCGGTGGCGGCTGCGCGACTGTGACCAAAAAGCGGACCGTGACGCTGAAACGACGGTGAGCTCATGCGGCGTGAAGGCCGCAGCCGGTTGATAGTCTGGTTGAGTTCGCGTGGCGAGCCGATCTGGGAGTGAATGAAATGATGGGTATTCGCTGAAAGCGGCGGGAGAAGGGTACGAGATGACCAGGGAGAACGCTTCGCAATCATCATTCGCGTCTGCTTCGAGATTGATTGTTTTCTTCGCAGCTTTCGCAATCTTCGGCTTCGGGCTAGACACCGCTGCCAGCGGCGCGCCCGGCCCGGTGGTGGTCGAACAGGTCAAGGACATCCGCCCGGGCCCGGGAGACGGCGACCCCTTGCAGGGTGGCGACGGCGCGGGCATTTTCGGTGGCGCGGACCTGAACGGCATCTTGATCTTCGATGCCACTGACGGCGGGCAGGTCGCCGAAGGTGGTCTTCAGGGAAGCGAGTTGTGGCGATCTGACGGGACCGAGGCTGGTACCTACATGGTCAAGGACATCGCTCCTGGTAACAACGGGATGTTCGCTTTCTCCAGTAGTCCGGACAACTTCGTGGAAATGAACGGCGAAGTGTTTTTCCAGGCTCAGAGCAACACAGTGGTAGGTCGCGAACTGTGGAAAACAGACGGGACGGAGGCCGGAACCGTCCTCGTAAAGGACATTAATCCAGCAGGATTCAACAGTGGCGGACCAGCCAACCTGGTGAACGTGAACGGAACCCTGTTCTTCACGGCCAATTCCGATTTCCCCTCCGATAACACTTACGAGCTATGGAAGTCTGACGGGACCACTGCCGGTACTGAGCTCGTTTACAACCTGCAGGGCTGCCCCACCTGCGACATCAGCAACATGCAGGCGATCGGCGACCAGCTCTACTTCAGCTTCGACGACGGCGTCAACGGACGCGAACTGTGGACCTCGGACGGCTCGCTCTTCGGCACCAAAATGGTCAAGGACATCAATCCGGGCCTGAACGACAGCAAACCGGGCCGCCTCTTCGAGTACAACGGCCTCCTCTATTTCAAGGCAAACAACGGCGTCAACGGGATTGAGCTTTGGCGCACCGATGGGACCGAGGGCGGCACCGAGCTGTTTGCGGACCTCAGGCCCGGCGGCGACGACAGCAACGGCCTTGAGTTCGGCGGACCGGCCCTCGAATTCGGCGGGGAACTGTTCATCAGCGGTGACTTCGGCCTCTACAAGACCAACGGCATACCTGGCGATGTTGAAGAGATGTTTGATGGCAGCAGCGCAATCGGTGGGCTGATCGAGGCGAACGGTACCCTCTACATAACGATCTCGGGCCCTCTTTATACGTGGGATGGCACGGCTGGGGGCACCGAATTGGTGGTTGATGGAGTCCTTCCGCCCTTCACCTCGTTCGTTGAGTTTGGTGGCGCCTTCTACGGCGCTTTCGACGACGGTGTCCACGGCGTGGAACTGTGGCGAACCGATCTGACCACTTCCGGCACCGAGCGCCTCACGGACATCAACCCCAATGGCGGCTCATTGATCAACGAGATGATCGTTTCCGGCGAATACCTCTACTTCCGCGGTGCGGATGCAGAGGTGCTCTCCGGCGCGGGCGCCACAGGGGTCGAGCTCTGGGCCGCCCATGTGGATGAGACGGCACCGGAAACCAGCATTGATTCAGGACCGAGCGAAGCGGAGGTCGTCAATGCGGATTCAGTGACCTTCACTTTCTCCTCGAATGAACCGGATTCAGTCTTCAGCTGCGCGATCGACGGCGGTGTTCCCGTGTCCTGCGACTCGGGCACTCAGACCTACACCGGGCTGGGCAGAGGCCCTCACGACTTCACGGTCACCGCAGCTGACCCGGAGCCCTTCAACAATGCGGATCCGAGCCCGGCCACCCGGAGCTTCAGAGTGGTCGACCGCACGGCCCCCAAACTCAGAGTTCGCGGAGCCAAGAAACAGAAGAGCCCACGGAGGATCGTGCTCAACGCGACCTGCCTCGACGAAGCCTGCTCCCTTAGGGCCACGGGCAAGATCAGGGTCAAGATCCTCAAGCCGAACGGCAAGGTCAGGAAGACGAAGACGCTCAAACTGAAGAAGCAGACCCGTCCAGCGGTCGCTGGTAAGCAGGTCAAGCTGAAGCTGAAGCTGAACAAGAAGGCAAAGAGGCTGGTCAGGAAGGTGCTGAAGAAGAAGGCTTCCAAGGCCACGATCACCGTCAGGGCCACCGACGCCGCGGGCAACATCTCCAAGGCAAAGCGCAAAGTGAAGGTTCTGGGAAGGCGCAGCTAGCTGAATACGAGAGGCTTGACACGCCTCGCCGTACCGGTAAGAATCCGCAACTCGACAATTCGGGCGGAGGAGGACGGGCATGATGCGGGCGGAGGAGCAGTTCAGCGTGACCCGAGGCTTGAAGACACTGCTTGCGGTGGCCATCCTTTCCCTGACTGCTTTCAGCCTCGCACCTTCCGCTGCCGCTGCACCGCAGGGACCCTGGCTCCTTCCAGCAATCAACCTCTCGGCAGCCGAGCAGGATGCTGAGGAGGCCCGGATCGCAGTCGCGCCGGATGGCACGGCAACCGTTGTCTGGGAGAGGGATAACGGAACCGACAGCATCATCCAGGCATCGGTCCGGCCACCGGGCGGTGAGTTCGGTCCGCCCGAGGACCTGAGTGCGCCGGGTGCCGATTCCTTCGCTCCCGAGATTGCGGTCGGGCCCGACGGAAGGGTGACCGCCGTCTGGGTCAGGGAGGTGGGGGCCAACCGGGTCGTGCAGAGCGCGACCAGCGCCCCGGGCGGAGGCTTCGCTCCGCCGGGCGACGTTTCTTCACCGACCGGCGAAGCTTCGCCACCACAGGTGGCAATCGCAGGCGACGGAACCGCAACCGTAGCCTGGGTCCGCGCTCAGCCACCGAACAGCGTCGTCCAGAGCTCGACCAGGCTGCCGGGTGGGGGCTTTGGATCCGTTGTGGACCTTTCGAACCCGCTCGGCAATGCTTCCGGCCTTGAGGTAGCAGGGGCCTCCGATGGCACGATCACCGCGATCTGGAGGCGCGACACAGGGCCCACCGATCAACTTGAGGCTGCCACCCGCCCGCCCGCCGGGAACTTTGGCGCCGCAGCGGTGGTGGCACCGGTCGCGCCTTCGATCAGCGACACGAGCATCGCGTACAGGCCCGACGGTGTCGCGGTCGCAAGCTGGAGCCGGTTCGACGGATCAGACTCCGACATCCTGATCGCGCTTCGACCGCCAGTCGGGAGTTTCGGTCCTCCCTCCGAGGTGACTTCGAGCCCCGATGATGAGCTGGAGGCGAGCATCACGATCACGCCCGACAACTCAACGACGCTCGTATGGGAAAAGCGCATCGGTCTCGATTCACTTATCCAGACCCGTGTATTCCCGGCGAACGGAGTACCGGAGCCGATTCTTGACCTGACCTCCCCCGGTGCCGTCGCCGCTGAGCCCGCCGTTGCAGCTTCCCCTGACGGGACGGTCACCGTCGCCTGGGACCGCCCGGACCCCCAGAACAACCTGCGCATCCAGACCGTGACCCGGGCGCCCGGCGCCGGCTTCGGGAGTGTCACTGAGCTCTCGGATGCGGGGCACGGAGCCCAGGAGCCCCAGCTCGCAGCCGGTCCCGACGGGGAGGTGACTTCCGTCTGGCGCAGGTTCGACGGCAGTCACTCGATCATCCAGACTGCATCAACACGGAAAGCCTCAGATGAACCGGACCCGATTCCGGTCTGCGGCGATGCCCGCTTGACCGTCGGCAAGTTCAAGGCGAACCGCAGGAACGGCAAAGGCCGACTGACGGTCAGCACCGGATCGGCAGGCACTGTGCGTCTCAGGCCCTCGGCTTCGGTCAAACCCGCAGTCAGGAAACTGAAGAAGGCAGGCAAGAGCAGGCTGGTGGTAAAGGCAAGGGGGAAGGCAGCCAAGCGGCTTGAGAAGAACGGCAAGGTCAAAGTGAAGCTGACCCTGACCTACAAGCCCGACGGCTGCCCTACCGTCACCAAGAAGCGGACCGTGACGCTCAAGCGCAAGTAACAGCCAGGGTGCTCGGGTTCGAAAGCCGAGCGCAACTCCGGCCCTCGCCTGCGGTTTCAGAGGGCGCAGCGTCTCGTCGTCGAAACCGACTGATACGGTCGCCGGACACGGGCGAGTGAGAAGGGGATGGAGCCCGCCAAACGAGAGGTATCCGTTGAACGCAGCGGAGAAAAGGACCGGGAAGATGACCAGAGAGTCCGCTTCGCGCCCATCACTTGGAACAGTTCCCGGCCTGATCGGCCTGTTCGTCGCATTCGTACTTCTCGGCCTCGCCATCAGCCAGCAGGCCGACGCTGCGCTGGCGCCGGTCGTTGTCGATCAGGTCAAGGACATCGCCCCGGGGCCGGGGAACGGCGATCCGCTTCAGTCGGGTGACGGCCAGACCCCCGGTGGGGCCGATCTGGACGGTGTCCTGATCTTTGACGCCAGCGACGGCAGCTTTATCGCCGACGGCGACGTTCACGGTAGGGAGGTGTGGCGCTCGGACGGAACCGAAGCCGGCACCTACCTGCTCAAGGACGTCTTCCCCGGTGACAATGGGTTGATTGCGTTTTCGAGTTCACCGAGTTTCTTCGTGGAAATGAACGGCGAGGTCTACTTCGATGCACTGCAGGGCCCCCTGGATAGCGAGCTCTGGAAAACAGACGGGACCGAGGCAGGCACAGAACTCGTGAAGGACATCAATCCGGCAGGATTCAATAGCGGCGGTCCGAGCAAACTGGTGAACGTCAACGGGACGCTGTACTTCATCGCAAATTCCGACGGCGTTGACGGCTACGAACTCTGGAAGTCGGATGGAACCACGGCTGGCACCGAGATGGTCAGAGACATCAAAGCCGGCTTCGCTGAAATCACCAACATGTCGGCAATCGGCAACCGTCTCTTCTTCACCTTCGACGACCTCGCGAGCGCTACTGACCACGGCAAAGAGCTCTGGGTCTCCGACGGCACCTTCTTTGGAACGGAGGAAGTCAAGGACATCAACCCGGGCCCGGCCGACGGGATCAAGAGCGGCTACACGGAATTCGAGGGCGAGGCCTACTTCTCGGCCGACGATGGAGTCAACGGATTCGAGCTCTGGCGCTCAGATGGAACCGAGGTCGGGACGAACATGGTCAAGAACATCAGAGTCGGCTCAGGCAGCAGCCTGGAGTTCGGATTCGGCGGCACTGAATTTGGCGGCGAGCTCTACTTCGGCAGCACCTGGCAGATGCACAAGACTGACGGCACCGAATTGGGTACCGAGCGGGTTTCCCCGGGGACCGTGATCGGTCCAACCGGCGACCCGGTTGTCGTAGACGGCATGCTTGCCTTCACCAAAGACTTCAACGAACTCTGGAAGTCCGACGGCACGACCTCGGGCACGGAGTTGGTGTTGACCACCACCAACTTCATCACCGGCTACAGGTCGTTCGGCGGCAACCTCTACTTCTCCTTCGATGACGGCACCAATGGCACGGAGCTCTGGCGATCCGACCTTACGGCCTCCGGCACCGAGCGCCTGACCGACATCAACCCGACCGGCGGCTCGCTGATCAACGGGATTATCGCCTCCGGCGAAGATCTCTACTTCCGGGGCGACGACGACAGCGCCACCGGGGTCGAACTCTGGTCTGCCCAGGTGGATGAGACCGCACCAGAGACGACGATCGATTCGGGACCGGCAGAATCAGCAGCGGTCGACTCGGACTCGGTGACCTTCACCTTTTCGTCGAGCGAGCCGGACTCCGTATTCAGCTGCTCGATCGACGGCGGTGCTCCCGTGTCCTGCGACTCGGGAACTCAGACCTACACCGGGCTGGCCAGAGGCCCTCACGACTTCACGGTCACCGCAGCTGACCCGGAGCCCTTCAACAATGCGGATCCGAGCCCGGCCACCCGGAGCTTCAGAGTGGTCGACCGCACGGCCCCCAAACTCAGAGTTCGCGGAGCCAAGAAACAGAAGAGCCCACGGAGGATCGTGCTCAACGCGACCTGCCTCGACGAAGCCTGCTCCCTTAGGGCCACGGGCAAGATCAGGGTCAAGATCCTCAAGCCGAACGGCAAGGTCAGGAAGACGAAGACGCTCAAACTGAAGAAGCAGACCCGTCCAGCGGTCGCTGGTAAGCAGGTCAAGCTGAAGCTGAAGCTGAACAAGAAGGCAAAGAGGCTGGTCAAGAAGGTGCTGAAGAAGAAGGCTTCCAAGGCCACGATCACCGTCAGGGCCACCGACGCCGCGGGCAACATCTCCAAGGCGAAGCGCAAAGTGAAGGTTCTCAAGAAGCGGCGGTGACAGTCGGCTCAGGCGCGGCGCAGCAGCTCTTTGAGCTCGTCGGCCATCGCCTCTACCAGGAGGTCGAAGTTGGGCGCGAGTTCGCGGTCGCCGACAATGCCGATGTCCAGCCGGTCCAGGTAACTGAGCACGGTGATGTTGAGGCCGACACCATCCATGATCACCGAGGCCGGGTAGTGGGACTCCAGCTTCGCCCCGGCCATGTAGAGCGGCACCGGTGGCCCCGGCACGTTGGAGACGATCACGTTGAAGTGCGGGCTGAAGTGAGAGCTCGCGCCGAGTTCTGCAACCATCCGGGCGGCGCGGGAGAAAAGCACCGGCGGCACGATCTCGGTCGCGTCGGCGATGAAGTGCGGCGGCTGGGTGGCGTGATGGAGCTTGGCCACGGCCATCTCGGCATGGGCGCAGTTGAGGCGCTCAACCGGGTCCGGCACGTCGGTCGGCAGCGCCGCCATCATCGCCGAGACCTGGTTGCCGAAGGTTCCGACATCCTTCTCGCCGCGGACCGAAACCGGGACCATCGCGATCAGGGGCTCGTCCGGAAGCGCGTCGTTGACGAGCAGGAAGCTGCGCAGCGCTCCGGCCGACAGTGACATCACCACATCGTTCACCTTGACCCCGTAAGCGTTCTTGACCGCCTTGACCTCCGGCAACGAGAGCGTGCCGAAGGAGAAGTGGCGCTGGCCGGAGATCCGGTCGTTGAGCAGCGTCCGGGGTGCCGTTAGCCCGGGTCGCCCCGGGTCATCCTTTCCTCCGCCGAACAGTCGCCGCAGCCTGTTGGTCGCTTCGCCCGTGACGTGGACGCCGGGGATCGCCCGGATCGGCGGCACGTCGGCCATGTTCATCACGGTCGCGGGCACATTGCGCACCGTGCGGACTGCCCGGCCGGGCAGTCCGGTGGCACCTTTGGCCAGCAGACCCAGCGAGCCCGGATGCGGCGAAGTCTCAACCGGGTGCGGGTCCTCGGGCAGGACGCGGCCCCCCGGCTCGAGGTCGAACAGGATCGAGAGGATCTCGGCCCCCGAAACCCCGTCTACGACTGAGTGATGGATTTTGGTCAGGACCGCGGCACGGTCGCCGTGGACCCCCTGGATCAGGTACAGCTCCCACAACGGACGCGCCCGATCGAGCGGGCGGGAGATGATCCGCTCCACCTGCGCCGACAGCTGCCGGTCGCTGCCCGGTGAAGGCAGCGCCAGCTCGCGCACGTGGTAGGAGATGTCGAAGTCCGGATCCTCGATCCACCAGGGGTGGTCGAGACCGAACGGAACCTCCTCCAGGCGCCAGCGGAAAGGCGGCAGCAGGTGGATCCTTTTCAGGACCAGGTCGCGCACGTCGGTAAGCGTCAGGACTCCCCCCGGCGCCTCGGCGGGGTTCAGTACCGCCAGCCCGGAAACGTGAGCGAAGTTGCGCTCGTCCTCGATCGCCAGAAACTCCGAGTCCAGCCCGGTCAGCTGCCGAACGACCCTTCCCGAACCGGTCTCCACCTCTCCGTCCATGGCATCAACTTACATGCAGTTCAAGCGCCCGGCGGAGCGAGCAGGTCCAGCCCGATCTCCTTCGCCGCAGCGGCGAGGCGACCGTCGAACGTCATGACCCGAAACTCCGTCGGAATCGAGCGGAACGAAGACAGGTGGATTGCATCGAGCGTGCGGAGCCCGAAAGCCCGTCCGAGCTCCACAGCCCCGACCAGCACCTCTCCGTCCACCGGGAAGAGATCGAAGAATTCGAGGTCCCGGCTCACCCTGATATCCGCCAGACCGAGCGATTCCGAATCAGGAATCAAACGGGCGATGGCAATGGCCGTTTCGGTGGCCAGAAGAGTCGAGCCGCACCATTCGGGGTCCCGGGACATCTGCTCCCGCACCCAGTCCGAGTGATCCTCCCGCTGGTAGCGCTTGATCAGGGCAGAGGAGTCAAAGGCGATCATCAGGACCGGTCGGCACGGATCTCATCGAGTACCTCGGCGCTGGGACGTATGCCCTCGAACATCGGCGGAGGTTCGGGTGGCTTCTGTCCGCGACGCCTGGCCGGTATGACCCTGCCGGCCGCTACCAGTTCCTCCATCGTCTGCCCTCGCGAGGCGTTCTCAACCGGAACGAGACGCGCCTTTGGCTGCCCGTCGACGGTGACGACGATCGTCTCGCCGGCCGCAGCCCTCTTCACCTGACTGCTCAGGTCGGCGCGCAGTTCCCTGATCCCGATCCGCTTCATGCTTCCGAGTGTACACCGCGGTACACACGCGATCAAGGTGCCGTCGGAGCTTCAGTCAGAGGATGAGGGGGCCGACTTGGCCGACTTCGAATCCGACTTCCCTTTGCCTGAATCTCCACTACTGGAGCTGGATGAAGATCCCGAATCGGAACCCCCGGAAGAGGATGAGTCCGAGCTCGAGGAATCGGACGAGCCGGAAGAATCTCCGCCCGACTCCTTGGCTGCCGCGGCTGCCTGTTTGGCCTTGTTCGAGGAACGTGTGCCGTAATCGGTGTTGTGGAACCCCGAACCCTTGAAGTGGATCGCCGGCGAGTGCAGGACCCGCCTGGTCGGCGCACCGCAGTCGGGGCATTCAGTCAGCGAGTCCTCGCTCATCGACTGCATCACCTCGACCTCGTGGCCTTTGTCGCATCGGTATTCGTAGATCGGCATGGACGGATGATTATCGCAGCGCGTCGCCGGATGCGTCCCCTATACCGTTCCGCCCCATGGCAGACGAACCCGCAGCAGAGAAAAACACCGAAGTCACGATGGATGAAATCGTCGCCCTGGCCAAGCGCCGCGGCTTCGTATTTCCGTCTTCAGAGATCTACGGCGGACTCGGTTCGACCTACGACTACGGCCACTACGGCGTACTGCTGAAGAACAACGTCAAGAACGAGTGGTGGAACTCGATGCTGAGCGAACGCGACGACGTCGTCGCGCTCGACTCGGCCATCCTCCAGCACCCGAAGGTCTGGGAGGCATCCGGCCACCTGAGCGGATTCAGCGACCCGATGGTCGACTGCCGGACCTGCGGCAAGCGCTTCCGCGCCGACGACCTCGAGAACGCAACCTGCCCCCAGAAGCCGTCGAAGAACCCGGGCGACGGCCCCGACTGCGAGCTGACCGAGGCCCGCGAGTTCAACCTGATGTTCGAGACCAACGTCGGCCCGATGAAGGACTCGAGCTCGATCGCCTACCTGCGGCCCGAGACGGCCCAGGGCATCTTCATCAACTTCAAGAACGTGCTCAACTTCGCCCGCAAGGCTCCGCCCTTCGGCATCGCCCAGATCGGCAAGTCCTTCCGCAACGAGATCACCCCGGGCAACTTCATCTTCCGGACCCGCGAGTTCGAGCAGATGGAGATGGAGTTCTTCGTTCCGCCGGCCGAAGCCGAGGACTGGTACCAGAAGTGGATCGAGATCCGGCGCGACTGGTACCTCAACCTCGGCATCCGGCCGGAGTTCCTGATGGTCCGGCCCGCACGAGTCGGACGAGCTCTCCCACTACTCATCCGGAACCAGCGACATCGAGTACCTGTTCCCGATCGGCTGGTCGGAGCTCGAAGGCGTCGCCAATCGCGGCAACTTCGACCTGACCCAGCATCAGGAGCACTCCGGTGAGAAGCTCGAGTACTTCGACCAGCAGTCCGGCGAACGGTACCTGCCACATGTGATCGAGCCGGCCGCCGGCGCCGACCGCGCCGCCCTTGCCTTCCTGGTCGACGCCTACGACACCGACGAGATCGAAGGCCGTGAGCGCACCGTGCTCAAGCTCCACCCCCGCCTCGCCCCGATCAAGGTCGCCGTGCTGCCGCTCTTCAACAAGGAGGGCATGCCGGAGCAGGCGCAGGAGATCAACCGGCGCCCTGCGCACCGCCGGCATCCAGACCGAGTACGACGCCGGAGGTTCGATCGGCAAGCGCTACCGCCGCCAGGACGAGATCGGCACCCCCTGGGGAATCACGGTCGACTTCGACACCAGGGAAGACAACATGGTCACCCTGCGCGACCGCGACTCCCTGAGCCAGGACCGGGTCCCGATCGAAGGCCTGCCCGCCCTGATCGCCGGCAAGCTGACCGAGCCCTGGAAGTCCCCGAAGCTGGGCTGAGACCCGTGCCGGACCGACGGGGTCCGTTCGCTTCCAATACCGTCGCCGGATGAGTCCGACGAAGCAGCAGGTGGCGATGGGTCTGTTGTTCTACCCGCGAGGGGGCTCGGCGCAGGTCGTCCGCTACCTCTCCCGCGCCCTCGACGGTGTCGGCTGGCAGGTTTCGCTGGCCTGCGGGTCACTCGGCGCGGTCGGGGCCCAGAGCCACGCAGGAACCTTCTTCGAAGGCCTCTCGGTCGACGCGGCCGACTACGGGCCGGCCCTCGCCGCCCATGCCGCCGGCCGCGACCCGCTCGAGGTCGAGGTGCCGCTCCACCCCTCCTTCGAAGACGGCGGCGACAACCCGGATCGGGTCTTTGCGGCGGTCTCGCCGGAGATCGGCGAGCACCTGATCCAGGCCTGGGTTCGAATCCTCGAAGACGCGTGGCCGGACCCGAAGCTCTTTCACCTCCACCACCTGACACCGCTTCAGGCGGCCGTTCAACAGGCGCTGGCCGGACCGACCGGTCCTGACCCACCTTCACGGCACAGAGCTGAAGATGATCGACCGGATCAACCGGCTCTCGGAGCTGGCGCAGACGCTCGGAACCACCCTGCCCGGGATGGCCGACCGGGCGGAAGCAGCCGAGATGCCGGACACCGGCGGCCTCTCACCTGAGCAGCGGGTGCTGTTCGAAGACACCGACTGGGCGCACTGGCGTTTCGGCGCTCACTGGGCCGAGATGCTGGTGGCGCTGGGCCGGAAGTCGGACCGCATCGTCGCGATCTCCCCTCACGACCGCGACGAGGCACTCAGGCTGCTGGGCGTGGACGAGGACCGGATCGAGATCGTCCCGAACGGAGTCGATACCGAGCGCTTCGACCGTCGCCCGGTCAGTTCCGAGGAGCGACTCTCGCGCTGGCACCGCTGGCTGGTCGACCGAACCGCTCGGCTGGGACGAGTCGGGGGAACCCGGCAGCATTCGCTACGAAGAAGAGGATCTGGCCGCGTTCACCGATCCCGAGACGGGCGAGCCCTCACCCGTGCTGCTGTACCTGGGCCGCTTCCTGGACTTCAAACGGGTGCCGCTGCTGGTCCGGGCCTACGGCCGTGCCCGGCTCCGTTTCAACAAGCCGGCCCCGCTTGTGATCTGGGGCGGCTCGCCCGGTGAATGGGGCGAGGAGCACCCGTACACCGTGGCCCGCCGCGAGGGTGCCGATGACATCTTCTTCCTCGGCTGGAGGGGCCACGACGAGCTCCCGGACGGCCTCGCCTGCGCCGATGCGCTCGTCGTCCCCTCGGTGAACGAGCCCTTCGGCCTCGTCCTGCTGGAGGCGATGTCCTCCGGGCTTCCCGTGATCGCCACCCGCAGCGGAGGCCCGCTCACCTTCGTCAACACCGAACCGGGAAGACCGAACGGCTGGATGGTCGAGCCGGACGACGTCGACACGCTGGCCGACGCCCTGGTGGAGGCGGTCAACGACACCGACGAGAGGAAACAGCGCGGCCAGAACGCCTACGAGCAGATCCGCAGCAGCTACTCCTGGAACGTGCTCGCCCAGCGCTTCGCCACGACCTACGAAGCGCTGGAGCGCTGAACCCCCGGCCAACCTGCGGCCCTTGACTCAAGTGGCATAGTTGGAGCGAGTGTCTCCGACCGCGACCCATCCGCTGAATACACGCAAGGCCCGGTTCCGGAGGACCGTGGATCAGCGGATCGCAGCGCTGCGGTTCGCCTGGTGGCGGATCCTTCAGGTCTGCGTGGCCGCCGGGCTGGCCTGGCTCATCGCCACGCAGGTCTTCGGCCACAGCCAGCCCTTCTTCGCTCCGATCGCGGTCGTACTGGTGCTGGGGCTGGCGATCGAGCGACGCGGCCGGCGGGCCTACGAGGTCGCCCTCGGCGTAGCACTCGGCATCGCCGTCGCCGACCTGATCGTCGCTGGTCACCGGTACCGGCACCTGGCAGCTCGTGCTTATCCTCGGCCTGGCAATGGCGGTAGCGGTGCTTTCCGGTGGCAGCGTGATGCTGGTCAACCAGGCCGCCGTTTCCGCGGTACTGGTCGCGACCCTGGCGGCCCCCGACGTCGGCGACACGCTGACCCGCTTCGTCGACGCGCTGATCGGTGGCTCGATCGCGCTGGCAGCAAACGCGCTGACTCCGGTTGATCCGGTTCGGCTTGTACGCCGCCACCTCGAACCCCTGCTGGCGAGGCTCTCCGGAACCCTGGTTGACATCGCCGATGCGCTCGAGCACTCGAGCAAGGAAGAGATAGTCGCCGCGCTCGAGCGTGCCCGCTCGCTCGATCCTGCGGTGAGGGAGATGATGATCGCGGTCGAGGCCGGGCAGGAGACCATCTCGCTCTCCCCGATCCGCAGGAGCTCACGCGGCCGGGTCGACCAGCTGGCGGCTGCGGCCGAGCCGATCGATCTGATGATCCGCAACACCAGGGTCCTGGCGAGGGCTGCGGTCAGGGCCATCGACCTCGACGAGCACATCCCGCCGGTGGCCACCGAAGGGATACGCGACCTCGCCGCGGCCGTGCGTTCACTGGACCAGCACCTCGGCGGTGCCCCCAGGCATTCCGCCACCCGGGAGGCGGCCCTGCGGGCGGCGGCGACCGCCAGCGCCGCCCTGGACGAAACCTCGAACCTCGCGGTCAGCGTGATCATCTCCCAGGTGCGGGCGACAGCTACCGACCTGCTGATCGGCCTCGGCATGACCAGGGAAGAGGCGGTCGACGAGGTGCGCTCGGCCCGTCAGCGGCTGGACGGCTGAGCGCCTCCGGTGCCGCCGTCGACGATCGCCGCGGAGTCCCAGCGTTCGCCCGAGGAGGCCCGCTGGAGGCCGACCCAGGCGAACTCCATGACCATGGCCAGTACGGTGGCTCGCTCGACGTCCCGGTGCTCGTCCCACCAGTTGGCGATCGCGGTCAGTCCGCCCAGAAGCTGCATCGCTGTGGCCTCTACCGCCATGGCGGAATCGACGCCTTCGGGGAGGGCAGCAGGGGGCATGTCTTCGGCCATCAGACCGGCGATCGTGCCGGCCACCTCCTCGTTGAGCCTGTCGAAGAGATCTCCGACGTCTTCGCTGGCCCGGTTCCGGATCAGCATCCGCCAGGCATCTCGACGTTCGTCTACGAATTCGAGGAATCCTTCGACTCCGGCGATCAGTCGCGTCTCGGCGCCTTCCTCGACCGACAGCGCGGCCGATCGCACCCGATCGAGCAGTTCGTGAACGTAGGTTTCGAGCAACTCGCTGTAGAGCTCGCTCTTTGAAGTGAAGTGCTCGTAGATGAGAGCTTTTGAAACCCCGGCGCGGCGGGCGACTTCATCCAGCGACGTCTGGTGATAGCCGTGGTCGGCGAAACCGTCGAGGGCGGCCTCGAGAATGAGTTCGCGCCGCTCGGACGCGGGCATCCTGCGCGCTGGCTTGTTCGAGCCTGCTTCCGGCGAAGGGGTAGTCCTTTCCACGCCACCATCGTACTAACTGACCAGTCAGTCAGTTAGTATCCGCGCGGTGTCTATACCCCCCACAGGGCCAGCGCCGCTCGAAGAGCAACGAAACAGGAACGAATCGCAGCGAGGAGAACCGGAATGTCCGTAGCCGCAGCAGATCCGAAAGGTAGTTCGACAGGCTCGATCTCCTACGTCGATCTCTACCGGCGCTGGGAGGAGAACAACTGGAGCGCCATGGGCATCGACTTCTCGAATGACCGGGAAGGCTGGGACGGCCTGAGTGAAATGCAGCGCAAGTCGGCCCTGTGGATGTACTCGATGTTCTTCTACGGCGAAGACTCGGTCGCCGACAACCTCTCCCCCTACATCGACGCTGCCCCGAACGAAGAACAGGCCTACTTCCTGACCACCCAGCAGGTCGACGAAGCCCGGCACGCGGTGCACTTCCACCGGTTCTTCAAGGAGGTACTCGGAGCGGGTGACGACGTCGCCTCCACACTGCGGACCACCCTGCCCCAGCTCGGCTGGGGCTACCGCGGGGTCTTCGACCGGCTGGACCGCATGGCCGACGAGCTGAGGGCCGACCGCTCGCTGCCGAAGTTCGCCCAGGCGGTGACGCTCTACCACCTGGTGGTCGAAGGCACGCTGGCCCAGCCCGGGCCAGCACTTCATCGAGGACTTCTTCACCAAAGCCGGATCAATGCCGGGCTTTGCCGAAGGCATGCGCCATATCTCCAGGGACGAGCAGCGCCACATCGCTTTCGGCGTCAAGACGCTTTCCGAGATCGTCCCCCAGTCGGAGGAATGCAAAGCGGCTGTCGTCGAAATTCTGCGTGAGGTCGACCCGTTCACCCTCGGGGTCTTCTGCCCGCCGGGCTTCGACCGCGAGTACACGGAATGCTGGGGCTTCTCGCTCGAAGACATCATCGCCTTCGGCCTGAGGCTGATCCAGCAGCGCTGGCGGATGATCGGCTTCCCGACGGGAGGAGATGCCCGCCGACCTCTGGCCGTTCGATCCCGAATGGAGCATCGAGGAGATCGCGAGGCGCGAGGCGAAGCTGATGCTGGCCGGCATCAACGGCGAGCCCTGCGCCCAGCCGGACTCCTCGCCGGAGATCCAGAGCATGCACTTCGACACGTCGCCCGGATCGCCGATGCCGGCGCAGCACGGGCCGGCCGGTTCACCACCGAGTGGGACTTCACCGACGCCGATCCGTGGCACGTCGTGGTCGAGAACGGCCGGGCCAACGGCCATGCAGGGCAGGGCGCCGAACCCGGACTGACCCTGAAGACCGACTGGGCCGAGTGGATCTCGATCGCCATGGACCGCAAGAACCCCCTGCGTTCGGTGACCACGCGCAGGCTGACCCCGACAGGGTTCACCGCGGGCGCTCAACACCTTTCGCAAGGTCTTCTCCCCGGCCTGACATATAGGGCGATAAAGAATTCTGCCGGGCACCGCAACCCTTACCTGGGTGGACGGTTCTAGAACCAGTCCAGCTTGCCGGGGAGGGATGCTGAGCAGGACGCGACACAGGGGATGGGAACGGGTGGCGAGGAGCAGGGCCTCTCCACCCGTTTCGCCCCGTTCTTCGCCTCAGCGCGACAGGTTCTTGATCTTGCGGGCGGCTTTGGCCCGTTCGGTGCCGTCGAGCACGGTCTTGCGAAGCCGCAGCGAAGCGGGAGTGATCTCCACCGACTCGTCGGAGCGGAGGAACTCGATCGCCGACTCGAGGGTCAGCTCCTTCGGCGGCGTCAGCCTGACCAGCACATCCGAGTTCGCCGAGCGCATGTTGGTCAGCTGCTTTTCCTTGACCGCGTTCACGTCGAGATCGTTCGATCGGGTGTGCTCACCGACGATCATGCCTTCGTAGACCTCCTCGCCCGGGCCGACGAACAGGCCGCCGCGTTCCTGAAGGCCGAACAGGGCGAAGCTGGCGGTCGATCCCTTGCGGTCGGCGACCAGTGAGCCGGTGCTGCGGGTCGTGATGTCGCCGGCCCAGGGCTCCCAGGCGTGGAAGACGTGGTTCATGATGCCGGTTCCTCGGGTCTCGGTCAGGAACTCGGTCCTGAAGCCGACCAGGCCGCGGGCCGGGATCACGTAGTCGAGCCGGTTGCGGCTGTCGGACTGGCTGACCATGTTCTCCATGCGGCCCTTGCGCGCCGCGAGCAGCTGGGTGACCGCACCGACGAACTCCTCCGGCACGTCGATCTGGAGCGCTTCCATCGGCTCGTGGATCTTGCCGTCGATCTCGCGGGTGACCACCCGCGGCTGGCCGGCGGTCAGCTCGAATCCTTCGCGCCTCATGATCTCCAGCAGGACGACCAGCTGAAGCTCCCCGCGCCCCTGGACCTCCCAGGCGTCGGGTCGCTCGGTCGGCAGGACGCGGATCGACACGTTGCCGAGCAGTTCCTGGTCGAGCCGGTTCTGGATCTGCCGGGCGGTGACCTTGCTGCCTTCGCGGCCGGCCAGCGGCGAGGTGTTGATCCCGACCTCGATCGAGAGTGACGGTTCGTCCACCTCGATCACCGGGAGCGGGCGGGCATCCTCGAGGTCGGCCAGGGTTTCTCCGATGGTCACGTCGGGCAGGCCGGCGATCGCGATGATCTCCCCCGGTCCGGCTTCATCGGCCGGAACCCTGTCCAGGGCCTCGGTGACGAACAGCTCGGAGACCGTGGCCTTGACGATCTCGCCGTCGGCCCGACACCAGGCGATCGGCACGCCCGAGCGGATCGTGCCGTGCATGACCCGGCAGAGTGCCAGACGGCCGAGGTAGGGCGAGGCGTCGAGGTTGGTGACGTAGGCCTGAAGCGGATGCTCCGGGTCGTACTCCGGAGCAGGGATGTGCTCGACCATCAGGTCCATCAGCGGACCGAGGTCCTGGCCCTCTTCACCTTCGGTGAGAGAGGCCCAGCCGGCCTTGGCGTTCGTATAGACGATCGGGAACTCGATCTGGTCGCCTTCGGCGCCGAGGTCCATGAAAAGCTCGTAGACCTCGTCGACCACCTCGGCGATGCGGGCGTCCGGACGGTCGACCTTGTTGACCACCAGGATCACCGGCAGGCCGGCGTCCAGAGCTTTGGCAAGTACGAAACGGGTCTGTGGCAGCGGACCCTCGGAAGAATCGACCAGCAGGACGACGCCGTCCACCATGGTCAGACCGCGCTCGACCTCACCGCCGAAGTCGGCGTGACCAGGAGTGTCGATGATGTTCATCTTGACGTCGCCGTATCGGACCGCGGTATTCTTGGCGAGGATCGTGATGCCCTTCTCGCGCTCGAGGTCCATCGAGTCCATCACCCGGTCGTCGACGTCCTGGCCTTTGCGAAAAGCCCCGGACTGCCAGAGCATGGCGTCGACCAGCGTCGTCTTGCCGTGGTCCACGTGGGCCACGATGGCGATGTTCCTGATGTCTTTCCGGCGCTCCATGAGGACGCGGGATACTAGGGAAGCGGGGCACTCGGCCCCGCTCCGGTACAGCCGCGATCTGTATTTCGGCTACTCGGCTACCGGAGTGCCGTTGGTCTGAGCGGCGGACTCAGCCGGCGGCACGGAGGTCGTCGAGGTGTAGACGAACTCCTCTTCGGCACCAAAAACTGCGTCGAGAACGGTCTTGCGGGCCGACTCGCTGAAGACGAGCACGAGTCCGCCTGAGAGCAGGGCGAGCCCGATCAGGTTGCGGATCGGGTGCCGCTTCTTCTTCGGCCCTTCGCGCAGCCGCTCGGCCGCATCGCGCAGCGAGTCTGCCGCTTCGCTCAGCTCACGCTTGACCTTGCGGTCGTTGGTCACGGATTCGACGGCTGAAGACTTGCTGGACTGGACCCGGCCGTAGGCACTCTTGGCGGCTACCGCGGCCTCGATGATGCTCGCCCGCAGTTCCTCGTCTTCGATCAGACGGCGCACGTAAGTGTTGTCGCGGGCGGAGGTGTATGCCTTGCCGGCCTTGCTGGAAATGTCTGCCTTGCTCATTCGCCCCTCACTTCTTTCGTTCAAGTCTGGTCGTCAGTATCCGAAGGTCTGCTCCGAGGATAGCGATCATGCCGTCACTTTTCCTCGAGTGCGATGTCCAGAGCCTCGCTCACCTTGCCCGCATAGGCGAACTCGACCGCGGTTCTCTCGTACTCCGGGATCTCTTCGACCTCGCCTTCGTTGCGGCTCGGCAGGATCACCGTCTTGATCCCGGCCCGCTGGGCGGCGAGTGATTTCTCCTTGACACCGCCGATCGGCAGAACCTGACCGGTCAAGGTCACCTCGCCGGTCATCGCGACATCGTTCCTGACCGGCCTGCCGGTGATCATCGAGACCAGCGCGACCGTAATCGCCACACCGGCCGATGGGCCGTCCTTCGGCACGGCACCGGCCGGGACGTGGATGTGGATGTCGTTGTTCGCGAACCACTTGACGTCGGCGTCAGGCGCGAGCTTCGCGGCGTTGGCGCGCACATAGGAGAGCGCGGCCTGGGCGGACTCCCGCATCACGTCGCCGAGCTGACCGGTGATAACCAGCTTGCCGTTGCCGGGCATCGCCGTCGCCTCGATGAACAGCACGTCGCCGCCGGTCGGGGTCCAGGCGAGGCCGGTCGAAACACCCGGAATCCTTGTACGACGGCGGGTTTCGGAGAACACCCGGCGCCGGCCGAGCAGTTCGCGAACACGCTTTCCGGAGACCTTGACCTTCTTGCCCTTGCCGTCGTTCTCGGCGAATACCCGCGCCACCTTGCGGCAGACCGTGCCGATCTCCCGCTCCAGGTTGCGGACGCCGGCTTCACGGGTGTACTCCTCGATGACCGCCGTGAGGGCCGTGTCGGTGAAGGAGATCTTGCTGGGCTTCAGCCCATTCGCCTTGATCTGGCGCGGAACCAGGTAGCGGCGGGCTATGTGGCGCTTCTCGTCAACCGTGTATCCGGCCAGCTGGATCGTCTCCATGCGGTCCCGCAGCGGGCCAGGGATCGTATCGAGCACGTTCGCGGTCGCGATGAACATCACGTCCGAGAGATCGAACGGGATGTCGAGGTAGTGGTCGCGGAAAGAGTCGTTCTGGGCCGGATCGAGAACTTCGAGCATCGCCGACGACGGGTCACCCCGGAAGTCCGAGCCCATCTTGTCGATCTCATCGATCATGAAGACCGGGTTCCGGGAGTCGGCGTCGCGCAGGGCCCGGACGATCGTGCCGGGCATCGCTCCGACGTAGGTGCGGCGGTGCCCGCGGATTTCGGCTTCATCCCGCACACCGCCGACCGAGATCCGCTCGAACTCACGCCCCAGGGCCCGGGCGATCGACTTGCCGAGGCTCGTCTTGCCGACGCCGGGCGGACCTACGAAGCAAAGGATCGGTCCGGGTGACTCGGGGTTCAGCTTGCGCACCGCGAGGTACTCGAGGATCCGGTCCTTGATCTTCTCCATGTCGTAGTGGTCCTCGTTGAGGACCTCCTCGGCGTGGTCGATGTCGAGGTTGTCCTCGGTCTCGCGGTTCCAGGGCAGGTCGACCAGCCACTCCAGGTAGGTCCGGATGACGCCGTGCTCGGCGGCCGCCGGCGGCAGTTTTTCCAAGCGGGACAGCTCGCGTTCTGCTGCCTGGAGCGCCTGCTCCGGCAGCCCCGCCTGCTCGATCCGTTCCCGAAGTTCGTTCGCTTCGGCCACCTGCTCGTCTTCCTCGCCGAGCTCGGCCTGGATCGCCTTGAGCTGCTCGCGCAGGAAGTACTCACGCTGCCCTTTGTCGATCGACGACTGGACCTCGGACTGGATCTGTGAGCCGAGCTGGATGACTTCCAGCTCCCGGGCGAGGATGCCGGAGAGCATTCGAAGCCGCTTGGAGACATCGACCTCCTCCAGCAGGGCCTGCTTCTCCTCCGTGGGGATCCGCAAGGCGCCCGCTATGAGGTGCGACAGGGCCGACGGCTCGTCGACGTTGGTGACCGCCATCTGGAGTTCCTCGGGCAGATAGGGGATCTGCTCGATGATCTCGGAGAAGGTGCTCTGGACGTTCCGGCTCAGCGCCTCGAGCTCGGGGGTGTCCTCGACTTCGTCGGGCAGCTCGGTGATCCGGGCGACCAGGTATGGCTCTTCGGCGACGTAGGGACCGAGCTTGACCCGCTGGCTGCCCTGGACCAGGATCCGGATCGAGCCGTCCGGCACCTTGAGCATCCGGGTGACGACACCGACCACGCCGACGTCATAGAGCTGGTCCGGGGTCGGCTCGTCCTCTTCGGGATCGGTCGAAGCAACCATGACCAGCATCCGGTTGGCGGCGAGCACGTCATCGACCAGCTTGATCGAACGCTCCTGTCCGACCCCGAGCGGTGCCAGCGTGTCGGGGTAGGCAACGGTGTCGCGCAGCGGAAGCACCGGCATCGCGTCGGGCAGTGCCTCACTGGCACGGATCGCAGCATCCTCCTGGCCCTTCTCGACGACCTCCAGAACCGGCACCGAACCTGCGGCCGTGCCTCCGGAGATCGGGACTTGACGGTCGCGGCCGCCGTCAGCCACCGGAACCACCGGCCCGGCGGTGATCGACCGGCACCCGGCGGGTCAGCTGAGCATCGTCGCGGAGCGGGAGTTCTATACGGAGGATGCCGTCCTCGTAGGAGGCTTCCGCGCGGTCAGGGTCGACGTCGACCTGGAGCTCAACGATGTGCCGGAACGGACCGGAAGGGATCTCGACCTGCTGGTAGACCCGGCCCTCGGTCTCCTGGACGGCGCGCTCACCGACGATCTTGAGCTGGCGCCCGCCGACCTCGATGCCTACCGTGGCGGGGTCGACTCCCGCAAGGTCACACTTGACCACGGCACGCTGAGGGTCGCCGCAGTAGTAGACGTCAACGTTCGGGGAAAAACCGCTGGCCCTGCGGCTGATGTAGCTGGTCCGGCCCCAGTTGCCGCCCAGCATCTCGTCCATCTCGCGGCGCATCCGGGCAAAGTTTGCGAAAAGGTCTCGTTCAGACATGGACAGACAGTCTAGAGGTCGATCTCCAGCCCCTCGAAAGCAACTTCCAGCGGACCGTCGAACGCCTTGGCGGCCTCCGCGACAGCCCACTCGGGATCGAGTTCGTCCGAGATGTGAGTGAGCAGAAGCCGCTTCGCCCGCGCGGCCGCGGCGTGCTCTCCGGCTTCACCCGGCGTGAGGTGACCCCGCACGCCGGTCCGCTCCGGCCTCGGCAGTGTGGCCTCAGCAATCAGCAGGTCGGTGTCCCTGGCGAAATCGACCAGGGCCTCGTTCGGACAGCAGTCTGCGCCGTAGGTCAACCGGCCGCCACCCGGCCCGGCCACCTCGATCGCCCAGGTCTCGATGTAATGCGGAACCTCTCGGAAGGTGACCTGCATGCCACCGACCTCGATCCGCTCGGACGGGTCGTACTCACGGAAGTCGAAGGCATCCTCGATCAGTGAACACATGCCCCAGATTTCGCAGACCTGGCCGAATGCCTCTCGAGCGCCGGGAGGAGCGAAGAGCACGGGTCGAGCGGGATTGTCGGTGCCGGGCCAGTCACCAACCGGTACCGGCTGCTGACGGGGCGCATGGGTCAGGCCGAAAGCGAACGGGATCAGATCGAGAAAGTGATCGGCGTGAAGGTGCGAGATGAAGATCGCGTCGATGTCGACGTAGTCGCAGGACTTCCGCAGCTTGCCGAAGACGCCGTTGCCACAGTCGAGCAGGATCGTGGAATCGCCCTGGGAGACCAGGTAGCCGCTGCATGCCCCACCGGCATCCTGCCACGCCGGTGACTTTCCGAGGACGGAGAACTTCATCGAAAAAATGTTATGCGTACAGCCCGACCGCCGTATTCCCGTCCGTTCGGTGGTAGGCCGTTTTCAGGCGGCGACCGGCGAGGGCAGCCGGTCTGCGTCGGCAGCCGGTGCCGGGGTCGCCGGTGTCTCCGGGTCCGTCGCGGTGATCCGCCGGTCGTTCGCCCAGCGAGGCGGCCTCAACAGCAGGACCGGCTGCCTCGGGGGAACGAGGCCCTCGGGGCGGCTCGGCCTGAAGGTGACGCAGGGCTCCTCGAGATCGAGTGCGCAGAGCATCTTCTTCCGGAAGTAGCAGTCCTCACACTTGGGGGCATCTTTCTTTCCTCCGGCCACGGAGAGCATCCAAGCAGGACGGCCCCGGCCGCATCGCCGGCGATTCCGCAAATCGCAGCAATCCAGTTTTCACAGGACTGCAACAACCCCGCATTTTGGGCTCTCGCCCGCCACGGCCCGGGGGCGAGACCACGCCGTCCGCGGCTTAAGCGTGGCCCCCCGCCGGGCGGACGGACTAGTAGCGGTACTGATCCGACTTGTACGGGCCCTCGACCGGGACGCCGATGTAGTCGGCCTGCTCCTGGCTCAGCTCGGTCAGCTCGATGCCGAGCGCATCGAGGTGGAGCCGGGCGACCTTCTCGTCGAGGTGCTTCGGCAGCACGTGGACCCCCAGCTCGTACTCGTCCGCCCTTGCGAAGAGCTCGATCTGGGCCATCACCTGGTTGGTGAACGAGTTCGACATCACGAAGCTCGGGTGGCCGGTGGCGTTGCCGAGGTTCAGCAGTCGGCCTTCCGACAGCACGATGATCGAGTGCCCGTCGGGGAAGCGCCACTCATGAACCTGGGGCTTGATCTCGATCCGCTCGATGCCTTCGATCGATTCGAGCCCGGCCATGTCGATCTCGTTGTCGAAATGGCCGATGTTGCCGACGATCGCCTGGTGCTTCATGCGCTTCATGTCCTCGGCGGTGATGATGTCCTTGTTGCCGGTCGTGGTGATGAAGACGTCGGCGGTCTCGAGCACGCTGTCGAGCCGACGGACCTCGTAACCCTCCATCGCTGCCTGGAGGGCGCAGATCGGATCGATCTCTGTGACGATCACCCGGGCGCCCTGGGCGCGCAGCGACTCCGCACTGCCTTTGCCGACGTCGCCGAAGCCGCAGACCACGGCGGCCTTGCCGGCGAGCATCACGTCGGTGGCGCGGTTGATGCCGTCGACCAGCGAATGGCGACATCCGTAGAGGTTGTCGAACTTCGACTTGGTGACCGAGTCGTTGACGTTGATCGCGGTGAACAGCAGCTCTCCCGCTTCCTTCATCTCGTAGAGCCGCAGCACGCCGGTGGTGGTCTCCTCGGTCACGCCCATGACCCCCTTGGAGATCTCGGTCCACTTGTTGCCGTCGGCGGCGATCGAGTCGGAGAGCTGCCTGAGGACGACCTTGAACTCGTCCGGATCGGAGTCTGAAGGTGCCGGAACGGAACCGGCGCGCTCGAACTCGACGCCCTTGTGGATCAGCATCGTCGCGTCTCCACCGTCGTCGAGCAGCATGTTCGGCCCGACCGAGCCGTCGTCACCAGGCTCTGGCCAGGTCAATGCCTGTTCAGTGCACCACCAGTACTCCTCCAGGGTCTCGCCTTTCCAGGCGAAGACCGGCACGCCCGACGGCTCTTCGGGCGTACCCTCCGGGCCCACCACGACGGCAGCGGCGGCGTGATCCTGGGTCGAGAAGATGTTGCAGCTCGCCCAGCGGACTTCGGCACCGAGCTCGACCAGCGTCTCGATCAGAACCGCAGTCTGGATGGTCATGTGAAGCGAGCCGGTGATCCGGGCACCGGAAAGCGGCTTCGAGTCGGCGAACTCGCGACGGGTGGACATCAGGCCGGGCATCTCGTGCTCGGCGAGGTTGATCTCCTTGCGGCCGTATTCGGCGAGGGCGAGGTCGGCTACTTTGAATTCGAGGGAATTGATTGTGGCGGTGATAGGCATATTGGTCGGATCTTTCAGTTTCGGGGGTAGTTCACGCTAGCATCCGGGCTTAATCATGGGTACGTCTGAACACACTTCAAAGCTGTCCGCTTCCCCCGACCTCTTCGAGAACCGCGTTCTGAACTTCTTCTCCAGGGTCCACCCGTCGGTCCCGGCGCTGATCTTCATCCCGATCATCGGGGTCATGTACTGGCTGGCGATAGACCAGGCGGCGAGCGTGGGTGCAGTCATCGGTCTGACGCTGGCAGGCCTGCTGGTCTGGACCCTCTCGGAGTACTGGCTTCACCGCCTGCTTTTTCACTGGCACCCGAAGTTCAAGGGCGGAGACCAGCTCAACTTCATCATCCACGGCGTTCATCACGACCACCCGAACGACCGGATGAGGCTGGTCATGCCTCCCGCTGTCGGGCTGCCTCTCGCCGCCATCTTCCTCGGCATCTTCGTACTGATCCTGGGAACGCCGACCGCCTTCAGCGTCTTCGCCGGTTTCCTGATCGGCTACCTGATCTACGACTACACCCACTACTACCTCCACCACTTCGTGCCGAAGTCCAGGGTCGGACGCAGGATCCGGGAGCACCACATGCGCCACCACTTCCAGGATCACCGCTACGGATACGGCGTTTCCAGCCCGATGTGGGACTACGTCTTCCGCACCGTGCCGCGCTCACGCAAAGCGGAGCGGCGCGGCAGCAAGAAGGCCTGAGCCGGCGCTCAGCTTTCCGGCGGGCTGACTTCTGTCAGCGGCCGGTTTCCGCCGAGCACAGCGATCACGTTCTTCGCCGCCAGCTCTGCCATCGCGTCCCGCGACCGGTAGGTGGCGGAACCGATGTGTGGAGTCAGAACCGCTCCGGGGGCGTCGAGCAGGGAACGGGGAACCTCCGGTTCGTCCTCGAATACGTCCAGACCGGCTGCGGCGATCCGCCCTTCCGAGAGAGCGAGCGCGAGGGCCTCGGAGTCGACCAGTGATCCGCGCGCCGTATTGATCAGGATCGAGCCGGGCTTCATCGACGCAATCGCCTCGGTGTCCATCAAGTGGCGGTTCTCCGGCGTCGCTGCCAAGTGGAGGCTGACCACGTCCGAGCCGGCGAGCAGCTCCCTGAGTTCCACCCTGCGTGCGCCGAGGTCGGCCTCCGCCTGCTCACTGCGGCTGCGTGAGCTGTAGAGGATCCCGCCGGCGAAGCCGGCTGCGAGTTGCGCGTAGCGGAGGCCGATCCGGCCCATCCCGACCACCCCTACGGTAGCCCCGCTCAGTTCGATCCCCCGGTACTGCGCCGGGTCCCAGCCGGTCCAGCCGCCCTCACGCAGGCTGCGCTCGGCGGCGGGAATCTGGCGGGCCGATGCCACGGTCAGGCCGAGCGCATGTTCTGCGGTCGCATCTGTCAGGACATCAGGAGTGTTGGTGAGCATCACGCCGCGACGCGCACAGGCGGTCCGGTCCACGTTGTCGTAGCCGACCGCGAAGTTGGCCACGAGCTTCAAACGCGGGCCCGCCGCATCAAGTACTTCATCGTCGATCCGGACCGTGGGGTCGGCGACTATCGCCGCTGCCCCGGGGACCAGGGAGATCAGTTCCGGGCGGTCCGACCCCAGGCCGCCGCTTTCGACCTCGAACCGCTGATCGAGCAGTTCGAGGCCGGCCGGCAGGAGCCGGCGGGCGACGACGACCCGGAAGCGGCCGTCGTCGTCAGCGTTCAGACGGCCGTGTACTTCGAGCCGTCCTTCTTGAGCTTGCCTTCCTCGGTCAGCTTGCGGGCGACCGGATAGAGGCCGTTCGGCGAAACACCCTGACTCTTGGCTGCGTCCGAAACGGTTGAACCGGGATTGTCCTTGAAGAACTTATGCAGGGTCGTGGCGCGGGAACCGCGGGGAGCCCGGGTCTTGGTGGTCTGGGTATCCGATCCCAGCGCCCTCTCGATCCTCACTCGGGCGTCCTTGACCGCCTTCTCGGCTTCCTTGACTTCCTTCTTCACCTGCGCTCGCCGCTCTTTGTACTCAGCTTTGACGCTGTCACGGGCTTCACGTGTGGCCTTCGCCACGGCTTCCTTGATAGCGCGGCTTTCTTCAACCGTGAGATCGCGCTGCTTGACAGCAGCCTCTTCGATGCGGTTGATCGCTTCTTCTATACCTGACATTTTCGTAAGTCTCCTAGCTTGGTGGCTTTCATTTACTTGTATCACCTCGGCCAGGCCGACAGTCAAGCAGACACCGCGTTATACCTAATTTTCAGTACGCCCCCCGGATGCCCCGGGAAGCGCACTGAATCCAGACGCGTAACCTTCAGCGATTCAGATCAGGCCGAGGTCGGCAACAGCCTGGCGTTCTTCCTGAAGCTCAGCGGTGCTGGCGTCGATCCGCCCACGTGAGAACTCATCGATCTCGAGACCCTGGACGATGCTGTATTCACCACCGGAGCAGGTCACCGGGAAGCTGGAGATGATCCCCTCCGGAACGCCGTAGGAACCATCCGACGGGATCGACATCGAGGTCCAGTCACCTTCGGGTGTACCGAGTACCCAGTCGTGGATGTGCTCGATCGCCGCGTTGGCGGCCGAAGCGGCGCTCGAAGCTCCGCGGGCGTCGATGATCTCGGCACCGCGCTTGGCAACGCGGGGGATGTACTCGTTCTCGATCCAGGCATCATCATCGACCAGCTTGCGGGCCTCTTCACCGTCCACCTTTGCGTGGTAGAGGTCGGGGTACTGCGTCGCCGAGTGGTTGCCCCACACGGTCATGTTGGTGACCGAGCTGACCGGCTTTCCGAGCTTGTTTGCGAGCTGCGCAATCGCCCGGTTGTGATCGAGGCGGGTCATCGCGGTGAAGCGTCCCATCGGCACGTCCGGGGCGGCCGAGGCGGCGATCAGGGCGTTGGTATTGGCCGGGTTGCCGACCACGAGCACCCTGATGTCGTCAGCGGCTCCAGCGTTGATCGCCTCGCCCTGCGGCTTGAAGATGCCTCCATTGGCCTCGAGCAGGTCCGCCCGTTCCATCCCCGGACCACGCGGCCGGGCTCCGACCAGCAGGCCGACGTTGGCACCGTCGAAGGCCTGCTTGGGATCGTCGGTGATGCTGATCCGGTGAAGCAGCGGGAAGGCGCAGTCGTCGAGTTCCATTGCGGTGCCTTCGGCGGCGGTTACCGCGGCCGGAATCTCGAGCAGGCTGAGGTGGACGGGTGTGTCGGGACCGAGCATCTGGCCGCTGGCGATCCGGAAGAGCAGGGCGTAGCCGATCTGGCCGGCGGCACCGGTGACGGTGACCTTGACTGGGGCGTTCATTCTGTTTCTCCTTGGTTGTTTGAGAGGCGGGCCTTCATGCCAATGCCGCCTTCAGGTTCTGGTCAATCAGAGCTAGGTAGTCCTGGGTGGTTTCCTCGGGCTGGTCAGGGCCGACCAGAGGAGCAAGATCTTCGGTCATCTTCCCGCTTTCGACGGTTTCCACGCAGACCCGTTCGAGCGTTTCGGCGAATGCGGCCACTTCGGGAGTTCCGTCCATGCGGGCACGGGCGGCCAGCGCCCTGGTCCAGGCGAAGATCGTGGCGATCGGGTTGGTCGAAGTCGACTCGCCCCGCTGGTGCTGGCGGTAGTGGCGGGTGACCGTTCCGTGGGCGGCTTCGGTCAGCACCGTCCTGCCGTCGGGACTCATCAACACGCTGGTCATCAGTCCGAGTGAGCCGAATCCCTGGGCGATCGAGTCCGACTGCACGTCCCCGTCGTAGTTCTTGCAGGCCCAGACATAACCCCCCTCCCACCGCAGTGAACAAGCGACCATGTCGTCGATCAGGCGGTGTTCGTAGGTAAGCCCTGCCGCTTCGAATTCGGCCTTGAACTCCTCTTCGAATATCTGCTCGAAAAGATCCTTGAAGCGGCCGTCGTAACGCTTCATGATCGTATTCTTGGTCGAGAGATAGACCGGATAGCCACGCTCGAGGCCGTAGGTCATCGAGGCGCGGGCGAAGTCCCTTATCGACTCGTCGAGGTTGTACATCGCCATTGCGACGCCCTCTCCGGGGAAGTCGAAGACGTCCATCTCGACCGGCTCGGAACCGTCCTCCGGTGTGAAAGTCATGGTGAGCTTTCCTTTGCCCGGTATACGCACGTCAGTCGAGCTGTACTGATCACCGAAAGCGTGGCGGCCGATCACGATCGGCCTGGTCCAGCCGGGTACGAGGCGGGGTATCTTCGAGATGACGATCGGTTCCCGGAAGATCACCCCTCCGAGTATGTTGCGGATGGTGCCGTTGGGCGATATGTACATCTCTTTCAGACCGAACTCCTCGACGCGGGCCTCGTCAGGGGTGATGGTTGCGCACTTGACACCGACTCCGTACTTCTTGATCGCCTCAGCCGCGTCGATGGTTATCTGGTCATCTGTCGCGTCGCGGCTTTCGATACCCAGGTCGTAGTACCTGAGGTCGACATCGAGGTACGGCAGAATCAGTTGATCCTTGATGAAGGACCAGATGATCCTGGTCATCTCATCGCCGTCCAGTTCGACTATCGGATTGGCGACCCTGATCTTCTGCAACTCGGGAACTCCCCTTCTTCTCCGCTGTTCATCTCGGTTTCGGTCGCCGCCGATGCTACCTGTGAGGACCGCCTTCGCAACTCCCGCCTGTGCGATCATCACGGGCAATGGAAGCCACCCATGAGGTCTTCAACCAGGCCACACCGCTCGAGGACGTCAACCTGTTCGAGATCGACCTGCCGCTGAAGGAGGCGCTGCAGCGGGAGGGTGGCGGATGGGCCGCCGGCCGGGTCTCGGCGCTGGGAGAGATCTGCGGCTCGGCCGAGGTTCTGGGGAAGGGTGCCGACGCGAACAACTTCCCACCGAAGCTGAAGAGCCACGACCGTTTCGGCCACCGGGTTGACGAGGTCGAGTTCCACCCCGCTTACCACCAGCTGATGCACCTCGGGTTCAGCCACGGGATCCACGCCCTGCCCTGGCGGGAGCCCCGGATCGGGGCCAACGTGGCCCGGGGGGCGATGTTCACCCAGCTGACCCATGCCGAAGCGGGTGTGGGTTGCCCGATCTCGATGACCTTCTCGGTGATCCCGGCGCTCAGACACCAGCCTGAGGTCGCTGCTGAGTGGGAACAGCGCTTCCTCGCCCTCGACTATGACGGTGAGCTGCGACCCGCCGATACCAAGCCGGCCGCGATCGCGGGCATGGCGATGACGGAAAAGCAGGGCGGCTCGGACGTACGCGCCAATACGACCCGGGCCGTGGCGCTGAACGGCGGCGGACCCGGCGCTGAGTACTCGATCACCGGCCACAAGTGGTTCTGCTCTGCACCGATGTGTGACGCCTTCCTCGTGCTGGCCCAGACCGAAAACGGCCTCTCATGCTTCCTTATGCCGCGATTCACCCCTGACGGTGATCGAAACGGCTTCCACATCCAGCGGCTCAAGGACAAGCTCGGCAACCGCTCGAACGCCTCTTCGGAAGTCGAGTTCCGCTCCGCCTGGGCCCGCATGGTCGGCGAAGAAGGGCGCGGTGTCAGAACGATCATCGAGATGGTCGGTCACACCCGCCTCGACTGCGCCCTCGGGGCCAGCGCAGGGATGCGAAACGGGGTCGCCCAGGCCCTCCACCACACCGCCAACCGCTCAGCCTTCGGCAAGCGCCTGATCGACCAGCCACTGATGCGAAACGTGCTGGCCGACCTCAGCGTCGAGTCCGAAGCCGCGACCGCATCGGTGATGCGGCTGGCCCGCTCCTACGACGAGTCGGTGGCCGGGGATGAACGGGCCGAGCTGTTCAAGCGCATCGCCACTCCGGTCCTGAAGTACTGGATCAGCAAGCGGGCGCCTTCCCACGCAGTCGAGGCCCTCGAATGCTTCGGCGGCAACGGTTACGCCGAAGAGTCGGGAATGCCGAGGCTGTTCCGCGAGAGTCCGCTGATGTCGATCTGGGAAGGCTCCGGCAACGTCCAGTGCCTCGACGCCCTGCGGGCGATGGTCAAGAGTCCGGCCAGCACCGAAGTCCTTTTCGAGGAGATCGGCGAGGCCCGTGGCGGCGATGCGAGACTCGACGACTTCACCGGTCGGCTGCGCGACTCGATCACCACCTCCCCGGAGACGCTCGAGGTCAGGGCCCGCCGCGTCGTCGAAGGAATGGCGCTCGCACTCCAGGCGTCACAGCTGGTCCGCCACGGCGACCCCGCCGTCGCCGACGCCTTCTGCGCGTCCCGTCTGGACGGCGACTGGGGCGGCGCCTTCGGCACCCTCCCCGCCGGCACCGACTTCGAGGCGATCATCGAGCGAAGCGCACCCCACGTCTGACCAACCGGCCGGGGAGCCGCCGCGGTTCCTCAGGCAGCCGTCGCGGCTTCTGGAGAGGATCGGGCCCGGCGGTGGATGCTTATCGCCGCCAGAACGGAGATTGCGCGTGGTTTCGTCTGTGGGAAAACCTGGACCCTCCTCAACAGCAGGAACTCCCATGAGTCAGCGACGAGTTTCCTGAACCTCCTGGCTCAGTCCCGGCATGTTTCACTGCACTTCGTCGACGAAGCTGTCGAGGTGAACTCGATCGCCTGGCTGCGCAGGCACGACGAACGTGTCTTCTCGTTCGTCGATGCGACCAGTTTCGCCGTGATGCGCGAACTCGGAATCTCAAAGGCGCTCGCCTTCGACGGCGACTTCACCGCCGCGGGTTTCGTCGAACTCAGACCCTGAAGCGGATGCGCGATCCCGGTTCAGCCGGGACCGACCCACCCGTTCGCCAGGCTGCGGGTCATGGCCTCGGCCAGCTCGATCGCCTGGTCGACGGTCTCGAAGTCAACGTTCTCGGCCAGATCGTTCGGCCAGTGGTAATTGGCCGGCTGCTTGTGCTCGGTACATGAGCAGATCGAGACCGTCGGGTAGCCGGCGGAAAGGGCCTCGAGGCCGTCGGTGCCGTTCCTGATCCGCAGGTTCGGGTAGAGCGGTATCCCCTGTTCTTCAGCCGTGCGATCGGCGAGATCGAGTGCGATCTGCGGATAGTCGTACATCTTCAGGAAGCCCTCGCCACGGAGCACGGTCAGATGCGGCGATCCGACGGTGTCGAGGTTGATGAAGAAGGTCGATTCGACCGGCAGATCCGGGAAGTGGCGCTTGCCGAAAGCGCGCATGCCCTCGCTGAAGGACTCCTCTGCCCCGGCCGAGAGCAGGATGATGCGCAGCCCGGGAGGGGGCTCGGCGATGAAGCGCCGAGCCAGCTCCAGCAGGACGACGACGGCGGTGCCGTTGTCATTCGCCCCTGGGACCACTCCCCTCATGCCGATGTCGACCATCGAGGCAGTCGAACCGGCCGAAAGCAGGGCAGCGACCGCGGCCAGCCTGCGGTTGCCGGTCGCCGCCGCGGCGGCAGCCAGCGCCGGTCCGGCCAGGACGGGAGCCATCAGCATCGGGCTCGTATCGAGCTTTCTGAACAGCCCCGTCCGGGCGACCAGCTCGGGAATGCCCGGGTGGAAGATCAGGCCGGAGTTGGCCGCGTCGTGATGGGAAACCAGGACGACGGTGCGCTCGGCTTGGGGGTCCCCCAGCTCGCAGACGACGTTGCTGGCCTCCCGTTCGGGCAGGAGCCTGCGAAGCGGCCTCTCGTGCGGAGGGAAGTCACGGGCGATCGCTGCGAGGCCGGCGAGGCCGAGGACTGCGCCGAGCCTCCTGCGGCCACCGAGAACCGCCAGGGCACCGGCCAGACCGGCCGAAGTGCCGATCCCGAGCGGCCACCAGTAAGTCCCGTGGGCCGCCTCGGTCTCGATCCGTGCGCCGGCGCCGAGCTCCTCGAGCCGTCCGACGATCCACTCGGCCGCGAAACGCTCACCGGGCGAGGCCGACGGGCGCTCGATCTTCTCGAGCTGCTCCAGAAGGCCCCGGAGCCAGGCGGTGCTGCCCTCAGCCGGGCGGTTGTCGGTCTGTCTTTCGGCCGCTTCCAGAGTCGGACAAACTTACCCGGCCGGGTGCGGAGAGGCTCACCGCTTACCATTGGTCTGAATGTTCGGTAGCGGAAATTCGTTCACGCTGTTCCGGGTCCGTGGAATCACGGTCGCGGTGGACTGGTCGTGGTTCCTGATCCTCTTCCTGGTGATCTTCTGGCTGTCCGACTTCTACGGCAGCCTGCTCGACCAGCCGGCAGGATCGATCGAGCCCTACCTGCTCGCGGTTGCCAGCGCGTTCGGCTTCTTCGGCTCGATCCTGCTCCACGAATTCGGACACGCCGTGGTCGCGATCCGGAACGGGATCGGGATCAGCACCATCCGGCTCTGGATCTTCGGCGGGGTAGCCCAGATGGACCGCGAGTCCGACGGCCCCGGAACCGAGTTCAAGGTGGCGATCGGCGGACCGGTCGTAACCGCGCTGATCGTCGTGGTCCTGATCGCGACAGGGATCGTGGTGTCGGGCCCCAGCGCCTTCGGTGACGCGGTGCAGCTGCAGGTCGGCGCTGACACCAGCGGACTGATGTCCATGGTGGCCTGGCTCGCCGCGGTCAACCTGATCGTGCTGGTCTTCAACCTGCTTCCCGCTTTCCCGATGGACGGCGGGCGTGTGGTCCGGGCGATCGCCTGGAAGGTCACCGGCAAGCGCAGCTCGGCGACCCGGTTCGCCGCCGGACTCGGCCAGGTCTTCGGCTACCTGTTCATCGCCCTCGGCCTGTTCTGGGCGATCCAGGGAGCGGTGTTCAGCGGTGTCTGGCTGGCCCTGATCGGCTTCCTGATCAACGGCTCGGCCCGCGCTGCCACCGCGGAGACCACGGTCACCAGCGCGCTCGAAGGGGTCAAGGTCGGGGACGTGATGGACGAGAGTCCGGTCGCCATCCCGACCCACACCTCGATCCACCAGGCACTCGACGAGTACTTCCTCCGGTACCAGTGGTCCTGGTTCCCGGTGACCGATGGCCAGGGCCGTTTCGCCGGGGTGATCATGCGGGACCAGGCCGAGGCGGTCGACGAGATCGATCGCGCCGGGGCCACCGTCGGCGAACATCTCGAAACCAGCAGCGGAGGATTCCACATCCGTGAAGACGCACCGCTGGAGTCACTGCTCGGCAATCAGGACATGCGCAAGTTCGGCGCCCTGATGGTCACCGACCAGGCCGGCCACCTCGCCGGGGTGGTTACGATCGAGCAGCTCGGGCGGGCGCTGAAGCCGAGCTAGACTCGACGACCCGGCGCCGAACTCAGGAGGCGTTGAGCCAGCCGCGCTCGACCAGCAGCTCGGCGACCTGGACGGCGTTGGTGGCGGCGCCCTTGCGGAGGTTGTCTCCGACCAGCCAGAGGTTCAGGCAGCGTTCGTGGCTCGAGTCACGGCGGATGCGTCCGACCAGCACTTCGTCGCGTCCGGCGGCCTCGGAGGCCATCGGGTAGCGGCCGTTGCCGGGGTCATCGACCACCGAGACGCCCGGGGCGTCGGCCAGCAGGGCACGGCATTCCTCCGGGCTGAGGCCTTCGCGGGTCTGGATGTTGATCGACTCCGAGTGACCGGTCATCACCGGCACCCGGGCGCAGGTCGCGGAGATCCCGACCTCGTCGCCGAAGCCGAGGATCTTGCGTGTCTCGGCCATCACCTTGCGCTCTTCGGTTGTGTAGTCGTCGCCGTCCTTGAAGCTCTCCACCTGGGGCAGGACGTTGAATCCGATCCGGTGCGGATAGACGGCGGGCGGGGCCGGCTTCTCACCGGCCAGGATCCTGGTCGACTGTTCCTTCAGCTCCTCGATCGCCTTCTGACCGGTACCCGAGACCGCCTGGTAGGTCGATAGGACCAGCCGCTCGAGTCCGGCGGAACGGTGGATCGGGGCCATCGCGACCATCATCACCGCGGTGGTGCAGTTGGGGTTGGCGATGATGCCCTTGTGGTGCTCGGCCGCGTCGGGATTCACCTCGGGCACCACCAGGGGAACGTCATCGTGCATACGCCAGAAGCTGGTGTTGTCGATGACGACCGCGCCGGCTTCGACGAAGCGGGGGGCCCAGACCTCGGAGATCGAACCACCGGCCGAGGAGATCAGGATGTCGATGCCCTGAATCGAATCCTCATCCGGGGCGACACAGGTCAGCATCGAATCGCCGTACTCGATCTGCTTTCCGGCTGAGCGTTCGGAGGCGAACGGCACGACTTCGCTGACCGGGAACCTGCGCTCGGCCAGGACTCCGAGGATGGTCGATCCGACCGCACCGGTCGCACCGAGGACGCCGACTCTGAAGCGACCGTCGGACATCAGGAAGGCACGGTCGGACGGTGCTCGCCGGTGGGATCCTCCGGCACGACTGCGTTTTCGCCCAGCTCGAAGGCCTTGTGCAGGGCCCGCACGGCGTCGGGAACCTTGTCGGCGGCGATCACGCAGGAGATCTTGATCGGAGAGGTGGAGATCATCTCGATGTTGATCCGCTCGGCGCCCATCACTTCGAAGACCTTCGCGGCGACTCCAGGGTGGCTGCGCATGCCGGCACCGACGATCGAAACCTTGCCGATCCTCTCGTCGGTCCGAACGCTGTTCGAGATGTCGCCGAGCTCGGCGATCACGTCGACCGCGGTCGGCAGATCACCGCGTTCGACCGTGAACGAAAGGTCGGCCAGAGCGTCGTCGCCGATCGGCTCGTTCTGGATGATCACGTCGACGTTCACGTTGGCCTCTGCCAGCGCGGTGAAGATCCGGCCGGCGACTCCGGGCTCGTCCTTGACCCCGACTACGGTCACGCGGGCCTCGTCGGAGCTGTGGGTTACGGCTGTGACAATCGGTCGTTCCATGGTCTCGCTTTCTGGCAGCACGAGGGTGCCGGGGAGGTCTTCGAAGCTGCTGCGGCAGTGGATCGGCACGCCGTTGTTGCGGGCGTACTCGACCGAGCGCAGCTGGAGCACCTTGGCCCCGGAAGCCGACATCTCGAGCATCTCTTCGTATGAGACGACCGAGAGCTTGCGCGCGTCGGGCACGATCCGGGGGTCGGCAGAAAAGACGCCGGTGACGTCGGTGTAGATCTCGCAGACCGAGGCGCCGAGCGCGGCCGCCAGCGCGACCGCGGTTGTATCCGACCCGCCGCGACCGAGGGTGGTGACGTCGTGGCTGTCGGTCGAGACCCCCTGGAAGCCGGCGACCAGCACGATCCGCTCCTGTCCGAGCGCCTCGCTGATCCGGTTGGCGCGGACGTCGATGATCCGGGCCTTGGTGTGGGATGAGTCGGTGACGATGCCGGCCTGTGAGCCGGTCAGCGAGACCGCCTCATGACCCATATCGGTGATCGCCATCGCGCAGAGCGCGCAGGAAACCCGCTCGCCGGTAGAGAGCAGCATGTCCATCTCGCGCGCATCGGGGCGGTCCGAGATCTCGTTGGCCATCGCGACCAGTTCGTCAGTGGTCTTGCCACGGGCCGAAAGCACCGCGACCACGCGGTTACCAGCCTCGCGCGCAGCGACGATCCGGCCGGCGGCCCGCTTCAGCTCTTCCGGTCCTGACACCGAGGTGCCACCGAACTTCATTACGACGATGTCGTCCTTCTCCGGCATCGGCTTCAGGATACGGATACGCGACGCTCGGAGTGTCCAAGCGGCCAGGATCTGTAAAGGTGCCCCCGCTCGTGTCCACGTTCGAATCCGACATCGCCGCGCAGTTGATCGCCCCCAGGCGGTACTCAGTCGATCTCTCAGACCGGTGGTGGGTTGGCCGCGGTCCAAACGGTGGCTACGTCGCCGCCCTGATGCTTCGGGCCATGATCCTCGAGGCAGGATCCGCGGCAGAGTCGCCGGGGCGGTCCGGACAGCGCCAGCCTCCACGCTCACTGACGGTTCACTTCCTGAACACCCCTTCTGTCGGACCAGCCGAGATCGAGGTCACGATGGAACGCAAGGGGCGGTCCACCATGTTCCTTTCGGCCCGGCTGATCCAGGAAGGCGAAGTCCAGGGCAAGGCGATGGCGGTCTTTTCCGCCGACCGGAAGGGACCGTCCTTCGTCCACACCGAGATGCCCGACGTTCCCCCACCGGAACAGGGCGAAGAGATCGACACCAGCCTGGCCCCGGTCGCCGTCTTCTCCCGCTACCGGGCGATCCCGGCGCTGGGCGGGATGCCTCTGAGCGGTGGCGAAGCGGCCGATACGGCGGGCTGGATCAAGCTGGTCAATGAAGAGGCGATGAGCCCGGAGTTGGCCGCGGCGATGCTCGACCTCTGGTGGCCGGCGCCATTCGTCGCGTTGAGTGAGCGCGCAGTCGCTCCCACGCTCGAGTACACCGTCCACTTCCCCCGAGAATTGCCGGTCGCCGGCTCCACTCCCTCCGACTGGGTGCTGGCGAGGCTCAGTGCCGACGAAGCGGTCGAAGGCCACTTCTCCGAGGACGGAGAGCTCTGGACCCGCGACGGAACCCTGCTCGCCCGCTGCCGACAGGTCGCCCTGCTCAAGTCGGTCGGCTGAAACGGCGCCGCCGGTGCCGGGCTCAGTCCAGGCTGAGTCGACCGATCATCGCCTTGCCGAGCGTGACCTCATCGGCATGCTCGAGGTCGGCCCCGACCGGCAGGCCGCTGGCCAGACGGGTAACCCTGGTCCGGTCGCGAAGCAGGTCGGCGATGTGCTGGGCGGTCGCTTCACCGGTGGTCGTGGGGTTGGTTGCCAGGATCACTTCGTCGATACCGCCCGACTCGACCCGGCGGCGGAGCTCGGCGATACGGAGATCGCTCTCGTCGATGCCGTCGATCGGTGACAACGCGCCGCCCAGTACGTGGTAGCGCCCGCGGAACTCATGAGTGCGCTCGAGCGGGATCACGTCGGCAGGTTCCTCGACCACGCAGATCAGGGACTCGTCCCGTCCGGCGTCTTCACAGATCCGGCAGCGCGGTCCTTCGGCCAGGTTGAAGCAGACCTCGCAGAGGCCGACCTTCTCCTTGACCTCGACGATCGCCTGGGCGAGGTTCCTCGCATCAGCCTCGTCGGATCGCAGTATGTGGAAAGCGAGCCGCTGGGCGGTACGCCGGCCGATGCCAGGAAGCTGGGATAGCTCGGCCGTCAGGCGGCTGAGCGGTGCCGGACCTTCGCTCATCCTCCGGGCATACCGCCACCGCCGAGGCCGGGCATGCCGGGCACTTCGGGCATCTTTGATTCGGCCAGCTTTTGAGCCGCCCGGATCGCCTCGTTGACCGCCGCCTGGACCATCTCGGCCAGCATGTCGGCGTCCTCGGGGTCGACCGCTTCGGGGTCGATCTTCACGTCCTTGATCACCAGGTCGCCGGAGATCCTGACCTTGACCATGCCGCCGCCGGCGCTGGCCTCGACCTCTTCATCCTTGAGCGACTCCTGAGCCTGCATCATCTCGTTCTGCATCTGCTGCGCCTGCTTCATCAGGGCGTTGATGTCCATGCCGCCCATGCCGCCGCCCATGCCGCCCATTCCCTTTTTTCCCATCAGATGACCTCTTCCGCGTTGAATTCAGATTTGACCCGCTCTACGAGCTGCTCCTCGTCGACCGTCTCCGGCGGAGACTGAACCGACGCTTCACCAGTTTCCGAGCCGAGCTCGGTGTATTCGAGCAGGTACCGCTCGCCGGTGACCGAGTGGACCGCTTCGATCAGCTGGTCCCGCCGCTCCGGTTTCTCCGCGTTTCGGCGGTTGAACTGGGATCCGGGCGGGAAACCGACCGTCATCCGACCGTCCGCACAGGCGACCGGCCGGGTTCCCTCGAAGTAGGAAGCCGTCGGGCCGGAGGCGAGGCCCTTCAGCGAGTCGAGTACCGCGGGCCAGATCTGGCCGAGCCGGTCTAGTTCCGCTTCGGGGTCGAGTCCGGCTTCGGGCTCAACGGGTGCCGCCGGCTGGACGGCATCGACTGGTGCGGGGCTGACCGGTTGAAGGTCGGCAGGTTCTTCAGCATCAGGCGCGGGCGCTACGGCAACCTCGACCGGGCTCGAAGCCTCAGGCTCTTCGGGCTCGGCGGATGGGGCCGAGCACCGGGGCCGGTGACGGCGGTCCGCTCCCTGCTCGAGCCGTTCGAGCCGGCGCATCAGCCCCTGGCTCCCGGGGTCGAGGTCCGGCTGGGCCGCCTTGAGCAGGGCGACTTCTACCGCGAGGCGGGCTTCGTCGCCGCTCCGGATCGAGGCGAGGGCGGCGGCGATCTCGTCGATCGTCCGGATCAGGTTGGCCGGGCCGATCGCCTGGGCCTGAGCGGTGAGCCTCGGCCCGTCGGTCGCGGTCACCGCGAACGCCTCCGGAATCTCCCCGGTGGTCCTGGTGACCAGCAGCACCCTCAGGTGTCCGAGCAGGTCGCGGGCGAAACGGGCCGGGTCGCGGCCGCTGCGGGCCATCGAATCGACCGAGACCAGCACTCCCTTCGGATCCCCCGCGATCACCGAGTCGACCACCCCGAACAGCAGATCGGCGTCCGGGGCCCCGAGCAGCTCCAGCACGTCGTCGATCGCGATCGAGTCACCGCTGTAGGCGAGCAGCTGGTCGAGGGTCCCGAGGGCGTCGCGAAAGCTTCCGGAGGCGGAGCGGGCGATCATCGAGATCGCCGCCGGGTCGATCCGGATCGACTCTGCCGCGGAGACCCTGGCCAGGACCTCGCTCAGCTGCTCGACCGAGGGCCGCTGGAAGTCGAAGCGCTGGCAGCGGTCGGCGATGGTCGGCATCACCTTGTGGGCCTCGGTCGTGGCGAGGATGAAGATTGTGTTGGGCGGCGGCTCCTCCAGGGTCTTGAGGAAGGCGTTCCAGGCCTCCTTGGTGAGCATGTGGGCCTCGTCAAGGATGTAGACCTTCCAGCTGCCGGCCGCCGGCGCGAAGGCGACCCGCTCACGCAGGCTGCGGATGTCGTCGACCGAGCGGTTCGAGGCCGCGTCCATCTCGATCACGTCGACCGAAGTGCCGGCCGCCACCGAGCGGCAGGATTCACACTCACCACAGGGGGTCAGGGTCGGTCCGCCACGCTCACAGTTGAGCGAGGCCGCGAGGATCTTCGCCATCGAGGTCTTGCCGGTCCCGCGTGACCCGACGAAGAGGTAGGCGTGGTGGACCTTGTCGGATTCGATCGCGTTCGAGAGCGTCCGCACGACGTGGCGCTGGCCGACCACCTGGTCGAAGGACGCGGGGCGGTGACGCCGGTAGAGGGAAGTGGACTGGCTCATCGGAAGAGGTTCCAGTCTACCCGCGGGACGGGACGCCGCAGGCAGCCGAACTTACCGCGACAATGCCCGAATGGCACAGTCGAGTCGGGCCCGGCAGTGGGCAGAGCCGCTTGCTTTCATCGCCGCCATCTCGGCGGTCCTGCTGCTGATCTTCCCGCGCGGCTTCCCCAACTACGACACGATCTACTACCTGCTCTGGGGCAAGGAGATCGCCCAGGGCATGAGCCCCGACTACGGCGCCCCGCTCGCCCCCACGCCCCACCCGCTCTACGACCTGCTCGGCACCGTGCTGTACCCGCTCGGCGACGGCGCAATCACGGTCGCCGTGATCCTCGCCTACGTCAGCCTGGGGCTGCTCGCCTGGCTGATCTACCGGCTCGGCGCCGCCTGGCTCGACCGTCCGATCGGCCTGCTGGCCGCCCTCCTGGTGATGACCAGCGCCCCGGTCCTGAGCAACGGGCTGCGTGCCTACATCGACATCCCGTACATGGTCTTCGTACTCGCCGCCCTGCTGATCGAGACCCGGCGACCGCGGGCCGGCTGGCCGGTCCTGGTGCTGCTGGCGCTGGCGGGCCTGCTGCGCCCGGAGGCCTGGCTCTTCGCCGGCTTCTACTTCCTCTACCTGGCGCTGGAGCTGACTCCGCCGAAGCCCGGGGGCCGCATCCCGGGTCTGAAACTGCGCGCCGGCAGAATCGACCGCAACCTGGTCCTGCTGGCCTGCCTGACCGCCGCAGGGCCGGTGATCTGGGTGCTGTTCGACCTGGTCACCACCGGCAACCCGCTCTACTCCTTCACCGGTACCCGGGAGACGGTGGAGACCCTGGAACGCGAGACCGGCCCGGTCGACGTGATCCTCTACGGCCCGCGACGGCTCGGAGAGGTCATGCAGTGGCCCGGCATGGTCGGCGCCCTGTTCGGAGTCCTGCTCTGCCTGAAGACGATGCCGCGCCGGGTGATGCTCGGCCTCGCCGCCGCGATCGCCGCGCTGATCGCCTTCGCGATCATGGGGGCGGCCGGCCTGGCGATCATTCCCCGCTACACGATGCTGGCCGCCTCGATCCTGTTCATCTTCGCCGCCGCCTCCGTACTGGGCTGGCGCCTGCTCGAGCCGGGCCATCCCTGGCGCCGGCCATGGCAGGTAGTTGCGATCCTCGTGGTGCTGCTCTACATAGCCTGGCTGCCGAACCAGTACGACCTGCTCAGCAAGGTCGATCGCGACCTCTCCAACCAGAGCCTGGTCGAACGCGACCTCGAGGCACTGGTCGACGAAGGAGCCTTCACCCCGCCGAACGACCTTGCCGGTGAGCTCAGTGTCGAGTCCTGTCTGCCGATCTCGGTCCCCAACCACCGGGCCGTGCCACGCCTCGCCTTCTGGCTCGACCTCCGCCCGTCCGACATCGTCAGCGTCGCGGCCGCCGAAGACCAGCCGCGGGAAGGCTTCTTCCTCGCCCCCGCCCGGGACTTCACGGTGGAGAACTTCATCCTCGACCCGGGCGAGCCCGGCCGCGCTGCGACTGAGCCGCCACCCGGATTCGAACTCGTCGCCGAGAACCGCTCCTGGAGGCTCTACACCAGCTGTATCGCCGGCTGAAACCAGGCTTCAGCCGGGCAGCTCGCCGGTGATCACGTAGCGCAGGACATCGGCCACCTGTTGTGGCGTGCGGGCGGTGGCGCGGGCGGCCGCGTCGACCTCCTTCAGCGCATGGTCGAGATCGGTGTCGTGCTGGGTGATGACCGGCTTGCCGAGAGCCGAGGCGTAGCCGGCATCGAAGGCGGCGTTCCACTGCCGGTACCTGTCGCCGAAGCGGACCACCACAACGTCAGCTTCCTCGATCATCGTCTGGGTGCGGATCGAGTTGACCCCGGCACCCTTGTGGTCGGCCCAGAAGCTCTCCGGCTCTTCGCCGAGGGTCCCTGTTCCGGCGGCGTCGGAGGCCGGGTGGTCGGTCACGGGTGCCGAGAACCGCACCGGCAAGCCCTCACACGCCGCGGCCACCTCGGCCCGCCATTCCGAGTGGATTTCGCCGGCCAGGTAGACATCCCATTCTCGTTCCATGGGAAGAAAATAGTGGACCGTGCATCCGTCTTCGAAACGAAGTCACCGGGCGTATCCATCGAGTTTGGCTCAGGTTAGGCTGACCCGTGGCACCCGTAGTTTCCGCTTAAGGCTGCTTCCTTCCGGACCTGACCTGGTTCACGGGCTTGCGTCGCACGGGACCTGACCGTCAACACCTCCCTCGGTGTACTGACCCCGATGGCCAGCCCCTCAGAACGGAATTCGGCCTTGCTAAAGCGGATTGCAAGTGACAAGGCACCGCTAACTCCCCGCCTAGCACGGTCCGGGACGGATCCTAGCCGATTCCACCCCGCCCTCTACCGCTGCACCGCCGGCCGGGAGTCGGACATCGGGCAAGCGGTCGGGAAAAGGCCCGAATAGCAATCAAAACTCCGACCGCTTGGATCGGGCCTCTCCAACTATGATGCCCTTTCCCGGGCGCGTAGCTCAGCGGGAGAGCGCTCGCTTCACACGCGAGAGGTCGCTGGTTCGAAACCAGCCGTGCCCATGGAAACGTGACCCGCCCACGGTTGCCGGTGGAAGAAGGCGAGGCCGCGACGCCCAGGCCGGGATCGGGCCGGACTCAGGGATCAGACCGTGGTCGAGACGATGTGCTCGAGGCAGGCGACCAGTGCCTCGCGGCCATCGGCGATGACCTGGGGGTCGGCCCTTTCGGTCTCGCGGAAGGCGAGGTCGAGAACGCGGTCGCCGAGCTCGACAAGCAGAACGAAAGACTCCTCCGAGACACCGGGGTAGACGAGGCCGGCTTCGACCAGGGCCGCCCGGGCGCGGCGGCCCAGTTCGCGGTTGCGGCGGTGAACTTCTTCGACCACCGAGGCCGAGACCCGTCCGCCGTACCAGAGCCTCACATAGCTGGGGTGGGCTTCGTAGTACTCCACGTGAAGGTCGAGTTCGAGGTCGATGAAATCCCGCGGTGACCTGATCGAGGTGGAAGCTTCGAGCTGGGAAGCGAAGGCATCGAGGTCGTTCAGCATCGTGCTGAGCAGCCGGTCGAATATCTCGTCACGATCAGCGAAGAACCGGTAGAGCGAAGGAGCCGACACGCCCGCTTCCTCGGCAATCGCCCGGGTTGTGACCTCGTTGATGCCCTCGCTTGCGATCAGCCGCTCGGTGGCGCCGAGGATGCGGGCGACGGTCTGGCGACTACGCTCCTGAACGGGTTTGCGGCGCTGGCCGACGCTAACGCGACTCATGTTCGCGTACTATAAACGCCGGAGTTCGAGCCAGTCAGAAACGAGGAGAAGTCGTGAGCGAAGAGAGTGAAGCCCCGGGGACTAACCGGTCGGACTTCGATTCCGATGCCTGCGTGATCGGTGCCGGTGCCTCCGGTCTGGCCACGGCCAAGGCGCTGGTTGATCGCGACATCTCCTTCGACTGGTTCGAGAAGGGCTCGATGGTCGGCGGGCTGTGGCGGATCGACAACGACAACGGCGGAGCCGCCGCCTACGAGACCCTCCACCTGAACAGTTCGCGTCCGCTGACCCAGTACCCCTCGGACCCGATGCCTGAGGACTGGCCGGACTACCCGTCGCACGAGCTGATGGCCGGCTACTTCCAGGACTTCGCCGATCGCCATGGGCTGACCGAGAGGGTGACCTTCAACAGCCCGGTCGAGAAGGTGGATCCGGTCCCCGGCCCCGGCAGGCTCGGTGAGCACGGCTGGACGGTGACGACGCCCAGGGGCAGCAGGACCTACCGCCACGTCTTCGTCTCCAACGGCCACCACAGCGAACCGTCGATTCCCGACTTCCCCGGTGAGTTCACCGGCGAGTCGTTTCACGCTCACGACTACATGAGTCCGGAGGTCTTCGAGGGCAAGCGTGTCCTGGTCATCGGGGTCGGCAACTCCGGCATGGACATCGCCTGTGACGCCTGCAAACTGGCCGAGAGCGTCACCGTAGTCACCCGCCATGGCGTGCACGTGCTGCCCAAGTACGCATTCGGCCGGCCGATCGACCAGTTCGGATCACCGGTGAATGCCTACCTGCCTTTCCCGGTTGAACGCAGGGCCTACGAGATCATCCAGCGCTTCAGCAACGGCAGCCCGGAGAGCCGGGGGCTGCCCAAGCCGGACCACCGTCTGCTGTCGGCCCATCCCACCGTCTCTTCGGAATTCTGCGACCGGGTAGGCCACGGCGACGTCGCGATCAAGCCCGGAGTCGAAAGGCTGGATGGCAAGACGGTGCACTTCGAGGACGGCAGCTCGATCGAAGTCGACCTGCTGGTCTATGCCACCGGCTACCGCATCTCGCTGCCCTTCTTTGACCCCGATGTCTACGACCCCGCCGGCAATACGATGCCGCTCTACCAGCGGGTTCTGAGTCCTGAATTGCCAGGCCTCTTCTTCATCGGGTTCGTACAGACGGTGGGCTCGAACATCCCGCTCATGGAGCTGCAGGCCGACTGGGCCGGCGACCTCGTGACCGGCGCCTGCGTACTGCCACCCGAACATGAGATGCGGGAGTGGATCAGCGCCGACCAGTCCGCCATGGACCGGCGCTACGTGCGCTCGGCCCGCCACACGATGCAGGTCGACTTCTGGCGCTATGCCGGCGCCCTCAAACGCTGCCGCAACCGTAGATCGGAGAAACCGACCGGCATCGCGGACCGGCTGCCCCGGGTGATCACCGAACGTCTGATGCGGGCCAGCGCCTGATGGCAGACGGCAGAGCCTTCGTCACCGGGGCCCTCGGTTTCATCGGCCGGGCCATCAGCGACCGGTTGAGACAGGACGGATGGAAGGTCACGGGACTCGACGTCCAAGCCGACGAAGAACTCGGCGTCATCGCCGCCGACATTTCCGTTCCGGGCGGGTGGCAGTACGCGTTGGCCAACTGCGACCTGGTGGTCCACACCGCTGCCGTCGTATCCAACGCGGTCGATTTCGACAGGCAGTGGGAAGTGAACGTGCTCGGAACCCGGCATGTGCTGGATGCCTCCGTAGCCGGTGGAGCCGGGCGTTTCGTCCTGTTCTCCTCGGTTCGAGCCTTCGGCGACAGTGGCTTTCCCGAGAATGTCACCGAAGAACACCCTCCCCGCCCCGACGGCTCCGCCTACGTGAATACGAAGATCGCGGCCGAGCAGGTTGCGCTCCAGGCTCATGCCGCCGGCGAGATCGACGTCACCGTGGTCCGTCCGGGGGACGTCTACGGACCCGGTTCGAGGCCGTGGGTGATCCTTCCCCTGGAAGCGATTCAGTCCGGCCAGTTCCTGCTCCCGGCCGGCGGCAAGGGGATGTTCAGTCCGATCTACATCGATGACCTGCTCGACGGGGTGATGCTGGCTTCGACCCTGCCTCAGGGCGTGGGCCAGGTATTCACCCTCACCGACGGCGAGCCCGTTTCCACCGCCGAATACTTCGGCCACCTCGCCCGTATGGCCGGCAAAGGGAAGCTGCGAAGCGCCCCGACCGGTGTGCTGGTCGCCGCCACGGCGGTAGCCGAGAAAGCGGCGAGGGTTCGTGGAAGGGGAACGGAGATCAATCCGGAGACGATGCGGTACCTCTCACGCGACGCCGGCTATTCGAACGCCAAGGCCCGGAAGATGCTCGACTTCGACCCGAAGGTGTCCCTCGCGGAAGGCATGGGGCGAACCGAAACCTGGCTGCGGGAATCCGGACTGATCGGCTGATTCACCCGGGAGCCCGGCGGAAACCAGGAAGCGCGAAGTTCGGGTCGGCCCCGGTCGTTAGTTTGGCGGAGTGGAATCGCCGGAAAGGATCACCGTCCGCGCCCGCGGGATGGATTTCGCGGCGTTGGCCTGGGGAGCAGACGACGCCCCTCTGGCCCTGCTCGTCCACGGCTATCCCGATACGGCCTGGACCTGGAGACACCTGGGGCCTCACCTGGCCGAACTCGGCTGGCGGGCGGTCGCACCTTTCACCCGCGGCTACGCGCCTACCGATCTGGCCCCCGATGACCGCTACGCCGTGTCCGACCAGGCGGGGGACCTGCTCGCCCTGCACGAGGCCCTGGGAGGCGACGAAAGAGCCGTGCTGATCGGACATGACTGGGGGGCGGTCGCCACCTGGCAGGTCAGCTCGGTCGAGCCCGAACGCTTCGCAGGCCTCGTGGCGATGTCTGTGCCGCCTCCGGCTGCTGTCGTTGCGCCGCTGAAGTCGCCGAGGACCCTCGGGGTCGCCGCCCGACAGCTGAAGATGAGCTGGTACTTCCTCTTCAACCAGCTGCCGGAGTCAGAACGCAGCCTCGACCGCCTGATCCCGAAGCTGTGGCGTGACTGGTCGCCCGGCTACGAAGCCGGGGAAGACCTGCAGCGGGTCTTCGAGGCGCTCGACGGGCCCGGACGCCGCCGGGCGGCCCTGCGCTATTACCGGAACACCCTGACCACCGGGGTCGGGGAGTTGCTGAAGATGGAGCCGGTCGCGCCGGCGCTCTACCTCCACGGAGAAGGAGACGGCTGCGCGCAGGTCACCATCGCAAGCATGCATGCCGGTGAACTGCCCCCGGGCAGCAGGTTCGAGGCCGTTCCAGGTGTCGGGCACTTCCTCCACCTGGAAGACCCCGTCCGGGTCAATGCCCTGATCTCCGAATGGGTCGGCCCCGCCGGCTGAAAAGCCGACCGCAGGGCTGTCAGGCGAGTGGCTGGTCTGCCGGCTCGGGCGGGGCTTCGGCCGGGGTGGCGACGGGTTCGCCTCGTTTGGCCGGTCGGCGCACCTTCATGTGCTCGGCGGCATAGTAGCTGCCGATGACGAAGGCGGCGGCCAGCAGCTGGGCGCCGATCGTCTCCCAGGTCGGATAGACCTCGAACCAGGCGCCGACCCAGCCCGGGATCACATCGGCGCCGAGCTCGTGCTTGGGCAGCCAGCCGAGATCCTGGAAAGTTGCGGCGGTGCCTCCGACCATCACGACCAGAACGAAGCCGATCATCACTCCGGTCACGATCAGCATCTTCTTGTAGGGCAGCTTGCGCTGGAGGATGAAGACGAAGGTGCCGGCGACCGCGGTCAGGGCGAGGCCGATCGCGACGCCCTCGAGCACTACCGCGGGGCCGACCGTCACCCGCAGGTTCTGCAGGAAGAGCACGGTCTCGAACCCCTCGCGGTAGACGCTGGTGAATCCGAGAGCTACCAGCCCGACCAGCACACCGATACCGGCGCCGCCCATGACTTCCTTGCGTCGGCGGTTGTGTTTGGCGATCCAGCCCGACCAGTAGACCTTGTGGACGAACCAGTTGAGCACGATCAGCAGGACGATGACCGCGAGAAAGCCGGTGATCGCTTCCAGTCGCATGCCGAGCCCGGAGAACTGCTGCAGGACCGCGCCGGCGGCGATCCAGGTAAGGATCGAGGCGCCGAAGGCAACAAGCGCGCCAGCCAGAACCGGGCGGCGGTGCTGCAGGTTTGCCCCTCTGAAGCTGGCGGTCACCGCGGCGAGGATCAGGACGGCCTCGAGGCCCTCACGAAAGACGATCATCGAAGAGTTGAAGACGGCGGTACCGTGGCTCATCTCACCGCGGGTCGCCTCCGACGGGTCTGCCGGGCCGGTGCTGCCGGTGGCCATCAGGTAGACGAGGCCGGACACGATGCCGAAGCCGAGCAGGTACCAGGCGACCCGGGAAGAGAGCGGCAGCTTCCAGCGGCGGCCGGTAGCCTGATCACAGAACCGCTCGCTGTCTTCGGTCTCGGGTGGTCGGGCCACCCCGGCTTTTTCTTCGCTCCCGGACAAGTTAGGGCAACCTAACAGAATCCTTCACACCTTCAGGAACCAGGGTGACCCAGGAATCAGGTTGGTCCTGGGTCCCGGCTCATCCAGCCGGCTGCGATTCGAGTTGCTCGAGCGAGCGGGAGGCTCGTTTGGACACCGACTTGCGTGTGCTGCGGCTCAGGTCACGGAGTATCGGGATCAACCAGCTTCGCAGGGCCGAGTCGTCGGCGGCCCAGAGGGCCAGGGTCTCGATCGTCCGGTTCTGGACGATCCAGTCGTCGTTCGTGCTCAGGTTCCTTTTCATGATCTCTTCGGCCCGGGCCCGTTGGTTGGCATCCATCCTGGTCTCGAGCATCTGGAAGATCTCGGCCAGCGTCCACTGGGCGGATGCCTGGTCGAGCCGGCCGATCTCGGACAGCAGGCGGTCCAGGTAGGGGACCAGCCAGTCGGGCTCGGCCCGGCAGACCCGCTTGATCGAGCTCGAGACACGGAGGCGCACAACCTCGTCCTCGGACGAATAGCAGCCGTAGAGCTCGTCGAGTCTCGACCGGTCGGCCAGAACAAGGTCAACTACTTCTTCGGTACGACCCAGTGAGTTCGGGTGGCCGCCCGAGAGCATCTGCTCGAAGCCGGATGCCTGCATTCCTCAGTCGACGTCAGCGAGCTTCGAGGAGCGAGCCACCTTCAACGCCGGGAAGAGCGGGAACGGACTTATGTAGCCGGTGACTTCGTCCATCGGAACCTTGACCCAGCGCACCCGGTCCGACTTGTTGCCCTCGATCGAAAGCACTGCCCTGCCATCACGGTCCACCCTGCGGACGATGCCCATGTGGCGGCCACCGTAGACAACTGCGAAGCCCGGCATCGCACGGAACGAGAAGTGGCCGTTGCGACGCGCCCAGCGGGTCATGTCGGCAACCTGGATCGCCACCGTACTCCGGTCCCTGGACCGCCGCAGGTACTTGGTGCCGAGGTAGCCGTCGAATCCGGTTTCTTTCCAGACCCAGGTCGTGAAAGCGACGCACCACTGATCACCGATGCTGTAGGGAGCCACCCTTCCTTTGCCGTTCCTGTACCGCGGGACATTGTCACCCCGGCGCTCGGCGACGCGCTTCGAGAGTTCGGACTTGGCCAGCTTGACGATCGGTCTGGTGTCCGGTGGAGAGAACTGGGGCGGCGGCATGGTCAGAGCCGAAGCCTGGGCCGGCAAGGCGATCGCGATCAGCGCAAAGAGGCCGATCACAAGCGGTCGCAGAGTTGGGCTCTTTTCGGATGAATGGCTGGACATCTGGATCCGGGGCCGGACGGACAGGGCTGCGCCGGAACGGACAGGGTAGAGCCACCAGACCTTCAGCGCAAGGATCGGGGTCAACCTGAAAGTTGCCGCTCACCGTTTTCCCGCCGACCGGGCGATGGAATTCGCCGGGCTCGTCCAGGGCCGAGTTCACCCCGGAGCGGCCCTCAGCCGACCAGCTCGGACAGCTCGCAGTCGGGCACGTGGATCCAGCCTTCGATTCGGGCGAGCCGGAGCTGTTCCGGACCGGTCGGGATCATTGTGAGCCCCCGCATGCGGGCCCTGACCGCCACCGATGCGACCAGTGAATCGAGGGCGTCATCGCTTCTCTCGCAGGCCCGGATCACCCCATCATCGAGGTCGCAGATACCGGCCAGCCGTTCGCAGAGCTCCGCGACCAGCCGGCCACGCACTTCCGAGCGCGCCCGGCCCTTGTAGCCGGTGGAGGTGAGACCCCACCGCTTCAGCGACGCGGCCGGGTAGACCTCGATCGCCGGTCCACTCAGACCGGAGCGGTCGACCGCTGGTCCCAGGGCTTCCAGGATCGAAGCGCAGCGCATCGCCGTCACCCCGATCAGGTCGGTGGACACGCTGAGCGGCCGGCGTGGGCCGGGCACCTGAAGATCGGTTTCCCGGTAGCGGAGCGCGGTCGTATCCGCTCCCGGTTTCCAGCCCTCGAACTGATCCCATGCCCGGACCGCCTCGACAAAAGAGACGGGCCAACCGAAAGGAGCGTCGATCCCGCTCAGCTCGGCTTCCCCGATCATCACGACGATTTCCTCGTTGCCGAGCGGAGTGTCGGGGTCGGAGCCGAGCAGCAGCCGCTCCACCCTTCCGCGGCCGTCTCCTCGCCACCGGATCGAGCAGGCCGCAGTCTTGGCCGGGTCAGCGCTGAGGTCGATACCGAGGGTCGAGGTCACCCCGGCGACGCTAACGGTTCATGTCGACAGCCAGTGAACGGCGGGCGGGCTTAAGGCGGGCGGGCTTAAATGCGACGGCCGCGGATCTCTCCGCGGCCGTCGCCAACCTCTATCTGCCGGAGCCGGCCTGATCAGCCGCCGTTACCGGCCGGAACGTAATCCCGGCTCGGCTGGCCGCGCAGCGCGGTCGGAGGCGGCAGCGGCGTGCCCTGCGCCGTGGCGCCCTTGATCACCGGCAGCACGAGCTTCGACGGGTACTTGCCGCCGAGGCCGATCACGTTGCGGATCGAGCCGTCCTCGAGCGTGGCGAAGTCCCAGATCTGACGGTCTCCGCCGGGTGCCTGGATGTTGATCCGGATCTTCGAGCCCGCGCGGAAGGCGTGGGCCACCTCGAAGATCGGGACCCTGACCTTCTCGAACTTGCCCTTGCGCATCTTGCGGGCGTGCTTCTTCAGGTGGGTCGGCACCGGATTCAGCCTGGTCGACTGCTTGCGGTTGAGCTTGCGGTGAGAGGCCCTCAGCCATCCGTTCTGGACGAGGGTCTCCTTGCCGTCCGGCCTCACTTCGGTGATCGTCGCCTGGAGGTCGGTATCCCTTGCCGAGGACTTGACCCAGAGGTCGAGGCTCGAGGGGCCGCCGAGGACGACATCCTTGCCGAGGGCCGGGCTGATGTAGCCGAGGCCCTTGCCGTCGACTACCGGAGCCCAGTTGTAGTCAGGCTGGGCAACCCAGGAATCGGACTCGTTGGCCCCGTTCAGGGTCTGCGGCGGCCGGGCTGACGGATCGCCCTTGTAGGCGTCCTTGGCCAGCTTCTTCGACTTCTTCGAGTTGAGCTTGCCACCCTTGCCGAGATACCAGGTGGTCGGCTTGACCTGCTTGACCGGCCAGGTGTTGTAGTTCATCTCCCAGGCGGCACCGATCGCGCCGGGGGAACCGTCGATCGCAGCGCCGTTGTCCATCAGGAAGCGGGTCCGCTTGTTGGCTTTCCTGAAGTCGGCCTTGGCCTGGCTGACGCTGGTGTAGTCGGCGAACTCCGACTGCGCCACCGGCAGGGCCGGCGCGTCGGCGAGGAACTGGTAGAGCTCCCCGCTCAGGGCCAGGATCAGCGGCGGAACCTCCGGGATCCGCTCAGCCACGAACAGGTTCATGAAGTCGACCCAGTCCGTGATCGTGCTCGGGCCGAGCGTATCGGCATGCACTCCGTTCGTCAGGTTCAGCCAGACGTCCTTGTTCTTCTTCGGGAAGTTGTCGAGGCTGTCCACGAAGTGGCCACCGGTCTGTTCGTCCTGGAAGGCACCGACGAGGAATGTCGGGACCTCGATCCGCTTGATCCACTCACCCGGTGCGCGGTGGTTGAACAGGCGGGGGGTGCGGTACGGGTTGTCCTCGATCAGCTTGTTGTTGTCCTGTGTCTGGAGACGCAGGACCTGGTTCGCAGCGCACCGAGGGTCGTAGTTCGGGTTCTCGGGATCGGAGAGGATGCGCGCCCATTCCTGTCCGCCTTCGGGGGCGGGCTTGGCGTTGTCGCCGCGCTGCGAGATCCAGGAGAAGGCAAAGCCCTTGTTGAAGATTCCGCCCGGGTAGCCGGTACCCGAGTACATGTCGTCGGTCACTGACAGCGGCGAGATCGCCGCCAGGTTGGGCGGCTGGGTTCCGGCGGCGAACAGCTGGGAGATTCCGGAGAACGAGATGCCTCCCATGCCGACCTTGCCCTTGACCCAGTCCTGGGCGGCGACAGCCTCGATGGCGTCGTAGCCGTCGTAGGTGGTCGGCAGTCCGAAGAGGTCGAAGGCTCCACCGGAGCAGCCGGAACCGCGCATCTGGACGGAGACGACAGCGAAGTCGAGCAGCGGTCCGATCACCGAACCGACCGCGGTCGACTCAGCCGGCGCCAGCGGGTCCGAAGGTCCGTCGCCGAGCACCGAGTCGAGCAGCGAATTCGGCGCTGCCACCTGGTAGCCGGAATGCTCGATGAAGGTCGGGAAGGGGCCGTTGGCGAGGGTCTTGCCGACCGGCAGTCGAACGGTCATGGCGAGCTCTACACCGTCGCGCATCTTGACGTAGTTGAGCCCTTCCTTCAGTTCGATGTTCTCGTAGAAGGAAGGCTTCGGGTTGGCGTCCGGGCGACGCACCGCGAACTTCTTGGTGCCGTAGACCTCGCCGTCCTTCTTCAGGCGGACGGTGTAGCCCTTGGCGGGCTTCAGGTAGTAGAAGATCTTGCTGCCGAAGCTGTCGGCGGTCGACTTGCGGAGCACTTTGTTCCTGGGAGAGACGAGCAGCAGCCTGTCGCCGGGCTCTGCGTTGAGCACGTATGCCTCGCCGACGCTGCCGCGGGCGTTGAAGTCAGCCGGGGCGGTCTTCTTGGGCGCATTCGGTTTCTTCGACTTGGCCGCGGCGGCACCGGTCAACATCCCCATGCCGACAAAGATGCCGATTACGGCAACGATCAACGCTTTGCTGACTCTCCCTGCACTCATAAATATCTCCCGTTATCCCTAGTTGGTGTCACACGCAGGCGCTCTCCCGCCCGTCGAGGACGGAAGCATACAGGTACCCGAGCGTTTACACAACTTCTAGGGCGCGAGCCGCTGGATCGACCAGCCGTCACCTTCAGGCAGGTAACGGAACCTGTCGTGAAGTCTGGCCCGGCGGCCCTGCCAGAACTCGATCTGGCCCGGCCGGATCACGTATCCGCCCCAGAACGGGGGTCTCGGGATCGGGTCGACACCTTCGAACTTCTGCTCTGCCTGTCGGGTCAACTCGTCCAGCTCGGATCGGGGATCGTCGAGCGGCCGGCTCTGGGGCGAGGCCCAGGCGCCGATCTGGCTGCCACGACCCCGCGACGCGTAGTACTCGTCCGACTGGGCTTCACTCACCCTTTCGATCCTTCCGCGAACCCTCACCTGACGGTCCAGCTCAACCCAGTGAAAGACGAGCGCGGCCACGGGGTTGGCGGCGATCTGGGCGGCCTTGACGCCCTCATGGTTGGTGAAGAACCGGAATCCTTCCCGGTCGACGCCTTTGAGCAGCACCATGCGTGCGTCGGGGACACCCTCCTCGTCGACCGTGGCGATGCACATCGCCTCGGGCATCGGGTTGACCGCTGCGGCCTGCTCAAACCAGTGGTGGAACTGGGCGATCGGGTCGCTGTCCAGTTCCTCCCGGGAAAGGGCGCGGTCGCTCCGGGAAGGTTCGACGTCTCTCAATTGAGGCTCGGATCGTCAGGCATCGTTGCGAGCAGACGGAAGTCGCCACCGCGACGGGCCACGGCCTCCGACCAGAGGTCACCCACGGCGAAGATGTCTTCCGGGTCGGGGTCGCCGACGATCCAGGCGTCGTTCTCCAGCTCTTCGTCGAGCTGCCCCGGACCCCAGCCGGCGTGGCCGACGAAGACCCTGGCACGCAGCACCTCCGAGTCTCCGTCCGGATCGACGACGCCGATCCTGCCGGTCACCGCGCCGGCCGACTGGTCGGCTTCCTCGAACTCGCCGAGCACGACGATCGAGTCCGGGGCCACCGGTCCTCCGACCCAGAGCGGGGCGCCCCTCTCGACCAGCGGTCCGAGGTCCGGCACGAGCTCGGTCACATCGGCGTCTGCCCTGCGGTTGAGGATCACACCGAAAGCACCCTGTTCGGTGTGTTCGACGATCAGCACGACGGTGCGCCTGAAGAAATCGAAGAGGCTGGGTGCTGCGATCAGGAGTTTTCCGCGTTGGGATTCGTCCATGGTTTTCGACCGCCTCTGACTATAGGGATGCGCCCAGCCGTACTCCCGTTCTCCGCTCCGGAGCAAGAGCCGGGACCGGCAGGGATCCGGGCGCGGCAGGACCAAAGCGGAAGAATCCCGAATCGGCTACTGTTCTACGCCGCAATCATGGGTAGATATACCGGACCAAAAGAGAAGCTGTCAAGGCGCGAAGGCGTGGACCTCGGACTCAAGGGCGAACGTGCCCTCGGAGGCAAGAGTGCCATGGAGCGCCGCCCCTATCCCCCGGGCCAGCACGGCCGTGGGCGCAGGAGGGCTTCGGAGTTCTCGGTCCGGATGCGGGCGAAGCAGCGTGCCAAGTCGATGTACGGCCTGCGTGAGCGCCAGTTCGCGAAGCTTTTCGACCGCGCCAACCGCGAGGAAGGCATGGCCGGCGAGAACCTGATGCGCCACCTCGAGTGCCGCCTCGACAACGTCGTCTACCGCCTCGGCCTGGCAGCGACCAGGGCTCAGGCCCGGCAGTTCGTCGTCCACCAGCACATCACCGTGAACGGCAAGCGCCTCGACCGTCCTTCCTACGAGGTCGCCGCCGGCGACCAGATCGCCGTCAAGCCCGATTCTTCGATCGAGCCGATGGCCCGTCAGTCAACCGACACCGCCGGCCCGACTCCGGCATGGCTGCTGGCCGACCACGACGGTCTCAAAGGAACGGTCAACCGCCTTCCAGACCGGAACGACATCGCCGCTCCGATCGAAGAGCGCCTGATCGTCGAGCACTACTCGCGCTGAGCCTTCCGGCTGCGCGCGGCCCTGGCCACGCTCCTCTTCAGTCCCCGGTCAGCTGGCCCTTGGCCAGGTCAAGCGCGACCGTAAGCAACCCTACGACCGACAGCGGGTCGGAAGAGTCGGAGACGAGCTGTACATGCATGGTCTGCTCGTCCTCCCCCGCCTCCTCGCTGAGTACGGCCGAGATCACAAGCTGGTCGAGGCGGGCACCGGGGGTGTCGCGCTCGACCTGTTCCATCAGCTCCTGTGCGAGGGCGCCGATGCGGGCGGAAGTAGTGGGCTCCGTTTGATCGCTCATCAACCAACCTTACCGTCGCAGCGACGGTCGGCGACTGCCGGGAGGCCGACCCTGCCAATAGACTGCCCGCCGTGATCGACCGCACCGTCGCGGCCATCGTCGCTGCGATCGCCCTCCTTGCTGCCACGGCCCTGATTCACTCCTCGGCCGTCGCAGCCACACCGCAGCCGGACGGTTCTGCGGTCCTCGTGCTGATCCCGCAGCCGAAGTCTTCCGAGAGTGGCTACGAGGAATCGTTCATCGAAGGCTTCGCCTCGATCCCGGAACTCTCGGTGGGGCTGACCAGCGCCACCCAGGGCTCCTACAGGCGCGGCCAGGCCCTGCTCGACATAAGCCAGGGCACCCGCGTTTCCCGCTCGACATACTCGCCGGAAACGGTGCCGCTCGCCGGCCGGCTGCGCCCGGTCCGAACTGTGCCTCCGGGGATCAGCATCAGCAACGTGCCGCCCGACCTACGGGCCGCGAAGCTCAGCAACTGGCCGGCGATCCTGGAGCGCGCAGAATCGGCTCCGCAGACGATCGAGCCCGGACTACTCGCGGGGTCGGTGCCGGGAGGGGCTGCCTGGATCTCGGCTTCCCCGGGAGAGACCGAGGCCGCGATACCGGCTGCCGACCGCCGCGGCAGGATCGCCTCTGCCGGCTATCTGCGCGGCTCCGTCGCAGCGCTGTCCGGGAAGGTGATGAGGCTGACCGCCCGCCACCAGTTCACGGTCGTCAACGCCTCACCGGGTCGACGGGGCCTGAAAGAACTGCGGCGGATCGTCGCCGACCTGGGCCCGGACCAGCTTCTGATCGCGATGCAGTCCCCGCCCGAAGCGGCCATCCTGCCGCTGCTGCCGATCGCGGCCACCGGCCTCGACGGGCCGCCGGGAGGGCTGACCTCCGATACGACCAACCTGCCCAACCTGGTCGCCGGCATCGACATCGCCCCGACCGTGCTCGACCATCTCGGCCTCGAGATCCCGGACGAGATGAAGGGTCGCGTGATGCGAAGCGAAGGCGATCGTGAACCTGAAGAGCTGACTCCCTTCCGTGACCGGCTCGACGAGCTCGGCCCGAGGCGCAACCCGGCTCTGCTGCTGGTCGGCGCCGGCTGGCTGGCCCTGCTGCTGGCGGCCGGCGCGATCCTCGGAATCAGTCGCAGCCGGCTGCCGGTGAGGAGGATCGGCGGGCTGGCGATCCTCTGGATTCCGTCGGTGATCCTGATCCCGGCGGCGCTGGGCAACCCGTCAAGAGAAGCTCGAGTACTCGATCATCGTCTTCGGCAGCCTCGGGCTGGGCTGGCTGAGCGACCGGCTGATGCCGTGGCCGAAGGCACCGCTGATCCCGGCGGTGGTCGGCCTGGGGGTGTTCACCGTGGACCTGGCTCTGGGCTCCCACCTGATCACCCGCTCGATCCTCGGGCCCAACCCCGGCTTCGGATCGCGCTTCTACGGGGTCGGTAACGAACTGAAGTCCGGTCTGATGGTGCTGCTCCTGGCCGGCATCGCGGCCGCCCTGACCGAACAAGCCGAAGTCCCGCCGGAACGCGCTGATCGTGCTCGGCTGCGGACTCGCGCTCGGGGTCGTCCTCGGCTCGGGGAGGCTCGGCGCCGGTGTCGGCGCCGCCTTCATCGTCGCCGGAGCCAGTGCCGTGGCCGCGATGATGATGCTTCCGGGACGCATGGACGCGAAGCGCGTCGCGATCCTCGTCCTCAGCCCGGCGATCGGGCTCGGCCTACTGGCAGCGCTCGACGCCCTTGACCGCCGGCGGGCAGGGGCACCTGAGCAACAGCGTGCTCGCCCTCGACTCCTTCAGCGGTTTCTACGAGACGGTCGAGCGCCGCTCGACCCTGGCCTGGCAGCAGCTATGGCGCGAGGCCATGCCGCTGATCACCCTGCTCTGTCTGCTGGCCGCCGCCTTCGCGATCCGTAACCGCAAGATGTTCGAGCCCTTCGCCGGTCCGATCTGGCCGGCCGCTCTGGTCGGCGGACTCGCCGGCGGCCTGGTCGGCTCTTTCACCGAAGACTCGGGACCGCTGCTGATCGTCGTCGCCACGGTCACCCTGGCCGGAGTCTGCTCCTACCTGCTGGGGCGGCCCGCCACCGCCGCAGCCTCCGAGGACGGGCCGGCCGGCGACTGACCCGGCGCAACGACGGCCCTGAGGCCGGGCAGCTCAGGCCTTCAGCGCCGGGGTCAGCTGCAGGCCGATGAAGTGGTCTCTTCGAAGGACTTCGCCGCGTTGGCGACGGCGCTCACGTTGGCGGCGATTGCGGCGATGTCAGCGGCTGAAGGAGAGGAAGGAAGGTCCTGTACCGACTTCACGGCGCTGTCGACCGAGTCCTCGAGGGCGTTGGCCTCGCTCGGGAAGTCTGTCTTGGCCGATTCCACCACCGTCTCGGCGTCGCTCTGGATGGTTTCCAGGTCGCTCTTGACGGTGTCGATCACACCGGCGTTGATGTCGACGCTGGTCAGGGCGCTGACCGAGTCCTTGAGGGTGTCCAGATCGCTGCAGTACTGGGGCTTGTCGCTGCCGCCGCAGCCGGCGATAACTCCCGCTGAGAGCAGTGCCGCGGTTCCAAGGACGAGTGAGGACTTCTTCAGGTCGATCATCAGGGCGTGATCCTAGCGGACAAATAAAACGGAGGGGGTGGGATTCGAACCCACGGTACGCCGAAACGCACAACAGTTTTCGAGACTGCCCGATTCAACCACTCTCGCACCCCTCCAGGGTGGCTCTCAAATCTAACAATCCGAAGGCGGGGCCCGCGCCCCGCCCGACCCGTGTGCGGCTTGAACTCCCCCGCTCTTTTGGTACCCTGCCGGTGCCCGGAGAGGTGTCCGAGTGGCTTAAGGAGCGCGACTGGAACTCGCGTGGGCGGGATCTCTCGCCTCGTGGGTTCGAATCCCACCCTCTCCGCTTCCGGGGCTGCGCCCGTCCGGGTGCAGCTCATCGGCGGGCGGCGAAGAAATCGCTCAGCAGTCGCCCGCAGGACGCGGCGAGCACCCCGCCGGTAACTTCGGGGCGATGGTTGAGCGCCCGCTCGCCGAGTACGTCCAGCACGGACCCGGCTGCACCCGCCTTGGGGTCGGAGGCACCGAAGACAACCCTCGGGATGCGAGCCAGGACGATCGCTCCGGCACACATCGCGCAGGGCTCGAGGCTCACGTAGAGAGTCGTCCCGGACAGGCGCCAGCCACCGAGAGCGGCGGCTGCCTCGCGGATCACGATCAGCTCGGCGTGTGCGGTCGGGTCAAGGTCGGCCTCGCGCCGGTTGCCGGCGGCGGCGATGACCTCCCCCCTGCGAACGATCACCGCCCCGATCGGCACGTCTCCCGCGACCGAGGCCCGACGGGCCTCGGCCATGGCTGCTTCCATGTGCGATTCGTCCACATCCACGGATTCAGCCTACGAAACCAGCAACTATGCGGCTTTTGAGGTGTTCTTTCATGTGTCGGGCCAAAGTGGTGCGACCCGCCATGCCCAGTCACCCCGAGCCGACAACTCACCCCCCTCCTCACCGTCACAGCCTTGATCGTGCTGCTGGCGATTGCCGTCCTGCCGCCGGCCGCCGGGGCCGAGCCGGCAGGCGTAGCGGACCCGGCCGCGTCGGAGCAGATCGTGCCGGGCCAGGAGTACGTGGAAGGCGAGGTTCTGGTCCAGTTCCGTGGGGAAGCGACCCCGCAGGCGGTGGAAGTTCCCGCCGGAGCGGATGAAGAGCAGGTTGCCGCGGTGCTCGAGAACAGGCCGGGGATCGAGTCGGCGAGCGCCAACTACATCGCCCGCGTCTCGGGCTGGCTGCCGAACGATTCCGGCCGCAACCCGTCGAAGACCAGGCCTCGTGCCGGCTGGCAGAAGCGCCAGTGGAACATGTTGCCCTGCTACAGCCTCTGTTACCCCGGGGCGGCTTCGATCACCCGCGAGTCACGCGGCGGCGCCAACGTGATCCGCGCCTGGCAGCACCTGAGAAAGGCCGGCAGGCCCGGCGCCCGCGGTGTACGCGTCGCGGTGCTGGACAGCGGAGTCGCCTACCGCAACAAGGGCCGTGGCTTCCGCAAGAACCCGGACTTCCGCAGAAAGACCTTCCTTCCCGGCTACGACTTCGTCGAGGGTGACCGGCTCCCGCTCGACCTGAACGGCCACGGCACACACGTCGCGGCGACGATCGCCCAGGCGACCAACAACCGGAGCGGCCTCACCGGGATCGCGTTCCGCTCCCGGGTGATCCCGGTGCGCGTGATGGACGCCAACGGCTTCGGGGATACCCTGAACATCGTCAAGGGGATCCGCTGGGCGACGAACAGGGGCGCCCGGGTGATCAACATGTCCTTCAACTTCGCCTGCGGGGAATCCATCCCGGCACTCGACGATGCGATTCAATTCGCTCACCGCAAAGGCGTGGTCCTGATCGGCTCGGGGGGCAACATCGGCGCTCAGGACTGCCCTTCGGCCCCGGCCACCTCGCCCGGCGTGATCTCGGTCGGCGGGAACACCGAGTCCGGCTGCGTCGGCTCCTACAGTTTCAAGTCGGCCGAAATCGACCTGGCCGCACCGGGCGGCGGGGCTCCCAGGGAGGGCTGCCCGTTCAGCTCGTCGAACCGGAGCATCTACCAGGTGGCGATGGTCAGCAGGGACCCGCGCTTGTTCGGTATCGAGGGGATCTGGATGGGTACCTCCATGTCGGCCGCGCACGTTTCCGCGGGAGCGGCCACGGTGCTGGCGAGCGACGTTCTGACCGGCAAACGGGGCCCGCGACAGGTCAGGGAGCGGCTGCTCTCGACCGCCCGGCTACCAGACTTCGCCGAAGACCAACCGGCCTCCGGCTTCGGCGCCGGCATCATGGATCTCGGGAGGGCGACCAACCCGAAGGTGATCACCGAACCCTGAGTGCCGGTCGGTCAGGTGGTGCGGACGATGACCACGCTGCAGTCGGCGTGATGCGAAACCTTGTTCGGGACTGATCCGAGCAGGAAACGCCGGGCGCCGGTCATACCCTTGTTGCCGACCACGATCAGGTCGGCCTCCTCCTCTTCGGCCACTGCCAGGATGGCGTCGGCCGGATCACCGTCCCGGGCGTGGGGCTTGACCTCAACCCCCTTATCACGCGCTATCGCAGCGGCGCCGTCGAGGGCGAAGTTGACGTCCTCGCGCGGGCCGAACTCGTGCTGGATATCGGCCGGCGCACCCTCGCTCTCGGAAGCTACGCGACGGTTCGAAACCGGCTCGTAGGCGCTGACCACATGGAGTGAGGCCCCGGTCAGATCGGCGATGCTGGCGGCCTGCCTGACCGCCTCCTTGGCCGAATCCGATCCATCAGTTCCTACGACAATTCGCTCGAAAAGTGGCAACGGGACTCCCGGGTCGCTGGCTTCATTACCGGGTCATCGTAGCGCCGCTGCCGCCTGTCGGTGTAAACAACCGGTTGAGTTCAGTCAAGATCCGGCCGGTTTCGGGAATTCCTTCTGCTGAAGACCTTCGAAGTTCGCGCCGAAGAGCTCCACCGGAGTCGTGATGAGCCTGTAGGTTCCGATCACCATTGAGGCGAAGAGGAATACGGCGATAACGGCCATCAGGACTTTCCAGTTGGTGGGCACAAGGGCAGATTAGAAGAATGAGCACGAAGCCGACAGCGCAGAGGTTCCCCAGAGCAGGCGAGACCTGAGTTGACGATCCTCGCCACCTATACGGCCGCGATCCTGATCGTGGCGCTGTGCCTCTTTGCCGGACGAGCGGTGATGGTCGCCTGTGGGCGTCGTGAATGGAGCGGCATCGAACCGGCAGTCGGCTTCGCAGCCGTCGTCGCGGTTCAGGGTCTGCTGGCCCGCTTCCCCGCAAGCGGGTCCGGGCTGGTGCTCGGTCTGATCGTGATCTTTGCCGTTTCCGCTTTCCTGCTCAGAAAGCCCGCCTCGTGGAAACTGCCGGGCTCACCCTGGCTCTGGGCGGGGTTCGGGTTGACCCTCCTGCTCACCGCCGTCCCGTTCATCATCTCGGGCCGCTGGGGGCTGCTCGGCATGGGCTACAACAACGACCTCGGCCTGCATCTGGCCTGGGCCGAGTCGCTGCGGAGCGGCTTCGGCACGGAACCGAGTCCCGGCTACCCGCTTGGCCCTCACGGCCTGGTGACCTCACTCAGCTACCTCCCCGGAATCGGCCTCGGAACGGCCTTCATCGGACTGGTCGTGGCGATCCCGGCGCTGACAGTCATGACGGCCTGGTTCGCGCTCGACCGGCTCGGCAACGCCCGAAGACTGCTGGCAGCGCTGCTGGTCGCCGGCCCCTACCTGATGGTCTCCTACTTCGCTCAGGCGGCGTTCAAGGAGACGGCGACGGCGACGCTCCTGCTGGCTTTCACGATCGCGCTGCCGGCCATCCTCCCCCTGGCCGACAGGCATCGCGAGTGGCTGAGGCTCAGCGCACCCGCTCCTGGTGCTGCTGGTCGGGATCATCTTCACCTACAGCTTTCCGGGCCTCGCTTTCCCGGCTGCCGTAACCGCCGCCTGGCTGATATCCGACCCCGCTTTCCGCGCCCGGCTGAGCCCGGCCTCGGTGTTCGCCTTCCTGAGGCGGCCCCTGGTGGCGGTCGTTTCGGTGCTGGTTCTGGCCTTGCTGCTGGTGCTGGCCTTCCTCGGGCCTTTCGGCTTCGGAGACGCCTTCGCCGAAGTCGCGACCAGTGACGCCTTCGGACCGGTCTCGGCAGTCGAGGCGTTCGGGGTCTGGCTGACTTCGGACTACCGCCTGGACGGAGCGATGTCGACGCCCCTGCCCGGCCTCATGGGACTCGATCGGCGTCGGCGCCGCGGCGCTGGCCCTCTGGTGGTGGTACCGGCAACCGCGTTCGATCTACCCGATCGCATTCCTGGCCTGTGTCGTTTTCTACCTCGCTTCGCTGCCCTGGGTCGGCGACTACTCCCTGGCCAAGGCACTGGTGATCAGCTCGCCGATCGTGATGGTGATGGTCCTTACCGCTCTGCTGAGCGGCCCGCCTCGGCGCCCGCCTTCGGGGGGTTCGGATCCGGACAACCGGGCCGGAGTGGTCCGGCTGGGCTGGGCATCGTTCGCCGTGGTCTTCGTCGTGATGGCATCAGCCTCGAGCCTGCTCGTCCTGAGAGACGCATCGGTGCCCCCGCCGGGGAGGGCGCAGAGCCTCGTCGCCTTCGAGAATGAGGTCGCCGGCAAGTCGGTGCTCTTCGGCGATCAGGACCGGTTCGCCCCCTATTACCTGCCCGGAGCCGATGTGAGCCTGCCGCTCGAGGACTTCCCCGAAGACGATGTCACCGCCGACCGCAAGAAGCCCTTCGAGGGTGCCTCCCAGAGCGCGATCGATTTCGACTCATTCGATGCTGAGACGCTCAACAACCACGATTTCGTGATCACCACCGCCGCGGCTTTCACGAGCAAGGCCCCGCCTTCCTTCGAGCTGGTCGACCAGACCCCCTACTACCAGCTCTGGAAGCGGACCGGCGAGGCCTTCGACCGGCCGATCATGAACGAGAACGCCCTCCCCGCCCGCGAGGTCGACTGCTCCGGTGAGGGAGGTCGGTATTTCTCCGGGCTCGACGGCGAAGCCGTGCTGCTGCCGCAGACATTGCTCGGGCTGGCCGAGGACTGGCAGCCTTCGCCGGAGATCGAGCCCGGCGGCGCGGCCTCCCAGACCTTGATGCTGACCCCGGGTACGTGGCGCGTCTCGATCCAGTACTTCACCCCGGGCGGCATGACCCTTTCCGCTCCGGGCTACAACCGCAAGTTCGCTCCGGCGATCGACGGCCAGCGCATCTCCAACCAGGCGACCGGCAGCTTCGGGCAGTTCTGGCCCGGAGGTGTGGTTGAGGTCGAAGAGGCCGGTCCGATCGAGTTCACAGCGCGGACGAACGAGCCCTCAAGGCTTCAGGATCTGACCGGCTACAGGCTCGAGACCAAGCTCGGCCGGATCGCATTGACCCGGACTGAAGCCCGGCGGCGCGTTCCGATGTCAGAGATCTGTGATGAGTGGGTCGACTTCTTCAGGCGAACGGAGCCCGGCGGGGGATCCGGTTCAACGGCCGGCTCAGGCTGAAGCCGGCGGCGTCGCACTCTCGAAAGCACCGGGCGGGCCGAGGGCTACGACCCTCGAAGTCGGATGGTGCAGCCGTCCCCCGTGGTCCGAAGAAAGGCGGATCGTCGCACCCCTCCTCTTGTTCGCCGCCCTGAGCGAGGCAACGGCGATCGTGCCTTCCGGTGGGGCTTGCCCCGGCTCCAGGACGACCATGCGCTGGCCGGCATCGATCCGCCGCTCGAGTTCAGCCACGTCCTCGACTCCGTGGAAGAGCGGCGTCGCTTCGGTCGGGACGATCGGCGCCACGTCGGAAGGTGAGCGCAGCCGGTAGACCTCGTCCGGCTCGCGCACCTCGGCCAGCTCCCAGGAGAGAACCTGGTTGAGGGTGTCGTCGGGGCTGACCAGGGCGATCGCCGCGAGGTCATCGAAGACGGTCCGGATGGTCGGCGACTGCGGGTCCAGCGGTCCGCCGAAAGCCGTGAGGCCCACCCGGGCGGCGGCAGCCGCTTCCTCTTCGTCCTCAGTCCAGACCTTGACGCTCGCCCCGACGCCGGTCAGGGCCGAGCCGAGCTCGAGACCCCACCGCGGGGCCCCGACCAGCAGCAGTGCGGGTGGGCGATTGCCGGCCAGGCCGAGATAACGGGCAAGTGGCGGCGAGCCGAAGCCGTAGATGAATACGGTCCCGGCGATCACCGCGAAGGTGATCGGAATGATCAGCTCTGCCCCCTCGACCCCGTCCTGGGTGAGTTTCAGCCCGAAAGCGGATGCGGTCGAAGCCGCGACGATCCCGCGCGGCGCCATCGCCGCGAAGAAGGTCTTCTCGGAGCGGGTGAAGTCGAGTCCCGACAGCCCGGCCACGGCCAGCGGCCTGACCACCAGGACCAGGATGAGGATCAACCCGACCACGGGAAGACCGAGGTCGATCACGTCGCCTATGTCGACGTTGGCCGCGAGCAGGACGAACAGCACGCCGATCAGCAGCGGGACAAGGGTTTCCTTGAACTCCGCGATGTAGTCGATCTTCACCTTCTTCTGGTTGGCCAGGAAGGCTCCCATGACGATCGTCGCGACCAGTCCGGAATCTTCGAAGATCGCGTCCGCAGCGGCGAATGCGCCGACCACCATCATCAGGGTCGCCGCCACCTTGTCCCGGCCGGACAACCTGCGGGTGCCGAGGATCGGCATCAGCAGGAGGGCACCGCCGATGCCGGCCAGCAGACCGGTACCGAGCGAGGAGACGATCTCGAGCGCATCGATAACCGGCTTGCCTTCGGTGTTCGCCAGCGAGCCGAAGATCACCACGGCGATGATCGCCCCGACCGGATCGACCAGGACTCCTTCCCATTTCAGGACCGCCCGGACCTTCGCATCGGGGGCGATGAAGTCGAGGATCGGCAGGACGACGGTCGGGCCGGAGACGATCAGGATCGCCCCGATGAGGATCGCGATCTCTCTGGGCATGTCGAACAGCAGGGAGACGGCGACGGCCCCGAGGAGCCAGGTCAGGACGACCCCGAAGGTCAGCAGCCTGACGACCGCCGGGCGCACATCGGCCCCTAGCTCCTCCCTTTTCAGGCTGAGGGCGCCTTCGAACAGGATTATCCCGACCGCGATCTGGACTATCGGTGAGAGCGAGTCGCCGAGCAGGGCCGCCGGGTCGATCAGCCCGGTGACCGAAATGCCGGCGACCACACCGACCACGAGCAGCGGCACGATGGCAGGCACACCCATCCAGGATCCGGCCAGCCGGGCCAGGATGGAGAGAACTACAACCAGCGACAGGCCCAGCAGGACGTCATCCACCGTACGGACCTTCCCGGTCCTTCAGGTCCTTTCCCGAGTCTTCGGCCCGGGGGTCCTTGCGCCCGAGGTTCGAGACGATCACGGCGACCACGGTCACCATGTAGATCTGGCCGATCAGCGCTTCGGCCGCCGTCAGGGACCGGCCGAGATCGGTCGCCGGCGTGAGGTCGCCCATGCCGACGGTCGTGATCGTGATCAGGCTGTAGTAGATGTAGTCGCCGATCCGGTTCCACTGCTCGCCCTCGTTGAAGAACGGCACGCTGCCCAGTTCGCCCAGAACGGCGTAGCTGTAGGCGAACACGCTCATCAGGAGCAGGTAGGCGCACAGCACTCCCATCATCGTCTGCACGCTGATCTTGCGGTCGCCGCGGACCTGCCGGATCACCCCCAGCCCGACCAGCGGCAGCGATCCGAGCAAGACCACCAGAACGCAGGCGCGCACGAAGGCGGCACTGTCGTCGTCGGCGAAACCGGCCTGGCCGAGGGCGATCAGGAAGGCCCCGACGAATACGACCAGGAAGGCACGCAGGATACGCCGGTCGACCTCGGCCGCGGCGAGCGTGGCGTACAGCGCAGTGATCTGGAGTAGCAGGCCCACGATTCGCAGCCACTCGCCTTCGGGCACGGCGATCGAATAGGTCAGCGAGACGACCAGCAGGATGAGCGCCAAGCCGTAACGCTCGGCGAGGCCTCTCTCGGGTTTCAAGCCGTTGCGCTCCGATCGAGGTCGATGTCGGTGATCGTGAAGACGTTCTCGCTTCGGATCCGCCCGGCGGGGATCGACCCGTCGCCGGCCACCAGCCGACCGAGGGCACCTTCTTTGCCTTGGCCCGTGACCAGGAACAGGATCTTGCGGGCGCGCTCGATCGCCGGGTAGGTGAGCGTCATGCGTCTGGTTCCCTGGTATTCGCCGGCGGTCAGGGCGACGTCGCGGTCCCGGACCTCCAGCACCGGATCGCCGGGGATCAGGGAGGCCGTATGGCCATCGGGCCCGAGACCGAGGTGGACCAGGTCGAGGCTCTCGGGGAGCGAGTAGGCGTAGGTGGCAGCCGCCGTTTCGAGATCATCATCACCGACCGGCATCGGCCGGATCGCCGCCTGGCAGATCAGCGGCAGGCTCAGCACCAGGTGCGTCAGGTTGCGTTCCGGGCTGCCGGTCGGTGCGATCCGCTCGTCAACCTGAAAAAGGCTCGTCTTCGACCAGTCCATGCTGCCTTCGGCAAGCAGCTCGAGGGTTTTCCAGGGCGTCTTGCCGCCACTCACCGCGAAATTGAACCTGCCACGCTCGGCGATCGCAGCCGCAGCTGTGACTTCGATGAATGCCGCAGCTTCCCGCGACGCCTCATCAACCCCTGCGACCGTCCTGGTCAGCATCCGTCGCCTCCGGTTTCCCCCGATGCCGGCACCGCGCTAACCCTGCGAGGCCTTCGACCCGTCGTCCGGCCCGGTTGCCGGCTTCTCATCGTGGCCGCCGAACTGTTTGCGCATCGCCGACATCACCTTGTCGCCGTAGTCGCCGAGTCCGCGAGAGGAAAACCGTTCGTACAGGGCCGCGGTCAGGACCGGGGCCGGCACCCCCTCTTCGATTGCGGCGATCGAGGTCCAGCGACCCTCGCCCGAGTCGGAGACACGACCCGAGAACTCCTCGAGATCGGGCGACGCCGCCAGCGCGGCCGCCGTCAGGTCGAGCAGCCAGGAACCGATCACGCTCCCGCGACGCCAGACCTCGGCCACCTCGGGGATGTCGATGTCGTACTGGTAGTACTCCGGGTTCTCGAGCGGCGCGGTCTCCGCATCGTCCTCCCGACTGACCTTGCCGGCGTCAGCGTTCTGCAGGATGTTGAGGCCTTCGGCGAAGGCGGCCATCATCCCGTATTCGATGCCGTTGTGAACCATCTTCACGAAGTGCCCGGCACCCGCCTGTCCGCAGTACAGGTAGCCCTTTTCGGAAGGCGAAGGGTCGCCGGTCAGGCCGGGCGTGCGCTCGGCTTCGCCGACTCCCGGGGCGATCGTCTCGAAGATCGGCTCGATCCTTTTGTAGGCATCCTCGGGGCCACCGATCATCAGGCAGTAACCGCGTTCGAGGCCGAACACCCCTCCACTCGTTCCGCAGTCGAGGTGGTCGATGCCCTTCTCGGCGAGCTCCGCGGCGATTCGGATGTCATCACGGTAGTAGGTGTTTCCGCCGTCGACGATCGTATCTCCGGATTCGAGTTGCGCGGCGACGTCGGCGATCGTCTTGCGGGTTATCTCCCCGGCCGGGACCATGATCCAGACCGCCCTCGGCGGGGCGAGTTTCGATGCCAGGTCAGCCAGGTCGGACGCGGGCGTCGCACCTTCCTCTGCAAGCGCCGCCGTCACCTCGGGGTTCACGTCGTAGACCACGCAGCTGTGACCGTCGCGCATCAACCTTCGGGCGATGTTCGCCCCCATCCGACCGAGACCGACTATTCCTAGTTCCATAGGCGCATACTAAGCGCGGGTACCGGCAGGCGCGGGAACCGGCGACTGGCGCCCGGTCAACGGGTACCCTGCTCGTCATGAGCAAGAAACGGCAGCCGGGCGATGTGGACCAGCAGGTGGCGAGCGACGCCCTGGTGATCTTCGGGATCACGGGCGACCTCGCCCGCAAGATGACCTTCAGGGCCCTCTACCGGCTCGAGGCACGCGGCAAGCTCGACTGCCCGGTCATCGGCGTCGGCAGGCGCAGCGACTGGGGCCACGAAACCATGCGGCAGCGGGCGCGCGAGTCGATCGTCGACACCCTCGGCGAAGTCGAGGAGGAAGTGTTCAGCCGACTGGCTGCCCGGATGCGTTTCGTCGCCGGCAATTTCGACGAGCAGTCGACCTACGAGACGCTCGCCGGCGAACTCGAACAGTATGAACGCCCGATCTTCTACCTCGAGATCCCGCCCAGCCTCTTCTCCCCGGTCATCCACCACATCCACCTGGCCGGCCTGACCTCGAAGAGCCGCTTCGTGATCGAGAAGCCGTTCGGCCACGACCTCGCCTCGGCCCGCGCCCTCCAGGCCGACCTGACCGAGAACCTGAGCGAGGACCAGATCCTGCGGATCGACCATTACCTCGGCAAGGAGCCGGTGATGGACATCACCTACCTGCGCTTCGCCAACTCGATCCTCGAGCCGGTCTGGAACCGGGACAACGTCGCCTACGTCCAGATGACCATGGCCGAGAGCTTCGGGGTGGAGGATCGAGGCCGCTTCTACGAAGGAGTCGGGGCGATCCGGGACGTCGTCCAGAACCACATGCTCCAGGTACTCGCGCTGATCGCGATCGAGCCGCCCAGTTCGAACCAGCACGACTCGATCCGGGCGAAGAAGCTCGAGCTGTTCCAGTCGATGAGCGCCGCCGACCCGGCCCACTGCGTCCGTGGCCAGTACGCCGGTTACCGCGACATCCCCGAGGTCGCCGACGACTCCAACGTCGAGACCTATGCCGCGCTCCAGCTCGAGATCGACAACTGGCGCTGGGCCGGGGTGCCGTTCTACCTGCGGACCGGCAAGTACCTGCCGGTCAAACACACCGAGGTCCGGGTGGTCTTCAAGCGCCCGCCCGGGGTGGGCATCGGTGACGGGCACAAGCCTGGCCACAACCAGATGGTGATCCGGATCGATCCCGAACCGGGAGCGCGGATGCGCTTCATCGCCAAGGCCGCCGGCGAGGACATGTTCGAGCCGGCCGATCTCGACGTGCTGTTCGAGAAGGAGCCGGGCGCCGAGCCCGAGCCCTACGAGCGACTGCTCGACGACGCGATCCACGGTCGCTTCGACCTCTTCACGCACGCCGATGCGATCGAGGAGACCTGGCGCATAGTCCAGCCCCTGCTGGATGATCCCCCACCGGTCAATCTCTACGAGAAAGGCACCTGGGGGCCGAAGGAGGCCGAACGCCTGGTCAAGGGCGTCTGTGAATGGAACAGTCCCTGGCGCCCTGTGGAGAAGCCTTCCGAGCGCATGCTGCTCGGTGGATGAGCCACGCCGCCCCGCGCCCCGGAATCGGAGAAGATGTAGCGGGAGCGAGGGGCTTTAGTAAAACGCCGAAGCAGTCAGGAAAGCAACAGTGAGTGATCTGAACATCATCGTCGAGGTCCCCAAGGGGAGTCGCAACAAGTACGAATACGACGAGGAGCTCGGCGGGATCAAACTTGACCGCTTCCTCTTCTCCTCGATGGTCTACCCCGTGGACTACGGCTTCGTGCCGCACACCATGGGCGAAGACGGTGACCCGCTTGACGCGATGGTCTGCGTATCCGAACCGACCTTCCCGGGCTGCATCATCCCGGCCACCGCGATCGGCATCTTCCGGATGAAGGACGAGGGCCAGATCGACGACAAGGTGCTCTGCGTTCCGGCCGAAGACCCGAACTGGAGCTGGGTCGAGACCCTCGACATGCTGCCGGAGCAGCTGCGCGACGAGATCTCGCACTTCTTCTCGGTCTACAAGCAGCCCGAAGGCAAGCACGTCGACGTCGACGGCTGGTACCCCAAGGAAGCCGCTCTCGAAGTGATCGAAGAGTCGCTCCAGCGCCAGCGCGAGATCGACGCGGCCGACGGCTGACTCCGCCCGTCGTTCCGGCGGCGATCCCATAGGTACTTACTGAAAGGGCCTGGCTTCAGGCGGCGGCTTTGGCGGCGAGCTGGCCGCAGGCGGCGTCGATGTCGCGGCCCCGGGTCAGCCGGACCGTGGCATAGATGCCGCGCCGGATCAGGGTGCTCCGGAACTGCTCGATCGCTTCACGCGAAGATCCCTGGTACTCGTTGCCGCTCGGGTTGTAGGGGATCAGGTTGACCTTGAAGTCGTTCTTCGGCAGCAGCAGGTCGGCCAGTTCGTGGGCCAGCTCCGGGCTGTCGTTTACCCCGTCCAGCATCAGGTACTCGATGAATACCTTGCGCTTGCGGGTGTGCCGCCACTCGCGGCAGGCCTCGACCACCTGACTGATCGAATACCTGTCGTTGATCGGCATGATCTGAGAGCGAAGGGCGTCGTTCGGGGCATGGAGGGACAGCGCCAGGCGAACCGCAGGGCCCTCGGTGATCACGCGTTCGATGCCGGGCAGCCAGCCGACCGTGGAGATCGTCGTATGAGAGTTGGCGATGCCGATGTCCGGCAGGCGCTCGCAGACGGCCAGCACGTTGTCCAGGTTCATCATCGGCTCGCCCATTCCCATGAAGACCGTGTGGTTGACGGCTTCGCTCCGGCGGAAGTGGAGGGCCTGGTCGAGGATCTCGGATTCAGTGAGGTTGCGGCCGAACTTCATCGTGCCGGTGGCGCAGAAGGTGCAGGTCAGCGGGCAGCCGGACTGGCTCGAGAGGCAGAGCGATCGCCGCCCGTCCCGGTAGCGCATCAGCACCGCTTCGACCGGGCGCCTGTCCGCGGTCATGAAGAGCGCCTTCTCGGTACCGTCGACCGACTTCGCTGATGCGTCGACCTCGAGGGTCGAAATCGGCAGCCGGTCGGCCAACTCGGCGCGCAGGTCCACCGGCAGGTTGCTCATCTCCTCGAACGAGCCGGCGCCGCTGGCCAGCCACTCCCACACCTGTGAGGTCCGGTAGGCCGGCTGACCGAGTTCGGCCATGGTTTCTTCGAGAGACTCGATGTCCATTCGGAAAGTGTCGCAGCCCGGAGCCGGATCAGCCAGCGAGCCAGGACCGGATGGCCGCCCCGTCCTGATCGAGCTCCGGCGGTCGGCGGCGGGTGGTCACCGGGGTTGCCGAGAGTTCGAGCGGCGAGCGCGGGGTGCGTACGCCGTCATGTCCGTCGACCGGATCGAGGCCCAGTGAGGCAGCCAGGTCGAAGCCGCCCCCGACGTCGTTGACCGGTCCGGCGGGCACACCGGCCGCGCCCAGGGCGTCGGTCCAGTAGGCGACGGAGTCCAGCTCCAGACGTGATTCGAGCTCGGACCGCAGCCGTTCGCGATTGGCGACCCGGTCGCTGTTGCCGATGAAACGCTCGTCTTCGGCGAGCTGCGGCGCGCCAAGCGTGCGTACGAGCTGGTGGAACTGGTGGTCGTTTCCGGCGCAGATCATAAGCATCCCGTCAGCGGCGGCATAGGTGCTGAACGGTTCGATGCTCGGGTGGACGTTGCCCATCCGGGAAGGCGAGACCCCGGTATTGAGGTAGGAGGAGGACTGGTTCGCGAGCGCCGCCAGGGCGGTCGAGAGCAGGTTGACCTCGACCCGCTGCCCGACCCGGTCGCGGTCGCGGACGCGCAGCGCGGCGAGGATGCCGTTGACCGCGTTCAGGCCGGCGATCACGTCGACCAGAGCCACCCCGGTCTTGCTCGCTTCGCCGTCGACCGGCCCGGTCACCGACATCAGCCCGCTTACCGCCTGGACCAACGGGTCGTAGCCGGCCATCGCCGCGCCTCCCCGGCGCCCGAAGCCGGTGATCGAGCAGTAGACCAGGCCGGGGTTGCCCGCCGAGGCAGCTTCGTAGTCGAGGCCGAACCGGTCCATCGTGCCCGGCCTGAAATTCTCGATCAGCACGTCTGCACGGCGCGTCAGTTCCTTCGCCAGCGCGAGGTCGCCTTCGTCCTTGAGGTCGAGGGCGAGGGAGCGTTTATTCCGGTTGACCGTGAGGAAATAGGTCGAGCGGCCCTCGGCGTCGATCGGCGGCTGCCACGTTCTGGTCTCGTCGCCTGGCGGCGGCTCCACCTTGATCACGTCGGCACCGAGGTCGCCGAGGGTCATCGCGGCCAGCGGACCGGCCAGCACGCGGCTGAAGTCGGCCACCAGGAGTCCGTCGAGAGCGCCCATGCCCACATGGTGACGCCTCGGGCCGACGCGGGGCATGCAAGCGGTCGGGATAAGGCCCGAATAGGAATCAAAACTCCGACCGCTTGCCCCGTGAAGGCGCCGGGGCTCGCGGAGGCGTTGGCGCTATGGTCACTGGTCGGCCTGAAACGGGTTGGGCTGCGTCGCGCCAAGCGGCACCGCTCCGAGGCCGTCACGCATGTCAAGCAAGTCCGCCTCACATACCCCTGCCGCCCTCGGCATCAAAGGCCTGACCAAAAGGTACGGGGACGGAACCCTTGCCCTCGACGGGCTCGTCCTCGACGTGCCGGCCGGCAGCTTCTTCGGACTGCTCGGCCCGAACGGTGCCGGCAAGACGACCCTGATCGGAGCCGTCTGCAACCTGATCCGGATCAGCGAGGGTGAGATCACGGTCTTCGGAGAGCCCGGCTCCGGGATGAAGGCCCGGCGGATGATCGGCATCGCCGAACAGGAGCCGAACCTGGACAAGTTCCTGACCGTCTTCGAGACCCTGCTCTACCACGGGGGCTACTACGGAATGGACCGGACCGAGGCGAGCGAACGGGCCGAGCAGATGATCGACGCATTCGACCTGACCGCGAAGCGGGATGTCGAAGCGCCGAAGCTCTCCGGGGGCATGAGACGGCGGCTGCTCCTGGCCCGGGCCCTCCTCCACCGGCCACGCCTGGTGATCCTCGACGAGCCGACCGCCGGTGTCGACCTCGAACTGCGCCACGAACTGTGGAGCTACATCCGGAAGCTCCATGCCCAGGGCACGACGATCCTGCTGACCACGCATTACCTCGAAGAGGCCGAGGCGCTCTGCGACGAGATCGCCATGATCAGCGGCGGTCGCATCGTCGCCAGGGATACCGCGGAAGGACTGAAGCGCTCCCACGGGGTGGAAACACTCGAAGAGGTCTACCTGAAGACCGTCGCGGGCGGGCGCATCAGGCTCGCCGAGGAGGCCGAGGTCCTTTGACACCGATGCCCCCGACAGCGGTCGAACCCCATCCCTGGCGCGGGCTGGCCTGGCTCTCGCGCCGGGAGTGCCACCGGGTGCTGAAGCTCTGGCGCCAGACGATCCTCGCCCCGGTGATCGCCGCACTGCTGTTCATGGTCGTCTTCGGGCTCTCGCTCGGCGACAGCATCTCCGAGATCAACGGCTTCGAATACCAGGTGTACATCGTGCCGGGACTGATCGCGATGGCGATGGCCCAGGCGGCCTACTCGAACAACTCGAGCACGATCTTCCAGGCCCGCAACGACCGCTACCTCGACGACATCCTCTCCGCACCGATGGGCGCCTGGCAGGTCCACCTCGGCTACCTGATCGGTGGAGCGATGAGATCGCTGGCGATCGGTGTCGCGCTCACGGCGCTCGCCCTGCCGATCACCGGAGCCCCGCTCGAGCAGCCGGCCGTTCTCGCCATGGCGGTCCTGCTGCTGATCGCCGCCTTCGGCGCCCTCGGCATCATCGTCGGCATCTACGCCCAGTCGTGGGACAACCAGTCCTTCGTCAACAACATCGTCATCCTCCCGCTGATCTTCCTCGGCGGCGTCTTCTACTCGGTCAGCCGTCTGGGCACGCCCTGGGAGCAGATCTCCCACTTCAACCCGCTCTTCTACGTGGTCGACGCGGTCCGGTTCGGCTTCCTCGGAGCCAGCGACGTGACCCCCTGGGTCTCGCTCGGAGTCGTCGGGGCGATCACGATCCTGCTGGTCGGCTGGGCCCAGTACCTGTTCTCGTCCGGCCACCGCCTCAAACCCTGACCGGTCGCGGGCTTCCCGAGGGAGGCGACAGCCGGGCTCCCGGCCGGCGGTTCAACCGTCCAGCTCGGGGATGAACTCCCGCAGGTGACTGCTGATCGTCTCGCGCACCCAGCGCTTGGTATCGGGGTCGGCCATGCGGTAGCGGCCGAGCAGCATCTTCTGGTCGTCCAGCGGCAGGCCGGAAATCTCCCAGGAGACCGCGAGCCGCTCGAACAGAAGCTCGGTGCGGCGCTGCCAGATGTCGTCGACGTTGGCGGCGGCGTTGCTCATCTCCTCGCGCACCTTTTCGACAGAGGCCGGCGAAAGCTGCTGCCGCAGCACCAGCACGTTGCCCTCGGAGTCGGTGTAGCTCGAGGTCGGTGGTTTGGGTCTCGGCCGCCGTTCGCGCCGGTTCTTCTTCGCCATCGACGCCATTCTTACCGCTCTCCGCCCACGGCGGCCGTTTAGAGGTGGTCGCGGCCGGGAGGCGAATCGAGGTTCAGCTCGGGGCCCATCGGGACCACTTGGGTCGGGTTGATGCCCGGGTGGGTCACGTAGTAGTGGCGCTTGATGTGGTCGAAATCGACCGTCTCGCGGATCCCCGGATGCTGGTAGAGCTCACGCAGGTAGCCGGAGAGGTTGTCGTAGTCCTCGATCCGCCTCTGGTTGCACTTGAAGTGACCGACGTAGACCGGATCGAACCTGACCAGGGTCACGAACAGTCGCCAGTCGGCTTCGGTTATCGAGTCTCCGGCCAGGTAGCGCCGCTCCGCCAGCAGGTCGTCGGCCCAGTCGAGCGCCTCGAAGAGATCGATGAAGGCCTCTTCGTAGGCCCACTGCGTGGAGGCGAAGCCGCAGCGGTAGACGCCGTTGTTGATGCTGTCGTACACCCGATCGTTGATCGGGTCGATCTCGGCCCTGAGGTGCTCCGGATAGAGGTCGAGCTCGGGATCGCCGGCGAACTCGTTGAACTCCGAATTGAGCATGCGGATGACCTCCGAGCTCTCGTTGTTCACGGCGCAGTTTTCCTGCTTGTCCCAGAGGAGGGGCACCGTGACCCGGCCGTCGAAGCCGGGTTCGCTCAGCTCGTAAGCCTTCGACAGGTAATCGAAGCCGTTCACCGGGTCGGGGTCCTGATCGGTGAAACGCCAGCCGAGGTCGTCGCGGACCGGGTCGACGACGGTCAGCGAGATCGCCTGCTCGAGCCCCTTGAGCTTGCGGACGATGACCGCCCTCGAAGCCCACGGGCAGGCCAGGGAGACATAAAGGTGGTAACGACCGGCCTCGGCCGGGTGGCCGGATGAACCGTCGGCGGTGACGCTCGACCGGAATACGCTCTGCTGCCGTACGAAGGCTCCGCTGCTGTCGGTCTCCTTGGGGAACTGCGCTTCTGCCACTGGTGCCTTTCGGTTCGCTTGGAAGTCAATCCTAGGCAGACGGCGGCCGCGGCCACATCGGCGATCGCTTCGTGGCTATGCTGATCGAGGTACTGCGACGCCGACGGGAGTTCCGGCGTCGACAAGCAAACGAGGGAGATCCAAGTTGAGCAACGGGAGACGAAGCGTCCGGGACCACCGGCTGGTGGCCGTGCCGCTCTTGGCCCTGTGCCTCGCCGTTGCCGGGCTGCTTGCCGCACTCGCCCTCGCGGGACCCGCCCGGGCGGCCGAAGAGCCTTTCACCCTCGAGTTTGACCAGAGCAGGGTCGATGCCGGCTTTCTCGGCGGCCTCGGCCTTGACGTCGACGGACTGAGCGGGCCTTCCTCGATCGAAGGGACGATCGACGACGACGGCAGGGTGAAGATCCCCAAGGACGGCTTCGAGCTGCCGCGGATCGACGTTTCGACGATTGCCGGGTCGCTGACCGGTTTCGACCTGCCGGTGGACATCGAGGGCTACATGGGCATCGAGCAGGCTGCGACCGGGAATTTCGACCGCTCGACCGGCGAGCTCGAGATCGACGCCAAGGCCGGGATCTGGATTTCGCTCAACCCGCAGCAGCTGCTCGGCGCTCTCGGCGGCCTCGGGGGCGCACTGCCGCCCGAACTCTCGGCGATCACCGGCCTGCTCGGGAACAACCTGACCTGCGGCTTCTCGCCGATGGACGTGACCTTCACCACCGAGTCGACCTCGCTGGGAACGGGGCAGCGCTTCAGCAAGGGCCTCCAGGGCCCCGGCGCCCTCACCGGAGAATGGTCCCGGCTGGGTCCTTTCGCAGGCAAGACGAGGATCCTCGTCTTCGATGTCTGCTCGCTGATCCGGAGCCAGCTTCCGGGTCTGCTGTCGGGACTTGTCGGTGACATCGGCGGCGGCGTGCTCGGCAACATCGACCTCAGCTCACTGCTCTCCGGACTGGACGAACTCGACCTCGGACCGAGTGCGCTCACGATCAGGCGGACGCTCGACGAGTCTCCTCCGACCGGCAAGGCCAGGCTCAAGATGAAGGTCTCTCCGGGCCGGGCGAAAGCGAAGAACGGCAGGCCCGCGATCTTCAGGGTGAAGGTGAAGAACGTCGGAACGGCCTCGGCATCGGCGGTCAAGGTCTGTCGCAAGGCACCGGAGAAGGCGGTCAAGGGCACAGCCTGCCGCAAGCTCGGAACGATCCCCGCCGGCAAGGCGAAGAAAGGGTCGTTCAAGCTGAGGATGACCCGGAAGGCCAAGCGGTCGAAGTACGGGGTCCGGTTCAAGGTCTCTTCGTCGGATGGCACCAGCGGCAACCGGCGGGCCTGGCTGGCCCGCAGCCGGCGCTGAAGCCGCTAGATTCCGGCCGCATGCCAGCCCGGCACCGGTCCGTGACCTCCCCTTCTTTCGCCAACCGGAACACGGTGCGGTTCCTCGCTGCCTCCCTGATGCTCCTGGCCCTGGTGGTCACCGCCACCGGCTGCGGTTCGGAGGAATCCGACGAGCCCGAGCGAAGGCTGAGGATCTACGTCAGCCAGCCGATGACCGGCGGTCGCGGCGGCGAAGACACCGTCCGGGCGGTCGAGATCGCGGTTGCCAACCAGGGTGCGGCGATCGGCGGTGCGGCGATCGAAGTGATCGGACTCAACGACGCCGACCCGGATGGGCAGTTCGACCCGGAACTGGTCAGGGCCAACGCCCGCCGGGCTGCAGCCGACCCGGAAACGATCGCCTACATCGGTGAGTACGACTCCGGCGCCACCGAGCTCGCGATGCCGATCCTGAACGAAGCCGGAATCCTCCATGTCAGCTCCGGCTCGACGGCAGTCAAGCTGACCAGGCCTTCGCCCGACCTGGCCAAGAAGCTGAGGCCCACCGGCATCCGTACCTTCGCCAGGGTGATCCCGAACGACACCGTCCAGGCGGCGGCACTAACCGAGTTCATGGAGGAAGAATCGGTGACGAAGGTGTTCGTGGTCAACGACGGCGGAACCTACGGCAGGGGACTCGAGCAGTACTTCCTGCGCGCAGCCCGGTCCGGTCCGGTCACGATCGAAGCCGGTGGAACGGTCGGACCAGGGACCGACTTCGCCGCCCTGACCCGGCGGATAGACCGGTCCGGAAGTGATGCCCTGCTCTATGCCGGATCCGACATCCCGGTGGGACTCGACCTGTTCGAGGCGGTCCACCGTGGCGACCCGTCGATCAAGCTCTTCGGCGGCGACGGCATCTCGCTGAGCGGCTTCCTCGAGGGCCTCGGCGACGTCGAACTCGATACCTATGTGACCGCCCCGACACTGCCGGCCGGCAACTACGCGGTGAGCGGCGAGGAGTTCCTCAGCGCTTTCCGGGATCAGTACGGCCGCGACGCGGAGTCGGTCGCGATCTTCGGATACGAAGCGGGCGAAGCCGTGCTCGACTCGATCCGGAACGGCGTCCGTGGCGACATCGGGACGGAGGCGATCTCGACCCTGCGAAAAGGGACCCGTGACGCCTTCTTCACGATCAGCGAACGGCCGTCAGCGCTGGGCAGCTACTCGATCGACTCCTACGGAGACACCTCGCTGACCTTCTACGGCGCCTATCGGGTCGAGAACGGCGAACTGGTGCTCGGCCGGGCGATCGACGTGCCGGTTTCGGTGATCCAGGCGGTGGGCGAATGATCCTGCTGGTGCTTGCCGGCATCGTCGTCCTCGGTGTGCTGGTCAGCCTCGGGGCGATCCTGCTCGTCAAACTCTTCATCCCCGAGTACGTCACCGGCTGGGAGAAGAACAGCTCCTCCGTATTCGCCTTCTCCGGCACCCTCTACGCCCTGGTCGTGGGCTTCGTCCTGGCCTTCGCCCTCCAGGGCTACCAGGAGACGAGCGCTGATGCCGGAGCCGAAGCGAACTCGGTCCGGGCACTCTCGCGCGCGGCGACGCTTTTCGACGCCGACAGCCGGGACCGGATCGGGCACGAGCTGATCTGTTACGCCCGCGCCGTGATCGACGAGGAGTGGCCGCTGATGGCCGACGGGGAGAGATCGGAGCTGGCGGGCGCAGCCAACGACCGGCTGTTCCAGACCCTGGGCGGACTGGGCCGCAGCGGGACGACGAACGCGGCGCTTTCCAGTTCGCTCGACCGGGTCAGGGAGCTCGGCCAGGCCCGGGCCTCGAGGCTCCAGGCGAGCAGCGAGGAGCTGCCGCTGATCTTCTGGCTGTTCCTGATCGGCGGTGGCCTGATCATCTGCTTCTTCGCCGCGATCGTGATCGGCCGTGAGCGGTTCCTGATGCAGTTCATCTACCTGCTGCCGCTGGCCATGCTGCTGATCAGCTCGATCTACCTCGTCTACACCTTCGAGCGGCCGTACAGCGGCACCAACGCGATCGAACCGACCTCGATGGAGATCGCGCTCGAGTCGGTGGTCGAATTCGTGCCTGACCCGCGGGCCGACCGGCCCTGCCCCTGAGGCCCGGTGCAGCGGGACGGCGCGCGAATCAGTCGAGCTCTCGCAAGGGCCGGACCGGGCGACTGGCGGGTGGTGGTCCCTCTTCCATCGCTTCCAGGCCGCGGTCGAGTTCGGCGTCGCTGACCGAGTCCGGCACCGGCACCGCCCGGTAGACGGGAACGCTCAGCCACAGCCGGAAGTCGAGTTCGTCCTCGGCCCCGAAGCCGGAGATCACCGGACTGTTGCCCCAGGCGACCAGCCAGCTGTCGCCGAACTGCCGGGCGCTGCCGCAGCAGTGGCTGCCGGGGGCGACCTCGGGGTCGCGCACCTCGGAGAGGAAGGTGGCGGTGCGCCGCTTCAGATCCAGCCGGTACCGGACCAGGCGTGGAGACCTCTGACGGCCCTCCATGTTGGTCCCGTTGTCATGGACCGTGAGGACGTTGCCTTCGACGATGCGGGCATCGTGGTTGCCGGCCAGAGGATAGGAGGCTTCGGGGTCGTCCCCGACGAGGGCCAGCGACTTCGGTCCTTTGACACCTCCGAAGGTCCAGAGCACCTCACCGGTACTGCGGGAGATACCGAAAACACGGTCGGTGTGGCGACTGGAGATCACGTACTGGCGACCCCATGGCTCGATCGAGTTGAGGTGGAAGACGTCGTAGCGGGCCCGGCCGAGCGGATCCAGATGAGGGTTGCCTCGCAGCTTGCGCCACCAGCGTTCCGGGGTCTCCTCGAGTCCGACGTGGTCGGCCGAATTCCAGCGCCAGACCACATCACCCCCCGGCGTCACTTCCTGGATCTCGCCGTCGAGCACACCCTCGTCCTCACCCAGTCCGACCTGGCTCAGATCCACCCCGAGCCGGGGCCGGTAGCTCATCACGAGCGCGTTGCCGTTCGGCAGCCGGTAGTACTCGTGCCCGTCGGTCGGGGTGCCGCTGGTCCGGATCGTTCGGACGACCTTTCCGTCCAGCCGCCTGATCTCGTGCGAGGTCCGCGGGTCCTGGCCGAATCCGTCCCCGAAGCCGCGGGCGAGCTGCACGGTGCCGTCGGGAAGGACCTGCCCGCCGAGCGTGTTGTAGACCGAGCTGTTCCACCAGCGCGGGGTGCCGGCCCCGTCGAAGACGATCGCCCAGCTGCGCGAGGTAGCGATCGGCTCCGGACGGAGGGAGACCAGAAAGCGGCCGGGTGGAGACTGGCCGTAGGCCCGGTAGCTCCACTCCGGGAAGTCGGCCGGCAGGCACCTGATCCGGTAGGTCTCGGTACCGCCGTCGCCGGCCATGTCGATCTCGAAATCCTGGCCGGGCAGGATCCGTGCTTCAGCGATGAAGTCTCCCGTCCGGGACGGGTACCGGGCGACCCTGACCCGGTTTCCCGACTCGGTCCTGACCTTCACATCGACCTTGCCCGGGACGCAGCGGGTCACGTAGTAGCGCCGGTCCGGGTTGAACCGCGGGTACATGGTGTCGGTCGAGAACTGAGCCGGGTAGCTGTCGCCCGGGTCGTTCTGAAATCGGGGCGGGTACTCGACGAAGGGGTCCGTGGCCCCCCGCGGTCCACCGCCACCGACCGCTTCCGGCCGGGCCTGCCCTTCCGGACCGGCGAGCAACAGCGCCCCGCCCGCGACGCCGACCATCAGGGCGAAGAGCAGCGCGAGCGCAGCGCTGCCGCGGCTGATCACAACTCTGTTGTCGGGTCCGTCCGGAGGGGCAGCGGCGTTCATCGGAATCGAGCGGGCAAGTTATAGGCTGCGAAACCCTGATGCCCGCCACGGTCCTTTCAATCGAAGGTGTTCTTACCGAGATGAAGGAGCGCTTCCTGGCGAACCGGACGCTGGTGATCCGGGTGACCCTGCTTTTTGCGTTTCTCTCCGCCCTGATCGCACTCGCCGGCTCCGGCGGGGCCTTCGGCCAGGCGGTCTCGCTCGGACTGTCGCTGCTGACCGGTGTCGTCTACACCGGAATGATCGTCCAGCTGCTCTGCGTTCCGGCAGCCGACCGGGACCTGGCCGGTCTGTGGAACGGGATCCTGCCGGTGCTGGCGAGGCTGATCTGGCTCACCCTGCTCACCGGGATCATGATCGCAGCCGGGCTGCTGCTCTTCATCGTGCCCGGCCTGATCCTGATCACGATCTGGTCGGTCGCGATCCAGGCGGTGGTGGTCGAGCGGGCCACCGTTCTCGGCAGCCTCAGTCGCAGCCGCGAACTGATCCGCGGCAACGGCTGGCGGGTATTCCTGTTCCTGCTTCTGCTGGCGTTGATCCTGCTGATGGCCGCGACCCTTGCTCTGCTCGTGGCGGCACCGTTCGGGACCGGCCTGGCCGGATCCGTCGTCGTCTCGTTCGCCCTCGCCGCCGTGGTCAACCCGATCCTGGTGATCGGTCCGGCGGCTCTCTACAACTGCCTGACCGGTGGCTCCCTGGCCGATGCCGGACTGGACGTTCCCCCCGCGCCGGAAGTCCCCTCCGAGCCGTCCGAGGGTCCGCCCTCCGATCCGGGGGAACGGCGGCGGGATTGACCTGTCGCGGGTAGGCTTCGCTTCATGGACGTCTACCGCACGCCTGACGAGAGATTCGAGAACCTTCCCGACTTCCCCTGGGAGCCGGTGTACCGCGAATGGCAGGGAATGAGGCTGGCCCACGTCGACGAAGGCGAGGGGCCACCGGTACTGATGCTGCACGGCGAGCCGACCTGGGGCTTCCTTTACCGCAAGGTGATGGGACCGCTGTTAGCTGCAGGCTTCCGCTGCATCGCCCCGGACCTGCCCGGCTTCGGCCGCTCCGACAAGCCGGTCGATGACGAGTGGTACACGATGGACCGCCACACCGACGCGGTCGTCACCCTGCTCGACGAGCTCGACCTCACCGACATCACCCTGGTCTGCCAGGACTGGGGCGGCCCGATCGGCCTGCGGACCGCGACGATCGAGCGGCCGGAGCGGTTCTCGCGCCTGGTCGCAATGGATACCGGTGTATTCAACGGACGCCAGAAGATGAGCGACAACTGGTTTCACTTCCGCGATTTCATGGCCAGCCACCGTGACATCCGGATCGAGATGCCGATCCGCGGCGGCTGCGCCTCCGAACTGAGTGATGAGGTCGTGGCCGCCTATACGGCGCCGTTCCCGAACGAAGAGTCGAAGGCAGGCGCCCGGGCCTTCCCGCCGATGATCCCGCTCGAGCCCGACGCCCCCGGCGCCGCCGAAGGCCAGGCGACCGCGGAATACCTGCGCTCCGACGACCGGCCGGCCCTGCTGCTCTGGGCGGACTCCGACCCCGCCCTGCCGCTGGAGACCACTGGCCGTGCGGTCCAGACCCTGTTCCCGACCGCCGAGCCGTTGACCGTGATCGAGAACGCCGGCCACTTCCTCCAGGAGGACCAGGGCGAACTGATCGGCGACAAGATCGCCGCATGGATCGCCTCACAGGGTTGAGGCAGAGGTGCGACGCGGCCCGGACAGCCGGCCTTGACGTGTAGCATCGCGCCGATGGGGGCGAACCGGTCTTGAGCGGCGCATCGGCACCGAAGAAGCAGGGACTGGTCCTCGCTTCGCTGATCCTGGTCGCCGCGGTGGCCAACCTCAACCTGGCGGTGGCCAACGTCGCCCTGCCCGACATCGGCAAGGCCTTCGACGCCAGCCAGACCAGCCTCAACCTGGTCGCGGTGGGTTACTCGCTCGGCCTCGCCACCTCGGTGCTCTACTTCGGCGCGATCGGCGACCGCTACGGGCGCAAGACGATGCTGATACTCGGCACCGCCCTGGCGATACCGGCCTCGATCCTCGCCGCTTTCTCGCCGACAATCGAGGTCCTGTTCGCAGCCAGGGTCTTCGGTGGCCTCGCTGCCGGCATGGCCTTCCCGACCACACTGGCGCTGATCACCGCGCTGTGGTCGGGACCGGGCCGGACCAAGTCGATCGCGCTCTGGTCCGGACTCGGCGGAGCGATCTCCGCCCTCGGGCCGTTGATCTCGGGAGCCCTGCTGACCCAGTTCGAATGGGGATCGGTCTTCCTGGTGACCATTCCGCTGGCGCTCATTGCGCTGGTGATGGCTACGAAGCTGGTTCCGGCTCACGTCAACGAGACCACCGACCCGGTGGACCACCTCGGCGGCATGCTCTCGATCCTGATGGTCGCCGGAGTCGTCCTGGCGATCAACTTCGTACCGCCGACCTACGCGGTCACGACCATGCTCGGACTGCTGGCGATCGGCCTGGCCGCAGGAGCCGGCTTCTTGATCCGCCAACGCCGCGCCAAGAACCCTCTGTACGACCTCGAGGTCGCCGCCAGGCGCATCTTCTGGGTCGCCGCGGTGGCCGGGATCATCGTCTTCGGCACCCTGATGGCCGCGATGTTCATCGGACAGCAGTACCTGCAGAACGTACTCGGCTACTCGACCCTCGATTCCGGCCTGGCCATCCTTCCCGCAGCGCTCCTCCTGGTGCTGATCGCTCCCCGCTCGGCCAAGATGGTCGAAAGGTACGGGGCTCGGGTCACGCTGCTGGTCGGCTACCTGTTCTGCTTCCTCGGCTTCGTCGCGATGCTTGCCCTATGGGACGAAGGCGCGGCCTACTGGAAGATTGCCCTCGGCTACGCCCTGGTCGGCGCCGGAGTCGGCTTCGCCGGTACCCCGGCCTCGCACTCACTGACCTGCTCGGTTCCGGTCAGGCGGGCCGGAATGGCCTCGGCGACCTCCGACCTCCAGCGTGACCTGGGCGGGGCGATCATGCAGTCGATGCTGGGGTCGGTCCTGACCGCCGGCTACACCGCCAAGTTCGCCTCTCTGATCGCCGCCTCCCCGGACGCCGACAAGGTCTCGGCCAAGACCCAGGCCGAACTCGAGAACTCCTTCTCCAGCGCGGCCAATACCGCCGAGGCCCACCCGCAGTACGCGGACCAGATCATCGCCGCCGCGAGGGAGTCGTTCCTGCAGGGGGACCAGTGGGCCTACATCGCGGGCATGGCCGCGATCGCCCTCGGAGCGACGATCGTCTTCTTCCTCTTCCCGAAGCACGAGGATGAACTCCGGCTGCTCGACGAGTACGGCAAAGAGGACGAAGCCGGCGCGCCGGCTTCACAGGTCAGCTGACGGCTTCGGGCGCCGGGTTCTCGCGGGCCTGCTGGAGCGCTCCGAGCATCACCTCCGGCGGCTGGGCCCCGGATACGAGCAGCGAACGGTCGATCACCAGGGCCGGAACCCCGCTCAGGCCGAGTTCATGGGCCTCGCCCAGCTCCTCTGCGACCTCTGACCTGAACCGCTCGCCTTCGAGCATCCCGGTCGCGAGCTTGCGATCAATTCCGACCTCCTCCGCCAGGCCGGCCAGCACGTCCCGGTCGGCGAGGTTCTGGCCTCGCGTGAAGTAGGCCGCGAAGAGCCTCTCGACCATCTCGTTCTCGCGACCCAGAGAACGGGCAAGATGGGCGAGCCGATGGGCATCGAAAGTATTGACGTGGACCACGTTCTCGAAGTCCATCTCCAGTCCCGCAGCCTCGGCCATCGCCCCGACCCGGTCGGTCATCGCCCTGGCCTCCTCAACCGGGATCCGGTACTTCTCGGCCAGCAGGCTGAGGGTGTCTCCATGGGGTTCGACCGGCGCCGCCGGGTCGAGCTGAAAGCTGCGCCAGGTGACCTCGACCTCGTCCGCGTGGGGAAAGGCCGCCATCGCGCGTTCAAAATGTCGCTTGCCGATGTAACAGAACGGGCAGGCGACATCGGAAAAGATCTCGACTTTCACCACCTGAGCGTAGCGTCCTGTCACCGTCGCACTTCCGGAGCGTCGCGGCCCTGTCGGGATAGCCTCTAGGGTTGCGGCAATGGCTGACTTCATCTACACGATGTACAAGGTGTCCCGTTCGCATCCGCCGAACAAGGACGTGCTCGTCGACATCTCGCTGAACTTCCTGCCCGGGGCCAAGATCGGCATCCTCGGCTATAACGGCGCCGGCAAGTCGACCCTGCTGCGCATCATGGCGGGCACCGATACCGAGTACAACGGCGAAGCGAAGCTGAGGGACGGAGCGACCGTCGGCATGCTCGAGCAGGAACCCCAGCTCGATGAGTCCAAGGACGTCCGCGGGAACGTCGAAGAGGGCGTGCAGGAGACCCGCGACCTGCTCGACCGGTTCAACGAACTGGCCGCCAACTACTCCGACGAGACCGCCGACGAGTTCGGCCGGCTGCAGGCGAAGATCGACGCCGCCGACGCCTGGAACCTCGACACGATGCTCGACAACGCGATGGACGCACTACGGCTGCCGCCCGCCGACGCCGACGTCAGCAAGCTTTCCGGCGGCGAGCGACGCCGGGTGGCCCTCTGCCGCCTGCTGCTGCGCTCACCCGACCTGCTCCTGCTCGACGAGCCGACCAACCACCTCGACGCCGAGTCCGTCGCCTGGCTGGAGCGCTTCCTCGAGGAATACAAGGGAACGGTCGTAGCGGTGACCCACGACCGCTACTTCCTCGACAACGTGGCCGGCTGGATCCTCGAGCTCGACCGCGGCCGTGGCATCCCCTTCGAAGGCAACTACTCGTCCTGGCTGGAGCAGAAGCAGGAGCGCCTGGCCCAGGAGGAGCGCAAGGAGACGGCCCGCTCACGCACGATCGCCGCCGAACTCGAGTGGGTCAGGGAGAACCCGAAGGGCCGCCGCAAGAAGTCGAAGGCCCGCCTCGCCCGTTACGAAGAGCTGCTCGCCGAGGACAAGAACGTGCGACTCGACTCGGTCCAGATCCACATCCCGGCCGGTCCGCGTCTGGGCGGGGTCGTGATCGAGGCCGATCAAGTGAAGAAGGGCTTCGGCGACAAGCTGCTGATCGAGGACCTCTCGTTCAGGCTGCCGCCGGCGGGAATCGTCGGCGTGATCGGCCCGAACGGTGCCGGCAAGACGACCCTGTTCCGGATGATCGTCGGCGACGAGCAGCCGGATTCGGGCTCGATCCGCCTCGGCGAGACGGTGAAGCTGGCCTACGTGGACCAGTCCCGTGACTCGCTCGATCCCGAGAAATCGGTCTGGGAGGAGATCTCGGCCGGCGACGAGACGATCGACGTGGGCGGGCGCGAAATGAACTCCCGCGCATACGTCGGCGGTTTCAACTTCAAGGGCAGCGACCAGCAGCGCAAGGTCGGGGTGCTGTCGGGAGGCGAGCGGAACCGGGTCCACCTGGCCAAGCTGCTGCGCTCCGGCGGCAACCTGCTGATGCTGGACGAGCCGACCAACGATCTCGACGTGGACACCCTGCGGGCACTGGAAGACGCCCTGCTCGGCTTCGCCGGCTGCGCCGTGGTGATCTCTCACGACCGCTGGTTCCTGGACCGGGTGGCGACCCACATCCTCGCCTTCGAGGGCGACTCCGAGGTCGTCTGGTTCGAAGGCAACCTCGACGCCTACGAAGAGGACCGCCGGCGGCGGCTCGGCCCCGAGGCCGACCGCCCCCACCGCATCACCTACAAGAAATTGGTTCGCGACTGACCGCTACTCTCGCAGGTGGCTAGGGTTCTTCCTCTAGGAAGTAAACGAAACCTAATGGAGGAACCCTGTTGCTTTTCCGTATCGAGAGACGATCTCTTTCTATTCTGCTCGCCTTCGCGGCGCTTATGTCGTTCGGTCTGCTGACCGCATCGGCCGAGGCCAAGAAGTCCAAGCCCGTGTCGGTATTCCCGGCCCCGAAGACCCCGGTCGCATCTGACGAGACCACTTTCAGCTTCCGCGGCCTGAAGCCGAAGAACCTCGGCAAGGTCCGGGTTGTCGGCGCCAAGACCGGCAAGGTCGGCCACACCCGCCTGCGGCACTCCGACGGACGCGGCGTCAGCATCGTGCCGAAGAAGTCCTTTCAGCCCGGCGAGAAGGTCAGGGTTTTCACGAAGAAGCGCATCAAGCTGACCAACAAGGGTGACTTCTGGGTCAGGATCGGCCGCTTCTACGGCGCCGACGATCCGGGCAAGGGTCCGCAGACACCTCCCGTGACCGATGGACTCAAGTCGAGGCCGGACCTCAAGCCGGTAGGACTCAACGTTCTGGTCAACAAGCCGGAGGCTTCTGCAGGCAAGATTTTCTACGCCCCCAAGAAGACCGGATCTCAGATCGCCGACAACAACGGACGGGTCCGATACCTCCGTCCGGCCGGATTCGGCGGTAAGGGCAACGAAATCTACAACTTTCAGGCCCAGGAATACAGGGGCAAGCCGGTACTGACCTACTGGAAGGGTGCTTCCGGCGCCCAGGGTTTCTCGCAGATAGGTGGGTACGAGATCCTCAACGACAAGTACAAGAAGATCGCGACAGTCACACCGGGCAATGGTTACGGTGCGAACATCCACGAGTTCGAGCTGACCGGCCGCAACACTGCACTTGTCCAGTCATACGTCGGTGTCAATTACGACCTTACCCCGGTTGGTGGAGCCAAGAACGGCAAGGTCCTCAACAACGTGGTGCAGGAGATCGACATCAAGACCGGAGCGGTGCTATTCGAGTGGAACGCGCTCGGCACGGTCGGACTCAAGGCCAGCGAGACCTCCCCGCCGGAAGACGGAGGGCCCTGGGACTACCTGCACATCAACGCAACCAAGGCTGACGGAGATTCGGTTCTCGTCTCCGGTCGCCGGACCAGCACCATCTACCGGATCTCCCGCAAGACGGGCAAGATCAAGTGGAGGCTGCGCGGCGACGGTGTGAAGCCGAAGACCAACGATTTCAAGGTCCCGGCGAATGCCAGGTGGGGCTACCAGCACGACATGGAGCGGCTGCCGAACGGCAACATCTCGATGTTCGACAACGGTGCCGACCGGCCGAACAACAACCTGCCGATCATCAGCGAAGAATCGAACATCCTGATTCTGAAGCTGACCGGCAAGGGCAAGAACCGCAAGGCCTCACTGGTCAAGCGCTACACCCACAAGCCGGATCCGATCGTGGCTCAGAGCCAGGGAAGTGCCAGGCCGCTCGAGAACGGCAACTGGTTCGCCGGCTGGGGACAGGTCCTGGCCATGACCGAGTTCGCCCCGGACGGCGAGGTAGTCTGGGATGCGACCTTCCCCTCGACCGGTCAGAACACCAACTCCTACCGGACCTTCAAGGCACCGTGGGTTGGCAAGCCGACGGACCGCCCGGCGATCGCCAGTGAAGCTGACGGCGACGGCGCGAAGGTCTACGCCAGCTGGAACGGCTCGACCGCGGTCCAGTCATGGAAGGTCTACACCGGCGCCGACGCCGGCAGCCTCAGCGAGGTCGGCAGCTCGAACTGGAATGGACTCGAGACAGAGATCTCGATCCCAGCGGCAGGAGCCGTCTTCCAGGTTGCTGCTATCGACTCCCAGGGCAACGAGATCAAGCGTTCCGGTGTAGCCCCGCTTGGAGATCAGCTCCGCTAGGACATCAACCGGCGCCTACGCGCCATACCCGCTTGACAAAGAAGGGCCCCTGATGGGGCCCTTCTTTTTGGGCCAGGTCGCGCTTGTGAGATTCCTTTGGATGCAGTCCGCGACTTTCGCCCCGCTGCCGGGTTTCGCAGAGAAGTACACTCTGTATTTCATAAATCAAGATTCAGGTTATGTTCGACCAACCAGGAGGATTTCCGTTGTACACCAAGACTATGAAGGCAGCCAGCACGGCCGCTTTGGCAATCGCGGCACTATTCGGCCTTGCCATCATGGCCGCCCCGGCATCTGCTGCCAAGCCGAAGCCGGTTTCCGTCTTCCCCGCGCCCAAGACGCCGGTTGCCTCTGACGAGACGACCTTCAGTTTCCGCGGTCTGAAGCCGAAGAACCTCGGCAAAGTCAGGGTCGTCGGCTCGCAGACCGGTCGAGTAGGCCACACCCGTCTACGCCACTCCGACAGGCGCGGCGTCAGCATCGTGCCGAAGAAGTCCTTCGTCCCCGGCGAGAGGGTCAGGGTCTTCACCAACAAGCGCATCAAGCTGACCAACAAGGGTGACTTCTGGGTCAGGATCGGCAACTTCTATGGCAACGAGGATGAAGGCGGACCGGGTCTGCCCATCCCCACCGACGGGCTGAACTCCCGTCCCGACCTCAAGCCGCCCACACTCGACGTCATCACCAGGACCGACGAAGCCGCTCCGGGCATGTTCTTCTATGCACCCCGGCGCGACGGCATGACGATCACCGACGGTGCCGGCAGGGTTCGCTGGAACGAGCCGACCGGCTTCCGCAGTCCGGGAACGAGGATCAACGACTTCCGGCCCCAGACTCTCAACGGCAAGCCGGTCCTGACCTACTGGAAGGGTGCGTCCGGTGTCAGCGGCTTCTCCCAGGTCGGTTTCTTCGAGATCCTCAACGACCGCTACAACAGGATCGCCAAGTTCGAACCAGGCAACGGCTACAAGGCCGACGGCCATGAGTTCCGTCTCACCCCCCGCGGCACCGCACTCGTGCTCGCATACCGCGGTGTGAAATGGGACATGACCTCGGTCGGCGGACCCCCGGACGGCAAGGTATTCGACAACATCGTGCAGGAGATCGACATCAAGACCGGAGCGGTGCTCTTCGAATGGCACGCCCTCGGCAACGTCGGCCTCAAGTCGGCAGAGAAGCTGATCCCGGAGGACGGCTCGGTCTGGGACTACTTCCACGTCAACGCCGCGGCGCCCGACGGGGACTCGATCCTGATTTCGGCCCGCTCGCAGAGCACGATCTACCGGATCGACCGCAAGAACGCCCGGGTCAAGTGGCGTCTGCGCGGGGATGGCCTGAAGCCGAAGACCAACAGCTTCAAGATGGGCCCGGGTACCTCGTTCGGATACCAGCACGACATGACCCGCCTGCCGAACGGCAACATCTCGCTGCTCGACAACGGCTCCGCGAACGGTTACGGCCCGCCGGTCAACGAGGCGTCGAGTGGACTCGTGCTCAAACTGTCCAGCAACAAGGGAACGCGCAAGGCCACCCTGGTCAAGCGCTACACGCATCCCGACGAAGTCGTGGCGCTGTCGCAGGCCGGCATGCACCCGCAGGAGAACGGCAACTTCGTGATCGGCTGGGGTCAGCTCAAGCGGATCACCGAGTTCACGGCGGACGGCGAGGTCGCCTTCGACGCGACTTTCGACTCCTCGGCCGCACCTTCGTACCGGGCATACAAGTCCGCGTGGGTCGGCAAGCCGAAGGACCGTCCGGCGATCGCCAGCGAAGCTGACGGCGACGGTGCCAAGGTCTGGGCCAGCTGGAACGGCTCGACCACCGTCAGGAGCTGGAAGGTCTACACCGGCCCCAGCGAAGGCAGCCTGACCGAGGTCGGCAGCTCTCCCTGGACCGGGCTGGAGACGGAGATATCCATCCCGACGGTCGACAGTAACGTCAAGGTTGTCGCCCTCGACGCCAACGGCAACGAGCTGAACGAATCGGGCCTGATCCCGCTTGGGGAGCAGTCCCGCTAGTCCAGTCTCGCGGTCTGAGTCGACCGAAACACCGAACGAAAGAGAGGGGCCGGGTAGCGGCCCCTCTTTTTTTGTGAGATGCACCGGTACGAACCTCCACCGACCGGGTTAGAGTGCGGTAGTGCTAAACCGAACCTAAACGGAGGACTCTCTTGCATCTCGGTACCCAACGGCGATCTCGCCACCTGCTGATCGCGCTCGTCGCGATGCTGTCGTTCGGCCTGCTCGCCGGCGCGGCCCAGGCCAAGAAGCCCGTGTCGGTCTTCCCCGCCCCCAATTCCAAGTACGCATCCGACGATACGACCTTCAGCTTCCGCGGCCTCAAGCCTAAGCAGCTCGGGGCCGTCCGGGTTGTCGGCTCGAGGACCGGGGTCAAGCGGACCACACGCCTTCGCCACTCGGACGGACGCGGAGTCAGCGTCGTACCGAAGGGCCTGTTCAAGCGCGGTGAGACGGTTCGTGTCTTCACCAATCGCAAGATCAAGCTGACCAGGAAGGGCGACTTCAAGGTCCGGATCGGCCAGTTCTACGGAAACGACGACAAGAACGCCGTACCCCCGGGCGGAGTCAGCCCGAACCCTCCGCTCAAGTCAAGGCCCGACCTCAGGCCTCCGGACCTGAACGTGATCACGCCCGGCGTCGACGCGCTGCCCGGCAAGGTCCTCTATGCGCCGGCCCAGTTCGGCATGGCCATCGCGGACAACTTCGGCCGGACCAACTGGTTCCGTCCGGTCAGCTTCGGCGGCAAGGGTGACCGCGTCGCCAACTTCCAGAAGCAGAAGTACAAGGGCAGGAACGTCCTGACCTACTGGAAGGGCGCCAACACGGTTCAGTCCTTCACGCAGCTCGGTACCTACGAGATCCTCAACAACAAGTACAAGAAGATCGCCACCGTCAGCCCGGGCAACGGCTACAAGCCCGACGTCCACGAGTTCCAGATCACCCCGCGCAACACCGCGCTGGTGCTCGCCTACCGAGGCGTCAAGGCCGACCTGAGCAAGTTCGGCGGCCTCAAGAACGACCGCGTCCTGGACAACATCATCCAGGAGGTCGACATCAAGACCGGTGCCGTCCTGTTCGAGTGGCATGCCCTCGACGCGATCGGGCTCGGCGCCAGCCAGCAGGCGATCGCCAAGCCGACCGAGGCGGCTCCGTTCCCGACCTGGGACTACGCCCACCTCAACGCGATCCACTGGGACGGGAAGTCGATCCTGACCTCCGCCCGTGCCACCAACTCGATCTACCGGATCGACCGTGCCACGGCAAGGGTCCAGTGGAGGTTGCGCGGCGACGGCATCAAGTCGAAGACGAGCGACTTCAAGGTCGGCGGGAACGCCCGCTTCGGCTACCAGCACGACGTGCGCCGGACCGAGGATGGTCACATCTCGCTGTTCGACAACGGATTCCAGCTGTCGGCGGGCCCCGGCTCAGACCCGATATTCCCGCTGGTGAATGCGACGTCGAGCGGCCTCGTGCTGAAGCTGTCGGGCAAGGGCAAGAACCGCAAGGCCTCACTGGTCAAGCGCTTTACCCACCCGGACAACCCGGCCGCCTTCGCAACCGGTGGCGCGCAGCCGCTGTCGAACGGCGGAATGTTCGTCGGCTGGGGTACCGTCCCGCGGATCACCGAGTACAACGGAGCAGGAGACATCGTCTTCGACGCGACGCTGCCTCCCGGTGGTTTCTTCAACTACCGCAGCTCGAAGACCGGCTGGACCGGTAACCCGACCGACCGGCCGGCGATCGCCAGCGAACCCGAAGGACCCGGAGCTACGGTCTACGCCAGCTGGAACGGCGCGACCAAGATCCGCACCTGGAAGGTGTTCACCGGTGCTGACGAGAACAGCCTGACCGAGGCTGTCGAGTCGAACTGGACCGGACTGGAGACCGCAATCGCGATCCCGGCCGCCGGTGCCAAGGTCAAGGTCGTCGCCTACGACGGCAATGGCAACGAGCTCGGTGAGTCGGCTCTCGCCGCGATCGGCGAGCAGGCGCGCTGAGCCCCACACCTGCCTGAACAGCCGGACAGCCGTACGCAGAAAGGGCCCCGCTTCGGGGCCCTTTCTCCTGCAGTCCATCCGGGAACCGCCAGGAGGGCGCCGAAACACCGCGCGCGTCGGTTGGCTCCGACGACGTTGGGCTTGACGCCGCCTGAGGGTGGCCACGCGATTCGCGCCCGGTACCTCCCGGTCTGCGGTCACGCGGGATGAGCGGTCCGGCCAATCCAGTATCCGGTCGCTATCGGCCCGTCCAGCCACGCCGATCGGATTCTGGCAAGCATCGGGCCCGGTAGGCCGCGGCTGATCGTTGCCAGAACAATCCGCGGGAGTCGACCTGCGGCTTCTGGAGAGGATCGGGCCCGGTAGGCCGGGGCTGATCGTTGCCAGTTGCCTGCGGGGCCGCGACGTTCGCTGTGGGTCGGAGGACCAGACTGCCGGTGACCGTCGTCGCTATGCGACCGTAGCCGGGTCAGAGACCGGCGCCGTAGGGCGGAAAGTTCTGCTCCATCGCGTTGCGGGGGTCGTCGCCGATCCCCTTCGATTCAGGCGACTTCGAGGCGGTCATGTCAGCCTGCTTCGGTGGCGGCACGGCCAGTTTGACCACCGACCATTCGCCGCCCTCGCCCTCCCGGGCGATCCAGCTGTGGGTCTCCCGGTCCGGGCTGGTCTCGGCCAGCTTCCGGCAGATGGCTCTGGCCTCCTGCTCGTTCATCGGGCGCACCCGGTGGACGGTCGGTCCGGGCCGGAGCTTCGACCGGCTCGCGGTTCCGCGACGCGAGCAAGCGCCCGGCTGGACGACCGGCGACCGATCGCGCAGGAGCCGGGGATGCGGCTCTCCGGGCGATCGGTCGTCGGGGCGTCGGGCGTCACTTGATCTTGATGACCACCTTGGCGGTCTTGGACTTGTTGCCGAGCTTGTCGCGGGTCTTGACCTTGAACACGGTCTTGCCCTTCTTGCGGATCTTCTTGACCTTGGGGACCGACTTCTTGTTCAGGCCGGCTCCGGCGCTGCCGTCAGGCAGCTTCGGGTCGGGCTTGCCGACAACCTTGATCCGGACCTTGCCGCGATAGGTGTTCTTGCCGATCCGCTTGCCCTTGACCTTGATCTTCGGCTTCTTCGGGCCGGTGCGGTCGACCTTGACGTTGCGCAGCTCCTCGGAGAACGGAGTCGTCGTGGTGTATTCCTCGGCGATGTTGTTCTCGGGAATCACCGTGCTGCTCCGGACCCGGTAGCTGTGGGTGCCCTGCGGCTCCTTCTTCAGGACCGCGCCTGAACTGGTGGCCTTGCCATTGGCCGACTTCCAATTTCCCTTCGCGGACTTGCGCTGGACGAGGAAGTCGGAGTCGGGCGCTTCGGTGCCGACCCAGGCCAGACCCACCTTGCCGGTGGTCTTCTTCTTGCCGGTGACCATCGGAGCGGTCGGGCGCAGTTCCGGGAACTGGCGGGATTCCGCCTTCAGGCGGGTCGCGTCCTCGGGCAGGATGAAGTCCGTGGCGAGGAATGCGTCGGTGGCCTCGGCGTACTGACTTACGTAGTCGGCGAAGTCGGTGTAGAGGCCGTCGAGCACCTCGTCCTCGAACAGGGTGTTCGAGCCGAGCAGGCCGCAGAAGAAGGAGAAGAGGTCGCTTCCGGCTGCGGCGTTGACCCCGTCGTTGACCCCGGTCGGTACGGTCAGCTCCGGGTAGCGGATGCCACCCTCGGCGATGCCGTACTGGTCACGGACCAGCTCGTCGCCTTCGTCGTACACGCCTCTCGGCGCGATCGGAGGGGCGGTGTCGGTCTTGACCCAGTCGACCAGGCCGGCGATGGCCCGGTTCGCGGTGAAGGGCCACTGGACCAGCGAGAGCGGGAACTTCTGGCAGCTGACGGTGATCGGCAGGAAGTCCCGGTTGATCAGCGTCGCCACGCTGTCCCAGGCGCGACGGGGAAGGTGCGAGCCACCGGCGACTTCCCAGTGACGGATCGAGCCCGTATCGGGGAAGGTCTCGGGCGGACGCGAGGTCCGGTTCTCGGTCTCCGAGAGGATCCTGACGACCTTCTCCGGGCGGTCGGTCCTCAGCTGGGATCCGCAGACCGTCAGCAGGTAGGCGTCGGCGATCTGCTGGAGCGGCTGGATCTCGTTGTGGTGGGTCGCCAGACGTCCGCAGGACTGCGACTCGCCCGAGGCGATGACCACGTCGGCATTGATTCCACCGAGCGGGTCGACGCCGGTTCCGTTGCCCTTGATCGCGTTCAGCGCCGCGCCGAAGACGTCGTAGGACAGCGCGTCCGGGTCCGTTCCGGGTCCGGTCGGGACCGTCGCGTTTCCGTTCACCGTGAGATCGCCGTAGCGATCGATGTCGAAAGCCCTGAGGCCGACCACGCCGACGTTCTGGGCGGTGACGCCGACGAAGGTGTAGCCGTTCTTCAGCATGAACTCGGGGTCGCCGAACCAGTTCCACTCGATGTCGCGCTGGGCGGTGACGTTGTTCCACTCGGCGACGACCTGCCCGTTGGCATCAGCCGGGTTGGCCGGGCGGCGAACCACGAGGCGGGTCTTGAAGGGGTAGGTGTCAGGCTCGGTCCGGGTCGCGTCCGAGGTGTGCGGCCCGCTGGTGTCGTAGATATAGCCGTCACCTTCGATGAAGAACTCCTCTTCGACGTATCCGTACTTGTCGAGGTCCTCGTCGGTCGCCAGGAAGGGGTAGGAGTCCGCGGTGACCGGGATCGGTCCGGTCACGTTCGGCACCGGGACGGGGGGTCCGGCGGCGGCCGCGGGTGCGGCGGAAACGATCGCGAACGCAAAAACGGCGACGACGGCGGCAAGCAGGCGGTGCTTATTCAAGTGAGTCCCTCTCAAAACGTTTTCCGGCTGCGTTTCTGACTTCGCGATACCTGATCGCGCCGCGGTTTTCGCCGCCCTTTCTCTCCCTCAAACACGATACTGAAGCGATTGTTTCGCCGCAACGGGTTTCGCGAAACGAAGGTACCCTTTCGGTGCTCGTAGAATCCCGCCCATGGACGAAAGAGGCAGGCAGAAGGGACCGATCGCCGTCTACGGCGCCACCGGCTATACGGGCCGGCTCGTCGCGGCCGAGCTCGATCGGGCGGGAGTCGATTTCCGCCTGGCCGGCAGGAACAGGCAGAAGCTCGACAGTCTCGCGGCAGGCCTCGACTTCGAAGGTCGATGTGCACGCCGTCTCGCTCGACGACCGGCGGGGCCTGAGCGACCTGCTCACCGACTGCGCGGCGGTGATCGCCTGCGCCGGGCCTTTCCACCTCCATGGCGAGCCGGTGATGCGGGCCGCCGTCGAGACCGCGACCCACTACCTCGACACCACCGGGGAGCAGCCCTACATGCGCCTGGCCTGGGAGCGCTACGACCGCCCCGCGAAGGACGCCGGCGTGGCGGTGATCCCGGCGATGGGCTTCGACTACGTGCCGGGGGACATGATCGCCGCGCTGACCGCCTCCGGAATGGGCAAGCTCGACACCCTGCGGCTGGCCTACAGGGCGAAGATGCAGCCGACCCGCGGAACGATGCTCTCGGCCCTGGAGATGATCAAGGGTGGCGACGTCGAGTGGCGTGACGGGCGCCTGCAGCCCGCTCCGCAGACGCGTGCCCCGGGGCAGCTTCGACTTCGGCGCGCCGCTGGGCGAGCTGAAGATGACCCGATACCCCGCCGGCGAGCACGTGACGGTGCCGCAACACATCGACACCCGGCGGGTCGAGACCATGCTGAGCGCCGATTCCTTCGCCCCCGGTCCGGCCGCCGCGTTGCTGCCGGCCTTCTTCCGCGGGGCAGGCCTGGCGATGCGCACGCCTCTCCGCGGGCTCGCGGCGAAGCTGATCCCGCGGCTGCCCGAAGGCGCGAGCGAAGAAGACCGCAACGCCTCCGAGTTCACGATCGGCTGCGAAGCGGTCGCCGGCGGGCGGGTCTCCAGGGGGATGATCTCGGGCCGCGACGTCTACGGGCTGACCGCGGCACTGATCGCGAGAGGGGCGATGATCGCCGCCTCCGGGAGCATCGAGCGCACCGGAGCACTCGCGCCCTCTCAGGCATTCGAGCCGCAGCCTTTCCTGCGGGATTTCGCCCACTTCGGCATCGAATGGGAAGTAACACCGGCGGCCTGAGCCGGTCGTCCGGTCAGACCCGGCGGGGTTTCACTTCACCGGCCTGATCCAGCTCCGGCGCATCGGGCGGCAGGTTCTTCAGCCTTCTAGCGTAGAGGCGGGCGAACGGCCGGGACGAGATCCCGTGGAGGAAGACGCTGGCCAGGACCGTGACCGTGGTGGCGGCGATGACCAGGTCGAGGCCGGGCAGGTCCGGTTCTTCCTCGACCACGACCAGGGCGAGGATGATCGAAGCGAGTCCGCGCGGGCCGAACCAGCCGATGAAGGCAACCGAAGACTTGCTCAGCCCGGTGCCGGCAAGGGCGACCGCGACCGGTCCCATCCGGACCAGGGTCAGCGAAAGTGCCGCGAAAGCGATCACCCCCCAGGTGGCATCACCCAGAAAACCGATCGCAGCGGTACCGAAGACGAAGAAGACGACCAGGCTGAGCAGCCGCCCCTCGCGTTCGGCGAAGCTCAGCATGTGGTCGCCGAAGTCCTCCTGGAACCGGGAGACCGCCAGCCCGGCGACGAAGGCGGCGATGAAGCCGTTGCCGCCGGCGGAATCGGCCAGGGCCCACACCCCGATCGCGATCGCGACCAGCGACAGCCGCTTGAAGGTGTGGGTCATCGCCCGGCGCTCGATCGCCCGGTCGACCATCCAGCCCGAACCACCGCCGACGAACAGGCCGACCGCAACACCGATCGCGATCTGCTCGATGCCGAACGTGAACCAGCCGGCCGCGTCGAGCGAAGCCTGGTCGACCGCCAGCCCGAGGAAGAGGAACAGGAAAGGGATCGAGAGGCCGTCGTTGAGCCCCGCCTCGACGTTGATCGTCTGCCGGATCTTCTCCGGTACGACACGGCTGGAGACGACGGCGTGGCCGAGTGCGGCGTCGGTCGGTGCGAGGATGGCCGCCAGCACCGCCCCCTCCCAGAACTCGAGCCCGAGCAGCAGCACCGCGGCAGCGGCGGTTCCGACGACCATCGTCAGCGGCATGCCGATCGCCAGCAGCCTGGCCGAGAGCGCGCCGTCCGCGCGCAGCTCGCGCAGGTCGCTCCTCGACGCGTCGGAGAAGAGCACGATCACCAGGGCGACCTCGGCCACGACCAGGCCCGCCTCGCCCGTTGGGTCGAAGGTCGCGAAGTCGAGCAGGTGCGGGCCGCAGAGTATGCCCGCGGCAACGAAGACCATCGGCGCCGAGATGTTCGCCCAGAGCAGCGCCCGTGACACCAGTGCATAGGCGAGGAAAACCGCGCTGATCACACCAAGTTCAACCATGGCCACCCCTCATAGGCATGATGATCGCATGGGCGCGGCGACGAAGCACTAACCTCGGTCCATGGCGAGACGAAGCGGCAGCAAGACCGGCCTGCGGCTCTTCGTAGCCCTCGACCCTCCCGCCGCCGTGCGAGAAGAAGTCGCGGCCTGGGCCCGGCGGTCGGCCGGCTCCGACCGGATGCGCCCGGTACCGGCGCACAACTGCCACATCACGCTGGCTTTCATCGGCCAGGCTGGACCGGTCCGCGATCGCCGCGATCGAAGGGGCGATCGAGTCCACCGCAGCGCGGGTGGGCGGGCTTTCCCTCGGCGCGCCGGTCTGGCTGCCGCGCGGGCGGCCGCGGGCCCTGGCACTCGAGGTCCACGACCCCCGCGGCGAGCTGGAGGCCTGCCATTGCCGGCTCCGCGAGGCGTTGGAGGTGTCTATCGGCCTGCGTGCCGAACGGCGCTTCCTGCCCCACCTGACCGCGGTGCGTCTCGGTCGGGGAGTACGGCCCGAGGACCAGCCCCTACCGGTATCCCCGTCGCTCGAGTTCGACGGCGAGGCGGTGACCCTGTACCGCTCGCAGCTGCTGCCGGAGGGTGCCCGCTACGAAGCGCTGTTCAGGGTCGGCCTCGACACGGCCGGGGGGTGACCCGGCCGGGCCCCCGGGCCCCGGCCGGCCGGCTCCAGGATCAGGTGGCCGGGGCTTCTTCCGCCGGGTATGGCGCGTCCCGGAGGGGTCCGGCCATCGCGTGGTAGCCACCGTCCACGTGGAGGATCTCTCCGGTGATCGCCCGGGCGAGGTCGGAGAGCAGGAAGCCGACGGTGTCAGCCACCGGAACCGGGTCGTACGGATCCCATTTCATCGGTGAGCGGCTCTCCCAGGCGTGGAGCAGCTTCTCGAAGGCCGGTATCCCGCCCGCGGCCCTGGTGTGAAGCGGACCGGCCGCGATCAGGTTCGAACGGATGCCGTGCGGACCGAGGTCGCGCGCCAGGTAGCGGTTCACCGATTCGAGCGCCGCCTTGACCACGCCCATCCAGTTGTAGACCGGCCAGGCACCGGCGGAGTCGAAGTCGAGACCGACCAGCGAACCGCCCTCGGGTGGCGCGAACTCCTTGAGCAGCGCTCCCAGCGAGGCGAACGAGTAGGCACTCGTGTGGAAGGCGAGGTTGATCCCTTCCGGCCGGGCAGCCAGGAAGTCACCGGCAAGCGCGTCGCGCGGCGCGAAGGCGACTGCGTGGAGCGCCCCGTCGAGCCCGCCCCACTTCGACCGGACCTTCTCCGAAAGCGCCTCGATGTCTTCGGCCTTGGTCACGTCCAGATCGACCACTTCCACCGGCTCGGGGAGCTTCGCGGCGGCGGCGTCGGTCAGCTCACGATCGCGGGGGAAGGCGGTGAGCAGAACCTCGGCACCCGAGATCAGTGCCTTCTTGGCGGCCGTGAAAGCGATGCTGTCGTCATTTACGACACCGGTGATTATGAGTCTCTTCTCGTTGAGCACTGTTCTCCAGGTTGGGTAGGTATTTACGGTTCGAAGCTTCTGCGGACCCGCTCGTCCTTGGCACGCGCGGTGTCGGCCAGATCGGCCTGCGCGCGCTCGACGGCGTCGGTCCTTTCGGGGTCTCCGACGGCGAGGATCCGCGCGGCGAGCAGACCGGCGTTGCGGGCCGCTCCGACCGCGACCGTGGCAACCGGCACCCCGGCCGGCATCTGGACGATCGAAAGCAGCGAATCGAGTCCGTCGAAGTACTTGAGCGGCACCGGGACGCCGATCACCGGCAACGGGGTCGCCGAGGCGATCATCCCGGGCAGGTGAGCGGCACCGCCGGCGCCGGCGATGATCACGCCGAAGCCCGCCTCTCGCGCCTCGGACGCCCATCTGAGCATGTCGTGAGGTGTGCGGTGGGCCGAGACGACCCGGATCTCGTAGGCGATGCCCGCTTCCTCGAGCGCCGCAGCAGCCTCCTCCATGACCGGAAGGTCCGAATCGCTGCCCATGACGATGCCGACTCTGAGCTGACTCACTACTGACTCCCTTCGAGAGCAGATGCAGCCGAGCGTGCCGCGTCCGCGGTCGCCCGGGCATCCTGGCCGCAGACCGTTACGTGGCCAAGCTTACGGCCTGGGCGGGTTTGCTTGCCGTAAAGGTGGAGGTGGGCGCCCGGCACGGCGAGGCCGGCGCCGAGGCGTGACTCGGGGCCCTGGGGCAGCTCTCCTCCGACCACGTTCACGGTGACCACGGAGGGGGCGGTGAGCGAAGTCTCGCCGAGCGGCAGGCCGAGCACGGCTCGCAGGTGCTGCTCGAACTGGGAAGTCACGCAGCCCTCGATCGAGTAGTGGCCGGAGTTGTGGGGGCGCAGGGCGAGTTCGTTGACCAGCAGCCCGCCGGGAGTCACGAAGTACTCGACCGCCATCACCCCGGTCGCCCCGATGCTGGAGGCGATTTCCATGGTCATCTGCCGCGCCGAGCGCGCCAGCTCGGCCGGGATCCCTGCCGGCGCGATCACCTCGCGGCACATCGCGTCCCGCTGGACGGTCTCGACGACCGGATAGGCGGCCTGCTCGCCACCGGTGGAGCGGGCGACCATCACCGCGATCTCCATCTCGATGTCCAGCATCGGCTCGAGCAGAAAAGGCCCGGGAGCTTCGGCCAGGAGGTCGTGGGCCTCGTCGCGGTCCTCGAGCATCCAGACGCCGCGTCCGTCGTAGCCGCCCCGGGGTGCCTTGGCGACGACTGGCCAGCCATGAACGGCGGCGAACTGGTCGAACTCGCCGATAGCCGATGCTTCGACGAAGTCCGGCATCGGGAAGCCGTGCCCGGCCAGGGCCCGCCGGGCGTGGAGCTTGTCCTGGGCATGGAGCTTGGCGGAGGCCCCCGGCGCGAGCCGGACGCCGTCAGCTTCGAGCTGCCGGAGCAGGTCGGGGTCGACGCCCTCGTGGTCGAAGGTCACCACGTCGCAGCGGTCGGCCAGACGGCGCAGGTCTTCGAGATCGGAGGGCGAGCCGATCTCGAAACCGGCACCGGCGAGCACGGCGGGGTCCGATTCACTCTCGGCAAGCACGATCAGCTCGACCCCGAGGGCGATCGCGGCCTGCTGCGTCATCCGGGCCAGCTGGCCGGCTCCGACCATGCCGACACGGCCGGGGCCCGCTGCCCCGGTCTGCCGGTCCTCCGGGGGACGGTGGCCCTGGCTCAAGTGAAGTAGTCCGGTCTGCTCACGTAGGTATCGGAGAGGAACATAACGCCCGAGGATTCCTCGAGCAGCGGGCGCAGGCCGGCCACCAGGGAATCGACCTTCTCGTCCGGCACCACGGTGATCAGCATCTCCAGCGTCGCCTGGTCGTTGAACAGCAGCCGGCCCTGGTGGTAGCCACCGTGGCCGAGGCCGGAAACACCCGAGACGCTGGTGAAGCCGGTCACCCCCGCCGCCTTGAATACCTCTCGAACGGCAGGAGCGTCGGAGCCCGACACCACCACTTCGATCTTGCCCATCTTGCTCAGGTCACTTCGGCTCTTCACTTTGTTACCTCCGGGTCGATCCACGGCTCCCAGCCGCGGGGTGTATGTCTCATCCAGGCATCTCCGGCTTCGGACCTGGCCGCCAGGGCCACCCATCCGTTGCCGAACAGCTCCTGAAGAACTGGGTTTCGATCGATGATCGCGTCGATCCGCTCCAGCGGTGCCTGGACGATAGTCAGCAGCCGCATCGGTTCGTGGACCAGCCGTTCGCCGTCGGCGACCGACTGCCAGGGAAGCCCGAGCTGGAGGTCACCGCCGTGACCGGCCAGGACCCCGACCCCTCCGACCACGTTGTGGATCGTCTTCGACCCTGCGCCGAAGGCCACCGGATCCACGGTCGAGAAGTAGTACTGGCAGTTGATCCACTGGGCGACCACCATCGGGGCTGTGAGGATGGTCTCCAGAGCGTCGCCGTCGCGGTCCACCCGCGGCCTCGTAGGAATGCAGGAAGGTCCGGCGACCGAGATCGAAGCCCCTGGTGATCGAGCGCGGGCCGACGACGAAGGCGGCGTTTCCGGCCAGCCCCCACTCGGGGAAGACCTGCGCCCAGTCGGTCGAACGGCCCTGGACGTGGCGGGACGCCGAGTCGGACGACGCCCCCTCGGGCGCGCCCGGCATGATGCCGCAGCGCTCGGCGCTGAGGTTGGCGCCGGCGACGGCGAGGTCCTTGTCGAGCCGGTCGAGCTCCGCCTGGTGGCTCTCCGGCACGAGCTCACGGTCGAGCAGGGTGACGCGATCGGTCGCCGTATCGTGCTCTCCGGCCGCGAACCAGGTGTCTTCGGGGATCTCGATCCCCTTGGTCGCGAGGTACTCCCGGACGTCCTGGCCGTTGAGGATCGCGGCCGCGGTGCGGGCGTTGGGGGCGCCGCGGTTGCCGCCGCAGGCGCCGCAGTCGAGCGCGGCTTCGTAGGGGTTGTTCTCGGTCGTGCTGCCGTGGCCGCAGAGCAGCACCAGCCGGCCGAAGCGCTCGGTCAGCCCCATCATGGTCAGTGCCACCTCGGCGAAGAGCGTGCGCTCTTCGTAGCTGAAGCCCTCGTTGACGGTGAGCACGGTCGGGGCCGGAGGTGCCGCCTGGCGGTGAAGGCTGCTGCGCATCTGACCGAAGCCGCGGCTGAAGAAGGTCTTGACCGCGGCCACCGGTCCGGATGCCCAGCCGGTGGTCTCGGCGAGTACGAAGGGTGCGGTCAGGTTGCTCTCGGCGGCGTGGAAGCTGTCTTCTGCTCCGGAGATCGCCTGGAGTCCCGCCAGCCGGCGCTCGGCCCGGTCGCCGGCACCGCCGGCGGGGACCTCGTTGATCTCGTTGCGTGCCTCCAGCAGGACCGGGCAGAGCGAACTGGCGTCGCCGCCGGCCAGGTCGCGGTAGCGGATCGCGACCGCGAAGAAGCCTGCGAAGCCGAGCGTCTCGTAGTTCCCGGTCCGTTCGAAGTGACGCCGCAGCCCCTCTGAGCGGGCATCGATGCAGCAGACCAGCTGGGCATCCGGGCGCTCGGACTCGGACACCGCGGGATCGCCGGAGAGCTCCTCGATCAACGGGTCGCGGTAGTGGCTCTCGTAGGCGTCGAGCCAGACCATCGATCTCTCTTCGAAGGTCATCTGCCCGAGAACCGCGGCCGCCGCTGCCACCTCCTCCCCGCCGAAATCTCCGGCGGGGCCGAGACGCTCGAGCTGCAGGCGGGCGCGCTCTTCCGGGCCCGCGGGCGGCTCCACTGCGGCCGGATTCGGATCTATCGTCGGGTGTCCGGTATCCATGAAATCGCTCCCCAGCTCTTCTTCGAGCAGGGCCGCCTCGCAGGAGAGCCGAAGCGCAAGCAGCGAAGCGAGGTCGATCGAACCGCCGTGCTCGCCGTGCCAGCGTGCCTGGGCGGCCCAGCCGGGCATGCGGGTGAGGTGGGCGCGCAGGTAACTGCGCCGGTCAGTCGCCGTGACGCCCAGCCTGGAAAGCGCCTCCAGCACCGCGTCGTCGGGCCGTTCCGGAAGGTCCTCCATGGCCTGCCTGGCGGCCGGCGGGAGCTTGCGGTCGCGAGGGGCCAGCTCCCGCCATGCGGCGTAGAAGCCGGCCTCACGACCGGGCATCTGCCAACCGGCCTGGCCGGTGTCGAGGAAGGCCCCACACCACTTCGAGGTCTGGTTGTCGACCTCGGCGGCGATCCCGGGAGCAACCCGCTCGCTGATCATCGTCTCGAGACGGGTCGGCGGCGGAGCCGCGGGGCCGTAGAGGAGGTCGCCGATCAGCAGGTCAGCGGCTTCGACGCGCCGGCCACCGATCTCCAGGTGCGGCCCGGACACCGCCCCCGGCAGCCGACGGTGAAGGGCGGCGCGAAGGTCGGCGTCGGTGATCCTTCCCTCGGCGTGGAAGCGTCGAAAGGCCTCGTCCCCGAGGGTGCCCCGGGCACCCAGCAACTCGCCCGCCCGGCTCACCGCTTCGCCGAAAGGCAGGTCCTCGAAGCCACCCAGCGGGTTGACCGCGATGAAGGTTTCGATCGGCCAGGCCTGGGCGAGGACTCCGCCGGCGGACCTGATGTCGGAAACGAGCCTGGCCCGCTCGGAGGCCGATACGGGGTCGTTCGAGGTCGCTGTCATGGTGGCGTTCACGGGCGTGCTCCTTGGGAATCCGGCATGAGGCCCCCGGCGCCGGCCTTGACCGGCTGTCCGGAGCGGACGGGGCGTGGGCGCGGCTCGGTGACCTGACCGGCCCCGAGCGCGATTACGTAAAGCGTCTTGCGAACCTCGCGCGACCCGGCTGCCCGGACCGGCCAGCGTCGGTCAGGCCGGCGAGCAGCAGGATCGCGAAGAATCCGGCGACCCACCAGGGCGAGACCACGGCAGTCACCGGCGCCGGCCAGGGCCGGAGCCATGAACTCGGTCACCGAGCTGAGCAGCAGCACGTAGGCGCCGGCGGCGAGCGTGACCAGCCCGGCACCCGAGAGAGCACCGGCAAGCGAGGAGTGGCGGCCGGCTCCAGCCGTAGAGGATCCAGGCCCCGGTGGCCCAGGCGAACAGCAGCAGGGCGTTGGCGCCCGACGAGCGTTCCGGGTAGAGCAACTCGGCGAAGGCGAGCAGGACCACCGCGGGAAGCACCACCGCGAGCGCGAGCGAGAACGCCCTCGCGGGTCCGGCCACCGGTCCGGCCGGGTGGCGCCTTGGTGTGGCGGACGTGGCTGTGGACCGCCGAGCCGGATCCGAGGAACAGCGTCGCCTTGTACATGCCGTGGGCGAAGAGGTGGAAGATCGCCGCGGCGTAGGCGCCGAGCCCGCAGGTCATGATCATGAAGCCCATCTGACCCATGGTCGAGTGCGCGAGGGCCCCCTTGATGTCTGCCTTGGAGAGCATCAGGGCGGTCCCGTAAACGGTCGTGACGGCGCCGACGAAAAAGGCCAGGTGGGTCGCCTCGGACGAGGCGCCGAAGACCGGGCTCAGCCGGACCAGGAGGATGCCACCGGCGTTGACCACACCAGCGTGGAGCAGGGCCGAGACCGGCGTCGGCACGGCTAGCGTGGCCGGCAGCCAGCTCTGGAGGGGCAGCTGGGCCGAGCGCGCCATCGCGGCGACGACCAGCAGGCAGGCGACCGGGATCAGCAGCGAGGCGCCCGGCGAGTTCCGGGCCCTGCTGGCCCAGCGTGCGCAGATCCAGCGAGCCCCACTCGATCGTCGCCAGGACTACGGCGGTCCAAAGCGCCAGGTCGCCGATCAGGAAGATCCGAATCGCTCGTCGGACGCCTTCCCTGGCAGCTCCGAAGCCGCTGTACATGGCGAGCAGCAGGATGACCGAGATCCCGGCGAGGGTCCAGGCGACAGCCAGTCCGATGAAGGTGACCGAGGCGACCATCAGGGCGGTCGAGAAGGTCAGCAGGTTGGCACCGTTGAAGAAGCGCACAGCCCTGACGTCGCCGCTCAGGTAGCGCCCCGCGAAGGCCTGGACCACGGCGCTGACTCCGAGCACGAGCAGGAGCAGGACCGAAGTCACCCGGTCGGCGACCAGTCCGAGAACGGCCTCCCCCGAGCCGTTCTCGATCACCGCGGAGACGGGCGAGTCCGCCCAGACCGAGATGAAGACCATGAAGGCAAGGCCGAGGGCGGCGAGGTTCAGTGCCACGCCGACACGGGCGACCGGGTCCCTCCTCTGCTCACCGGCCGCCATCCCGAAGGTGACGGCGAGACCAGGCAGGACCGCGGCGGTGATCAGCAGGGCGCTCAACTCACGCCTCCCCTGACACCTGCGAATGCCCCCGAAAGCGGGTTAGACTGCGTCGGACGATTCATGCGACACATAATAGGTGATTTAGAAGTCGTATGTCTCGCGACGGGTATTTTTCCGGTTGGAGGGCCGGTCTCACCGCTATGCTGACCGGATAGTGACTGAGTGGACCTTCCTCACGAACCACGCCCATGTGCTGCTCTGCGTCGCGCGGGACCCCGACATCCGTCTGCGGGACGTTGCCGATTTCGTGGGCATCACCGAACGGGCCGCCCAGCGCATCGTCGCCGATCTGGTCGACGCCGGCTACCTCGACCGGTCCCGCGAAGGTCGCCGCAACCGGTACCAGCTCAACCCCGACATCCCGCTGAGGCATCCGCTCGACCGCGACCACGCGATCGGCGACATCCTCGAAGTGCTGACCACCTCCAGCGAATCCTCTTCCTGGGCCAAGGGCTGAGCCCCGCCGGGCCGACCGCCCAGGGCTCGGGCCCCGATCCGGTCAGCCGAAGGTGAATGCGTAGGCCCTGATCCCCTTCTGCGGGATCAGGGTGAGCGTGTGATCGCCCGTCTCGGGCAGGTCGACGAGCTCGTACAGCCTTTCCCGATCAACCCTCACCGTCGCCCGCGAGACGTCAACACCGGCATCTTGTGGCCGGATCGGTGACCCGTCGAGCAGGACACGCATCCGGCGGGGGCCGCCCGGTGAGCCTAGTACCAGGAAGACCCGCTTCGCTCCGAAACGGATCGCCAGTTCCCCACCCTCGGCGATCGCGAAGTCCGGGTCGACGTTCCAGCGGCCTCCGTACGAAAGCTCGTCCTGGCCGGGCTGTTCCAGGCTGCCGAAGTCACGGACCCCGGACAGGATCAGGCCATTGGTGAAGCGGTCTGCCCGGGCCGAACCCAGGTAACTCTCCGGAGTGGTCACACCGTTTGAGATGGTTTCGCCGTCGGCCCCTGATCTTCCGGCACCGGGGCTCCGGCCGGCTTCGGCGAGCAGGTCGCGGATCACCTGCTCCTTCTCTTCGTATTCGCCTTCACCGAAATGGGCGTAACGAACCCTGCCCTCGGCGTCGATGAAGTACTCGGCCGGCCAGTACTGGTTCGCGTATGCGTTCCAGGTCCGGAAGTCGTTGTCCTGCGCCACCGGGTACTCGATCCCCGCCCGGTCGATCGCCTCCTCGACGTTGCCGGCGTCCTTCTCGAATGGGAATTCGGGCGAATGCACCCCGACCACGGTCAGTCCACGGTCGCGGTAGCGCTCGTCCCAGGCCTTCAGGTAGGGCTGGGTCCGGATGCAGTTGATGCAGCTGTAGGTCCAGAAATCGACCAGCACCACCCGCCCCCGGAGCGAGGACATGGTCAGCGGCGTATCGCCGGGGGTGTTGAACCAGCGCTGGTTACCGATGAAGTCGGGTGCGGGCGCGATCACCGGCAGGCCGGACTCCTGGGTCCGGTCGTCCTCATCGGCCCGTTCGACGCCCGCGGCGATCCGCCCGGCCTCCGGGCTTTCCGGCCCGCGCCTGAAGCCGGCCAGGGCCTCGTCGGCAAGGTCACTCGACTCCAGCGCCCTCGTCGGGTTGACCACCACGGCGGGGAGGTTGTCGGCGATCTCGTTCTGGAACTTGAGGTCGTAGTCCCAGACCATGACCAGGGCGAAGACGACCATGACCATGCCCATAGCCGCCTGCAGCTTCGGAGTCTGGCGGCCGAGTGGCGCCGTGAGCCTGCGGCCTCCGATCATCAGCAGGTACAGCACCAGGGCAGAGCCGAGGCCGTAAGCGAGAGCCACTGCCAGTCGCCCGGCTGCAAAGGGCTGCGATGCCGAAACTGTGATGACGCCGGCCAGGATCGGACCGGCGCAGGGGGCGTAGACGAGACCGAGGCTGGCACCGATCAGTGTGCCGGACCAGAAGCCCTCGCCCCCGCCGGTCTTCGGCTGTAACCGGCTGGTCATCCGGCTGATCAGCCCTTCGGCCCGACTGGACAGTGCCGGCACCAGCAGCATAAGGCCGAAACCGAGCAGCACCGCGATTGCCAGGTTGCGCAGCAGGTCGTCGGAGAAGCCGAGCGCGTCCAGCAGGTAGACCAGGGCGACCGTCGCGAAAGTAAAGGAGAGGGTCAGGCCGGCGACGATGCCGACCGGCCGGCGACGACCGCCGGTCGAACCGGCCGCCAGCGCCACCGGCAGCACCGGAAGGATGCATGGAGAGACCGCGGTCGCGGCACCGGCGATAAATCCGAACAGGACCAGAAGCAGCATCCGGCCAATGATGACGGTTCAGGCGCCTCGGTCCCGGCGGGCAACACAAGGCTCACTGGCCGTCGGCCGGCTTCTCCCCTGGTTGATAGCTTGGATTCAGACACCCGGCCGAGCGCCCCGGGGGCGGCGGCAGTCCGAAACTCAAGGAGGAAAAGTGTTCGAACGCATCGTTGTCGGATTCGATGAAAGCGACGGCTCGCGGGACGCGCTGGCACTCGCCAGACAACTGGCCGATCGCCTGGGGGCGGAACTGCTGCTGGTCGGTGTGGTTCCCCAGCCGGTCGGGGGCAGCCTGATGCCATCGCTGCCGGCAGACGCCTTCACGAACCTGGCCGAGCAGGCCAGGGTCGGGCTTGAAAAGGCGGCCGCCGAGTTCGGTGCCGGATCCGAGATGATCGAGAGCACCTCGGCCGCACGCGGCCTGGAGGAGCTGACCGAGACTCTCGACGGCGACCTGCTGGTTCTCGGTTGTGCCGGAACCGACCCGGGCACCGTCCGGGCCGGCCACAAGGCGAGGGTCCTGCTGCAGGGAGCGGCCTGCGCAATCGCCCTGGCCCCGGTCGACTACCGCAATGCCGAAGCCGGACTCGACAGGATAGGCGTGGCGGTCGATGGCTCGCCCGAGTCCGGCCATGCACTGCGAGGCAGCGCTGGAGATCGGCGGCACGGACGCGCAGCTGGAGCTGATCACGGTCGCCACCGATCTCGTCGAGCCATGGGGCTTCTGGGGCGCGACTTATGTGCTGTCGGAACTCGGTGAAGCTTCACGCGAGGCGGCCAGAGAGATCCTCGAGTCGGCTGCCGGTTCACTGCCCCCCGGCGTCGAGGCCAAGAAGGTCATGGCCGAAGGACTCGCTGCCTGGGCGCTGCGTGAACGCGCGGCCGAGGGCCTGGAGCTGCTCTGCCTCGGCTCGAGGGGCTACGGCCCGGTGCGCCGGGTGCTGCTCGGCTCGGTCAGCTCGGAACTGCTTCACGAAGTTGCGTGCCCGGTGCTCGTGATGCCACGAGGCGCAGACCCGGAACGGGGCAGCGGCTGAACCCGGCCGCTCAACCGTGCGGGCAGGCGACCGCCCGCCCGTCGACTTCTCCTCGCCTCAGCCGGTCATAGGTACCTGCGACCTCGTCGAGGCCGACCCGCTCCGTCCTGATCTCGAGCTTGCCCGCACGGGCCAGTTCGAGCACCTCCATCAGCCCCACCTCGGTGCCCCAGTAGGTGGTGGCAATGCGAGCCCCCCAGGGCAGGGCCATCGCCCCGTACTCGATCGTGCCCCCGGCGAGACCGAGCAGGGTCAGGTCACCCTCGAAGGCAAGTAGCTGAGCGGCGAGGCTGAGCGTCTCGGCCGAACCGACGACGTCGAGCACCAGCTCGGCTCCGCGGCCTCCGGCCAGCTTGCGGATCTGTTCGGGACTGCACTCGCCGGCGAGCAGGCTGTGGTCGGCTCCGAGCGCGCCCGCTACCTCCAGCTTTTCGGGTGAACTGTCGATCGCGACGATCCGGGCCGCGCTGAGCGCTCCGATGATCTGCACGGCCATCTGACCGAGACCGCCGATGCCGATGACCACCGCGGTCGAGCCGGGGACCAGCCGGTGCAGCGAGCGTTTGATCGCGTGGTACGGAGTCAGCGCCGCGTCGGACAGGGGTGCCGCGTCCCTCGGGTCGAGGTCGCCGAGCGGGACCAGCAGACGGCTCGAAGGGACCAGCATGTACTCGGCCATGCCCCCGTCGAGGCCGATCCCGCCACCGAAGGCCCCGATCTCCTGCTGCTTCTCGCAGTAGTCCTCCCGGGAGAGCCGGCACGCCCTGCAGCGGCCGCAGCCCCATGGACCGTAGACCGCGACCGGCTCGCCCGGCTCGAAGCCGGTGACTCCTTCACCGAGCGCCTCCACCCAGCCGGCGTTCTCATGCCCGAGGGTGAACGGCGGCTCGATCGGCAGCGAGCCTTCAGGCCACTCCATCAGGTGAAGGTCGGAGTGGCAAAGGCCGGCGCCGCCGACCTTGATCAGCACTTCCCCGGGGCCGGGTTCCGGAACCGGGACTTCCACGAGTTCGGGCGGCTTCTGCCACCCGGTGAGCCTGTAAGCGTCCATGGAGACAGCGTTACCCGGTCAGCCGGCGATTTCAACCGGGTTTCACCGCAGTCATGCCGGGGCCGGAGGCCTCAGATCCGCCCCTTTTCGGGGTCCCCCATATCGATCGGCTCGCAGAAGAGGATGCGCGGAGGCTCGGCCAGCAGCTTCGAGGCCAGCTCGCCCATGTCGGCCATGTATGGCTTGACGAAATGCTCGTCGAGGTCCTTCTGGGATGCCCACTTCTCGATAAGGACGATCAGGTCCGGGTCGCCGCGGTCGCGGTGAAGCGAATAGGCGAGGCAACCCCGTTCACGGTGGGTGTTCTCGATCACCGGCCGGAAGCCCTCCAGCGCCTCGTCGACCTTGCCCGGCTTCAGCTTCAGCAGGGCCACGACGACTATCGCCGCCGTGCCGTCGTCAGCTTCGATGGAATCGGTCATCAGGCCACCGAAGGCGCTTCCGGCAGGCTTTCCAAGGGCCCGGTTCATCTCGGCCTCCGAGAACTCGAGATCGACCAGCTCGCCCGAAAGGAAGGACTGGTAGGCCGCGAGGTCGAGGTGTCCGTGGCCGCAGAGGTTGAACAGGATCACCCGTTCGTCGCCCTGCTGCTTCGCCTCCTCGGCCTCGTTGAAGACGGCCCGGATCGCGTGGGTCGGCTCCGGCGCGGGGATGATCCCTTCGGCCCGGGCGAAAGTGATCGCCGACTCGAAGGCCTCGGTCTGCGGGATCGCCTGGGCCTCGATCAGTCCCTCCTTGACCAGCGCCCCGAGGATCGGCGCGACCCCGTGGTATCGCAGCCCACCGGCGTGGACCGGCGGCGGTACGAAGTCGTGGCCGAGGGTGTAGGTCGGCATCAGCGGGGTCATGCCGACGGTATCGCCGAAGTCGTAGGCGTAGACACCCTTGGTCATGGTCGGGCAGGCGGCAGGCTCGACCCCGATGAACCTGGTGTCGAGGCCTTCCTTGAGCTTCTTGCGCAGCAGCGGGAAAGCGATACCCGCGAAGTTGGAGCCGCCGCCGACGCAGCCGATGACGACGTCCGGGTACTCACCGGCCATCTCGAGCTGGGCGATCGCCTCCTGACCGATCACCGTCTGGTGGAGGCAGACGTGGTTGAGGACTGAACCGAGCGCGTACTTGGTGTCCTCGGAGGCGACGGCGACCTCGACCGCCTCGGAGATCGCGATACCGAGAGAGCCGGTGGCATGCTCGGCCTGGGAACGGCCGGCCTCGGTCAGCTGCGAAGGACTGCGGTGCACCGTCGCGCCCCAGGTCTCCATCATCGCCCGGCGGTAGGGCTTCTGGTCGTAGCTGACGCCGACCATGAACACTTCGCATTCGAGGCCGAACATCTCGCAGGCCAGGGCGAGCGACGAGCCCCACTGGCCGGCGCCGGTCTCGGTCGCCAGCTTCTTCACGCCTTCCTGCTTGTTGTAGTACGCCTGCGGGATGGCACTGTTGGGCTTGTGCGAACCGGCCGGCGAGACCCCTTCGTACTTGAAGTAGATGTGGGCCGGGGTGTCGAGCGCCTTCTCCAGGCGCCGGGCGCGGATCAGCGGAGTCGGGCGCCACAGCCGGTACGCGTCGACGACCTCCTCGGGGATTCCGATCTCCGGCTCCATCGAGACCTCCTGCTCGATCAGCCCCATCGGGAAGAGCGGCGCGAGGTCTTCCGGCCCGAGCGGCTGGCCGGTACCGGGGTTCAGCGGAGGCAGTGGTTCCCCGGGAAGGTCGGCCGCGATGTTCACCCAGTGGTCGGGGATCTGCGACTCGTCGAGCATGTACTTGACTTGCTTGTCCATGGATCGGTTCCTCTCCTCGGTTCAAGCCTCTGGCTCCTCGACAATGAGTCTAGAGCGAGCGGATCCGGACGGCCCGTTCGCGGATCGCCTCGAGTTCCTCCGGATCGATCCGGTCGAGGTTCTTCATCGGCATCCACATCCGCCGGTTGCCGGACAGGGACTCCCGGTTGCGGTCGAGGAAGTCCCAGTAGAGAACCGTGAACGGGCAGGCGTCTTCGCCGGTTCGCTGCTTGATCGAGTAGCGGCAATCGCGGCAGTGGTCGGACATCCGATCCACGTAGCGACCCGATGCCGCATACGGCTTCGACATCATCTTTCCTCCGTCGGCCCAGAGGGCCATCCCGGCGACGTTCGGTGACATCACCCATTCGTAGCCGTCGATGAAAGCGCCGTGAAACCAGTCGGTCGCCGCCTCCGGTTCGACCCCGAGCAGCAGCATCAGGTTCCCCAGGATCATCAGCCGCTCGATGTGATGGGCGTAGGCGGTGTCCCGAACGCCGGTCAACACATCCTTGAGGCAGGCCATGTCGGTCGCGTCGGGGTCGAGTTCGGCCACTGCCCTGGGCACCGGCGCCTGAGCCTCGAAGTAGTTTTCGCCGGCGAGCTCTTCACCCCGCAGCCGGTAGACGCCCCAGACGTACTCCCTCCACCCGATCACCTGGCGCACGAAGCCTTCGACCGAGTTGATCGGAGCTCTGCCTTCCCGGAACTCCCTCTCGGCCGCGCGGGCGCATTCCAGCGGATCCAGCAAGCCCAGGTTCAGCGAGCTGGAGATCAACGCATGCCACATGAAACGCTCGCCACCGAGCATCGAGTCCTGGTAGGGCCCGAAGTCGCGGAGGCGTTTCTCGCAGAAGGACTTCAGCGCCCGCCGGGCCTCACCTCGAGTCGCCGGAAAAATCCGCGGACCATCCACCCCCGACATCTCCAGCCTGTCCGCGAGCGCATCGATGTCTGCCCGGACCTGATGGTCGATCTCATCCTCGCGCGGGCGGTATGGCCGGGGGGCCCGGTCTTCTTTCGGCGGAGGCCTGCGGTTGTCGGCGTCGTAGTTCCACGACCCTCCGAGCGGTTCGTTCCCGTCCATGAGCAGATTGAAACGGCGGCGCTGTCGACGGTAGAAGTCCTCCATCCTCAGCTGCTTTCTTCCGGAGGCCCAGTCCGAGAACTCTTCCGGAGAGGTAAGGAAAAGACCGTCGTCGATCACCTCCACCCTCGAGTCCAGGGCCGCCAGTCGTTCTCCGGCACCGATCGTTGCCGGGGCCAACAGGGCGACGGTCTCCGGCTCGAACCGCCTGATGTGGTTGGCGAGACCATCCTTCAGGCTCGACTCCCTTCGGTAGTCAACCTCCAGGCCGCGCTCCCTCGCTTCATGCGCGAAGTGGCGCATCGCCGACCAGACCAGGTGGAGCTTCTGCCGGTGGAAACTCAGCCGCCCGGCTCCCGCCAGGGACTCGATCATCAGGACTCTGTCCGCCTCCTGCAGCGCCGGGTTGTTGAGCGAAATCTGGTCGGCCAGGACCCAGGCAGTCCTGCCGGCCACAGGGCTCAGGCTCCGGCGAGTGCGCCCTGGTAGACCTGCCAGGCGAGCGCCGTCTTGGCCACGAAGCTGAGGATTATGTAGACCCGCTCGACGAAGAGCGGGTCCTTCCAGCGTCCGTTGGCGCGGTAGCCGAGCCACATGTTCACGGCAAAACCGTTGAACAGGACGAACAGCGTGACGAAGATGATGTAGACGAAGACAGGCGCATCGCCGCCGTTGGCGTCAGAGAGGATGAACTGGTACGCGATCGCGATCCATGGCACCGCACCGACCACGCAGCCGTAGATGAAGGGTGACCAGTCGACCTTCTCCCGGCCGAGGTTGGCCCGCTCCATGACCAGACCGAAAAGGATCATCGCCGCGTTCACCCCGAACAGAGCGAACAGTGCGATCACGTTGCTGACGCCCGCCAGCATCGCGATCAATACGACCATCAGCGAAGCACTGATCGAGTACTCCCACCAACGGGCCGGATTCATGCCGCGGGTGATGTTGTTCTCGTACCACCGTCGGGCGAAAGTCCCGACTGCGAAATGGTCGATCGCGGCAAGCAGCAGGAAGAGGGCGACAACCAGGTCGATCCGGAGGTCGAAGATGTCGGTCGTACCGAACATCCCCGACCCCGGGGCGTCAGTCAGGAAACTCCCGTCGACCGGAAGCCGGGCCGGTTCAGAGATCAGCAGCAGGATGACCACCTGTGCCGCGAAAAACACGGTGGCGATCAGGTTCAGGCGCCTCAGCTTCGACAGTTTCTCGTCGTCGCGCTGAGGTTCGATGCCGGCTGAGGTGTTTGCGCTCTTTTCTGGGCTCATCGTCGGTGAAACCTATCGTGCCCGCCCGGTCGCCCGGCCAATCATCTCTGGTAGTCGGACTTCGTGGCCCGACCGTGTCGGAAGCCGTGTCCGCCGCTAGACTCACGCAACGGCAAGGTACAAATGAAAGAAGGTCAGTGAAGTGAATCCGGTGGGGAAGTTCATGCTTGTGTCGGCAACAGCGTTGTTCATGCTCGGAGGCCTCGGAGCCGGACTCTCGACGGCCGGACCCGCGAGTGACGCGGCGTCATCGAAGAAGCAGGCCAAGAAGTTCGTGCCCAAGCAGTTCAAGGGCACCTGGTCCGGCACCTGGGACAACCTGACCTTCGACACTTCCGGCGATGCGTCGATCAAGCTCAAGGTCAAAGGGTCAAAGAAGAAGCCCGTGATGACCGGCGTCTTCAAGCTCGGCGGCGAAGCCTTCGGTTGCGACAGCGCTCCTCCCCGCCCGGTCAGGATGAAGAAAGGCAAAGGCAAGAACCGGTGGAACAACGGTGGCTTCAAGGCGGCCTGGAATAACGAACAAGGGCCCGTCCGGATCACCTACAACCACCGCAAGGGCACGATCAGCGGCAGCGGTTTTTCCCCTTGCGCCAGGGAAATCACCTGGTCGTTCACCGGAAAGATGAACTCGCGCTCGGTCAGGGCGAATACGGAGATCTTCATCAACGGCGAGCCGTTCGCAGAGTCGACCCTGAAGATGAAGCGTTAGGGGTCCTGACTTGAACGGGCAGGGCCTGGGGCTGCTTTCCTGGCGGACCCGCTGGAAACTGATCGAGTTCCTGCGCAACTCGATCTGGGTCGTGCCGGCGGTTTTCGTGCTCATCGCGATCGCGATGGGTGTGCTGCTGCCTGACCTCGACGAGAAGACCGGCTTCGTAATCGGGGTCGAGTACGGGGCCAGTGCCGCTCAGGGGATGCTGGGAGCGATGGCCGGCGGCATGATCACCTTCACCGGTTTCGTCTTCTCGATCCTGCTGCTCGCGGTCCAGTTCGGCTCCAGCCAGTTTTCACCACGCATGCTGAGGCGCTTCCTGCGCGACCCTACGACCAAGATCTCGCTCGGCATGTTCATGGCCACCTTCATCTACGCCCTGCTGGTACTGCGCACGATCGAGCCGGTCAACAACGATACGTTCATCCCGGACTTCTCGGTCTCGGTCTCGATCCTGATGCTGCTGTTCAGCATGTTTCTGTTCCTGCGACTGATCAGTCAGACGACCCAGGGTCTCAGGGTCGCGGCAGTGGTCAAGATCGTCGGTGACGAAGGCGCCAGGGCGATCAAGGAGGTCTACCCCCTGCCGGTACCCGCGGGCGGCGAAGCGGGGCCGACCGACCTGCCCGGAGCGGAACAGCAAGCCCGGGTGGTCACCTTCGACCAGGACCACGGAATCCTTCAGAGCATCGACCACAAGGGCCTTGTGGAGATAGCTCAGGAGGCCGGGGTCACGATCGAACTGGTGACTTCGATCGGTGATCTCGTGGTCGACGGAGGGCCGCTGTTCAATGTCCACGGCGACGGCACGGTGGACGACGAGGCCCTGCGCCGTTCGGTCGCAGTGGGAGACGAGCGCAATATGCGCCAGGACCCCGCCTTCGTCTTCAGACTTCTGGCCGACATCTCCTCCAAGGCGCTGTCGCCGGGCGTCAACGATCCGACGACATCGGTCCAGGCGCTGGACCAGATCGAACTCCTGCTGCGCCTGGTCGCCGGCCGCAAGCTGCTGCCCGGAGAGATCCTCGATGAATCAGGAGTGGCCAGGCTGATCTACCCGGCCCCTTCCTGGAACGACTTCCTCAGTATCGGGCTCGATGAAACCCGTCTCTTCGGTGCCGACTCGATCCAGATCATGAGGCGGCTCAGGGCCTTGCTGGAGGACCTGCTCGGAGCCGTACCGGAGTTCCGGCGACCGGCCGTCGAGGATCAGATAGCGATGCTGGAGGCCAGCGTCGAACGCAGCTTCGTCGGATCCGCCGACCTGCTCTCGGCAGGAACCCGGGATCGACAGGGAATCGGCTCGCCTCGCTGAGGCGTCGACCCGGCCCTGCCTCGCAGCCGGTACCGACCCGGCACAGTCCGCGGAGGATCTACGGGACCGGTGCTCCGTCCGGCTCGACCGCCAGCCAGAGCCCGCCGAACTCGGCGACGTTGTGGCAGAGGACCACTCCCGGGGGATCGTCGACGTAGTAGTAGATCGGCCTGCCGTCGTAGGTGACCTGAGTGCTGCCGTCCCGGCGCTCGGTGGTTCCCAGGAGTCTGCCCCTGCGCGCCGCCGTCTGCCACCGGATCGCCGTCGGTCAGGACCGGAGGCCAGGCCACGGCACAGTCCCCGTAACACTCGCTCTCCGAGGTCTTTTCCTTGTCGAAGTAGTAGATCGCCCCTTGGTCACCGTCGAAAAGAACCTCTCCGAACTGTGAATCACCGGTGGAGACGGTGATGCCCGTCAGCGGCCTGCTCGCTCTGCGCGGGCCTGTCTTCGGAAGCGCTCTGTTGGCCGGTCGAGTCGGACTCGGCCGCCGGGGTCGCTGCCGTCGTCTGCTGCGCCGGTTCGGCCTGCTCGTCGTCGCCACCGCAGGCAGCGAAGCCGAGCGCCAGGACGAGGACGAGGGGTGCGAGGAGCTTCGGTATGAGACGGCCGCTGCCGGTGCGCCGCATCAGTCGACGATCTGGCCGTCCGGGTGGATCACGGCCCAGTTGGCTCCGTACTGGATCACGTTGTGACAGAAGACCTGGCCGGGCAGCTCGTCGTAGTAGTAGTAGAGAGGCATGCCGTTGTAGGTGACCTGCCTGGCTCCGCCGCGACGCTTGGTCGTGCCGAGCAGCTTCTGCTTGACCCCGCGGATGCCCTTCGGCTTGCCCTTCTTCTTGCCTTTGGTCAAGCACAGGCGGCCAGCCTTCGGCGCAGGCTCCGTAGCAGCTGCTCTTGCCCGGTCTTCTCCTTCTCGAAGATGTAGATCGCCTGGCGGTTCTTGGCGTAGAGCATCTTGCCGTAAGGCGAGTCGTAGGCCGCGATCCGGATGTTCTTCTTCGCCTTGAAGCGTTTGTCAACCGAAACCGACGCTGCTCCCGACGATGCGGCAGTCCCGGAACCCGGCGAGGCCGAGATCGGTGAAGCCGCTACGCCCCCGATGAGAAGGGCCGCAGATGCGGCGGCCAGCGCGAAGCGCTTCATCGGTCTACTCCTGCGGATTCGATCGCAACTGTCTCTATGAGCATTCGCAAATACTCGCAGGCCGCCTTAACCCTTGGTAAAGGAGAGACCACAGGCTCCAGCCCGGCCCTTCGCATCCCGTTTCAGGAACCCGGCTTCACCACACGCACCGCGCCTCGCATCAACGGGTGGATGCGGCAGAAAAAGGTGTGGGTTCCGACCGGCATGTCCCTGGGCGTCGACCATTCATCCCGGTTGACCGTCGGTGCCGGACCGAGCCCGAGCTGACCTGAGTCGAACTGGAACTCTCCGTCCGGTATCGGATAGGAGATCCCGGTCGACCTGTTACAGGGCGCCTTGCACGAGGTCAGCGAATGCCAGATCTGATTGGCCTGGTCCGCTCCCGGCGAGTTTGAAGGTGAGCTGCTCGCCCTGCTCGACCACCGGTGGACGACCGATCGCACCGGGTATCCGGAAGTCACCTGCTTCGTAGGTGTAGCCACCGATCATCAGCGGTTCCGACCGGGGCATGCCGTCCGGCAGCCTTCGGGCGTCAGGTCCGACAACGGGGCCCTTGCCGCCGTGGTCGTTGTTCTCTTCGAAGTGACCGTGGTTGAGCACGCCTCGGTAGCTGACCTTTTTCGAGTACGGATCCCTGCCGGTCGCGCCGGTCTCGGCGTCGGCCATGTAGACGACATTGATGCCCATCGACTCGTACCAGGAGGCGATCTTGGTTTCGTAGGTCGTCTGCAGCTCGAGCGTATCGCCGGCCTTGACCTCGACCCGCCAGCCCGGCTTGGTTCCGACCATCGCCACGTCCCACGAGACCGGGCGACGGTTTCCGAAGTAGTGGGCCTGGGAGGTGAACAGCTCGACCCGGTCACCCTTGACCGCAGGCTGCTTCGAACGACACTTGCGGATCCGCTTCTGCTTCTTCCTGAAGGCCTGCTTGCGCTTCTTGTTCCACTTCTTCTTCTGTGCCCGTTTCATCTTCCTGGGCTTCTTGCACTTCGGGCCGGCGTACTTCGCGCCGTCCCGGTTCAGGTAGAGCTCGGTCGAGAGTCCGCCGGTATGCACGTGGCCGATCGTCTGAACCAGCACTCCGTCACGGTCGACGACCCACTCGTTTTCTTTCGGCCCTGAGCCGTAGGGGTTGTTCGCGTCTTGCGGATAGGTGAACTCGCCGTCCTTGCCGCCGCTGCCGCGCTCGACGTCGAAGACCGGGTAGTTGACACCGTTCTCGACGTCCATCCAGATCGGCCGCACCGGCTTGATTCCTTCGGCCAGCGGCGAGTCGTCGGGGATGAAGTCGATCGTATAAGTGATGTAGAGCTCCATCGGTTCGACCACCAGGTTGTGGACCATGTGGTTGAGCGTCCAGGTATCCGTCTTCTCGTAGCGGTAGCCGAAGCCGGGCGGAAGCTCCATCGCGGTCTTCTCCTCACCGGTGGCGTAGAACCGCTCCGGGAACCGGGCGCCGACCGACTCGTCGGTGGCGTCGTCGCGATTGTTGTTCAGCCAGACGCCGTGGTGGAACATGACCTTGCTCGACTTCGGTATCGATCCGTCAGGCCTGACCAGATTGGGCTCGATCCTGGTGATCCAGCCGTTCACCGAGGGGCGCTGATAGGCGAAGATCGGGTCGTAGTCGATCCGGTTCTGGCCTGAAGTCACCTGGAGCGGGCCGCCTTCTTCACCGACGTAGTAGGTGATCCGCTCGATGCCGCTGGGCAGGACCTCGGTCTCGGGCGGGACGATCGCCTTCGAGGTCGGGGCGAACGCGAGCAGGAGCAGGATGCTCAGCGCGAACGCCAGCGCCATGGCCACCAAAAAACCTCCGGCACGGCCGGTTCGAACAGACTCCACCCTCAAGCTCATAACGCTCCCACGATCGTTGTCGGCGGCCTCCGCTGAGACAGCCTGAACTGGAATCTACCGTAACGGCAGGCTCACGAACGGAAAAAGCTCAGCGCAGACTGCGGCGGGCCTTGGACGGCTTGCCGAAATCAACGGTGCCGGTCGCCGAAAGGGAGACCTTGCGTCCCTTGGCGATCAGCTTGCGCGCCTTGCGGCTGAGCTTGAGCTTCACGGTACGGGCGGCACCCGCCTTGAGCTTGAGCCTGGAGGCGGAGGCGATCTCGTTCTTGCCCCGCCTGACGGTGATGCTGATCCCGGAACTCGGCGTGGCAGCTCGCACTCTGACTTTCAACTTGCCCGAACGGCGGACCTTCCTGAGTTTCTGGGAAGGAATCGAAACCTTGACCGAAGGCCTCGGCTGGACCGAACCCTTGCCGTCCTCGACGACCAGTTCGCCGCTCATCAGACCTTCGTGGAGGGTGCAGAAGAAGGAGTAGGTACCGGCCTCCAGGTACTGGGTCCCGGCGACCGGGCTCGAATCGCCACCTGCAATGGTGTCCGACCGGAACAGCGCGTCACCATCCGGGCCGGTGTCGTTCGAGGTGACGTTGTGAGGGTTGGCACCGACCGGGTTCTCGAAGATCGGGATCTCCCCGAGGTCCTGGAAATACGGGCCGGGAGCGAATGCGCAGCAGTCGACCTCGGCTGTGATCGTATCGGCGGCCGATGCCGGTGCCGAGGCCCAGAGCATCGCGGCAGCCGCGATCAGCAGTATCGATCCGAATCCCCTGCGAAGAGTTCCCATGGGCTGAATCATGGCGCATCGACGCCGTCGACGCCACCACTGACGCTCTGACGGGCGGCCGGCGCTCGGCTACGGTGTGGCCATGGCAACTGACGAGACGCACGAATTCGCGGGGCTCAAGGCCCTCTTCATCAACTGCACCCTGAAGCCCTCACCGGCGCTTTCGCACACGCAGGGGCTGGCCGACATCTCGATCGCGATCATGGAGAAGCTCGGGGTCGAGGTCGAGACCGTGCGGGCGGTCGACCACGACGTAGCCCCCGGGGTGTATCCCGACATGCGCGAGCACGGAGCCGAGAGCGACGACTGGCCGATGATCCACGAGAAGGTGATGGCGGCCGATGTGCTGGTGATCATGACCCCGATCTGGCTCGGAGAGAAGTCCTCCGTCTGCACGAACGTGATCGAGCGGCTCTACGGGGGTAGCGGCGAGCTCAACGACAGCGGGCAGTACGCCTTCTACGGGCGGGTCGGCGGCTGTCTGGTGACCGGCAACGAAGACGGCGCCAAACACTGTGCGATGAACGTGCTCTACTCGCTCCAGCACCTCGGGTACATGATTCCGCCACAGGCTGACGCAGCCTGGCTAGGCGAAGCCGGACCGGGACCCAGCTACCTCGACGAAGGCTCGGGCGGGCCGGAAAACGACTTCACCAACCGCAATACGACCTTCATGACCTGGAACCTGCTCCACACCGCGAGGCTGCTGAGGGACGCCGGTGGCTTCCCGGTCGGGGGGAACCAGCGACCCGAATGGGACCGGGGCGAGCGCTTCGGATTCGAGAACCCGGAATACCGCTGACCCCACCGATAGGCTGACGCCATGTACATATCTTTCGGAGGACCAATCTTCCTGATCGCCGTCGGCGCGATCCTCAAGTACGCGACCAACTTCGACATCTCGGGCGTCGATATGGACACCGTCGGCCTGATCCTGATGATCACCGGCGCCGTGATCCTGGTGCTCTCGTTCACGGTCGCGATGATCAACCGCGAGGACCGCAACAAAGGCACGCGGCCGCCCACCAATCGCCCGCCGCCCCGCTAGGGACGGAGCCCGCTCAGCAGGCGTCCGGCTCGATCAGGCGCCGCTGCCGGGAAACCTCGCTGCTTTCGATTCCCTCCCGGGCCGCGGCCGCCTCGATCAGGTCGAGAAGCAGAAGCAGTCTGCGGCAGATCGTCGGATGCGCCGAGGCGGCGACCCTCACCTGGTCGAAGCCGAGACGGACCAGGTCGTCGAGATCCGGTGCTGAGGCGATCAGTCGCGGCTCGCCGGCCTGATCGACCCTGACGAGGGAAGGCCGCTGACAGCGGGTGAACCCGGTCAGGAAGGAACCCATTGCATCGATCGCATTCTCGGCGGTCGTCGGGTCGTTGATGCCCGGAGAGAGACCCTTGAGCGCTATGTCGGCGAGCTGCCTCACCGGAAAGGCGATGTCCTGGACCAGCGTCCGTTGCCTGCCCAGGACAAAAGCGCCGTGGACGGCCGCCGACAGCACCTCGACCGGATCCTTCTCCCGGTCAGGCACCGTACCTGGCTCGACCCCGATCTCGGCGATCACCTGGCCGGGCACGACGTACTCGCCGATCAGCACGTTCTGCCGTACGATCCCACCGGCCCGGGCGGCCTTGTTGATCAGCGAAGAAGTGTCGATCACGGTCAGGTAGCCGTTGCTTTCTGCCCGCACCTCTCCAACCGTGGCTGCGTCCATGGCCGAAGCCGCAAGAAGGGACGCCTGCTGCGCCGAGTCCGGCTCCCCCGGTCCCGACGGGAACAGATCGCTCGAGGCCGCAAGGGCGTCGTCGTAGACCGAAGCGATCACCGACGAAGGCTGCAGCATGCGCAGGATGTGGGCGATGAACGCCGCGAAGGTCCCGAACGCGGCGAGCGCGAGCAGCACTGCGAGGGTCATCGAGAGGTTGGGGGGATCGGCATCCTCGCCGTTGACTCCGATCCTGACCAGCAGCACGAGGCAGTAGACGAAGGTCCCGAGGAAAAGCGCCAGCGTGGTCTGGCTGAGCCGGTCGCTACGGAAGGTGCGAAGAACCCTGGGGCTCAGCTGGCTCGAAGCGAGGGTGATCGCGACGACCGTAACCGAAAAGCTCAGACCGGCGACAGCGGTGGTGGCGGTGGCGATCGTCTCCAGCAGGCTGCGGGCGGCCGCCTGGTTGTCGAAGGTGAGTACCGGGACGGTGATGTTCAGGGCTTCGTCGAGCGAGGACAGACCGAGGCCGGCCACGACACCCGCCAGCATCGCCACCCCCGAGAGGAATCCGAAGCTCGCCTTGATCGAATCCCAGGCCAGGGCGAGGCGACCGCGCCTGGCACCGGAAGCACGCTCGATTGAATTGCCGGTCACGGCCCTGACCTTATCGCCAGACCGGGAGGATCAGATACGGCGCAGGCAGGCCCGGCGGGCCTTCTTGCCGCTGAGGGCGCGGCACTTGCGCACCTTGGCCTTGCGAGCCTTGGCCCTGCGCACCTTGGCCTTGCGGATCTTGGCTTTGCGTGACTTGGCCTTGCGTTTTTCGGCCCGCTCGGAGCCCGAAGCCTTGTCCGGACGCGCGACCACCGGAGGCGCGTCCTGCGAGTACTTGAAGGAACCCGGATCGGCCGGGGTATCCGGGGTCACGCTGACCGGCTCATCGGCGGAGGAGCTTCCGCTGCCTACAGGCTCATCGCCCTCTGGTGGAGGGTCGGCGAGGAAGTGCTCGAGGACCCGGCCGGGCGTGAGTGCCCTGTCGTAGTAGGCGACCTCGTCGATCGAACCCTTGAACCAGGGCTTGATCTCGCCGTAGCCGACGTAGAAGGTCGAGATCGAGCTCGGACGCTTGGTGGCTTCGGTCTGGCCGTGAAGTTCACCGTCGACATAAAGGGAGATGGTGACACCGTCCCAGACCGCGACTACCTGAGTGAAACGACCAGGTGCCGGACCGACGTCGGCCGAGACCGTCGTGCCCATGTGGCGGAACCTGAACAGTCCGCCTTCGATGTAGATCTCGCCGGCGTCACCGTGGCCGAGCACTGACTGATCGCGCCCGTCGTCAGGGTTGACCCAGGCCTCCATGGTGCTCTGGAAACGCGGGGCGGCGATGTCGTTGACGTAGCCATATCCGCCGGCTCCGAAGAAGCGCCTCGCGTGGTCGCCGTCGCCGGAAATTCCGACCGGTCCCGACTCCTGGTCGTTCTTGTAGATGCCGTCCCTGCCCGCGGGGCCGGAGTCCGTCATCGGGTCACCGGTGTTGTCGCCGAGGCGGTAGTAGGCGATCGGCGAGTCCGAATTGAATATCTCGGCGAAGGTCTTGACCGTGTACGCGTGGGTATGGCTGCGGGTGAGGCCATCGGTATCCACAGCCGTCACGACGACCGTGTGAAGGCCGGGGCTGTCCGGCAGGGCCGACCCGTCTGCGGCAGGGTTGCCGTCTACCGTCGCGGTACAGCTTGCCACCGTCCCAGGGCCGTCGAGGTCGCTGCAGTAGAAGTCGAGGTCCGGGACCTTGGTCGGCGCGTAGAGGCCGCCGTTGGCTGGAGTGTCGATGTGGGCCTCGGGACGCTGGATCGGCGGGCCACCGACCGGAGAGGGCACGTCCTTTGCGGTACCGACCACCCAGCGCTTGCGGATTGCCGAGCCCGACAGGGCCTGGCCGTAGTAGGCGGCCTCGTCAAGACTGCCGTGGAACCAGGGAGCCTGATCTCCATAGCCGACGTAGAAGGTACTGATGCCTGACGGCGGCTTGTTGGCCGAGCTCGACGAGGCGACCTGGTTGCCGTTGACGTAGAGCCTGGTCACGCTGCCGTTCCAGGTCGCCGCGACATGGAACCACTGGCCGGGCGTCAGCACCGGTCCCGCGGACTGAACCGTGTCCTGGACCTGCCTCAGCGCGAGACGGTCGTTCTTGACGAAGAGCTGTCCACCGCCTCCGTGGCCGACCACCGAGCCGTCGCCGTGATCGGCCCGCTTGATCCAGGCCTCGAGTGTGTAGGCGTTTTGCGGGGCGGCGATGTTGTTGGTGAAGCCGTAGCCGTCTCGCGCCGGGAACCATGCCGCCCAGTCCTGGGGATCCGAGGTCAGATCGCATGTGTACGGCGGATGCGGTCGCACGTGGCAGGAGGGCGCGGGCGGGCGCTTCAGCGCGATCCCGTTCTTGTACTCACCGTCGTTGCCGTTGCCGGAGCGATCGAGCATCGGGTCCGAACCCAGCTCTTCGTTCATCCGGTAGTAGGCGATCGGGTTGCCGGCGTTGATCATGTCGGCGTAGCGCGGCGGATCGACCGCGTACGAATGGGTGAAGGAGAAGGTGTTGCCGGCGAAGTCCTCCGCGTTGACGGTGTAGCGGAAGTTCCCGAGCTGACCGGTCGGCACCTTGTTGGGGGCCGAGCAGGTCTTGATGCCCGATGCGACCGGTGGCGGTCCGCCGGCGAGCGGGTCGTCGCAGCCGATGATCGCGTTGACGTTCTGGTCGAGCACGAAGCGCTCCCGCATGGCGGGCCTGGTGATGCTGATCGTCGGGTCGGTCTGGTCGACGATCCAGGTGGATGTCGCGGGCGTGGGATCAACGTTGCCGGCCCTGTCAAAGGCCCGGACCTCGAATGTGTGACTGCCTTCGGCCATGCCCGTCGCGGTGAACTGACCCGGACGCTGCGGCGAAGCCGGACTGGACGCCGGGAGGTTGCAGGCCTGCCAGGGGCCGGCGTCGACCCGGCACTCGAGGCTGGTCCCGCTCGAGTCCTGCGGGTTCACGTCCTCGGCATGGAAGGTGAAGGTCAGGCTCGGGAGGTTTGTCGAAGGCGCCGGAACCGGCGAGTCGATCCGCGTATCGGGTGGCTGCGAGTCGACCCAGAAATCCGAGAACCAGCGATTGTGGGCGGGATCGTCAGGATCGACCGGTGCCGAGAGGTCACGCTGGATCGCCTCGGCCCTGTACTTGCCGTCGGCAAGCGGGGGACCGAAGTCCGAAGCAGGGATGTCGAATTCGTCGGCGACGATCGGACCGGCGCTGCTGCCCACCGGGCCCGGCGAGCTGCCGGTGCGGCTCAGCCTGAGCAGGACCGAAGAGTCGTAGGTGAGCAGGTCGGGGTCGGTCGCACCCTGGAAGTCGGTGGGCGGGGACTGCAGGAAGGCACCGTTGGCCGGCGCGGTGAATGCGGCCGAGGCGGCAGGGGCCGCGATCAGCAGGCAGGCGACACCGGCTGCGAGGACGCAGACGAGTGTGGCCAACGGGCGACCGGTTCGAGACTCGGGACTGGAAGCGAGACTTTTGTTCATCTATTCAACTTTGTCGATGCGTCGAGGAACCGGCCCATCACCGACCGCTCCTCATCGATCTGCTTCGAACCTAACCGATCTCGGGTGCGATGTCCAGAAACTAGGGGTGACGCGTGAGGAATTCCGCCATCGCTTCGTGGGTCTGCTTGGGCTCCTCCATCTGCGGCACATGCCCACAGTCGAGTTCGAGGTGCTCGGCCTGTGGGAGGACCCGTTCGACATGCTTCTCGAAACCGATCGGGACCAGCGTGTCGTGCTCGCCCCAGACGAAGAGCGACGGCGGTTCGAGCTTCTCCATCCGGGTCCACAGCCCCTGTTCTCCGTGGGGTTCATCCATGTAGATGTTTCGTGCAGATTCGTAGAAGGCGACCCGCCCGCGCGGCGTGAGGAAGGAGCGCAGGAACTCGTCGATTCCGGCCGCCGTCCACCCGTCTCGCCCACCAGGGACAAGCCCCCGGACCAACTGCTCGGTGATGACTCGGGGTGCCGGCTGAACGAGCCCGAGCTTGGGCAGCGGACCGCGGAGCAACCAGCGCCAGCGGCGGTCACGCAGCCAGGCCAGGGCGGGCGCCAGCAGGACCAGGCTCCGGACCCGGTCGGGGTGGAGCAGGCCGACTTCGATCGCGACCCTCCCTCCCATGCTGTTGCCGACCAGATGGGCGCGCTCGATTCCGAGCCCGTCGAGCAGTCCGATCACAGCTTCTGCGAAGTACGGCGCGTCGTAACCGGCACCGAGCGGCTTCTCCGAGTCGCCGAAGCCGGGGAGGTCCATCGCGATCACCCGGCGCTCTCCCGAGAGCGCCGCGATCGTGGTCAGGAACGAAGCCTTGGTACCTCCTAGGCCGTGGATGCAGATAACCGTCTCTCCCTGTCCCGCAGTCAGAGTCGAGATCCGGCCCTCGTCGGTCACGGTCGAGCCGAACTCCATGCGACCCGGGTCGACGATGCCACTGGTCGCGGCGAGGAATCCGACCCCGAGATGGAGGTTGCGCCGCACCTTGAGCGCGCTGTCGCTGAAGGCGGCCATTCCGAAGCCGATGTCACCGGCGATCCTGGCCCAGGTCTGTTCGTCGGCGGCCAGCTCGGCGTCGCAGGACTCGTCGCCTGCCGGAAAGAGGTCGGCTCCGTGGGTGGTGATGACCGCGTCCCACGCGGGCTGCCCTTCGACCCCCAGCCTGATGCGCGCCGACCCGCTCGGGATCTCGATCACGTCGGGATCGAAGCGGGCGACCAGGGAGGAGAGCGTCTCGGGAGGCGCGACTTCGTCAGACACCGGCCAAGCCTAGAACAGAAGCGGACACGGAATCGCGGGAAAGTACGGAAAACGAAAGACCGAAGGCCCGCCGTCTGGCGGGCCTTCGGTTCGGGGCCCGGGAAAGAGCGTCCGGGGACGCCGGCCCCGAATCGCCTTGAGCGCCGCAGGAAGACGGCGCCGGGCGATCGGTCCTGGGCTCAGACGCCCGAGTTGGCCTCGTCCGCGCTGTATTCGATAATTCCCCAGACCACCCAGCAGCAGAGGAAGAAGACGCCGAGCGACCACCAGGGAAACGCCCCGCCGATCGAGATCAGGGCGAAGACTGCGCCGAGGCTGCCGGCGATCACGCCGATGATCTGCCCGTAGGCGTTTCCGGCCAGCAGCGAGAAGCCGCCGGTGAGCTGGAAGACACCGAGGATCAGAAGGATCCATCCGTAGGTATTGAGGTCACTGAAGACCAGCCTCGTATCGTTCACGAGGACATTCGCGTTGTCGAGCGCCCCAATGCCGTAAATGATGTTCAGAACTCCGAGGATCAGAAGCATGATCCCGGCGAACGCGACTCGTCCTGCACCCCTCATACGTGACACCTTTCTCTTGACCGGGGGGAATCCCGCCCGGCTGCCGGCCCGACTCGGGACCGGCATGGCTATCCAGTACGGCCCAAGATAGTCCTGTCAGGATCCGAGGCTTAACCCCTATCGGGTGATCGGGAATCCGACCTCAAGCCATCGATACACAGTATTCATGGCATTCCGGGGTCGATTCCCGGCTACACTGCGCCGGTGGATCAGGTGAAAACGAACGGCTCCGGCCATGAGGGTGGACCTGCGCTCCCTGACGGCGATCCAACTCGAATCCCGGAATCCGCCGGGAGCATCGTCCGGCCGAGACTTACCGACCGGCTGCTGCTCTCGCCGGATACCCGTCTGGTCGTCCTCTGTGCCCCGGCGGGATACTCGAAGACGACCACCCTGGACCTCTGGGCGGAAGCCGACCGGCGCCCTTTCCTGCGGATCTCATGCGACCGGCGCCATGACGACCCGGCTCACCTGATCGACGCCGTCGCACGGGCCCTGGACCAGGTCGTGCCGATCGACGAAGAGACCCTCGCTGCGCTCCAGATAGAAGCGTCCTGGCCCGACCGGGCCATGGTTCGGCTCGGTGACGCTTTCGAATCCGGGGGCCCGAAGTTCGCGCTGGTGATCGATGACGCCCACCTCTTGCGCAGCCCGGGGTCCGTCGCGCTGCTTCAGGGCCTGCCCGACATCCTCCCCGCGGGGGCTCAGCTGGTGATCGGGTCGAGAGAGTCTCCCCCGCTGCGGCTCGGCCGCATGAGAGCGAACCGCGACCTTCTCGAATTCGGGATCGCGGATCTCGCGATGACCCGGCGGGAAAGCCAGAGACTGCTGCGGGCTGCCGGTCTCGATCTCGACGAGCATCAGCTCGATTCGATCCACGCCCGGACAGAGGGATGGCCCGCCGCGCTCCAGCTGGCGTCGCTGGCCCTGACCGGAGCCGACGACCTCGCAGCCGCGGTGGAGGCTTTCGCCGGCGACGACCGTGCCGTGGCGGAATATCTGCGGGATGAGTTCCTCTCGGTCAGCGATCCGCGACTCGTCGAGTTCATGACCAGGACATCGCTGCTGGAAACGCTCTCGGGTCCCAGTTGCGACGGGATCCTCGGGCGGACGGACTCAGCCGCGGTACTCCGGGACCTGGCCCACTCGAACGCACTTGTCATACCGCTGGACCGCAAAGAAGAGACCTACCGCTACCACCATCTCTTCGCCGACATGCTGCGCTCCGAACTGGTCCGGAGCGAACCGGACCGGATCAAGGAACTTCACACCAGGGCGAGCAAGTGGTATCGGGACGACGCCAGGCCGGAGCCGGCCATCGAGCACGCGATCGCCTCGGATGACACCTGCCTGGCAGGCTGCCTGATCTGGGATGCGTTGCCGGATCTCAGCGGTCGTGGAAGGCTCGCCACTCTCAACCGATGGCTGGAGGAGATCGGTCAGGATCGCCTGAGCGAATGCCACGGGCTGCTGCTGACCGCGGCCCACACCAGCATGATGGCGGGGGCCGGCGACCGCGCCGCTTACTGGTTGGGGATCGCGTCGGAAATCGAAGCGCGACCGGACTGCCCCGTCCAGGTTGCCTCGGACCTGCCGATGCTGAGAGCGACTCACCCGATGGACGGGGTGGCAGTGATGGGTTCCGATGCCGAATTCGTGCTCAGGCATACAGCGCCGGACAGCGTCTGGAGGGGAGCGGCCAGCCTCTACCTCGGAGTGTCGAAACATCTGCTCGGCGATTCCGGGTCCGCGGTGCCGGTACTTCGCGACGCGGTCCGCCTGACGGCCACGAAATCACCGATCATCCAGTCCCTGGCTCTCGCCCAGCTGGCGATCATCGCCTGCGAAGACGAGGATCCGGAAATGGCGGCGCAACTGATCTCGGCGGCAAGCTCACAGGTCGACCGTTGTGGCCTTGCGCAGTACCCCGCCATGACGCTCGTCTACGCGGTCGAGTCGATGGTGCTGGCCCTCGGCGGGAGAACCGGAAGAGCAGCCGACAGCCTGGAGTCGGGATGCTCCTTGCTGGAGCGCCTGAACAGCTTCCCGCCATGGTACGAAGTGGAGGCCCGGCTCGCCTTCGCCGAGGCCAGCCTTTCGCTCGGGAAGATCGACCTGGCCCCGAGCCTGCTCAAGCAGGCGCGCCTCCACCTGGACCTTGCGACCGAGACAGAAGTACTCGAAGAGTGGTCAGACAGGCTCAGGCAGGAGGTTGACGCCCGATTCGACGACCGATCGAAGGCTTCCAGCCTGACCAAAGCCGAGTTGCGCACGCTCCAGTACCTGCCGACCCACCTCTCCTTCCGCGAGATCGGCGAGGCGAACAACGTTTCCCAGAATACGGTCAAGACCCAGGCCCGCTCGATCTACCGCAAGCTCGGCGCCGGCTCCAGGGCCGAAGCTGTCGAAGCGGCACGGGAAGCCGACCTGCTGGACCGGGACCGCCCCGGCCGTTAACCCCTTCCGGGTGACTTGACCGGCGAGACACGCCACTATTCTGAGAAGCATGGAGAACGAACGTCACAAGCAGTTCAAAGGCAAGATCGCCCTCGACATCCGGGACTCGGAGCCGGACTGGGGGCCCTTTCTGGCACCCAAGGCCGAGGAGGGCGCGCCGAATGTGCTTTTCATAGCCTGGGACGACGTCGGCTACGCAACCATGGACTGCTTCGGTGGGCCGGTCAAGGCGCCGAACATGAAGCGAATCGCCGACATGGGCGTGAAGTTCTCCAACTTCCATACGACCGCTCTCTGCTCCCCGACCAGGGCGTCACTGCTCACCGGCCGCAACGCGACCACCAACGGCATGGCCACGATCGCCGAGTTCGCCGGGGGCTTCCCCGGGATCTCAACCCGGATTCCGTTCGAAAGCGGCTTCATCTCGGAAGTCCTGGGTGAGAAGGGCTACAACACCTACTGCGTCGGCAAGTGGCATCTGACCCCGGGTGAGGAATGCAACCTCGCCGCCTACAAGGGCCGCTGGCCGCTCGGCCGTGGCTTCGAGCGCTTCTACGGCTGGCTCGGCGGCGAGACCAACTCCTGGTTCCCGGATCTGGTCCACGACAACCACCAGATCGAGCCTCCCGCCCGCCCGGAAGACGGCTACCACCTCGCCGACGACCTCTCCGAGAAGGCGATCCGCTTCATCCAGGACGCCAAGGTGATCGACCCGGACAAGCCTTTCTTCATGTACTTCGCCCCTCAGGCCGGCCACGCCCCCCATCTGGTGCCGACCGAATGGGCCGACAGGTACAAGGGCGTATTCGACGACGGCTACGAAGCGATCCGCGACGGCATCCTCGCCCGCCAGAAGGAGCTCGGGATGCTGCCCGAGGACACCGAGCTCTCCGCGATCAACCCCCACGGCGAGCCCGAGCGCAAAGGCCCGGACGGCCAGGACTGGCCGCTGCTCGACACGGTTCGCCCCTGGGATTCGCTCAGCGACGACGAAAAGCGCCTGTTCACCCGCATGGCCGAGGTATACGCCGGCTACATCTCCTACTACGACGACCGGCTCGGTCAGGTGCTGGACCACCTCGAGGAGACCGGCGAACTCGAGAACACCCTGATCGTCTCGATCGCCGACAACGGCGCCAGCGGCGAGGGTGGGCCCAACGGCAGCTTCAACGAGTGGCGCTTCTTCAACGGCATCGCCGATACCGCCGAAGAAACCCTCGAGCACATCGACGAACTCGGTACGCCCGCCTCGAACAACCACTACAACACCGGCTGGGCCTGGGCCTTCGACACCCCCTTCCCCTACTGGAAGCGCTGGGCCGGATACGAAGGCGGCACCTCCGACATGTGCCTGCTCGCCTGGCCGGCGAAAATCAAGGCCGACGAGAAGTTCCGCGACCAGTACATCCATGCGGTGGACGTGGTGCCGACCGTCTATGAACTGCTCGGAATCGAGCCACCGGAGACGATCAACGGCTACCTCCAGAACCCGATCGAGGGCGAGAGCTTCGCGGCGGCCCTGACCGACCCGGATGCTCCCGGAAAGAGCACGCAGTTCTACACGATGCTGGGCCAGCGATCGCTCTACCACGAGGGCTGGCTGGCCTGCACAGTCCATCCGCCGCTTTCGAGCTGGGGCAAGTTCGAGGACGACGAGTGGGAGCTGTACCACCTGGAGAAGGACCGCTCGCAGACGAAGAATCTGGCCGACCAGGAGCCGGAGCGCCTTGAGACGATGAAGAGCCTCTGGTTCTACTACGCCGGCATCTACAACGGGCTGCCGCTGGACGACCGCTCGGCGATCGAGCAGGTCCTGGCCGAGCGGCCCACCCCGGCGCCGCCGAGGGACCGGTACACCTTCTTCCCGGGAGCCTCGGACGTGCCGGAATCGGCCGGTCCGCGGATCAACGGCCGCTCCTACAAGATCGCGGCCGGTGTCGAGGTCGATTCAGCCGATGCCGAAGGGGTCCTCTGGGCGGCAGGCGGAGTCCCCGGTGGGCACAGCCTGTACATCAAGGACGGAAAGCTGCGCTACGCCTTCAACTGGGTCGGCTCGAACCTCCAGACCGTGGTCGCCGATACGGAGATCACCCCGGGGCCGCATGTGCTCGCGGCCGAGTTCCAGGTCGAGGGTCCGAGCACGGATCCGAAGATGTCCGGGGCGGAAGGCACGCTGACCCTCTACTGCGACGACGAGGCGATCGGCTCCGGCAGGATCATCACCCAGCCGGGCTACTTCTGCCTGACCGGTGACGGGATCTGCGCCGGGCGCGACAGCTCATCGGCGGTCACGCCCGATTACGACGCACCGTTCCACTTCACCGGCGGCAGGCTCGAGAAGGTCGTCGTCGACCTCTCGGGCGAGGCCTACATCGACCACGAAGCCGACGTCCGGGCCTGGTTCTCGATCGACTGACCGGCTGCGGCCCCGGCGGACACCGGGACGATCCCGGCCCGCCGCGGTCCCGCCGTGGGGCTACTGGCCCTGGCCGAGCGAGTAGCCGAGTTCACCGTCGAAGCGGTAGAGGCCTTCCGTCTTGACGAAGTCGATACCTGCGTCTTCGAGCTTCGAAAGCACCTCGACCACCTGGCTGCGCTTCGCCGTGCCCTCTTCCGGGGCGACGAAACGGCAGCGCCAGTGATCGACGCAGAAAGTCTCCGGCAGACCGTTCGGCCACACCTTCAAGCCGCGGTTGGAGATCATGTTCAGCGACAGTTCGGCGCCTTCGGTGGCTGCGTTCAGTCGCTCGGCGAGCTTCTCGGGATCGCGGTCGCGCTCGTGAACGAATACGTCGACACCGTCCATGGTCTTCTCGGCCGGCTCTTCGCGGGTCGAGGTCACGGCGATCCGGCTGTCACCGGACGGGTACGACACAGCCGTCAAGGTCTCGGGCTTCTGCCCGACTCTCTTGATGACCTCGTCGGCGAAGGCTGAGGTCGAGTACGGCTCCTTGCCCTCTCCGGCGATGTCGTAGGTTCCGATGCCCTGCTCGATCGTCGCCAGCCAGGCGTTGTGGACCTTCTCGGCCACGTCTCCCTGGCCGATGTGGACCAGCATCATGATCGCGCCCAGGAGCAGGCCCGAGGGGTTGGCGACGTTCTGGCCGGCACGACGCGGAGCCGAACCGTGGATCGCCTCGAACATCGCTACGTCCTCGCCGATGTTCGCCGAGCCGGCGAGACCGACCGAACCGGCGATCTGCGCAGCGACGTCAGAGAGCACGTCGCCGTAGAGGTTCGGCATGACGACGACGTCGAAGGCTTCCGGCGTGTCGGCGAGCTTGGCCGCGCCGATGTCGATGATCCAGTGCTCGGACTCGATCTCCGGGTACTCTGCGGCGATCTCGTCGAAGACCTTGTGGAACAGGCCGTCGGTCTGCTTCATGATGTTGTCCTTGGTGAAGCAGGTCACCTTCTTGCGGTCGTAGAGCTTGGCGTACTCGAAGGCGTAACGACAGATCCGCTCGCAACCGGGCCGGGAGATCAGCTTCAGGCACTGGGTGACCTCGTCGGTCTGGCGGTGCTCGATGCCGGCGTACAGGTCCTCTTCGTTCTCACGGACGACCACCACATCCATGTCCGGGTGGAGGGTCGGGATGAAAGGCGCGTAGGCGACGCAGGGACGCACGTTGGCGAACAGGCCGAGCGTCTTTCGCACGGTCACGTTCAGCGACTTGTAGCCACCACCCTGCGGAGTGGTGATCGGCGCCTTGAGAAAGACCTTGGTCCGACGCAGCGAGTCCCAGGACTCGGGGGCGATCCCGGAGGAGTTGCCCGCTTCGTAGACAGCTTCGCCGATCGCGATCTCTTCGATGTCCAGCCGGGCGCCCGCGCCTTCGAGGATGCGCAGCGTGGCGTCCATGATCTCCGGGCCGATGCCGTCGCCGCGGGCGACCGTGATCGGGACGAGCTCGTTGCCGCTGTCCTCAGTTCCTGCTTCCGGGTTCATCAAATCTCCTGTTCAAGTTCGGGCGTAAGTAGGCGTCTCAAGTTACTTGAATCGGGCAACTCCCGCCCCGGACGCCGCGCGGGATCAGGGGATGCGCTTCTTCTTTTCGCAGGACCGCTTCGCCCGGTCCTTGCCGGCACCGCCGTCACAGACGTCCCTTCGGCCCGCGCCGCCTTTAAGTACATCCCTGCCCGCTCCTCCGCGGGCCAGGTCTCGGGCGCCGGCACCCGAGTTCAGCTTGTCCTTTCCAGCGCCACCCGACAGGTTGTCTCGGCCCCCCTTGCCGAAAAGCCTGTCGTTGCCCGCGTCACCGATCAGCAGGTCACGACCGGCGCCACCGTCGAGCCGGTCCTTGCCGGCCCGGCCGCGGACCGAGTCTTTGCCGCCCTGTCCGAAGACGCGGTCGTTGCCGGCTCCCGCATCCACACTGTCGCCACCCCCGCCACCGTCGATCCGGTCCGCTCCGCCGGCGGCAGAGATCAGGTCGGCGCCCCCGCCACCGTCGATGACGTCGGCGGAATCGCTGCCGACGAGGTTGTCGGCAAGGCTCGATCCGGTCACGCCTTCGATGCCGCGCAGGAAGTTGTTGCCCTGGCCGGTCGAAGCCGCTTCGGCGAGGTTCACGGTCACCGGTGAAGAGGCGCCGGAGTGATCGACGATGTCGGTACCGGGGCCGCCGATCAACACGTCGTTGCCTTCCCCGGGGGAGATCACGTCGTCACCGACGCCGCCGCAGATCACGTCGTCACCGGGCGTACCGCTCAGCTGGTCCGCCTGCGGGGTTCCGACTATCGCCCCCGCCGCCTGCGCGTTCACACCGCAGGAGTCGACCTCCAGGGCGGCCGAGAACTCGCTCGTCGATTCCGGGATGCCGGCCACTATGCGGGTCGCGGTGGCCGTCACGACCTCACCCGGCGCCGCCGGCGAAGGAAGCGAGACATCGAAGGCAGACTGCGCACCGGTGCCGGTGACGGCCGCCGCGCCGAGGAACCTCAGACCCTCGCCGAAGCCGCTGTCGTCGGCCTGCGGTGAAGCGAAGAACTCGAGCCTGAAGAGCGTCGCGTTCGTGCTCATGAAACGACCGAGGACGCGGGTGAGCTGGCCGCCGGCGACCACTTCGATCTCCGGGTGGTTCTGCAGGTCGTTCGAGCCCGTATCCACGTCACCGACGTCGTTCGGGGTGACGCCGCCCCCGGCACCGAACAGATCGATGCCGAGTCCGCCGTTGTCGTGAATCGAGTTGCCGAGGATCGGGTTGTCGGTGCCGTCGGTATCGACCTGGACACCGGTGCCGTTGTTCGCGATCTCGTTGCCGTCCCCGGCCTGCGTACCGCCCACGGCCACACCGTCGGCACCCTGGATCAGCACCCCGGCGTTGTTGGCCCCGAGGTCGGTGCCCGCGCTGCCGACCCCGATCAGGTTCGACCGGATCGAGGCCTCGCCGGTATAGCTGAAGTCGACCTTGACCGCGTTGTTTCCGCCGCCGATCAGGTTCGGGCCGGCCGGCGTTCCGACGGTCGTATCGTCGCCGAAGTTGAGCTCGATCCGGTTCTCCGGAACGGGATCGTTCAGGACCGCGGTACCCGCGTTGTCGACCCCGATGTGGTTTCCGAGGATGTCGGTATTGATCACCGCCGGTGAGTTCAGCAGGACTCTCCCGCCCGCGATCACGTTGCAGGGCTCGACGCAGTTGCCCGCGACCGATCCCGGGCCGCCGATCGTGGTGTTGGTGATCCCCTGCCCGTCGGGGGCGGTCAGAACGATCGCCTCGCTGTTGGCACGCAGGACAGCACCGGCCTGATCGGTTCCGATCCGGTTGCCGGTGATCGTCGTGCTGTCGACGCCCCCGTTCGAGCTGTCGACAAGCTGGATCCCCGCGCTGCCGTTGGACGAGATCGAGTTGCCGCTTACCGCCGTATTGTCGACGCTCCCGTTCAGGGAGACGCCGATCCCGCCGTTGGCGACCGCGGTGCCGCCGTCGGCCCCGAGGCCGATCAGGTTGTTTCGGATCGTCGTCCCGCTGATGTCGTCGGCCGTGACCGCGGTGATCTCGACCGCGTTGGTTCCGTTCCCGGAGATCACGTTGCCGTCACCGGTGGCCGGTCCGCCGACCTTGGTCGAGTCGGCGCCACCGAAGACCCTGACCCCGGTACCGCCGTTGGGCAGCGCGGCCGTGCCGGCCGGAACCGTTCCGATCAGGTTGCCGGCGATCAGGGTGTTGTCGGTCTCTTCCCCGGCAACCTGCACCCCGTTGGCATTGCCCGAAATCACGTTGCCGCGGATCACCGTGTTGTCGGGCTGATCGTCCGGGTCGCCGGTGTCGAGGCCGACGGCGATGCCGGAAGAGCCGTTGCCGAGCCCCGCGGTACCCGCTTCATCGGTGCCGATGAAGCTGTCGAGGATCTGAACTCCATTGACCGTGGCGGTTCCGTTCGTATTGGTGTCGACCTTCACGCCGATCTGGTTCCAGCGGGTGATCGTCAGCCCCTTGAGCACGACGCCGTCGGCCCGCGGCAGCAGTCCGTGGTCGGGCTGTAGGCCGGGGGCACCGTCACCGTCGATCCGGACCTCGCCGGCGAGGCCGGTCGCGTCGATCGTCACCGGGGAGTTGATGATGAAACCGCCGCGGGCGTCGATCAGGTGCTGTCCCGGGCCGAGGTCGTCGAAGACGATCAGGTCGGCCGCCGGATCGGCCCCGGAAGGGCAGGCGTCGGTACCGGCCCCTCCCACCGAGTCGATCGCTTCACGCAGCGTGCAGTTGCCGTCGTTCACCGGCACCACCGGATCATCGACCGAGTCGACCACGATGGTCGCCGCCGGCGCAGGCGCGGCGGCTACTGCCGCCATGACCATCGCCACGGCCAAGAAGCCGGCCAGGCGGAGAGCGACGCGCGCGGTCCTCTCTCCGGTTCGCATCCGCAGGAGCCCGTTCATCTGGAAGTGCCTCCGTCCCGTTTCATGACCTCTCACAGACCGTAACCGAACCTCACGTCAGAGTTGCGGTGAATGTCCACCGGGAGCAGGTCACTCTTCGACCGTCCGGCGGAGGCCCAGCAGCCCGGCAAAGCCTCCCTTCAGCAGCATGTACTGGTGCCGGAAGCGGTACAGCCAGAGGTAACGGGAGACCTGGTTCATCGCCTTGTCGACCCGCGCGGGCTGGTCGCCGAGCCGCGCCTCGAGCTCGACGCGGTACAGCCGCTTCGCGGTTTCCATCCCCTGCCAGTCCATCGACCAAAGCGCGCTGCCCCGGTGGAACCGTTTGAGGTAGCGGGCTTCGGGGACCTGGACCAACCCACCGGCCAGCGCCATCGAGAAGGCCCAGAGCACGTCCGGGCAGAAGCTGGTCCGTGGGATCTGCCGCGCGCTGGAGATCCTGAATACGCCCCGCCAGGCAAGGCCGAGGTTCCAGGCACGCAGCAGCTTGACCGCACCCGCCTCCGCCGGCAGGCCCCCGGCCAGGCGCGGGGGCGACCCGAACGGTGCCGGCTCGAGTTCGCGCCGCCGGAACAGTCCTTTCGACACCCGTCGCAGCACGGTCGGGAAGGCCAGCACCGCCGTGGGCGTCTCGTCCAGGGCCCGCACCAACAGGTCGAAGTACCCGTCCGGGGAGACGAGGTCGTCCTGGGGCAGCCAGCAGAAGTACTCGGTGCCGGCTTCCCCCAGCAGCAGGTTGGCGTGGTCGATCCAGTCCAGGGTCGATTCGCGCTCGACCACGGTGACCCGGGCATCGCCGGCGAAGTGCCGGGCCAGGCGGGCGGGCGAGTCGTCGAGGTGGGAGGCGTCACTGATCACCACGCGGCTGGATGCCGGCGCCGCCCTGACGTTCCGGGTCACGGTGTCGATCCAGCGGGCGGCTCCGTGAAGCGGGATCGCGATGGTCAGCCGGGGCTCGGTCGCTGCCGGATCAGAGCTCAACTTCGGTATCCGTCATCAGCGCCGCGCAGCGCTCCGATGCCAGGGGCGCCGAGGTCAGCTTGCCGCCGCTGAGCGACCACCAGCCCCCTTTCTCGGTGATCGCGTCCGGGGTGCGCGAGTGCAGGCCGCTCTGCGGGTCGCCGATGTCGGTATCACCGCGGGCCATGATGTAGCAGGGCCCGTGATCGACGACCTCGAAGCGCGACAGGTCCGGGAACAGCTTGCCGAGTTCCTCCGTGGTCCTTCGGGCGACCTCGGCGTCGGCCCGGAGTTCGGCCGCGGGGTCCTTGCCGAAGTGGGTCCGCGACACCGGGTACCAGCTCACGTAGACGTCGCCACCCGGCCACGGAACGATGTCGCCGTAGGGGCCCTGGACCAGGGTCAGCGGCATCAGGTCACCCGGGTCCCCTCCGCGCACCACGACCTGGTGCTTGATCCGGTAACAGAGCTCGGACTCTTCCCCGAAGGCCTTGCGGTCGAGTGGCGGCCTTCCTTCCCAGGCGCAGTTGGCGACCTGGCCGCAGCTCAGCCGGCCGCGACCCGACTGCGCCACCGTCTGGAGCGAGAAGCCGTACTCGCTCTTCTCGAAGTCCTCGACAAGGGTTCCGGTGCGAACCTCGATCAGCGGTTCGAGGGCGACCGCCCTCGCTAACGCCCGGCAGACCATGCGCGGGTCGACCGCCCTCTCCGGCGTACTGAACCAGGCGTCCGAGGCCCCGTCGACCATCGCCGGTGCCGGTCCCCGGTGGCGGACCACCTCGGCGCCGGAGAGGCTGTGGCCCAGGTACGAATCGCCGAGATCGCCGGCCCTGCGTTCGATCTCGGCGAGGACGCTTTCGTAGTGCCGCCCGAGTGCGTCCGCCGAGGCAAGTCCGTCCCGCATCTGGACATAGCCGAAGCCGGCCGAGGTGTAAGCCGGCCACTCGATGCCTCCGCACCACCTCTCGATCAGCGGACTGAAGGTGAGGGCGCCCTCGACCATCGCCCGGGTCGTGCGGCCGGACTCATCCAGGGCATAGACGAAGCCGAGGTGGATCTTGCCTTCGTTTCGAAGGCTCGCCCGGGTGAGCAGGCTGTCCTCCTTCTCGAGGATGAGCGAGCGCAGCCCGCGGCGGGCGATCGCGAGGGCGAGGGTGACACCCTGGACCCCCCCGCCGACTATCGCCAGCTGTTCGCTTTCCCCGCCCACGGGCCAGACTCTAATCGGGCCGCGACGGCCGCCCCTTCAGCAACTCAGGTGAAGACGATCTGTGCGCCGGCCGACATCTCGTAGAACTCACCGACCGTGATGATCGAGTCCAAGTGCGGGACGAAGTCCTCTTCGGTCATCCCGAACATGTCGACCGATGCCTTGCAGCCGTAGAGCGGCGCGCCCGAATCGGCGATCATCTCGACGAACTCGGGGATCGGCGGAATGTCGAGCTTCTCCATCTCCGAAGCCATCTTCTTCGTCACCAGGGAGGAGATGCCGGGGATCGCACCTGCCAGCGTGGGCATGTGCAGCGCCGGGTTGCCTACGGTCGCGACCTTGATCTTGCCCTGCTTGGCCTTGCTGATCGCGTCGAGCCCGAAGAAGGTGAAGAAGACGCTCGCTTCGATCCCTTCCATGCGCGCACCGTTGGCCATGATCAGGCCCGGGTAGACGCCTTCGAGCGAGCCCTTGGAGATGATGATCGAGACCTTCTTGATCGGCTCCGGCGGGGGATCGACCACGGGGGCGGGTGCCGTGTCCCGTTCGGTGGTTGCTACCTGGCTCACTTTCTTACCTCCTAGATGCAGCCGCGGGGTTTCGGGATGCCGGCGACTTTGGCGGCAAGCTTCGCCGGTCCCTTGGGAAACAGTTCGTAGAGTTCCTTGATCGGCACGCCTGAGGCCTTGCCGAGCGTGCGGATCGACGGCGCCGAACCTTCTTCCAGATATGTGTCGCGCATGTAGTTGACGACCATCCAGTGGCGATCGTTGAGCTCGCCGAGGCCGTTCGCGGCGGCGATCTCGGCAGCCACCTCTTCGTTCCACTGCGCCGGGTCCTCGAGGAAACCCTCGGCGTCTACTTCGACCGGCGTGCCGGCGTAGGTCACGGTGCTCATTCGGAATCTCCTTCTTCGCTCGGTGCCGACTGCTTGCCGGCCATTGAAAGCTCTGATCCAAGTCCCGGAACATCGCGTCCGGGCAATAGAGCATGCCAGTAAAACGGCTGGAACGCGAGCTTGGCCATGTGGTTCAGCCGCGATTCACGTAGCAGTGGCAGAGGTCCTGCGCGACCGGCCGGATAGCGGCCGGGCAGCGGCTCCACGTCATAGTTGAAATCGATCAGCAGCGCCTTGTGGAAACCGGTCTCGATGAAGCAGTTCGCGTGGCCGTCGAAGCTGCCTTCTAGTGACTCTCCGGCGAGGAAACGCATCACGTTCGCGGTGAGCGTCTCGCCCTCGAAGTGAGTGACCGAGCCGGCCTTGGACGTCGGCAGGTTGGTCGCGTCGCCGATCGCGAAGACGTTCGGTGCGACTGCGCTCTGCAGCGTATGCGGGTCGGTCTTTACGAAGCCGAGGTCATCGCCAAGGCCAGGAGAGCGCGAGACGAACTCGGCCCCGCCGTGGAGGGGGATAGCCACGAGCATGTCGAAACCTATCTCGCGCTCATCCCAGCTGACCAGACGACCACCCTCGCCGTCCACCTCGCCGGTCGCGAACTCGGTCTCGAGGGCAATCCCTTTCTTCTCAAGCAGATCTCCGAGCTCTTTCGACGCGACGGGCTTGGTGAATGCACCGTCGAGCGGGGTCACGAAGGTGATCGAGCTGCGCTCGCGGAGCCCGTGCTTGTGCAGGAACCAGTCGAGCAGGAAGCAGAATTCGAGCGGGGCGACGGGGCACTTGACCGGCATCTCGATCGGGTTCACGACCACGCGGCCACCTTCGAACCCGGCGAGCGCATCGTGAAGGGCAGTCGCGTCTTCCATGTCGTAGAAGGAAAAGACCTTCTCGCCCCAGCCGGGCCCGATCAGGCCTTCGGTCTCCTCGGGAAGAAGTTTCGCACCACTGGCCACTATCAGCGCGTCGTAGGAGACCTCGTCGCCGTTTTCGAGGCGCACCCTGCCGGCCTCGGTGTCGACCGAATGCACCTCGCCCGGCTGGAAGCGCACGCCGTCGTGGAGCTGGCTGGATCGCGGACGGACTATGTCTTCAGGTTCGGTCATGCCGAACGGGACGAAAAGCAGCCCCGGCTGGTAGACATGGTCGCCCTCGCTATCGATGACGGTGATCTCCAAGTCGTCACCGTGCTCGCGGTGGAGGCGGTTGGCGGTAAGGGTCCCGCCGGTGCCTGCGCCAATAATCGTGATCTTCTTCATCCGACGATTATGCCCGCCGGCTCGCCCCGACGGCAAGTGGCCGTCAGCCGCGTACGCCTTTCATGCAGGTCACGCCGGTGTAGTACTTCGCGGTTGCAGTGGTATTGAAGTTGAGCACGCCGAAGTTCCACCTGGGCTTCTTCGACGAAGCAACCTTGGCCCGCTTCGCCGGGAAGGAGCTGCCGAGCGCCACGCCGGGCTTGTTCGCGTAGAAGTACCCGTCAATGGCTTTCGTGCCCTTCGGGCACTGCATATGGAACGTGGACATGGCCTGCGGACCCAGCTTGTAGTAGCGCGAGTTCGTGTAGACGACCTTCGGGGAGGATTTTCGCGAAGCCGAGATCGAAGCGCCACCGACCGACCCGGGGTGAAGACCCTCTTCCCGAGGCGGTCCGAGGTTGAAGCCCACGTTACCGGCAGAACTGGAATCAGCGCCTCCGAGGCTGTCGACCACCACTGCTCCGACAACGGCAAGGACGACGACTGAAAGGATGATCGGTATTGCCTTCATGGCACCTTCCTATGTTGCTTTTGCGTCCGAAACCGTGCCCGGACGAAACGGTCTGAAACTGAGGATAGACACGGGACGGCAGTCTCAATCGGTAGTTCACCGCAGACCCCGGGAATCCGACCGGTGAAGAGCGTCTCGGGACCGTGGCAATATGGTGTCGCCATGGAACTTGCCGGCAAACGTGTGCTTGTGACCGGCGCATCGTCGGGGATCGGCGCGGAGATCAGCAGGGAAATGGCGCGGCGCGGTGGGCAGCTCATCCTGGTGGCGCGCGGACGGCAGAAGCTGGAGGATCTGGCGAATGAAATTCACGCGGCCGGAGCAGAGGCGACGGTAGAGGTCTGCGACCTGACTGACGACGCTGAGCTCGAACTGCTGGCCGAACGGCTGCTGATCGGGGACGGCCCGCCCGACGTCCTGGTCAACAACGCCGGAGCGGGGATCTGGAGGGCGACCTGGGAGACCGAGCCGGGATACGCGGAACAGGCCGCGCGACTTCCATATCTGGCCGCCTACGAGCTGACCCGCCTGCTGCTTCCGGCCATGCTCGAGCGTCGTTCCGGCTGGATCCTCAACATGACCTCCGCCGCCGGCTACATGGCGATCCCCGGTGCCACCGCCTACGGAGTCTCACGCTGGGCGATGAGGGCCTTCAGCTACCAGCTCGAGGCGGAGCTGAGAGGGAGCGGCATCGGGGTGACGCTGCTCGCCCCCTTCGAGGTGGACTCGCCCTACTTCGACAACAACCCGGGCTCGCGCGAGCGCATCCCACGCATCGCCCGGCTGGTCGGCACGATCACTCCGGAAGACGTCGCCCGGGAGGCCGTCGAGTCGATCGAGCGCGAGCGGCGCGAGCGCATGATGCCCCTGCGGGGTCGCCTGATCTACCGCCTGACCCCGCCACCGCTGATGCGCCGCCTGCTCGGCGCCACCGGCTGGAAGCCCTAGCCGCCGGCTCCGCAGCAGGTGCTGTCAGCCGGGCGCAGTCAGCTCTGGGGCCGGCCCTCGAAGGCTGCGTTCAGCAGCCCGGCCAGTTCGGCCAGCATCGGCATCCGGGGGTTGGTCCGCAGGCTGGGGTCGGCGAAGGCGTTCTTGACCAGCTCGGGCAGAGCCGCGTCAAACTGCTCTTTGGTGACACCCGCCTCGGCTAGCGACTTCGGCATTCCGACATCGTCGAGCAGCTGCTCGACCCGCAGGAAGAAGCGCCGGCGACGCTCGTCCATGTCGGCGCCACCGAGGCCCATGACCCAACCCATCTGGGCGTACTTGTCCGGCGCCATGTAGGTCGAGTAGCCGGGTGCCGGCATGAACTTCGACGGGATCGAAGCGTTGTAGCGCAGCACATGCGGCAGGAAGATCCCGTTGGCCCGGCCATGGGGGATGCCGAATACGGCGCCCACCGAGTGGGCCAAGGCGTGGTTGACCCCGACGAAGGCGTTGGAGAAGGCCAGCCCGGCGATCGTCGAGGCGTTCGCCATCGCGGTGCGCGCCTCGATATCACTGCCGTCGGCGACCGCCTTCGGCAGAGCGTCCATGATCAGATTGATCGCCTGCATACAGAAGGCATCCGTATAAGGCGACGCGAAGATCGAGACCCCTGCCTCCAGGGCATGAGTCAGCGCGTCGACCCCGGTGTCGGCGGTGATCGCCGGCGGCATGCTCAGGGTCAGGGTCGGATCGTTGACCGCGATGTCGGGCACCAGGGAGTAATCGACCAGGGTGAGCTTGCGACCCTCGGCACTGATGACGGCGGCGGGCGAAACCTCGGAACCGGTACCCGAGGTGGTCGGGACGGCGACCAGCCTAACCGAGTGATCGACGGTCGGGTACTGGGCGACCCGCTTGCGCGCATCGAGGAACGGCAACGAGAGTTCCTGCAGAGTCAGCTCCGGGCTCTCGTGGAACAGGCGCATCGCCTTGGCCGCGTCGAGCACGGACCCGCCGCCGACCGCGATTATGCAGTCGGACTCGAACTGCGACAGGACCTCGATACCCGCCCGGACCTGAGCCTCGTCGGGTTCCGGCTGGATGTCGGAGAAGACGTGGGCGCTCGCCCCGTCCAGGTAGCGCCGGACTTCGTCGGCGACGCCACGCGCCTCGCCGTCGGCATCGGTGACGATCAGGAAGTTGTTCGCCTTGATCTCGCGCAGGCTGTCGAGTGAGCCGGCATTGAAGTAGGTGTCGGAGGGGACGCGGAACCACTGGGGTGGTGCCTGGCGCCTCGATACGGTCTTCACGTTGAGCAGGTTCTGGTAGTTGACGTTGTCGGTGGTATTTGATCCTCCCCAGGTCCCGCAACCGAGCGAGAAAGTTGGCGTCAGTGAGTTATAGATGCCGCCGAGGGCACCCACGGCGGTCGGAGCGTTGACCAGGATCCGTCCGGTCCTGACCTGTCGTGAGAACCGCTCGATCACGTCTTCGTCCTTCGTATACACGGCCGAGGTGTGCCCGAGCCCACCGTGTTCGGTGGCCAGCTCACAGGCGGCGACGCCGTGCTCGACCGAAGGCGAGCGGACCAGTCCGAGCACCGGCATCAGCTTCTCCTGGATCAGCGGGTGGGCTGCGAGGTCTGCCAGGTCTGAGGGCAACGGTGCCATCAGCACCTTGGTCCCTTCCTCCACCTCGAAGCCGCCCATCGCGCCGAGGTTGGCGCAGGACTGACCCAGAGCCTGGATCTCGACGCTGCCGTCCGGTGCGAAGGCCAGCTTCGAGAGCGCATCGACCTCGTCTTCGCTGAGCATCTTCGCGCCCATGCGTTCGAACTCGGCGACCACGTCGTCGTAGATCGACTCGTCGATCACGCAGGTCTGCTCGGCCGGGCAGATCACCGACGCGTCGAAGGTCTTGGAGATCAGGATGTCGACCACCGCCATCTCGACCTCGGCGGTCGAGCTCAGGTAGACCGGCGCGTTGCCGGCACCGACGCTGAGGGTCGGCTTGCCGGCGGAATTGGCGGCGGCGACCGCCTTCGGCCCACCGGTCGTCCAGATCAGGTCGACCCCTTCGTGGTGGAAGAGGTGCTGGGAGACGTCGAGGGTCGGGATCGGGAATCACCTGCAGGGCATCCGGCGGAAGCCCCGCGGCCTCGCCTGCCTCCTGGAGGATCTCGACCGCCTTGACCGCGCACTGCGACGCCCGCGCCGACGGCCTGAAGATCATCGCGTTGCGGGTCTTGGCAGCGACGATCGACTTGAACAGGGCGGTCGAGGTCGGGTTGGTGATCGGGACCAGGGCCAGCACGACGCCGATCGGCTCGGCGACGTACTCGATGCCCCGCTCGTGGTCCTCCTCGATCACGCCGACCGACTTCTTGTCCTTGAGGTAGTCGTAGAGGAACTCGGTGGCGATGAAGTTCTTGACGACCTTGTCCTCGAGCACCCCGAAGTGGGTCTCCTCCATCGCCAGCGCGGCCAGCTCGAAGGCGTTCTCGAGACCGGCCACGACCATGGCCCAGACGATCCGGTCGACGGCCTCCTGATCGAGTTCGCGGAAGGCCTTCGAGGCGGCTTCCGCCCGCTCGACGAAATCGTCGATGCGCTCGGCCTGTTCGGGCTCGAGCGGTGAGTTGGGGGACCGTACGCTGGCGCCGACCTGGTCGGCGGGGGTCTCTGTGGTTGCCATCATCTCCTCCTCGGGGGACTGGTCCGGGGAAGGTTATCGTCCGGTGGCCTCACTTACGACCCTCCTTACCGGAATCGGTCAGCCGCGTTCGAGTTCGAGCAGCGCTTTCAGTTCGGTATCGAAGTCGGCGACCAGTTCATCCGGATTCGGGATCAGGCCCGCGTCGGCCATCAGGCCCACCGTCAGCTCGCCGTTGTAGCTGAAGATCGAAATGGTCATCGAAACGTCCCCGGAACACGGCGCCCAGACCAGCACCCCGGCGATCGGCGTTCCGGCCAGGTAGACCGGCTTGCGCGGACCCGGCACATTGGTCACGACCGCGGTGCCTTTGGCGGTGAACAGGTCGATCACCCGTCTGCTCGAGTCCCTCCGGGGTACGGCCCATCGCGTCGAGAACGCCGTAGGCAACGACACCTTCATGAGACTGCTTGATCTGCTTCATGCTCTCGTGGACCTTGCGCAGCCGGATCCGGCGGCTCGCGGTGCCGACCGGCAGGCCGAGGAAGACCAGCCCGAACTTGTTCCCGAGCGTCGACGGCAGCGGCTCGGTCGGCGATCGCAGGTTGAACGGGACCATCGCGGTCAGCTGCTCGGCGAATTCACCGTGGCGGTCGAGGTAGGCCCGGAACGCCCCGGCCACCGCGGTCATGACGATGTCGTTGACCGTATTGCCGGTGGCGTGACCCATGTCGACCACGTCGACCAGCGGGATCGGGTCCGACCAGGCGACGCCCTTGGCGATTCCCATCTCGCCCTTCAGCGCGGTCTTGGGGTCGTTGCCCCTGAGCAACACCTTGGCCAGGGCGTCGGCATCCTCGCGGCCGGCGTTGGCCAGGTCGAGCATGTGCGACGGGTGCTTCGCGACTTCGAGCGATTCGTGGGCGACCGATCCGGCCGCGCCGATCGCGGCCGAAGCGATGCCCCTGGCCGAGCCCGCGAGCGCCTGCAGCGGGTTCTTGCCGTTGCCCCGGGCGCGCTCCTTCGGTGGCGCTTCGATCGGCCGGGCGTCGGGGTCGTCGGAATCGTCGGCCAGCGAGAGCAGCACCCGCGAGAGCGCGATGCCGTCGGCGATGCAGTGGTGGATGCGGTGGACCAGCGCGGCGCCGTCGCCGTAGCCGTCGACCATGTAGATCTGCCAGAGGGCCTGGCTTCGGTCGAGCGGAGTCGCGGTGATGTCGGCCAAGCAGGTCGGCCAGCGCGGCCCGGTCGCCCGGGGCGGGAAGAGCGATCCGGTGGAGGTGGAGGTCGAGGTCGAAGTTCGGGTCGTCCTCCCAGTGCGGCCCCGAGACCGGAGGCGTTCCTTCGACCACCCGCTGCCGGAAGCGCGGGTAGGGCTCGACGAAGCGCTCGCGGATCAGCTCGCGCACGCGGTCCCAGTCGGGGGTCTCTTCGAACCAGTTGACCCCGGTGATCACCATCAGGTTGGTCGGCTGGTCCATGTGGAGCCATGCCGCGTCCGCGTGGTTCATCGCCTGTGCCTCGCTCACGGCACCAGCATATGCCCAGTCGCCCGGCCACGGGGGCGATTGCCACCATCGACCGGGCCGGCCGGGGATCCTGTGAGTCGAGTGCCGGAGCCGCCCACGCCGGTCGCGGGTCGTAACGAATCTCCAAGGACCGGTCGCGGGGTCGATTCGACACCTATTTCGTGCCCATGCCCCGGCGATGGTCCGAACTTCGGCCCAGCCCCACCACGAGCGTCGCGGTGTCGATTTGACACCTATCTCGTGCTCAATCGCCCCGGCGACGGCCGGGGCGCCCATCGTGCAGCGGGTGCCGCGTGCGACCGGTTGCCGCGACCCGGGGCTAGGCGGAGAGTCGGTCGGCGATGATTCGCCAGACGTCGGGGTCGATGCCCAGGCCGAGGTGGGTCGAGGCGACCTCGATGTGCTCGACCTCGAGCGAGTGGCGATCGATGCAGGCCCGCCAGTCGACGATGCCGTCCCGCTTCGTATAGATCGCGGTCACCGGCACGGTGATCGGCTTCTCGTGCTCGACCTCTTCGATCAGCCGGGTGATGCGCTCGGCCTCCTCGGCGCCGAAGGACGAGGCGCCGATCGTATGGGTGGGGCCGCCGATCACCGGCGTGCCGTAGGTGATCACCCGGCTGACCGCATCCGGCTCGTGCCTGGCGACCTCGCGCGCGATCACGCCGCCGAGGCTCCAGCCGACCAGGGCCACCGGCCGGCCTGCCCGCTCCGCGGTCGCCAGCACCGTCTGGCTTCAGCCGCTCGGCGTCGGCCTCGCGGATCGCCGTGGTTGGTGCCGAGTCCCCACGGCCGCGCGTCGTAGCCGAGCCGGCGCAGGTAAGCTCCGCAGCGGCGCCCCGCTCGCCTCGGGCGCCCGCCACCCGGGGATGTCGATGACCGCTCCACCGTCGCCCCGGGGCGCCTGGCGCAGGGCCGGCGTCTTCAGGATGAGCCGGGCGAACTGCCACGGAGAGGTCAGTTCCCCGGCGCGGATCAGGCCCCCGGGCGGTCCCGACGGCGCCTCGGCCTCGGGGGCACCCTCGTGGACGAGCGGACCCCGCCGGACGGTGCGGTGACCGACGGCGGCGAAAGATGAGAGAAGGTCCTTCATCGGCCTCCGAGTCTACGGAGGCACCGACCGCTGTCCGGCTAGCGCACGGCCACCTTGACCGTGGCCCTGGTGGTCTTCGCACTCTTTGCCGACGCCGCGAACTGCACCTTGTACTTCTTGCCGCTCTTCGCCTTGTTGGTGGCCTTCAGCTTGAAGGTCTTCGTCCTGGACTTACCTGGCGCTACGGATCCCAGTCCGAGGCAGCGCTTGCCGACCGGCTTCAGCGCCTTCTTGGCCGGGCCCTTCGGCTTGACGCAGAGCTTCGCCTTGCTCGCCGCGCCCTTGCCGGTGTTCTTCACGCTCACCTTGATCCGGGTCTTGCCGCCACGCTTGACCTTCGGTTTCTTCGGTTTGAACTTCGAGATCTTCAGTTTCGGATCGAGCTTGTCGAACTGTGCCGTCGCATTCGCCGCGTCGAGGACGGTGATCGAGCAGGTGTTTCCGGCGCTGCCTTCACAGGCCCCTCCCCAGCCCGCGAAATCGCTGCCGCTGTCCGGCGTCGCCGTGAGTGTGACTTCGGTGTAGGAGAGGTAGTTCCCGGCGCAGTCGAGGCCGCAGTCGATCCCGGCCGGGGTCGAGCTGACGCTGCCCGAACCGCTCCCGGTCCGCTCGACCTCGACCAGCGGCGAAGGCTGCTCTGTAGATGCCGACTGGATCGGGGTATGGGGAGAATCGCCAAGCCGCGTGCCCCGCCAGACCGCCGTTGCCACTCCGTCCGGGCCGATAGCGACTTCTGGCGAAGTCGAGTCCAGGCCCGTCTCTTCAGACGAAAGGACCACCGGCAGGCCGAACTGCCCTCCCGGCGCACGTGTTGTCGCCTGAATCTTCTGGGGATTCTCGAAGACGGTCTCCCAGACGACGGTCACGGTGCCGTCGGGGCCGGCCGCGACCTTGGGATCAAAAGTATCGACCCCGGCCCCTGACACGTCCGCCGGAGCACCGAATGAACCACCCGGCGGCCGGGTCGCCGCTTGAGTGACCCGGTCGGGACCCTGCCGCATCCAGATGGCCGTGGTAGTTCCGTCGGGGGCGGCGGTCACTCCGGGAAAGAAGGCCGAAGCACCGATCGCCGAGAGGTCAACCGGTGTCGAGAAAGTTCCACCGGCGGGACGGGTTGCGGCCTGGGCGATGTTGTTGGATCCGTTCGACCGGGTCCAGACCACGGTGGTGGTGCCGTCTCCCGCGAAAGCGATGCTCGGCCCGGCCTCGACGCTCTGCCCGGAACCGGAGAGGTCTTCCGCCGCGCCGAAGGATCCTCCGGGAGGTCGCGTGGCAGCCTGGGCGATCCAGTCAGAGCCGTCCAAGCGCCGCCAGACAGCGGTAGTCGTTCCGTCGCGGCCAAAGGCGATCTGCGCGGGGCCCGTATTCGGCGCGGGCTGGGACAGGTCCACAGCGGCACCGAACGTTCCCCCTGGAGGCCGGGTGGCGGCCCGCACGGTCGAGCCGGAACCAGTTGCTTGCCGCCAGACCGCCGTTGCCGTCCCGTCAGGGCCGAAGGCGATTCGAGGGTTGTCGGCGCCCTGGTCGGGCTCAGAGAGAGTGGTCAGATTCTGGAAGATCCCGCCGGGGGTCCGGGTAGCGGCCTGAACGATTTCGTTGGGGCCGTCGTCCCTCACCCAGACGACAATGGTGGTCCCGTCGGGTCCGGTCGCAATCGACGGCCTGGCAGCGTCCACGCCGGAGCTGGTCAGGTCTACGGGCGCCCCGAACGCACCGCCGGGCGGGCGACTGGCCACCTTCAGGGTGTCGTCCGTTCCGTTGTCCCTCGTCCAGACAACCGTCACCGTTCCATCCGGGCCGACCGCGAGCGCTGGAGATTCCGCATCCTGGCTCGGCGCCGAAACATCGACGGCAGGCAGGACCCAGGGTCCCTGTGGGGCGGCGACCGCGGGTGCCGATGCAAGTGCGGACAGACCACCGGCGAGTACGAGACTGAGGGCGAAGAACCTGCTCCGCCGGCCACCGGACGCCCGAGTCGCTCCCACGCGAGACATCGTTTCCCCCCTCTTGGTGTGGCCCACTTTGCCCCCTGGAAGCTGTTCACGGATGACTGACTCCCGCAAGGTTAGCCCAGTCGCAGGTCGTGGTCAAAGTGTCTCCGCCTGCGCGCGGCTACGATTCGGCTGCACTCAACTGACGACGAGGAGGGTCCGGTTTCGATGAGCCGATACGAAGAGATCTGCGCCGAGCACGAGTGGAACGTCCCCGAGCGCTACAACATCGCCGCCGATATCTGCGACAAACACCCTCCGGACAAGCTGGCGATGATCTTCGAGGACCACACCGGCACGCGCCGCGAGGTCACCTGGGGCGAGCAGCAGGCGCTGGCCAGCCGGGCCGCCAACATGCTCGAGGCCCACGGCGTCGGCAGGGGTGACCGGGTCGCGGTGTGCGTACCGGCCTCGCCGGAGACGGCGGCAGTCTTCTTCGGCACCTGGAAGGTCGGGGGCATCCTGATCGCGATGTCGGTGCTCTACGGAGACGACGGCATCGAGCACAGGATCCGCACCTCGGGCGCGAAGGTGATCGTCACCGACTCCGCCGACGCCGGGCGGATGCCGGCCGACCTGGTCGACCACGTGATCGAGCTCGACGCCGACCTGCTGGCCGGCTACGACGACTCCTACGAGACCCTCGACACTCTCGCCGACGACCCGGCCGAGATCTTCTTCACCTCGGGCACCACCGGCCTCGCCAAAGGCATCCTCCATGCCCACCGCTACATCCTCGCCCACGAAGAGTTCGAGTACTGCCACGAGATAGAGGACGGCGAGATCTTCCACGGCATGGGCGAATGGGCCTGGGCCGCCGGCATCTGCCCGCTGCTCGGCGCCTGGCGGCTCGGTGCCGTGCAGTACGTCTACGCCCGCAAGGGCGGCTTCGACCCGGAGGTCCAGCTGGAGGCACTCTCGCGCAACGGGGTCAGCAACGTCTTCACCACGCCGACCGCGATGCGGGCGATGATGTCGATCGAAGACGCGGGCGAGAAGTACCCGCAGGTATTCCGCCGCGTCTGCTCGGCCGGCGAGGCGCTCAACCCCGAGGCGATCCGCTGGTTCCGCGAGCAGTACGGGGTGACGGTGCTCGACTACTACGGGCTCAGCGAGTCGTACCCGCTGGTCGGCAACTTCCCCTTCATGGAGGTCCGAGAGGGCTCGATGGGAAAGCCGATGCCGGGCTGGGACGTCCAGATCCTCGACCCGGACGAGAACCCGGTCGGCCCGGGAGAGCGCGGGGAGATCTGCATGAGGGCGAGGAGCAACCCGCACTACCCGCTGCGCTACTGGGAGAACCCCGAAGCCACGGAGCGCGACTTCGAAGGCGAGTGGTTCCACACCAAGGACGCCGCCGAAATGGACGAAGACGGCTACTATCTGGTTCGCCGGCCGGGCCGACGACGTGATCATCTCGGCCGGCTACCGGATCGGCCCCTTCGAGGTGGAGTCGGCCTGCGTCGAGCACCCGGCCGTGCTCGAAGCGGCCGCGGTGGCCGCGCCCGACCCGACCGGGGTCAAGGGCGAAATCGTCAAGGCCTTCATCGTGCTGAACGAGGGCTACGAGCCATCGGACGAGCTCGCCGCCGACATCAGGGCTCGGTCCGCGGATCGCTCAGCGCCTACGCCTATCCGCGCGAGATCGAGTTCGTCGACGACCTGCCGAAGACGCTGACCGGAAAGATCCGCCGCATCGAACTGCGCAACGCCGGCGAACTGAGGCGGGTCGCATCGGACTGCATCCGACGAAGAAAGGGAGCTGATGCCGATTCGGCTGAGCAGGGTGTCTGCTCGCAGCCGTGGTGCTGCTCTCGGGGGCGGCGTATCTGCTGGGAGCGTCGAATGCCACAGGACAGCTCGGGCAAGACCCCGACCGCCGGTGCCCTCGACAGGGCCCTGAAGTCGAGCGATGAGGACGACGGCTACGCCGGGAGTCCAGGCCGTGGTCATGCGGAACGGCAAGGTCCTCTGGACTGCGAGCCGCGGGACAGTCCAGGATCGCGACATCGCGTGAGCGGAAGCGGCGGGTCAGCCCCCGCACGCTCTTCTCCTATGCCAGTTTCGGCAAACAGATCCTCGCGGCCTACGCACTCTCCCTGGTCGAGCAGGGACGAGATCGACCTGGACCAGCCGATCGGGCGCTACCTGGGCGAGTTCCTTCCCCGGCGGAGAAGTCGTCACCGCCAGAATGCTGCTCAACCACACGGCGGGCTATCCCGATGTCTATTCGTCGAAGGAAGTCCGCAAGCTGTTCGGGAGAAACTATGACCCCGACAGGAAATGGACCTTCGAGCAGCTTCTGCCGGGCATCAAGGATCCGGTCAAGCCCGGCCAGAGGTGGAAATACTCGAATACCGGATACATCGTTCTGCTTCATCTGGTCCAACGGAGCACCTCCGGATCCCTGCCCGGGGCGATAGACTGAGTTCCTGTCCCCGGCCGAAGTCTCAAGCGGTTCGGGAAGCTCGGCCATGACGATCAGGCAGACCCGGAGCGCCTCGCGACGCTTCGCCCACGGCTACTACGGGGCCGCCCGCTTCGCCAGATTCGCGGATTCCTTCGACGGCGCATCGGGGGTCCCGACGGACTTCTACGGGTCCCCCTTCGGTGACGGGGCCTTCGCCGGTACCGGCCTTGCTGCGGCCCGTTTTCTGGATTCGCTGTTCGTCAGCGAACGACCTCTTGGACAAACAGACGGTGAAGGAGATGACCACACCGGTCCCCTCATCCGGCGGCTACGGCCTCGGCAGCTTTCGAGTCAGGAGAGCCGGAGCGACCTGGCAGGGCCACGACGGGTCATACGGTGGCTTCGCGACGGCGGGGTTCGTCGACCGCAGGCGTGGCTTGACCATTTTCGTCGCCACCAACAAGGATGACAACCGCTTCGATGCCGCCGCCGTGATCTGGAAAAAGCTGGCGAGGGCCCTCCGGATACGTTCGGAAGGAAACGGCTAGACGGTGAAAGAGCTGCTCTTCCCTTCGGTCGAAGGTCGTTCGCTCGACGGCCGGACCCTACAGCTTCCCGAGGATCTCGAGGGAGAGCTCAACCTGCTCGCGGTCGCTTTTCACCGATGGCATCAGAAAGACGTCGACAGCTGGGGTGAACAGTTCAGGTCGCTCGAGTCCGGAAACACCGCCCTGGCGGCCTACGAGATCCCGACCATCTCCGGGAGGTGGAAGCCGGCCCGCCGGTTCATCGACGGCGGCATGTCGGCGGCAATCCCGGACCCTCGTACCCGGGCCCGAACGGTAACCGTCTACGGCGACACCTCGAGGCTCACCGACGCCCTCGACCTGCCCGACCGGGAGCAGATAGCGGTGGTGCTCTGCGGCAGGGACGGCCGTGTTCTCTGGCTCGGCCGCGGTCCTCACTCGGCTGACTCGGCCGCAGACCTGGAGGCGGCGCTCCGGAAATGCTGATCAGGAGCATGAGCCTCGAAGAAGTCCGCAAGGCGGTCACGTGGGCCGACCGGGAAGGCTGGGAGCCGGGACTGAGCGACGCCGAGGCCTTCTTCGCCGCCGACCCCGAGGGCTTCTTCGCGGCCGAAGTCGATGGTGAAGCGGTGGCCACGATCTCGGCCGTCCGATGCTCACCCGGCGTGATCTTCCTCGGCTTCTACATCGTCGATCCCGAAGTCAGGGGGACCGGCCTCGGCAAGGAACTCTTCGACCGGATCGTCGCCCGGCTCGGCGGCTCGACGCTCGGTGGCGACGCCGTGCCCGAGCAGGTGCCCAACTACGAGACGGAAGGCTTCGAGGTCGCCTACTGGAATGCCCGCTACTCGTCAGTCGATCTCCCCGGGCCCCAAGGAGACATTCGGCGTCTGGGACCGGTGTCCGGAGTCGACTTCGACGACCTGGTCGGCTTCGACGGGCGTCACTGCTTCGGTCCGCGACCTGACTTTCTGAAGCTGTGGATCGAAGGACCCGGCCGGGAGGCCCTGGTCGCAACCGGTGAGTCGGACGAGATCACCGGTTTCGCCGCATCCCGGCGGACCAGCCTCGGTCACCGGATCGGGCCGGTCTTCGCCGAAGATGCGGGAGTGGCCCAAGAACTGATCCTGGCGCTGGCCGCACGGGTCGAGGGCAGGGTCGCGGTGGACGTGCCGCAGCCGAACCGGGCGGCGGTGGACCTTCTGGAGGGTCTGGGCATGAGTCGCAGCTTCGAAACTGCCCGCATCTACAAGGGGCCGGCGCCGACCCTTCCCCTTGAGCGGATCTTCGGGGTCACCAGCCTCGAGCTGGGCTGAGGGCCGCAGCACGCCTGTCGGGACGGACCAGCGGTTCAGGAAGCGCTGCCGCGACGCCGTGCTGCGATGCCGGTGAGGATCTCGGCAACCGTCCGGTTGGCGACCAGGGCGGTGACGTCTTCAAGGGTGACCGGCAGGGTTTCGACGACGTCGGCGCCGATTAGCTCGAGCTCGCGTGCCGCCAGACGACAGGCGCGAAGCAGCTGGGCCGAAGTCATGCCGCCCGGCTCGGGAGTGCCCGTCCCGGGAGCGAAGGCCGGATCAAGCACGTCGACGTCGACGGTCAGGAAGACCGGACCCGGACCCAGCACTTCGAATACGGCCTTGAGCACCCGGTCCATCCCGTCGCGTTCGATGTCGTGCATGAAGTAGCTGGTGATGCCCTGCTGCTCCTGCCAGGTGAGGTCTTCCTGCTCAGGCCACCATCCGCGCAGACCGATCTGCACGTAGCGCTCCGGGTCGACGAAGCCGTCTTCGACCAGCCGTCGCATCGGGGTCCCGTGGGAGCGCTTCTCGCCGTGGAGTTCATCGGCGGTGTCGGTGTGAGTGTCGAAATGGAGCATCCCGACCGGGCCGCGATCGCCGGCGCAGGCCCTGACATCCGGTTCGGCGATCGAGTGGTCGCCGCCAAGCACAATCGGGATGGCTCCGGCCGCCACGACCTCGGCGACGGTGCCCTCGATCGCCGCGAGCGAAGCGTCGGCATTGGCCGGCACGACCGGGGCGTCGCCGTAATCGATCACCGTCAGGGCCTCCGCCCAGTCGATCCTCTCTTCGAGGTGGAAGGTCGCGGTCGGAGCCGCGGCCCGGATCGCACGTGGGCCGAAGCGGGAGCCGGGACGGTCGGAAACCAGTTCGTCGAAAGGCGCCCCGACGATGGCGACGTCGACCCCCTCCAGATCGGCGGCATCCTCGGAGTACGGGAGGCCGGCGAAGGTCGGTAGCCCCGCCCAGGCGGCCTGCTCGATCCCGTTCTCGCCGAGACCGCGCCAGCGCGCGGCAGGATCGATCACGACCGGCGCCCAGGGACTTCGCGAGCCTTCATGAAACGAAGCTAACAGTTCGCCGACAGACCAGAGCGGACCGGAGTACCGGTCAGCCGGTTTCCAGGACCAGCTTGCCGGCGACTCCGCCTTCCTCCAGCAGCTTGATCGCCGCTGCCGCCTGCTCGAGGGGAAGGCTGCGGTCGATTACCGGCCTGAGCTGCCCGGAATCGATCAGGCCACGCAGCGTTTCGATGTCTTCGCCGTTCTCCGAAGAGACGAAGGCACGGAGCTTCTGGCGGACGAAGGGCGAGAGCAGCATCGCACGCAGCTGGCGGTCGGTGCCTCCGAGGATCTTGCCGGCCTGCTCGCCGCCGACGATCACCAGCCGGCCCTCGGGCTTGAGCAGACCCCGGAGATCCCGGAGCGTGCGGTTTCCGCCGGTGTCGATGACGGCGTCGAAGGTCGCGCCGAGCCCGGCGAGGTCTTCTCGTGTGTAGTCGGCCACCCGCTCGGCGCCGAGCTCTCGGACCACCTCTACCTTGGCCGTGCTGCAGACGCCGGTGACCTCGGCCCCGAAGGACCTGGCGATCTGCGTCGCGAAGGACCCGACCCCACCCGATGCGCCGATCACGAGCACCGACTCGCCGGCCTCCAGCTTCGCCTGGTCCCGGACGGCCTGGAGGGCTGTCAGTCCGGAGATCGGGACGGCCGCCGCCTCGATCGGGCCGACCGTCTCCGGCATTGCCACGACCTTGTCTTCGACCGCGCAGGCGTACTCGGCGAATGATCCCTTGGCGATTCCGAAGACTTCGTCGCCCGGCTTGACCGAGCCGACCCCGGCTCCGACACGCTCGACCCGGCCGGCGAAGTCGAATCCGGGGATGCGCAGCTTCGGCCTGCGGATGCCGAAGCCGGCAATACGCACCATGTACGGATGCCCCGCCACCAGGTGCCAGACGCCACGGTCCACCCCGGCGGCGTGGACCTTGACCAGCACTTCACCGTCGCCGGGCTCGGGCACCGGTTCGTTCTGCTCCAGCCGCAGGACATCTCCGGCCCGGCCGAACTCGTCCTGCACCACTGCGGCCATCGTCGACCGCGGTGCTCCGGATGGGACCGCCTGCTGCGTCCTGCTGTGCTCGGAGGTTCGCTGTTCGGTTTTCATTTGGATCCACCTTCTTCCAAGATTGGTTTACGCTGTAAGTCATAACATACACTGTAAGGTCAAGCAACCATGAGCCCCGAAACACCAGACGCCAGGAGACGGAACACCCGGCTCAGTCGAAACCGGATCCTGGAGGCGGGGGTCGCCCTTGCCGACCGTGAAGGGATAGAGGCCCTCAGCATGCGAAAGCTCGGGGGCGAGCTCGGAGTCGAGGCGATGTCGCTCTATAACCACGTCGCGGACAAGAGCGAACTGCTTGACGGCATGGTCGATCTTGTATTCAGCGAGATCGGGTCGCCTTCGGGACAAGGGAGCTGGCAGTCCCAGATGAGAAGTCGGATGGGCTCGGCCCGTGAGGCGCTCAAGCGGCATCCCTGGGCGATCGGCCTGATGGACTCGAGGCTGACGCCGGGCCCGGCGACGCTCGGCCATCACGACACGGTAATCGGCGCTTTGCGCCAGGCCGGTTTCCCGGTCGAGATGGCCGCCCACGCCTACTCGGTCCTCGACAGCTACCTCTACGGCTTCGTGCTGCAGGAGGTCAGCCTGCCTTTCGACGGCCCGGAGGAATCGGCTGAGGTCGCCCGGGCAATGCTCGCGTCCATGCCGGAGGACGAATACCCGCACCTCCGGGAGATGGCCGCCTGGCACGTTCTGCAGCCGGATTACGACTATGCGGACGAGTTCGGCTTCGGCCTCGACCTGGTGATCGACGGCCTGGAGCGGGCGCTCAGATCTGGCTCTTGATGATCCGGTCGAACATGCGATCGCTGACCAGCCACCGCAGGGTCAGCAGCTGCTTCGCGTACTTGCCGGCGGAGTAGCGGGTCTTCGGCTTCTTCGCCTTGACCGCCTTGACGATCACTTCGGCGATCAGCCCGACCGGCGAACCGCTCCCGCCGGCCGCGTCGGCCATGCGCTTCGCCTGGGCGGCATACGGACCCTCGCCCGAGCGCTCCATCATCTGCTCGACCATGATGCCGCTCCATTCGGTCTCGATCGCACCGGGTTCGATGATCACGACGTCGATTCCGAAGTCCTTGAGCTCGAGCCTGAGGCAGTCAGACCAGCCCTCCAGCGCATGCTTGGTCGCGTGGTACCAGGAGCCGAGCGGCGTGTAGATCTTGCCGCCCATCGAAGAGATGTTGATGACCCGTCCGGCCTTTTTCTCTCTCATGTAAGGAAGGGTCAGCTGGGTCAGCCGGGCCAGGCCGAAGAGGTTGACTTCGAACTGGTAGCGGGCATCCTCGAGACTCGTATCTTCCATGGCCCCGTAGGACCCGAAACCGGCGTTGTTGATCAGCACGTCGATGCCACCGCTCTCGGCGGTGATCTTCTCGACCGCGGCCACGATGTCTTCATCTTTGGAGATGTCCATCGCAATCGCCGTCGCCCCGAGTTGCTCGAGGTCAGCCATGCGTTCGACCCGGCGGGCGGCGACATAGACCGTGTACCCGTCGGCGAGCAGCTTCTTCGCTGTCTCTTTGCCCATACCGGACGAAGCGCCGGTTACCAGGACTGTCTTGCTCATTTGAGTGCTTCCTCCTCGATCACGGCCACCCGCGCCACCGACGGTGACTCGCCCGGTCCGGCCTCGTCCAGAACCGTACACCGGGCGGCGTTATCGTTGAGGCAATGGAAACTTTGAGGGGCGTGAAGCTGAGGAGCGGGCCACCGCCATACGGTGGCATCTACGGCATGGGCGCCGTCTCGCTTGCCCTTCTCGCGGCCATCCTGCTGTTCGTTCCCTGAGCCGGGCCGACCGACCCCGCTCAGCTCCGAAGGGAACCAAGCAAGCCCTGAAGTGCCGCCAGCGTTTCCCGGCGGGCGCGGTCGGGGTCATCGGCGACGGCTACATACATCGCTCCTTCGTTGAGCGCGCCGAGCAGCAGGTGGGATACGGGCGCGACCGGCTGCTCTCGAATCGAGCCGTCTTCGATCGCCGCGGTGATGCCGGCCACGATCAGCCCGAGTCCATAGCGCTCGCTGATCTGCCTCCACTCCTCCCAGCCGAGGACCCCGGGCGCATCGAGTGCGGCGATCTGCCGGAACTGCGGCTCGAGCGCAGCGTCGATCAGTACTTCGGCCCCTTCTGCCAGCGCTCCGAGCGGATCGTCTGAGCCGGCTTCGGCAATTCTTGCTGCGATGCGCTCGATCAGTTCCTGTTCGACCCCCTCGAACACCGCGGCGAACAGCTCGCGCTTGTCGGCGAACTGGTGGTAGAGAGCGCCGCGGGTGACACCGGCCGCCTCGGCCAGCTCGCCGGTTCCGACTCCGGAGTAGCCACGCTCGCCGAAAAGCGGCGTCGCCGCAGCGATCAGAGCCGCCCGGGTGGCGGCGCTGCGCTCGGCCTGTCTTCTGGGTTCATCCATTTACATACATACTGTCTGTATTATACTTCCGGCAATCGTAAACAAGCGTCAGGAGCCTTTCATGAAAGACCTCGCGACAAGCACGATCGACCTGCCCGGCGGAGCTGTCGAGTTCCGGGATTCCGGCGGGGACGGGCCGATGGTCGTATTCGTCCACGGTCTCTTCGTGGACGGACGGCTCTGGGACCGGGTCTGGCCCGCTGTCGCCACCGCCGGCTACCGCTGCGTGATGCCGAACCTGCCGCTCGGTGCACACCGCCTGCCGCTCGACGAAGGCGCCGACCGCAGCCCGACCGGGCAGGCCCGACGGGTCGCCGATCTGGTCCAGGCCCTCGGAGCCGAGCGAGCGGTGATCGTCGGCAACGACTCCGGCGGCGCCGTCTCCCAGATCCTGACCGCCGAGCAGCCCGAGGTGGTCGAGCGCCTGATCCTCACCTCGGCCGATGCCTTCAACCACTTCCCTCCCGCCGCCTTCAAGGCCCTGCCTCTGGTGGCCAGGTCCACCACCTTGCTGCGACCGCTGCTCTGGACTCTGACCCGAAGGCCGATGCTCAGCAAGCGCATCCCCTATTCCTTCGGACAGGTGACGAACAGGCCGATCCCCGAGCAGCTTGCCAAAGCCTGGTTCAGCCCCGCCTTCGAAGACTCGGGCGTGATGCGCGACGTCGCCGGCTTCGCGGCCGGGATGAAGCCGAGTCTGACCCTGGATGCCGCCGAGAAGCTGAAGGGTTTCCCGCGCCCGGCCCTGATCGCCTGGTCGGCTGACGACAAGTTCTTCCCGGTATCCGACGGAGAGAAGCTCGCTTCGATCATCCCGGACAGCCGCTTCGTCCTGATCGAGGACAGCTATACGTTCTCGATGCTCGATCAGCCCGAGGCGACGGCTGAGGCGTTCGTCTCGTTTCTCAGGGAAACCGGCTAGGAAGCAGGCCCAGCGCCGGGTTCGGCCCGGGCCAGACCCCGGGCGATGCGTCGCCTGAGAACCTCGGCGATCACACGGTCGAGCCCGGGTATGGCTGTTCGAAGCCCCTGCTCATGGTGATCCTCCGCATGGCCCGTGTCATTCAGAAGGGGATTCGGAGCGAGCCGCGGCCGCCGGACCCGTGAGCGGTATACCCGTGCGCTTCAGGTTGAGGACGGTCGCCAGGACCAGGAAGAGGGCGAGCAGTCCGAAGGCGATGTCGCCGTCGCCTCTGGAGATCGCGTGTCCGACCACTGGAATCAGGATGATCGGCAGGAACATCGCGACCAGGGTCATCAGCGCCAGCGGCTCAGCCGGGTCCTCGGGGTAGAGCTGCTGGGCTTCGGTCAGAGCGGTCGCGTAGGGGATGCCGAATCCGATGGCCAGGAGCACCGCTCCGGCAAAGGCGGCTGCCACGACCGGATCGACCGCGATCGCTGCCAGGCCGACCGCCGCAAGGCCCAGGACCCCCGAGAGGACCCTGTGCGAAAGACCCCGCTCCTTGAGCGCGGCGCCGTAGGCACGGGCGGCCGCAGACAGGCCGAAGAGCAGGAAAGAAGCGAGACCGGCCAGGGTCTTGGAGACATCGCCGTCGGTGACCAGGTACTCGATCATCCAGGCACCCAGGACCATCGGTACGCCGTAGATCGAGATGAACATGAGCGCCAGCCGGTAGACCCTCGCGTTCGCGAAAGCGAGCCGCAGAAAGCCTCCGGAGCGGCGGTCCGGCCCGTCCGAAGAGGCTGAGGTGGCTCCACCGGGGATCGTGACCAGCGCAAGCAGGCCGAGTCCGGCGCTGATCAGGAAACCGACCCGCCAGTCGACCCCGGAGTCGGCCAGGACGCTGCCGGTCAGAAGGGCGAGGGCGATGCCGACCTGGATCGACGCTCCGAAGACCCCGAGCAGCCGGGTCCCGCCGGTTTCCCTGGCCCAGACCACCCCCACCGTGACGAGCATTGCGAACCCCAGGCCCGGAATGATGCGCCCGATTGCAAGCCCGGCAAACACGGGGCTCAGCGCGAAGATGAGATTCCCCAGCACCAGCGAGGCGCAGCCCAGCCTCAGTCCGTTCACGAGGCCCGTCCTGTGGCCGACCTGAGCGGCGAACAACAATCCGATCACGTTGGCGGCGAAGAACAGGGTGCCCCCGATGAAGCCGATCAGAGCCAGTGAGACATCGAATTCAGAGGCCAGCTCGGAGGCGACAGGCCCCACATTGCCTGCATTCCACGCACCCGCCAGGGCGATCAGCGCCACCGCGGCGGTGACCCTCAAGTCCGGCGGGTTCTGGGTCTGGGCTTCCATGGGGGTCGGACAGGCTGAACCCGACCTGATCGAATCCGGGCTCATTGGCGATCTTGGCAGATCATCCGACGAGCCGGAGCGGCGAATCCCCCGGAACGGGTGACGAAACGGACGTGAGACGGTCTAATGTGTCGCGGCATGCAGGGTAGAAGTGACTCAGAGATCATGAGCGAAAGTCAGGCTGGAACCCGTGGCTATGTTGCAAGGGCCGCCAGCCAACCGAGCCGTCAGGGCTGGAAGCTCTACCAGACCATCCGTTACCTGCTTCGCTGGCTGCGATGGTGGGTCCGGCTGGAGGTAAGAGGGCTGGACAACCTGCCTTCGAGCGGTCCGATCCTGGTCGTCTCCAACCACGATGCCTGGCTCGACCCGCTGGTCATGCTCGAAGCGATGATGTGGCGCGGACGCCAGTTGCGCTTCCTCGCCAAGTCCACCCTCTGGAAGTTCCCCCCTTTCGCCTGGATCCTCGACGGAGCCGGGCAGATCCCGATCAGGCGTGGTCAGGGCGATACGGCCGCCCTCGAGGCGGCTGTCGATTCCCTGGACCGGGGCGAGGCGATCGGGATCTTCCCCGAAGGGACCCTCTCCCGCGGCCAGAATCTGAGGGCACGCCGCGGCGTGGCCCGGCTGGCCCAGGCCTGTCCGGAAGTGCCGATCGTGCTGGTCGCGGTCGAGGGCGGAACCGACCTCAAGCGCTTTCCGAAGCGTCCCCGGGTAGCAATCGAGTTCTTCGAACCGGCCGGCGGCCAGGCGCGCCCGGATGAAGACCCGGCCGACCTCGCCCAGCGGCTGCTCGACGAGATCAGATCCCGCGTCGCGCGAACCCGCTGAGCGCCGTCCTCTGCCTTGCGGTCAGGCGCGGTAGAGCGCCGTGGCGTCGAGGTCGCCGACCGAGTTCTGGCCGGTCAGGCCGAGGGCCGTATCAATGTCGGCCTTCATCACCTCGAGCATGTGTGCGACACCCTCTTCTCCGTTGGCTGCGAGTGCCCAGGCCCACGCCCGTCCCAGCAGCACCGCCCGGGCGCCCATCGCCATCAGCTTGACCACGTCGAGGCCGTTCCTGACACCACCGTCAGCCAGCACCTCGACCTGATCGCCGATCGCGTCGACGATGCCCGGGATGGCGACCGCGGTCGATGGCACGGCATCCAGCTGTCGGCCTCCGTGGTTGGAGACGATCACCCCGTCGGCACCGGCGTCTGCCGCCCTGCGTGCGTCTTCGGGATCAAGCACACCTTTGACCACGAGCTTGCCGTCCCAGTGCTCGCGGACCCAGGCGATGTCTTCCCATGTGACGCTCGGGTCGAACTGGGCGTCGACCCAGTCCTTGAAGTCCTGTGGCACGCTCGCGTCGGGCACCGCCTTCTCCAGGTTGCCGAAGGTGAGCGGCTTGCCTCCGAGAGCGACGTCGGCGATCCAGCGAGGGTGGGTTGCGAGGTCGGCCCCCCGTCGCAGCTTGGCCCAGGTGGACGGGTTTCCGACCATCGCGTTCCGGGTGTCGCGGTGGCGGGCACCGACCACGGCGAGATCGACCGTCAGGACGAGGACGGGTGAACCGACCGCCTTCGCCCTGCCGATCAGGTCCTCGGCGTAGGCGCGGTCGCGCATCACGTAGAGCTGGAACCAGGGCGGGGTCGGAACGGCTTCGGCGACCTCCTCGATTCCACAGATTGAAACCGTGGACTCGACGAACGGGATTCCGGCGGTTTCGGCGGCCCGGGCCACCTGGACCTCGCCCCGCTTGGCGAACATCCCGGCCAGTCCGACCGGCCCGAGGATCAAGGGGGTTGACTGGGTCCGCCCGAGGACTTCGCAGGACTGCTCCCTGACCGACACGTCGCGCATGACCACCTGTCGCAGCAGCACGTCCCGGAGGTCGTCGACGTTCCTGCCCATCGTCGCCTCGTCGTAGGCACCGCCGTCGATGTAGTCGAACATCTGGCGCGGCAGGCGGCGGCGGGCGAGTTCCCGGTAGTCGAGTACCGATGCGGGGGCGACGTTCAGCGGGCGATCGGGAGAGCGGCGCATGGCCGAAACCTAACCGAAGCCCGGGCCGCGTGGACTCAGCGCCAGAACGGGGATCTCGCGGATGCCCGCCGTGCGCTCGCGATAGCTGCCGTAGCCGGCATAGAGCTGCTCGGCGAGATCGAGTAGGTGCTCCCGCTCCTCGCCTTCGGTCTCCCGCACCTCGAACGGCAGCCGCTCGCCCTTGACCAGCAACTCAACCTCCGGATTGGCAGTCGCGTTGTAGTACCAGGCCGGGTTCTTCTCGCGGCCGAAGCTCGATGCGATCAGGATCACCTCATCGCCACGGGTGAAATACACCAGCGGCGTCTGGCGCTCCTCGCCGCTCCTGCGCCCCCTGGCGACAAGCGTCACCACCGGGAAGAAGGCGGTGGTCGCCACCCTCCCGCCGGAGATACGAAGCAGGAACGGGTCGACCTTCGCGGCCAGGTTGATCCCGACGCTGCGGCCGAATCCGGTATTCGCGATACGCATCAGGAGCGCCTTCATGGCTCCCGCTTGCGCAGTGGGATCGACGGCTCTTACGGCCGTTCGTTTCAAGCCCTCGCCCGGGCGCCGGAGGGGTCGAGCAGGGCCTTCGTCGTCACATCCATCGGGAAGCGCTCACCGAGCGCCGAGAGCTCCACCCGCTCACCGTTTTCAACCAGGTCGCGCGGCAGGTAACCGAGGGCGACGGTGCGGCCGATCGTATGCCCGTAGCCCCCGACCCGGATCGAGCCGACCAGTTCGTCGCCGGCGAACACCGGCTGATGCGGCAACAGCATCACCGGCAACTCACCCTCGCAATGGAGGGTCGCGAGCAGACGGTCGGGGCCGTCCTCGCGCTGGGCCATCAATGCATCGCGGCCGATGAAGCCGGTGTCCCAGTCGACGAAGAAACCCATCCCCGCCTCGAGCGGTGTGTCCTGCTGCGAGATGTCGGCGCCCCAGAGCCGGTAGCCCTTCTCGAGGCGCAGCGACTCGAGCGCGTAGTAGCCAAAGTCGACCAGGCCGAGGTCTTCGCCGGCGGCAAGGATTTCGTCGTACAGCCGCGACGAGAACTCGATCGGATGGTGCAGCTCGAAGCCGAGCTCGCCCGTGTAGGAGAGGCGCATGGCGCGGACCGGAACCGGACCGACTTCGATCTGGCGCATCCGGAAGAAAGGGAATGCGGCGGCCGAGACATCGGCCCTGGTGATCCTCTCCAGCAACTGGCGGGATGAAGGACCCGCCACCGTGAGCACGCCGGTGGAGGCGCTGCAGTTGCGCAGCCGAACCGATCCGTCGGCCGGAAGGTTGCGGGCGATCCAGCTGTGGTCATGGTCCTCGGCCGCCGCCGCGGATACCACGTAATAGCGGTCCTCGGCCAGGCGGCTGACCGTCACGTCGCATTCGATCCCGCCTCCGGCGGTCAGCATCTGGGTGAGTACGATCGAGCCGTCCTCGGGTGGCAGGTGGTTGGCACAGAGCCGGTCGAGCAGCGCGGCAGCGCCGGTTCCCTCGACTTCGTACTTGGCGAAACTGGTCTGGTCGAGTACCCCGACCGCCTCACGCACGGCCCGGCACTCGGCCCCGACCTGGTCATGCCAGGCGGGTCGACGGAAGGAGTAGGGCTGTTGCGGAACCTCCGGTCCCCGGTTGAACCAGAGCGGCCGCTCCCAGCCGAAGCGCTCGCCGAAGATCGCGCCGCGCGATCCCAGCTTCTCGTACAGGGGGTCCACCTTGAGGGGCCTGCCGCTCTCGAACTCCTCCATCGGGAAGTGGACCGCGTACTCACGACCGTAGACCTCACCGGCGCGGTCAAGCACATGGGATACCGGTGATGCGTACGGCCCGAAACGGCGCACGTCCATCTCCCAGAGATCCTCCTGGGGTTCGCCTTCGACGATCCACTCGGCAAGGTCAGCGCCGGCACCGCCGCCGAAGAGGATGCCGAAGATGCTGAATCCGGCCAGCACGAAGTAGCCCCGGCGCCCGGAGGCCTCGCCCATAAGGCAGTGACCGTCCGGGGTGTAGCCGTCAGGACCGTTGATCACCGTCTTCAGGCCGGCATCCTCGAGCAGCGGAACGCGGGAGGCAGCGCCCAGCATCACCTCCATGATCTGCTCCATGTTGCCGGGCAGGAGCCGACCCTCGAAGTCGTTGGGCACTCCCTCGGGTGCGAACGGCAGGGGTCCTTTCTCGAAGGGTCCGACCAGAAGCGCACCCCCTTCCTGACGCACGTAGTAGGAGTGCTCAGGGTCGCGCATGACCGGCAGTTCGGTCTCGAGGGCCCGGACCTCCTCCAGTTGCTCGGTCACCACGTACTGGTGCTGGAGCGCGGTGATCGGTAGTTCGATCCCGGCCATGCGGCCGACCCGGGGCGCCCACTGACCGGCCGCGTTGACCAGGAACTCGCACTCGATGTCACCGGCGCTGGTCTCCACACTCCAGCCCTCGTCGGTCTGTACGGTGCCGGTCACTTCGGTCCTCTGGAGGATCGAACAACCTGCTTCCCTGGCCGACTCGGCCAGCGCATTCGTGACCAGGGTCGGGTCCACGTAGCCGTCAGTCGGCAGCCAGGCCGCCGCCTTGACGCCGGCTGTCTCGGCCAGCGGGAACAGCTCCCGGACCCGTTCCGGCCCGATCATCTCGAACGGCAGTCCGGCCGCGAGGGCGGTGTCGCCCCTCGCCTTGAGGTGATCGAGCTGGTCCGCCGAAGTCGCCAGGCGCACGCTTCCGACCCGCTTCAGCCCGACACCGATCTCCGACCCTGCTCCCAGTTCTTCGTAGAGGTCCAGGCTGCGCATCAACGTCCGGAGGATGGGCAGGGACGAGTTGAACTGCGTGCACAACCCAGCGGCATGCCAGGTCGAGCCGGCCGTCAGCCAGGCCTTCTCGACCAGCACACAGTCGGTCCAGCCGAGCTTCGCCAGATGGTGGAGGACGCTGGCACCGGCGATGCCTCCGCCGATCACCACCACCCTTGCCCTTTGCGGATGCCGGGGCGAGTTCGCGTGGTTGCTTGTGCGCGTATCGGTCATTCGGTCCTCGTCATTCGTGGGCTCGGGTGGAGGGCTGCCGGCCAGGACGATGCCCTTCCGCCAACTCCTTCAGGTTTAGCAACTGGCGGCGCATCATGACCAGATCCCCGGGCGGAAGCAGGAGCCGCATCGGGGCGGCGACCAGGCCCGAGCCGTAGCCGACGCTGTACTTGACCACCAGCCGCGATCGCTCAGCCCCTTGAGCCACGGCGACGTAGCTGACGACAGATCTGACCCCCCGGGGTTTGTTGGTTTCGAGCGTGATCGACCGCCCCGGCTCGAACGAAACGAGCTCGAAGATCCGCATGAACCGCTGACCCGTCTCAAGTTGGTCGAGACCGGGCACCAGCCGTCCCGGGCTCTGGCGACCGAAGTTGTCGATCCTGTCGTAGCTGTATGGGGCCAGCCGGAGCTGGCAGATCCATTTGAAGAGGACCGAAGCGGGAGCTTCGACATCGACGGCCCGGTACATCTCCTCGTCCGGCTCAGGCAACAGAAGGTCGCAGGGATACCGGCGTTTCCGGTCGGCCTCGGTCGTGCCCCATTCATATACGCGGTCAGGCCAGAGGCTCACTGCGCTCGCCACTCCTGGATTCGCTCGGGTTACGGAAAGATCGCTCGATGATAGTTGGGCGGGGGCGACTCCCCGGCAGCCCGGCCGGTCCCGGCCGGCCTCAATATCCTTTGGCCATGGTCAAGGACGTAGGCGAAAGTGACTTCCAGCAGGAAGTGATCGAGCGCTCCAGGGAGTTGCCCGTCGTGGTCGACTTCTGGGCCGAATGGTGCGGTCCCTGCCGGACCCTCGGCCCGGCGATCGAGAAGGCGGTCAGCGACCGGGGCGGCAAGGTCGAGCTGGCCAAAGTCGATGTCGACAGCAACCAGCAACTGGCCGCTTCGTACCGGGTCCAGGGCATACCCGCGGTCAAGGCCTTCAGGGACGGAGAGATGGTCGACGAGTTCACCGGCGCGCTGCCGCCGGCCCAGATCGAGGCCTTTCTCGACCGGATCGTGCCCTCGCAGGAAGACGAGGCCGCGAGGGCGGCGATCGAATCCGGCGACGAGCAGGGCCTGCGCGACCTGGTCGCATCGACCCCGGGCAACGCCGGCGCCACCGCGGCCCTGGCCAGGCTTCTGCTCGAGCGCGGCGAAGCGGCCGAGGCCGAGGCGATCACCGGGAAGCTCGCAACGAGCGATCTGGTCATCTCCGGGCTGAACGCGCGGGCACGCCTGGCGCAGTCGGACGATCCGCCGAAGGAGGCCTTCGCGGCATGGGACCTCGGCCGGCACGAGGCTTCGCTCGACCTGCTCCAGGGCGAAGTCGAGGGCGCTGACGCCGAACGCCGCGACCTGCTGCGCCGGGTGATGGTCGGCTGCTTCACCGAGCTCGGTCCGTCGAGCGAACTCGCTGCGGCCCAGCGACGCCGGCTCGCCCGCACGCTCAACTGATCCTTCGTCGGCATCTGATCCCGGGGGCCGGCGCAGGCCGACCAATACCCTGACCCCATGAAGCCACGCTTCCCACGTTTTGGACGCCCCGAACCTGAAGTCAGGACGGGAACGGCACCGAACGGCCTCCCCTACGAGTCGGTCTGGTCCTACCCACGGCCACCGTCATTGACCCCGGAGCCGAGGCAGGTGCTGATCTCGGTGGAAGGCGAGACGATCGCCTCGAGCCGCCGGGCCCTCCGGGTATGCGAGACCGCCGGGGCGCCGACCATCTACCTGCCTGCGGACGACATCGCCCCGGGGGTGTTGCGCCCATCCCCGGGCCGGGGCTCCTACTGCGAGTGGAAGGGGGCGGCGTCCTACTTCGACGTCGTTTCCGGGGGCCGGGAGATCCCCGCCGCGGCCTGGACCTATGCCGACCCGTCTCCGGGCTTCGAGAAGCTCGCCGGGTACTACTCGTTCTACCCGGCCCTGGTCGAATGCCGGCTCGGCGGCGAGTTCGTGCGGCCCCAGCCCGGCGGCTTCTATGGCGGCTGGATCACCGACGAGATAACCGGTCCGATCAAGGGCGAGCCGGGCAGCGAAGGCTGGTAGCGGGCGGTGGCCGAGCCGGGGCCCCGTCTCAGCAGGTGGGTTCGACGCCCGGACCGGTCGAAGAATCGAAGAAGGCGCCGTCCAGGTAGACATCGACCCTGACTTCGACCGGTTCACAGGCCCGCCGGACTCTCACCTTGCCGGAGTCGCTGCCGCTCCCGCCCAGGGTTCGGAACAGCGACAGTTCCTGGGGCTGAACCCAGGAACTGTCGCGGGCCGGCCGCTCGAAGCCGAACAGGGTGACGGCCGTTCCGGGCGGAAGGCCTTTCCAGCTCGTGCCCAGGCGGAACTCCCCGTCTCTGTAGCGCAGGTCTTCGACCTCGAACGAGGCACCTTCGGGCAGCTCCCGGCTCACTTCCCGGTCGAGGCTCAGCTCGGTTTCCGTTGCGATGATCAGCTCCTCGAACTCGCCGACGATCCCGGATCGCCCGGGCACGCTGTGGACGACCTGCTCGAGGTAGGTCAGGTAGCCGGCGACCAGGTCCCGGGTACGGTCCGACGCATCACCGCCTTCCAGCAGATCGCCCGCCTCCTGCAGTGAGCGAAGTGCGGCGTCTTCGTCTCCCAGCCCGACCTGCGCCGCGCTCTTGATGAAGCGCAGGTCGACGACCTCGCTGTTTAGTGCGATCGCATCGGTCGCGGCCTGAACCGACTTTTCGTACTCCCCTGCGTGGAGGGCGGCGAGGGCGAGGAAGGAAAAGGCGAGCAGATCCCGGTTGCCTCCGAGCTCAAGCGCCCGCTCCGCGTCGGCGATGGAGTCACCCAGGGCGGATCCGTCCCCGGTGATCGCGCCGGTCCGGTCGAGGTCGGGGTTGGCCTGCCGGGCTCGGGCGAACGCCCGCCGTGAGTACGGGGCGGCGTAGTCACCGTCGATCTCGATCGCTTCATCGAGCAGCTCTACTGCGCGTGCCTCCTCCCCTTCATCCGAGGCGACCTTGCCCTCGGCCGTGGCGGCGATCGCTTCGTCCGGGGTCTCAGGGACGGGAGCCAGGTAGATGGCCGTGGTGGCACCGACCGCCAGCACGGCGACGATCATTCCGAACACGTAGAAGACCAGCCTGCGCCGCCCGGCGAGCACCAGCGAAAAACCGACCAGGAAGAGCGCGAGAGCTAGTACGGCGATGGCTGTCGTGTACTGGGTACTGCGGTCGTTCCAGGTGACCCGTGTTTCGGCCAGGGCGGACTGCCGGAGGGAAAGGTTATCGCTCTCGAACGAGAGACGCCTGAGCTCCTCAGGCGTCCGCACCCCCGGCAGTTCGCCGCCCTCGGGCAGTATCGATTCGAGTTCGTCAGCGCTCAGCGGATCGGTTCCGGTACCCGAGTCGCGAGCCAGCGAATTGAGCTGTCGGCGAAGGTCGCTCGCCTCGGCTTCGATGTCCTTCTCCAGGATCTGCGCGCCTTCGAGTGAGACCCCTGCCCGGAGTGCCCCGATCGCGGTCCGGGTTGTCTCACGGGCGGTGTTCGACTCGTTCACGGCCGCCTGGGTCTGAAGGATGCCGATACCGGCGCCGATCACCGCAATCGCTGCCAGCGATACGGCGATCCAGCGGCCCAGAGACCCCTTGTTCGAGTCGTCGTCCGCCGGGCGATCGACTTCCGTGGCGCCGCTGTCCTGCTCGGGACTCATGCGAAGAAGTCCACCGTCAGGCCGAAGAAGGCGCCGAAGAGCAACACGGTCACCCCGACGCCCATCGCTGCGTAGAAGACCGGCCGGCGCTTCGAGTTCGCCTCAGCCACGGAAAACATGAGGACCGCAAAAAGAACGACGAATGCCCATACCGCCAGACCGTTTATGCGGTCGCGGATCTCTTCGGCCTCTGCCGCCCAGCGGTCGGGGTTGAGCTTGCCCGGTGAGTCCAGCCCGGTCCGTTCTTCCGCAGTCCGCGCCCTCAGCTGATCCTCATAGCTGAAGGGTCGCGGGGTCGGGCTCGGGCGGCTCAGGTCGTCAGCGATGGTCGAGCTGCCGAAGACGCCCGCGTCGGCAGCGCGCTCGGTAGCGGTCCTCCTGAGCTGGACCGCCTCCCGGCGGGCCGCCGCGGCGGCGGCGCCGTTCCCTGCCCGCTCCAGTCCCGTGGCCTGGTTCTCGAGCTCGGCCGCGGTCGCGTAATCGGCGAGGTAGCGGGTGTAGTTGCGGGTATCGGCGCTGACCGCGAGGCCGACGTCGATCTCCTGCTGCCTCACCGCGATGGTCTCCGAGATCGACTGCCGGTCGTTGTACGCGGCGGTGCTGCCGGTTGCGGCCGCACGCCAGCTGAAGCCGGCTGCCGAAACGGTCGCGACCCCGACCAGCAGCGCGATGACCCACTGCTGTGCCGTCAGGTCCAGGCCCCGCCGCGGCTTCGCTTGCCGGTCCGACTCGCTCTCTTCAGACTCCCCCGCCATCGCCGGGCAATGCTACCGGGCTGATTCCAGCCCCGGACAGCCGTAGGCACCCCCAAAATGGAACGATTCAGGAAAACTTGTATGGTTGCTGCGTGTCGGCTGACGGTCAATTCGAGAGCATGTTGCGCGGAGCCGGTCTGCGCGTGACCCGGCCTCGGATTGCGGTGCTGGGCGCAGTCCACGAGCATCCCCACGCCGATACGAACTCGATCATCGGCGCGGTCCGTGGCGACCTCGGCGAGGTCTCGCATCAGGCGGTCTATGACGGACTGCGCGTGCTGTCCGATTCGGGCCTGTTGCGCCAGATCCAGCCGCCCGGCTCCGTAGCCCTGTACGAGACACAGACCGGCGACAACCACCACCACATGGTCTGCCGCGGCTGCGGTGCGGTCGCCGACGTCGAATGCGCCGCCGGCCAGGCACCCTGCCTCGAACCGCTCGAGACCCGTGGCTACCGGATCGACGAGTCCGAGGTGGTCCACCGTGGACTCTGCCCGGACTGCCTCGAACAGAAGACTTGCGATCAAACCTCCTCAACCCCACCCCGAAAGGAATCCCGTGTCTGACAGCCCCGATGCCGTAGTCGGCGAGATGAATGAAGAAAGCGAAGCCCGTTGCCCGGTCGTGCACGACCGCGCCCCCTACCCGAGCCAGGGTGGCGGCAACAGAGGCTGGTGGCCCGACCGCCTCAATCTGAAGATCCTCGCCAAGAATCCCGTCGAAGCCAACCCGATGGGAGAGTCCTTCGACTACGCCGCCGAGTTCGAGAGCCTGGACCTTGACGCGGTCAAGAAGGACATCGAGGAGCTGCTGACCACCTCGCAGGACTGGTGGCCCGCCGACTTCGGCCATTACGGACCGCTGATGATCCGTATGGCGTGGCACGCCGCCGGCACCTACCGGATCAGCGACGGCCGGGGCGGCGCCGGCTCCGGTCAACAGCGCTTCGCCCCGCTCAACAGCTGGCCCGACAACGCCAACCTCGACAAGGCCCGCCGGCTGCTCTGGCCGGTCAAGAGCAAGTACGGCCGCAAGCTTTCCTGGGCCGACCTGCTGGTGCTCGCGGGCAACGTCTCCCTCGAGTCGATGGGCCTCAAGACATTTGGCTTTGCCGGCGGCCGGGAGGATGTCTGGGAGCCGGACGAGGACGTCTACTGGGGTCCTGAGAGCGAGTGGCTCGGAGACGAGCGCTACACCGGCGAGCGCGATCTCGAGAACCCGCTGGCCGCGGTCCAGATGGGCCTGATCTACGTCAACCCGGAAGGTCCCAACGGAGAGCCGGACCCGCTGAAGTCCGCCCGCGACATTCGCGAGACCTTCGCCCGCATGGCGATGAACGACGAAGAGACGGTCGCCCTGATCGCCGGTGGTCACACCTTCGGTAAGACCCACGGCGCTGCCGACCCCGACAAGTACGTCGGCGCAGAGCCCGAAGCCGCCCCGCTCGAGGAGCAGGGACTCGGCTGGAAGAGCTCTTATGGCAGCGGTGCCAACGGGGATACGATCACTTCCGGGCTCGAGGTCACCTGGACTTACCACCCGACCCGTTGGGACAACGAGTACTTCCACATCCTCTTCGCCTACGACTGGGAGCTGACGGAGAGCCCCGCGGGGGCCAAGCAGTGGCGGCCGAAGAACGGTGCCGGCGCCGACATGGTGCCGCTGGCCCACGACCCCTCGAAGCACGAGGAGCCGAGGATGCTGACCACCGACCTGGCCCTGAGATTCGACCCGGAATACGAGAAGATCTCGCGCCGGTTCGCCGAGGACCCGGAAGCACTTTCGGACGCCTTCGCCCGGGCCTGGTTCAAGCTCACCCACCGTGACATGGGACCGGTCGCCCGCTACCTCGGACCGGAAGTCCCCGACGAGGAGCTGCTCTGGCAGGACCCGATCCCCGAGGTCACCCACGAGCTGATCGGTGCGGCTGAGATCGCCGAGTTGAAGGAGAAACTCCTCTCTTCGGACCTGTCGGGCTCGCGTCTGGTCTCGACCGCCTGGGCGGCGGCTTCGTCCTTCCGCGGAAGCGATAAGCGCGGCGGCGCCAACGGCGCACGCATCCGGCTCGAGCCCCAGAAGAGCTGGCCGGTCAACGAGCCCGAAGAGCTGTCGAAGGCCCTCGCCGAGCTCGAGCAGATCCAGCAGGAGTTCAACGACTCCAGGTCAGACGGCAAGGAGGTTTCGCTTGCCGACCTGATCGTGCTCGGCGGCTGTGCGGCGGTCGAAGAGGCCGCTCGCAAGGCAGGCCACGAGATCAAGGTCCCGTTCACACCGGGCCGCGTCGACGCGTCCCAGAACCAGACCGACGTCGAGTCATTCGACGCGCTCGAGCCGAGCGTGGACGGGTTCCGCAACTACCGGAATGGCGAGCAGATGCTCTCGACCGAGTACCTGCTGATCGACCGCGCCAACCTGCTCACCCTGACCGCGCCCGAGATGACGGTTCTGGTCGGTGGTCTGCGGGTACTGGGTGCGAACCACGACGGCTCCGACCTGGGTGTGCTGACCGATTCACCCGGATCGCTCAGCAACGATTTCTTCGTGAACCTGCTCGACCTCGGAACGGAATGGAAGCAGGCATCCGAAGACGGCGAGGCCTTCGAAGCCACGAACGGAGACGGCGAGGTCAAGTGGACCGGCAGCCGGGTCGACCTGGTCTTCGGCTCGAACTCGGAGCTGCGCGCCCTGGCCGAGGTCTACGCGAGCGAGGACGCCGGCGAGAAGTTCGTCGCCGACTTCGTCACAGCCTGGGACAAGGTCATGAACCTCGACCGCTTCGACCTGCGCTGAAGCAGCAATGGAAACGGGGCGGTCGACGGCGGCCGCCCCGGCTTCCTCTGCCGGCGGCAGACGGAGGCGGACTCAGCGTGGACTCGACCTATTGTGAGCGGCGAGATGTCCGGGCCTGATGAGAACCAACCCGAGAGCCTGCTGAGCCGCGGCAGAAGGCGGGCCAAAGCTCTGGCCGGTGCCGCGAAGCTGCAGCTGGCGAACGTCCGGCAGCAGAACGGACCCGCAGACGTGGCGGTCCGGATCTACGAGCGCGACCACCAGAACTTCGGCTCGGTGCTGGGCAGCGCCGTCGCCTTCCGCCTTTTCCTATTCGTCTTCTCGCTGGTCGTACTCAGCGTCGGAGCCGGCGTACTTGTGCTCGGAAGTGGCTTGTTCGGGGAGGGACTCGGTGACGACCTGGGCCTGGCCGGATCGCTGGCGACGCAGGTCGACGAGGCACTGAGCCAGAACGATTCCTCCGGAATCCTCCTGGTACTCGGTGGAATCGCGGCAACCGCCTGGGCGGGGAGGAACCTCGCGATCACCCTGACCGCGGCGAGCGCCAACGCCTGGCGTATCCCGAGACCGGCCGGGGTCACCTCCGTGCGGGCGGTGGGAGTGATCATCGGCCTCGTATCGGCGGCGATGGTCTTCGCAACCGTGCTGCGCCTCGTCGAGGACAAAGCACACCTGATCATCGTGGCCACCTCGATCATCGCGATCTTCTTCGCGTACTCCGCGGTCTGGTTCGCGTTGACGCTCGTGCTCCCACGGGCGACCCGCGATCCGAGTTCGCTGCTGCCCGGGGCTGCCCTTACCGGGCTCACCTTCGCCGGACTCGGCTGGGTGTCGCAGTTCTACCTCGTGCCGCGACTCAATTCCGGATCGGAAGTGCTCGGAGGCCTCGGGCTCACCGCGGTCGCGCTCGGCTGGCTCTTCTTCGCCAGCCGGATCATGGTCGCGAGCCTGGTCGTCAACGCGGTGATCTACGAGCGTTACGGGAGCCTCCTCGACCTGCTGCTGTCACTGCCAGGGCTGCGCCGGCTCCGAAGGTATGAGTGGGTCAGGCGTCTGCTCGACCGAGACTTCGCAGACGCCGGCGAATCGAAAACCGCGGGCTCTCCGGGGCACGGCTGACTCAGGCGACGGTCGGGGGTCGACCGCCGCCCGCAGATCAACCGGTCGGATCAGGCCGGCTCGGCCGCGCCGGAAGTGATGTGCTCGACGACCTTCGCGAACTCCTCGGTAGGTGAGAAATCGACGTATTCCGAATCCTCGAGCGCCTCGGGAGCGTGTCCCGCCGCCCAGTAGAACGCCTCTCCGGCTACGAAGTCCTTGTGTCCTTCCGTCGTATGCATACGGACGCGCCCCTTGAGCATGTAGCCCCAGTGTGGACAAGGACACAGGTCATCCTTCAGGCCCTTGGTGGCGGGTCTCAGATCCGCACCGGCAGGCAAGCGTACGAAGCCGACCGAGATTCCGTCCTGATCCAGCAGTCTCACTTCGAGATCGCCGTCTGCGATCACCACGGGAACGTCTTCGCGGGGAATTGCTCTCATTTTTCCGAATCTCCTTGCTGTGATCGACTCGAACCGTCACGCGATCGAGTCGATCTTGCTGTTGGATGGGCCGGCAAAGGTGCCGGCGAGAGGAGGCCGGAACGGCGAGACGCGAATGTGAGTCGTGGTCGAAGGACCGACAGCCACCTGTGTTCCACGCTACAGCACGGCCCTGTATGAGACGGCAGCCTGCCGCCGCGGTCAGCTGAACTTGCGTCGTGCTTTCTTCCGGCACTTCACCCGCTTCGACTCCGACACCTTGTTGCCACACTTGACCAGTGCCGCCTTCTTCCGGGCACGCTTGACGCACCTGACCCGCTTCTTCTTCTTGCTGATCTTCCGGCACTTCTTCAGTGCCCGGGCCAGGTTGAACTTCTTCGGCTTCGTGGTCGGCGGCTTGACGATGACCTTCGGCTCCGGACCGACGACCGAGAGTGTGAAATCAGCATCGAAGTCGCGTTCTGCCGAAGCGACCATGATCGAGTACTGATGTCCGGCCACCGGTGCGATCGCCAGCCTGCCTCCCTCGCTTCCGTCACGACATCCCTGATCGTCGTCATCGATGTGCCTCAGGTCACCGAGGGCCGGGCCGTCGAAGACGGCCAGAACGACCGGATCTCCGGCCGAACATGCGGCGAAGATCGTCGCGTCGTCGGACGGAGCGGTCCACCGGTACCAGACCGATGGTCCGGACTGACCGGAGTACGGGTTGGGCGGAGGCTCGTCCTCTTCGAGCGTCGCGTCTTTCGTGGTTCCGGCAATCGTCGCCGGAAGGTCCGGTCCGATCGTCTGCGCATCGGCAAAGTCGTCGTTGGCAGGCACGTTCTCGATGTGGATGTCGAGCGTGAACGGTCCCTCCTGTCCGTCGAAGACAGCGCCCGCTACGCCGATCCGGTAGGTAGTACCGGCGGTCGCGTCGAGGGCGACCCGACAGTGTGGCGAGTACGGCGGCTGCTCAGCGACCTGGCTCAGCCCGGCCAGCACCGCGCCGGTGTAGACACCGAGCCGGGCCGAAAAGTCCTTGCTGCAGGCGGCGATCCTGACCCTCACATTCGCGGTCGGCGTCCACGAGTACCAGACCGAATGCTGGGGGCCGCTTATGCCCGAGTGGTTTGGTTCGCCCGTTTCGACGGTTGCGAACGTATTGTTGCCCGGTACCGCGACGGGCAGATCCGGACCGACCATCGCCGCGTCGGCGAAGTCGTCGTTGGCCGGCGGCGTCGCATCAACCAGATCGAGAGTGAAATCGAACTCGCCGGAGATGTATCCGCTCACCGCAACCGTGTAACTGACGCCTGCGGTCGCGAGGAAATCGAGATCGCAGTAGTCCGTCAAGGGCATCACCAGCGCGAGGGTTCCGAGCGTATTGCCGGTGTAGACCGCCATCCTCTTGTTGCCCGGCCCGGATACGCGGGTGAGTTCGCAGCTGCTCACCCTTACCCTGCCGGTCGAAGGGGCGGTCCACGAGTACCAGACCGAACGCGAGCTGGTGGAGCCGCCGAGATTCCCCGGCTCGCCGGCCTCCCAGCCTGAATCGACCGTGGTCGACGGGACGCTGGCCGGAAGGGCGGGACCTATCACCGTCCGGTTCGCGAAGTTGTCATTGGCGGGCGGGGTCAGGTTGCGCAAACGGAAGGTGAAGTCGCCCTGGTCGTTTCCGTAGTCGATCTGGATGTAATAGGTGGTCGACGCGACCGAAGTGAAACGGAGAACGCATTCACCGGCCTGCTGGGCGACCGGCGGGACCTGCCCGAAGCTCGTCCTGACCGCGATCTTCTCGAAAGGGAACTCGTTGCCGGTGAAGCCGGATCCGCAGAGGTTGACGACCACCACTCCCGACGAGGGTGCGAGCCAGCGAAACCAGACCGAAGAGACGGCCGGGTTGCTGTCGATCGGAGGTTCAGCAGGCTCGGCGGTGGCGTCGATGTTGTTGGCCGGCACCGCCACGGGCAGCGCCGGGCCGACGATCTGGGCATTGGCGAAGTCATCGTTGGCCGGCGGGGCGGCGGCGGCACTGGACCCGAAGCCCAGTGGCAACCCCAGCGCGATCATGACAATCAGGGCCAACCTCATCTTCATCCGGATTCTCATCAGGAACTCCCCGCTGTTCGGCCACCACAAGGCTACTCGGAAAAAGCGTAGCCGCAGACGAACGGTATGTCCACCGGATTCACATCTCCATCTACGAGCCGCGGCCCCGCGCTCCGGGCCCGACCACGAGTTCGCAGGGGCTACACCCGCTGCCTTTCGACGGGTCGGTACCTCTCGTCTCGAACTCGTGGTCGCCCTCGGGCAGCTACTTGTTGCGGTGACCCTTGAAGGCGATCACCTGCTGGATTCCGCTGGGCCTGTTGGTGTAGGCCATCGGGATCAGGTTGACCGGTCCGAACTCGATCTGCTCGGCGGTCGCGCTTGAGCGCCACTGTGAAGGATCGGGGTTCCCGTACTCGACCTCGAGCTCTTCGCCTGACTCGGCGATCGCGGCCCAGATCTCTTCCTGACAGGTTTCGAGGTCGCCGCCGCCGCAGTAGCTCTTCTGCATCGGCTTCGGCTGCTTCATCCCGAGCAGCTTCTTGATGTCGCGCTCGAAGTACTGGTACCAGCCGGCGTACTGGCCGCCCGGCGGCGCGTCGAAGCGCGAGAACAGAGAGTTGAGCTCGTCCAGCTGAGACCCGAGCTGGGACTTCATCAGCGCGTCGGCGATGTTGTCCCAGGAGCCGTCCATCGAAGCGGCGCCGGGATCGTCGATCAGCCCGTCACCATTCCGGTCCAGGCGGCTGCCGGCCTTGTTGGTCCAGTTGCTCATCTGTTCGAACATCTGGCCGGCCTGCGCAGTCGGCGGTGTGGTGCCTTCGAGCAGCTTGCGCATCAACGGGACGGTCACGATCGCGCGAACGTCCTGGGTCGCCGCCGAGTTCATCGCCGAGGTGACGGCGGGAAGGGTCCACTTGCCCTTCTTGTTCTTGTTCTTGAAGAGCTGCTGGTTGAGCATGTCGACCCGCTGGACGGAACCGGCGCGGCCCCACTGGTCGTCGGCTGAACCGAAGCGCTTGGCGACGCCGTTGTTCCAGTTGACGATCTTGCCCGTCTTCTTGACCCCCTTGGGGTGACCCTTGCGATCGAGGAATCCGGTCCACTCGTACTCACCGGTGCCCTTGGTCGGCAGGCCCGGGTCGGTCTGCGGGTGGCGAAGCGGCAGCTTGCCGCTGGTGAACTCGGCCACGTACTTGTGGTCGATGTAGAAGGAGTTGAAGGTCTGCGGTGACTGGTTGGCCGCCTGGATGAAGCTCTGCGGACTATCGACCGTTCCGTTCGAAATACGGCGGTTGAACAGCACGTCGAGCACGTCCTTGCCGTAGCTCGAACGCTTCGAGGAGATCGCGACCCGCTCGCCGTTGACCGTGGCGTATCCGGTCACCGGACCGTGGACCGTGGTCCAGAACTTGACCGGGTCCCCGTTGAGCACACCGGCGTCGAACATCTCCATGTCCAGGCACTCGCCCTTGTACAGGTACTTGTAGTCGCTGCCCTCACAGAGGGTCTCCGCGTACTGGTCGATGATGTCGGCCGAAGCCGAGGTCAGGGTGGTCGCGAAGTCTTCCCCACGACCGATCAGCATGTATCCCGGGAAGGGAGCCGTGGTGCCACCGCGCCACTTCAGACCGGGGGCGTCCATGTTGATCTCGTAGATGAAGCCCGGGTAGATGTAGCCGATCTGGGGCCCTCCCACCATCAGCGGCTTGTTCGTCGCAGAGCGCTTCTTGCTGATCATCAGGGTGTTCGAGGCCTGAATCCTCGGTGCAGGCTCGGCCATCGTCGATACCGGCAGACCCACCGTCGGGTCGAAGCGCTCGTAGCTGTTGTGGTCGAGGATCGAGGAACCGGCGCGGCCGTTCTTGGGCATCGACATGTAGGGGAACTTGCCGTTGACTGAGAAAGGTGCGCCGTTGTTCTTGAACTGGCGCAGGTCGTCGAATACCTCCCAGCCGTCGGCTCCGCCCAGTCGTCCCTTCAGACCGCTGAGGAACTCGGAGCGACGGGCTTCGTCACCGCCACCCTCGCCGAGGAACTGGCCCTTGAATGCGTTCAGCGCGTAGATGTCGTTACGGGTCCAGGGCTGCTGGCCGGCGGGGTTGGCCTCGATGTAGTCGTTGATGCCCGAGATGTAGGTGTCGATGTCCTTGAGGACGGCTTCGCCCTCCTTGCCCTTGTCGAGCAGGACCTGCGTCTGCTGCGCGAGGACCGCTTCCGTTTCGGCGCTGGGGACGAAGTTGCCCGCCGAGAAGACGACGTCGGGACCGGTGATGTTGGGCACGTCGATCGCCGAGATCCGCGCGTTGTAACGCACCGACTGGATCAGGTAGCCGCGGTCTTTTGCGGCGATCCAGCCGGCAGCCCAGATGCCGCCGTCGTAGGTGTCCGCCTTGACGTGCGGCACGTTGTACTTGTCCCGGGTGATCGTCACCCCGGGCATCGGGACCGGGTCGTTGGTTCCGGGCCCGTCAGGACCGATGCTCAGTCCCTCGGACTTGAAGTTGGCCCGCATGTCCTTGTTGGAGACGCTGTTGAAGAGCGGTGTCAGGGCGTCGTACATCAGCGCCTGGTCCTTGGCGAGCGGAGGCGGAATAAGGCCGCCGTACTGACTCGAAGGAATGATGTTCAGCGCGGTCGAGGCGTAGTCCTTCGCAGCGGCCCCCGTCACCTGAATCGCAAGTCCGGAAACGATCACTGCAAACACGGTCATCAAACGACGCATCAACTACCCCCTCGAGAGAGATTCAGAGAAAAGCCCCTGCCAGAAAAATGATCCACAACCTCTCCAACACTAACCAACTGGCAAGGTGCGGTCCAGCCGCCTACTCGAAAGGCACCTCGAGGTCATAGAACTCGGTGTAGTCGGTGACGCTGTCGGCGACCTCGATCGGCACGACGTCCCCCGACTCCACATTCCTTACCGCGTTGCAGTACTGGCGACGGTTCTCGACGAACCTGTCGTTGACGGTCGTGATCAGATCGTCGACGAACATCTCCTCCTTCGCCGCGCCGGTACCTGGCAATACCGACGTGACCAGGAGCGCACCACCGTTTAGGTCAGGAACACCGGCTGCGGCGAGCTGTCCGGGGGGCAGAGCGATGAAGCCGAAGCCGGCCCAGCCGATCGAGTCGCCCGAGGCCAGGGTCGGGACCAGTTCCTTGACCCGGTCCACCCCGATTGCGAAGTTCTGGTTCTGGGCCTTGATGCTGCCGAGGGTATTGACGCCGATCAGCTCGCCGTCCCCGGAGATACTGGGACCACCGGAGTTGCCTGCGTTGATCGCAGCGTCGGTCTGGATGACGTTCGGGTAGATCGAGAAGTCCGGGTCGGTGAAGGCGTCTTCGTCCGCGGTGGTCCTGACGACCGAGACGACGCCGTCGGTCACCTGGATCTCGTCCTCGGTCGTCCCGTTTCCGGGGTAACCCAGAGTCAGCAGGCGATCCCCCTGCTCGATCTCGGACTGCGATCCGAGCGGCAGCGTCCTCAATCCTTCGGTGTCGGAAACCTTGAGGACGGCCAGGTCGTCGCATGGAGCGACGCCGACGATGCTCGCCTTCCTCAGCTTCGGATCGCCGTCCACGCCCACATCGAACTGATTGGCACCATCGATGACATGGGAGTTGGTGACGATCAGTCCCTCTTCCGCGTCGTAGACCCAGCCGGTTCCGTTGCCGGCGCGCTGCCCGTCGACCTTCGAGACGACGAGCACGGTCGACGGCCGGGCCTCGGCCACCAGCTCGCTGGTCGGCCTGGGTTCGTCCGAGCCGCCCTGGGCGAGCAAGAACCCGACCAGCACCAGCCCGATCGCCCCGGCGCCGACCAGCAGCGGGTTGCGTTTCGAGCGTTTCCCGGACGCCCCGGCAGCCGCGGTTGCGCCACGGTCGGTGAAGCCGACGGTCATGCTGGTCGAGCCGATCACGATCACGTCGTCCTTGCTCAGGGAAACCGGGACGGGCTCGTCGATCCGCTCTCCGTTGACATAGGTGCCGTTGTCGGACTCCAGATCGTGGATCCGGTAGGTCCCCTGCTCGTCGCGGGTGATCCTCGCGTGGAGCAGCGACGCCTCTGGATCCTCGCCGAGGCAGAGGTCGCAACTGAAGTCCCTTCCGATCTCGAAAGCGTCGGAATCGACGACGGTGAGGGTCCCGTCGTGGGCCTGGCGCAGTGTCAGTCTGGGCTTCAGGGCCATCTCGAATCCCCCTCTCATTCCGCTTCAGTCAACCGATCGCCGATCAAGCTATCACTCGAACCGGCCCCGATAACCTCGTCTCATGGCCTACTCGGAGGAACTTGCCGATCGAATCCGCGAACGCATCTTCGAACGCCCGGAAGTCACCGAGCGAAAGATGTTCGGCGGCGTCGCCTGGATGCTCTCGGGAAACATGGCGGTCGGCGCGATGGGTGACCGCCTGATGGTGAGGTTGAGTCACGAGGACGTCGAAGCGGCTCTTGCCGAGCCTCATGTCGGACCGATGGATTTCACCGGGAAGGCGATGCGCGGATTCATCACGGTCGAACCGGGGGGCCTCGAGGAAGACGAGGATCTGGCCGGCTGGATCGATGCCGGCGCCGACTTCGCCGCCTCGTTGCCCGCCAAGTAATCGATCATTACGTCAGGGTCGGGTCTGCTAGCTTCACCAGATGATCGACAGGGAATCAGGGTGACCGTCCGCACTCGCAGGGTATTCGCGCTTCTGGTCGCCCTCGCCGCGACGGCGCTGATCCCGGCCACGGCGCAGGCCCTTCCGAGCGACGAAAGGCTGGGCTGCCTGAGCGGCGCGACCCAACTCGGGCCACCGCCCGGCAGCAGCGCCTGCTCGCTCACCCCAGGGGCACAGGCAAACGGGACCAATTCGGGCCTCGAAGGGATCGCTGCTCCACTTGTTTCGCCCGACGGCAGGAACGTCTACGCCCTCGGCTTCGCGAGCGTGCTCACCTTCGACCGGGACCCCGCGACCGGCGCGGTGTCCTTCTCGGGCTGCATCAGCGGAGAACAGAACCCGGCCGACCCCTGCACCGAAATCCCTGGCGCAACGGAAAACGGATCCGGCTCAGGACTGGGGAACGCGAGTGACGTCGCGATCTCAGGAGACGGTGAGAACCTTTACGTGGCGGCCTCTTCCGACGCTTCAGTAGCCACTTTCAGCCGGAACACGACATCCGGTGCGCTCAGCTTCATCGAGTGCCACTCGGGCGAGACCGGGACCTGCGGCAACCCCCTGAACGGAGGCAATCCGATCACCAGGACCCCGAATGGCTTGGGGTCTGGCTTCAATAGCGCGTCAGGGATCGCGGTCCATCCCAACGACCAGGCTGTGTTCAGCACATCCCCCGGCGACGACGCGATCACGGCATTCGTTCGCAACCCGGATGGCAGGCTCGCCTACGCCGGCTGCTTCACGGGCGATACCGGCGCCGGCAGCGGTGGCAGCGGTGCCTGCAATGATTCCCCTCAGGGAACCACGGCCTTCGGTATCGACTCCGGCTTCAACGGAGTGAACAGCCTTGCGTTCTCTCCCGACGGGCTGAACTTCTACGCGACCGCAAGGTCCGACTCCTCGCTGATCGCCTTCGCGGCCGGCGGTGGGGGCGCGCTCGAGTTCGAACGCTGCGTCACCGGCGACAAGGGCGGCAGCGGCTCCGACGGCAACGACAAGTGTCTCGACCTCGACGCGGGCGCAGGTGCTGCGGTGCCGCTTGCGACGACGGACGGCGAGGACTCGCCACTCGATTCACCCACCTCGGTTGTCGTCTCGCCGGACGGCCTCGATCTGTACGTCAACTCCCTCGATTACGGAATAGCCCACTTCAGCCGCGGGTTGCCGCCGCCCGACGCCCAGAAGGGTGCGCCGCTGTTCTTCAGCTGCCTGAGCGGCCTGTCCGGGCATTGCCCGCTGCCTGCGGCGAGACACCGAAGACCGGGGACTACGGGGGTCTGACGCAGCCCTTCGATATCGAGATCACTTCCGACGGAGCCAACCTCTTCGTCCAGACCGTCCGGTTCTTTCGAGGGCAGTGACGGAATCGCGACGCTGGACCGCGCCGGCAACGGATCGCTCTCATTCGCCGGCTGCCTGACCGGTGACAGCCTGGCCGGCCCGGCGGGAAGCGGCGCCTGCACGGCGGTCCCCGGTGCGCCGCCTGATGCCATCAACTCCGGCCTGGGCTTCGGCAGCGGACTCAGCCTCTCTCCCGACGGCAGGAACCTCTACGCCACGAGCTTTTCCGATGCCGCGATCAACTGGTTCGGCGAAGCGATCGCCGCGCCCGATACCACTCCGCCCGCACTCAGGATCTCCGGCAGGAAGAGGCAGTCGAACGCAAAAGTGGTCGCGGTCAGGGCACGTTGCGATGAAGCCTGCCGGGTGAACATCCGGCCGAGAGGCAAGGCGAAGGTCACGACCCAGCTCCCCGGCGGGCGGACGAAGACCCGCAAACTGAAGCTGAAGCTGAAGCCGGCGAAGGCGAACCTCGCTGCCGGCAGGACGAAGAGCCTCAAGCTCAGATTCAGCGGCAAGAAGAGCAAGCGGCTGGTCAGGAAGGCAATCAAGCAGAAGCGGGGCAAGATAAGGCTGAAGCTGCGCGGCACTGCCACCGACCCTGCCGGCAATTCAGGCAAAGCAAGTTTCAGCCTGACGATCAGATAACCGCTGGACGGCGGCCAACCCGTCACCAGGTTCTCTCTCGCAACCTTGATCGGCTTCGTCTTGTAATCAAGATTAGCTGTTAACCTTGATTACATGGCGAAGTTGATCAAGGACACCTGGTACCCCGGACAGACCTACGGGCTGTCCCGACGAGACCGGCTGCCATGCGAATACCAGGCATACCTGCCCGACCCGATCGCCAGACGCGAGTTCGTCATCCCCAGCGCGGTCGCCGCCGATCTGAGCGACGCTGAGCGGGCGGTCCAGCAACTGAACCAGAAGACCGACGGCCTGGCAGACACCGAGGCCCTGGCGCGTCTTCTGCTCCGGGCCGAATCAGTCGCCTCTTCGAAGATCGAGGGGCTGGAGATTGGTGGAAGGAGACTGCTGAAGGCGCAGCTTGCGAAGGAGTTGAATCTCAACCCGACAGACCGGGGCGCGACCGAAGTCCTGAACAACATCGAAGTAATGAAACGCCTGGTCAGCCTTGCTTCGTCGCAAGACCTGACACCAACCCTGCTGCTCGAATCACATGCGCTGTTGATGAAGGGGACAGTGATGGAGAAGTATGCCGGGAGTTTCCGAGAAGCCCAGAACTGGATTGGCGGCAGTGAGTTCAACCCGTGCTCGGCTGAGTTCGTTCCTCCGCCGCCCGAATCGGTTCCCGATCTGGTCGAGGACCTATGCGAATTCTGCACCCGCGACGACCTGCCGGCCATGGTTCAGGCCGCGATCGCCCATGCCCGGTTCGAGACCATCCATCCGTTCTTCGATGGCAACGGACGAATAGGGCGCGCCATCATCCATTCCGTCCTCAGGCGGCGTGGTCTCGCTCCCAGGTTCGTCCCACCGATCTCGCTGGTCCTTGCGACCCGCTCCGGTGACTACATCGGCGGTCTGACCGCGACGAGACATCTGGGCCGAAGCGACACCAGGGCGGCCAGAGAGGGAGAGAGCATCTGGCTCGGCACGTTCGCGGCTGCGACGATCCGGTCAGTTGAGGACGCAAAAAGCTACGACGACCGGGTCAAGGCGATTCAGCAGCAGTGGCGGCAGAGATTGGGGCGGGTTCGAGCGAATTCATCGGTCGAACTGTTGATCAGCGCGCTCCCGGCCGCCCCGATCATCAACGTCAAGACAGCGGCCGAACTGATCGACCGGACTGGTCAGGCGGTCAACCAGGCGATCCCGCGCCTGCTGGACGGGGGGATCCTGAAGCAGACGACCGTCGGCCGCCGGAACCGTGCTTTCGAAGCCCCGGACCTGATCAACGCATTCAACGCCCTAGAGCGACAGCTGGCGAGTCCAACCGGCGACACCCGGACGGGCGCCCCCGTCAGACCCGTGCCGACCCGCCGCTAGTTCGGCCTGGCGTCCCCGTCAAGACCGAAGGCCGGGCGTGGGGCCCGGCCTTCGTCCGACGGTCCTGTACCTCTGAAACTAGTCGCTGGTGACTGTCAGGTCTCCGGTGAAGATGCAGACGTTGCCCGGTCCGTAAAGGCCGTTGCCGTCCTCCAGGTTGCCGCGCTTGACCGCGATCGACGTATGGGCCTCGATCGCGACGCCCCCGGCCGAGATGGCGATCGCCTCGTTGGAGTGCATTCCGTAGAAGGTCGCTTCGTTGTCACCGACGTCGTCGTACATGAGCTCCCGCCTCTGCTCTTCAGTATCGACGTCGAGGAAGTCCGAGTCACCATCGAGCGTATCCTCGTCGGCGTCCAGAATGGCACCGTTCTCGCTGGTCTTGATGTAGGTGATGCCGTAGGTGTCTTCACCTTCAGGATCGTTGAAGCACTTCGCGTAGATCGTGAAGGGGGGAGCGCTGCCCAGCTCGAGCTCGGGCGAGGCGGCTTCCGCGGTGTCGTAGTCGACCCCACCGTCGGTTGCGGTGACCTTGACCACGCCGAACCTGCTGTAGCCGGTGATCGTGTCCGCTTCCGGGACGACCCCCAGCGTGTTCGCCTTGATCCTGGAGCCGGTGATGGTCTTCTTCTTTATCTTGGCGCCGGTAACCGCCTTGTTCTTGATCTTCTTGGTCGTCACGGCGTTCTTCTTGAGCTGCTTCGAGCCGACGCTGTTCTTGCCGAGGGCCGCATAAGCGCCGCCCCCCAGCGCCACGAACAGGGCCAGGACGCTGATCAGCAGTGCGGGAGTTATCTGGTCTTTGAGACGTTTCATTTCATCCTTTTCGTTTCTTCGCGTTGATCCCGGACCGGCTCAGTCGCAATTTGAGTCGACCGCCTGCTTGCCGGACTTGACCTGCCGCTTGGCTTTCTTCAGCTTCTTTTTGGCCTTGTTCAGCTTCTTTTTGGCTTTCTTCACCTTCGAAGAACTGCCTTTCTTCTTCGCCTTCTTCAGCAACCTGTTGGCTTTGTTCTTCTGTTTCTTCGCCTTCTTCTGCTTCTTCTTCGCCTTGTCCAGATCCGACTGGGCGGCTTCGCAGGGGGCGTAGTCGACCGTGAAGGTCCTTGACGCCGGGGTCGAATCGGAGTTTCCGGCGTATCCGACGGCCCGGAAATCAACGGTGTGCGAGCCGTCGCTCAGGCCGGAGAAGGTGTGCGGGCTGCCGCAGTCGAAGTAGGTGCCTCCGTCGACCCGGCACTTGATCTTCGCGGTCTTGGCCTCGGGGCTGCCGCGGAATGTGAAAGTGGCCTGATTCGAGCGGATCGTCCCGCTGGGCCCGGAGTCGATCACCGTGTCGGGCGGCGGGCTGTCAGCGCTCAGCATTTCCACGTCGATGTTCGGCGTATTCGCCCCCTCCGTCACCGGAACCCGGTCGGCGCGGCGTCTCTCAAAGGCGTTGTTGTAGTACTCGTCGATCACGTTGTTGTCGCCGCAGTCGTGAAGTACACCACGTATCGCCGGTGTAGCCCCCAGTCAGTTCGTACTCACCGTTGGCGTCGGTCTGGTCATCCGAGAGTCCGAAACTGCCTCCACTACCGCCGATGAAGATGAAGATGCCGAAACCGGGAGTCGTAAGCGTCGACGCAGATGTCCTCGAGTGGATCGCCTTGTTCGTCGACCACGGTGCCGGTAACGGTTCCGCCCGTTGCGAGCTCAGCGTCGACACCGGACGTTTCGGCACCCTGAGTCACCGTTACCGGGCTTGCATCGCCGAAGAGTCTCACGTCGTCATAGAACTCCGCGACCACGTTGTTCGACCCACAGTCGGTGAACTGGACGATGTAGTCACCCGCGGCCCGGAGTCCCCCGATCAGGTACTCGCCGGCGGAATTCGTCTGGGCATTCCCGCCCTGCTCGGCCGCGTCGCTCGAGGTACCGACACAGATGTCCTCCAGGGGGGCGCCGAGGGCATTGGTCACAGTGCCGGATATCGTGCCGCCCTCCGCCAGTTCGGCATCGATGTCGGAAGTGACGACACCTTCGGTAACCGCTATCGGATCGGCAAGGTATCCGAGCGGCTGGTTGTCGTAGTACTCGCTGATCACGTTGTTGTCACCGCAGTCCTGGAATTCCACCAAGTAGCTGTCGGTCCTCAGTCCGGTGATGGTGTAGTCACCGGCCGCGTCGGTTCTGACCTGATTGACGAAACCGCCGGACTCGTAGTAGGCGGTTACGCAGATGTCCTCCAGCGGGCCCGCTGATTCGTCGGTCACATTGCCCGAGATCGACCCGCCGATGGCCAGCGCTACATCGATGCCGGTGGAGTCGACTCCGCGCACGACCGAAACCGGGTCGGCTGATTCGAGATCCCCCTTGTCGTTGTAGAACTCGCCCAGGACGTTGGCTGGCGATCCACAGTTGTAGAACTCGAGGCGATAGTCGCCGGTGTCGAGATTGCGAATCGAGTACTCACCGCTCGCATCGGTGTAGGCAACGGTCTTGTAGGTGCCTCCGGAGTCGTAGGCCACAACGCAGACGCTTTCCAGGGGGTTGGCCCCGTCTGTGACCGTGCCCTGAATCGACCCGGCCGCGACCATCTCGGCATCTATTCCCGTCGTCTCGGCTCCGCTGGTTACGGCGACCTGCTGCGCGGATTCGAGGTCCGGCTGGTCGTCGTAGAACTCTGTCAGGTAGTTGCTGGTGGTGACGCAACTTTGGAACATGATGCGGTAGTTGCCCGCCGCGAGGTTGTCGATTTCGTAGTCGCCGGCTGAATCGGTAAAGCCGAAGCCGACGGACTCTCCGCTCGCGTCATAAGCAGACGTGCAGACGTCGTCGACCGGCACCGGGGATTCGTCGGTGACCGTGCCGCTGATCGAACCGGGCACGAATATCGACAGCTCGACCGAGCCGGTAGCGTCGATGTATCCGTCGACGGCTATCCAGTAGGTCTCACCACTGGTGGCAGCGAAACCGAGCTTGCTCGTACTCCCCACGCCGCCGGAGTCGTTCTTGCCGACCAGCGAAAGCGAGTTGAGCGACGTCCCCGTATAGACCGCGAGGTAGGTGTCGTAGCCACTGCCGCTCAGGTCGACCGTGACCGGGCCACTGCTCGGAGCGACCCACTGGTACCAGACCGAATGGCCTTCCCCCGGGAAGTTGTTGTGGTCAGGTTCATCAACCTCGGTGGAGGCATCGACATTGCTGCCGGTGGTCGAGGTCGGCAGGCCGGCCAGCGTTTCGGCATCGGCGAAGTTGTCGTTCGCCGGCGCCGCCTGGGCGGAGGAGGTAGCGAAGAGGAATGCGGCCGCGCTCAGGAGCAGCACCGCCACCAGCGATACGGACATCCGCCTGGGCGCCGGCCGGTTCATGTTCGAATACTCCTCGCTGCGCGATCCCGACAAGTTCATCCGTTCTCCTCCGGCCGTCGATCAGGCATTTGCCTGTCAGGCCACCTCAACCCCGGAAAGCTGCTCCCCCCGGACACTGATACCTAACGTAACAGTCGGAATGGGTGTTGGGTGCGGTGCTGCCGGCCGAGTCCTACTTCCTGACCTTGACCCTCTTCTTCACGGTCCTGCCGCCGGCGTTCCTGGAGGTCACCTTGAAAGAGGCCCCTATCTTGCCCGGTTTCTTCGGCTTGAGCCTGATCCTGACGGTCCTGGTCCTGCCGGCCGCGATCTTTCCGACCGACTTCCTGGAGCTGAGACCCCTGCCCCTGACCTTGAGCCTGACCTTCCTGGCAGTAGCGCTGCCGGAGTTCGAGATCCTGACCCTGTAGGTGGCCTGCTTGCCTTTCTTGACCTTGGCCGGGCCGCTCACTCTGACCTTGTTGATCCTTGCCCTGGGGGGCGGAGTGGTATTGAGCAGGACCGAGACGGTGTCAGATTCGCCGTTCGCTACGGCCAGGTCTGGCTTGCTGTCGCCGTTGAAGTCTTCGCCGATGACCGAGGTGGGGTTCGATCCGGTGCTGAAGTCGGTTTTGGCCGCGAAGCTTCCGCGGCCGTCGCCGAGCAGAACAGAGACTGTGTCGGCGCCGTAGTTGACGGCCGCCAGGTCGGGCTTGCTGTCGCCGTTGAAGTCGTCGCTGGTCACCGAATTGGGGCCGGCCGGGAAGTCGGTCCTGGCCGCGAAGCCTCCGCTGCCGTCGCCGAGCAGGACCGAGACGGTGCTGGTCCAGAAGTCGGCTACGGCCAGATCGGGCTTGCCGTCACGGTTGAAGTCGTCACTGGCCACGGAGATGGGCTGCCGACCGGCAGCGAGGTCGGTCTTTGCGGCGAAGCCTCCACCGCCGTCGCCGAGCAGTACAGAGACCGTGTCGGAGCCGAGGTTGGCTGTGGCCAGGTCGGGCCTGTTGTCGCCATTGAAGTCGGCACTGGTGAGCGAACGGGGGGCCGAGCCGGTAGCGAAGTCGGCCCTGGCGGCGAAGCTTCCACTGCCGTCGCCCAGCAGGACCGAGACGTTGTCCGAGCTTGCGTTGGCTGTTGCCAGGTCCGGATTGCCGTCGCCGTTGAAGTCGGCACTGACCACCGAGTAGGCTCCCCCGCCCGTCGGAAAGTCAGTCCTGGCGGCGAAGCCTCCGCTGCCGTCACCGAGCAGCACCGAAACGATGGTGACTGTCTGGCTGGCTACCGCCACGTCGGGCTTGCCATCACCGTTGAAGTCGTCGCTGATCACTGAGTTGGGGGTCGAATCGGTTTCGAAGTCGGTCCTGGCGGCGAAGCCTCCAGTGCCATCGCCGAGCAGCACCGACACCGTGTCGGAGTCGAAGTTGGCGGTGGCCAGGTCGCGTCTGCCGTCCCCATCGAAGTCAGCGCTGGCCACTGAAGAGGGGTTCGAGCCGGTGAGCAAGTCGATCTTCGCATCGAAAAATGGTGCTGCAGAGGCCGCCGGGCCGGCAACGGCGAAAGCGGACAGCAGGACGATCAGACCCCAGCCGAGGAGGGCGACCCGTCGCATGGCGGTTCGGACAGATGTGGAGTGAAACGGATCGGTGAACATGGCAGAGCCTCCCTGCGGGCATTTGCTTCGAGTTTTCTGTCGCTGGGGACAGGCCAAGGGGGACGTAGAGGGCAATGGCCCGAAACGACCGCGCGAGACATTCAGCAGCGGCGGACGTTTACGACAGTACAGGTAGTCGGCGGGTCTGCTTCCGCGACCGTCTGCGCCGGCGTTCAAGTAGCCAGCCGAGGACACTCCAGGGGCGGTCTTGGCCCAGAGGTCGCCGGTACTCGCCGTCTGCGGGTACGGTGCAGCTGCCTGAGCTCAATGTCGGAAATCCTCCTCGTCTCAGTGATCGCCGCAGTCGTGGCCCTGATCGCCGTTGCTTACCTGTGGCAAAGAGAACGCCGGCGCGCCGAGTATTTGGAAGCCGAGCTCGCCTACGAGCAGGCGAAACGAACGGAGCCACGGGTGAACGCCTTGACTCCGTTGTTCGCAGTCCTGCAGACCGCGGCAAAGGTACGTGAAGAAGGCCTGGCGCAGGTGATCCGGAGCTCGTTTGAAGATCTTGCCGGCTGGGCCGAAGAGGCGGAGCCCGAACTCCGCCAAATGGCGACGCAGGACGGCACGCTGACGATCCTGTTCAGCGACATCGTCGACTCCACCGCGCTGAACGAAGAGCTCGGCGACAGGAACTGGCTCAAGGTTCTCGCGGCCCACGACGCCATAATCCGGAGATGCTGCGCCGGACATGGCGGGTTGGTCGTCAAGTCGCAGGGCGACGGATTCATGATCGCCTTCGCTGAAGCTGAGGACGCAATTCGTTCGGCAGTTGAAATCCAGCGTGCGCTCGCAGCGAGGCCTCGCCAGCTGCGCGGCGCGCCTGTAGCGATCCGGATCGGCATCCACACCGGCCCCGCGCTTGAGAAGGGCGGCGACCTGTTCGGCCGCAACGTGGCACTCGCTGCGCGCGTGACGGACCTGGCGCGCGGTGGCGAAGTCCTGATCACAGCCGAGGCCTGCGACGGGGTCGCGGAGACCTCCGACCTGCTCTTCACCGAACACTCTGAAGTCGAGTTGAAAGGCCTCCCCGGCAGCTACTCGCTGCTCGCCGTGGAGTGGGAGGAGCGGACCGCTACCTGACCCTGATCTTCTTCTTGACGGTCTTGCCCCCGGCATTCTTCGAGGTCACCCTGAACGAAGCCTTCACCTTGCCCGGCTTCTTGAACCTGACCTTGACCTTGACCACCTTCGACTTGCCGGCCCCGATCCTTCCAAGCTTCTTCTTCGCCTTGACGCCCTTGCCCTTGACCTGGAGCCTGACCCCGGTGGCTCGAGCATTGCCGGTGCTGGTGACCTTGACCCTGTAGGCGTTGCTCCGGCCCTTTCTGGCCCCTGACGGACCCTCGACCGTGACTTTGCCGATCCTGGAGTTGGTGGGGGCCGGGTCAGGGATCGACTCGGTGGGCCCTGTCGGCCCGGTGGGTCCTGTGTCGCCTGTCGGCCCGGTGGGTCCGGTGGGTCCGGTGTCGCCCGTCGGCCCCGTCGGTCCTGTGTCGCCCGTCGGTCCGGTGGGTCCGGTGTCGCCCGTCGGACCCGTCGGTCCTGTGTCGCCCGTCGGCCCCGTCGGTCCGGTGTCGCCCGTCGGCCCCGTCGGTCCTGTGTCGCCCGTCGGCCCCGTCGGTCCGGTGTCGCCCGTTGGGCCCGTGGGTCCGGTGGGTCCGGTGTCCGGGGGCACCGCAGTTCCCGATAGCAGGACGATCGGATCGGTCGCGGCGCTGGTCAGGGCGGTCACAGTCGCTGACCTGGTGCCGCTTGCCAGCGGGGCAAAGCTTACGCTCACCAGGCAGCTTTGGCCCGGGGCGATCAGGCCGCTGCAGGTGTCGCTGCCGACCAGGAAGTCGTCCGGGTGGCTGCCGCTGAAATCGAAACCGCTCACCGTGATGGCTTCCAGGGAATCGTTGTTGATCGTGAACTCCTGCGGCGGACTGACAGATCCTTCGGGAACCGGAGTCGGCTCGCCGAAGGTGAGCGAGGCGGGGCTGGTGCCGACAGTAGGAGGCGGGCGATCGAACACGGCGACGGAGCCGCTGAAGCCCGAGGCGACATAGGCGTTGTTGCCGTCCGGAGAGACGGTGACCGCAAAGGTGCCGTCAAGTCCGACGCCGTCGGTGCAGGCACCTAGCGACCCACTCTCCGAAATGCAGGCTTCGGTGCCGCTCTTCTGCGTAAGGACTCCGGTCGTGGTACTCCGGTCGAAAACTGCCAGGGCGCTGCTGACGAAAGAGGCCACGTATACGCTCTTGCCGTCCGGGGATATCGAGACTGAGCTGACGCCGTTGAGGCCGACTCCATCGCTACAGGAATTGACCGCAGGAACGCTGTTGTCCTCGGCGAGGCAGGCTTCGGAGCCGCTCTTCTGTGTGAGGACCCCAGTCGTCATATTCCGATCGAAAACAGCTACGGCATCGCTGACCGATGAGCCGACGTAAGCGCTTGCCCCGTCAGGGGAAACGGCTACCGAGAAAGCGCCGTTGAGGCCGAGTCCGTTGCCGCAGGCGCCGCTCGTGCCGGTTTCGGAGACGCAGGCTTCGGAGCCGGCTTTCTGGGTGAGGACTCCAGTCGCGGCGTTCCGGTCGAAGACGGCGACGGCGTCACTGGCATCCGAGGTGACATAGGCGCTGCTGCCGTCGGGTGAGACGGCGATCGAGCTGACACCGTCGAGTCCGACCCCGTCAGCACAGACACCGCTGGTGCCGGTTTCGGAGACGCAGGCCCCAGGGCCGCTCTTCTGGGTCAGGACTCCGGTCGTGGCGTTCCGGTCGAAGACGGCTACTGCGTCCCCGATGTACGAGGCGACGTAGGCGCTCGCGCCGTCCGGAGAGATGGTGACCGAGTAGGCGCCGCTCAGGCCGACGCCGTCGGTGCAGGCACCGCTCGTGCCGGTTTCGGAGACGCAGGCTTCGAGACCACTCTTCTGGGTCAGGACTCCGGTCGTGCTGTCCCGGTCGAAGACGGCTACTGCGCTGTTGAGGTACGAGGCGACGTATACGTTCTTGCCGTCGGGAGAGACGGCGAGCACCCGGGCACCGCTCAGGCCGACGCCATCGGTGCAGGCACCGCTCGTGCCGGTTTCGGAGACGCAGGCTTCGAGGCCGCTCTTCTGGGTCAGGACTCCGGTCGTGGCGTTCCGGTCGAAGACGGAGACGGCACTACTGGTATCCGAGGCGACGTAGGCGTTCTTTCCGTCCGGGGAGACGGTGACCGAAAGGGCGAAATCCAGGCCGACGCCGTCGGTGCAGGCACCGAGCGATCCGCTCTCCGAAACACAGGCATCGGTGCCCGGCTTCTGCAAAAGGGCACCCTGACTGTCCGCTGCCGATGCGCTGGCCGGCACGATGCACAGAAACAGCACACTCGAAAACAGGATGAATCCGCTGCGGCTCTTAATGAAACTCATGGATTCCCGATCTTCAAGCTCCAGTCCTTCACTGCCAATCTCTTGGAATCCCTTCCGTCCCAAGAAGTTGCACAAGGCAGTTGAGACCTCAAGCTGGCTGGAGAGCAACCGACAAGAAGCACCAACTCCCTTCTGCTGAAGGTCACGATAGCGGGGGGCTGAAGTGGGTCCGCCTCGCAAGCCCTGCGGCACGAGATCCTTCGTCTTGACCTTCTTGCCGCCGGCGCTCTCGGAAGTCACCTTGAAGGATGTCTTGATCTTGCCCGGCCACTTGGGCTTCAGCTTGACCTTGACCCGCTTGCTCTTGCCACCCTGAATCTCTCCGACGGACTTGCCGGGAGAGCCGACGTCATTCTCTGCATTTAGCCACGAGTTTCCTTGCCCGGGGGACTTTGAGGGTGTTACTTTCTCAGTCGGGGAACCGATGACGGCCGTAGAACCAGAATACGTTGACGAAGAACTGCTCCAGCCGGTTCGCCGGCTGCCGATCGATGTGGAACGGCCGGTCGAAGACACGATCGCTCTTTCTCTTTCCGGTGGCGGCTACCGGGCGATGCTGTTTCACACGGGGGTACTGCGTCGACTCAACGAAGCCGGCTACCTGCCACGCCTCAGTCGTATCTCCAGCGTCTCGGGGGGCTCGATCGCGGCCGGAGTCCTGGCACTTGCCTGGAGCGATCTTGATTTCGACGACAACGGCCGCGGTGCGGAGTTCGTTGATCTGGTTGAGAAGCCGATCCGGGCTCTCGCCGAGCACACGCTCGACTTCTCCTCCGCCCTGGAAGGCCTGGTTCTACCCGGACAATCCGTATCCGATCGGCTGACGGCCGCATACCGAGAACACCTCTTCGGCAAGGCGACCCTTCAGCATCTACCGGAGGCACCGGTCTTCATCATCAATGCGACCAATGTCGGCTCTGGCGCCCTACTCAGATTCACCCGTGCCTACCTTGCCGACTGGAGAGTGGGACGTATTGATGCTCCCGGGATCGAACTGGCGCGGGCCGTCGCATGTTCTTCTGCCTTTCCGCCTGTGCTTTCTCCGTCCCGCCTTGAACTGAAGGACGCGGCCTGGATCGAAGAGGAGGGAAACGATCTGGCTACAGCGGAGCAACGGGACGAGCTTGTCCTGACTGACGGCGGGGTCTACGACAACCTCGGGATCGAGACTGCGTGGAAGCGCTGCCGGACCGTCCTCGTTTCTGACGGGGGCGGGCAGATGGGTCCGGATGACGATCCGGCCGGTGACTGGGGGCGCCACATGGTCCGGGTAATGAAAGTCATCGACAACCAGGTTCGCGTGCTGCGCAAGCGCCAGGTAATCGAGGGCTTCAAACGCGGCGACCGTTCCGGTGTCTACCTCGGCATACGCAGCGACATCAGCCACTACGACCTCCCCGACAGCCTCCCCGCTCCCCAAGAGCAGACTCTTCGCCTGGCCGAGATGCCTACCCGCCTTGCTTCGATGGAGGCACTCGATCAGGAGCGCCTGATCAACTGGGGATACGCGATTTGCGACACGGGCCTGCGCAAGCACCTCGTCTTGGGTACCGCCAGGTCCGAGGGATTCCCGTTTCCGCAGTCGGCCGTCGGCTAGTTGTGATTCGGATGCTGCCATCCAGGCGAAACCGCTTCAGCTGACCTGACGCCGATCACAATTTCGGGGCAGGTCTTCAGCGCGTCCGACAGGGTCCGTCTGACTGCCGCAGCGGATCGGAAGTCCGGAAAGAAGGACTTCTCGCGAGAGCGAACTACCTCCTGACCGTGATCTTCTTCTTTGCGCCCTTGCCGCCGGCGTTCTTCGAGGTCACCTTGAAGGTGAGCTTGACCTTGCCGATCTTCTTGAACCTGACCTTGACCTTGACGGTCTTCGAAGCTCCGGCCGGGATCGTTCCGGCGTTCTTCTTCGCGTTGACGCCTTTGCCCTTGACCTTGAGCCTGACACCCTTGGCCTGCGCGTTGCCGGAGTTGGTGACCCTGACCTTGAAGGTGGCCTTCTTGCCCTTCTTGATCTTCTTCGGGCCGCTGACTTTCACCTTGCTGATCTTCGCCACGGCGAGAGGGCTTTCCTGAAGCTCGAAGGTCGCAGAGACCGAACGGTTCTGGTCCATGGTGAGCACGCAGGTGTCGGTTCCCGAGCAGGGTCCCGTCCAGCCGGTGAAGGTGCTTCCGGGCTCGGCAGTAGCGGTGAGGGTGACCTCGGTCAGGGAGGTGAAGACCTCTACACATTCATCCCCGCAGTTGATCCCTCCTGGACTCGAAGTGACCGTTCCCTGGCCCGAGCCGCTCCTGTTCACGTCCAGGGCATACAACGGTGAGGCGGTGGAAGCCGTCAGGATGTCCTCGTTGGTGCCATCGTCGCTGGACCAGACCGAGGTGGCCGTACCGTCGGGACCGATCGCGATCTTCGCATCAACTGCGTTCTCCTGACCACTCGCGGAAAGGTCTGCGAATGCGCCGAAAGAGCCGCCGGGTGGCCGGGTTGCCGACTGGATGACCGCGGGCGTGGAGAGATCTACGGCATTGAATTGCCATACGACGGTCTTCGTGCCATCGGGGCCGATCGCGATTGACGGCGCAGTGGAGAAGTTGTCGATCCCGGTCAGGTCAACCGGTGCTCCGAACGGTCCACCTGGAGGGCGGTCTGCGGTCTGGACGATCCACCAGGTGTCGTCGAGCAACAGTTGCCAAACCGCCGTGGCCGCTCCGTCGGGGCCGATCACGATCTGCTGCCCTCTGGAATTCTGGCCGGCGTCCGAGAGATCCTCCGGTGTGCCGAACGAGCCGTCCGGAGGACGGGTCGAAGACTGGATGATGCAAGGGGTTGAGAAGTCGCATCCCGAGCCCGTACGCCAGGCGACGATCATGGTCTTGTCGGATCCGACAGCAATCGTCGGCCCGTTGGCGTTCTCGCCGCTCTCGGAGAGATCAGAGGGTGTGCCGAAAGAACCGCCGGCGGGCCGGGTCGAAGCCTGGATGATGCCGGCGCGTCTCCAGACAACGGTGGCGGCTCCGTCGGGACCGACCGCTATCTGGGGAGACTCCGCTCCGGTCGCCGAGATGTCCACCGGTGTGCCGAACGAACCGCCGGAGGGTCGGGTCGAGGTCTGAATGATTCCGGCGCGCCGCCAGACAGCGGTGGCGGCTCCGTCGGGACCAACAGCGATTTCGGGTTCGAAGGCGTCTCCTCCGGCTTCTGAAACATCCACCGGTTCACCGAACGAACCTCCCGGGGCGCTGGTCACTGCTCGGACGATGAAGTAGGGAGGGTCCACCCGCCGCCAGGTAACGGCTGCTGAGCCATCGGAGCCGATCGCGAGTCTCGGCCCCACGGCGTTCTCGGTTGGCTCGGAGAGATCGAACGGTGCGCCGAACGAGCCCCCTGGCGGCCTGGTCGCGGCCTGGATGGAGTTGTTGGGGCCGTCACTGATCCACCAGACAGCAATGGCGCTGCCATCCGGGAGGATTTCCAGATCAGGTGTGACCGCGTCTGCTGCGGACGCGGAGAGATCGGTCGCCGGAACCTGCCAGGGGCCCTGCGGGGCGGCCGTCGCCGTAGCCGGCACGGAGGCCACAACCACCATTGCCAGGAACAGTCCCACCACCGCACGAACGTCGAGACTCGATGTCATCCGTTCCCTCATGTTCCCTCTTTTCGGTTTCCCCGCCAGCGTCGCTTCTTGGCTGACCCAGCATATCTCCCGCATTCCCGCAGGCCTTTCCAAAACCTTAACCGACCGTCGACAGAAGCTTTGACCCAGGACGGTGATTCGAGCCAGTGACCTTCGGTTTCGTAGACGGAAGGTCACGCTTGGCCCATTCACTTTCTGTGCTCTGACTAACGTTTGTAGATATCCCGTCTGTGGCCGAGAGGAGTCACGACCAGCAGGAGTACATCGTCTTCAACCGTGTAGACGACGCGGTAGTCGCCGACCCGGACCCGCAGCCCGGGCCTCCCCTTCAAGAGTGGGCAGAGGTGGTCGAGGGTCTTCGGCCAGGAGCGCGATCGCGCCCTGGATGCGCCGGCGAACTTGCGGGTCAGCTTCCGCAGGGAGCGAACGGCCGCCGGGCTGAGTTCGATGCGGTACTCGCTGGATCCAACCGAGGTCGGCTTTCACTTCTTCCCAGGGAATATTCGGACCCTCTTCCTCCATGGCGGAATCGAAGGCAGCTACATCCTCGGCGTCTTCGAGGGCATCCAGCATTCCTCCAGACCGCCCGGGACTCACCGGGACTGCCGCGGGGGTGCCGCGACGCTCAAGGAACACTGCCTCCGTCGGGACAGTTCGACGGCGTCGGAGAGTTTCTCCTGGCCTTGCCGATATTGAAAATTGCCATGGTTGGATCGCACAACCGACGGTGGTTTGTACAGGAGGCTGCTTGACGTCTGCGAGACTGCGGTTTTCCGATGAACCCGAGGAGGCCGCCGAGGTTCGCCAGCGGTCAAGCCAGATCTACAGCGTGCCCTACAGGATTCGAAACTGTGGCCT
>CAVPWI010000008.1:0-15461 GCA_963709475.1 uncultured Solirubrobacterales bacterium | reverse complement strand
CCAGAAGCCGGATCTGACCGTTGACAAGACACCCGACTCGCAGAGCATCAACGCCGGCGAGGATGTTGCGTTCACTGTCCAGGTGGACAACGCGGGACCGGGTGTGGCCAAGGACGTCACCCTCAGCGACCCGCTGCCGTCCGGCACCGCAGGCGGGTGGGCGATCGACAGCCAGCCCGCCGGCAACCCGTGCTCGATAACGGCAGGCACTCTGAGCTGCGTCTTCGGCGATCTCGCTCCGAGCGCCTCAAGGACGGTCGAGGTGAAGGCCTCGACCAGTTTCGCGAAGTGCGAGGTCTACGACAACACGGCGACCGTCTCGGCGAGCAACGCCCCCGACGACAGTGACAGCGGCCAGGTCAGCTGCCAGAAGCCCTCGCTGACGGTGTCGAAGAGCGGTAACGGCACGATCAACGCCGGCGAGGACGTCGAGTTCACCGTCCAGGTGGAAAACGGTGGACCCGGCACCGCCGAGGCCGTGACCCTCAGCGACACGCTGCCTTCGGGTACGGCGGGTCCGTGGACGATTTCAAGCCAGCCGGCCGGCGATCCCTGCGCGATCACCGGAAACCAGCTCAGCCTGCAGCTTCGGTGATATGGCATCGGGGGCCTCCAGGACTGTGACTGTGACCGCACCGACGAGTTATGCCGAATGCGGCGTCTACGTCAACAACGCGATCGCCTCGGCTCAGAATGCCCCTGACGTTTCGAGTAACGATGCGACGGTCAGGTGCCTGAAGCCGAGCCTGTCCGTGGAGAAGAGCGGCAACGGGCCGGTGAACGCCGGCGATGACGTCGTCTTCTCGATCGTCGTGGAAAACGGCGGACCGGGCACTGCCAAGGCGGTAAGCCTCGACGATTCGCTGCCGTCGGGTACGGCAGGCCCCTGGACGATCTCCAGCCAGCCGGCCGGCGACCCCTGCTCGATCACCGGCAGCCAGCTGGACTGCGCCTTCGGTGACCTGGCATCTGGGGCCTCACAGACGGTCGAGGTCACCGCGCCGACGAGCTTCGCTGAATGCTCGGTCTACGACAACACCGCGACTGCTTCATCAACCAATGCTCCAGACGCCGGGGATGACGCGTCGGTGACCTGTCGCGAGCCGGGCCTGAGTGTCCAGAAGGTTGGCACCGGGCCGGTGGACGCAGGAGAGAACATCGAGTTCGCGATCGTCGTGAGCAATAACGGAACGGGCACAGCCCGGGCAGTCACCCTGGTCGACAACCTGCCTTCCGGCACCGCCGGTCCCTGGACGATCGAGACCCAGCCGCCGGGTGATCCCTGCTCGATCACCGGCAACACGCTGAACTGCTCCTTCGGGGATCTGGTGCCGGGCCAGTCGGTGACGGTCGACGTGGACGCACCCACCGACTACGACAACTGCACCACCTACGACAACACCGCGACTGCGTCGTCAACCAACGCACCGAACGCCAGCGACGACGCATCACTCGTCTGCAACAAACCCGACCTCTCGATCGAGAAGACCGGCAACGGCTCGATCAAGGCCGGTCAGAACGTGAAGTTCACGACGACGGTGAGCAACGCCGGCCCGGGAACCGCAAAGTCGGTGATTCTCGGCGATACGCTGCCCAACGGGTGTGGCCGGCGACTGGACCATCAGCAGCCAGCCTGCGGGTGATCCGTGCTCGATCGCCAGTGGCACGCTCAGCTGCAGCTTCGGCAGTATCGCCGCCGGCGAATCGGTGACGGTGACCGTGAAGGCACCGACCAGCGAGACGAAGTGCGGGGTATACGACAACACCGCCTCCGCACTCGCGAACAACCATCCGGAGATCGAGGACGACGCTTCAGTCAAGTGCCAGAAGCCCGCGCCTCCGAAGCCGAACCTGAAGATCAGGAAGACCGCTGACAAGAAGAAGGTACTTCCCGGTGACAAGGTCCGCTACAGGGTCTGGGTACGCAATACGAAGAAGGGCTCGGTTGCGAAGAACGTGAAGGTCTGCGACCGCCTGCCGAAGCAGATGACGGTGGTATTCAGGGACAAGCGGAGCTTCTTCGACAAGGGCAGGCTCTGCTGGAACGTCAAACGGCTGCCGTATTCGAAGAACTGGAAGACCCACTTCCACTACACGGCCCAGGTCAACCGGGGTGTGGCCCCGGGGACGAAGCTGAAAAACGTGGCCACGGTCGGGAAGAAGAAGGCCGAGAAGACTGTCGTGGTCAAGCGTCCCAAGCAGGACGTGGCCGCCGCCGGTGGCAAGAATACCCCTGTAACGGGGTAGGGCCCGGGATCCCGCGATGGACCGGCTCAGACTTCTGACACTGGCTGTAGCGGGCTCGATGGCCATGGGTGGCGGTGTTGCTGCAGGCACCGCCACCGGGTCAGGGGAGCCGGCGCCGGTCGAACCCGGAGTCCGGATCTCATCCCTGCCTGGCAAGTCGGTCCCACGACCCTCAAAGGCCCGCGGCACCTACACGGCGCTGGTGCTTTCCAGCACCGCCGTGCGCCGCCGCCCGGCGGGGAAGGCGGTGGCCTGGCGCGCGAAAGGCACGACGAGATGGTCAGGCTCCGAACAGCGGCTGATGGTGCTCTCCTCGCGCAGGGCCGACGGCGAGATGTGGCTGAAGGTGAGGCTGCCCATCCGTCCAAATGGTTCCTCCGGATGGATGCCCCGGGACAGGGTCCGGCTCGTGCTGTCGAGGCGGTTCATGTCGATCGACCTGTCGCGGAGGTTGCTAAGGCTCTACAAGCGCGGCCGTGTACTGAAGCGGTACAGGGTGGTGATCGGGGCGCCGGCGACGCCGACCCCGCGTGGGCTGTTCGCCATCTACGATCGGGTCAAGCAGGGAGACCCGGATGGATTCGTCGGTCCCTGGGTACTGCCGATTACCGCCCACTCACCCAAGATCAGGGAGTTCGACGGAGGCCCGGGCGTTGTGGGGCTGCACGGCAGGGGACCCGCGAGCCTCGGTGACCCTCTTGGGTCGGCCCGGTCCCACGGCTGTATCCGGATGAACAACTCACGGATTCGTTATCTGGTCAGGCTGATGAAGGGCACCGCAGTTCGCATCCACCGCTGAGCCTGTCTCGGGTCAGCCGCGACCGTTTGCCCTGCGATAGCGCCGGATCAGGCTGGAGGTCGAGCTGTCGTGGCCAAGATCTGGCGCCTCTTCCGAATCGAGCTCGGGGATGATCTTCTGGGCGAGCGCCTTGCCGAGCTCCACTCCCCACTGGTCGAACGAATCGATGCCCCAGATCGCACCCTGGGTGAATACGGAGTGCTCGTAGAAAGCGACCAGGTTGCCGAGGGTCCGAGGGGTGAGGCGGTCGACCATCAGGGTCGAGGTCGGACGATTGCCCTCGAAGGTCCTGTGCGGGATCAGTTCCTCGGCGACACCCTCGGTCCGCAGCTCTTCTGCCGTCTTGCCGAAGGCCAGGGCTTCGGCCTGGGCGAAGACGTTCGAAATCAGCAGGTCCTGGTGGTTCCCGAGCGGGTTAAGCGAGTGGCTGAAGCCGATGAAGTCGCACGGGATCAGCTCGGTTCCCTGGTGGATCAGCTGGTAGAAGGAGTGCTGGCCGTTGGTACCGGGCTCGCCCCAGAAGACGGCACCGGTTGCGGTTGGTACGGGATCGCCCGCCAGGGTCACCGACTTGCCGTTCGACTCCATGGTCAGCTGCTGGAGGTATGCGGGGAAGCGGTGCAGATACTCGCTATAGGGAAGGACCGCCTGGGTCTGGGTCCCGAAGAAGTTGCGGTACCAGACCGCCAGTAGGCCGTGGATGACCGGCAGGTTCCGGATCAGCGGGGTCTCGCGGAAGTGCTCGTCGATCTCGTGGAAGCCGTCGAGCAGGTCCTGGAAGCGGTCCGGCCCGATCGCCAGCATGGTCGAGAGTCCGATCGCGGAGTCCATCGAGTAACGGCCACCGACCCAGTCCCAGAAGCCGAACATGTTGTCGGTGTCGATGCCGAAGCCGGACACTCCTTCGGCGTTGGTCGAAACGGCGACGAAATGGCGGGCCACGGCAGCCTCGTCGCCGCCGAAGGCCGCAAGGCTCCAGTCCCGGGCGGTGCGGGCATTGGTCATCGTCTCGAGCGTGGTGAAGGTCTTCGAGCTGATCACGAAGAGCGTCTCTTCAGGATCGAGATCCCGGGTCGCTTCGTAGAAGTCGGTGCCGTCCACGTTTGAGACGAAACGAAAGTTCAGGTCCCGGCGGGAGTACTCCTTCAACGCTTCGTAGGCCATCACCGGCCCGAGGTCGGAGCCGCCGATGCCGACGTTGACGACGTTGCGGATCGGCCGCCCGGTATGGCCGAGCCAGCGGCCGGAGCGGACCTCTTCGCAGAAGGACGCCATGCGGGTCAGCACGCCGTGAACCTCCTTGACCACGTCGACCCCGTCGACGATCAGCGAGCGGCTGCTCGGCATGCGAAGGGCCACGTGGAGGACGGAGCGGTCCTCGGAGACGTTGATCCGCTCGCCGGCGAACATCGCGTCGCGACGCGCCGGCATTCCGGCCTCTTCGGCAAGCGACACCAGCAGACCCAGGGTCTCGGGCGTGACCCGGTGCTTCGAGTAGTCGAAGTAGAGACCGGCCGCTTCGGCGACCAGGTTCTCGGGAGATGCGGGGGTATCGGGCCCGCTCGCCCCGCGCCCCGGCTGGCCGGCGAAGAGGTCCCGCAGGTGGATCCCGGACGACCTGCTCGTGATGGCTCGCCAGAGTCTTCCAGGCGGAAGTCTCGGTGAGCCCGTTCACCGGCTCAGGCTTCTCCGGAGATCTGGTCTTTGGCCGCCTCGACCACCCGGTCCGGGGTGAAGCCGAAGAACTTCTGCAGGTCCTTGAACGGGGCTGAGGCACCGAAGGTGGTCATGCCGATCATCGCGCCGGTCTCGCCGACGTAGCGCTCCCAGCCCATCGCTGAGGCCTGCTCGATCGCGACCCGGGCGGTGACCGACGAGGGCAGGACCGACTCCCGGTAGCTCTCGCTCTGCGAGTCGAAGATCCCCCAGGACGGGAGGCTCACGACCCGCGATCGGATCCCTTCGACCAGAAGCGTCTCGTGGGCCTCGACCGCGATGTGGACTTCGCTGCCGGTGGCGATCAGGATCACTTCCGGCTCACCCTCGCAGTCGGCCAGCACGTAGCCGCCCTGGGCCAGGCCGGAGGCGGCCGCGTACTTCTCGCGGTCGAGGACCGGCACGTTCTGGCGGGTCAGTACCAGCGCGGTCGGGTGATCGCGCCGGGGCATGATTACCTTCCAGGCCTCGGCTACCTCGTTCGCATCGGCGGGACGGATCACGTCGAGCTGCGGGATCGCTCGCAGGGAGGCGAGCTGTTCGACCGGCTGATGGGTGGGACCGTCTTCGCCGAGCCCGATCGAGTCGTGGGTCAACCAGTGGACGACCGGCAGCTCCATCAGAGCCGACAGGCGGATCGCCGGGCGGGCGTAGTCCGAGAAGATCAGGTAGGTGGACCAGACCGGTCGCATGCCGCTCAGCGCCATGCCGTTCGAGAACGCCGCCGACTCGTGTTCGCGGATCCCGAGGTGGATGCCGTGTCCGGTGCGCGATCCCGGTTCGAACACACCCGAGACGTCGGGCGCCAGGCCGCTCGAGGCCGATCCGGTGAGGTCGGCCGAGCCGCTCATCAGCCAGGGGACTCGCGGCGCGATCGCGTTCAGGGTCTTCTGCGCCGCCTTGCGGGTCGCGATCTGCTCGCCGGCATCGAAGCTCGGGATGTCGTCGGCCCAGCCCTCGGGCAGGTCACCGGCCAGCATCTGGCCGACTTCGGTCCGGGCCTCGGCTGAAGCCGCATCGAAGCGCCCACGCCAGGCGGAGCTCAGCTCGGCGCCGCGTGCACCGACCCCGTCGTTGAAAGTGCTCGTAGACGCCGTCCGGGACCAGGAAGTGGGCATCTTCGGGCCAGCCGTAGGCCTCCTTGGTCAACTTGGTCTCTTCTGCGCCGAGCGGGTTGCCGTGAACGTCGGCGGTGTCGACCTTGTTCGGCGACCCGTAGCCGATGTGGCTGTGGAGGATGATCATCGTCGGCTTCTCGGTCTCGGCCTTGAACTTCTCCAGGGCGGCGCCGATCGCCTCGAGGTCGTTGGCGTCCTCGACCTGGTGGACCGCCCAGCCGCTGGCCAGGAAGCGTTCTTCGGTGTCGTCGGTGAAGGCCAGATCGGTGCTGCCGTCGATCGTGATCCGGTTGCTGTCGTAGATCCAGCAGAGGTTGTCGAGCTGCTGGTGTCCGGCCAGGGAAGCGGCTTCCTGGGAGACGCCCTCCATCAGGTCTCCGTCGCTGCAGATCGTGTAGACGTCGTAGTCGAAGATCTCCTCGCCGAAGTGGGCCCGCTTCCAGAGGCCGGCGGCGGCCATGCCGACCGAAGTCGCCACACCCTGGCCGAGCGGTCCGGTGGTCGTCTCGACACCGGTCGTCAGGTGGGACTCGGGATGGCCCGGGGTGGGCGAGCCGAGTTGGCGGAAGTTCTTGATGTCTTCGAGGGATACCGACGGATCGTCGGTCACGACGCCGTCGTGGTCGACCCTCTTGACACCGGTCAGGTGGAGGATCGAGTAGAGCAGCATCGAGGCGTGCCCGGGCGAGAGTACGAAGCGGTCACGGTTCGGCCAGAACGGGTCGGCCGGGTCGTAGCGGAGGAAGTCCTGCCAGATCTTCAGGGTCAGCGGGGCGAGCGCCATCGCCGTTCCCGGGTGACCCGAGTTCGCTTTGTCGATCGCGTCGATCGAAAGCGTCCGGATCGTATTGATGCTCAGTTGGTCAGGGCTCTGGGAATCGATGGAGTCGGTCACGCGCGGCATCCTAACGGCGGCGCGCCGTCACTGATTCGCGCTCGGCTCGCCGAGGCCGTGGGACCCGGCCGCGTTGACCGAGGTGGCCTTGTCGACCTCGGTGATCACGTGCTGGGGGTCGTTGACTCCGGCGAAGACGAAGGTGTTCTCGATGTCGGAGGCGGTGTCGAAGTCGACGTCACCCACGTTGAGCATGCGCTGGAAGGCGGTCTGGCTGTAGCTGACGTTCTGGACCCGTTCGAGGCGGGTCTCCTGGATGTCGCGGGCGATGATTCCCCGCTTGATGTTGAGCCGGCGGTTGGTGATCGTGTAGACGGTGGCCACCCGCCGAACGAACCCGATCACGACGGTCAGGGCGAGCGCGACCAGCAGGATCATGAACACGGTGAAGAAGCCTTCTCCCAGCAGCTTGATCACCAGGGCGATCACGATCGCGATCAGCAGGCCTTTGAGGTAGAAGGCGAGAATCGACTTCCACGACGGGTGTCCCTGGAAGATGACCTGCTCGCCCGGACTGGGAGCGAATGACATGCGAAACAGCCTATTCGACCGTCCGGAAGGCGTGGGGGTCCGGTTGGCACCCCGTCCGGCTTCCGTCGTACCGTTGCTCCGTGTCCATCGCCAGGGTCGAGCCGCTGACGACGGCCCGCGCTCTGCGGGGCCCGTTCGACTACCTGATTCCGGAGCGCCTGGGCGAGGTCGATGTCGGCACGGTGCTCGAAGTGCCTTTCGGCCACCGCAAGGTGACCGCGGTCGTGGTCGAGGTGACCGAGAGCTCCGAGCTGCCGCTCGAGCGGCTGGCCGAACCGGTCCGGGTACTCGGCGAGACCACCGCGGAACTGGTCGGGCTGGGGCAGTGGCTGGCCCGCGAGTACTGCTCGACCCCGGCCCGCGGACTCGGCCTCGCGATGCCGCCGGGAACCGGCACCGGTGGGCGTCGCACCAGGGCGAGGGTCGAGACCCTGAACCGGCTGACCGAAGCCGGACGCTCGGCGCTGGAGGACGGCAGCCGGCTCGGGTCGAAGCAGAGGCAGGCCCTGCGCTCCCTGCTCGAAGGCGAGATGACCGGTGCCGGCCTGATGGCGAGCGCGGGGGCCGATTCGTCCACCCTGAAGCGGCTGGCGGATCGCGGTCTGATCGAACGCGAGCGGGTCCGGGTCAGGCGCCGTCCGGACTCCGAATACGGTCGGCTCGGCCGCGATCGAGGCGCCGCCTCTGACCCCGGACCAGCAGGCCGCGGTGGATCGCCTGAACGCCGCGATGGAAGGGGACGGCGGAGGCGAGTACCTGCTTGCCGGGGTGACCGGCTCCGGCAAGACCGAGGTCTACCTGGCCGTGGTCGAACGGGCACTTGCCTCCGGTCGCACGGCGATCGTCCTGGTCCCCGAAATCGGCCTGACCCCGCAGGCCGTCGGTCGTTTCGAGGCGCGCCTCGGCGAGCAGGTCGCCGTCCTCCATTCGGCGCTCTCGGCCGGGCAGAGATACGACGAATGGCAGCGGCTGAAGTCCGGCGAGGCGACCGTCTGCGTCGGCCCTCGCTCGGCGGTATTCGCTCCGCTCTCGAACCTCGGCCTGATCGTGGTCGACGAAGAACACGACCCGTCCTACAAGCAGGAGAGCGACCCGCGCTACGACGCCCGCGAAGTCGCCCGGCGGCGGGCAGGGGAGGCCGGTGCCCTGCTCGTCTTCGGCACGGCAACGCCGAGGCCGGAAACCTGGAGCAGCTTCGAGCGGATCGATCTCGCCAGCAGGGTGGACGGGCTGGGCGATGCCGCCGGTCGAGATAGTCGACATGCGCGAGGCGGATCCCAGGGCGGGGGTGATCCACCAGAAGACGCTGGACGCACTCGGCGCCGTGCGACGGGAGGGGGGCAAGGCGATCGTGATGATCAATCGCCGTGGCTTCGCGCCGTGGTTGATCTGCCGCACCTGCGGCCACCACTGGGGCTGCCCGAACTGCGACGTCTCGCTGATCGTCCACCGTGAGTCCGATCAGCTGATCTGCCACCACTGCAGCCATTCCGAGCCACTGCCGCGGCGATGCGGGGAGTGCGGCGGCTCGACCCTGGCCCAGTCGGGGGCGGGCACCCAGCGGATCGAGAGGCTGCTGGCCGAAGCGATGTCCCCGATGCCCGTATTCCGGCTCGACGCCGATACCAGCGCCGGTCCCGGAGGCCACGGCCGGGTCCTCGGTGCCTTCGACCGGGCCGATAGCGCGATTCTGGTCGGTACCCAGATGGTCGCCAAAGGCCACGACTTTCCCGAAGTGACGCTGAGCGTGATCCTCGACGCCGACGCGACGCTCAGGTTTCCCGACTTCAGGGCCGAGGAGCGGACCTTCTCGCTGGTCACCCAGCTGGCCGGACGCAGTGGCAGGGGCGAGGCCGGCGGCCGGGTCATCGTCCAGACGCTGGCGCCCGACGCGGCCAGCATCCGCGCCGCGCGCAGCACGACTCCCCCGGTTTCCTCGAGGGTGAACTGGAGCGCCGGCGTCTGCTCGCCTACCCGCCATACTCCTTCCTGCTCAGGATCACGCTCGCAGCCGCGGAAGAGCCGGCCCTCGACCGCGCCGCGGCCGAAGTCGCCGAGCGACTGTCGGCGGTGCTTCCGGAAGGCTCCTCGCTGCTCGGGCCGGCTCCGATGTTCCGCGCCCGCAACCGCTATCGCCGCCGGCTGCTGATCAAGACGGGCCGTCGCGAGCAGACCGTCGGAGCGGTCCACGAAGAGGTCGAGGCGATGCTGGTCGACCGGGTCTTCAAGGGGATCGTGCTCAGCGTCGACGTCGATCCGCAGTAGGCGGGACCCGGCCGGCCGGACGGTAAACTCGCTGCCGATGAGCCAGGAGCAGGAAACAGCAACGGAATCCGCCGTACTCGAGGAAGAGCCCCCGGTCGAAGCGGCCCCGGCCGCACCCGGACTCGACGAAGAGACCTTGAGAAAACGGGAAGCCGCGCTGGCCCAGGTGGTTCAGTACGGCGACCCGGTGCTGAAGAGCAGGGCCTCCGACGTGAGCGAGTTCGACCAGGCCCTGTCGCAGGAGATCGACCGCATGATCGTGCTCATGCAGGAGAGCCTCGGGGTCGGACTGGCCGCCAACCAGGTCGGCAGGCTCCGGCGCCTGCTGGTCTTCCAGACCAACGCCGACGCGGTCCCGCAGGCTCTGGTGAACCCGGAGATCGAGTGGCTCTCGGAGGAGACCGAACCGATGATCGAGGGCTGCCTCAGCCTGCCGAGGGTCGTGGTCGAGGTCGAAAGGCCCCTCTACGCCCGGGTCAGCGGCCAGGACCGGACCGGTGCGCCGATCCTGATCGAAGCCTCCGGCCATGAAGCCCGCGTCCTGCAGCACGAGATCGATCACCTCAACGGAGTCCTGATTCTGGATCGCACCGAGCGCAGCCAGCGACGCGGCGCGCTCAAGGCGCTGCGCCGCGGTGAGAGCTACGCGCCGCCGGACGACGAAGATCAGTGAGCCGGGGCGCCTTTCTCGGGACCTCCGATTTCGCCGCGACGGTGCTCGGGCACCTCGCCGGATCCGATCAACGGCCCGCTCTCGTGGTCACCCTGCCGGACCGCAAGCGCGGTCGAGGCCGCAAGCTCCAGTCCTCGCCGGTGGCCCAGACGGCCGAGGAACTCGGGATCGAGATTCTGAAGAGCGCCGACGTGAACGCGGCCGGGGACCGGGAGCGCATCCTGGCCGCCGGCGGTGACTGGGCCTCGATCTGCGCTTTCGGCCAGATCATCAAAGAGCCCCTGCTGACCGAGTTGCCGATGCTCAACGTTCACCCGTCGCTGCTGCCGAGGTGGCGCGGGGCGGCACCGATCGAGCGGGCGATCATGGCCGGCGACCAGCAGACCGGCGTCTGCGTGATGCGCCTGGTGGCCGGTCTCGACTCGGGCCCGGTGGCGCTCCGGCGGGAGGTGCCGATCGGGGTGGACGAGGACTTCGGGCAGGTTTCCGCCCGCCTGGCCGATCTCGGAGGGAGGCTGCTGGTCGAGGCCCTCGAACTGGCCGCTGATGGAAGCATCGAGTGGACCGAGCAGGGCGAGCAGGGTCTGACCTACGCCGAGAAGATCGAGTCCGGGGAGCGGCGGGTCGACCCGGGCATGGCGGTCTGTCCGGTCAACGATCTGATCCGCGCCCTGACCCCGCACATCGGTGCCTACATCGAGCTCGAAGGCGGCGAACGCCTCGCGGTGCGCTCGGCACGGCCGGCCGGGGAAGGCGTCCTGCCCGAACTCGAAGCCGGAAGTTTCACCGCCGAAGACGGCCGGCTCTTCTTCGGCTGCGCGGACGGTGCACTCGAGCTCCTGACCGTTCAGCCGGCCGGCGGCAAGGCCATGGACGCCGCTTCGTACCTGCGTGGGCGCGGCACACCGACGGCAGCGACTTGAGCGATGTGACGCCGGAGCGCGAGGCTGCCTACGCAGTCCTGCGCCGGACCTTCGAGAAGGACGAGTACACCGAGCTCGCCTTCAGGGCCGAGGTCGAGTCCCGCGGGCTGGCCGGCCGCCGCCGGGCTGCCGCCCAGCGGCTGGCCTACGGATCGGTCCAGCGCCGCGGCACCTCCGACGCGATCGTCACCGGTTACTCGAAGAAGCGGGGCCGCAGGCCGGACCCGGAGGCGATGGCGGCACTGAGGCTAGGCCTCTTCGAGCTGCTCTTCAGCAGGGACGGAGCCGACTACGCGGCGGTCGACCAGGCGGTGAGCCTGACCCGTGCCGCCGGTGCCGCGCATGCCGCCGGCTTCGTCAACGCGATGCTGCGCCGTGCCCTGCGCGAGAAGGAGTCGCTCCGGCGCCGGCTGTCCGACGAATCGAGCCCGAAGGCTGCTGCCTTCGCACACTCGGCGCCGCTCTGGCTGGCTTCATTGTGGTGGCAGGAACTCGGCCCCGAACGCGCCCGTTCGCTGCTGGCTGCGGCCAATCGCCCGGCAGAACGGGCCTTCAGGGTCAACCCAGACCGGATCGGGCGCGAGGAGATGATCGAGCGTCTGCAGGGAGAGGGAGTGGACCTGAGCCCGGCGGAGGGCAAGTGGCCGATGGCGGCACCGGAGCTGGTGATCGCCCGCGGCAACCTCGAAGCTGCCGAGCGGGCCGCCGCAGAGGGGCTCGTGGTGATGCAGTCTCGCGGTTCCGCTGCGGTGGTCGAAGTGCTGGGCCCGGAGCCCGGCGAACGCATCCTCGACCTCTGCGCCGGCCCCGGCATCAAGACGGGCCAGATCGCCTCGCGGGTCGGCAGGCAGGGCAACATGGTCGCGGTCGAGATCAGCGCATCCCGGGCCGAGCAGGTCGCCGACCAGGTCCAGAGGCTCGGCTACCACAACGTCATGGTCGCCGAGACCGACGGAAGGCGCGGTGAGATCCTCTCGAGCTTCAACCGGACGCTGGTCGACGCGCCGTGCTCCGACCTCGGTGCGCTCGCGTCCCGCCCGGATGCCCGCTGGCGCAAGAGCCCGGCAGTGGTCGAGCGGCTGCTGCCACTCCAGGCCGACCTGCTCGACCGCGCCGCCGACTCGCTCGAGCCTGGCGGCGTGCTGGTGTACTCGACCTGCACCATCTCCCGGAGGGAGAACTCGGACCAGGTCGAGGCGCTGGCCGAGCGCAAGGGCCTGGAGGTTGACGACATCGGTTCGATCGCGCCGGAGCTTGCCGACCCCTCTGACCCGCGCTGCCTGCAGCTGCTGCCGGATCGCGACCACACCACCGGTTTCTTCATCGCCCGGCTGCTGAAGCCCTAGCCGTTCCCGACGGTCGCTCCGGGGTCGGCGCCCGGCAATGGGCCGCCGCCCGGCAGTGCATAATCGTTCGGGTGTCCCCGGAACCAGAGAAATCGAAGCCGGCGGCAGTCGCACGGCCGGTCTGCCCCGGATGCGGCGAGCCGTGGCTGCGACCCACCCAGCTTCCGGGTAGATTCCGCTGCGTCTACTGCCTCAGCCGGTACGAACTGGTCAGCCAGTGCCCCGACTGTGGCGTCCACCAGACGATCGCCCGAATGAGCTCGACAGAAGACATGACCTGCCAGACCTGCGGTGGCTCGATGCTGAGGCCGATATGAGCGTCTCCCCGCGCCGTGAAGTCTTCGACGGCATCCACATCGCCCCGTCGATCCTCTCGGCCGACTTCTCCCGCCTCGGCTCGGCGATCGCCGAGGTCATGGACGCCGGGGCCAGGGTGATCCACTTCGACGTCATGGACGGCAGCTTCGTCCCCCCGATCACGATCGGGCCGCTGGTCGCCTCCTCGATCGCCGACCAGGTCCACGACGCCGGCGGGGTGCTCGACGTGCACCTGATGATCGACCAGCCAGACCGCCAGTTCGAAGAGTTCGCGAAAGCCGGCGCCGACAGCATCACCTTCCACGCCGAAGCCACGCCGCATGTACACAGGGCACTCGGCGCGATCCGGGAACTCGACTGCCTGGCCGGAGTCGCGATCAACCCCGGCACCCCGGTGGGGGCGGTCAGCGAGCTGCGGGGTTCGGCCGACCTGATCCTGGCGATGACCGTCAACCCGGGCTGGGGAGGACAGGCTTTCATCGAAGGATCCCCGGACAAGGTCACGCGCCTGAAGCCGATCGCCGGGGATGCCCTGATCGAGGTCGACGGCGGCATCGGAACCGAGACGGCCGGCCGCATGACCGCCGCCGGAGCGAGCCTGCTGGTCGCCGGATCCGCCGTATTCGGCGCTGACGACCCGGCTCAGGCCTACTCGCGGATCCTCGCCGCAGCCGAAGCCGGCTAAGGCTCGGCCTTGACAAGATGCAGGCTGCGAACCAATGCCACGTTTCGCGCACGACCGCAACTCTTCAGGCTCCAACTGGTTCACTCGGGTTAACGGGGATCGCTACATCCAGGAACGTCTTGGGATCGGCTCTCCTGCTCTTGGTGCTCGCAGCCTCACTATCGCTGTCCGCGCCGGCCTCGGCTGCTCGGCTCGATCCCTCCTTCGGCGTCAACGGCAAGGTCTCCTATGCGCATGGAGGTTCGCTCGACTACGGAGCTGCCATCGACGAGTACGCCGGTCAGCCCCAGGCAATGGCGATCGACGAAGCGGACCGGATACTGGTCGGCGGCGGAAGCGACAGGGAGTTTCTGGTCCTCCGCTACCTGCCGAACGGGACGCTCGACAACTCGTTCGGGAGCGGCGGCGTGGTTCGGTTCCGGGACCCCCGATTCCTCGTTGACAACCCGTACATCCCGCGTGTCAAGGCGATAGTGCCACGACCCGATGGCCAGATCCTCCTCGTCGGCCAGGTCAGTGACTTCAGCGGCCCCTTCCCGGACGGTACTCCTGATGTCCTGATGTTCCTGCTCGACGAAAGCGGCAATCGGGTCATGGATTTTGGTTCGCGACCGGGCTACGAAGTGGGTGGATTCTCAAGCAGTATCCCGCGCTCAGCGGTCCTTGGGGCAGACGGAAAGATCCTGATTGCCGGAAGCAGGATCTCAGCTCGCGAACCGATCGGCTACCCGATTCAGTACGACGCCTACGTCATGCACCGGAATGCCGACGGAACACCGGATACAGACTTCGGACCGCCCTACCCGTTTGGCGGTAAATATGGAGGAACAGTCTTTTTCCCACCCCGTGGACCAGCGACGCCGGCGGCACCGAAGTACTCGGCGATCACTTCTGTAAGGCAACTCCCGAACGGAAAGATCCTCGCAGCCGGCCACGACCGAAACCGCCTCATGGTGACTCGCCTGACCGCGGACGGAAAGCCCGACACCGCGTTCGGTCCCAATCGAAGAAACGCGAAGACGGTAGTGAGCTTCGGGGGCCGCAGATGCCGCTGTGTATCGGGTGGCGCTGCGGCCTTCCGGCCGAACGGCAGGATCGTCCAGGTCGGATTCTCGACGCATCCGCTGAAGAACCGGTTCGCGACAATCGTGCTCGCCCAGTACCGCAAGAACGGCAGAATCGACCGCTCCTTCGGAAAGCGGGGCACCAGTTACCTGGTGCTGAAGCCCTGGGTCAGGTCCACGTCGATAGCCCTCCAGCGGAACGGAAAGATCCTGGTCGCCGCCCGCTACGGATTCGATAGCCGGAGCAAGTTCATGCTGCTGCGTTTCCTGCCCGACGGGCGACCGGATCGGACCTTCTTCGGGAACGGGCGGTACGTCAGGTCGGTGGGGGATGTGAGCACTGCCGATACGGTGCTCATCGAATCCCGGGGCAGGGCGGTAGTGGCCGGCGGAAGCGCTCAGGACGGCACCGGGCACTTTCTGATTCGAAGGTTCCTGCTCGGCCGAGGTTAGGCCCGAGGTTTACTCGAAGATCCTCGCCGAAGCCGGCTAAGCGAAACTGAGCGTGATCACCCGGTCGGGAGCAGCGAGTGCCGATCGGGCTGCTGCCTGAAGCTCCTTCGGATCGGCTCCGGTGCGTCTGGCGGCCTCATTCAGAAAGCGCAGGTTCTTCGTGGGCGACAGCAACTCGATATTGGCGGGAACACCCCGGGCGATGGCCAACTGGCAGTAGGTCTCGTTGATCGAGATCGAACTGTCCCAAGACTCACTCTCGATGAGATCGATCGAGAGCGCATCTGCCTCGCTGTCGTACTGGGCACGCATCAGTTTCTCCTCCCGTGAACAGTAACGACCAGTCCCGGCCTGTCAATAGCAAGGACCACGCTCATGGAGCTGTTCGGTCTAGGGCGTTCCTTCTTCCAGGCCGGCCAGTTTGGTAC
>CAVPWI010000007.1:0-43686 GCA_963709475.1 uncultured Solirubrobacterales bacterium | reverse complement strand
GCTGCGCCGGATCCAGCGCAGTCGCTTACGGAATCGCCTGCATGGAGCTCGAGGCCGGCGACAGCGCCCTGCGCTCCTTCTGCTCGGTCCAGGGCTCTCTCGCCATGTTCGCGATCTGGAAGTGGGGAAGCGAAGAGCAGAAGCAGGCCTGGCTGCCAGGCCTCGCCGCCGGCGAGAAGATCGGCTGCTTCGGCCTGACCGAGCCCGACTCCGGTTCGGACCCCGGCAGCATGAAGACCAAGGCCGTCCGGGACGGGGACGAGTGGGTGATCAACGGCTCGAAGATGTGGATCACCTCCGGCACGATCGCCGACGTGGCGATCGTCTGGGCCGTCACCGACGACGGCGTCCAGGGGTTCCTTGTCGAAGCCGGGATGGAAGGCTTCACCGCTCCCGAGATGCACGGCAAGCTCTCGCTCAGGGCTTCAGTCACTTCTGAACTGGTATTCGACGATGTGCGGGTGCCCGACTCAAACCGCCTGCCTGAGGTCCAGTCCCTCCGTGGGCCGCTCAGCTGCCTGAACGAAGCCCGTTACGGCATCGTCTGGGGGGTTGCCGGGGCCGCGCGCTCATGCTTCGAGGCGGCGCTCGAGTACTCGCTCACCCGCGAGCAGTTCGGCCAGCCGATCGCCTCCTTCCAGCTGACTCAGGCCAAGCTGGCCGACATGGCGGCGGCGGTCCAGCAGTCCTACATGCTCGCCCTGCATCTCGGTCGTCTCAAGGATGAAGGCAAGCTGACGGTCGAACAGGTCAGCTTCGGCAAGCGCCAGAACGTGCGAGCCGCGCTCGAGGTGGCCCGCAGCGCCCGCACGGTTCTGGGCGCCAACGGAGTCACCCTCGAGTACCCGGTGCTGCGCCATGCCAACAACCTCGAATCGGTCCTCACCTACGAGGGCACCGACGAGATTCACACCCTGTCGGTCGGCATGGCCCTGACCGGCATCGCAGCCTTCCGCTGAGTCGTCTCGGCCCGGACGAGCTGCTGTCGACTGCCGGCTGAAGTCTCCGCAGGCCGGTTCAGCCTGTGCCGACCCCGCCGCCCTTGCCACTCCTGTTTCCCTCTCGGGGGAAGCGCGGTGCGTAGCGGGGGAATACGTCTCGTGACAGCTGCCTTTTCATGGCTCGGAGAGACCGCGGAAAGTTCTGGATCCGGAAGTCGTTCGAGCTTCCGAAGTCCTGGTAATAGACCATCATCCGCATCAGCTTGCGTGTCTTCATGAAGCGGAAAATGCGCTTGACGTAGCCAGGCTTGTCTTCGCCCCAGAGGCCCATCTCGGTCAGCGCCATCGGCAGCTTCTTCTGCTTGGCGAACTTGGAGTAGAAGCGCTTGAGGTGACCCCAGTTGTTGTAGCGGGAGTAGAAGTCGGTCGCCACCCAGTCGACCCATGCCCGTCCCGGCCAGTACTTGGCCGGGTAGTTGACCCTGACAGTCGGTGAGCCGGCCGGAAGCGGACTCCAGATCATCGCGACCGGAGCCTTGTTGAGCTTGCGCGGCAACTTCGCCCTGGTGCGACGCTCGACTTCCGGCAGACCGATGCGCTTGAGGCGGGCGTTGATCCAACCGCGCTTGGCACCGCCACGGACGATCACGGCGATCCGCCTGAAAGCGGCCTTGTACCACTTGAACGAGTAGGCACCGCCGCGCACGTTGCCCGAGCAGTCCACTCCGGCGTACGGATTAAGGCAGCGATTCGGCTCACCCATCGGCCGGATGTAGGTCCGGACACCCTGCTTGCTCAGAACGGCGTTCAGTCGGATCAGGTAATCGTCGCCGTAGCCGAAAGCGATCCCCCTCGGGGTGATCAGTTCGGTCCCGTCATCGGCTTTGGTCGTGATGTGGAGCATCGGCCTGGCTTTGACCGTGCGCCAGCGCGGCATCGCCTGGGAAAGCGTATTTCCCCATGGGTGGAAAGTCTGGATCACGGCAGGGCGCTTGCCCACCGCCTGCGCGAAGGTGCGGTAGCCGTCGGCCGAGCCTGTGTCGGTGACACCGAAGAAGACCTTGTTGCCTGGCGGCAGCAGTGTGTCGGCGTCCGCGCGGGCGGTCAGGCCGAGGAAAGCCACCAGGGCTATCCAGGCGAGTACGCAAGGGGTCAGGTATCGGGATCTGCTTGAGGCCATAAAAGAAACAACCGGGCCCGGAGGCTCCGGTTGCACTCTGACAAGGATAGGCAGCGGCCACCTTCACCCCGTTTGTCCGCGCGTTTCTGCAAGCTGCGTCGCAGAAAAAGGGATGTCCGGCTCGGGATCATGCGGTTCGGGTGAAGCCCGGGCTCCAGCGGCCTATATCCTCAGTTCCGACGCTTTACCAGTATCAATACGAACCTGAAAATCCGAGCGGAGGAAGCAAGTGAGCGAACAGTCGATCGACGAGATGGGACCAGTCGATTACATCCTGGTCGAGTGGCCGGGCAGACAGCCGAACGGTGAGGCCCTGCCCCACCTGATCGAACTCGTCGAGAACGGCATCGTGCGCATCCTCGACATCGCCTTCATCACCAAGAGCGATGACGGAGAGGTAGCCGGCATGGAGATCACCGAGCTCGGCGGCGACGTCGAAGAGGTGAAGATCTTCGAGGGCGCGTCCTCGGGGCTGATCTCCGACGACGATACGGTCGAAGCGGCACAGGCTCTCGAGCCCGGCACTTCGGCGGCGCTGCTCGTTTACGAGAACCTGTGGGCGGCGCCTTTCGCCACCGCGGTGCGCCGCTCCGGCGGCCAGCTTGTCGCCAGCGGACGGATCCCGGTCCAGGCGATCATCGCCGCCTTGGACGAGGTCGAGGCTGCGTAGCCGGCGCCGTTTTTCCCGCAACATTCATCACCAAGAGTCGAAAAGGAGTAATTCATGCCAGGTCTAATTCGAGGAGTAGCCCGTACAGCTGTAGTCGCCGGCACCGCGTCCACGGTCGCAGGGCGGGTCAACCGCCGCCAGCAGAACAAGTGGGCCGAGCAGGATGCCCAGGCCGCGCCCCAGCAGGCGCCGCCCCAGCAGGCAGCACCCGCAGAACCCGCCGCGCCCGCCGCGGACCCGATCCAGCAGCTCAAGGAACTCGGTGAGCTGCACCAGAGCGGAGTCCTCACCGACGAGGAGTTCGCCGTACAGAAGTCGAAGATCCTCAACGGCTGAAACAGCCCCAGCTTCAACCGTTCCCCGAAAGCCCGGTCGCGAACCCTGCGGCCGGGTTTTCGTGTTGTCCGGCGGCCTCAGATGCCAGAATGGGGGTATGTCCGAACCCGTTTCCGAATCTGATTTCGAGCAGATGGTCGCCGACGCGATCGACAACCTGCCGAAGCAGTTTCGCGACGTGATCGAGCAGGTGGCGGTGATCATCTCGGACCTTGGAGAGGACCACCACGCCTACGGCATGTATTACGGCGACGGCATGTCCCGGGACTACTGGGAGGATCGCATCGTGATCTACCGCGACACCCTGACCCGGGACTTCGGCCACGACCGCCGGCTGCTCGCTTCCCAGGTTGAGCGCACGGTCCGTCACGAGCTCGGACATCACCTCGGCTTTCGCGAGGATGGAGTGCGCGGACTGGGCCTCTGACCGCGCGCGCCTACAGGTAGTCTCGGCCCATGTCAAAAGCAACGCTCAATACAACCGCCGGACCGGTCACGGTCGAGTTCTTTGACGAGGACGCGCCGAAGACGGTCGAAAACTTTCGCAAGCTCGCCGCCGACGGCTTCTACGACGGCCTCTCCTTCCACCGGGTGATCAAGGGCTTCATGATCCAGGGTGGCTGCCCCCAGGGCACCGGTACCGGTGGCCCCGGCTACACATTCGAGGACGAGTTCAACGACCACAAGATCGTTCGTGGCGCGCTGGCGATGGCCAATGCCGGCCCGAATACCAACGGCTCGCAGTTCTTCATCGTGACCACTCCGGCCGCCGACTGGCTCGACGGCAAGCACACGGTCTTCGGTGAAATCACCGGAGGCATGGGCAATGTCGACGCGATCGAGAACACGGAAACCGGCCCCGGCGACATGCCTGTCGAGCCCCAGATCATCGAGTCAGTCGAGCTCTCCGACTGAGAGGCACCCCCAAGCCTCACACTGGCCGCGATCGACGGTCGTCACGACCGTCGATCGTTGCCACCTCACCGTAGGTGGGGCTCAGGCTGCCTGTGGGTTCAGGCCGCGTTTCCGTTGAGGCCGTCGCTGCCGGTATTCGAGTCGATGTAGATGACGCGGTCGCCCGCCTGAAGCGGCTCGCAGCCGGGCTCTCCAGGCCTGATTACGACCTCGTGCTCGACCTTCTCGCCTTTTTCGTTCGTGGTGCTCTGTTTCCGGACCACCGCGATCGTCGTCTGGTCGGCCGCAACCCTTAACGCTTCACCTGCCCGGCTCACCTGGCGTTCGTTGATGTCGAGGCCGTCGCCGAAGGTCAGAAGGTCGTTGACGATGCGGGCAGCATTGGGCGCCTGGGCGGCCATGCCGAGGATGCGACCGGCCGAGCTCGAAGAGACGATCACTTCGTCGGCTCCCGATGCGGTCAGCAGCTCTTCGTTCTTCTGCTCGCGACAGGAGGCGACTACCGGGACGTCCGGGTTCAGTTCCTTGATGCGCAGGACGGTGACCACCGAATCGTCATCGGAGTTCAGCGCGACGATCACTTTCGCCGCCGAGGCGACCCCGGCCCCCTTGAGCATGTCGGTATCCATCGAGGAGCCGTTCAAGCCGCCGGCACCGGCTTCATTGGCCACTTCCAGGGCCTCATCAGACTCGTCGATCGCAACCACGACGCAGTCCGGGTCGTGGTTCTTCAGGTACTTGAGCGCAGACTGGCCCTTGATGCCGAAGCCGCAGATGACGGTGTGGCCGCCCAGTTCCTTCTGCCAGTTGCGGCGGCGAATCGTAAATTTTGATCGCTCAGCCAAGACCTGAAGAGTAGTCCCTACCAGCAGCACCAGGAAGATGATCCGGATCGGGGTAACCAGCAGCGTGGTGATCAGGCGGGTTTCCTGGGTAGCGGGGACTATGTCGCCGTAGCCGGTCGTGGTGATGCTGACCGTGGCGTAGTAGAGGGCGTCGATGAAGGTGAGAGGCGAGTCGCCCTGGGAGTCGGTGTAGCCGTCCCGGCCGACGTAGGTGATCAGCGTAACCAGCAGAACGAGACCGATCGCGAGCAGGAACCGCTGCGCGATCGCGAGGAATGGGTTGTCGCCGATCTTCAGCAGCCGGCTCTTGCGGAGCTGGTTCAGCCGGTAGCGGTCTTCGGGGAGGTCGAGCGGGCGGGTTCGCTCGCTTCCTCCCGGCGGGTGTGGATTCTTCGGTGCCAACCCACGCCAGCATAGAGCCGCCGCCCCCGCCGCCGGGATCGAGGCATCGCAAAGGGCATGGCAGATACGCTGGGAGGCCATGAACGACCCCCTTGCAGCTGGTTTCGACCCCGTATCCCTTGAGCAGTGGCGCGAGAAGGCCGCCGCCGGTGATCCGGATGCCACACTGACCGCCCTGGTTGAAGAAGGGATCGAGTCGAAGTGGCTCTATACGGCCGAAGATCAGCTCGCTCCCGACCCGGCCGGGCTGCCCGGAGAGGCGCCTTTCGTCCGTGGTACCCGGGCCGGACGCCACTGGCAGATCCGCCAGGAGCAAACGCACCCCGACCGCAGCGTCGCCAACCGGGAGATCCTCGAAGACCTGAACGGCGGCGTCACCGAGATCACCCTGCGCTTCGGCGGCGACTCCGGGGCGATGCTGGTCAGCAACCTCGACGAACTGTCGGCGGTTCTCGAAGGGGTCTATCTCGACATGGCCGGCGTCGCACTGGATGCCGGCTCCGACGCCGTTGCCGGAGCGGCTCTGCTGGCAGCGCACTGGCGCGAGAACGGGATCGGGCCGGATCAGGCGCTCGGCTCGTTCCGGATCGATCCGCTGGGCGCGCTGGCCCGCGAAGGCTCCTTGCCCTGCTCGCCCGAGGCCGGCCTGGAGCAGGCCGCTTCGGTCGCGCTCGAGGTCAGTCGGCAGTTTGAAAAAGTTCGCTCACTCGGAGTCGATACGAGTGTTTACGTCGAGGCCGGAGCCACCGCCGCCTGGGAGCTGGGCATCGCTCTTTCGACGGCCCTCGAGTATCTGCGCGCCGCCGAGCGGGCCGGTCTGGAGCCGGCTGACGCCGCCGGCCAGATCGAGTTCACCCTTGCGGCCGGGCCGGACCAGTTCCTCGAGACCTCGAAGTTCCGCGCGATGCGCCGGCTCTGGTCGAGGGTGCTGGAGGAGTGTGGCGTGCCGGCAGCCGGTCGCCACTCGGCGACCTACGCCCGGACCTCGAACCGGATGATCACCTGGATCGACCCCTGGGTGAACATGCTGCGGGTGACGACCGCGGCATTCGCCGCAGGAACCGGCGGCGCCGACGGAGTCTCGGTGACTCCGTTCGACAGCGAGATAGGCCAGCCCGGGGAGATCGGCAGGCGGATCGCCCGCAATACCCAGATCGTCCTCCAGGACGAGTCCTCGCTGGGCCGGATCGCCGACCCGGCGGCAGGCTCCTGGTACGTCGAGAACCTGACCGACGAAGTCGCGCAGGCCGGCTGGCAGCGCTTCCAGCAGATCGAAGCCGAAGGCGGTGCGCTAGCTGCCCTGCGATCAGGCTCGATCGCTGCGGCGCTGACCGAGTCGGCCGACCGGCGCGAGGACGAGATGATCCACCGCCGCAGGGTGATGACCGGCGTGAACGAGTTCCCCTTGCTCGGCGACGACAACACGGAACCGGTCGAGATCGACCGCGACAGCCTCGTCTCGGCCGACCACAACCGCCACGCCGAGCGCCCCCAGATCACCGGCATGACGGACCTCGAGCCCGGCGCGCTTGCAGATGTGCCGCCTGGCGAGCTGTTCGGCAGGGCGGTCTCCCTCGCTTCGGCCGGAGCAAGGATCGACGAGATCGGCGCCGCGCTTTCCGACGGAGGCGGAGACCGCGACGAAGCGATTGCCGCCCTCACCCCCAGGCCGGACTCGGCACCGTTCGAGAGGCTGCGCGACGCGACCGAAAAACATGAGGATGCGGGAGGCGAGCGTCCCCGGATCTACCTTTCCTGCATGGGACCGATCGCCACTCATGTCAACTTCGCCAACTGGGCCAAGAGCTTCTTCGAGGTCGGCGGAATCGAGACCGTCCCGAGCGGAGCGCTCTCCGGCAATGAGGAGCAGGCCAAGGCCGTCTCCGACGGTGGATTCGAAGTGGCCGCCGTCTGCGCCGGTCGCAAGGAGGATCCGGCCGAGGTGGCTGATCTGGTCAGCCGCCTGCGTGAAGCCGGGGCCGGCTACGTCTACATGGTCAACTCGACCCCCGAGATCAACGAAGCATCGGGCGCTGACGAAGTCGTCAGGAACGGCGTCGACATGGAGGCGGTCCTGATCGCCGCCCTCGGTCGCCTCGGCGTGGAGGTGGAGCGATGAGCATCCCGGACTTCTCAAAGGTCGAACTCGGCGGAGTCGAGACCGAGCCGGTCGATCCCGGGGAGCTTCAGAGCAGGCTCGAGCAAGCTGCCGCGGCGAACCCCTCCGGCGACCCGGCCACCTGGCAGACCCCCGAAGGGATCGAACTCGACCCGGCCTACGGTTCGGCCGCGCTTGAAGGCCTCGACTTCCTCGAGACCAAGCCCGGTTTCGCGCCTTTCCTGCGCGGGCCTTACCCCACGATGTACGTCAACAAGCCGTGGACGATCCGCCAGTACGCCGGCTACTCCACCGCCGAGGAATCCAACGCCTTCTACCGTCGCAATCTGGCCGCCGGCCAGAAGGGCCTCTCGATCGCTTTCGACCTGGCCACCCACCGCGGCTACGACTCCGATCACCCCAGGGTTCCCGGGGATGTCGGCATGGCCGGCGTGGCGATCGACTCGATCTACGACATGCGCACCCTCTTCGAGGGCATCCCGCTCGAGGAGATGAGCGTCTCGATGACCATGAACGGCGCCGTGCTGCCGGTGCTGTCGCTGTTCATCGTCGCCGGCGAGGAGCAGGGGGTGCCGCACGACCAGATGACCGGCACCATCCAGAACGACATCCTCAAAGAGTTCATGGTGCGAAACACCTACATCTACCCGCCGAAGCCTTCGATGCGCATCGTCTCCGACATCATCGGCTACACCTCGCGGGAGATGCCGCGCTTCAACTCGATCTCGATCTCCGGCTACCACATGCAGGAAGCCGGGGCGACCGCCGACCTCGAGCTTGGTTACACCCTCTCCGACGGGGTCGAGTACGTGCAGGCGGCGCTCGATTCCGGGCTCGAGATCGACCAGTTCGCCCCCAGGCTCTCCTTCTTCTGGGCGATCGGCATGAACTTCTTCATGGAGGTGGCCAAGATGCGGGCCGGCCGTCTGCTCTGGGCCGGGCTGATGAAGGAGTTCGGCGCGAAGAACCCGAAGTCGATGTCGCTGAGGACCCACTGCCAGACTTCCGGCTGGAGCCTCGCCGCCCAGGATCCGTACAACAACGTGGTCCGGACCTGTGTCGAAGCGATGGCCGCCACCCAGGGCCACACCCAGTCGCTGCACAGCAACGCGCTCGACGAAGCCCTGGGACTGCCCTCCGACTTCAGCGCCCGGATCGCCCGCCAGACCCAGCTCTTCCTTCAGCAGGAGAGCGGGACGACCCGGGTGATCGACCCGTGGGCCGGCAGCTACTACGTCGAGCACCTGACCAACGAAGTGGCCCGAAAGGCGCTCGCCCAGATGGCCGAGATCGACGAGCACGGCGGCATGACCGAGGCGATCGCCGCCGGCATCCCGAAGCTCAGGATCGAGGAGTCGGCCGCTCGAACTCAGGCCCGGATCGACTCCGGCCAGCAGACGGTGGTCGGAGTCAACTCCTTCAAGCTCGAACAGGACACCCTGGTCAACGTGCGAAAGATCGACAACAACGAGGTCCGTGCTGCCCAGATCGCCAAGCTCGAAAGGCTCAAGGCCGAGCGGGACGAAGGCGCGGTCCAGCAGGCGCTGGAGCACCTGACCAACGCCGCCGCCAGCGGCGAAGGCAACCTGCTCGACCTCGGGGTCAAGGCTGCCAGAGCCCATGCGACGGTCGGAGAGATCAGCTACGCGCTCGAAAAGGAGTACGGTCGCCACTCGGCCGAGATCCGCTCGATCGCGGGCGTCTACCAGCAGGAGGTCGGAGTGAATTCGGAGTCGTTCTCCAGGACGAAAGAACTCGTGCTCGAGTTCGAGAAAGCCGAGGGCCGCAGGCCGCGCATCCTGGTCGCCAAGATGGGCCAGGACGGTCATGACCGCGGTCAGAAAGTGATCGCCACCGCATTCGCCGACATCGGCTTCGACGTCGACATCGGACCGCTCTTCCAGACCCCCGAAGAGGTCGCCCGCCAGGCGGTCGAAGCCGACGTCCATGCGGTCGGCGCGAGCTCACTCGCGGCGGGCCACCTGACCCTGGTCCCGGCGCTTCGAAAGGCGCTCGACGAGGCCGGCCGCGAGCACACCGCGATCGTGGTCGGCGGGGTTATCCCGCCGGTCGACTTCGAGCCTCTGCGTGAAGCCGGCGCCGACCTGATCTTCCCTCCGGGCACGGTGATCGGCGAGGCCGCTGCCGAGCTCCTGGCACTGCTGATCGAGAGGCTCGATCTCGACATCGATACCGGCGCTCCCGCCGGGGCCGCCTCCGCGGGCGACGGACCCAGCGCCGACTGATGTCGGAGCGGGATCCGCTCGAAGAGCTGAAGCAGGGAGTTGTCTCCGGCGACCGCGGCGCCCTGGCCCGGGCCATAACCCTGGCCGAAAGCCGCCGCCCGGACGACCAGGAACAGGCCCAGGAGCTGATCGCCGACCTGTTGCCGCGGACCGGCAAGGCCCGCCGGGTCGGTCTGACCGGTGTGCCCGGAGCCGGCAAGTCGACCGTGATCGAAGCGCTCGGACTCTGGCTGATCGAGCAGGGCCACAAGGTCGCCGTGCTGGTGATCGATCCTTCGAGTACAAGGACCGGCGGCTCGATCCTCGGCGACAAGACCCGCATGCAGGAGCTCAGCATGCACGAGGACGCCTACATCCGGCCATCCCCATCCGGAGGAGTACTCGGTGGTGTCGCCCGCAAGACACGCGAGGCGATGCTGCTCTGCGAGGCGGCCGGATTCGATGTGGTGATCGTCGAGTCGGTCGGGGTCGGGCAGTCCGAGGCCGAACTGGCCGAACTGGTCGACAGCCTCTGCCTGCTGCTGGTGCCCGGTGCCGGTGACGAACTCCAGGGAATCAAGCGCGGCATCATGGAACTGGCCGACCTGGTCGTGGTCAACAAGGCCGACGGCGATCGCATTCCCCTCGCCAGGCGCGCCCGTGGCGACTACCGCCACGCCCTTCGAATGCTGCCGCCCTCGACCGAAGGCTGGGAGACCCCGGTTCTGCTGGCTTCGGCCACCGAAGGCACGGGCCTGGCCGAAGTCTGGGAAAGCATCGAAGAGCATCGGGCCCTGCTCGACGAAACCGGACTGCTGCAGCAGCGACGCCTGCGTCAGCAGCAGGGCTGGCTGAAGTCGATGATCGAAGAGGCCGTGCTGAGCGCCTTCCACCGCCGCGAGGGAGTCGAGCAGGCGATCGCCGAAGCCGAGCGACAGGTCGCCGAAGAGAAGCTGACCGTGCCCCAGGCGACCCTGAACGTCGTCAAGGCCGCCGGCCTCGACCAGCCGAGCTGACCCACCCCGCAGGTCAGCCGGCGGCAGGGTCCCGGACAGATCAAGACCCCACGAACGCCCCCTGCTCCGAAGCCAAACACCACTCTGGTTCGATTAATCGTCGAGCACCGACGACAACTCGAACCGGAAAGTCGGACTGAAGTTCGAACCCGGCTCCGGTTCGAGTAATCGTCGAGTACCGACGATTACTCGAACCAGAGAGGAGGCTGAGTCGGGCGGTGCCGCTATCTTGCGGCCTGAGTCCCAGGGGTTTCGAGTGGTCGGTACTCAGAGCAGCCGGATCTTGCGTTCCGGACGTGTAGTGGGTAAACTGCCCACTATGGCTTACGTGGTGACAAAGCCGAATGGAAGCTGGGAAGCGCGTGAGTCGTTTCGTACCCCCGACGGCCCCCGCAGTCGCACCCTGGCCAGCTTCCGGGAGTTGACTCCCGAGGTGCTCGACCGGGTGCGCGGGCGGGCTGCGACTGCGGTCGATCCCGAGGACCTGCGCCGACGGGCGGTGCGGGCCGGAGCACCGGTAGCCGAACCGGAGGTCGATCGGGCGGCGGCCACCCTGCTGCGGGAGATATCGATGGGCAGCCGCCCGCGCCCGGCGCTGGAACGACTGCTGGCCGACACCTTCCAGGGCCCGCGCCAGGCGGTCTCGCACGAGGCAGAGCGGATGAAGCTGTGGACCGGCGCTTCACCGGATCAGCGTGGTGGGGCACTGGTCGAACTGCTCGACCTGGGAGACGCGCTGCCCAAGAAGAGGCGCAGCCCCGAGTCCCGCTTCCCGCGGATCAACTCCTCGCCATGAACGGCGAACCCGGCCTGGCGGAAAAGGTGGTCCGGATTCACGACGCGCTCGACCGTGCCGGGATGCCGCATGCGATCGGTGGAGCGTTGGCCCTCGCTTACTACGGCGAACCCAGGGTGACGATCGACGTGGACATAAACCTTTTCGTCGGAGCGGAGGAATTCCCCGAAGTGGCCGGTCTGCTGGCTCCGCTCGGGGCGAACACCGAGGCCGACCTGCGGCAGGTCGAGCGCGACGGCCAGGTGAGGATCTGGTGGGGCCTCAATCCGGTCGATCTCTTCTTCCGGTACGACCCTTTCCATGAGGCGATGGCCGAGGATTCCCGGGTCGTGCCGTTCGCCGATGGGACCATCCCGATCCTCTCTCCCGAGCACCTGATCGTCTGCAAGGCGGTGTTCGACCGGGTCAAGGACTGGCTCGACATCGAGCAGATGGTCATCGCCGTGCCGGAGCTCCGGCACGGCGAGATCTCCAGGTGGCTGGCCCGCATCGCCGGCGACAACGACCGGCGCACCGAGCGATTCGACCAGGTCTGGCGTGAGAACCGCTGACCGCAGTGGCGGTAGGCTCTCGTCCTGATGATCGCTCCTGATGACGTCGAGCTCCGGGTGGTGGCCTGTCTGGTCGAGAAGCAGCGGACCACGCCCGACCACTACCCGCTCACCCTCAACTCACTCCGGCTGGCCTGCAACCAGTCGACCAACCGCGACCCCGTGGTCGACTACGACGAAGCCACGATCCGTGCGGCACTCGGCGAACTCGGCCGGCGCAGATGGATTCGCTCGGCTGGCGGACACACCAGCCGGGTGGCCAAGTACCGCCACCTGATCGACGTCGAACTCAACCTGCCCGAGGATCAGCTCTCGATTCTGGCCGTGCTGATGCTGCGTGGGCCACAGACCCCGGGTGAGCTCAAGCAGCGGACCGAGCGCCTGTACGGCTTCGAGGAGCTGGCGACCGTTCAGCGCACCCTCGAAGATCTGATCGAGCGTGATCTGGTCGAGCGGCTCGAGCGCCGGCCCGGCCAGAAGGAGGAGCGCTACCGCCACCTGCTCGGCGGGGGAGACGGCAGTGTCCCCGGACCGGCCGTCTCGGGCGGCATGACCTCTGCCGATCCGCGGGCGAACCTCGACGATCTGCCCGGCGACCCGGATGCGGTTGCCGTGGTCGAGGTTGCCGAGCCCTCCGTTGCTACCCCGGTCGACTCGGACCGGATCGACCGACTTGAGCGGGAAGTTGCCGACCTCCGGGCCGAACTGGCCGAGCTGCGCGACCGCTTCGCCTGACCCGGGCGAGAAAGAAATCTTGGCTTCTGCGTAAGAAACAGCGAAGTCTTCAGTTGAAGGGTCATAAGGGCTCTACAGAGTCGAAGCGATCCAAAGGAAGCAAGACATGAAAACCGAATCGATCAGCTACTCAGGCAAGGTGCTCAAGGCTCTTCTCGTCCTCGCGCTGGCACTTTTCGCCGGCGCCGTGGCTTCTGTTGCTCCGGCCTCGGCCAAGTACGAAGCGACGCTCGCGGCCGATGTCAACCCCGGTCCGAGCTCTTCGGATGCCGACGATCCGGCAGCCCTCAAGGGCTGGCTCTACTTCGGTGCCGACGACGGCGAGCACGGTCGTGAACTCTGGCGACTCAGAGGCAGTACGAAGCAGCTGGTGAAAGACATCAATCCGGGTTCCAGCGGATCGTCACCCAGCTACTTCACGACTCTGGGCGGCAAGCTGTACTTCCGGGCCAGGACGCAGGGCACCGGCTACGAACTCTGGCGGACCGATGGCAAAGTCACCGAGATGGTCGCCGACATCTATCCCGGATCAGACTCATCCCATCCTTCGAATCCCACCCGGCTCGGAGGCAACATCTTCTTCAGCGCCGACGACGGCGTGGACGGACGGGAACTCTGGCGGACCGACGGAGTCGACACCAAGCAGGTCACCGACATCAACCCCGGGGCGCCCGGCTCGGCGCCGAGCGAAATATCGGTGCTCGGTGACAAGGTCTACTTCAGGGCCAACAACGGCCTGTTCGGCAACGAACTCTGGTGGGCCGATGCCACCGGCGCCTCGCTCCGCGCGAACATCCAGCCGGGAGGCGGCGACTCCAACCCCGCCTTCTTCACCGAGTTCAAGGGGATGCTCTACTTCCGTGCGGCGACCGCTGCCGGCGGGTACGAGCTCTGGCGGGCAGACCACGTGACCGTCGAGCAGGTAGAAGACATCAACCCCGGTGCATCCGCATCGGACCCCGCCCGGCTCACCGTCCTCGGAGAGCACCTCTACTTCCGCGCGAACGACGGTGTCGCCGGAGCCGAGCTCTGGCGGACGGATGGCCAGATGCCGGCTGCGACCACGAGCATGGTCGCGGACCTGAGGCCCGGAGCCGACAGTTCCTCACCCTCCAACCTGACCACGCTCGGCAATCACCTCTACTTCAGCGCCAGCGACGGAGTCCACGGTAGCGAACCGTGGCGGACCGACGGAAACGTCGTGTCCAGCCTCGGTGACGTCTACCCTGGCGACTCGGGCTCGGATCCCTACGACTTCGCCGGCATCGGCGGCAAGGTGTTCTTCATGGCCGAAGACGACAGCGTCGGCTATGAGGTCTGGACGGTGGCGGGAGGGCAGCCGAAACTGTTCGCCGACGTCCTCCAGGGCTCCCAGGGCTCCGACCCGTACGAGTTCTACGAGTTCCGCGGCGAGCTCTTTTTCACCGCTGATGACGGTGTTCACGGCTACGAGCTCTGGAGGATCGGCGAAGCCGATGAGAAGGTCAACCTGAAGATCATCGGCCGCAAGCTCAAGATGAGCGGAGCCGGCAAGGTCGCATTGCGACTCCGCTGCCCGGCTTCGGAACAGTCCGGGCCGTGTCGTGGGCGGGTCAAGCTGAAGGCCGGCAAGGTCGGCACTCTGGCGGCCTCATCCTTCCGGGTTCCATCCGGCAAGACGAAGACGGTTAGGCTCAAGCTGAGCAAACGGTCCCGGAAACTGGTCCGGAACACTTCGGCGGCAAAGCAGCCGACCGCGGTCGCGAAGGTCAGGGACGGTGACGGAAACAAGCGCACGGTCCGCAAGCGTGTCCGGCTGGCAGCGGACGGATCCTGAGACTGGAAAGAGTGAAGGCAGTGACCCCCGACCACGGTGACAGAGAGTGAGCAGCGGTACGCCGCCAGGCTCCTCCGTGGACGGGGGTCACGAAGCCTCCTGGGTCGAGGTGGACGGCCGGGACGACTCTCGCGAGTCCGACCTGGCCCGAGCCGCGGCGGCAGGGGACGGCAACGCCTTCGCACTCCTCTACGAGACCTATGAATCCCGTATCTACAACTACTGCCTCCGGATACTCGGGGCCACCAGCGACGCCGAGGATGCGACCCAGGAGGCTTTCCTCAAAGTCTTCGGCAGGCTGCCCGAACTCGAAGGCGAGACGATCAACTTCGGTGGCTACATGTTCACCGCCGCCCGGAACGCGAGCTACGACATGATCTCCCGTCGACGCCGGACCGAGCCGGTTGCCGACCTGCCCGACGAAGGCAGCGGTCACCTGCACCGCGAGCGGGCCGATGCCGAGATCGAGCCCGAGCGGGCCGCGATGCTGACCAACCAGCAGGCTTCGGTACGCGCAGCCAACGAAAGGCTGCCCGCCCGCCAGCGGGAGGTCCTGGCCCTGCGCGAGGTCGAAGGCATGAGTTATGCCGAGATCGCGAGCACGATGGAGATGAACTCGAACTCCGTCGCACAGCTGATCTCCAGGGCACGGACCAGCCTTCGCAACGAACTCCACCTCGAGGTCGCTTCCGCCGTGACCCCGTCCTCGCCGGAATGTGAACGGGCCCTGCCGTTGATGGCTATGAAGCAGGACGGCGAGCTCACCGACGCCGCCGACCGGGGCTGGCTCTCCACCCACCTCGCCGACTGCGCCGGTTGCCGGCTCTCTTCGGAAGAGATGGCCGAGTCCGGGATCTCCTACCGCGCCTGGGCCCCGGTCGCACCCGGCCTCTACCTCTTCCGGGACACCCTGGCGAAGGCGGCCGAGTCGATCGGCGCCGACTGGTCCGGCGTCGAGCGCCTGGGCGCTGCGGAAGGTGGCGCAGACGGTGCGGGCCGGTCATTGGTGGGCACAGCGAACAAAGGCCGAATGAGGACGTCGATGGCCGTCGGGGCGGCACTCGTCGTCGGCATTCTGGTCGGCGTCACCGCAGAAAGACTCGCGGAGTCCTCGCCCGAGACGACGGGCTTCATCGAAGCCGTCTCATCCGAATCCGACGCGAAGCCGGGCCGCGACAACGGTGGCGAGCGCCCTGAGGGCAAGAAGAACCAGAATCCTGAAGCCCCTTCCGCCGTGCCGGTGGGTCCCGTCCCCGAGACTCCTGCAACCCCTCCGGTCACCGCGCCCGCGCCGCCACCATCTGGCGGCTCTTCGCCTCCGCCACAGAAGCCGCAGGGCGGAACGCCGCCCGGAAGCAAATCGCCGGTGACACCACCGACTTCACCGAAGCCACCGGAGCCACCGGCCCCGGTCGAGCCCCCCAGGGAACCGGTCCCGACCGATCCCGGCCCGACCGATCCGACCCCTCCGACACCGCCCACCCCCCCGACCCCTCCGACCCGGCCCCCGACCGGCCCACCGAGCTTCACGGGTCCCTAGCGCCGGCCACGAAGCTGGTTTACCGGGCCGTCACCCGGGTAGATTCCCTGCGATGCAGGATCACCAGCCGCCCGGTACCGACCGGGACAACTCCCTCGTTGCCACGGTCAAGCAGACCGGGGGCAATTTCATCGAGCACCAGATGACCGACAAGGCGGCGGGCCTCACCTACTACGGACTGCTCTCACTTTTTCCGGCGCTGATCGCCCTGGTTTCGCTGGTCGGCCTGTTCGCTGACCCCGAGGCGACGACCGAGCGGCTGACCAGCATCATCTCCGACCTCGGACCGGAGGTCGCAACCGATTCGATCGCCGGACCGGTCGATGCCATCACTTCGAACCGCGGTGCCTCGGGGGTCACGTTCGTATTCGGTCTGGCGCTGGCGATCTGGTCGGCATCCGGTTATGTCGGGGCTTTCGGCAGGGCGTCGAACGTGGTCTACGGAATCGACGAGAGCAGGCCGTACTGGAAGCTGAGGGCCCAGCATCTCGCGCTGACGATCACCCTGCTGCTGATCCTCACCCTGCTCGCGGTCGGTCTGGCGATGACCGGCCCGGTGGTCGCGGCCGTCGCCGACACTTTCGGGATCAGCTCCACTGCACTGGACATCTGGGACATCGCCAAGTGGCCGGTGATGGCGCTACTGGTCCTGCTGATGGTCGCGCTGCTGTACCACTTCTCCCCCGACATCGACCACGGCCGGATCCGCTTCTCCAGCGTCGGCGCCCTGGTCGCCTTGGCGATCTGGGTCATCGCCTCGGCCGGCTTCACGTTCTACGTCGGCAACTTCGGCTCCTACAACGAGACCTACGGCACCCTCGGCGGCTTCGTCGCCCTGCTCGTCTGGTTCTGGATCTCCAACCTCGCCATCCTCTTCGGCCAGGAGCTGAACCGGACGCTGGAGTTGCGCAAGTCCCCCTGAGTCCGCCGGCGCTACCGCCGGTACGAGACGGATCCAGGCCCCGGACCGGCTTCGGTACTGGCAATACGGTCACGCTGCAGTTACGTTGTCAGCAGGGCAGGAAATGTTTTGGCCGTCTGGCGTAAGAAACCGGCAATCACTTCGTTGGACGTTCAACAGGGCTTGAGGAAGCCGAAAGTACGTCGAAGGAAGTGAACCGAAATGAAGACGAAGCTGAACCAATTTATCTACCGGCCGGGACGTCTGCTGCTGGCGGCGCTGATCGTGTTGCTGGCCGGGTTTGCGGTCTCAACGATGCCGGCATCGGCTGAAGTCAGGGCCGAAAGGGCTGCTGACATCAACCCGGGTCCGAGCGACTCTGACCCCGGTGACTACACCGAATTCGGCGGGTACCTCTACTTCGAAGCGCGCGACGGCGAGCACGGCTATGAGCTCTGGCGCACCGACGGCAAGATCTCCGAACTCGTATCGGACATCGAACCCGGCAAGAAGAGCTCGAACCCCTCGGGTTTCACCCCGTTCGACGGCGCTCTCTACTTCCGGGCAAGGACCGAAGCCCAGGGAAGCGAACTCTGGATGACCGACGGAACCACCACCCAGCTGGTCGCTGACATCCGCCCCGGCGCGGACTCGTCAAACCCCTCGAACTTCGTGGTCCTCGGCTCGAGCCTGATCTTCCGAGCTGACAACGGGATCCAGGGTTCCGAGTTGTGGAAGAGGGAGGGCGGTGTGACTGCGCTGCTCGAAGACATCAATCCCGGAGCCGGCAGTTCGGCGCCGAACCAGCTGACCCGACTCGGGGACCACGTCTTCTTCTCGGCCAATGACGGAGTCAACGGCGACGAACTCTGGAGGACTGACGGAAGTTCGACCATCCTGTGGCAGCAGATCAATCCGGGAGCAGCGGGCGCGAGCATCTCCCAGTTGACCGAGTTCAACGGGTTCCTTTACATGAGGGCCACCGGCGCTGCTTTCGGATCGGAAGTGGTCAGGACCAACGCGTTGACCACCCAGCTGATCACGGACCTGAATCCGGGGGCCGGGAGTTCGGGGCCTTCCGGCTTCGAGGTCTACGGCGACCACCTCTATTTCAGGGCTGACGACGGGGCTACGGGCGTCGAACTCTGGCGGACCGACAAGAGTTCGCCGTTTCCGATAACCGACCAGGTCGCCGACCTACGGCCCGGCGCCGACGGTTCGTTCCCCGGTGATCTCCGGGCCTTCGCAGGTCAGCTCTATTTCGCGGCCACCGACGGTACTTCGGGCAGCGAGTTGTGGCGGACCGACGGGGTCGGGGCAACGCTCGTTTCGGACCTGAATCCGGGTGAGGACGGTTCCAGTCCCTACGACCTGAACGAATTCAAGGGCGAGCTCTACTTCCTTGCCGAGACCGAGAACAAGGAGGAGGAGCTCTGGTCACTGAACGGTGGATCACCCAAGCTCTTCGCTGACATCCTGCCGGGAAACGACGGTTCCGACCCCTACGACTTCACGCCGTTCAACGACGAGCTTTACTTCACCGCCGACGACGGTGTCCACGGTTACGAAATGTGGCGACTGACGGACGCCGACAACCAGGTCACGGTGAAGATCGCCGGCAGGAAGATCAAGCTCAACCGCAAGTCCAGGGCCAAAGTCAAGCTGACATGTCCGGCTGGCGAAGAGTCCGGTCCCTGCAGCGGCAAGCTGACCCTGAAGACCAGGGGCAAGGTCAAGACCGGCAAGAAGGCCCGCAAGGTGACCCTCGCCGGGACCGGCTTCAAGGTCGCGGCCGGCAAGACGAAGAGGGTCACGGTGAAGTTCAAGAAGGGCTCGGCCAGGCTGGTTCGCAACAACCGCAAGGCACGCAAGGTGGTCGCTGTCGCCAAGGTCAGCGACGGGGCCGGCAATTCGGCAACCGTGAGGAAGAACGCCACGATCAAGCCGGCGAAGTCCGGCCGCAGGTAAGGCCCGGCCGACGGTCGGTCTCAGTCCAGCGGCACTACTCGCATCGCCTCTGCGAGGGTCAGGCCCAGCACATGGGTCTGATCGCCGATCCGGATTGAGACCGGCCCGTCGAAGGGCTGGCGCTCGACCATCTCGAACTGGTCGCCGACCGATATGCCGCAGTTGGAAAGGTAGGTGAGCATGTCGGGGTTCGAATCGGATACCCGGACGAAGGTGGCCCGGTCCCCGGGCGCCATCGAGGCCAGGTTCTCGGTCGAGGTCTCTTCGAGGCTGAGCTCCCTGGTCGGGATCGGGTCGCCGTGGGGGTCGAAGGAGGGGTCGCCGAGTTTGGTCGAGATCAACTCGGTCAGGTCCTCCGACAGGGCGTGCTCAAGAACCTCGGCCTCGTCGTGGACCCGTTCCCACGGTACGTCCAGCACCTCGGCCAGGAATAGTTCCAGCAGACGGTGGCGTCGCAGTACCGCCAGGGCGACGCGGGTTCCGTCGGCAGTCAGGCGTACGCCGTGGTAGGGCACGCGCTCGACCAGACCGGCGTCGTCGAGCTTCTTGATCATCGCCGAGACCGAGCCCGGCTTGACCCCCAGCCGGGCGGCCAGGTCGTTGGTCGAGGCGGTCTCCGGACCCCAGCCGGTCAGGGAGTAGATCGCCTTGGCGTAATCCTCGACCGCGGCGGTCGGCAGGGAGTGGGCGGACCCCCCGTTCTCGCCGCTCGTTTCGCCGGTCGCGCTTCCCGTGGTCATATTTTGAGTCTAGACTGAATTCAGCTTCGACCGGCCGCCAGAGCCTCAAGCAGGGAGGCTTCGTTCTCGGCGCCGGAAGCCATTTCGTCGAGGTCCGAAACCAGGTCCGGGTCGGCGCAGAAGCCGAAACAGAGCCGGTCGTCGATCGACATCACGGCGATTCGCAGTGCGTGGTGGTGGCCGATCTCGACCACCGAGTGAATCGTCTCGACCGGTGCGCCCTCCACCGACACCTGCCGCCGCGGCCCCTTCACGTTCGAGACGCTGAAGGCGAAGCGACGCGGGTCGGCTTCGACTTTCGCAAGCAGCTTGCCGAGGCGGATAGAGGTCCGGGATGCTCGCCGCAGGAGCGAGTCGAGTTCTTCGGCGTCGTGGTCCTGCTTGCGCTCGGTCGTCGCTTCCTGGATCGCGACCAGCCTCGTCACCGGGTCGGGCTCACCGAGCGGCAGCGGCACCGAGAAGTAGGAGTCCCGGTTGGCGACCTCGTCACCAGCGTGGTGCAGGCTGACCGGCACCTTGACCCGCAGCGAGTCCGCCTCGAGGCCTTCGTGGATCCCGATCCAGTGACGCAGTGCTCCGGCGATCACAGCCAGGACCGCATCGTTGACCGTGGCCCCGGCGAGGGTTTTCGCGGAGTCGTGGAGCGAGGCGAACGAGACAGTCGCGAACGAGACGGTGCGCTCGGTGCCGATTTCGCCGTCGAACGGCGACGGCGACGGGGACTTCGAGAACTCGCGGCCGTAGAGGCCGAGGATGTGTCTTCGCCGGCGCTCGTGCTCGACCGCTTCCCGGGTGCCCGGAGCCTTGACCGCGCCACCCGCCGGCTCCTCCACGCCTTGCTGGTCCCAGAGGATCTGGCGGGCCAGGCGCATCGCTGTTGTTCCGTCGGCCATCACGTGGTGAATGCGCCAGATCAGGGCCGCACCACCACCTCTGGTCGGGGCGATGTCGATCCGCCAGAGCGGCTGGTCGCGATCGAGACGCTCGGAGAGCAGCTCGGCGGTCGCCCTCCGGATCTCGTCTTCGCTGACTTCCTCGCCACCGGCATGGACGGCGATGTGTCGGTCGAGGTCGAAGTCCGGGTCCGGCATCCAGTAGGGCGCCCCGGGCTCCCCGCCGAGTTTGCGGGTCAACTCGGGCACGGATTCGATCCGCTCGGAGACGGACGCCTTCAGCTGTTCGGCGTCGATCCCGGGCGAGCCGAGCCTGATTACCTTCAGGGTGTTGCCCGCCACCCGCTGGTCCTCGAGCTCGAGAATCGCCCTGTCTTCAGCGGTCAGCGGGATGCGCTCGTCCATAACCCGATGCTAGAGGCATCGAGTCATCCGGACGGATCGCATGTCGCATCATTTGGTGCGCGGCCGGGGGCCGGAAGGTCAAAGCCGGCAGTGGTCGAAGGTTTAGCCACTGTCAGTCCATACCGGGAGGGCTGGAGGGTCCGCCCGGAAGCTAAAAGGAGATCCAATGCAAGGTGCAGGCCGGGTTGCTTTTGCCGGAATAATGCTGCTCATTCTGGGCGTGCTGAACATCATCTACGGAATCGGGGCCCTCGACAACGCCAACGTATTCGTCAACGACACCAGGCTGGTCTTCAGTGACCTCAACGCCCTTGGCTGGTTGCTGATCATCTGGGGTGTGCTGGAGCTGATCGGTGGCTTCTCGCTGCTGGCCGGCAACGCCTACGGGCGGATCCTGGGCATCATCGTCGGCAGCGTCGGCGCGGTCATCGCGCTGTTCTCGATGGGTGCCGGTTTCCCCTTCTGGTCACTCGGCGTTTTCGCCCTGTCGTGCTGGGTCGTCTGGGGAATCATCATCTACGGCGAGGAAGTCGACGGCGTCTGAGCCGACTTCACCTCGTCAGAAGAATCAAAGAGCCCGGCCGGACTTCACCGTCCTGCCGGGCTCTTCGTTTTGCAGTGGCCGGACTCAGCCACCGTCGAATGCGTCGCCGTTCACGTTGATGACTGAAGTGGCGATCACGTGAGCCTGAGCGATCTGCGCCGTGCCGGCGTTGACCGAGCAGTTGAGCGGGATAGTCCGCGGCTCATCGAGCACCGCGGTCGCCGACATCGACAGAGCCACCCCGTCACCGACATCAACCGTGAAGTTCTGTGCCGCGTCGTTGGCCATCGAGCAGATCACGGTTCCGTCGATGCCATCTGCGAAGACATTCGCTCGGGCGTTGAGAACGTAAGAGCCCGCCGGGAGTTCAGGTGTTTCTACCACCGTCTGGAAAGCGCCGTTCAGGGTCAGCAGCGGGACAACCGGCTCTCTCGCCGCGTACCAGGCTTCTCCGGCCAGCTGCCCCGGCTCGAAGTCATTCCTGAGCAGGGTTCCGTCCTTCACCTTGGCGGAGTTGACCGCGTCGCTACGCAGCCTGGAGCGATTCACCGCCTTCTTCTTGAGCTTCTTCGTGGTCACCGAATTCTTCTTCAGCTGCTTGCTGCCGACCGAGTTCTTCGGGATGTTGATCGCCGCGTAGCTGACGCCGCCGAGGGCGACGACCAGGGCGATGACCGAAATGACGAGGGAAGGCGTTATCCGTTTCTCCATCCATTAGGGATAAAGGAGGACGAGGCGAGTGTCAAGCCGTGCCGACTCAGAACGAGCGGCGGAAGGAGCGAAGGCGCAGCGAGTTGGTGACCACGAAGATCGAGCTCATCGCCATGGCGGCACCGGCGAGGATCGGATTGAGCATTCCGGTCATCGCCACCGGGATCAGCAGCACGTTGTACATGAAGGCGAAAAAGAGGTTCTGCTTGATCGTCTTCAGGGTCGCCCGGCTGAGTCGGATCGCTTCGACCGTACCCCGCGGGTCGCCGGAGATCAAGGTCAGGTCGCTGGCCTCGATCGCCACATCCGAGCCGGTCCCGATCGCGATGCCGAGGTCCGACTGGGCCAGGGCGGGGGAGTCGTTGACCCCGTCGCCGACCATCGCCACGGTGCGGCCGGCCATCTGCTGGCTGCGGACCGCGTCCACCTTCTCCGACGGCAGCACCTCGGCCACCACCCGCTCGATGCCGACCTGGGAGGCCACGGCCCGGGCGGTGGTCTCGTTGTCTCCGGTAAGCAGGACGGGCTCCAGGCCGAGTGCGTGAAGCTCGGCGATCGCCTCGGCGCTGGTCTCCTTGACCGTGTCCGCCACGGCGAAAACGGCCTTGGCGCGGCCGTCCCAGGCGGCGACGATCGCGGTCTGACCTTTGCCCTGGGCCTCGGCGAGCGCCGTCTCGAGCTCGCCGGTGATGCCGGCGGAGGCGGCCCCGGTGCCGTTGCCCCCGGCTCCGAACTCGGTCGCGATCATCGACGCCCGGCCGACCAGCAGGCGGTGGCCTTCGACTTCGCCTTCGACTCCGGAGCCTTCGCGGTTGTTGAAATCCGAGGTGCCCGGCAGCTCCCCGACTTCCTCCCGGGCTCCGGTGGCGATCGCTCTGGCGATCGGATGCTCAGAGGCGTCCTCGAGCGCGCCGACCAGCCGCAGGGCCTCTTCCCGATCGACGCCCTCGGCGGTCACGACACCGACCAGCTTCATCTCGCCGGTGGTGATCGTGCCGGTCTTGTCGAGCAGGATCGTGTCGATCCGCCGGGTCGATTCGAGTACCTGCGGGCCCTTGATCAAGAGCCCGAGGCTGGCGCCGCGGCCGGTGCCGACCAGCAGGGCGAGCGGGGTTGCCAGCCCGAGCGCGCAGGGGCAGGCGATGATCAGCACCGAGACCGCGGCGCTGATCGCGAAGGCCGAGCCGCTGCCTTCGATCAGCCAGAAGGCCATGGTCAGTAGCGAGAGCACCAGCACCACCGGTACGAAGACGGCCGAAATGCGGTCGGCGAGCTTCTGCACCGGCGCCTTGCCGGTCTGTGCTTCTTCGACCAGCCTCGCGATCTGGGCCAGGGCGGTATCGGTGCCGATTCTGGTCGCTTCGACCACCAGCCGCCCGCCGGCGTTGACGCTGGCGCCGACGACGTCGTCCCCGGGCTGCTTCTCGATCGGGACCGACTCGCCGGTCAGCAGCGACTCGTCCACGGCCGAAGCGCCTTCGACCACCACGCCGTCGGTGGCGACCTTCTCGCCGGGCCGGACCACGAAGCGGTCGCCGATCCCGAGCTGCTCGATCGCGACCTTGGTCTCGCTGCCGTCCGCCCCGATCAGGGAGACATCCTTGGCACCCATGTCGAGCAGGGCCTTGAGCGCGTCGCCGGCCCTTGACTTGGCCCGTTCCTCGAAGTAGCGGCCGGCCAGCAGGAAGGTGGTGACCACGCCGGCGACCTCGAAGTAGAGGTGGTCGAGCCCGCCGCCGCGGGAGGGGACCAGCTCGAAGCTCATCGTCATGCCGATCTCTCCGGCCATGCCGAACAGCAGCGCGTAGAGGCTCCAGAAGTAGGCGGCCAGGGTGCCGAGCGAAATCAGCGTGTCCATGGTCGAGCCGCCGTGTTTGGCCGCCTTCCAGGCCGACCGGTGGAAGGGCAGCCCGCCCCAGAAGACGATCGGGGTCGCCAGCGCCAGCGCCAGCCACTGCCAGTAGTCGAACTGCAGGGCCGGGATCATCGTGATCAGGACCAGGGGCACAGTCAGCACAGCGCTGACCACGAAGCGGTGGTAGAGAGTCGAGACAGGGGCGACCGAGTGACTCATGTGGTCGTGGGCGGCGACCTCCCCGGCCGGCGCTTCCGGATCGGCATCGGCCGGCGAGGTGGTCGCCGGAGCGGTGCCCTCGGTGGGACCGGGAATGACGGCGGTATAGCCGGCCGAGTCGACCGCCTTGGCGAACTCATCGGGGCCGGACCGCTCGGGGTCGAACTCGACCGCGGCCTTCTTGGTGGCGAAGTTGACTGTCGCTTCGACCCCGTCGATCGCGTTCAGCTTCTTCTCGACCTTGCTCACGCAGGAGGCGCAGCTCATGTCGGGCACCTCGAAGCTGATCTTCTCGCGGTCCGATTCAGTTGTGTTCGAAGCCATCGGCGTAAACCTTTCCGGGCTGTTCCAACCGTAGCGCCCCTTCCGAGGCTATACCCCTTGGGGGTATTACGTCAAACGTCCGTCCGATCTCCCCGCGGGCTCCTGCGGTCATACTGCGCCGCGTGGAAAGCAGCACGCCCCAGGAGATCTCGCTCTCGCCGGTAAAGGCGCTGCTCGAGCGCCTGCTCGAGGCCAACGCCGGCAATTCCTCCGGAGAGGTCGCCTCCTACATCCCCGAGCTCTCCACCGCCGACCCCGGCCTGTTCGGCATCTGCCTGGTCACCGCGGGCGGCGCGGTCTACGAGGTCGGGGACACCCGGCAGGAATTCACGATCCAGTCGATCTCCAAGCCGCTCACCTTCGCCCTGGCGCTGGAAGCGATCGGCGAGGAGGCGGTCCGCGAGCACGTCGACGTCGAGCCCAGCGGCGAGGCCTTCAACTCGATCACGCTGAAGTCCGGGCTCCGGAATCCCGCCCAACCCGATGGTCAACGCCGGCGCGATCGCCACCGCATCGCTGATCAAGCCGATCGGCTTCGACCGGCCGATCGACCGCATCCTCAACGAGTACTCGGCCTTCGCCGGTCGGGACCTGGAGATCGACGAGGCGGTCTACCGCTCCGAGGACAAGAGCGGCCACCGCAACCGGGCGATCGCCTACCTGATGAAGAACTCCGGCGCGCTGGGCGAGGAGTCCGAGGTCGAGGAGGTGGTCGAGACCTACTTCAGGCAGTGCTCGACCCTGGTCAACTGCCGCGATCTCGCGACCATGGCCGCGACGCTGGCCTCGACCGGAGTCAACCCGGTGACCCGCGAGCGGGTGCTGCGCGAGGACACGGTGCGCAGCGTGCTCAGCGTGATGGCCAGCTGCGGCATGTACGACGCGGCCGGCGACTGGCTCTACAACGTCGGGCTCCCGGCCAAGTCCGGGGTTGCCGGAGGGATCATCGCCGTGCTCCCCGGTCAGGTAGGTATCGCGGTCTACTCGCCGCCGCTGGACGAGCACGGAAACAGCGTACGCGGGGTGGCGGTCTGCGAGCAGCTCTCGACCGAGCTGCGGCTCCACGTGATGAGCCCGACCCGGAGGCCGCAGCCGCCGGTCAGGGCGCTCCACTCCTGCGCCGACAGCAGGTCGAGAAGGATGCGCCCGGCCGACGAGCAGCAGGTCCTCGAAGAGCATGGCGGCCGGGTCCGCGTGGTCGAGCTTCAGGGCGAGATCTCGTTCGCCTCAGGAGAGCTGATCTCCAGCGTGGTGCTCGACGGTGCCGATTCGATCAACTACGCGATCCTCGACTTCACGGCGGTGCGTGGAGTCGATCCGGTCGTCGTGCCGATCCTCAGTGACCTGATCGACTCGCTGGAGCGGGCGGGCGGCGAGCTGCTCCTCTCCGACAGCGATCGCCAGCCCGACTTCGCCGAAGCCCTCGACCGGCTGCGCGAAACCCGGGAACTGCCGAAGGTGCGCGGATTCCCCGATCTGGACATGGCGATCGAATGGACGGAAGAGCGCCTTCTCGAGCGCTACGGAGATCTTGCCGAAAGAGGGGAGATGCCGCTCGCCGAACATGGTGCCGCCCAGGGCATGGACCCCGCTCAGGTCGAACGACTCGCGGAGGCGCTCGAGAGGCGCGAGTACGCGGCCGGCTCGAGGATCTACGAGGCTGGCGAAAGAGTGGACGAAGCCCTGCTGATCACCCGCGGCGGCGTAAACCTCCTGGCCAGGGACGGCGAGGGCGACGTGCGCCGGCTCTCGACCCTTCCCGCCGGCATGGTGCTCGGCGACATCGCGATGCTCGGAGGCGGAACGCGCCCCGGCTACTCGGAGGCCGCGACGGACACGGTCGCCTGGGCCCTCAGCTCGGTCGCTTACGACGAGCTGAAGGAGAGTGACCCCGTCCTGCTCTCGATCTTGCTCGAGAACCTGATGAAGCTGGTCGCAGTCAGGGTCGGCCACCTGCGGCGGCACCTGGCCGGCTAGAGAACTCCCCGGGGCGCCAGCCAGCGCGAGTCGTAGCTGAGGTCGGTCCACTCGAGGATCAGGTCGTAGTGAGCGTCGTAGTGCAGAACTCCCAAGCCGTTCAGGTCGGCCAATGCCGCAAGGAGGACGTCAACCGGGGGGATCCGGTGGTGTCCGGTCCGGGTGAGTTGCGCCTGGGCATCTACGGTTCGCTGTTCGACCCGGCGATCGATCTCGATCGAGTCAAGCGTGTCGAACAGGTCGAAGAGCCGGTCCCGATCAGCCGTGTCGCGTGCCGAGTAGCCCGCCTCCATCAAGAATGGGAGGGTCACTACGAGCAGTCCCGCCTCGAGGTCATCGGCCAGCTTTGCTCTCACCTCCTGTGTCAGGTTCGGACTGCCCCGTCGCGACCATGAGGAATTGTCAAGCAGCCACCTGGCGCTCACCGGCTGATCCAGCCGCTTCGCTTCACTTCGTCGGCGGCTGCGACGTCCGCGTCCGCGGTTCCGTTGCGGATCTCGTCCGCCGCCGCTTTCCGTATCGCAGATGCCCTTTCCCGGTCAGACTGCATTCGCCTCATCTTCTCTTCAGCCCCCAGGGCGACGAGTTCGCCCCAGTTGAGCCGGGATTCACCCGACTGGTCACGCAGACGATCGAGCACCGCCTTGAGAGCCGGCGTCTCGGTGATCGCGTGTCGTGGGTGTTTCGTCGGCATGCGTATGAGTGTAACACCGGTACAACACCCATTGCAAGTGTTCTGCTCCCGGGCCTTCGTTACGTCGCCGACGCCAGTCACACCGAGGATCCCGTCGGGCCGATCGCTCCTGTCTGGAAGGGTTCGGGTTAGGCTCGTCTGACTCATGACGGGAAAGTTCCATCTGATGGTGGCTCCGCTTGTCGCCGCCGTGGTTTTTTTCGCCGGCTTCGCGACCGAACGGCCTTCAGCGGCCGGGCCGGATGAACGGGTTCCGGTAATCCTCGTCGTTTTCGACGAGCTGCCAACCGTTTCCCTGCTCAAGCGCCCCGGGGTGATCGACGACCGGCGCTTTCCCAACTTCGGGCGACTCTCCAGGGAGGCGACCTGGTACCCGAACCACACGACATCCGCCGACGCGACGGTGAGATCGATCCCGAGCCTGCTTACCGGAAGGAGGGTCTCCGACGGAAACCTGGCCACGGCCGCCAACTACCCCGACAACCTGTTCACCGCTCCTGCGCTCGGCCGGCTACAGCCAGGAGATCCTGGAGTTCAGCAGCGAGCTGTGCCCGCAGCAGTTCTGTCCCCTGCCTGCCGGCGAGATCGGGGCCGAGCAGGGCATCGCAGACCCGATGGAGTTCCTCAAGTTCAAACTGCCGCTCCGCCTCGGACTGGTGCGCGAAGAGTTTCCCGGGTGGCTGAACAGCCGCAAGTTCGACACCGACTTCCTGTTCGCCCACTCCTTCCTTCCCCACATGCCCCACGTCTACTTGCCGGACGGCCGGCGCTACCGCAACGGGCCTATGCCGCTACCGGCCGAAGGCGGGCTGGGTGAGATCCTCGATTCGCAGGCGGCTGCCGGTCAGGCCTGGCAGCGTCACCTGATTCAGGTCGCACGGGTCGACCGGCTCCTGGCAACCCTGCGCCGACGGGCGGTCGAGGCCGGCGTCTGGGACAGGGCGATGGTCGTGATCACGAGCGACCACGGGACCAGCTTCAGGAGCGGAGTGAACCGTCGCACCATCGTCAAGGAGAACGCCGCCTCGGTCGCCTTCGCGCCGCTCTTCATCAAGTACCCCGGGCAGACCGCCGGTGGGCCGGTGCCGACCCGGACCCAGGAGGTCGACCTGATGCCGACCATCGCCGAGGTGACAGGAATCGAGGCATATCCCGGGCGCGACGGTGTGCCGATTTCGCAGATCACCGACCCCTGGCGACCGGCCAACATCGACGGAGTCGAGTTCAGCCGCGGACTGCTCGAGAGGCGCCTCGAGAGTGACCTCAAGCTCAAGCGGAGGATGCTGGGGACCGGGGGTATCTGGAAGATGGGCCCGAAGCCGGGCCTGATCGGCAGGAACATCCCGGCGACGAAACTCGTGCGCACCGGCCGGCCCGCCCTGCGCATCGACAACCGCAGGCAGCTGCTGTGGGTCAAGCCCGACAGCGAGTGGGTCCCGGCGATGATCTACGGGAGGTCGAGCCGGCTCAAACCGGGGACGGTGCTTGCGCTCGGCCTGAACGGCCGCATCGCCGGCACGGCCCGGGTCTTCGACGACGGGGTGCTCAACCGCTTCGGGACCGTCGTCGATCCGCGGCGGCTGAAGCGCAGCAACAAGGTCACCGTCCACCTGGTGCGCGACGGCAAGCTCGCCCGGCGCATCTTCTGAACGGCTAGGGTCGGCACATGGCAAAGTCCGCCACCTCCCGATTCGCCGACCTCACGGGCAAGACCGCCCTGGTGACCGGCTGCGGCAGTGCCGAGGGCATCGGCTTCGCGATCGCCCGGGCGCTCGGTCGGCAGGGAGCCGGGGTGGCGATCTCTTCGACCACCGACCGGATCCACGACCGCGCCGCCGAGCTCCGGGACCAGGGGATCGAAGTCAGCGCCCACGTGGCCGACCTGATCGACCCGTCCGAGGCGACCCGCCTGGTCGAAGAGGCCACCTCCTGGCACAGCAGCCTCGACATCCTGGTCAACAACGCCGGCATGAGCCAGGTCGGCACCGATGATCTCGGCCGCGAGTTCAAGCAGCTCAGCCACGCCGAGTGGAGGGCCGGGATCGACCAGAACATGGACCTCGCTTTCAACGTAACCCGGGCGGCCCTGACCGCGATCACCGACTCCGGGCACGGCCGCATCGTCTTCGTCACCTCGGTCACCGGCCCGATGGTCAGCGCTCCCGGCAACCCCGCCTACAGCGCTGCCAAAGCCGGCCTCGACGGCCTGATGAGGGCACTGGCGATCGAACTCGGCCCGACCGGCACCACGGTCAACTCGATCAACCCCGGCTGGATCGAAACGAGCAGCGCCCTTCCCGAAGAGGTCAAGGCCGGCGAGCACACCCCGATCGGCAGGCCCGGCACCGCGGACGAAGTCGCCGCCGCCGCGGTCCTGCTCGCCGCCCCGGAGGCCTCCTACATAACCGGCCAGACCCTGGTCGTCGACGGCGGCAACATCATCCAGGAGATCAAGGGCCCCTGAGCAAGGGCTCCTGAGACGGCAGTTCTTCCGAATCGGGCCGGGGAGAGAAGCGGCGGCAGGCTGCTTGTCTGGATATGGCTTCGACATGGCGATGGTAGAAACAGCAGGCAAATGGTAGAATATTGTCCTGTGAGCCTTAACATCAAGAACGAGGCCGCTCATCGCCTGGCTCGCCGCCTTGCCGACCTGACAGGGGAGTCGATGACCACTGTGGTCACCCAGGCCCTGGCCGAGAAGCTCGAGCGCATCGAAGGGCCCGGTCCTGAAAGAGGGCAGCGGGCGATCCTCGGGCTCGCCGCACAATCGGCGCCGCTTCTCGAAGGGCACGAACTCGACCACGGCCGGTTGCTCTACGACGAGCAGGGCCTGCCGCGATGATCGTCGACACCTCGGCCCTGATCGCGATACTTCGTAAGGAGCCGGAAGCACCGGCTTTCGCCAGGGCCATCGCCGGATCACCGGCCACCAGGCTCTCGGCAGTCAGTTACGTCGAAGCCGGAGCCGTATTGGACCGGGCCGGGGAGCCATCGATCGCCCGCATGCTCGATCGCCTGCTCGAGACCGCGGCGATCGAAGTCGCACCGGTCACCACAACCCAGGCTGTCGTTGCCCGGGCCGCCTACCGCGATTTCGGAAAAGGCTCCGGCCACCCCGCCGGCCTCAACTTCGGAGACTGCTTCGCTTACGCCCTTGCTGTCGAGGCGGGAGAACCCCTGCTGTTCAAAGGCGACGACTTCGGCCATACCGACGTCGAGCTGCCCCCCCTGAGGCCGGACACCTGTTCCCCGGGAGAACCGGGACCGGTGGCAGTTGCCTGTTTTCGCAGTCGCCTGTCCACAACCGGCCCAGGCGATTCCCGCGTCAGCCTGCCGAGCGGGTTTCGACTGGCTTCCAGCCGGGCAAAGGGTCGAGGATCCAGAGCTTCTCCAGCACGTCGCGGTAGGGCAGGGTCGTTGTCTTGGCCGGCGCCTTCGCATGGCCTGCTGCCGTAGCGTCGCGGATCTTCTCCCACGACGCGGTTCGAGGTCGCCGCGGCGTAGGCGGTCATCCACCGCCTCAGCCCGGATCGATTTCGCCCGTGGCCCAGCTCGGGAAGTCCGCTCGACGATTCTGGTCAGGTAACCGTCCAGCTGGATCCTCAGGGCGCGACTCCTGAGTTGCCTCATGCCGGGAATCTGGTGCTCACACTCGGTCACGTAGTCGTCCAGTCTGGCGTCGGACTGCCGAGGAGGTCCGGTTTGCGGCCGCTGAGAAGCTCATCGAGACTGATCGTGGCGCGCCTGCAAACGTTCGGCGAGCGACATCGGCCGCATGCGCAGGCTGACGATCTTCCTGCGCCCGAATGGCTTCCCAGGCGAGCCGGCGAGGATGATCCGGTCAACAGGATCCGGCCGGGTCCGAGCCCTTCATCCACCGCTCTTCGCACGCGATCCCAGATTTCCGGCAGGTGCTGCCATTCGTCGATCAGCAATGGTGGTTCGTCTTGAGTGATCCGTGACGGGTCGGCTGCCAGGGCTTCGAGTTGGGTCGGCTGGTCGAGCGCCCGGATCGTTTTCGCGCGCTGCAACGCGGTCTCAGTCTCGCCCACTGCCTTCGCGCCTTCGATCGCGATGGCCGGCAGGGAACCCATCAGCTCGTCCAGTTCCTGGTCCAGGATCCGGTGTCGGTAGTCTGCCCTTCGCTCATGATTCTACGCTACCATTTCTCGCCTGTTCAGCTACCGATTCTCGGCCAACTGAGCTTCCGGTTCTCGGAAAACGCGATCACACGATCAACGGGTACTGCCCGACTCTCGCGACCCTGTCAGATCTTCCGGGTCCCCGCCGACACCTTCCGGGCAAGCGAAGAAGTCGAGGGGCGAAATGACGACCAGAGCAGAAGGAAGAAGTGACGATTGAGGACTACCAGCGCGAACCGCTGACGGTCGGCGAGCCGGATGTCTCGGGACCGATCGCGGTCTACCCGGTGTTCGGGACCGAGCCGGTCCAGCAGTACACCTCGATGAGCCGCGCCCAGGCGCTCGGCTTCAAGGTCAACGAGCAGCCCGGCGGCGGCTCGGTGCGCGACGTGGTCGTATCGAACCCGACCGGTTCCGCGGTGCTGATCTACGAAGGCGAAGAGGTGGTCGGCGGCCAGCAGAACCGCACCTTCGACAAGAGCCTGCTGATCGCGCCGGGCGAAACCGTGATCGCGCCGGTCAGCTGCGTCGAGCAGGGCCGCTGGGACGGCTCCCGCAACGCCGAGGACTTCCTGCCCTCGCTGCAGGCGGCCGACCCGGATCTGCGCCGGCGCAAGGCCAGGCGGCCCACCGGGCCCGGGTGTCCGGGATGGAAGAGCGGGCCGACCAGGGCGAGGTCTGGGCAGCCGGTCGCCGACCGCTCGACCAGCCTCGGCGTGCATTCGCCGACCGGAGCCTCCAGCGATGCCTTCGAAAGCCACCGCGACCGTCTGCAGGCGAGTGCCTCGCAGATCAACCTGCACGAAGGGCAGGTCGGCATGGTCTTCCAGGTCGGAGGCAGGGTGCTGACACTCGACCTGGTCAGCCGGCCGGAGGTCTTCGCCGATCTCCACGCGCCGCTGGTCCAGGGCTACTGCCTGGACGCGCTCGGTCGGAACACCCCGGCAAGGGTGAGGGGCACCAGGTATGCCGAGCGCTTCCTGCGCAAGGTGGCCGGCAACCGCATCTTCGAGAACGACGGCATCGGTCTCGGCCGGGGCTTCCGTTTCGAGAACGACCGCGCCGTCGGCAGCGGTCTGGTCTCGGGCGAGGAGCTGATCCAGCTCTCGGTCTTCACCAACCGACCCGAGCGCCCGGAAGCCACCGCGCGACCGACCCGCCGCACCCGGATCAACCGCCCGTCGAGGCGTCACCCTTGAGCCGCGGCAAGGAGGCCCGGCCCAGGACCCGGCCCGCGGACCCGTGCGCCTTCTGCGGCGTGCGGGTCCCGCGCCGCCGGTCCACCGACAAAGGCGAGCCCAAGCTCTGCGGCCCCTGCGACTCCGGCAGCAGCTACCAGTTCACCGTGAAGCGGACCGTCCGTATGTTCACGCCCTTCGCCGAGAGCCGCTGGCGCCGCCCCGGCCTGGTCGACGCAGAAGCGCCGCTCCATCTCGCAGGTGGGACGCGCCGTTCGATCCGGCCCCAGTGAGCAATCTGCTACGTTGCGTAGTACTATGGCTCCCAAGGTAATTCCACAGCGCCAGCTACGAAACGAGATTGGCAAGGTGCTGCGGGAAGCTCAGGAAGGGCAGGAGTTCACCATCACCGTCCGGGGCAAGCCGGTCGCTCACCTGGGGCCTCCCCCTGGCGAGCGTCGGCTCAACGTCGATGCCAGGTCGGTCTCGGCCATCCTCGCGATTCCGATCGATAGCGATGACCTCGAGGCCGAACTGGACGCGGCCGAAGCCCCGGTCACGTGAGCCTGGGCCTGCTCGACACCTCGGTCTTGATCGCAGCATCGGACCAGGGCGACGCACTCCCCGACGACCTGGCCATCTCGGTCGTGACCATCGGTGAGTTGCAGGCGGGAATCGATCTGGCCAGGTCGGCCGACGAGAAGCAGGCACGCGCGGCGCGGATGAGGTTGGCGAGCGAGCTTTTCGACCCGATTCCGATCACTGAAGGGATCGCCCTGGAGTACGGCCATTTGCTCGCTCTGGCTCGCCGAACCGGTCGGGTCCAGAAGGCGACCGACCTACTGATCGCCGCCACGGCTGCCGCCACCGGCCGGACTCTCTGGACGAGGGATCAAGCGCAGGCATCGCTGGCCGGCGAGGCCAAGATCCCGGTCAGCCTGCTCTGACTTCACATTTCTCCGTTCGCTCAACTCAATGTTCTGTTGATCCGTCAAAGCGCTTCCTTCTTCGAAGGCGCGCCCTTGATCGAGTGAACTGGCTAGGCCTGCCGTTTCGGGGTCGGCAGATCTCCTAATCGCCGGAGCCTCTTGATGTGTCCAGGCAGGCCCCCGCCGGTATGAAGCGATGCTCCAACGCTTGGCGCATCATTTCTCGCGTCGCCGGGAACCTTCGCCTTGGGCGATTTGCTCGCTGAGCTAGTCGGGCGCGAAGAAGATGGCGTAGATGAACATGGCGACGACGAATGCGTCGAACAGCGCGACCAGACCTCCGACCGCCCAAGGGAGAGCTGCCCAGAAACCCCGTGCGATCCAGTCGGCCGGGGTCGGTGACTTGCCGGCCTTTTCCCGGGAATCCCTGCGATCCTGCCACGGTTCGACGATGACCATCCAGAGCACGTAGCCAACCAATGCGAACGGAGCAAGTATCCAGTAGAGGATGAAGTTGCTCAGCCAGTAACCGTATTCTTCGAACGGCATCAACGGCCGCCGGAGATGTGTGTCGATCTCATTTCATTCACGTGACGTTTGGGTCACCCAGACCGGGGCCGATCTGACACGGGTCCCCGGCTGTTCCTGCGCCCGTCGCTCACCAGCCGTCCCACTCGAGCACGGTGTGGGGCGGGGGCGGCACGCCTGCGTCACGAGCCTGCCGGACGAGCTCGACCCGCCGGTCGGCTTCTTCGAGCGTGATCGGCTCCCCGCCCTCCGGCGTCGTAGCAGTCGATGACCGGCAGCTTCTCGTATCTCGCCCGGACCTCTTCGTAGGTGAACTCCCGGATGCCGTACAGGTTGGATACGTAGACGAAAGACTTCGCAGAGAGGTTCCTCGCCTGCCACGCCGTCTGCTCTCCTGTGGCTACCGCCCCGGGATAGCTCTCCCTGTGCTCCCGCCAGAGCTCTTCGTCGGTCTCCGGACAGTCGCTCATCGCTTCCGCCTGAGGAATTTCAGCCGGCGCCGGTCGGGGGCTTCCTCCTGCTCGAACTCGTTCCAGGGTTTCGGCCGCTCGCTCAGGCCCCAGCTGTAGCTCTGCCAGGCACGGACATAGGCCTTGCCCCTGTCGCCCCTCCAGAGGTACCAGCTGGACGGGTAGTAGGGATCCGCCCGGCGACGGCGGCGGACCTCGGGGGTGCGCAGGCTGTCGCTGCCGGACTCGGAGGTGCTCGAGCTGCCGCGGCCGGACTTGCGCTTTCCGGCGGAGGCCGAACCGCGGCGCCGGCAGGAATCGGCAGCCTCGGCCGCCTCAGCGGCGCCCCGCTGCTCCCGCCACTCCGCGACCCGCCTGGCGATCACTTCGCCCCGGCGCTGAGGGCCGACCTGAGCCGCCGCCTCGGCCCGGACGTCGATCGGCCGCTCCTTCCATGAACGCGGCCGATCGAAGTCCGGAACCCGTTGCGAGGGATCCGGGCCTCGTGCCCAGCTGAGGTCCTTCACGAGGACTCACCCCCCGGCAGCCTGAAGCGGTAGTGCGGCTGGGTGTTCTGGTTGAACGAGTGTTCGACCTCGACCCCGACCGAGCGCTCGAGATTCTCGATCGCCCGCTCCATGCGCTCCCGGCCGGAGCTGTTGCCGGTGTGGAGAGTCGCGCCGTCGCGGGGCCAGAGCGGCCTGTCGTGGACGGCGTGCATCTCCTCGAGGAAGTCGATCACCTGGAAGCCCGTGCCGAACTCGGCGTCGCTCCCGGGCTCGTTGTCGAGGTCGTTGTCGAGCGAGATCTCGACCACCCGGCCACTGAGCAGGATCAGACAGACCTCCCGCGCGGTGCGCAGGTGGACCCAGCCTTCGGGGGCCCGGCGGGTGACCAGGTCATCGTCGAGCCACACCCGCAGCTCGCCCTCGAGAGGGATCCGGTTTCCGAGCGCGTCCTTGAGGGCGCTCCGGTAGTTCTCGACTTCGGTTCCGTTGCTCATCGCTTGCCTTTCTTCTTCTCCTGCTGCTGACGCAGCGCCTCGGGCCCAGCCGGGGGTCACCGGCTGCACTTCGGTTCGCGTACTTCCGCCGACCTTCTTCCAGCCGCGGCGGCCGACGGGCACCCAGCCCTCGCGCTTCTCGTCACTCCTGTCCGACATGAACGTCACCTCCATTGAGTCGGGCGTTCGCACCGTGTCCCGTGGGGATCGGTTGCGGCGGCGTCAACGGGCCCGGACCCTCGACCGCTCTGAATGGACGGTGCGTATGTCGCACCTGATGGAGAGAGTCTGACAGCGACGCCGACTTCTGACAACCGCCTGCGGTGAGGCAGGTGACCGGTCTTCGCTCAGGGGATCGAGCCGAGCGGAGCGAGCGGTTCGGTGTCGGCAGCAAGGTCCGTGTGGGCGATCAACAACTCGAAGTCCGAGTCATAGTGGAGGATCGATGCAGAGTGGTCCTCGGCGATCGCGGCGATCAGGTAGTCGAGCGGAGGGATTCCCAGATGCTGGTGGGCTGATCGCATCTGCTGCTGGAGTTCAGCCGAGCGGCGCTCCGCCCTTTCGGTGATCCAGAGCAACGGCAGGTCCTGCGGATCGGCCAAAGGCTCAACCCTGCCGGCTCGGGTCTCCAGCAGCAGCGGGGTGCTGGCGGCGACGATTCCTCGGGAGATCCAGTCGGCGATCTCGCTCCGACGGTCCGGATCCAGCGCGGGACTTCCGAGTCGCGAGAAGGCGCTGGCATCCAGCAGGAATGACCGCGCCTTCAAAGCTCGCGGGTCGAGTGCCGGATCCTGGCGGCCTCGTCCAGGTCGGGTTGTGGCCCCTCGGTCAGCCGATCGACGAAGGAGTCGAGGGCGGCGGCCTTCGCGCGATCCCTCGCCTCCAGTTCGCTGAGCGTTGCCTCGGCACCGCGGCGGACCAACTCGGCCAGGGTCGGTGTGTCTTCACCGAGCCGTTCGCGCAGGGGCTCGAGAACGGCAGCGAGGGCCGGTGTCTCGGTGATCGAATGTCGCGGATGAGAGGTCGGCACGGGGCAAGTGTAGCACCGTACAGCACCAAGATCGGGAAGCTGTTTCATGACGACAGCATCACCGCTGGCGGATCACTCGTGGCTCGACGGGAGCAACTATTCCGAGACGGAATCGTCAACACTCCGAGCCCGGATCTGAGAAGGTTCGGTCGGAGCCGCAGATCGAAGGAGACCCGCATTGGCTGACGACAGAACACTCGGCGAAAGGTTCGACCTCGCCCTGGACATGGCCCACCGCTACCACGGCAACCAGAAGCGCAAAGGGACCGAGACCCCGTACTTCGGCCACCTGCTCGGGGTCGCCTCGCTGGTCGTCGACGAGGGCGGGGACGAAGACGAAGCGATCGCCGCCCTGCTCCACGACGCCGCGGAGGATCAGGGGGGCGAAGAGACCCTCGAGGAGATCCGCGAGGAGTTCGGCGAGCGGGTGGCGCGCATCGTCCACGGGCTGAGCGACACCTTCGAAGACCCGAAGCCGCCGTGGCAGAAGCGCAAGCAGGACTACCTGGACCACCTGCGCAGGAGACCGACCGCTCGGTCCTGCTGGTCTCGATCGCCGACAAGCTCCACAACGCCCGCTCGATCGTGCTCGACCGGATCGACTACGGCGAGGCGGTCTGGGACCGCTTCACCGGAGGCAAGGAAGGCAGCCTCTGGTACTACGGCGAGCTGGTCAAGATCTTCGACCGAGAGCTTTCCCGGCGCCCTGGCGGACGAGCTGAGGCGCACCGTCGCCCGCATCGGAGGAGACGAGGCCGGATGAGCGTCCCGGGCGAGCTCGCGGCCCTCGTCGCCAGTGAAGCCCGACCGCTGACCGGCGCGCCCGGGGACCACGACGAGCTGCTGGAGCTGGTCGGCGACGCACAGGTCGTCCTGCTCGGCGAGGCCAGCCACGGCACCCACGAGTTCTACCGCCAGCGGGCGGTGATCACCAAGCGGCTGATCGAGGAGAAGGGCTTCACCGCGGTGGCCGTCGAGGCCGACTGGCCCGACGCCTACCGGGTCAACCGCTACGTCAAGGGAGCGAACGACGACGCCGACTCGGAGGCCGCGCTCGGCGGCTTCAAACGCTTCCCGACCTGGATGTGGAGGAACGCCGACGTGCTCGACTTCGTCGGCTGGCTGCGCGCCCACAACGAGAGCGCCCGCGAGCCGGCCGGCTTCTACGGCCTCGACCTCTACTCGCTCTACCGCTCGATCGAGGCCGTCGTCTCCTACCTCGACGGGGTCGACCCGCCGGCCGCCGAAGAGGCCCGCCGCCGCTACTCCTGCTTCGAGAGCTTCGAGGAAAGCCAGGACTACGGCTACGCGGTCTTCGCCGGGATCTCCTCCTCCTGCCGGGCCGGTGTCTACGAACAGCTCCGGCAGCTGGTCGAGAGCGGCGAGGGCTACCTGCGCCGCGACGGCATCGCCGCCGAAGACGAGCAGTTCCACGCCGAGGAGAACGCGCGGGTGGTGGTCGCGGCCGAGGAGTACTACCGCGGCATGTTCTCCAGCCCCGACAGCTCCTGGAACCTGCGCGACAGCCACATGGCCGGCACTCTCGAGCGCCTGGTCGCCCACCTCGGACGCCACGGCGGCAGCAAGACCGTGGTCTGGGCCCACAACTCCCACATCGGCGACGCCCGCCAGACCGCGATGTCGGACCGCGGCGAGCACAACCTCGGCCAGCTTGCCCGCAGAGCTTCCCCGGACGCACCGCCCTGGTCGGCTTCACCACATACGACGGCACCGTCAGCGCCGCCTCCAACTGGAACGAGCCGGTCGAGAGGAAGCGGGTCCGCCCGGCGCTCGACCGGAAGCGTCGAGAGCCTCCTCCACGAGGCCGGGCAGCAGGCCGGCAACGCGGACTTCTGGCTGCCCTTCACCCCCGGCACCCCGCTGGCCCAAGCCCTGGACCAGCCGATGCTGGAGCGCGCGATCGGTGTCATCTACCGGCCCGAGTCCGAGCGGATCAGCCACTACTTCAACGCCCGTCCCGCCGCCCAGTTCGATGCTCTCATCCACTTCGACCGGACCCGCGCGGTGGAACCACTCGAGCCGACCGGTGAGTGGCAGGCCGGCGAGCCGCCCGAGACCTACCCGACGGCGATCTGAGTCGGGACCGGCCGGCCGGCCGGTACCGGTACGCTCGGCTGATGAGCGAGGCAGCCCGGATCGCAAGCCAGGACGCCCCCGAGGCCCGCGCCACCCGCGGGCAGGGGCCGATGCACGCCAGCCTCAGCCTCGGCCGGCTGGCCGGGGTCGAAATCGGCATCAACTGGAGCTGGCTGGTGATCCTGGCGCTGATCTCGGCCTCTCTCGGATTCGCCGTCTTTCCGACCACCAACCCCGGATACGGCGGTGGTGTCTACGCGGCGATGGCCGCTGCCGCCGCGGTGCTCTTCTTCGTATCGCTGCTTCTCCACGAACTCGGCCACGCGCTCGTCGCGCGCCGGGAGGGAATGGAGATCGAGGGCATCGTGCTCTGGCTGTTCGGCGGGGTGGCCCAGTTCCGCGGGCTGTTTCCTTCGGCGGGGGCGGAGCTGCGCATCGCGCTGGCCGGTCCGGCCGTTTCCCTCGTCATCGGCGTGACGCTGCTGGCCGTCGCGATCCTGGTGCCATTGCCGGGTTTCCTCGACGGTTCGGTGATGTGGCTCGGCCGGATCAACCTCGTCCTGCTCGCATTCAACATGCTGCCGGCGCTGCCGCTGGACGGTGGCAGGGTTTTCCGGGCGCTGGTCTGGATGCGTACCCGCGACTTCCTTCGTGCGACCCGCATCGCCGGTGGGGTGGGTCGGGGATTCGGACAGCTGCTGATCGGGCTCGGGTTTTTCTCCGTGCTGGTCTTCGGCGCCCTCGGTGGCATCTGGATAGCCCTGATGGGCTGGTTCCTGATGGCGGCCGCCGGGGCCGAGATCCGGTTCGCGACCGTCGGCGCCGCGCTCGGTTCGATGAGCGTCGCTGACGCGATGGCCCGCAATCCATTGACCGTGCCGGCCGGACAGTCGCTGGCCGAGTTCAGCGAGGGAGTCTTCACTCAGAGCCGGCACGCCGCCTACCCGGTGGTCGACGGAGGCCGGCTGGTCGGTCTGCTCGGCTTCCGCGACCTGACCCGGGTCGAACCGGCGCAATGGGATCAGGAGAGCGTCGAGCAGCACATGCGGCCGCTCGGGCGGGCGTTCGTGATCTCCCCGGACGACGACCTCGGCACCGCTGCGATGGAACTCTCCCAGGACGACCTCGGCCGTGCCCTGGTGGTCGAGGACGGTCGCCTGGCCGGCCTGCTCTCCATGACCGACGTGAGCAGGCTGATCGAACTCAGGAGTCGTGGCCTGGGCTAGGTTGAGCCAATGTCCCTCGAACCCACACCGATAGACGCAGAACTCGCCCGCTACATCCAGGACCACGCCGGCGGCCGCGACGAAGTGCTGCGAAAGGTCGAGGCCGAGACCGCGGCGATGGGTGACCTGGCGCAGATGCAGACCGCACCCGAGCAGGCGGCCTTCCTCGAGATGCTGGTCCGGCTGGTCGGGGCGAAGTTCGCGGTCGAGGTCGGGACCTTCACCGGCTACGGCGCGATCCGGATCGCCCGCGGTCTGGCCGACGGCGGCTCGCTGCTCTGCTGCGAGCTCGACCCCGAGCGGGCGGAGATCGCACGCGCCAACCTCGATGCGGCCGGAGTAGGCGACCGGGTCGAGATCAGGGTCGGCCCGGCGATCGAGACGCTCCGGGCGATGCCAGACGAGCAGACGATCGACTTCGCCTACCTCGACGCCGACAAGACCGGCTACCCCGACTACTACGAGGAGCTGGTCGCCCGCCTCAGCCCCGGCGGCCTGCTCGCGGTCGACAACGTCTTCCTCGGCGGAGAGATCCTCGAGCCGGAGAGGGAGGCCGCGATCGTGATGGCGGAGCTGAACGACCTCATCCTCGAAGACGACCGGGTCGACTCGGTCATGCTCGGCATGGCCGACGGCCTGACCCTGGTTCGTCGCAGGTAGCACTGAAGGGGGTCCTCCTGAGGCCACATTTGCGGCGCCACGCTCAGTCTTTCTCGGGTAGGGTTTTCGAATGTTGAAATCAAGAGGATTTGCGACGGTATGTCTCGTTCTGGGTCTGGGGATCCTTCTGGGCGCCTGCGGGGGAGGCGCCAGCGACGAGGAGCTTGACCAGGCCCGTCAGGAAGGCGCCCAACAGGCGCGCGAAGAGGCGAAGATCGAGGCGCTGGAAGAGAAGGTCAAAGAGCTCGAAGAAGAGGGCGGGGCCGATGCGACCCCGAACGGCGGTGGAACCGACACCTCCGGCACGGCAGGCACCGACGCCGGCTCGGGACCGGTGACGACCTGCGCCACCGGCGTCCAGGTCGGAGCCAACACCTCCTGCGCCTTCGCGATGAACGTGGCCGGCGAGTACGGCAGCAATCCGGGCGCTACGACGATCAGCGCCTTCAGCCCGACCACCGGCAAGGCCTACACGATGACCTGCTCCCCCTGGTCCGGCGGCGGCACCGTCTGCCGGGGAGGCAACAACGCCGCCGTCTTCATCGGCGGCTGACCGGGCCTGATCGGTTCCGGCCGCGCCGGGTAGGTTCGGGGCCGTGCGATCGCTTCTCGCCACCCTCGTGATCCTCACGGCCCTGGCCGTTTCGGGCTGTGGTGGATCTGAAGCCGAGGTTCAGCCGGCTCCGGACCGCGCCGGGGAGATCTCTGTGCTCGAGAAGAAGGTGAAAGAACTCGAGCAGGGCATCGCCGACGAGAAGGCCGCCCGGAAGAAAGCGGCGAAGAAGAAGGCCGAGGGGGCCGGTACCGAGGGGGACCTCGATATCGACGCGCTGCTCTCCCGGCTCCCGGGTGAGGCCGGGCTGGTTGTCGGGGCTCCGGGAGGTGACGGGCCGAAGCTGAGCGGTGGAGGCCTCGCCACCGGATCCGCCTGGTCGACGATCAAGGTGCCGATCGCCGAACGTGTGCTGGCCGACTTCGGTGGCCCGGGTGGCATCGGCACGACCCAAAGCGAGCAGATCCGCCGGGCGATAACCGTCTCCGACAACGCCGCCGCCGCGGCGCTCTTCGCCGACCTCGAGGCCGAGCACGGCGGGCTCGAAGGAGCATCGAAGGCGGTCGGGCAGACGCTGCGCCAGGCCGGTGACACCGAGACCGTGATCTCGACCCAGGGCCGTGACGGCTTCACCACGTACGGCCAGACCGACTGGTCGCTGGCCGAGCAGAACCGCTACATGGCCGCCCTGGCCGGAGGCTGCGTGAGCGACTCGGCCTCGCGCTCCTTCCTGCTCGGCCAGATGGCAGAGGTCACCGCCGAGCCCTGGGGACTCGGCGCCGCCGGCGTCCCGGCCAGGTGGAAAGGCGGATGGGGACCGGGAACCGACGGCCGCTACCTTGTCCGCCAGATGGGAGTGATCGAAGTCGACGGCAAAGAGGTCGTCGTGACCATGGCCGCGATCGCCGACGACGGCAGCTTCGAGACCGGCCAGCAGATGCTCAGCCGGATCGCCAAGTGGACCGCGTCACGGCTGGCCAGCCGGGTCGGGTCGCCGCAACCCTGCAGCTGAGCGGCCGGTAGCGGTACCGGTCGTCTGCTTGGATAGTTCGGGTCACGGGTAGTCCCTGCAGCCAGGTAACCGAGATGAGAACAGATGCGCCGAAAGATCAGTGAAGAGCCCGAAGGAGACGAACCTGACCTCGAATTCGAGGAGGATGCTCTCGAGGGTCACTTCGACGTCGACGACTACGTCGTGACCGAGAGCGAAGAGGCCGGAGCCGAACACGAGGACCCTGCGCTTCGGGACCCCCGATTCTTCGAAGGCGGACCCGAAGGGGAGGTTCTCGCCGATGGTCCCCCGGTTGAGGCAGACAAGGAAGAGCCTCGTTCCAAGGGCGAGCCGGCCGGATGGTGGAAGTGGCTGGAAGCGGCTGTCGGCTCGGCTTCCCGGAGAGGGCAGGCGCTGTCGGCGAGCCGTGCTTGCCCAGGCCCGTGGGGTCGAGCTGCCGGGTGCCCCTGAAGGCGCGCTGAAGCGGATCGCAACCGTCGCCGCGATCCTCATCGCTTCGCTCGCGGTCGGAGTCGGTACCTACTTCCTCGGCAAAGGCTCCGGCACCGACGTCGAACAGGCGAGGGTCGAGGGCGAGATCGCCGGTCGCCAGGCCGGGGCGATCGAAGGCGCCGCGCGCGGATACTCGGCCGGCTTCAGAAAGGGCAGGCAGACCGGGTTCAGGAAGGCCTACGTCCCCGCCTACCGCCTCTACTACAAGCGCGCCTACGAGCAGGCCGGGCTGGACGTTCCCACCAACCAGCAGATCGACATCCCGCTTCCGTGAAGTGGGTCGAGGACAGACCACGGCTGGCGGTGGCCGTACTGGCGGTATCTCTCGCAGCCGCCGCAGGCCTCGGACTCGGCGTCGCGACCACCGGCAACGAGCAGGAAGCCGAGCAGGCCGAACAGCTCGCCTACGAGCAGGCCTACGCCGAGTCCTTCGCGCTGGTCCGCACGGTCGCAAGGCAGAGGGGGCTGGAGGAAGGCGCAATCCGCGGCCGGGTCGCCGGCGAGGAGGCCGGCAACCTCGAAGGATTCGATCTCGGCGGAGGCATCGCCGGTCTGCGCCTGATCGAGGACCAGCTCAACGAGGCCGAAGCCGCCCGGGCAACCGCCGAGGCCGAGCTGGCAGAGCGCCAGGCCAACTGCGGATCAATCGCCCGTGCACCTGATGTCTGTCCCACCGACGCCGAGCTGGCCGATTTCCGAGCGGCCGTTGCCGCCGCGAAGGCCGAAGAGGAGAAAGAAGAAGACAGGCCGGGCAACAACAGGCCGGGAAACCGACCGGGCGGTCAAGATGGATGAGGCTCAGCCCCCGGTGAGGCGAGTCGGCCCCACGGCGACGGTCGCACTGTCGATCCTGGTCGCCGCAATCGCCGGTCTCAGCATCGGCACGGCAGCACAGGAAGACGAAGTCGACCCGGCGACCACCCGCGAGAGGGCCCTGGCCGACTCGCGCGAAGCAACAGCAGCCGAGGTCCGACGAGACGCCGCGAGGGCCGGCTTCACCCAAGGAAGGAAAGCTCGGAACCGTCCAGGGTCGTCGCTCGGGAGAGGCGGCGGGCCGGGCCGACGGAAA
>CAVPWI010000006.1:0-6038 GCA_963709475.1 uncultured Solirubrobacterales bacterium | reverse complement strand
ACGGTCCAGACGCTCCGAAAGCAGCCCTGCGGTCGCCCGGCGGATCTCGTCTTCGCTGACTTCTTCGCCTCCCGCGTGGACGGCGATGTGGCGGTTCAGGTCGAACTCAGGATCGGACATCCAGTAGGGCGCTCCCGGCTCGCCGCCGAGCTTGCGGGTCAGCTCCGGCGCCGCCTTGATCCTCTGCGAAATCGAATCCCTGAGCGGATCGGCGTCGACCCCGGGCGCTCCCAGCCGATCACCTTGAGCGTATGGCCGGCGACGGTTTCGTCCTCGAGGTCGAGGATCGCCCGGTCTTCAGCGTTCAGCGGGATTCGCTCGTCCATGGGCCGATGCTAGAGGCATCCGGTATCCGGCCGGATCGCATCTCGCATGATCTGGTGCGTGGCCGGCGGCCGGAAGGGTAGCTCCGGCGGCGGTAGAAGCCTTAACGACTGTCAGTCCATGCCGGGAAGACTGGAGGGTCAGCCCGGACGCCAAAAGGAGAGTCAAATGCAAGGTGCAGGCCGTGTTGCTTTCGCCGGAATCATGCTGCTCGTTCTGGGCACGCTGAACATCATCTACGGAATCGGCGCGCTCGATAACGCCAACGTCTTCGTCAACGACACCAGGCTCGTCTTCAGCGACCTCAACACCCTCGGCTGGCTGCTGATCATCTGGGGCGTGCTGGAGCTGATCGGTGGCTTCTCGCTGCTGGCCGGCAACGCCTACGGCCGGATTCTCGGAATCATCGTCGGCAGCGTCGGTGCGATCATCGCGCTGTTCTCGATGGGCGCCGGCTTCCCTTTCTGGTCACTCGGCGTCTTCGCCCTGTCGTGCTGGGTCGTCTGGGGAATCATCATCTACGGCGAAGAAGAGCGCGTCTGATCACGATTCGTTGAACCAGGTTCTCTTGGGGAGAGAGCCGAAAGGGCCCGGCCGGACTTCTCTGTCCTGCCGGGCCCTTCGTCTTGCAGCTGCCTACTCAGCCTCCGCCGAACGCGTCGCCGTTCACATTGATGACTGAAGTGGCGATCACGTGAGCCTGCGCGATCTGGGCCGTGCCGGCGTTGACCGAGCAGTTGAGCGGGATAGTCCGCGGCTCATCGAGCACCGCGGTCGCCGACATCGACAGGGCCACCCCGTCACCGACATCAACCGTGAAGTTCTGTGCCGCGTCGTTGGCCAGCGAGCAGATCACCGTTCCGTCGACGCCATCCGCGAAGACATTCGCTCGGGCGTTGAGAACGTAAGAGCCCGCCGGGAGTTCAGGTGTTTCGACCACCGTCTGGAAAGCGCCGTTCAGGGTCAGCAGCGGGACAACGGGTTCCCTCGCCGCGTACCAGGCCTCCCCGGCCAGCTGCCCCGTCTCGAAGTCTTCCCTGAGCAGAGTGCCGTCTTTCACCTTTGCGGAGTTGACAGCATCGCGACGCAGCCTGGAGCGATTCACCGCCTTCTTCTTCAGCTTCTTCGTGGTCACCGAGTTCTTCTTCAGCTGCTTGCTGCCGACCGAGTTCTTCGGGATGTTTATCGCCGCGTAGCTGACGCCGCCGAGGGCGACGATCAGGGCGATGACAGAGATCACGAGTGAGGGGGTTATCCGTTTTTCCATCCCTTAGCCATAGAGCAGCAAACGGGTCCTGTCAAACGCGGTCGTCAGAAGGAACGGCGGAAGGAGCGCAGGCGCAGCGAGTTGGTGACCACGAAGATCGAGCTCATCGCCATCGCCGCCCCGGCGAGGATCGGGTTGAGCATTCCGGTCATCGCCACCGGGATCAGCAGCACGTTGTACATGAAGGCGAAAAACAGGTTCTGCTTGATCGTCTTCAGGGTCGCCCGGCTGAGCCGGATCGCTTCGACCGTGCCCCGCGGGTCGCCGGAGATCAGGGTCAGGTCGCTGGCCTCGATCGCCACGTCGGAGCCGGTGCCGATCGCGATGCCGAGGTCCGACTGGGCCAGGGCGGGGGAGTCGTTGACCCCGTCGCCGACCATCGCCACGGTGCGGCCTGCAAGCTGCTGGCTGCGTACGGCGTCCACCTTCTCCGACGGCAGCACCTCGGCCACCACACGCTCGATGCCGACCTGTGAGGCGACCGCCCGGGCGGTGGTCTCGTTGTCCCCGGTAAGCAGAACGGGTTCCAGGCCGAGTGCGTGGAGTTCGGTTATCGCTTCGGCGCTGGTCTCCTTGACCGTGTCGGCCACGGCGAATACGGCCCGGGCCTGCCCGTCCCAGGCGGCGACGATCGCGGTCTGGCCTTCGCCCTGGGCCGAGGCCAGCGCCGCTTCGAGTTCGCCGCTGATTCCGGCGGAGGCGGCCCCGGTGCCGTTGCCACTGTCTGCGAACTCGGCCGCGATCATTGACGCCCGGCCGACCAGCAGCCGGTGGCCCTCGACCTCTCCTTCCACGCCGGAGCCCTCTCGGTTGTTGAAGTCCGAGGTGCCGGGCAGCTCCCCGACCTCCTCCCGGGCCCCGGCGGCGATCGCCCTGGCGATCGGGTGTTCGGAGGCGTCTTCGAGCGCGCCGACCAGCCGCAGGGCCTGGTCGCGGTCGACCCCCTCGGCGGTGACCACGCCGACCAGCTTCATCTCGCCGGTGGTGATCGTGCCGGTCTTGTCGAGCAGGATCGTGTCGATACGCCGGGTCGATTCGAGCACCTGCGGGCCCTTGATCAGCAGGCCGAGGCCGGCCCCGCGACCGGTGCCGACAAGCAGGGCCAGAGGCGTCGCCAGACCGAGCGCGCAGGGGCAGGCGATGATCAGCACCGAGACGGCGGCGCTGATCGCGAAGGCCGAGCCGCTGCCTTCGATCAGCCAGAAGGTCATGGTCAGCAGCGAAAGCACCAGCACCACCGGTACGAAGACGGCGGAGATGCGGTCGGCCAGCTTCTGCACCGGTGCCTTGCCGGTCTGTGCCTCTTCGACCAGCTTCGCGATCTGGGCCAGGGCGGTCTCGTTGCCGACCCGGGTCGCTTCCACGACCAGGCGTCCACCGGCGTTGACGCTGGCGCCGACCACTTCGTCACCGGGCTGCTTCTCGATCGGTAGCGACTCGCCGGTCAGCAGGGATTCGTCCACCGCTGAGGCACCTTCGACCACCACACCGTCGGTGGCGACCTTCTCGCCGGGCCTGACCACGAAGCGGTCGCCGATCCCGAGCTGCTCGATCGAGACTTTGGTCTCGCTGCCGTCGGCCGCGATCAGGGAGACCTCCTTGGCGCCCATGTCCAGCAGCGCCTTGAGCGCGTCGCCGGCCCGCGACTTGGCCCGCTCCTCGAAGTAGCGGCCGGCCAGCAGGAAGGTGGTGACCACGCCGGCGACCTCGAAGTAGAGGTGGTCGAGCCCGCCGCCGCGCGAGGGGACCAGCTCGAAGCTCATGGTCATGCCGATCTCCCCGGCCATCCCGAAGAGCAGGGCGTAGAGGCTCCAGAAGTAGGCGGCCAGGGTGCCGAGCGAGATCAGCGTGTCCATGGTCGAGCCGCCGTGCCTCGCCGCCTTCCAGGCCGATCGGTGGAAAGGCAGCCCGCCCCAGAAGACGATCGGGGTCGCCAGGGCCAGGGCCAGCCACTGCCAGTAGTCGAACTGCAGGGCCGGGATCATCGTGATCAGGACCAGCGGCACGGTCAGCACGGCGCTGACCACGAAGCGGCGGTAGAGCGAAGATGCCGGTGCGACCGAATGGCTCATGTGGTCGTGGGCGTCGCTGTGGGCTGCCGCGTCGCCTCCGTCAGCAACGCTGTCCCCGGCCGGCCCGCCGGTCGGTTCCCGGGCAAGCACCGCCGTATAGCCGGCCGAGTCGACCGCGCCGGCGAACTCCTCGGGTCCGCAGCGCTCGGGATCGAACTCGACCGCGACCTTCTTCGTGGCGAAGTTGACCGTCGCCTCGGCCCCGTCGATCGCGTTCAGCTTCTTCTCGACCTTGCTGACGCAGGAGGCGCAGCTCATGTCGGGGACCTCGAAGCTGATGCTCTCGCGGTCAGATTCAGTTGTCTTCGAAGCCATCTGCGTGCCTTTCGGGGCTGCTTCAACCGTAGCGTCCTTCCGAGGCTATACCCCTTGGGGGTATTAGTCAAACGTCCGTCCGATCTCCCCGCAGGCTCCTGCGGTCATACTGCGGCGCATGGAAAGCAGCCCGCCCCAGGAGATCTCACTCTCGCCGGTGAAGGCGCTGCTCGAACGCCTGCTCGAGGCCAACGCCGCCAATGATTCCGGAGAGGTCGCCTCCTACATCCCCGAACTCTCGACCGCCGACCCCGACCTGTTCGGGATCTGCCTGGTCACCGCGGGCGGCGCGGTCTACGAGGTCGGCGATACCCGCCAGGAGTTCACAATCCAGTCGATCTCGAAGCCGCTCACTTTCGCCCTGGCCCTGGAGGCCAACGGCGAGGAGGCGGTCCGCGAGCACGTCGACGTCGAGCCCAGCGGCGAGGCCTTCAACTCGATCACCCTGAAGCCCGGGTCGGGGATCCCGCTGAACCCGATGGTCAACGCCGGGGCGATCGCGACCGCCTCGCTGATCAGGCCGATCGGCTTCGACCGGCCGATCGACCGCATCCTCAACGAGTACTCGGCCTTCGCCGGCCGGGACCTGGAGATCGACGAGGAGGTCTACCGCTCCGAGGACAAGAGCGGCCACCGCAACCGGGCGATCGCCTACCTGATGAAGAACTCCGGGGCGCTGGGCGATGAGTCCGAGGTGGAGGAAGTGGTCGAGACCTACTTCCGGCAGTGCTCGACCCTGGTCAACTGCCGCGACCTCGCGACCATGGCCGCGACGCTCGCCTCGACCGGGGTCAACCCGGTGACCCGCGAGCGTGTGCTGCGCGAGGACACCGTGCGCAGCGTGCTCAGCGTGATGGCCAGCTGCGGAATGTACGACGCGGCCGGCGACTGGCTCTACAACGTCGGGCTGCCGGCCAAGTCCGGGGTCGCCGGCGGGATCATCGCCGTGCTGCCCGGCCAGGTCGGCATCGCGGTCTACTCGCCGCCGCTCGATGCCCACGGAAACAGCGTGCGCGGGGTGGCGGTCTGCGAGCAGCTCTCGGCCGAACTGCGGCTGCATGTGATGAGCCCGACCCGTCGGCCCCAGCCTCCGGTCAGGGCGCTCCACTCCTGTGCCGACAGCAGGTCGAGGAGGATGCGCCCGGCCGCCGAGCAACAGGTGCTCGAAGAGCAGGGCGGGCGGGTCCGTGTGGTCGAGCTCCAGGGTGAGATCTCCTTCGCCGCCGGAGAGCTGATCTCCAGCGTCGTCCTCGAAGCAGCCGATTCGATCGACTACGTGGTCCTCGACTTCATGGCGGTCCGCGGGGTCGATTCGGTGGTCGTGCCGATCTTCAGTGATCTGGTCGAATCGCTGGAGCGTGCGGGAGGTCTGCTGCTCTTCTCCGACAGCGATCGCCAGCCCGACTTCGAGGAGGCCTTCAACCGGCTCCGGGAGAACCGCGGTCTGCCGAAGGTACGGGACTTCCCCGACCTCGACATGGCGATCGAATGGACCGAGGACCAGATCATCGAGCGCTACGGCGATCTGACCGAAACCGGTGAGATGCCGCTGGCCGAACACGGCGCCGCCCAGGGAATGGACCCGGAGCAGCTCGAGCGTCTCGCTGCCGTGCTCGAGCGGCGCGAGTACAGCGCCGGCGAGAGGATCTACGACGCCGAGGAGGAGGTCGTCGAGGTCCTGCTGATCACCCGTGGCGGGATCAACATCCTGGCCACCGACGGTGCCGGTGACGTTCGCCGGATGTCGACCCTCCCCGCCGGAATGGTGCTGGGCGACATCGCGATGCTCGGCGGCGGAACGCGCCTGGGCCACTCCGAGGCGGCGACCGATACGGTCGCCTACGCGCTCAGCTCGGCCGCCTACGACGAACTGAGGCGGAGCGACCCCGTGCTGCTCTCGATCTTCCTCGAGAACCTGATGAAGCTGATCGCGCTCAGGGTCGGCCACCTGCGCCGCCACATGGTCGGCTGACGACCCGACCCTTGCCTGGAACAGACTTTCGGATTTTCGCCCTGTTTGGTCTTCGGTCGGGCAATTGCTGCGTTTGTTGCACTCAAGT
>CAVPWI010000005.1:0-88722 GCA_963709475.1 uncultured Solirubrobacterales bacterium | reverse complement strand
TCACCAATTGCGAACAAGGCCCGGCGCGATCGTGAACACCGTCCGAAGGTCCGAGCCAAGTGGACCCTGGACTGTGAGATTGAAGGTGCCGAACACCTCGGAGCCCAGGTGTTCCGCCAAATCGATACCGGTTTCGGAGGCGGGTACCTCAAACGGGATTTCGACTCCATCGGGGTGACGAAGACGAACCCGCCAGGTTCCGCTCCGGCTACCGGCAGGAAGCTTGATTCCGGGTGCTTTCGAGAAGACCGGGTTGCCCGCTTCATCCGTGACGGCCTCAACGGGTTGGGAGGCAACCTCAGGACGTGCTCGCGGTTCAACCACTGCAAGGGCGGTCTCACCGAACCTGTCGATCAGCACCAGTCTCCCCACGCCGTTCAGGTCGAGGTGGATTTGTTTCCAGCCGCTCCAGTCGCCGGTGAGTTCCGGCAGCTGCCCCTTCTCTGCCGATTGGACGAATTCTGGGTCCGTTCCTTCCAATCTGACTTGCGTCCCCTGGGGGACCACCAAATGAACTTCGTCCAGGGGGAACGATCCGTGGAAAGGCACATGCTGACCGGTCTGTGGGTGAAAGGCCAGGGCACCCCTGGTTCCCGGACCGGTAAATTCCCAGGTGGCCGGTCCGGAACTCTGGTTGTCATGCGTCACCCGGTACAACTCGGCGGGCGAAATCGAAACGACGGTATCCCGGAGTCTCGTCTTGTTGTAGGGGGTTGGAAGGCTTTCCCCCGAGCTGACTGTCCACCGGCCGCCCTGGCTACCGGTCACGGCCGGCAGTACGATCCGAGGCCCCACGTCGGAAAAGGGATCGAGTTCAAATCTGGGTTGAGGAACTCCCTCAAGGCGGCCGCCGGTCGACTTGCTTTTCTGGGCGGCGATCTTGAGCGCCTCGACCACTGGGGGTGACAACCCCGCAAGGTCGGCCGAAGGAAAAGAGCCGGTACGGATTCCTTCTTCAAGGGTCGCAAGGCACCGCGCTAGAAAGTCGACGGCGGGTTCTCCACCGTCGAGCAGGAACCTCTGGGTTGCCTTCCGAAGGTACTCGAGCCGGGCTCTGTTGGCGGTCCACTCGGCCAGCAACGTGGTCGGGTCCGTCCGGCCCCGTTCGATCTCTTCTATCAAGAGATCGCTGAACTCATCGAGGTAGGCATGCGGAACTCCGCCGTGCGCGAGGATACGCATCACGTACTGCTGAGTTGGTTCGCGGTCGACGATGCTTTGGAAAGTCTCCAAACCAAGCTTGTCGAGCGCCTTGACGAATGCCGGGCCGCGTTCCAGACCGTTGTCCCGGACAAGTGGAGGGACCCGATCCCAGTATTCACCCGAATGGAGCTCGTACATCCCGGTGAACGTGAGGCTGGTTGCGTAGATGGCCGGATAGAAGCGCCCGACCACCTCCGGGCCACCCCACTGCTTCGTCGCTGCCCGAAGCGTGGCTTTGAGCTCTTCGTGATCCTCTCTCGAAAGTCCGAGCTCGAAAATCAACCGAACTTGGCGCAGACGTTCCTCGAGTTCCGACTCAACTTCTTGAATCCGCCGGAGCTCAGTCATGCAGCTTGCCAGTGTCCGCGAGCGTCGATCGTCTGATCGACCAGCTCGTGGCCCACTTATCCGAGACTTTCCCTTTCAATGCCGAGGCCCGATCACTCTTGCCTTGCTTGCCATCTCTCCCCATTCGCTACATACAGGTTGCTTCCTCACCTTAGAGGTCGATGCGCGAGCCAGAACCTGACAGTCGGACCCATCTCTACATTGACGGCAAGCATGTCGTGAAAGGACCCTGGTCCTAATCCGCTCTCAGCAAGACTTCGATCTTCCCCCGAAGGGTTGACACGCAAGTCTGGAAGCCTCCGACTGATCTTCCGCGGGCTTGTTCGGGCGATAGTCCCATTCGGCTTAAGAGGGGGGTGCCGATTTGAGCCGGACGGACCAGGTCTTCGTCCCGCCGGCGGTCTCCGCACCGTTGAGCGGAATCCACCGCCTTTGCTGAGTGCGCCCGACAGGATTCGAACCTGTGACCTTCGGTTTCGTAGAGCTCGGGTCATCTGAGCGACCGTTTCCCTGCCTCCTCTTCTGAAATGACTGTCCGTCTGACTGCCCTTTTCGAGGCGCTCGAATCATGCGGGCTGACCGCAATCGCAATCGCTGAGCCAGATCTTCAGCGCGCCCGACAAGATTCGAACCTGTGACCTTCGGTTTCGTAGACCGAGAGTCGCCAACGTGCCGGGACTTTGCCCATTTGGGCCGTTTGGTCCCGCGCTTGCTCCGTCTTGCGCTCACGAGATTCCGCCGCATAGGATCGACCGGTGAGTCGGGAGAGAGATGAAGATCTGCTCGCGGGGCCCGGACCGCGCGATGAAATCGTGACGGCGCGGCTTGAGGCCGAGCTCGCCCGATTGGATGAGAACCTGAAGGTCCTCAAGGACCTCGATCCCGATCGAGGCGCCTGGCGCGTCTCTCCCGCCACGCCACCGAGGAGGTCCGCCGGCGATTGGATCCGGAGGAGTCTGCCGAGGAGCAGGCGCTGCGAGTCAACCGGGCCATCCGTGATCTGGGCGAGGGCGACGCGGGAGATGAAATCGCGCTGCCACCAAGGCTCCTCTACGGAATCAAGGGAAGGTCAGCCTCCGGCGACATCATCGATCTCCCACCAGCCCCAGCAACCCCCTTCAGCCAAAGCGACCTCCTCGTCAACGCCGAGGGTCAGCCGAACATCGGCTCGGAGCTGAAGGCGGAGCTGGCCTCGGCCGATCGGGTCGATCTGATCTGTGCGTTCGTGATCTGGTCCGGGGTTCGGCAGCTTCGGGAGGCGCTTGCGTCGGTCGTCGATCGCGGTGGGCAGGTCCGGGTGATCACCACTACATACATGGGGGCGACCGAGAAGAAGGCGGTCGACCGTCTCGTGGAACTCGGCGCCGAGGTTCGGGTGGCCTTCGATGCCCGCACCACCAAGCTTCACGCCAAGGCCTGGTTGCTTGAGCGGGACTCGGGTCTGGATACGGCCTTCGTCGGCTCCTCGAACCTCTCCCACACCGCCCTCTTCGACGGGCTGGAATGGAATGTGAGGCTCTCTTCGGTCGATGCTCGGCATGTGATCGATCGGGTTCGGATGACTTTCGCCAGCCACTGGGAGTCGGAGCATTTTGAGACCTACGACCCGGCTGTGAACGGTGACGAGCTCGCCAAGGCGCTCAACGAACACGATCGAAGGTCGCTTGGCGAAAGCACGACGATCAGCTTCGCCAACATCGACGTTTCGCCTTACCCGCATCAGGAGCGCATGCTGGAGACGCTCGAGCTGGAGCGCCAGCGACACGGTCGCCACCGAAACCTCGTGGTCGCCGCGACCGGCACCGGCAAGACGGTTGTCGCGGCCTTCGACTACCGACAGCTCGCGAAGCGACTTGGCCGCCGGCCTTCACTCCTGTTTGTGGCGCACCGTGAGCGCATCCTGGACCAGTCGCTCGCCACCTACCGGCATGTACTCCGGGACGGATCCTTCGGACAGAAGCTGGCGGGCGGGAGCGAGGTCTCTGGCGAGCATGTGTTTGCGATGGTCCAGTCGCTTTCGGCGGAGCGCATCTCGGCGATCGACCCCGAGGCCTTCGACGTCGTTGTGGTTGACGAGTTCCACCACGCGAAGGCCTCCAGCTACGACCGGCTGCTTCAGCACCTGCGGCCGAAGGAGCTGCTTGGACTGACCGCGACCCCGGAGCGGCTCGACGGCAAGGACGTGACCGAATGGTTCGACGGTCGCATCGCGGTCGAGCTGCGGCTGTGGGAGGCGATCGACCAGGGCTTCCTGGTTCCGTTCCAGTACTTCGGCGTCGCCGATGGGACCGACCTCAAGCAGGTCACCTGGCGTCGCGGCGGATACGCGACCGCCGAGCTGAGCAACGTCTACACCGGCGATGACCTGCGCGTCTCCAAGCTGCTCGCCTCGATCGAGACGATCGTGGCTGACCCCGGGCAGATGCGGGCGCTGGGCTTTTGCGTATCGACCGAGCACGCGCACTTCATGGCCCGCAAGTTCACCGATGCCGGGCTGGCGAGCGTGGCGCTGACCGGGGAGGACTCGGCGGAGGTACGAGACGAAGCGCTGCGAGACCTCGCGGTCGGCAAGCTGCGCTGCGTCTTCTCGGTCGAGGTCCTGGGCGAGGGAGTGGACGTGCCTGACGTCGACACCCTGCTGCTCCTGCGGCCGACCGAATCGGCGACGCTGTTTACCCAGCAGCTCGGGCGAGGGCTCAGGCGGGCTGAAGGCAAGAGCCACCTCACGGTGATCGACCTGATCGGCCAGCACCGCAAGGAGTTCCGATTCGCGGACCGGCTCTCGGCGATCGTCGACCGACGCCGCGGGCCGATCATCGATCAGGTCGAGGCCGGCTTCCCGTTCCTCCCCGCCGGCTGCTCGCTCGATCTCGATCGACAGAGCAGCGAGGTTGTGCTGGAGAGCCTCAGGAGGCGACTCGTCGCTCGAGGCCGGCGCGGATGATCGCCGACCTGAGGCAGGCAGGCGAGGCCATCACGCTCGCCGAGTTCCTCGACCCAGCCAGGTACGACCACCGGGTTGAGGATGTGTACCGAGGCAATCGCTCCTGGACGTATCTCAGGCGCGAGGCTGGGTTCGAGACGGCCGGATCGCATGACGCCGAGCTTGAAGAGCTGGCGCTTCGCAACCTCTCCCGGCTGACCCACATCGACGATCCGGAACGGTGCCGGTTCTACGGGGAGCTGCTTGCCTCGCCGGAGGCCCCTGATCTGAGCGAGCTGGACGAGCGGCACCTGCGCTTGGTGACGATGCTCGCCTGGGACCTCGGCTCGGGGCGCTCCGGTCGGCCTGACCTTTCGAGCTTTCTCGACGACCTCTGGCGAGAGCAGGCCGTGCGGGATGAGTTGCTGGAGCTGCTCGCCTACCTGGAGGGTCAGTCAAGGACCCGACCGGTTGAGCTGGCCGTTGCCGACGAGGTTCCGCTGAGCGTCCACGCTCGTTACTCCCGGGAGGAGATCGTGGCGGCGCTTGGGTCCGGGGACGGGGTCAAGCCCAAGATCACCCAGGGAGGGATCCTCTGGGTGCCGCGAAGCCGGCAGCGACTGCTTCTTCATCGACCTCCACAAGGCCGAGCGGGACTACTCGCCGAGCACGATGTATCGGGACTACGCGATCAACCGCGAGCTGTTCCACTGGGAGTCGCAGTCGAGGCAGGCTCCCCACCAGCCGACCGTCCAGCGCTACATCAACCACCGCGAAGAGGGCACGCAGGTTCTGCTCTTCGTCCGAGACCGCAAGAAGGGCGAGCTCGGAACCATGCCCTTCACCTTCCTCGGCCCGGCCGAGTACGTCTCCCACGAAGGCGAGCGGCCGGTCCAGTTCGTCTGGCGCCTGGAGACCCCGATGCCGGCGGAGCTGTTCGAGTCGGCGCGGAGTGTGGCTGCGGCCTGACCGCGAGGTCATCTTCTGCACCGCGGCGAGCGGTACCCGCCCTGCGATCGTCCGGGCCCGCTGGAGTCTGGTGAGTAGTAGAGACCGGGCTGAGTTGGAATGGGTCGTGGCGTGTTGACTGGATCTTTGGGGCTGGGCTGGTTGCTCTTCATGTGGTTCCTTTCTGAAACGGAAAAGGCCCCCTCGAGTGCCGAGGCCCGGTTGGTTGCTGCGTGAATCTGCTGCGCTGAGGTGTTCATGCCGCGCTCCCTTCGGCGACCTGCGGCTCGTAGTAGTTGGGAGTGCAGGGAACGAAGCGAGATGCGGCGAGCTTGAGCCTTCGAGAAAGCGCTGCTGGGTCTGAAACCACGGTGACTTCTACCCCTCCGGTGGCGAGCGCCGCCGCCACCGGAGCGAAGATCCCGTCGCCAGAGGCGATCACGATGCGGCTGAAGCGCTCGGCGGCTCGTGCCTCATCGATCGCTTCGAGGAGAGCGAGATCGGCGCCGTCGGCACCCGACCTGATCCTCCAGCGGAGACCCGTCCAGCTGAATCCCACCTCTTTGCTCGCGAGGTGGTTGCAGGCCCCCACGAAGTGGTCGCCGGCACGACAGAAGTCCTGCGCGTAGTACCAGGTTCGAATCCGGCTCGTGGTGATCCCGGATGGCACGGGCTGACCGGCCAGGTTCTCGATGTCGAGGACATGGAGCGCTCGACCTTCAATCTCGGTGGCAACGGCACGAAGAATCCTGCTTGGGGTACTGCTCCTGTTATTCAATTGATGCTCCTTTAACGAGAAAGACCCCCGCGGCTGCGGAGGTCGTTTGGCTGCTTGACGGATGGTGGATCTAGTAGCTGGAAAAGCGTGAGACGAGGAATCCGTGTTCGAATACGGCGTCGATGGCAAGGCATCGGGCCTCTTCAACTTCGAATCCAAAGTCGACGATGAGGACGGATTCGATATGGGGTGCCGGACAGCCCGATCGGGCTAGTCGAGCGGCGATGAATATGGGACCGGGGCAATACATGGGTGACTCCTTTCGATTTGTGGCAGGGGAAAACCGGGCCGCCAGAGGCGGTCCCGGTCAACGGGCTCAGCCGAGAGGCCGAAGCAACGCTGTTGGTTCAGAGGGTCGATCGCACGGACGGGTTCCGTCCGTGAGGGCTGAAAACGAAGACGAGTGGAGATCTCCCCTGTGCCCTACCTTGGCCGCTCACCCGAAGTGGCGGAAGGCATCCGACGACAACCAACCTATCCGGTGCTCTTCTGAATGTCAATAATTCGGACGCGCCAATCAACTTGACCTAGAGGGCCAGCCGAGATTCGGTGCGTCAACGATCGTCGGGGCTCCAGGGCCCTCAACCGGGCTGCCTCCCGGGACCAGGAGCCCTAGAAGACTTCGTAGGTTGACTGGGAAATCAGGAACCCGTTTCCGGTTGCCGTGTTCTCGCAGCGCATACCGGATTCCGAGCTCTCGCATTTGAACTGCCCGACCTGTGACGACTGGCCGTACTCGAGGCTCGGCACGCCCTCTGCCTGGACCGTGTCGCCAGCGCAGACGACTTCAGCCGGGCCGGAGCCTACGGCGAGGCCGTTGCCCCAGTCGAGATCACAGGATGCTGGCCTCGGCGCCGTCCAGCTCTTTTCGCCGATGTCGCAGCGCACCTGATCCGATGAGATGGCGCATAAGATGTTCCCGCTCGGGGACTGGAACCAGTCGAGCCCGACGGGCTCGGATTCGGCCGCGGCCACTACGACCGAAATCCGGACTCCGTTCGCTCCGGAACAGGCGTAGCCAGCTGTTCCCTGAACAGCCGCTCCATCGAGGTCTTGCGCGAAGCCGGAGCAGTCCCATCCGTTGGGGCCGGTGGCGTTGTTCGGGCCACTCGAGTTCAAGGCTATGTCGACGGCTTTCGTGCAGCTGAAGGAGCCCTCGTTCAGGATCACTGTGGTGCTGCTGTCCGGAACGGCCCCACAGTCATAGGGGCCGGAAACGAACGGACCTACGTCGATGCTTTCGTCCAGTCGGTCGCTCACCTTGTCGATTGCATGTTCGAGAGAGCCCGAGGTCGAACCAGAGGGAGAATTCAACACCGCTTCGGCCTCCTTGATCGTGTCCTCCTGTTCAGTCGAAAGAGCGTCTTCTTCGGCGAGGGCAAGTCGCTGATCCTCGAGTGCCTCGGCGAGCGAGTTCGTCGCGCGATCGAGCGCTTTCGTTGTCGAGAGCGCCTGTTTCGCGGTCTTGTTGAGCGATGTCTTCTCTGACTTGAGTGCCGCGAGCTTCCCCATTGAGCTGTCCGCGGTCTGACTAGTTTCGCTCAGTTGATTCTGGACTTCCTCCATTTGGCTAGCTGAGCGCGCGATCGAATCGATGGTCTCCGGAAGGCTCGCTGGGATAGTCGGGCCGACGGCCGCACGTTTCGCAAGGCCTGAGGCGTCTGCTTCAACGTCCCCGGCCAGTCGCTGAGCCTTTGCCAACTGCCCTCTCCCGGCTAGGTCTGCGCTGTGGCGGAGTGCTTCGCTGAGATCCACGGCTGAAGTGGTGATCGAAAGGGACTGCACCGCACTGTCCAGCTCGTCGGAGCCGCCGCCTTCGTTGCTGGTCAGGAGAAGGACCAGACCGATCGCAAGTACGCCGAAGATCGCGATCGCGGTGATCCAGTTTCTCTTCGGGAATTCCATTCTGTTCGACCCCGTGCTCACTTGTCTTGCCACCTTTCGTACTTCGACTCGTAGTGTTCGATAGCAAGCTACTGCGACTTCCGGATCTTGCAGAACCACCAAGGTGTCAGATCATCACCGAACCGACGGCAGCAGATCGTGGTTCACGAAACTCCATCAATCAGGGCGTATTGCCTCAATTCAGGTGGGACCATTCAACACCTAGGACTGGTACATATTCCTGGCAATGGAAGTTACGGTCGCTTGGAATCTATGGTCCGCGAGCCGAGCCGAGTGGGTCGATCATTAGCAACAGACGAGGAGCTGCATCATCCAGAACATGAAGGAAACATTGCGGTTACCCGAATTGTCCATCGAGGGCTGGCAGCCTGCGCATTCGTCGCAGTCTGTATCGCCACTATGTTCTCAGCAGCCAGCCCCGCCGAAGGGGCCGGCAAGGGCACTCGTTGCGGCAAGGCGACTTCGCACTATGTGGTGAAGGTTACGAAAGGTCCGGTCAACTGCAACAAGGCCAAGAGGGTCGCTCGAAAGTATGTGACCAGATACAAGCAGACCCGGGGATGGAAATGCCACCTTGTTAATCGTGGCGGTGCGGAAACCTCTGGGGTCACTGCCCGGTGTCGCAGCAAGCGCAACGCTGGCAGGTTCGCCGTAAGTTTCACCGGCGAGACGCTGGGGTGATCCGAAACGCCAGAGGCTTGGTGCTCAGCCGTCGGTAGTTTCGAGCACTCCCAGAAACTCGGTGACCCGGCAGACCAGCAGTCTCTCGTCGTCGACCTCGATCCAGGCTCCGGCCTCGGCGGGGAAGACGACGTGGTCGCCCGGGCGAACCGGCATACGCACACCGGCAGCCTCTCACCAGTCGACTCCCTGGCCTACGACAAGCACTATGCCGTGCTGGGGAGGTGGCTCGGAGGTTCCGGGTGGGACGACGAGGCCGGATTTGCGCATGCGTTCGGGCTCGAGTTCCTTGATGACAACTCGATCGAAGAGGGGCCTGAGAGCCTGGCGTGCCAAGACAGAAAGCCTACGGGTTATGTCGCACCGATCGTGCCGGTGCGGCGGGGGTGTCGTCCGGGGGTGGTGTCGGAACTCAACACCATGATGCTGCCAACCAGTGGCCGGTAGCGCTTCAGGATGTCGATCAGTAGCCCATCAGCACAAACAGATCGGAGAAAATCAAAATGCTTGCGTCATCTGAAGAAGTTCCTACAGGTAGGTCCTCTGTCGCTATTGCGCTGGCTATTGGTATCGCATGTTTTGCATTTCTATTAGCCGGCGGCACAGCGACCGCTCAGGCCGCCAGCGCGACATCGTCTGCGGGCAGCTTGGCCCGGCCGTCTCACCTTCCGTCCATCTGCACGCAGTGGAATCGGGGCGACTGTGTGATCGCCTTTGGAGCCCCTTCATGGGAAGATCGGTGTTCGAGTCGGGTGCTTGAGGCGCGGGGCAGTCGAGCCGTTGGCAAGTACGACTGTTCCCCCAGGACGTGCCGCGCCGCTGGCAAGGCGCTGGGTGCGGCGCTAGCAGCCCACAAAGCAGCCGGCGGTTTGCGCGTCGTAGGAGCGCTTCCGGCGAGCGCCGCAGCTACCGTGACCGAAACGCTCAGAGAGGCGTTCGATGCGTCTGCGGCAGCTTACGCAGCCATGGCGAACATCGCGATTGACTGCGATCGCTCAAGCACTGCGATGCTGGAACTAGGCTGGAAGATAAGGGATCGGAGCAGAGCGGTTTACGTGAGGCTCTCTGGCTCGCTGTTCTTCAGGACGGCGCCGAAGACTGTGATCGGCAAAGTGTCCCACATGATCGGCAGCCGGATTGGCTTGGATACCGAGTTCTCCATAGCCGGCTGGAAGGTCAGCATGAAGGTGTCCGGGAACGGGAATACCAGGGCCTCCATCGGAAGGGCTTAGCCAGGAGCAGCAGGGTGAAGCCCGGGAACGCAGACGACCAATCGATCCAGCCGTAGATGGGAACAGATGGCCCTAGGAGCGGGCCGGCGGAAGAAGCGCCGGCCCGTTGTGTTGCGGGCTGATCTACAAGTGCCGGCGCGATCGGGGGCACACCAGTCGCAGCAGTGTCGACATTCAACACCAAGGTTCGGCCAGCTGGTCGCTTTCAACCTCGAGGATGACCATCAGCAATCCATCAGCACCAACAGATCGGAGATAGTCAAAATGTTCGCCTCAAGTAGAGAAGTTGATTCAAATGGTTCGTCGGTATCGTGGCTCAAGGCCCTACTGCCTATAGTTGTACTTTCGTTCGCGTTGGCGGGTGCCGGCTTTGCGACAACGTCCAACGCTTCGGCTCTGTCGCCGGGAGACTTTGGCTTCAAGAAGGCCAAGGGCTGGGAGAAGAAGTCGCTGAAGAAGGCCTCACGGGGCGTCGTACGCAAGCAGCGCGGCTGGTTCGTGAACAAGGGCCGTAAGGTCAGCTGGGGGATCGTCTGTGGCCGTGGTGGTCCAGCTCCGGCCGGGCGAAACGGATCGACCTTCAAGCGCAAGTCCGGTCGGTGGGTCCACAGCCCGCCGAAGACTTCCGGGGGTCTGCAGACCCTTCGCGGCGTTTGCGAGTCGAGTAGAGCACTCCTTCCATCGGGCAGAGCAAGCTGAACTCAGCGGCGTCACCACACAAACCCGCTCCCGCTGCACCAACATCGTTGGTGGGGTCGCGTTCTTTCCGAACTTCACCAAGCGCCGGAACATCAGCTGCAAGAACGCCAGGAGGGCGTACCGGAAAGTCCACCAAAGCCCTTGGTTCCAGGTTCCCCGCCGGATGTCAGGTCGGCAAGAAGGCTCGCTGGAACGGCTGGCGGATAACTGCTGTCGGTGGATACGAGGGGAAGTCCTTCAAGAAGGGGCTCTAAGTCTTCCTGGCTGCCGGCGGAGGTCGCTGCTAGGTCCTGCTGCGACCAGGGCACGCCTGAACACAGCAGACCAGCGTGACGATCCGCCGGAAACCGAGGGCGAGGCCGACTTGCGGTCTCGCCCTCGAGTCCGTTCGTGGGCCTTTCCCGGTCGGCGTGGCGTGGTGGACGGTCCACACCTTGGGCTGGTAGTCGCGGCTCGGAAGGCGACCTAACTTGGAGGTAGCTGAACACGAGCCGAACCGGGCTCATACGAAAGGACATTGAAATGGGACACGCATCGGACAACACGAATCAAACGAGAACCTCGAGTATCGGGAGGAAGTCAGTCCTCGCCGGCCTGATCGCCGCCGTAGCATTCGCGCTATTTGGCGTCGGGACGGCATCCGCGGGGCCCTACACCGCAGTCTTCTGCTCGACCGACCACGGTTCGCCGGCCGGGTACACCCATAGCCAGGGCAACTCGGGCGTGATCACGCAGTCGGACTCCTGTGAGAGCGGAGGGGGCATCGGTAACACCGTCAAGGCGGGGACCAGCTCCGCGAGGCGCGTCGGTGCTTCGTACCAGTGGCGCGCACCTGCTGGAGTATCCGTCGAGGCTCTTCGATTCAGTGGCAATCTCCAGGATCAGTTCGCCTGGTCGAGCCGGATGAGGGTTTACGGTCCGAACGCTGTTGAGTGGCGCCCGACACATCTACCGACTCCCGGCTACAGGCCCTACTCGTTCGACAACGCGCTGACCAAGGGACAGAGTTTCCTGGACCTTCCCAACACCGGATATAACGCATTCTCGATCAGTACGAGCTGCGCGACATCCGACGACAGCAAGCGCTGCTCCAGGTCGAAAGTCAAGGCATACGGGCTGGTCAAGGACATAACTGTTGGCCTGCGTGATGCGACCGCGCCGAAGGTGGAACTCACAAGCAAGCGCATGTTCACCGAGGTGAACTATGGGGAGACCGGAAACGTGACCGTAGCCGTAAGCGACACGGGATCGGGAGTCGCCAGCCGAAGCCTCAGGGTGAACGGTCAGCCCCTTCCGCAGAACATGAGCGGCGATCGTTCGTATCTGAGCCAATGCCAGACCAGCCGCACGGATTCCTCGGTTGCCGTGACGCTGGCACCCTGCCCGGGTGTGGTTGGTCCGAACAATCTCTACGTCCACACCAACGACGATCCCTTCCAGGTTGGCGCCAACACCGTGGAGGCCTGCGCAACCGACTTCTCGGGCAACCGGTCGTGTGCGACCAGCGAGGTTGTCGTCAAGCCTCTTCCGGTCGAGATCGAGACCCCGGAGCAGCCCGTTGAAGACACCGTAGATGTAGATATCGACGGTCAGGTCGGAGGCATCAACAACCAGAACGTGTCAGGGGTGATCGAAGTCCTCGATGCAGACACCTCGACCTGGAAGCAGGCGTCGACATGGCGCAGCGACAGAAGCGGTTCGCTCAGCTCGAGGCTCGACCTTGAAGGTGTTGAGCCCGCCTCGATCAAGAGCGAAACCGTTCGCAAGAAGGTGTGTCGCAAGGTCAGGAGGAAGGCGCCCAAGGGCAAGGCAAATCGAAACGGCAAGAGGCGCTCGAAGTTCGTGAAGCGCTGCGGCAAGAAGCGCAGTACCTACACCCGGCAGACCTACCGCGTGAGGGCCCGAGTTACGAAGGCTCCGAGGGCCTACGCGGGTGGCGTGTCCAAGATGGACACGGTGGTGCTCCGAATCCGGAAGTAGTCCATTGGGACCCGGTTCGGGTTAGAGAAGCGGGCGGAGCTCATGCTCCGCCCGCTTCTCTTTTCGCTTCTCGGGCTGAGAGTACGGTCCGCAGACCCAGGGTATGGCCGCATCTGTTCGCTGAGGTTGCCGAAGGCATTTTCTATCTGCTGTCCTTAGCGCTCCATTATCGGTCAACAACTAATCATTGCTGCCCTGCGTTGCCACGGTCGGATCCACTCACGGCCGCCAGAACTGGCTCCCCAGCAGCGGTACTCTGCGAAACGAACTCGGTTCGGAGGAGAATGGGTCTTGCACCGCTGAGAATGGACGAAAGGCTCTCTAGCTTTGCGAGACTTCATGCCCGCCACATGTCGCGGCGTAGCTACTTCAGTCACGAAGATCCGGAGGGAGAAGGGCCGGGCGAGCGTGCTTCCAGAGAAGGGTATGAGGCGGGAGGCTGTTGCGGCGAGAACATCGCAATGGGCTATCGAACATCGGAAGACGCCCTGAAGGGCTGGATGAACAGCTCCGGACATTGCGCAAACATTTTTGGAAGTTGCGGAGCGGTGGGCACCGGGGTCGCAGGCAATCACTACGTGCGGGTCTTCTCAAGGAGTTCACAAGCCGTCTTTGGCAACACCGGCCTGGAACCGGACTACATGGGAAGCGCTGGGGTGCACCCCTACGCCCGGGTTTCCAGGGGTCGCGGCGACATACTCGAATTCGATTCAGCTTCGCCCGGTCGGGCACTCATCCGAGCTGATCGGCGCTCGGGCGGCCTCACAAGGACTTACTCGCGAAAGGGCCGAGGGAGGGTGAAGGCACCCCTCCCGCCGGGCTACTGGAAGTCCTGCTTCGAACAGAAGGCGACCGCGACCTATGGGTCTGACAGCGGCTGCAGCCGGCGGCGGCGGCACTCAGGCGATCCCGGACTGCGACTGTTTCCTCAGGGGCCCCCGCGCGTCCGAATCAAGGCTGGGCGGGCTTCCGGTCAGCAATCGCTCGTCAGGGTCTCGCGTGAACAACGGGCCTGCGGTGGGCATTCTTATCTGGGTCGGATCTGTTGGCGGCGCTGGGTGCGAGTTCGAGAGTTCAGCACGTAGATCAGGGATGGAACGAAACGCGGCCTTCGCCTGCGAGCTGGCACAAAGGCCAGTTTCACCCTCAGACCTTTCGATCGACAGGGCGTTGTCTTCGGCGAGCGCAAGTCGCTGATCCTGAAGGGAACTGGCACCACAGTCTTGGATTGACTTGTCTCGTATTGCGACACCCAGCCTCACGGCTGGATCGAGGCTGGCGCCGTCTATCCAGCCGAGCCTCCTTCTCCTGGAGCATCCAGTGGCAGATCGTGCCCCGCCCGCGGCAAGCTCTTCCGAGACACGGCCTTGAGTTCAACGGCGCAGGCTGCTACCCAGGATCTCGCGCGTGGCCGAGGCGCCACGAATGACTCCCGCTTTGGTCTTCTGACGAGCGAACGAGACATTCAGGACCGTAATCCCGTAGCCATCTCTCGGTTTTGCCACCCGGATTCGTGGACGCCCGGTCAGTCGAATCCGATACTTACTGACGATCCTCGATCCGACGCCCGAGCACGAGCCGAGGGCGTCACATGACACCTTCTTCTTCCTGATGGTGACAGTCGCCCGCTTACCCCGAATCCTCTTGTTGTAGTGGACGGCGAACGTCTTGCGCCGGTTCGATTGCCCGGCCCGCGAGAGGCGGATGCGAGAATCGAAACGGCGGACATCGTGCTTGCGTTTTTCGATGTCGAAGGGTCTTACGGTGTAGCTCGCGAGTATCGGATCATCACGGTTGGCCGGGTCGCTGACCTCCACATCGATGCCGATATCCCGACCCTTCAGACTGTCAGGTATCTCGACTCTCCAGCTGTAAGTATCCCCGGTTCCGTAGTTCCCCTCGAGTTCACGGACCTTTGTCACTCGAAGGCGCTCGCCTCCGGAGCTGACCCTGACTTCCGGAGGCCGGTCAGAAAGGAGAGACTCCCCGTCCGGCAGGGCAAAGGACCAGGTCGCAGGGATCCAGGACCAGGGGAACGCGCCTTCAGGTGGCCAGGCGACACTGCGGTCCAGTTGTGGGTCGCTTCCATCTCCCTCTCGGTTCGAACCAAAGACCAGAAGAGCGTTGGAGCGGCCCGTCGATCCGGTGCCAAACTCTTCCGCGGCCGGATCCAGGAGCCACCGGCGGTGCCCCAGGGATGCAACTCCCCCGTCGTCGGCGTAGCCGATCATCGCCCCCGGCCCGGACATCCCCAGGTAGAGGTTCGACGAACTTGCCCCGCGATAGCCCTCGTCGGAGTAGCACGCCCAGGACTCTTTCGGATGATGACTGAGGCGACCTTCTGCAGCCATCATCAAGGCCGCGGTCAGGGCACGGCGGTTCTTATCGGCATCGAGACTCACTCGCCCAACTCCCGCAAATTCTCGCAAGGCGTTGATCGTGAGCAGCGTAGCGTCGAGGGATCGCTCTGACTCCGTGCCTACCCGACAAGACCTTGTCGAACCGGTCCAGCCTTCCGGCGTATCGACCACTTCTTGAACCGATCTGTAGAGAGAAACCCCGTCCTCGCGGCTAAGACCAGCGGAAGCACTGCCTGCGGCGTAGAGCGGGACAAGAGTGAGTAGCGCGAGGAAGATCCACCCGCCAGCCCTGAGTGGGCGATTTCGAATCAGCCGTGGCCCGGAATGCCGTGTTGCCGCAACGAGGCTTGGCGTATCGGCGTTCATGAGCAGCTCCTTGCTGACCTGGCGTTTGACTTCGGATGTCCAAGGAAGTGACATGAGGATGGTTCTGGCCTGCCGTCGACCAGGAGCGCGTCCGAATTCCAGAAGCGGTCGCGATCAGATTTCAGGACTCGTCTGGATATCAGGTCGTCGAGGCACTTGCTGTCCGAGAGCTCCCCTCGGTAGGCATAGATCGGGAACCTCCAGCCTCGTGAGAGTCCCCACCGGGCCGCAGTGGAAATCGAACCACATGTCACGGCGATCTGCTTCACATCTGGATGCCGGTCCTGCCACTCCTGGAGCCTGAAATGATCACGATCGCCTTCGCAGGCGGGGCAGTAGTACATGAAGTTCTGAATCGCGACCGGGCCACGGTCTATATCTGGAATCAGAAAATCACTCGTGGCAATCACCCCGGGAAAGCGCGGCTTCGCTTCTTCGAGCTTCATCCATGGCTCAGCCCCACCAAGCGCTCGTGCTGCAGACACTTTGTCTTCTGCGAGCTCACCGCTTTGGTTGATTACACGCGTACTGTCGCCGGCCCGGGGGCCCAGCGGCATTCTCAAGAAGTCTGTGACTGTTGGGTCTCCCGCGCAGTCGCGAATCGCAATGAGCCTGCCGCCCTGTCGGATCTGCCGCGCGTCACTCGGCCGCCTCAACGAGCAGGTGAAAGGCACTACCGCAATGTCCTCGCGCTCAGACTGCGATGCGAATTGACGAAAGCCCAGCGCGCGCGGATTGTCAGCCCTGCCGGTAAGGCCGTTTCGGTTTGAGAAACCTCTCAGGATCATGGCCCTTCCCTCCGTGGTCAGGGAATCCAAGTTGAGCCTATTGACAAACTTGACTGCGGTTCTGGCTCCCGGATCACGGACTTTGATGTGCCTGATGACCTTGCCTCCTCGCCGGATTACGATCGCCGTCGGCTCGCGGACTCCGTCCCGGGCTGCTCTCTTGCCGCGGGGGTCTCCCAGAACCCGTCCCTTCCAACCGTTGCGTTTGGCAAACGCAACGCTCTCCGCCTTTTCCATCCGGAATCCGACCACGCTTTTGCGGGATGCTCGGATCTTCTTGAGGCGGAGAACAGCGGGCTTCGCCTCACGGACGCATTTGGTGCAGAGGCTGTTCAGGTACAGCGTGGCCGTACTCTTCTTTCCGGCTTCCGCGTTGGAGGAGGAGCCTGCCAGCACCAGGGCTGCCAAGAAAATGGATGCGAGGCTCTTCACCCAAAGTCGGTATCGATTGCGGCTCAAGACGGGTTCTATAGCGTGCGTTTCAATCACAGTTGCCTTTCTTGTCGATAACCGCAAACTAGGCTCTGAGATCGCATGCGAAAGGCCCCCAAGGTGTGGATCTAGCACCCGTCGGGCTCATCGAGATCGTCGGTCCCGGGCCGCACCGGTCGCGATCGGGTTCGATCACTTCCGGCGGGGGCCAGGCAACACCTTGGTTGGGCCTACCCCGTGATTCTGGCGGTTACGGTCGGGGGGAATCCGAACTGAGGAGACACCATGAAGGACCTACACGAAACGTCAATCAGGCAAGTGCTGCTGGCCGCGCTACTCACTGCAATGCTGCTCGTTACTGCTCTGGCTGCCCCTTCCGCCTCGAATGCCGGGACCGGATTCGAGCGGGAGCGAGTGCAGGAATATGGGAAGGCTCAGCGCGACTTCAGGAGTATGGACCGCGCGATAAATGCGATGCTTGATCGCTATCTGGCTTGGAACGAAGAGGCGCCGCTCACCTGGAGCGACGACATCCTGATCGGCCATTACCAGGACTACCTCGACTCACTCGCCAGCTACCAGGAAGGTCTCGGAGGGCTTTGGCGTTCAATCAAGGAGTCAAAGCTCCGGACCCGACGGGTTCTTGAACGCTTCAGCCGGCGGAGCAACCCGCGTTCTTGCGAACCCCGATCTTTCAGGAAGGCGAAACGGCTGCTAGGGCGATCGCACAGCCACCGCCGATCGGCGACCACGGCTTTCCGCGAGGCCAGGACGGCGATGTCCGGTGCCAATCGCATGCGGGACATGCTGAACGGCCTGAGTATCGATCTCGCTGAGCGAATCAACGATCGGCCCACGACTGACGGATTCGAAGACGATGCCGTCTACGCATTCGGCACGCCGATAGTCATCCTCCCCGGACCAGGCCCCGATTTCGACCCCAATGATTTCACCGGCATTGTGGATTCGCTCTTCGCGTATGACAACTACGCGATCGACGTCTTCGAGACGTCGGTCTATCGCCACCAGAACCGCGCAGTGGCGGCTGCCCGCAAAGCAGGGACAGTTGCCTCCCGCTGCGGCTGAAGCTCGCGCGAAAGACCCTCCAAGACTCCACACCTGAAAGGCCTGACAGGCGAACAAACGAATCCCGCAGCAACCTCGTGGAGATCATGGGCGCCGCTGTGCTGATTGTCGTATTGCTGGTGGGCGCTTTCGCTCTCGCCTCTTCGGGCAAGAGTGGTCCTGATAGGTCGACATCCTCGGTATCGAACGAACTCGCCGGCATACCTCAGAAGGGAAGAGTCCTTGGCTACCAGGATGCCCCCGTTCTTCTCGTCGAATACGGAGACCTGCGCTGCTCAGCCTGCGCGCTGGTAGCCAATACGAAACTGCCGACCTTTATTGACGAGCAAGTTCGAACTGGAAAGGTGAAGATCGAGTTCCGGAACTACGTGGTGTTGGGCGATGAATCGGAGGAGGCTGCACAAGCCTCTCTGGCCGCCGCTGAACAGGGTCGGTACTGGCAGTTCGTAAACCAGTTCTACGCCAATCAGCCCGATGAAACCGAAAGCTTGACTGACGAGTTTCTGGCGGAGGTGGCTGAGAACGCCGGAATCAAGGACATCGGACTCTGGGAGGAACGTCGCTCAGACGATGACCGTTGGCGCCAAGAGATCGAGAGAGTCAAGAACGATGCGTCGAGACTCGGCTTCGTCGGGACGCCTTCGTTTGCCACAGCGATCGGGGCCGCGAGAATTCAGCGCCCAACCGATCTAAATGCCGCCTCAAACGTTGGTGATTTCGAGGCGGTCATCTCGGAGGCCGCCCTAGCTGGATCTGGTTGAGCTTAGTCGTGCTCGATAAGGCAGTGAGCTTCCGACGGATTCGCACTTGAAGCTCGCGCATGCGGTCCGCGCCCTGGCTCGAGGGGTCAACCAATGCTTCCCCACTGCCAGAGGATGCTCCAGCAGGTGGTCACCTGGGGATCTAGCTGGGCATCAACCAGCGCCAACGGTTGTCGTCGCAGGGGAGTCTGGAACCTGAGGGGTATGCTGCCACGGTCGGGCCCGGGTTGGGCACTTCAATTACTGGGGGGATATGGAAGAGACAGAATCCAACTCTGGGGACTCGGGAACAGCCCCCTACCTGATGCGGGGTTCGACACCCGTTGGTATTCCCGATGAAGGCTTGGAGCTGGGGATCGAAGCCGGCTTGACATCGGCGGGCGGAGTCAAGGATGAATCGCCCCTGGCGGCCATTGCTGGGAACGGTTCGCGTCACAATCTTGTGGCACTGGCGGGCCACGGGCTCGTTCGCTTGAACCATGAAGCGGTCGAGCCAGGTGAGTACCGGATGCTGAGGCCTGATGATCTCATCGAGGTCGGATCCGAGTCCTTTCGCTACACGATCCCGGAGGGCATGCTGCCCACGCTGGCCCGTCCCGACGATTCGATTCCGGCTACCCGCTTCTCGGCCCCGGATTCGGAAGTGGTGATCGGGCGTGACCCCTACAACGACATAAGTCTTCCTTTCCCTACAGTTTCCCGCCGCCACGCAATCGTCAGGCCGGAAAATGGTCATACCGTCATCGAGGATTGCCAGAGTGCGAACGGGACCCGAGTGAACGGCCAAAAGGTTCGGGAGGCTGTCCTCAGTCCCGGCGACCGGATTTCGATAGGCCCTTACCGAATCGTTTTCGACGGGATGGCGCTCGTCGAGGAAACGCTGCCCGATGGTCTTGGCCTCGAGGCGAGAGGGGTGTCTCTACGAGTCGGTTCGATGGAAATACTCACGCCAACCGACGTCGACATCGACGCGGGCTCGCTTGTCGCATTCGTGGGTGAATCCGGCGCGGGCAAGACAACTCTTCTCAAGATGCTCGCTGGCGTTACTTCGCCTTCTGGCGGGTTCGTTCTCTGCGGCGGCGAGCCGGTTGCAGCCCAAAGCCTCGAGATCGGCTATGTGCCTCAGTTTGACGTTGTCCATGGGCAACTGACCGTATTCGAGGCACTCGACTTCGCCGCGCGTCTTCGCCTGCCTCCTGACTTGACGAAGGCCGAGAGGCACGAGCGGATTGACGAGGTGCTTGAACAGTTGGGGCTGAGTCAGCGACGTGATCTCCGGGTTGACCGCCTCTCTGGCGGACAGCGGAAACGAGTTTCGGTAGGTATCGAACTACTCCATCGGCCAAGGGTTCTCTTTCTGGACGAACCTACGACAGGTATCGATCCTGGAATAGAACGCACCATGATGTCTCTGTTTCGGGAATTGTCGAGGTCCGGTCAAACTGTAGTTCTCGTGACCCATGCGACTCGCAGCATTTCCCTTTGCGACAAAGTCGTGGTGATGGGCGCCGGGGGGATAAAGAGGTTCGAAGGTTCACCTCATGAAGCTCTCCGCGCTTTCGACGTTGATGACTTCGACGAAGTGTACGAACGGCTCGCCGAGGGATACGCGCCGCTTGAGCCGGCTCTTGGCACAGCCGAACCAGCCTCCTCGAGGGCACGAAAGACAGGAATTTCAAAGGACCAGATTTCGAGACCGCGCCTTCTCTCCCAGACTCTGATTCTGACTTCCCGGTACGCGCTCCTGATGGCGCGGAATCGACGCAACCTCCTGAGTCTCGCAATTCAAACCGTCGTGCTCGGACTGCTGACCTCGGTGATATTCGAAGCGAATGTTTTCGAGGAGCTCTCGGTCAACAAATCGACCCAGCTGACCTTTCTGATGGTGGTTATCGCGATCTGGATCGGTTGCATAAACTCGGCCCGGGAGATTGTCAAGGAGCGTGAGCTGGTCAGTCGGGAGCTCACCGTGGGAGTCGGCGTGAACAGCTATCTCGTCTCGAAGATTCTCGTCCTTTTCCCGCTGGTAGCCGTACAGATCATCGCCTTCTTTCTTGTAGTAAGTGCCAGCGTTTCGATTACTCCCAGCGCCTCCGCCTTTCTCGTGATTCTGGTTTTGGCGGGATGGATCTCGGTAATGCTGGGTCTCGTGGTCTCGGCCTACTCTCGAAGCCAGGATCAAGCTACGAGCCTGATACCGATCGTTCTGGTTCCCCAGCTTCTTTTCGGAGGAGCCCTCGTCACGCTGGACCAGATCGGGGGAGTCGGAAAGCTGATCGCCTCAGTGGTTCCGGCCCGCTGGGCCTACGAGTCCTCGGGTACCGTCCTCGAGTTGTATGAACGCATGCTGGCCACTCAGGATTTGGGCTCTAACGGTTCGAGATCGCGCGAACTTGGTGAAGAGGAGATGCTAGTCCAGTCTGCGAATGCCACGCTCGAAGCCAACTACACGAGCGATTTCTTCAACCTGGGGATATCTCAGTTCTCGTTGGTCACGCTTTGTTTTCTGGTCGCCACCTACGGCTTTCTGGTTTTCGCCGTGAGCAGATTTTCGTCTGAATAGGTTCACTTCGTGGAGCCAATTCGTCTTGAGCTGTGCCGGTAGTCTTTATCCGAAGGGGCTGGCATTCTGGCCTTACCCAAAGAAGCTGACCCCCTAATCCTCCAAGTCAACAGGTCAGCTTTGCGGGCAACTGGAAAGGGCCATACGAGGTCGAGGAAGTGCGGGAGGTCGCTGGCTCCAGATCTCTTCCCGGGAACGGTCAGCTCGATCTCAGCCGACCCGGGCTTCCCTGGAACGTTGGTAGAAGCCTCTTCGGTGGGTTGACCTTCCGCCGGAAACCTCGTATCTCTGGCTCCAAGCTGGTTGGCGATTGCTGTCTCCATGGGGCCTTGGGCGACAGCACGGGCGCTGACTTGAGGATGTCGGCCTGCTCGCCGGACGCGGCTTTCGCCACGATCTAGCCGAAGTTGCGGATGCTCTTTAACCGCGGTTATCAGTGACCTGTGGATGAACCAAGGAGCTTTGGCCCTACTTAGCCTCCCTTCAAGCTCATGCGAGTCTTGTGGCGGCTGTGCCACGTCTAGCGACTTGAAGCGACAGACCGACCTGTCGAGTGCGGGTGCCCACATAGCTTTGACATCGACTTGTATCTCATCAAGGACTGGATCTCCATCAAAGCCGTGGTGAATCACTTGCGAACCAAGCTGGCCCCTCTGCATTCGCCTTCACTCGGTTCTGCGCGTAGACGATTGATGACGCTGTTGTGCCGACCGTTCGAACGATCGAGATTCGATCTGCCTGGTATCGGCGCTGTTGGGCTCGGCTGGTGTAGCTTTTTGATTCATGGAGACGTTTTCTGGCTTCCCGCGAGCGGAGCGAGGCATCGAGGTCAAGATGATTCTCGACGCTGAGAGAGCATTCAAGCCGTTTCTCGTCTACAGGACTGGTGATGGGGAACTTGTGGTTCGGCAGCTCGCTGGTACGCGGATCCTGATTGGACGTTCGGGTTCAAGCGACCTGGTGTTCGATTGGGACGAGAGCGTTTCAAGGATTCATGCCGAACTGACAAGAATTGCGGAGAGCTGGGTCGTTTCCGACGACGGGCTTTCGAGCAACGGCACATTCGTAGGATCTCAAAGGGTTTCGGGCAGGAAGGTCTTGAATGATGGAGATGTCCTCCGACTCGGGTCAACCATGTGCGTTTTCCGGGACCCCACCAACTCTACGATTGCGGGAACAACCCTCTCGTCTGAACTGATTCCAGCCCCGGAACTGACAGGGGCTCAGTTGCGGGTCCTCGCGGCACTGTGTCGACCGGTTCTCTCTCAGCACGGAGCTACTACTAGTCCTGCCACGAATCAAGAAATTGCCGACGAACTGTACTTGAGCATTGATGCCGTTAAGGGGCACCTGCGAGTACTATTCAGCAAGTTTGGCGTCTCCGAACTGGCACAGAACAGAAAGCGCTCTGCGCTAGTTAACAAGGCCATCGAGAGCGGCGTAGTGGGACCCTCGACCATGTTCTGATTAAGGTTTCAGCATTGTTAGCTCGTCCGGCTCGATAGCTCTATGCTCACCGTGCTGGCCGAAGTTCGCAAGACCAGAGATCGTGTAGAAATCCAGCAGCTTCCTCTGCGTAATTTTGTATAGAGGCTCTCGCGGACAGTCCAAGGAGGGAGTCGAACGCTCCGGAAAAACCGAGCCTGACGGGTCACATGACAGCGGGACGTCGTGCTATTGTCGCGGGCAGGCCCTGATGAACGTAGCGAAATTGGGCGGCGTTTGGGGGAGCATTGGCAGTAGCTGAAGAACACGCTTGTATCGATTGTGGGGAGCCTGTCCCAGGCGGCGGGTCTGCCTGCCGGTGGTGCGGAAGCCTCGCCGGCTCGCTCACGGGTTCCACCATCGTCCACAGCGAGTCTCTGCGGCCCCTAGCCGAGGGCCACACTTTTGGTGCCTACACGATCGAAGGTTTGATCGCGCGTGGCGGCATGGGAGTTGTCTACCGAGCGCGAGACACGTCGCTGGACCGAGTAGTCGCGCTCAAGGTGATCGCCCCTGAACTCGCCGGAGACGAAAAGCTGCGGCGCAGATTCGAGGATGAGGCTCGGGCAGCGGCGCGGACGGAGCACCCCTCGATACTTCCCGTCTATGCGATCGGCGAAGAATCAGGGGTCTTTTTCATAATCAGCAGGTACGTTGACGGTCCCAATCTGAAGCAACTGGTCCATGGGGAAGGCCCCCTCGATCCGGCGGTCGTGGTCGATTGCGTTCGTAGCGTCGGAGCTGCAATGGACGCGGCGCACACCCAGCGAGTGCTTCATCGCGACATAAAGCCGGCGAACGTCTTGCTGGCAAAGGACAGACATGGTGGGCTCCACCCTTACCTCGCGGATTTTGGTCTCAGCAAGCTCATCGCGGAAGGGGGTGGAGTAACCAGGGCCGGAGAGGTGGTCGGGACCGCGGACTACCTCGCACCGGAACAGATCCAGCGCGGCGAGATCGACGAGAGAACTGACCTCTACGCCCTCGGCTGCCTAGCCTATTTCTGCCTCACGGGCACACCTCCGTTTCGTAGGCAAACTGTGCCGAGCACTATGTGGGCCCATCTTCACGAGGAGCCGCCTCGACTGGGGGATGACTTGGCAGCTGCCCACCCAGCTCTTCAGAACGTTCTGGAGCTTGCTGTCGCGAAGGATTCGAAAGACCGTTTCGTTTCCGGGGCCGCCTTTGCGAATGCCATGGCCCAAGCGGTCGGGGTTGGTGCTGACCCGCATCGCTCTACGGAGCCTGCGGATGTGCCTGAATCAGTTCGGCCGACTCAGCCTGCACCAGTCAGGAACGGATCGGACACATTCGTGGCTGGGGTCGAGTACGAAGATTCGGTCGAGCACAGAGTTTTGAGTACCGAACGAACCGTTCAGCGAGAAGATCGGGCGGCGCGAACGGTAGCTGACGACAAGGATCCCTCTGATCCCTTGACTGTCGCCGAGGAGACCGAGTTTGATGAGATCGAGCCTGGGTCCGTCGAACCTGCGCCCGAATCCGATCCCCCAGAAGGAACCGGCCCATCGGCTCCGTTTCGTTCAAGGAAAGGGCTGGCCCTCATCGTCGCGCTCGCGCTTCTCGGGCTGGGCGGGGGAATCTACCTAACAGCCTTCGACAACCCCGATGAAGCCCAGGGATTGGCCGGAGTCGGAACGAAGGAGGTCGAACGGCTCAGCTTCGCGAAGATCACCAGCGCGACGTTCAGCGCCGGAAGGCTAGACTCGCGACGCAGGGTAGCCTGGAAAGACAGGGCACGCAAATTGGTCCGGAATGCCAGCGAACTGCAAGGGTGCTACAGGTGCTCCACAAGCTGCGTCACAAGCTGCCCTGCTGGGCAGAAAGGCTCTCAGGAAGTCAAACCAGTTCGAATTCGAGGGTGCAGAAGAAGAGCTCTCAGGTCCGGTGAACGCAAGCTCAACAGGGCCGCGGCTACCCCCTTGCCGGATATCCCAGCCGAACCCGGCGATTCAGCCACGCCGGCACCAGAGACATTCGTCCCTGCCGAACCTGAAGCACCAATAACTCCAAGTCCTCCAGCGGACGGATCCAATGGAGGAGGGACCCAGGAGTCGCAACCAGGCAACTCAGGTGTACCGCCAACCTGGGGTCTGTAGGCACTGCCCCCTACACGTATGGTCCCGGCGAACTCGCACAGAACCAAGACATGAAGTCCCCCACTTTAGCCATGGAACCTAGTACATATGACAGGAAACAGATGACATTAACAGCAGTTGGCCGTTCTTCCTCGAATCATGACCCGAGACACGATCGGAGTCAGGGCATCTTCTACGTCGGAGTCGTGCTTGCCGCAGTCGTAGTGGGGCTACTCATCCTGTTTGCGCCAAGCCAGGCCGCCGCCCAAGACTTCAGAGTCAACCTTTGCTGGGCCGGAGAGGATAGCAGCGGGAATAGTAGATTCGATGGGGGAAACGGGATTGTTGAATCCAAGGCTGCACCAAGCAGGATTTCCGCGGTGAACGAGTGCGCATCTCAGGAGGATTCCTCCAGACCGCGATCAAACTGAACATCTCCGGAAGAAAGGATCTAGACGTCCAGTCCTGGACTTGGGACGCCCCGACTGGTACGAAAATCAAGGATGTGAGCTTCAGGTATAGAGGGACCAATCGGAGCACAGTGGGCTGGCAGTCTCGAGCCTTCCTGCTTGAAGGAAATCAGCTTTGGGAAAATCCAAACGTCGGTGGGCCGAATTCGCTTCCGACCAGAACCGACGTTGAGGAAGCGACGGCGAACATTTCGGATGTGAGGGAAAAGATCACGACTTGGCGGCGCTATGGCTTCGTCAATCAGCGAAACTTCAAAGCATCCTCTGGCAACTTCAACAGGGTGCTCTTCAAGACCTACTGCGAAAAGGAATCCGGCTGTGAGCCATATAGCTCGGGCAGCCTTTTCGGACAGTTCAAGAACATCAACATAACGCTGGCTGAAACCGGAAGGGCAAAACCCACAATCGAAATCACAAATCTGTCTGCTAGAGATTGGGGCTGGTGGCCTGGCACCCGTGCCATGACTCTCAAGAAGTCGACACCCGTGAGCTTTCGAGTTCGTGCTGACGATACGGGTTCGGGAGTTGAAAGGGTGTCAGTTCAGTTTGTCCGCGAGAGTGACGAAAAGATAGAGGACAAGACTTCTTCTCGTCTCGGCATCTGTGGGTTCGCGGATTTTGAACTAGACGACAACGTCGATACTGGACCAATCAAGTATCGAGCCGGGACCCGAAGCCGACCCTGTAACTCTTCGCTTGAAGAAGCATTTGTCTTCAGAGACATATTGAAGAGGTTTAATAACGGAAGAAACTCTGAGTCCGGGATATACAAGGCTGTCGTATGTGCCTACGATTTCTCGGGAGAATCTTCCTGCGTAAACGCGTTCAGAATGAATGCGCAGTCTAACGTTTGTGGTGTGGCTCCTGTCGATTCCAAAGTGCAGATAGTGGGCGTTGATCGACTGAAGAACTCAAAAATTCGATTTCGCGGAATCGTTACTCGGCCTGGAGTCGGTGTGCCAGATGTCGTTCCTTGTGTTCGTCTCACTAGGCTAAGTAGTAGTGGCAAGAGGCTAGGTGGCGCAGAGAAGCCCAAGGTAGTCGTGAAGGAAGGCGGCTTCTGGAGCGTCACGACACGCAGCTCCAATATCCGTTTGTACGCTAGCTTGAACAAAAACGGACTCAGCTCCGTCGATGACGCGAAGGTAAAGACGCGGGCAAGTGTGAGTCTTCGCGGCACCAAGAAGCTCCAGGTGCTGACTCCCTGTAATCAGGAGCTACGAATCAGCGGGAAGGTTTCTGTGATGAAGGCGCGTCCAACAGCAAGGATCTTCACCAAGTCGCAGAAGCCTGACCAAACGTACTCCTCCTGGAAAGCCGTAGGAGGTTTCTGGGGAAGCACTAGGCTCAACGTCAGGATGAATGGTAAAGGTAAGGGCAAGTTCAGGTGGTCGAATCGGTTGATTCCGAGAGTGCTGCCGGGTATGGATTTGAAGTACAAGCTCCAGGTTCGGTTTCCCGATGCGGGAGTGTTTCAGCCCGTGAAAGCGAAGAAGCCGATAACAGTTGTTATTGATGGGGACGCCAGAGGACGCTGTAGCCGTACTCGTTAGGTCGGAAGAAGGTGGGATCGAATGGAGTTTGCGATCGGAAGTGCGGCAAGGGGCCTGAGGTGTTGTATCTGGCAAGCCGCGAAGTACGAATATTCGCTGCTGTGAGCTTTGGGAACCTTGGGCGGCGCGATTGGCGGTAGGCCCTTCCGGAGGACAGTGACAGCTAGGAGTCGATGGAATGCTTTCTGTGGGCGCGTGATGAAGTTGAGCGCCGGACGGGCGCTCATGAAGTCAATGGGAATCGCGCTTCTCAATCGCTTCGAACATGCGCGACACTACGGTAGCTCGGCGGGCTAGAAGGCGTTCGTCATTAATATCACTCCATGCTTTGGCTGGTAAGGCGATGTCTTCACCCTTTCGGCCGTCTCGTTTTCGGCGAGCAGTTTGGCGAGCCGCTGATCCGGGCTGATGATTTGCCCGGACTTATCGGCAGTCAGCTCGGCGAAGGTGCAAGTGCCCAGTTCCATTGACGGCAACTGTAAGGTCCGGCCGGGGTGGACGAGCTGACTGCTGAAGAGATAGTGAGGATCCTCAAACTGGAGCCGCTGCCGGGCGAAGGAGGCATGTTCCGCAACACCCTCGACGACGGCACCTCGACCGCGATCTACTTCCTGATCGAGCGGGATAGGCCGACCATGCTGCACCGGCTGCCGGGGCCGGAGATGTTCCACTTCTATGCCGGCGCCCCGACGCGCCTGGTCGTGCTCTCACCCGGCGGCGGGTTCGACCGGCCGCTGCTCGGGACCGATCTGTCCGCGGGAGAGCGACCGCAGCAACTGGTGGCGGGCGGGCAGTGGCAGGCGCTCGAGACACTCGGTGACTGGTCGCTGCTCGGGACCACGATGGCGCCGGGCTACCGGCAGGAGGACTTCGAGCTGGCCTCGCGGGACGAGCTGCTCCGCGGGTGGCCGCATGCGGCGGAGGCGATCGAGCGCCATACGCCCGGCTGACCCCGATACTGGATCGGTGAGTGAATACCGATGAGCGAATGTCCTTTCTGCGAACGAATCAGCACCCGCTGACGACGTATATGCGACGACCGAGTTCGCAGTCGCCTTTCCTGACGGCTTTCCGGTGAGCGAAGGCCACACCCTGGTCGTTCCGAAGCGTCATGTCGCCCGGGCCGAGCAGCTCGAGCGGGCCGAGTGGGCGGGGCTGTTCGACCTGGTCCGCGAGGTCAGCCGCGAGCTTTCTTCACTGCCGGGAGTCGAAGGCGTGAACGTCGGCGTCAACAGCGGCGAGGCTGCCGGCCAGACGGTCGGCCACGCCCACGTCCACGTGATCCCCCGCCGGCCCGGGGATGTCGAGGATCCACGCGGCGGCATCCGGTGGGTGATCCCGAACAAGGCTGACTACTGGACCCGGGGTGCCGAAGATTGAATGAGCCGGTCGTCCTCGGCGAGAAGTTGATCGCGCCCGCGGCGGACTGACCCACCCGCCGGCTGTCAGATCCGGCCGCTCTCGACCGACCCGTCACCTGAGGAAGTCAGTCGAGGATCGGAGGTCGTGGTGGTGGTTGAGCTTTCGAAGCATTGTGTTGAGCGGTGGCGGGAGCGGTTCCGGCCGGGGCTGGATTTCCCGGTCGGCGCGGCGGGAGCTGGAGGGGGTGCTGGAATGTGCCGGGGCGGAGCCGGTCGATTCGGCTCCGGAGTGGTCGGGGCTTGCGGCTCCGGATTCGCATACGAGCTTTCTCGTGGTCGGCGACGACCTGGTGCTGGTGCTGATCGAGCGGGGCGGGCGGCTCGTCGCGAAGACCTGCGTGCCTCGTGGGTCGATCTCCCCGTGGGAGCGGGGGCGCCGGTCGCGGCGGACCAGGCGGTCGGGGCGCGGCGACGGCGACGGGTCTCGCGGCAGGCGGCCGAGGCCCTACCGCCGGGAGAGATCGTTCAGTCTGCTGCATGACTTGCGATTCCGCCGGATACGAACGTATGTTCTAGTCATGTATTCGTTCGGTCTCAGCTGCGGGCAGTGCCACTCGAGCTACACGATCCAGGTGCCGAGCGCGAATCCGGTCGGCCAGCAGTGCGTCGTATGCGGTTCGATGGAGATGGTGGAGGTGGCGAACCACGGGATCCAGCATGCCTGGAACGCGGTGGTGATGGCCGAGGAGGACGAAGAGTTCAACCAGGTGATCGAGCGGATCCGCGATGTGTTCGGTCCGGGCGTCGAGGAGCTCGAGCCCGCCGAGCCGGCGGCCGCGGCTGCCTAGGCGCCGCCGAGACCGAGAGCCCGGGCGACCTCGGGCAGGTGTTCATGGAGCAGGAAGTGGCCTGAGTCCTCGATCGGGTGGAGCTCGGCGTCCGGCAGCAGTTCGGCCAGGCGGAGACCGTGAGCCGGCGGCACGAGGCGGTCCTGCCGACCGTGGAAGACGTGTACGGGTGCCGCGGTCGAGCGGGCGAGGCCGCTCCAGTCGGAGCCGGTCGCGAAGTAGTCGTCGAAGACGCCTCGCGGACCGGCCGCGGTGGCGCCGTCCATCCAGGCGGCGAGGCTGCCGGCCGGCAGCCTGTCCAGCACCCGCAGGTCCGCGGCCGAGCGCAGCGCCCTGCGCGTCTGCGACTCACGCAGCCGGGCTGGCGCCGCGCCGGCGAAAGCGACCAGGAACCGGGCCAGCCCCGGCGCGCGCCTCGCGGCCGAATACAGGATGCGGTCGAAGGGCAGGCCGAGGCGCGGCCCGTCGCTCGGCGCGGGGCAGCCGGCCGTCGCGGTGGCGGTGACGCGTTCCCCTAGCGTCGCGGCACAGGCGATCGCGTGGGCGCCACCGGCCGACCAGCCGGCCACGGCGAAGTGCTCGATCCCGAGGCGGTCGGCCAGCTTGGCGCTGTCGGCGGCGGTGCGGGTGAGGTCGTATCCGGGAAGCGGCGAGGAGTCGCGGATGCCGGGTCGGTCTGGTGCCAGGACGCGGATGCCCCTCCCGCGGAGCCATTCGTCGGCGAAGGCGAAGTCGAGCGAGCAGCTCATCCCGCCGTGGTGGTAGATCAGCACGGCCCCCGCCGGGTCGCCGTATTCGGCAAAGCCGAGGGTCCTGCCGTCGTCGAGTCCGATCCTGTGCTCGACCATCCCGATGCGGTCGGGCCTACGACTGGTCCGGCACGCCGCCGGGCGTGGTGAAGTGGCAGTCCTTGAGCTTTGCGCTCAGGGCCTGCTGGGTCTCGAATGACTCGATCGCAGAGGCCATCATCTGCTCGAGGCTCTGGTCGGGCGCGATCTGCGGGCGGGCCAGCTCGAGGATCTCGGTTTCGGCCATGACCCCGTAGCGACGGTTGTCGGCGACGGTGCCTTCGACCGCGACCGGCATGTCGTTGATCCGCAGCTCTCCGTGGAGGGTGAAATAGGCCCAGGGGCTGGTGATCGATTGGCCGTTCTCGAAAGTGGCGACCGCGCCCTTCAGCGGCTTGAACTCGTAGTTGGTGCCGAGCGACTCGGAGGCGTTCATCAGCTCGAGCTCCTCGTCGGTCAGCCAGCTCATGGTGCCGTGGAGCTCGGTGCCCGGGGAGGGATGGATCGCCCCGGGGATGTAGCCCTTGGATATGTGGCAGGAGTAGACCGCGTCCCAGTCGGTGACGTGGCAGCGGATCGACGGCACTACCGCATGTGGCAGCATCGCGAACTTGTGGCTCAGTGCGTCGGGGCTGGCGTTGGAGCTGTAGCCGAAGACGGGGGTTCGATCGGCGCAGGAGTATTCGGCTCCGGTTCCGCCGGCCACCCGTTTACAGAGCTCGGCGAAGGTGGTGGTCCGGTCACCGTCGGCGATCTCCAGCTCCGGTGTCCACGGCCCGGCCGGATGCGGCACCGGCCAGGTGCGGCCGTGAGTGAAGATGAAAGAGCCCGCCGGTCGCGGGAACGGGTAGCCCTTGGCCCGCTCGACCAGCTCTTCGACGGTGTGTTGGTGGCCTTGCCCGCTCATACTTCGATCCTACGGAGCTTCGTCGCCGCGGTCCAGCCATCCCCTCTGGCGGGTAGCTTTGGTCGGCGATGGAGGAGCGGCAGAAAGCGATGGGCGGATGAGGAAGCGGCCGTGCTGAGACTGCGCGTCGCCGCCGAGGACGGGGTCAAGGATCGCATCGTCGGCGAGCTGGCCTCGATCGATGGCGTCCACCGCGTCACCGCGCTGCCCGACGCGGGCAGGAAGGACTGGTCGTATCGGCCGACCTCTCGCCTGCGGCCGCCGACCAGGTCGTCACCGCCTTCCACGACTTCGGCATCCACCACGAGGACTTCGTGATCCTGCGCCAGGACGTGATCGCGCCGGGTCTCGGGCCCGGTTCGTCGGTCTCGGCGGAGCAGGGCTTCGCCTGGGTGGAGATCGTCGGCGAGGCCAGGGCCAACGCCCGGCCGATCGCCCGCTACGTACTTCTGATGATGGTCGCCGGCGTGATCGCCGGGCTCGGCGTGATCACCGACAACTCGATCCTGATCATCGGCGCGATGGCGGTCAGCCCCGACCTGCTGCCGCTTTGTGCGACCTGCGTCGGCCTGGTCGAGCCGCCGCTTCGCCCTGGCCGGGCGCTCCTTCCTGACCCTGCTGATCGGCATGGCGCTGGTGATGTCGGTGGCCTGCGTGATGACGCTGGTGCTCGAGCTCTTCGGTCAGATCGACCTGAGCGACGACCTGCTCGGCGGCCTTCGGGGACTGGCGCAGGCCGACTACGTGACCGTGCTGATCGCCGCCTCGGCCGGCATCGCGGCCATCCTCTCCTTCGAGACCCGCGCCGCCAACGCGGTCGGGGTGGCGATCTCAGTGACCACGGTCCCGGCCTCAGCCTTCTTCGGTGTGGCGGTTGCGATCGGGGAGATCGACCGGGCCTGGGGAGCGCTCGAGGTGCTGGGGATCAACCTCGGCCTGCTGGTCCTGGCCGGCTCGCTGACCCTCCTGCTCCAGCGACGCTTCGCCCCGAACCGCACCTGAGCGATCCGGGTGGCCGATACCATCAGCAGATGGAGATCCCTTCGGTCCCCGGCAACGACGAGGCAGCGGCTGCGAACCCTCTTGCGCCGCTGACCGACTCCCACGGACGGCTGATCGGTGACCTCCGGGTATCGGTGACGGACCGTGGCAACTTCCGCTGCCAGCACCTGCATGCCGGCGGAGGGGCTGGCCTGGATGGACCGGGAGAGCATCCTCAGCTTCGAGGAGATCACGCGGCTGGTCTCGCTGATGACCCGGCTGGGCGTGAAGGACGTCAGGCTGACCGGCGGCGAGCCGCTGGTCCGGCGCGAATTCCCGAGGCTGGTCTCGATGCTGAGCGGACTCGGCACGATCGAGGACCTCTCGCTGACCACCAACGGCTACCTGCTGGGCCGCGACGCCGCCGCCCTGGCTGAAGCCGGACTCAACCGGATCAACGTCTCGATCGATTCGCTGGAGCGCGACCGATTCTTCAGGCTGACCCGGCGTGACTCGATGGACCAGGTGCTGGAAGGGCTCGATGCGATCATGGCCCAGCCTTCGATCGGCTCGGTCAAGGTGAACGCGGTCGCGATCCGCGACTTCACCGAAGAGGAGGTACCGCGTTTCTGCGAGCTGGCCCGCTCGACCGGATGCCAGGTGCGCTTCATCGAGTTCATGCCGCTCGACGGCGACCGCTCCTGGGACCCTTCGCAGGTCCTGACGGGAGCCGAGCTGCGTGAGCTGGTCGAGAGGATCCACCCGCTGGAAGAGGTCGAGCGGGAGCCTTCCGCCACCGCACGGGTCTTCCGGTTCGCTGACGGACGCGGTGAGATCGGCTTCATCAACCCGGTCTCTGAACCCTTCTGCTCGGCACTGCAACCGGCTGCGCCTGACCGCCGACGGCAAGCTTCGCACCTGTCTGTTCTCGCTCAACGAGACCGACCTGCGGGAGCCGCTGCGCTCGGGGGCCGGTGATTCCGAGATCGAGTTGGTCATCCGCGAGGCCGTCGCGGCGAAGGAGCTGCGCCACCGGATCAGCGAGTCCGACTTCCTCCAGCCGGAGCGCACGATGAGCGCCATCGGCGGATGAGCCCGGATGGGCGGCGAGGGCGCGACGGCGGGTACGGGTCGGCGGCGAAGCTGCCGGCCACCGTGCTGCTCGGGGTCGGCCTCGCGGCCGGCGCGCTCGTCGTCGCGCTGCTGCTCGTCGGCTGCTCCTCCGACGGCGATGACCAGCTCACGGTCGCCGCGGCCTCGTCGCTCAGGCCCGCTTTCGGCGATCCAGGCGAAAGCGACCCCGGCGGCGGGCCGGTGCGCTTCACCTTCGGTGGTTCGGACCTGCTGGCCGGCCAGATCCGGCAGGGTGCCGGGATAGACGTGATCGCCGCCGCCTCGACCATCCAGCCGGACCAGCTGTTCGAGGACGGGCTGGTCGAGCGGCCGGTCGAGTTCGCCGGCAACCGGCTGGTGGTCGGTGTGCCGGAGGACAGCGGCATCGATTCGGTCGAGGACATCGCCGGCGCCGGTATCTCGCTGGTGATCGGCGACGGGTCGGTGCCGATCGGGATCTACGCCCGCGAGATGATCTCGATGCTGCCGCCTTCGACGGCTGAGCAGATCCGGGCCAACGTGAGATCGCAGGAGCAGGACGCGACGAGCATCACCGCCAAGCTGACCCAGGGTGCCGCCGACGCCGGCATCGTCTACGAGACTGACGTCGAGAGCGCCTCCGGCCAGCTGAAGGCGGTGGAGATCCCCGACCGGCTGCAGCCGCGGATCGCCTACTCGGCCGCGGTTGTCAGCGACTCCGACCAGGAAGAGCAGGCCGAAGCCTTCATCGACAGCCTGCTCTCGGGCGAGCGCGCCGGGGAGCTGAGAAAGGCCGGGCTGCTGCCTCCGCCATGAGCCTCCGGCCCGGCAGACACCAGCTTTTTGCGGTGGCGGCTTTCTTCGCCGCCCTACTGGCCCTCGCTTTCCTGCTGCTGCCGCTGGTCGCGCTGTTCACCAGCACCGACCCGGCCACCTTCATCGACTCGCTCGGCAAGCCGGCAAACCGGGAGGCGCTCTGGCTCAGCCTGAAGGCGACCTCGATGGCGATGCTGATCCTGCTGTTGATCGGCACCCCGGCCGCCTACTTCCTGGCGATGCGCTCCTTCCGCGGCCGCTCTGCCGTGCTGACCCTGATCGAGCTGCCGCTGGTCATGCCGCCGACCGTGGCCGGCATCGCCCTGCTGGCCGCCTTCGGCCCGGCCGGGGTGCTGGGCCCGACCCTGGAGAGGTTCAACGTCGAGCTGGTTTTCCAGACGGCAGGTGTGGTGGTGGCGCTCGTCTTCGTGGCTTCACCGTTCTACCTGCGCCAGGCGGTCGCTTCGTTCTCGGCGATCGACCGCGGCCTGATCGATACCTCGCGCGCGCTCGGCTCGGGCTCGTTCCGGACCTTCATGCGGGTCGCCGTTCCGGTGGCGAGGCCGGGCCTGGCGACCGGCGCGGCGCTGGCCTGGGCCAGGGCGCTCGGTGAGTTCGGGGCGACGCTGCTGTTCGCCGGGTCGCTGGTCGCGGTGACCGAGACCGCTCCACTGGCGATCTTCGCCCGCTTCAGCGACCCGAACGGTTTCGAGCAGGCGATCGCGCTTTCGGTGGTGCTGATCTGCGTATCGGCGGCGCTGCTGATCGCGGTCAAGCTGAGCGACCGGGACCGCGCCGGGGCGGGGAGGAGCCTGTGAGCGGCGGTGACGCGACCCTGCGGCCGGCCGGCAGCGGACCGGGCGAGGACCTCGAGGTCCGGCTGCGCTCGGGCCTTCGCGAGTTCGACCTCGATGTCGAGCTGAAGTCCGGGCCGGGTGGCCGGCTGGCGCTGCTCGGTCCTTCCGGGTCCGGCAAGAGCACCATCCTGCGAATGGTCGCGGGGCTGCTCAGGCCCGAGCACGGCCGGATCCGGCTGGGCGGAACGACTCTCTTCGACGACCGGCGGAAGACCGACCTCGCGCCGGAACAGCGGCGGGTCGGATACGTGCCGCAGGCGCCGACCCTCTTCCCCCACCTCGACGCCGTCGGCAACGTCGCCTACGCGATCAAGGGCGGCCGTCGATCAGCCAGGCGGGGCCGGGCTCTCGAGCTGCTCGACCTCTTCGGCCTCGCCGACATGGCATCGGTCAGGCCGGCCGAGATGTCGGGCGGCGAGGCCAAGCGGGTCTCGCTGGCCCGGGCGATCGCGACCGAGCCGGCGCTCTTCCTGCTGGACGAACCGCTGGCTTCGCTCGACGGCGTCACCCACAGGGAGGCGCTGCCGGTGCTGGCCCGGGAGCTCGACTCGGCCGGGGTGCCGGCGCTGATCGTGACCCATTCGCCGGTCGAGGCAGAGCGGCTGGCCGGGCGCAGCCTGCGGCTCGACCGCGGCCGCCTGGACGAGGATTCGAGAAGCGACGACAAGGAGCGAGCATGGAACCGGAGCAGTGGATCAGCAACTTCGCGGCGCGGACGGGTATCGATCCGCCGGACGATGAAGAAGTGAAGCGGCTGCTGGAGCTGGCGGCAGAGGCGGCGCATTCTTCGGCCCGGACGGCGGCGCCGATCGCCTGCTGGATCGCCGGTCGCAGCGGGCTGCCCGCGGCGGACCTGATGGAGGCCGCAAGGGGCGCCGGGTCGCAGTGAGGACCGGCCGCTCAGCCAGCCTTGAGCAGTGCTTCGGCCCTGGCCAGGTCGGCCCGGGTATTGACGTTGGTGAAGATCGTCGCCGGATCCCCGAAGCGGCCCAGCTCGCGCTCGTCGGCGAATGTCGCATCGAGCCCGGCGACCGCCTGGCGGGCCGGGGCCTCGGCCGCCAGGGCAGCCTCGAGCGCGGCCAGGTCCCGCTGGCTGTAGCGGGCGGCGAGCGGCTGCGGGTCGCCGCCCGGGCAGGGGATCACGGTGCCGCCGTCGTGTCCGGACAGCCAGGCCAGGAAGTCGACCGGCAGCAGCGGCAGGTCGCAGGCGATCACGATCACCGGCCGACCGGCGGCCTCCCGGATCGCCGCGACGACACCGGCCAGCGCATGCCGCGGCCGGTCGGGTTCGATCAGCACCCTGATGCCTTCGATTTCGACCGGGCGGTCGCGCTTGGTCACCACGAACGGGTCGAGTCCGGCGGCGACCAGCGAGTTCACGGCGCGCCGGGCGAGGCTCTCGCCGTCCAGCAACAGGTTGGCCTTGTCACCGCCGATCCGGCTCGCCCGGCCGCCGGCCAGGACGGCGGCGGAGACCGCCCGGCGGCCGGCTTCGGGAGCTGCGTCGGACGGTGGAACGATCACGGAGCCAGTCTCTCAGCATGAGCGCCACCGGTGAAGAGCGTGAGCTTCCCGGCCGGCTGCCGGTCGAGCGGGCGAGGGAGACCGTGCTGGCCGGGGTCGAGCCGCTCGAGCCGGTCGAGGTGTCGATCGCCGAGGCGCTCGGCCGGGTCACGGTGGACGCTGTGCTTTCGCCGACCGATGTTCCGCCTTTCGACTCCTCGGCGATGGACGGCTTTGCGGTCCGCCAGCGGGACTGCCCGCCCGAGGTCGGTGGCGAGGCCGAGCTGGAGATCGCCGGGGAATCCAGTGCCGGCGGGCCGTGGGCGGGCGAGCTCGGGCCCTGCCAGGCGGTATCGATCTCGACCGGAGCGGAGGTGCCGGCCGGCGCCGACGCGGTGATCAGGGTCGAAGACACCCGGCGGCGTGACGGCGTGGTGCTGATCGGCGCGGAGGTCAGTCGCGGTCAGAACATCCGTCATCGCGGGGAGGCGATGTCCGCGGGGTCGGAGGTGCTGGCGGCCGGCAGTCGGATCGGACCGGTCGAGCTCGGCCTGCTCGCCTCGACCGGCAACGACCCGGTGCTCTGCCACTCCCGGCCGACGGTCTCGATCGTCGCCACCGGGGACGAACTGGTGCCGCCGGGTGAGCCGCTCGGCCCCGGCCAGATCTGGAACTCGAACCTGCCGGTCGTCTCGGCGATGGCTGCGGCCACCGGTGCGGGGGTTGTGGCGACGAGGACCATCGGCGACTCCAGGGCCGAGACCGAAGCCGCGCTGGAGGCCGCCCTCGAATCCGACCTCGCGGTGATCTGCGGGGGGGTGTCGGTCGGTGACCATGACCACGTCAAAGGCACGCTCGCCGCGCTCGGGGCGGAGCGGGAGTTCTGGGGAGTCGCGATGAGGCCGGGCCGGCCGACCTGGTTCGGACGACGCGGCGGCTGCCGCATCCTCGGACTGCCCGGCAACCCGGTCTCGGCGATGGCGGTCTTCGCGATTCTCGGCACTCCGCTCCTGAAGGCACTCTCCGGCGACCGAACGGCCGGTGAGATCGGCCGCGGCCGCCTGCTCGCCCCGGTCCGCAGGCTGCCCGACCGCCTGCTGGCGGCGCCGTGCCGCCTGCGAACCGGGTCGGACCGGGTCGAGCTGGATCCGATCGCGATCAAGGGCTCGCATGACTTCATCTCCCTGGCGGGGGCCCGCGCGCTGGCTCTGATCGAGGCGGGCGATGGCAGTGTCGAGGCCGGGGTCGAGGTTCGAATGGTCGAGCTGGCGGCCGAATAGCATGGCGGCCATGCGGATCGAGGTGAAGCTGTTCGCCGGCCTGCGGGAGGCCGCGGGCACCGGAGAGGTTGAGGTCGAGCTGGACAGCGGTGCGACCGCGACCGGCCTCGTCGACGAACTGAAGCGCCGCCCGGGACTGGGGCCGGTGCTGGAGGAGATGCCGGTCCGGGTGGCGGTCAACCGGGCCTACGTGGACGGCAATACCGAGCTCAGCCAGGGCGATGAGGTCGCGCTGGTCCCGCCGATCAGTGGCGGGGCGGCGATCCGGGCGACGGTCAGCGACCGGCCACTCGACCTCGCTGCGATCGCCGCCGAGGCCGGCGACCCGGCGGCCGGCGCGGTGGTCGTCTTCCAGGGCTCTACACGCGATGTCGCCCGGCTCGACTACGAGGCCTATGGCGAGATGGCCGAGCAGCGGATCGGGGAGATCCTCGCCGACTGCGTCGAGGCCCACAGCCTGACTGCCGCGGTGGCCGGGCACCGGACCGGACCGGTGCCGCTCGGCGAGGCTTCCGTAGTGGTCGCGGTCTCCGCGCCGCACCGGCCCGAGGCTTTCGCCGGCGCCCGCGAGGCGATCGACCGGATCAAGGCCGAGGCACCGATCTGGAAGGTCGAGGTCGACGAAGAAGGAAGGCCCAGCCGGGTCGAAGGCACCGTGCCGGAGGTCGATCGCGGATGAGCGAAAGGCTGACCCACATCGGCGAGGACGGCAAGGCCCGCATGGTCGACGTCGGCGGCAAGGACCAGAGCGAGCGCATGGCCCGGGCCCGGGCGCGGCTGCGCGTTTCCGAGGCGACGGCGAAAGCCGTGGCCGAAGGCTCCGGGCCGAAAGGCGAAGTCGCCGGGGTTGCCCGGATCGCCGGGATCCAGGCGGCCAAGCGCACCGCCGAGCTGATCCCGATGGCCCATCCGCTGCCGCTCAGCTTCGTCGACGTTTCGATCACCACCGACCTCGAGGCCGGGCTGGTCGAGATCACATCCGAGGCCCGGACCATGGACCGCACCGGGGTGGAGATGGAGGCGCTGACCGCCTGTTCGGTCGCAGCGCTCACCGTCTACGACATGGTCAAGGCGATCGAGCGCGGGGTGTCGATCGAAGAGGTCGTGCTGATCGAGAAGCTCGGCGGCAAGAGCGGCCACTGGCTCCGGGACGAAGAGACCGGATCGCCCGGGTCGACTCGAGCCGGCGGAGCGGATGGATGATGCGGGTCGCGCTGATCACGCTCAGCACCTCCAGGGCCGAAAGCGGCGGGGACGACCCCTCCGGCGACCTGCTGGTTGAACTCGCATCCGGCCTCGGCGCCGAGGTCGCAGGCCGCGAGCTCCTGCCCGACGACCGGGGCCTGCTGCGCGAGCGCCTCGTCCACTGGGCCGACGACGAAGGTGTCGACCTGATCCTGACCAGCGGCGGGACCGGCTTCTCGCCCTCCGACCAGACCCCGGAGGCCACGAACGAAGTGATCGACCGGCCCGCCCCGGGGATCTCCGAGGCGATCCGCCAGGAGGCGGCCAGGCACACCCGGCACTGGGCCCTTTCGAGGGGCACCGCCGGCATCCGCGGCAGCTGCCTGATCGTCAACCTGCCCGGCAGCCCGAAAGGGGTCGAGCAGTCGGCCGCCGTCCTGCTGCCGATCCTGCCCCACGCCCTCGACCTGATCGCCGACCGGCCCTCGCAGCACTGACCGTGGGGCAAACTGAAACTTTGGCCGCCCTGCGGGTTTCTGGGTACCATCGCACTAGGGCATTGCGGTCGATACCGATCGAAACTCCGAGGGGAATGGATGAGTCAAGAGACGGGTAGCCTCAAAGCCGCGGCGAAGGCGGCGGTCGTATCGCTTGCTTTCGGTCTGGCACTGACTTCAGGTGCGTCCGCCGCGGTTCCTGCCGCCCCGGGCGAGACCTTCATCACCACCTACCTGGAGTTGCCTGAGGGTGCGACCGCGGCCGCGACCAACGGCGTCGCCGACGACGACATCTACCGCTCTCCCCTGAGCAGCGACGGCCGTTATGTCGCTTTCGCCTCGGCCGCCAATGCCCTCGACCGGGCCGCCGACCCGGATGTGGACAACATCTACCGCAAGGACCGCAACACAGGAGAGGTCGTCCTGGTGAGCCGGGCAACCGGGGCGAACGGCGCCGGCCCGGCCCGGATCTCCTCCGACCCCCGGATCAGCGGTGACGGCAACCTGGTCGCCTTCGTGACCGACGCCGGTCTCGACCCGGCCGATGTCGACGGGGAGAAGGACGTCTACATTCGAGACATCGGTGCCGGGACGACCACCCTCGCCACCCCGGAGACCTCGGAAACGGTCGATCGCTACGACCTCTCTGCCGACGGGCAGTACGTCGCCTTCAGGACTGCCGACGCCCTCGTCCCGGGCGATGGGAACACGACTACCGACATCTACCGCCACAAGCTCGGGACGACCGCCTTCAGCCTCGTCTCGAGGACTACGGCCCCGCTATCGGTGTCTGGCGGCGGTTCCGCCGGTGATGTTTCGATCAGCGGCGACGGCCGCTGGGTGGCCTTTGCTTCCACCTCCGAATCGCTCGTCACCGCCTTCCTGAACAACAACGGCGCCAGCGCCGACATCTTCGCCCGCGACATGCAGGCGAATACCACCTACCTGGTCAGCAGGCAGTTCAACGTGGCGAACGCGGGGGCCGACGGTGAGAGCTACGAGCCCAGGATCGCCGGAACGCCGGCGCTGGTCGGTGACGTGAAGATCGCCTTCGTGAGCCGCGCGACCAACCTTTCGGACGCGGGCGTGAGCGATACGTCGAGTGCGACGAGCGTCTACCTGCGATCGCTCTCGGTCAACGCTTCGGTGCTGATCAGCCGCAACTCCAGTGGGGACAACGCCGACAGCCGCGCCCACTCTCCTTCGATCAGCGACGACGGCAACCTGGTCAACTTCGCCTCCGACGCCCAGAACCTCGGGCCGGACCCCGACTACTACGCGGCCTACCTGCGCAACGTGAACACCGCCACCACCACCCAGATCTCGGCCGACAACGAATATGCAGTCGAGGGTGACATCTCCGGCGACGGCGGTTTTGTGACCTGGGTCGAAAACGGCGGCGCGACCCCGGACAGCGACCCCGACATCTACAACGTTTTCGGTCGCCCGGCGTCTGGCGGTCCGATCGAGCTGGTCTCCCGGCCGCCTGGAAGTGGAGCCTTCCTCGTGCCGGCCGCGAACGACTACAACTTCGAGGACTACACCCGCAGGATCAGCGCGGACGGGCGCTACATCGTCTTCGGTTCCGACAGCAATCGCCTTCCGGGATCGAACGGCGAGAGGCAGACATACCGCCGGGACATGGAGACCGGCGAGATCGAACTCGTATCCCGGGCAAGCGGGGCCGGCGGGGCAGTCTCCGGGTCCGGCAGTGAAGACGCTTCGATCAGCGCCGATGGCAGCCGGGTGACCTTCACTTCAGGCGCACCGCTTGATCCCGCTGACTCGGGTACCTCCAACCAGGTCTACCTGCGGGACCTGGATACGAAGACCACCTACCTGGTCTCCAGGCAGAGCGGAGCGGCGGGTGCCGAGGCGGACACGGATTCCTACGCAACCAGCATCAGTGGCGATGGCAACCGGGTCGCCTTCGAGTCGGAAGCCGGCAACCTGGGAGCTCCCGGGGGCTTCGACCAGGTCTACGTCAGGGACATCGCTTCGGATACGACGATCATCGCTTCCAGGGCGGGAGGGGTCGCCGGAGCGATCGCCGACGGTGAATCGGAGCAGGGCAGGCTCAGTGCTGACGGCCGGCGGGTCGCGTTCCTGAGCCGCGCGACCAACCTGAGCCCCGACGATGCGGCCAACAACCGCGACGTCTACTACCGGGATCTGGACACCGGCCAAACCCTGCTTCTCTCGAGGCAGTCCGGACTCGCCGGCACTCCGGCGACCGGCTTCTCCCGCGAGCCGGCGATCAGCGCCGACGGAAACGTGGTCGCTTTCCAGACCGAGGACCAGACGACCGCCCCGGAGGCCGGCGCCTGGCCGCCCGGTGTGCCCCAGATCGTCGTCCGGAACGTCGCTTCCGGCCAGAACACCCTGGTCAGCCGGGCTCCCGGAGGGGCGGCCGCCAACGATCGCGCCGACTCCCCGAGCCTGAGCGCCGACGGATCGGTCGTCTCCTTCGAAACGCAGGCGGACAACCTCGTCGCCGGGCTGGGCGGCGAAAGTCGAGGTGCGGTCTTCGTCCGCGACATGGCGACCGGTGTTCTCTCCGGACCCCCGGCATTCGGGCTCATCGACAACGAGCCCCAGCAGGGTTCCCGGGTGCCGTCCATAAGCGACAACGGCCAATGCCTCTCTTTCAACGCCATCGGCTACAACCCGGCCAGCGGCGATGCCAGCGACGTCTCGACGAACTACATCTACGTCGTCTCCGGAAGCTGCTCGAACCCGCGCATCACCGAGCCACCGGTGGTCGCCAAGCCGAAACTGAGCAAGGTGAAGATCACGCCGAAGCGTTTCGCGGTCAGTGGCAAGAAGACCGCGAAGGTCGCCGCCGAGACTCGAAGAAGAAGGGCAAGAAGGCGAAGAAAGGCACGAAGATCCGTTTCAGGCTGGACGTCAACGCCCGGGTGACGGTGCGGATCGACAGGAAGACCAAGGGCCGCAAGGTCAAGGGCAAGTGCCGCAAGGTGACGAAGAAGACCAAGTCGAAGAAGAAGAAGTGCACCCGCTATGTCAAGGCCGGCAAGCTGGTCCGCAAGAACCTGAAGCCGGGCGCACGCAAGATCAACTTCAGCGGCCGGATCGGCAAGAAGAAGCTCAAGCCCGGCAAGTACCGAGCCTCGGTGACCGCCTACAACTCCGGCGGCTCCTCGAAGACGGTCAGGCGCTCCTTCGTAGTAGTCCGGCGCTGAGCCCGGCCGGGCAGGGCCGGCCACGATCCTTCCGTGCCGGCTTCGCGGGGCGCGGGGTGGGGTTGCTGACCGGCTCCGGGCTCTGGGAGACTTGGCCCCATGGACTTCAAAGACAAGGTGGCGTTGGTGACCGGGGGAGCGAACGGACTTGGGCGGGCAACCGCGGCGCGGCTCGCCGGAGCCGGCGCGAAGGTGGTCCTGGCCGACATCGAGTCCGGGCCGGGGACGGAGGCCGCAGCCGAGATCGGCGGCGAGTTCATCGAGACTGACATCAGCCGGCCCGAGGCGAGCGAGGCGGCGGTCGCGCTGGCGGTCCAGAGGTTCGGCGGCCTCGACCTGGCCTTCCTCAACGCCGGTGTCTCCACCGGCTGCGGGGTGGCCGAGCACTTCGACCTCGAGCTCTACCGCCGGGCGATGGGCGTGAACATCGACGGCGTCGTCTTCGGGCTGAACGCAGTCGTACCGGCGATGCGTGAGCGTGGTGGCGGCTCGATCGTCACGACCGCTTCGCTCGCCGGCCTGGCGGCGGTCCCTTACGACCCGATCTACGCCGCGAACAAGCATGCGGTCGTCGGCCTGACCCGCTCCTACGGCCCGGTCCTGGCGCCCGAGGGGATCCACTTCAACGCGATCTGCCCGGGCTTCGCCGCCACCCGGATCATCGACCCGATCAAGGGCGGCCTGGACGAAGGCGGGGTCCCGGTGATCCCGGTCGAGACGGTGGTCGATGCGGTGGTCGGGCTGTTCGGTCTCGAAGCCGGTGGCGAGTGCCATTTCGTGCAGGCCGGCATGGAGGCCCAGGAGTTCCGCTTCCGCAACGTACCCGGCCCGCGTTCCTGAGCGCCACCCGGGGCCGGGAAGCGACCGCGCGGGGCCCGGGAAGCGCCAGGGAGGAGTGGAGCCAGGTGGCCCGGTCCTTGTCGGACCGGGCCCCTGTACTCCCTCCCTTTCCCCTGCGTGTCCTCCCCCGGGACACTCGGCGGCTGATCCGGGCCTGACTCCGTTTCGGCCGCCGTCTTCAACTCCATAACCCGATAAGAAAGTCAGAGTTGCGCTCTTTCTGTACGACTCGTTTCTTCCAGGCTCGAGGGGAGAATTTCGCTTGCCGACGGCTTAGTGAGGCAGTAAGATGGCTATATCTATGAAAGAAAAAAGCGCCACAAACGACCAGACCCTCGGGGTCGGGGTACGCGACTTTCGCGACCACCTCAGCCGCCACCTCGAAACCGTCAAGAGCGGTGGCGAGATAACCGTCACCGAGCACGGCCGGCCGGTGGCAAGGGTAGTCCCGTACAAAGAGCCGACCCGGATTGAGCGCATGATCGCCGAAGGCAAGATCACCCTGCCGAGTGAACCCAAAGGCGATCCGCCAGAGCCGATCCCGTATTCAGGCAAGCCGCTGAGCGAGATCGTGATCGAGATGCGGCGTTGAAGGTCTACTTCGATACCTCGGCCTTCATCCCGATGCTGGCGGATGAGCCGTCGAGGCAGGCGGCCGCCGAGATCTGGAGCAGGGCTGACCAGACGGTCAGCACCCGCCTGCTCTACGTCGAGTCGAAGTCTGCCCTGACGCGCCTCGGACTGAGTGGGGCCGAAGGGCTGCTGTCGAAGATGTGGCGGCAGTTCGCAGTCATCGAACTCGAAGAGGACCTGATGAAGATGGCTGGGGCAGCCGCCACCGAGTTCGGCCTGCGCGGCTTCGATGCCGTCCACTGCGCGGCGGGGGCATCGCTCGGGACCGACTCGGTGGTGCTGGCGAGCGCCGACCAGAGGCTGCTCTCGGCCTGGCAGTCCCTCGGATGCGCGACCTTCGACCCCAGCCGGAACTGACCGCCGCGGACTCCCCGCCCGGCCGAGGCCTCAGACCAACGGCAGCTTCTTGCCCGGGTTGAGCAGGAGCTTGGGGTCGAGGGCGCGCTTGATCTCGGCCTGCAGCGCCACTACGTCCTGGCCGAGCGCCTTCCTGACGTGGGAGGTCTTCAGGCTGCCGATGCCGTGCTCGCCGCTGATCGAGCCACCGAGCCGGATCGCCATCTCGAAGAGTTCGTCCGAAGCGTCCTTCCCACGTCTCATCTGATCCGCGTCTTCGAGGTCGACCAGGAAGGTCGAGTGCAGGTTGCCGTCCCCGGCGTGGCCCCAGGAGCAGGCCTCGAGGCCGTGCCGGGCACCGATCTCGAGCGTGGCCTCGACCGCCTCGGCCAGGCGCTCGACCGGGACCACGATGTCCTCGCTGATCTTGCCGCCGCGCTGGGCGGCGACCGCGTAGGAGATCCCGTCGCGCCAGTGCCAGAGAGCCTCGGTCTCGCTGCGGTCGGTGATCGTCATGACCGCGGCCGGATCGGTATCCGACAGAGCTTCCTCCAGCTCTTCCAGGACCTTCGCCACCTCCGGCTCCGATCCGTCAGCTTCGGCCAGCACGGCGAAGCCCGGTCGGTCCGGCGCTTCGAACGGAAACGACCCGATCCCGGCGGCGAGCGTGCCGCGGTCGAGGAACTCGAGCGCGGTCGGCTGGATGCCGGAGGCCATGACGTCGAGGATCGCTTCGCAGCCGTCGGTGGCGTCGTCGTAGAAAGCGATCGCGACCCCGCGGGCCTCCGGCGCCGGCACCAGCCGCAGCCAGGCGGCGGTGACGATCCCGAGCGTTCCCTCGGAGCCGATCATCAGGCTGGTCAGGTCGAAGCCGGAGACGTCCTTTCTCACCGGGCCGCCGGTGCGGATGATCCGGCCGGGCGCGGTCACGACCTCGAGTCCGGTGACCCACTTGCCGGTCACCCCGTAACGGAAGGCGTGGGGACCTCCGGCGTTGGTGGCGATGTTGCCGCCGATCGTCGACTGCTCGCTCGCGCCGGGGTCGGGAGGGAAGAGCAGTCCGTTCTCGAGCGCGAGGCGGTGGACCGTCGCCGTGGTCACCCCGGCCTCTACCTCCATCCGCCAGAGCGCGGGTTCGATCGACCGGACCCGGTCCATTCGCTCGAGCGAGAGCACGACACCACCGCCCGGCACCGCCCCTCCGGCCAGCCCGGTCCCCCCGCCGCGGGTGACGACCGCGAGGTCGTTCTCGTAGCACCAGGCGAGCACGGCGGCGACCTCCTCGGCCGACTCCGGCTCGGCGATCGCGTCGGCCGAACCGGAGATACCGCGATTGGCGGTGCCGTCGCTCAAAGCCTCGCGCTTGACCGGGCCTTCGGTGATCACCCGGTCGGGCGAGAGGATCCGCGAGAGCTCATCGACCACCAGCCGACTGCCCTCACCCAGGCGGTCGGTCCTGCGCTGTTGTCCGGTGGCTCTCTCCATTGCGAATCCGGGGCTGCCCGGGAAACGTTATCTGCCGTCACTCGTCGCGGGTGGGTAGATTCGCAACATGGTCACCAGCACCAACCCCTTCGACCCGGCCGATGTCGTCGCCGAGGTCGAGGTCACCACCGCCTCGGCCGTTGATTCGGCCCTCGACGCCGCGGTCGATGCCCAGGAACGGTGGGCCGCCGACGCGATGCTGCGGTCGCGGTCTCTGACCGCGCTGGGCGAAGCGGTCGCCTCGCGCCGGGACGAGTTCGCCGAGCTGATGGTCCGCGAGGTCGGCAAGCCGGTCGCCGAAGCGGAGGGAGAGGTCGAGCGGGCGCTGGCGATCCTCCGCTTCTATTCGCAGGTGGCGCTCGACCCCGACGGCGAGACCTTGCCCGGTTCGTCCCCCGGCGTCCGGATCGAGGTCCGGCGCGAACCGCTCGGCGTCGTACTGGCGATCTGCCCCTGGAACTTCCCTCTGGCGATACCGCTCTGGAAGGCCGCCCCGGCCCTGGCCTACGGCAACTCGGTGCTGATCAAGCCGGCCGGTCCGGCGATCGCCACGGCGGCCCTGCTTCAGGAATGCGCCGCCGAGGCCCTGCCCGACGGCGTGCTCGTCGGGAATCGTCATCCCCGGATCCCGGGCGGGCGAGCTGCTGGACGACGAGCGCATCGCCGCGGTCACCTTCACCGGTTCGACCGGAACCGGGATCTCGGTAGCGGAGCGCATGGCCCGGCGGGCCGCCCCGGCCCAGGCCGAGATGGGCGGGCAGAACCCGGCGGTCGTGCTCGCCGACGCCAACCTCGACGCCGCGGCCGCGGCGATCGTCGGCGGGGCGATGGGCTATGCCGGCCAGAAATGCACCGCAACCCGCCGGGTGGTCGCGGTCGCCGAAATCGCCGACCAGCTGGAACAGAGGCTGGCCGAGCTGGTGGCGGGGCTCGAGGTCGGCGACCCGCGTCAGCCGGGCGTCACGGTCGGCCCGTTGATCAGCGGGCAGGCGGCCCGGGAGTTCGAAGACGCGATCGCCGACGCGCTCGCATCCGGAGCGCTCGAGACCGCCCGTGCCCGGCTCGACGGAGGTGGAGGCCACAACGGGACCCACGGTGGACCGTCGCCGGCCGGGCACTTCGTCAGCCCTGCCCTGCTGCGCCAGGACGACCCGGCGGCGACGGTCAACCAGGAGGAGACCTTCGGACCGCTGCTCACCTTCCTCCGGGTGGAAGACGAAGAGGCAGCGGTGGCAGCGGCGAACGCCACCCGGTTCGGGCTGGTCGGTGCCGTCCACGGCCGCGACCTCGGCCGCGCCCAGGCCGTCGCCTCGCAGCTCGACTGCGGACTGCGCCGCATCAACGCGCCGACCCCGGGAGTTGACTTCTACGCGCCGTTCGGCGGCGAGGGTCAGTCCAGCTTCGGCCCGCGCGAACAGGGGCGGGCCGCGCGCGAGTTCTTCACCTCGTCGAAGACCACGACGGTCGTGCCGTCGGCCGACTGAGGCGTAGCCGGCGACGACCGCTCCGGCGCGAGGCCGCCCGAAGCCGCGCTATGCTGGCGAGCGGGAGATGTACTGGGAGTTCATCAAAGGGAGAGTTCGGACGGTGCCAGCAATGGCGGCCGCTTTCGCTGCGTCCGCAGTGCTGCTTTTCGCGGTGTCGTCTCTGGCCGCGACACCGGCCTCGGCAGCCGGCTACGAGGTCGTCTCCCAGTTCGGTTCCAGCGGAACCGGGGAGGGCGAACTCAACTCGCCCTTCGGCCTGGACGTGGTCAACTACGAGGGCGACGACTACATCTTCGTGGTTGACTCCGGGAACGACCGGGTTCAGATCTTCGATACGTCAGGCCAGTTCCAGGGCGGGTTCGGTTCTTCCGGTGCCGGGGCCGGGCAGTTCGAGCAGCCCTCGGGAATCGCGGTCACCGGCGACCTCACCGTCTACGTCGCCGATACCGGCAACGACCGGGTCCAGGTTCTGAACGCCGGCGGCGATTTCGAGCGCTTTCTCGGCGCCGGGGGAGCGGCGGGTCTCAGCGACCCGGCCGGGGTCGCGCTCGACATCCAGGGAGACGTCCTCGTCAGCGAGGCCTCGGCCGGCGAGGTAAGCCGCTTCGACTCCGAAGGCGGATTCGTCTCGTCCTTCGGTTCGCCCGGGGCCGGGGCCGGCAGCCTGAACGTGCCGATCGGGATCACGGTTGATTCATCGCGAAACGTCCTGGTCGCCGACAGCCTCAACCATCGCATCCAGACCTTCAGCAGCTCCGGCCAGTACCTCTCCCAGTTCGGCACACAGGGAAGCGGCGAGGGTCAGTTCAACCTGCCTTTCGATGTCACCTCCGGGCTCGGTGGCCTGTTCGTCAGCGAGCGCAGCAACGCCCGGATCCAGCAGCTCAGCCCGTCTGGCGATTTCATCTCGACTTTCAGCGACTTCGTACTCAACCCCGCCGAACCGGTCACGCCGGGATGGCTCGCCGTGGGATCGGACGGAGACGTCTACGTCAGCGACGAGCAGGGCGACCGGATTCTCCGCTACGCCGCCCGCAATACGCTCACCTCGAACCGGACCGGCAGCGGTTCAGGTTCGGTCACGTCCCTGCCCGCGGCGGTTGATTGCGGGTTCACCTGTTCGGCCGGCTTTGCCCCGGGCTCCACGGTGACCCTGAGCGCCTCGGCAGCACCGGGCTCAACCTTCACCGGATGGTCGGGGGAGGGTTGCTCGGGAGCGGGCACCTGCACAGTGGCCATGGACCGCGACCGCCAGGTCACCGCGGAATTCACGCTCGACTCCACCCTGACGATCAGCCGAACCGGTGAGGGTTCCGGCTCGGTCACTTCGACTCCGGCTGGGATCTCCTGCGGCAGCACCTGCTCGGCCGGCTTCAGCGCCGGCACCTCAGTCACTCTGACCGCCGTGCCGGAGGCCGGCTCGACCTTCACCGGCTGGTCCGGAAGCGCCTGCTCCGGCACCGGAACGTGCACCGTCACCATGGACGCCGATATTCAGTTGAGCGCCGGATTCAGCCCGGTTGCCGAGCCGCCGCAGCCGAAACCCGTGCCGCGGGTCAAGGTGACCGGCAAGCCGTCGAAGAAGACCAAGTCGAAGAAGGCGAAGTTCAAGTTCAAGTCTTCGGTCCAGGGCGCGCGCTTCCAGTGTCGCCTCGACCGGGGCCGCTTCTCCGGCTGCCGTTCGCCGAAGACCTACAGGCGACTCAAGCCGGGCACGCACAAGGTCAGGATCCGGGCCGTCGCCGACGGGGTGACAGGCCCCACGGTCACCGTCAAGTGGAAAGTGCGGCGCTGAGGCGGCGCGTAGTATCGGCGAGGCATGAAGCCGCTCAGTCCCCTGACAGTCGTCGTGGCGACCGCCTTCGCAGTTCTGCTGCTCGCCTCTCCGGCAGGCGCCCGCGACTACGACTGCTCTGACTTCTCGACCCAGGCCCAGGCCCAGAAGTTCCTGCTCCCGGGGGATCCTCACGGACTCGACGGCGAGGGTGACGGCGTCGCCTGCGAGTCGCTTCCCTGCCCGTGTTCGACCGCAAGGCCGGGTGGTGGCGACAGGCCCCGTCCCCCGAAGGCGGTCAGGTTCAAGGGGCGCGTCACCGACGTGGTAGACGGAGACACGATCGACGTCAGGAAGCCGGGTGGCAGGACCGAGCGCATCCGGATCCTCGGGATCGACACCCCCGAGGTCTACGGGGGGATCGAGTGTGGCGGCCGCGCTGCTTCGGCGCTGATGAAGATCCTTGCCCGCGGCAACGTCCGCGTCAGGACCGACCCGAAGCAGCCGAAGCGTGACCGCTACGGCAGGCTGCTGGCCTACGTCAGTCGCGGCGGCTTGGATCTCGGCCGGCGCATGGTGGTCCGGGGCAGGGCGAAGGTCTATGTGGTCGGAAGCCGCTTCAGCCGCTTCCGCTCCTACAAGAAGGCCCAGCGCATCGCCCGGGCCGACTCCCGCGGCAGCTGGGGTACCTGCGGCCGCATCTGAGCCGACGGCTCAGATGACTCCCGGCTCGAGCCGGGCGATGTCGCGCCTGATCTCGGCCAGGTCGTCCGCCATCACAGCACCCTGGGCCTGAAGATCACCGGTGGCATCCGAGATGTCGTCGCAGAGCGATTCGAGCCGGTCCAGTCGGGACAGGATCGAGTCGAGCTTGTCGTTGATCTCTTCCGAATCGCTCAAGCCGGCTCCGGGTCGTCCGGGTCAGTCGTGGTCGTCGGCGGGTGTCTCCGAGGAGTACTCCCGGTCGGCTTCGCCGAAGACCGCATCGGTCTTCTCGGCCTCGACCGGACCCACGTCGTCCAGCGGGTTTCCGCCCTCTTCGATGCCTTCGGCGTGGCGCCGCAGCGCCTCCTCGGCCATCTCGAATCCCTCCGCTTCACCGCCGCCGGCTTCATCAACCGGACGCTCGGCTTCGCGCCGTTCCTTTTCCCTGTCGTGCTTCTCGATCATGGGCCGCAGGATAACGAGCCGAAACGGAGGGGGAGGGATTCGAACCCTCGAAGCGCCGTAAGACGCTTGCTGGTTTTCAAGACCAGTGCATTCAACCGCTCTGCCACCCCTCCGGATGGACCTTGCGGGTCCCGCCAAGTCTGACACGACCCGGGCCTGAGGGTTGCCACCACTCCGGCCCGGTCGCGATCAGGCCTGCAACGGTTCGGGCTCTTCGACTGGCGTTGCTTCAGGGCGGGCCACCGCCGCAGTCACGGGCAGGCCTTCCTCCCCGGCCGGAACGGCGCCACCGGTGGTGTGGTCTGCGCCGGACTCCGCTCCTGGACCTCCGGGCATGCGCCGGTCGATCCAGTCCGGCAGGTACCAGTTGCGTTCTCCGAGCAGGGTCATCGACGCCGGCAGCAGCACCCCTCGCACGATCGTCGCGTCGATCAGGATCGCGAAGCCGAGGCCGACGCCCATCTCCTTCATGTCGATGATGCTGAGCGCGGCGAAGATGCCGAATACCGCGACCATCACGACCGCGGCGCTGGTGACGGTCCCGGCCGTGGTGGCGATGCCCTTGCGGACCGCCTCATCCGTATCCATGCCGCGAAGGTGGTACTCGCGGATCCGGCTGAGGATGAATACGTGGTAGTCCATCGAGAGGCCGAACAGGATCACGAACAGGAACAGCGGCAGCCACGGAGCTATCCCGCCGTTGGACTGGAAGCCCAGTAGCGATTCGAACCAGCCGTTCTGGAAGATCAGCACCAGGGCGCCGTATGCCGCACCGACCGAGAGCAGGTTCAGCAGGATCGCCTTGATCGGGATCACGATCGAGCGGAAGGTGAACATCAGCAGCAGGAAGGCGAGCCCGAGTACGAAGGCGAAGACCAGCGGCATCCGGTCTGCCAGCAGCTGGTTGTAGTCGTGCGACTCGGCTGAATCGCCGGCGACGTTCACTTCAGCGCCGTCGATCGCGCCGACCGTGGCCGGCACCAGGTTGCCCCTGACTTCGGCCAGGGCCGCTTCGCCGGCGGCGTCCGCGCCGTCACCCGGGGTCGGGATGGAGATCCTGGCGACCGTGCCGCCTTCGCTGTAGGTGACTTCGGAGCCGGGGAGCAGCACCTTCGAGCGGTCGGCCTCGCCGACCAGCCTGTCGATCGCGGAGGTGAATTCTCCGCTGCGCACATCATCGGCTTCGACCACCACCGCCAACTGGGTCGACTCCGAAGGGAAGGCCTCCTGGACCCGGTTGTAGGTCTGGACGATCTCGAGGTCCTGGGGGAAGTCCGACGGACCCGTGACGACCGTATTGAGGCCGAGTCCCGGGATCGCCAGGGCGAGCAGGGCTCCTCCGGCAACGACGATCGAGAGCACGGGGCGCCGCATCACCCGGCTGACCAGCCCCGCCCAGAAGCGGGACTCCCCGGCCGGCCGGCGCAGACTGCGGGTGAAAGGGATCCGTCCTTTCTCGACCCGGTCGCCGAGCCAGCCGAGCAGGGCGGGCAGGATGGTCAGCGAGGCGAACATCGCCACGCCGACCACCATGATCGTGCCGAGCGCGATGGAGATGAAGGTGGCGCTGCCGGTCATCAGCAGGCCGGCCATCGCGACCATCACGGTCAGCCCCGAGATCAGGATCGCCTTGCCCGAGGTGCCGGCAGCTGCTGAGAGCGCGTCCCGCTCGCTCTTTCCGGCGGCCCTTTCCTCCCGCTCTCTTCGCAGGTAGAAGAGCGAGTAGTCGACCCCCACGGCAAGGCCGATCAGCAGGATGATTGAAGCCACGGCTTCGTCGACCGGGAACAGCTGACTCGGAAGGGCGACCAGACCGATCGTCGCCGCCACCGCCGAGATCGCCAGCAGCAGCGGGACGCCGGCCGCCACCAGCGAGCCGAAAGCGATGACCAGGATGATCAGGGTGATCGGCACCGAAAGCGTCTCGGCCTTGCGGAGGTCATCGGCAAACACCTGCTCGATCGCCTTGCCGGCACTGGCCTGGCCGAACTGCTCGACCGTGAAACCGGGGTGGGCCGCGCCTACGCGCTCGACTACGGCAAGGCTCGGTTCCACCCGGGTCTGGGCCTGATCGGAGTCGCCGGTGACCTCGAACTCGACCAGGGCGGAGTGGCCGTCGGGGGAGACCGCTCCGCCGCCTTCGCCCGGTGCGCGGACCTGCTCGACGTATTGCGAACCCTCGAGCCCGGCGGCGACCTCGTCGACGACGGCCGAGAATTCGGCGCTGTCTGCGGTCAGATCCTGATTCTGGACGAGCACGACCTCGGAGTTGGGCCTGAGGCCGGATGCTTCGAGCGCGACCTCCGCCCGCTGGTTTTCCCCGGTGGAGAGGTCGGTATCCGACAACGTCCGGGTGCCGACCGACCCGCCGAGAGCCACCGCCGCGACCACGAAGGCCAGCCAGCCGAAGATGGCCGTCTTGCGATGGGAGGCGCTCCAGTCGGCGATCCTGGAGGTCAGGTTTCTGGTTCGCTTCGGGCGTCTGCTGTTCCCCGGTGGGGTCGTTTCGTTCATGCCAGACAGGCTGAGGCCCGCCGGCGAAGCTGTCTACCGGGAATGACCCTCATGGCTCATCGGGGTAGTCCCTTACCTCCGGCCCCCTGAGGGCTTGTCGAGGACCGGCCCCGTCTGCCCGAGCGGTCTCAGTTGCCGGCGGCGTTCCGCGACTCCGCTTCGGAAATCGCCGAGGCGATCGCCGGCGGGTCTTCGATCTGGGGGTAGTGGCCGAGCTCGGGCATCCTCCTCACCGGGACCCCGGGTCGCAGGTCGATCACCGCGTCGAGCACCGATGTCGTGGCCACCGGGTCGAGCTCACCCCAGGCCAGGCTGAGGTCGCCCGGCCAGTTGCTGATCGCGCCGTGCCAGCGGTCGTGGAGGCGCCTGCGTTCGGTGACGTAGTGGATCAGTCGGTGACCGAGGGTACGGCCGCCGTTGTGGCAGATCAGGGACCACTGGTCGTCGGCCTCCTGCTCGGTCAGAGGGTGGGACGGCGAGAAGATCTGACCGAACTCGTGACCGAAGAGACGTCGGTTGGAGAGCCTGGTGGCGATCGGTCCGAAGCGGGAGAGCAGGGCGTTCTGGCTTCGCGTCAGGGTCGCCCTCTCGGTGACCATGCTGCCGTTGAACAGCAGGGCGCCGGTTGTCTCGAAAGGCTTGTGGCCCTCGATCTCGCGGGCGAACAGCTCAGTGGCCACTGACGTTCCCATGTCGTGGGCGAGCAGGAAGAGCGGCCGATCCGGGAAGTGGCGGCGGACCAGCTCTTCCGCCAGGTCGGCCTGCCATCCGACAGGGTGTACGGTGTGATCACGCGGCTTGTCGGAGAGACCGAAGCCGAGGAAGTCGAAGGCGAGCACCGGACGGTCCGGGATCAGGTCGAGCAGTGGCCGCCAGTCGTATGAACTCGAAGGGAAGCCGTGGAGCAGCAGCAACGGCGTGCCCTCTCCCTCGCGCCGGTGGACGTGGATCCGGTGGCCGCGGAAGCTCTCGCTCTGGCCGGCTCGAAGCGCCAGGCCTCGACCCGTTCAGTCAGTTCCATGAAGTCACCGTAGCGATTCGGCGGCTGTCTGGCTCGCGCGATGTAATGTCAGCACATGAGCGGATCTGGCGGTACACATCTCTGGCATCCCTTCGCCCAGATGGGCAAGGTCAAGGACGACCATCTGGTCCTGACCCGGGGCGAGGACGTCTGGGTCTTCGACGAGGACGGCAGGCGTTACCTCGATGCCACGGCCAGCCTCTGGTACTCGAACGTCGGTCACGGTCGCGACTCGATCCGGGAGGCGGTCTCCCGCCAGATGGAGCAACTCGAGGCCTACTCGGCCTTCGGTGACTTCGCCAACCGTCCGGCACTGGAACTGGCCGACCGGCTCTCCGGGCTCTCGCCGATGCCGGACGCCCGGGTCTTCCTGACCAGCGGTGGCGGCGACAGCATCGACACCGCCGCCAAGCTCGCCCGCCGCTACTGGCACGAGAAGGGGCACGACGAGCGCCATCACCTGATCGCCAGGCGTCACGGGTACCACGGCACGCACGGCTTCGGAACCAGCCTCGCCGGCATACCGCCGAACCGGGCCGCGGTGCGGCGGACTGGTCGAAGACGTCTCCGTCGTCGAATACGACGACGCCGGCTGAGCTGAGGGCGGACATCGAGCGGGTCGGCGCCGAGCGGGTCGCCGCTTTCTTCCTCGAGCCGGTGATCGGGGCCGGCGGCGTCTACCCGCCGCCCGACGGATACATCGAAGAGGTCGCCGCCATCTGCCGGGAGAACGGTGTGCTGCTGGTCGTGGACGCGGTGATCTGCGCCTTCGGCCGGCTCGGCACCTGGTACGGGATCGAGCGCTGGCCCGGTGTGGTCCCCGACATGATCACCTTCGCCAAAGGGGTGACCAGCGGCTACCTTCCTCTCGGCGGCGTCGTGATCTCGGCCGAGATCGCCTCCCCCTTCTGGGACGACCCGGACGCTCCGCCTTTCCGCCACGGTGCCACCTACGCCGGGCATGCGACCTGCTGCGCGGCGGCGCTGGAGAACATCCGCATCCTCGACGAAGAGGACCTGCTGCCCCGCGGGCAGGATCTCGAGGTCGAGCTGTTCGAGCAGATGAAGCGCTCGGCCGACCACGCGGCGACCGGCGAGGTCCGGGGAGGCAAGGGCCTGATGGCGGCGCTCGAACTGGCCCCCGACGTCATGGACGCCGACGCCGGCGCTCCGGTCAGGCTGGCGATGTTGATGCGCGAGCGCGGGGTGCTGGCCAGGCCGCTCGGCCGTGGGGTCGCGGTCTCACCTCCGCTGACCGTGGGCAGCGATCACCTCGAGCTGATCGGCGACGCCCTCGTGGAGAGCCTCCAGCAGCTTGGCTGACCGGGGGCGGCCCCGTCAGGCCGTTCGGTAGATCATCGCCTCAGCCCGTTGCGCAGCGTGTTCTGGTTTCGGCTGCCGTTGCTCGAGGTTGCCAGCACCGAGACGCTGATCACTCCCGACCTGCTGGTCGAAAGGCGGCGGTAGACCCGCTTCGGCACCTTGACCTCGATCACAGCGGAGCTGCCGGATGGGAATGTGGAGGCCCGGAATGTCGCCCTGCCGCTGATCGACCTGCCGCTGAAGGTGAACCGGGCGGTGGCCCTGCGGATCCGGCAGTCACCTGCCGGGCAACTCACCCTCACGACTTTGATCCTTCGGCTCGAAGGGACCTTGATGACCCGCTTGGTGAGCTTGGAAAAGCGCGGTGAGCCGCTGTCGAAGCCGGGTCCGATCGGGCCGGTGGGGCCGGTCTCTCCGGTTGAACCCGTGTCACCGGTCGGGCCGATGGGTCCGGTCGAGCCGGTTTCACCGGTCGCTCCCGTCTCACCGGTCTCTCCTGTGGCTCCGGTCTCGCCGGTCGGGCCGGTCGGCAGCGGGCCGGCGGTCTCCGGCTCAGCGATATGTCCGGGTCGGTGGCGGCGTTGGTCAGCGCGGTCAGCGTCGCCGACCTGGCTCCGTTCGGCCTGCGGGGCAAAGCGCACCTTGACCAGGCAGCTTTGGCCTTCGAGGATCAATGCTCCGCAGGTGTCGGATCCGATGAAGAAGTCGTCGGGGTCGGTGCCTGTGAACTCGAAGCCCCTCAACCTGGAGCGGGGCCGAGCCGTTGTTGGTGATCGTGACCGGCTGCGACGGGCTGACCGTGCCCTGCGGGACCGGGGTCGGCGAGCCGAAGGTGAGTGAGCTGGGGCTCGCGTCGGCAGTGGGGGCGTTGATCAGGACCGAGACGTTGTCGGAGAGCGCGTTCGCCACCGCCAGGTCGGGCCTGCCGTCGTTGTTGAGGTCGGCGATCGCCACCGACTGCGGATCGGATCCGACCGGGAAGTCGGTCTTGGCGCCGAACGAGCCGGTGCCGTCTCCGAGCAGGACCGAGACGTTGTCGGAGAAGATGTTCGCCGTCGCCAGGTCGGGCCTGCCGTCGTTGTTCAGGTCGGCGATCGCCACCGATAGCGGACCGTCGCCGGCCGCGAAGTCGGTCACAGCACCGAAAGAGCCGGTACCGGTACCCAGCAGGACCGAGACGTTGTCGGAGAGGGTGTTCGCCGTCGCCAGGTCGGGCCTGCCGTCGTTGTTCAGGTCGGCGATCGCCACCGACAGCGGACCGTCGCCGGCCGGGAAGTCGGTCTTGGCGCCGAAGGAGCCTGTGCCGGTACCGAGCAGGACCGAGACGGTGTCGGAGAGGGAGTTCGCCACCGCCAGGTCGGGGATGCCGTTGTTGTTCAGGTCACCGATCGCCACCGATTGCGGAGCGTCGCCGACCGGGAAGTCGGTCTTGGCGCCGAAGGAGCCTGTGCCGGTACCGAGCAGGACCGAGACGTTGTCGGAGAGAGAGTTCGCCACCGTCAGGTCGGGGATGCCGTCGTTGTTTAGGTCGGCGATCGCCACCAAGGACGGACCGGCGCCGGCCGGGAAGTCGGTCTTGGCGCCGAAGGAGCCGGTGCCGGTACCAAGAAGGACCGAGACGTTGTTGGTGTTGAAGTTCGCCGTTGCCAGGTCGGGCCTGCCGTCGTCATTCAGGTCGGCGATCGCCACCGAGGTCGGAATGCCGCCCGCCGCGAAGTCGGTCTTGGCGCCGAAGGAGCCTGTGCCGGTACCAAGCAGGACCGAGACGGTGTCGGGGTTTTCGTTCGCCGTTGCCAGGTCGGGCCTGCCGTCGCCATTCAGGTCGCCGATCGCCACCGAGTACGGACCGTCGCCGGTCGCGAAGTTGCTGGCCGGCTTGAGGGTGAGCGCCGCCGAGGCTGCGGCCGGCAGGCCGAGTAGCCCGACTGCTGCGAGCAGGAGGGCGATCAGGAGCCTGCGGTTGCCGCTCGAGAGTCTGTTGTTCGGGATCATCTTGTTCTGCCCTTCCGGCTAGCGCCGCAGTCCGTTTCTGAGCGTGTTCTGGTTGCGGCTGCCGTTGCTCGATGTTGCCAGCACCGAGACGCTGATCACTCCCGACCTGCTGGTTGAGAGGCGGCGGAAGACCCGCTTTGGCACCTTGACCTCGATCACAGCCGAGCTGCCGGATGGGAATGTGGAGGCCCGGAATGTCGCCCTGCCGCTGATCGACCTGCCGCTGAAGGTGAACCGGGCGGTGGCCCTGCGGATCCGGCATTCACCTGCCGGGCAACTCACCCTCACGACTCTGATCCTTCGGCTCGAAGGGACCTTGATGACCCGCCTGGTGAGCTTGGAAAAGCGCGGGGAGCTGCTGTCGAAGCCGGGGCCGATCGGGCCGGTGGGGCCGGTGTCACCGGTTGAACCGGTGTCACCGGTCGGGCCGATCGGTCCGGTCGGGCCGGTTTCACCGGTCGCTCCTGCATCACCGGTCTCTCCTGTGGCTCCGGTCTCGCCGGTCGGGCCGGTAGGCAGCGGGCCGGCGGTTCCGGCAAGCGATATGTCCGGGTCGGTGGCGGCGTTGGTGAGCGCGGTCAACGTCGCCGACCTGGCTCCGTTCGCCTGAGGTGCAAGCGCACCTTGACCAGGCAGCTTTGTCCTTCGAGCATCACTGCTCCGCAGGTGTCGGATCCGATGAAGAAGTCGTCGGGGTCGGTGCCCGTGAACTCGAAGCCCTGAACCTGGAGCGGGGCCGAGCCGTTGTTGGTGATCGTGGCCGACTGCGACGGGCTGACCGTTCCCTGCGGGACCGGGGTCGGCGAGCCGAAGGTGAGTGAAGCCGGGCTCGTATCGGCGGTCGGGGCGTTGATCAGGACCGAGACGTTGTTGGATGAGTCGTTCGCCGTCGCCAGGTCGGGCCTGCCGTCGCCATTCAGGTCGGCGATCGCCACCGATTTCGAACGGTCGCCGGCCGGGAAGTCGGTCTTGGCACCGAAGGAGCCGGTGCCGTCTCCGAGCAGGACCGAGACATCGCCGTCGAGGTCGTTCGCCACCGCCAGGTCGGGCTTGCCGTCGTTGTTCAGGTCGGCGATCGCCACTGAGGCCGGCCTGACGCCGGCCGCGAAGCCGGTCACAGCACCGAAAGAGCCAGTACCGGTACCGAGCAGGACCGAAACCTTGGCGGAGCTGAAGTTCGCCGTCGCCAAGTCGGGCCTGCCGTCGTTGTTCAGGTCGGCGATCGCTACCGACCACGGACCGTTGCCGGCCGGGAAGTCAGTCTTGGCAGCGAAGGACCCGGTTCCGGTACCGAGCAGAACCGAGACGTCGTCGGAGTTGAAGTTCGCCACCGCCAGGTCGGGCCTGCCGTCGTTGTTCAGGTCGGCGATCGCTACCGACCACGAACCGTCGCCGGCCGGGAAGTCGGTCTTGGCACCGAAGGAGCCGGTTCCGGTACCGAGCAGGACCGAGACGTCGTCGGAGTTGGTGTTCGCCGCCGCCAGGTCGGGTTTGCCATCGCCATTGAGGTCGGCGATTGCCACCGAGTTCGAACCGTCGCCGGCCGGGAAGTCGGTCTTGGCACCGAAGGAGCCGGTTCCGGTACCGAGCAGGACCGAGACGTTGTCGGAGAAGGCATTCGCCGTCGCCAGGTCGGGCTTGCCATCGCCATTCAGGTCGGCGATTGCCACCGAGCGCGGACCGTCGCCGGCCGGGAAGTCGGTCTTGGCGCCGAAGGAGCCTGTGCCGGTACCGAGCAGGACCGAGACGTTGTCGGAGGTGAAGTTCGCTATCACCAAGTCGGGCCTGCCGTCGTCATTCAGGTCGGCGATCGTCACCGAAGTCGAACCGTCGCCGGCCGGGAAGTTGCTGGCCGGTTTGAGGGTGAGCGCCGCGGAGGCCAGCGCCGGAACTGCCAGCAAGGCCGATACAGCCAACAGAAGGAAGGTGGCGAGGCGCAGCCCTTCGCGATTCATGAGTGTCCCTCCCATTCTTTGCCTCGGATCCGTCGTTCGACGGATAAGCCTGTGAGCTGCGACAGAGCGGAAGATTACCCTTACGCGCGAGACGGGTCAACTCTCACCAGTGGGCAGGGCCGGTCCAGAGTGCGGGAGGCAGGAGGAACGCACCGGCGCGACCGGCCGGTGCCAGAATGGACCGGTGCGTCGCCTTCTCATTCTTGCCTGCGCGGTGGTCTTCCTCGACGTGACCTTCTTCGCGGTGCTGACCCCGATCCTCCCGGACTACAAGTCCGACCTCGGCCTGAGCGATGGCGAGGCCGGGATCCTGGCGGGAGCCTTCGCGGCCGGAACCCTGGTCTCCGCCCTGCCGGCCGGCTGGCTGGCGGCCCGGGCCGGGCCGCGGCGGACGATGATCGCCGGGCTGGTCGGGATCGGCACCTTCAGTCCGATCTTCGGCTTCGCCGAGAACATCTACCTTCTCGACGCCAGCCGCTTCATGCAGGGTGCTTCGGGTGCCCTGATGTGGGCCGGTGCGGTCAGCTGGGTGGTTTCGGCTTCGCCCAGGTCAAGGCGGGGCGAGATGATCGGTGCGGTGATCGCGGCCGCCGTGGTCGGCGAGCTGCTCGGTGCGCCGATCGGGGCGCTGGCGCATGAGATCGGTACCGGGCCGGTCTTCGCCACGGTCTTCTTCGCCGCCGCCGCGCTGATCGCCGTCGCGGTCACGATCCCCGACGCGTCCGAGGTGGCACGCCAGCCGGTGCGTGAGGCGATCGGGGTCGTCAGGCGATCCAACGTCCCCCGTCTGGTCCTGGTCCTGGCGGGACCGTCGCTCGCTTTCGGTTTTCTGGTTGTCGTCGCGCCGCTGAAGATGGATGAGCTCGGGGCGAGTCCGTGGCTGATCGCCGCCGCATTCGCGGTCGGCTCCGCGGTCGAGGCGGTGGCCGGACCCTGGATCGGCCGGATCAGCGACCGGATCGGCCGGGTCGGTCCGTACCTGATCGGCCTTGCGGTGATGTCGGTCGCGATCACGGCGATCGGGGTCTTCAACGTCCTGCCGCTACTGGCTGCCGCGGTCGTGACCTGCGCCTTCGGGGCCGGCCTCTCGTTCACCCCGGCAAGCACCCTGGTCACCGACGCGGCGACCTCGTCCGGGCTGAACCAGGGCTACGCCTCCGGCGCGGCGAACGTCGCCTGGGGTGGGGGTCAGATGGTCGGTGCCGTTGGCGGCGGATTCCTCGCCGGGGTGGCCGGGTTCCTTCTGCCGGCCCTGGTCACGGTCGTGATCATCGGCGGGGTGGCGGTGGTCGCCCGCGGCACGGTGCAGCCGATGGCGTCCGAGTTCGTGGATTAATACCGGCGGTGGCATTCACCCGGGCGAACAGACAGGGCGGCAGCTGGGTCAACTGGGCCGGCAACCAGCGCTGCGTTCCGAAGGAGGTCCTGCGCCCGTCGGGGCGGCCGGAGCTGCAGGAGCAGGTGGCGGCGGCCACGGCGGCCGGACGCAAGGTCGCCGTACCCGGGTCGGGCCACTCCTTCACCTCGGCCGCTCTGGGCGAAGACCTGATGATCGACGTCACCGGTCTCTCCGGCGTGATCGAAGCCGATCTCTCGAGCGGCCTGGTCAAGGTCGGCGGCGGCACCGTTCTGGCTGACCTGAACAGGGAGCTCGACCGGCTCGGACTGGCGATGGCCAACCTTGGGGACATCGACCGGCAGACGATCTCCGGCGCCATCTCGACCGGCACCCACGGCACCGGCGCGAATGAACCGAACCTGCCGGCCCAGGTGGCGTCGATCGATCTGGTCACGGCTGACGGCGAGCTGCTGGTGCTGGACGACGACGGCGATGCGGACCTGCTGCGGGCGGCGCGGATCGCGATCGGATCACTCGGTGTGATCAGTGCGGTGACGCTCCAGACCGTCCCGGCATTCAACCTCCACCGGGCCGACGTGCCCGTGCCGCTCGACGAGGTGTTGGCGGACTTCGATTCCCTCGCCGCCGCCAACGACCACTTCGAGTTCTTCGTCTTCCCCTACACCGACACCGCGCTCACCATCCGCAGGAACCGGACCGACCGACCGGCCTCGCCACGCAGCCGGTTCGACCGCTTTCTCGGCGACGTGGTGATCGAAAACGGCCTCGGCGATCTGGCTCTGCGGGCAACCGGCCGGGTGCCGGGCGTGATCCCGCGGACCGCCAGGTTCTCGACCCGTTTCATGAGCCAGGCCGAGCAGGTCGATCTGTCCCACCGCTGCTTCGCCAACTTCCGGACGATCCGCTTCAACGAGATGGAGTACGCGCTTCCGCGCGAGTCCGGCCCGGAGGCGCTCTCCCGGGTGCTCGACCTGATCCGCGAGCAGAAGATGCCCCTGGCGATGCCGATCGAGTGCCGCGTCGTGCCGGCCGACGACAGCCTGATCGGCCCGGTCTCCGGCCGGGACTCGACCTACATCGCCGTCCACCAGCACTCGACGCTCGAGTGGGAGCCGTACCTGCGCGAGATCGAGAAGATCTTCGACTCCTACGGAGGCCGGCCCCACTGGGGCAAGCACCACTTCCAGACTGCCGCGACCCTGGCGCCGCGCTATCCGGAATGGCAGCGATTCGCCGAGATCCGCAACCGCCTGGATCCGGACCGCACCTTCACCAACGAGTACGCCCAGCGAGTCCTGGGCGACTGACCCGCGCACACCGCGCCTCGCTCCAGCCCCACCCACCGCCGTACCCACCGCCGTACCCACCGCCGCACCCACCGAGGTTCTGGCAAGGATCAGCATCCCTGACCGGGGTTGATCGCCGCCAGAACGGGCCCAACTTGGCACGACTGTGTTCTGGCAAGGATCAGCATCCGTGGCCGGGGCTGATCGCCGCCAGAACGCGCCGAGCCTGGCGCCACTCAGGTTCTGGCAAGGATCGACATCCGTAGCCGGGGCTGATCGCTGCCAGAACTGGCCGTGCCGGCGGCGGGACGAGTGTCGGTGTTGCCGCCCGCAGAGAGGATCGGCACTCCGCTGCTGACCGATCGCCAGGCGGGAACGGGCACTCCCTGGCTCAGAGGAAGGTCTGGCCTTCGCCGCGGTAGGTGGGGACCTGGTCGATGATCTCTCCGCCTTCGACCAGATAGAGCGTGTCGAAGCGCTCGCACAGCTCGCCCGCCTTGTTGTGGCGCATATAGACGTTGTCGCCGAGCGAGAGCTGATTGGCGACCTCTCCGAGCAGCGGGGTCTGGACCTCGCCGGCTCCTTCGTCCTTGTCGAGGGCGAGGCCTTCGGGCAGCCATGGGACCGGCATGCGGGCCGGGTCTGGCGGGCCGGACGAGAGGTAGCCGCCACCGAGGGCAGTGACCACGCCGGGCCCGGGGCGGCGCACCACCGGGAGCGCGAAGGCGGCGGCCGGCGTGAGCGAGAACCGTGAGTAGTGATCGAACTGGTGGGGGGCGAAAAAGCCCGAGCCGGCGGCGAGCTCGGTTACTTCGGCCTCGGCCGAGGTGGATTCGAGCGAGCCGGTACCTCCGCCGTTGACGATCTGTACCGGGGCGATCTCCTTCACCCGGCGCACGAATTCGGTCCGGCGTTCTGCGAGCTCTTCGATCGAGTTCTTCTGCATCCGGCGGATCATCCGCGAGCGGACCGGGCGACCGGGAACCTGATCGCCGACGCCCGCGACCTGCGCTTCGTAGGCCATCACCGCGACCAGTTCGAGTTTGTCGCGGCGGGCGATCTCCTCGGCCAGCGCCACACCCTGCTCCGGGCTGCGGATCGGCGAGCGTCTGGCGCCGGCCCGGACCCTGCCGCCGAAGCCGTGCCAGCCGGCGTCGAGTTCCATGCTTAGCCGTACCTTGCCCGCCTGGCTGCCGAGCACCGATTCGATCAGGTCGAGGTGCTCGACGCAGTCCACGGTCAGGATCGGCGCTCCTTCCGGCCGGGCGGCAGCGTGGAGGGCGAGCTGGGCAAGAGCCTCGAGGTCGGTGGTCGGGTACGCCAGCAGCAGGTCTTCGTAGCCCTCGGAAACCAGCCAGTTGGTCTCCGGCAGGGTGAATGTCATCAGCCCGCGGAATCGATCGTCGCGTTCGAGGATCATCCGGAAGAGGGCCCGGGCCCGGATCGATTTGGTCGCGATCCGGATCGGCATCTGGCCGCTGCGGGCAAGCATCGCGTCGGCGTTCGCCCACATCGAATCGAGGTCGACGAAGGCGAAGGGACCCTCCACCTCGGAAAAGACTTCTTCGTAGTAGGCGTGGTCGCGGGCAGGCGCGGTCGCAGCAGCAGTCTCGGAAGTCCCCATCTGGCTCCGCACAATAACCGGCACATCCGTCGAATCCGTACAATCCGGCCTCCCGGAGAGGTGGCCGAGTGGCTGAAGGCACTCGCCTGCTAAGCGAGTAGGGGGCGCAAGCTCTCTCGAGGGTTCGAATCCCTCCCTCTCCGCTGCCGTCGGGTTCCCGGCGCGGGCCGCCGGGCTACGCCGGTTTAGAAGCCCCTAAGGCTCGGGACTAGCATGTCCCCATGGACCGCAAGAGAATTGCCCTTTTCGGGGTGCTCGCCGTGATGTTCGGCGCAGGACTGACAATCGCCGGTTGCTCTTCGGACGACTCCTCGTCGTCTGACAGCGATCAGGGTGCCACCACCGCCAGTGAGAACACAGGCGGGGCCTACGGTTCCGACCGCTCCCCCGGCAGTGACGACGCCTCTGGCGACGAAAAGGCATCCGACGGCGAGAAGGCCGGCGGCGGCAACCCCAACGCCTCGCAGCCCGGCGAGTACGTCGAGTACTCACCCGAACTGGTCGCCTCCACACCCGGCGACAAGCTCCTCTTCTTCCACGCCGACTGGTGCTCGCAGTGTGTCTCGCTCGAAGGTGACATCGAGGCCAGCGGCGTTCCGGACGGAGTGACGATCTTCAAGGTCGATTACGACTCCAACCAGGATCTGCGCCAGGAGTACGGCGTGACCATCCAGACCACCATGGTCAAAGTCGACGACAACGGCGAAAAGATCGACAGCTACGTGGCCTACGAGGACCCGACCCTCGACAACGTGAGCGCGGCACTGCTTCAGTAGGGACCGCGGGCAAAGCCGCCGTGCGCAACCGCATCGGCGAAAGCAAGGGCTGACCTATGGACCTGCTGATTGTCTCATTCCTGGCCGGCATCCTGACGGCCGCGGCGCCCTGCGTACTGCCGCTGCTGCCGGTGATCGTCGGTGGGTCGGTGCTGAGCGGCGCCGAAGACGAAGACCGGCGATCGCTGCGGCATCCGCTGACGATCGTGATCAGCCTCGGGGTTTCGATCATCGTCTTCTCGCTGCTGCTCAAGGCGACGACCGCGCTGCTCGGTATTCCCGATGAGGTCTGGTCGATCTTCGCCGGCGGCATCGTGGTGCTGTTCGGTATCACCCTAATCTGGCCCTCGATCTGGGACAGGCTGGTGACCGCCACCGGGATCTCCAGGGGGGCGGACCGCTTGATGGAGCGTTCGCGCGACGAGACCGGGATGAAGAAGGACATCCTGCTCGGGGCGGCACTGGGGCCGGTCTTCAACAGCTGCAGCCCGACCTACGCGCTGATCATCGCCGTGACTTTTCCCGCCTCATTCACCCAGGGCCTCGCTTACCTGGTCGCCTACGCGGCCGGCCTGGCGCTGATCCTCTTCCTGATCAGCCTGTTCGGCCGGGCGGTTGTCGAAAAGATGAACTGGATGAGCGATCCCCACGGCACCTTCCGCAAGGTGATTGGCGTGATCTTCCTGATCGTCGGCTTCGGAGTCATCTTCGGCCTCGACAAGGAACTGCAGGCCTGGATCCTCGAGAACGGCTGGTTCGATCCGATCAAGGACTTCGAGAGCTCGCTCAACTGACCTGAGGTTCGGCGTCCGCAGACCCGTCCCGCCGGAGGCGACCTGCGAGTATTCCCCGGCTGATGCTCGACGTGACCACAACTGCATGGCTGGTGACGATCGGCTTCATCCTCTTTCTGTTCACGGTCGACCTCGGCCAGGCTCTGCTGAAGCCGCACGAGGTCGAGTTCCGGGAGGCCGCGCTGGCCTCGGTCTTCTACATCGCGGTGGCGATCGGCTTCGGCATCGTCTTCGGCGTCGTGGCCGGCTGGGAGTGGGGCACCGAGTACTTCGCCGGCTACATCCTCGAGAAGAGCCTCTCGGTCGACAACCTTTTCGTCTTCGTGGTGATCATGGGCGCCTTCGCGGTGCCGAAGCAGTACCAGCAGCGGGTCCTGATCATCGGCATCTTCCTGGCGCTGATCCTCCGGGTGATCTTCATCCTGCTGGGCGCCGCCCTGCTGGAGAGATTCGCGTTCATGTTCCTGCTGTTCGGACTGCTGCTGATCTTCACCGCCATCCAGCTCTTCCGGCACCGCGATCAGGATCCTTCGATGGACGACAACATGGTCGTCGCTTTCGCGCGCAAGCGGCTGCCCATGACCGACGACTATGCCGAAGGGGGATTCACGACCCGGGTTGACGGACGCCTGCTGGTGACGCCTCTGCTGCTGGTCCTGATCGCGATCGGTACCACCGACATCCTCTTCGCCCTGGACTCGATCCCGGCGATCTTCGGTGTGACCCAGGAGGTCTACATAGTGGTCGCCGCCAACGCTTTTGCCTTGCTCGGCCTCAGGGCGCTGTTCTTCCTGGTCACCGGGCTGCTCGACCGGCTGGTCTACCTGTCGATCGGCCTCTCGGTGATCCTCGGCTACATCGGGGTGAAGCTGATCCTCCACTGGGCCCACAAGGTGGATGAGTCGATCCCCGAGATATCGACCAATCTCTCACTCGTTGTGATCGCCGTGGTGCTGACCGTGACCACCGTCGCCAGCATCATCAAGGTCCGAAAGGACCCCGAGGCGAGGGCGCATGCAGGCTCGATCCGGGACCGCAGCGGCGGGGACGACAGCTCCGACGGTCGCTAGAGCCTCGACCGGGCAAGAGCTCCAGCCCGGCGACGCCCCGGACTTCTGGAGAGGATGCGCATCCGTGACCGGGCCTGATCGTTGCCAGAACCGCCGGGCTCGATGCTGGCGGGGCTTCTGGAGAGGATTCGCATCCTTGGCCGGGCCTGATCGTTGCCAGAACCGTCGGGTGGTTGGTCGGTGGCGGGGGGGTTTCGGATCCGGGGAGGCAGCGTCGTTCACGGCCCCGCAACTACCGATCGCGCGGTGGTCGTCACAATGGTCGGGATGAGATCCCAACCGCCGAGAAAAACCAAGATCGTCGCGACCGTCGGCCCGGCCAGCTGGGCGCCCGAGACCCTGCGCGAGATGATCGAGGCGGGGGTCGACGTGATGCGGCTGAACTTCTCCCACAGCGACGAGGCGCAACACACGAAGACGGTCGGCGACATCCGCGAGGCCAGCCGTCTGGCCGGCCGCGAGGTCGGCATCCTCGGTGACCTTCCCGGTCCCAAGCTGAGGGTCGGTGGCTTTCCCGACGGCGTGGTCGAGATCGAGTTCGGCTCGACGGTCAAGCTCGTGGTTGACGACGACGGTGGTACTGCCACCCGTATCCCGGTTCCCTGGGAGGGGATGCCGGACGTGCTGAAGGACGGCGCGATCGTCTACCTGGCTGACGGGTCGATCCGTCTGGTCGTGACCGGTCGTGACAGCGAGGGGCTTCTCGCCGAGGTCGAAGTCGGCGGGCCGCTCTCCTCTAACAAAGGGATGAACCTCCCCGGCGTGGATGCCGGGCTCGCCGCGGTCTCCGACGTCGACCTCGGCTGGGTCGACTTCTCGGTGAAGCACGACCTCGATCTGCTGGCTGTCTCTTTCGTGCGGCGGGCCTCGGACCTGAAGCCGGTCATGGACAGGCTCAAACAGCTCGGCTCCGACCTTCCGGTGATCGCCAAGATCGAAAAGCCCCAGGCGGCCGACGCGATCGAGTCGATCGTGGCCGCGGCCAACGGGGGCATCATGATCGCCCGCGGAGACCTCGGCATCGAGGTGCCGCTCTCCCGCGTTCCGGTGCTGCAGAAGCACCTGATCCGGGCCGCCGGCCACGAGTCGAAGCCGGTGATCACCGCCACCCAGATGCTCGCCTCGATGGTCCACGCCAAGCGCCCGACCAGGGCCGAGGTGACCGACGTCGCGACCGCGATCTACGACGGGACCGACGCGGTCATGCTTTCCGAGGAGACGGCGGTCGGCGACCATCCGGTCGAGGCGATCAGGGTGATGGACCAGATCGCCCGCTCCACCGAACCCGACCTGCCTTACTGGGAGTGGCTGCTCAACCGCACCAGCCAGGAGGAGATGGACGTCTCGGCATCGGTCACGCAGAGTGCGGTGGTCGCCTCCCACCGGCTCGACCTCAAGCTGATCGTGGTGCCGACGGCTACCGGCAGGACGGCCGTGGTCGTGGCCGCGCACCGTCCCGAGGTGCCTGTCCTGGCTGTGACCCATACGCTCAAGTCCGTCCGGCGGCTGCGGCTCGTATTCGGTGTCGAGCCCGTTCTGGAGGATCAGGTGACCGAGATCCGGGACCTGCTCTACGAGTGCGCAGACGTGGCCGAGAGGACGGGAGCGGCCAAGTCCGGCGACCTGATCGCGATCGTCGCCGGCCTCACCGACCAGCACCTCGGTACCAACCTGTTCGAGGTACACCGGGTCCCTTGAGGTCGTTTCGCGTCGCCGTTGTCTTGCTGTTTTCCGCCCTGCTGCTCGCCGCGGTTCCTGGCTGTGGCGGCGATGACGCGACCGGGGAGGAACCGGTCGAGGCAACTCTGGTGCTCGACTTCCTGCCCAACGGTGTCCACGCGGGTATCTATGAAGCGCTCGCCGAAGGTGCCTATCTCGAACAGGGCATCGATCTCGAGGTGATCACCCCGACTTCGACCGCCGACACGATCCGCCTGATCCAGGCCGGCAAGGCCGACTTCGGACTGGCCGACGGCATCGACATCGCCACCCAGATAGATGCCGGCCGGGACGCCCGGGCCGTGATGGCGATAACCCAGCGGCCTTCGGGCGGATTGATCACGCTTGCCGATGAAGGGATCGATTCGCCGGCGGACCTGAACGGCAGGACGGTCGGCGTCACCGGGTTGCCCTCGGACAACGCCGTATTCGAGACGATGGTCGAAGACGCCGGTGGTGATCCGTCCGGCAGCAAGGTGGTCACGGTCGGCTTCGGCGGTATCCAGTCGCTGCTCGCGGGAAAGATCTCGGCCTTCACCGGGTACCTGCCCGCTGATGCCCCGGTGGTCGAGTCGAAGGGTCGGAAGACGAGGTCGTTCGCTTTCGACGATTTCGGCGGACCCGCCTACCCCGGACTCGTGGCTTTCTCGACCGGCTCACGGATCGCCGGCGATCCGGACCTCGTGGAAGGGTTCGTGACCGCCACGACCGAGGGCTACCGAAGCGCCCTCGATGACCCTGAGGCAGCGATATCCGACATGGTCGAAGCACTGCCCGAGCTTGAGCCGGACCTCGCCCTCGACACCCTCCTTGCCTACTTGCCGCTGATCGGCGATCCGGAAGCCTTCGGCAGCATCAACCCGGCGAACGTTGAGGCCCTGTCGGACTTCATGGTCGATGAAGGGCTCGCCGACGAGGCCTTCACCCCCGAGCAGTTCATCGCTTCGCCCTGAGCCCACGACGGCAGGCGGCTGCCGCGGTGATCAAGGCCAGCAGGACCTGAAGCCGGAATCACCGTAGTACGGTGTGGACATGGAAGGCGACAGCAGCACGAACCCGGATCCCGCCGCTCCCGAAATCGATTGGAACGATTCCTACACCGGCGGGCTCGCCGATTACGAGCCGCCCGATTCCGACATCCTCGGGATCATCGAAGGCCTCTCGCCGGGACGGGCCCTGGATGTCGGCTGCGGTGCCGGTGGACTTGTCGTGGCGCTGGCCGAGCGCGGCTGGCAGGTGACCGGCCTGGACGTGGCCGATACAGCGATGAAGGCGGCCCGCAAGATCCTCCCGGATCGCGGTGTCACGGCCGAACTGATCCACGCCGACGCTTCGGTCTGGCGACCGGAGCATGAGTACGACCTGATCGTCAGCAGCTTCGCGCTGCCGGACAGACCGGCCCGGAACGAGGTGCTGCGGATGATCAGGGAGGCGACCGCCCCGGGAGGCTCGGTCGTGCTGAAGGACTTCGACTCGAGCATGACCCGCCACGGGTTCTTCGCCGGGTTCGACCTGGTCGGGATCGAGGAGCTGACCGCGGCATTCGACGGGTTCGAGCTGGTGCGGGCGGAGGTCGTGGACACACCCGTCCACCACCACGGCAACGCCGACGCCGGCATGGCGGAGGACTGGACCGCCGCCCTGCTTCACGCCCGGGCTCCGGGCTAGGCCGCTCGGTCGCGCTCGGCCACCCGGACTATCTGCCTGGCGATCAGGCCGACGAAAGGCGCGTAGAGCGCGGCCGCCAGACCCCAGGGGCCGCCGGTCGACTCGACCGGCATGGCGAGGCTCGACCCGCCGGTGCCGGAGGGGGCGACGACGTGGTCGACCACGATGCCGCCGACCCGCCACGACCACGACTCGCCGGGGACGACCTCGGTGATCTCGGCCGGGACCCTGACCCCGCCCCGCAGCACGACCTTGCCCTTCGCCCCGGCTTCGACCTCGGGAGAGCCGAGCCCTTCGGCTCCGCGCACGTGCGGCGACCACTCGTGCCACCGGTCGGGCCTGGCGACCAGCGACCAGAGCCGGTCGGGTGAAGCCTCACATTCGATTTCGCCGGCCATGATTTCCGGCCAACGATACGGAAGCGCTCTAGGGTCGGGAGATGGACCCGGGACTCGTCATCGCGCTGGCGCTGGCACTCGCTTTCGCCGCGACCAACGGCATCCACGACGCCTCCAATGCGATCGCGACGCTGGTGGCCACCAGGGTGGCGACTCCGCTCCAGGCGATCCTGCTCGCCTCGTTCTTCAACCTTCTCGGTCCGCTTCTGGTCGGCGCGGCCGTGGCCGACACCATCGCCGGCATCGTCACCGTCTCACCCGACCAGGCGGTCGCGGTGATCGGGGCCGGTCTGGCCGCCGCCGTGATCTGGAACCTGCTCACCTGGCAGCGCGGCCTGCCCTCGAGTTCGAGCCACGCCCTGATCGGCGGGCTGGTCGGAGCGGCGCTCGCCGACGGGGGGGTGGATGCCGTCCAGTGGGGAGGGCTCGAGAACCTCCAGCCGGTCGGGGTGTTCGGCGCGATGATCGCGCTCGCGGTCTCGCCGGTGCTCGGATTCCTCGCGGCGCTCCTGCTGATCCGCCTCGTCGCTTTCCTGGGTCGCCGGGCCACGCGGCGCTGGAACGCGGTCGCCGCCAACGGACAGTGGTTCACCTCGGCCGCACTCGCCTTCAGCCACGGCGCCAACGACGCCCAGAAGTCTGTCGGGGTGATCGCCGCCCTGCTTCTGGCAACGGGTGAGATCGACTCGCTGAACACCCCTGGATGGGTCGTGCCCGCATGTGCGATCGCGCTCACCGCCGGGACAGCGGTCGGCGGCTGGCGCATCATCCGCACGATCGGACGCGGCATCTATCGGATCGGCCGGACCGAGGGCATGGTCAGCCAGGCATCCTCGGCGGCGGTCATCTTCGGGGCCTCGCTCGGCGGCGCACCGACGTCAACCAGCCAGGTAGTCGCCTCTTCGGTGGTAGGCATCGGCGGTGGACGCCGGCGCTGGCGCCACGTCCGCTGGGCGACCGTGAGGGAGATCCTGCTGGCCTGGGTGATCACGCTGCCCGCCGCGGGTCTGCTCGCCGTGGCAATCTACGGGGTGACTCGATGGCTGGCCTGAACGCAAGGAGATGGTTTCTGCCGGAGACCCCGGACGTGCTCGGCCTGCTCGGGGAGCAGATAGCGGTGACCGTCGAGGGCAGCGAGAGATTCGCCGCCTGGGCCCGGGGCGAAGACGTCCGCCTGGACGAGATGCGCGAAATCCAGGGTCGCGGCGAGCTTGCGAAGCGTGATCTGCTGAACGCCCTGCGTATCGCCTTCATCACCCCGATCGAACCGGAGGACCTCTTCTCGATCTCCCAGGGAACCAGCCGCATCCTCAGTGCTTCGGCCGGTCTGGTCGGCGAAGCGGCGGTGCTGAGGTGTGAACCCGACGAGGGTCTGGCCGGCATGGCCGGGCTGATCGTCGAATCGCTCACGAGCGTGGACGCGGCGGTAGCCCGGCTCGACAACTCGGGCACCAGGGCGACCGAGGAGGCCGACCGTGCGATCGAGGCGGCCCGGCAGATGCACGGCCACTACTACCGGGGGATGGCGATCACGCTCGACCTGGAGGATCGCGGTCAGCGGATCGCCCGCCGCGAGCTCTACCGCCGCTGCTCCCGGATCGGCGATACGACCGTCGACGTCGCCGAACGCGTGATCTACTCGGTCGTCAAGCAGAGCTGACCGGCTGCCCGCCGGCTTCGACCTCGAATATCCGCCAGGTTCCGGGGACTCCCTTGAGCCCGTGCTCGCCCCGGTCGTTGAGGACCTGCTTCGAGCCGACGACCAGATCCCGCACGGTGCTGCTGACGAGGATCTCACCCGGCCCGGCCAGGCCGGCGACGCGCGAACCGATGTGGACCGCGAGTCCGCCGACATCGTCGTCCGGGAGGAGTTCGCATTCGCCGGTGTGGAGTCCGGCTCTGACCTCGAGGCCGAGTCCGGCCAGCCCGTCGCGGATCGCGCCGGCGCAGCTGATCGCCCTGCTCGGTCCGTCGAAGATCGCCAGTGCCCCGTCGCCCAGCGACTTGATGAAGCGTCCCCGATGGCGCTCCACCTGCTCGCGGATCGCCGCGTCGTGCTTTGCCAGGACGGCCCGCCAGCGCTCGTCGCCGAGTGCGGCCGCCCTTCCGGTGGAATCGACGATGTCGGTGAACAGCACGGTGGCGAGCACGCGTTCGCTGAACACCGGCGGTCTGGCACCGGTCAGGAAATGCTGGATCTCGTCCGCGACGGCGTCTTCGGAGTCGATCCAGAGCGGGCCATCTCCGGGGGTCTCGACGTACCTGGCGTGGGGTACGTGCTCGGCCACGTATCGCGAGTGCCTGGCGTCGTAGGCGGTGTCAGCCTCCGGCCTGATCACCAGGGTCGGGCACTGGATGCTCGGCAGCAGTTCGCGTACGTCCGTGCGGCCGTGCAGGGCAAGTGACCGAGCGAGGCCGGCCGGCCCGGTCGCCAGGCGCTGCCAGCGGGTCCAGGCCTTTCGAACGCTTCCTTCCCCGATCCCTCTGAGGAAGTCGTTCTCCTCGACGTCGGAACCCCAGAACCTGACCGCCCTTCTGACGCGTTCGTTCCTTTCCTCCACGCTCGGTGCCCATTCGTACCCGGGTCCGGCCACCGCACGCGGATTGGGGGTGAGCATGATCGAAGCCCGGACCTGTTCGGGGTGGGAAGCCGCGAAGACGGTCGCAAGCGTGCAGCCTTCCAGCAGCGAGAGCAGCACGGGCTGGTCAGCACCGACCGCCTCGATGACCGCCCTGACGTCATCCACCTGACCTTCGAGCGGGGTCGCGCCGGCCAGTCCGTCAGACATGCCGTTCCCGCGCCGGTCGAACAGGATCAGGCGGGAGAAAGTGCTCAGGCGGTCGATCATCTTGGCGAAAGACGGAATCTCCCAGCCGATTTCGATGTTCGAGACGAGCGAGGGGACGAGTACGACGTCGAGCGGCCCTTCACCCACCACCTGGTAGGCGATGCTGAGGTCACCGCTCTTCGCGTAGCGGGTCTCGGGGAGCTCCATGCCGGAGCCTAGTATTCCGCCCCGACCGGCCGGTCGGCGAGCACCGTCTCGGCTCCGCGGCCGGGGGTGGCGGTGATCGCCCGGCGGATCGTCGGCTCCCTGCTGCCGGGATCGGCGGAGACTTCGACTTCCCGCAGCAGCTCACGCAGCACGATCGCCATCTCCATCTGGGCGAAGCTGGCTCCGATGCAGCGGCGACGGCCGCCGCCGAACGGGATCCAGGTGTAGGTGCCGGGATCGGCGTCGAGGAAACGCTCCGGACGGAAGGCGTAGGGATCGGGGTAAATCTCGGGGTCGTGCTGCACCAGCCAGGCGCTCGCGACCAGGTGGACCCGCGGCTCGTAGAGGACGCCGCCGACCTCGATCGGTTTCTTGACCGTGCGCGGAGCCGCGTTCAGCAGCACCGGACGGCACCTGAGGGTCTCGCGGATGGTCGCGGTCAGGTACGGCTCTCCGTCGCCCTCGTCCACCGCATCGACCAGCTTCGACAGGACCCCGGGTTCCCGGGTCAGGCGCTCGAGCGCCCAGGCGAGCTGGGTGGCGGTGGTCTCGTGGCCGGCGACCAGCAGGGTCAGCAGTTCGTCGTGGATCTCGACGTCAGACATCGGCGAGCCGTCCTCGTGCTCTGCCCCGACCAGCGAGCCGATGATCTCGCTGCCGCCTTCGTCACCGAGCCGCTTGCGCTCCTCGATCTGGGCGTAGATCAGCTCGTCCGCCCGGTCCCTCACCTTGACGAACCTCGCCCACGGGCCGAGCCCGAACGGTGCCCGCTGGGCCGGCGGGAGCAGGCTGAGCGGGCTGAGCCCGAACTCCAGCATCTCGGTCAGGGCGAGGCGCAGCTCGTCCAGCCGCGGCCCGGCGCGCAGGCCGAAGACCGCGGCGAGGATGACCTCCATGGTCAGCGCCTGCATCCGGGGGTGCATCGCCATCATCTCCCCGCGCGGCCAGGACCGGATCTGGTCCCGCGCGACGTCGGTGATCATCTGCTCGAGACCCTTCATACGCTTGCCGTGGAAAGCCGGCAGCACCAGTTTGCGCTGGTTCATGTGGGCGTCTTCATCGAGCAGCAGGATCGAGTTCGGGCCGACGATCGGCTCGAGTATCCGGGTCCCTTCACCCGGGTGGAGTACGTCTGGCGGGGCGGTGAAGACCTGCTTGATCTCCTCCGGGTCCGAGAGCATCACGAACGGATCCTGGGCGGCGAGCCGGATCGTGAAGCGCTTTCCGTAGAGCCTGCGGCAGCGCTCCAGGAAGCCGGTCGGCCTGGTCCACCAGCCGACGGTCTGAAGTGCGCTCGGCAGCCGGGGGCCGGGTGGCAGGCCGTCTGAACTCCGGGCGGGCATCAGTCCAAGCTAGCGTGAATCAGCCGGGCCGGCCACCTCGTCTGCGCACCCCTGATCCGCCGGCATCGCTTTCGCGGCGGCGGAGCGTGGGGCGGACTGACTCAGTTCGCCTTCTGGACCCGGAAGTAAGGGCCGCCCGAACCCTGCTGGAAGCGCGCCTTGCCGACGTTCAGCTTCCAGGGGGAGGGCAGCCGGCCGTCCGGGCGGTTGAGGAACTGGCGAAAGAAGTTCGAGGCGCCGCCGCAGGAGAGCCCGTTGCCGACCTTGATGTAGTAAGGCCCCTTCGGCAGGATCAGCTTGCCGATGCGGTCGTTGTTCAGCACCCGGAAGGTGCCGGGGCAGCGGACCGCCTTCTTGTTCTTGTTCGGGTTCGGCGAAGGACCGTAGGCCCGGTTGATGTTGAACCCGACCTTCGCCGTCTTGCCTCGGGTGAAGGTCGCGGTCTTCTTGTTCAGGTACCACGGCTTCGGCAGCACACCGTCGAAGTCCTGGAGGAACTCGGCGAAGCGCTTGGCGGCCGTCGCGCAGTTGATCTTGCGAGGACCGACCAGGGTGATCCGGTACTGGCCCTTGGGAACCTTGAAGCTGCCGATGCTGTCGTTGTGGAGCACCCGGAAGTAGCCGGGGCAGGAGCGCGGGGTCTTGCCGCCTCCGCTGCCGCCGCCGCTCGACTTGCTGACGCTGAATCCGATGTCGGAGCCCTTGCCGCGGCGGAAGGTCTTCTTGTTGACCTGGATGATCCACGGCTTCGGCAGAACGCCATCCCAGTCCTGGAGGAACTTCGCGAACAGCTTCGAGGCAGCCGCGCAGCTCAGCTTGTCGCCGTTCAGCACGGTCATGTTGTACGAGCCCTTCGGCAGCTTCAGCTTGCCGATCCGGTCGTTGTGGAGCACCTTGAACTTCGGGCACTTCAGCGGCGCGGCCTGCGCCTGCTGGACCGAACCGCCGAGTAGGGCGGCGGCCATCGTGGCGAAAGCGGCGAGGAGGATCAGGGACAGTCTGAGGTGCTTCGGCAGGTAGCTCATCTGGTTTCCAAACCCTAGTCGCAGCGCTTTGTTGCGGCAAGTGGCTGTTCCGGTCCAATGATCGCCGCCACCGGGTCGTCCGGCGAACGGCGCCCCGGACCCATACAATCGCCGATTCCGGGCCCAGGCCCGAGAGCACCCGCGCCCGTAGCTCAGCTGGATAGAGCGTCGGTCTACGAAACCGAAGGTCACAGGTTCGAATCCTGTCGGGCGCGCTCATCGAATACGGGAGATTCCGCCTAACGGTGCGAAGTTCTGTGGCGCCGGCGACATCGCCCTGATGCGGTCGAGAACGCCGTCCCTGTCTCCAAGCCGAATAGGACTATCGCTCAAAGAAGCCCGCGGGCTTCGTCGGGACAAGACTCACTTGGTTGACCGGCTCGGAGCGCTCCCGTATTCGCAAGGTCGTAGGTTCGAATCGGGCCCCCGCTATGTCCTTCGGGACCACCGCCAGACCCTCTCTCGCCAGGGGTTCTTTGTTATTGAGGTGCTGCCCTGGCCGAATCTCAGGCGCGACAATATCCCCGAGCGCTGGTAACGTGATCCACACACGCGGAGGCCGGTGGTTCTTCAACCCCAGCAACTGTCGGCGACTTCCTCGCTACTTTCGACCCTCGCACACGCAGACCTCGACGGGTTCCTGCGGCAAGGGGGGTCTTGATGTCACCAGCAACGATGGCGATTGAAGCTCGTCGTCCGCGATACGTTCGCCTCACGGCGGCGCTCGCCGCATGCGTCCTCGCTCTGCTGATCCTTGCCTCCGGCGCCCATGGCGCCACGGGCGATCTGACCCCGGCCGACTGCATCGCCGACACGGGCGACATCGCCGGTTGCGGCGCCACCCAGCAGGGCCTGAACGGCGCCTCCAGCGTCGCAGTCAGCCCCGACGGCAAGTCGGTCTACGTCGCCTCCGTGTCCGACGACGCGATCACCCGCTTCGACCGCAACACAACAACCGGAGCCCTGACCGGGGCCGGCTGCATCGCCGACACGGGTGATGTTGCCGGATGCGGCACCACCCAACAGGGCCTGAGCGGTGCCCAAAGCGTCGCAGTCAGCCCCGACGGCAAGTCGGTCTACGTCGCCTCCGTGTCCGACGACGCGATCACCCGCTTCGACCGCAACACAACAACCGGAGCCCTGACCGGGGCCGGCTGCATCGCCGACACGGGTGATGTTGCCGGATGCGGCACCACCCAGCAGGGCCTGAACGGCGCCAACAGCGTCGCAGTCAGCCCCGACGGCAAGTCGGTCTACGTCGCCTCCTTCACAGACGACGCGATCACCCGCTTCGACCGCAACACAACAACCGGAGCCCTGACCGGGGCCGGCTGCATCGCCGACACGGGCGACATCGCTGGTTGCGGCGCCACCCAGCAGGGCCTGAACGGCGCCTCCAGCGTCGCAGTCAGCCCCGACGGCAAGTCGGTCTACGTCGCCTCCCAACGAGACGATGCGATCACCCGCTTCGACCGCAACACAACAACCGGAGCCCTGACCGGGGCCGGCTGCATCGCCGACACGGGTGATGTTGCCGGATGCGGCACCACCCAACAGGGCCTGAGCGGTGCCCAAAGCGTCGCAGTCAGCCCCGACGGCAAGTCGGTCTACGTCGCCTCCGTGTCCGACGACGCGATCACCCGCTTCGACCGCAACACAACAACCGGAGCCCTGACCGGGGCCGGCTGCATCGCCGACACGGGTGATGTTGCCGGATGCGGCACCACCCAGCAGGGCCTGAACGGCGCCAACAGCGTCGCAGTCAGCCCCGACGGCAAGTCGGTCTACGTCGCCTCCTTCACAGACGACGCGATCACCCGCTTCGACCGCAACACAACAACCGGAGCCCTGACCGGGGCCGGCTGCATCGCCGACACGGGCGACATCGCCGGTTGCGGCGCCACCCAGCAGGGCCTGAACGGCGCCTCCAGCGTCGCAGTCAGCCCCGACGGCAAGTCGGTCTACGTCGCCTCCTTCACAGACGACGCGATCACCCGCTTCGACCGCGAGCCGGCCCCGCTCACCAACTCCTCGCCGATCACGATCCCGGCCACCCTTGACGGCACCGGAGCCTCCAGCCCCTCTCCGTCCACGATCACCGTCAGCGGCGAGGGCATCGAGCTCTCCGACGTCAACGTCACCCTGCGCGGCCTCAGCCACACTTTTCCGGACGATCTCGACGTCCTCCTGGTCGGCCCCACCGGCGCCTCGACGATCCTCACCTCCGATGCGGGCGGCAACAATCTCATCGCGGCCGTCGATCTCACCTTTGATGACGATGCCTCGAGCCAGCTCACCGGCGCAGGGCCGATCTCCACCGGCACCTACAGGCCAACCAACTTCGAGGCCGGCGAAGACTTCAACCCGCCCGCGACCTGCAACCCTGGCCCCGAGGGCGCGAGTCCCGCAGGCGACTGCCTGGCGACGGCCTTCAACGGCACTGACCCGAACGGGACCTGGAGCCTCTTTGTCAGAGACGACCTCTCTGAGGACAACGGCACACTCGCCTACGGCTGGTCGCTGGAACTCGCCACCCAGGACAACGTTGCCCCCGCGGCGCCTGTGATCACCGCGACCGACCCGGCCTCACCCTCGAACTCGAGCACCACCCCGAAGGTCAAGGGAACCACCGACGGCAGCGCCCAGTGGGCCACGGTGTATGCGGGCGCGGGCTGCTCGGGCCCCAATCTTGGGACCACGGTGACCACCTTCGAGGGAGCGGGAATCCCCCTTTCTGTCGGGTCGAACGCGACTACCCAGATCAGCGCCGAGCTGATCGACGCGGCGGGCAACTACTCGCCCTGCTCGAGCCCGATCGACTACACCCACGACAACGTATACCCGAACGTCTCGATTGACTCGGGACCCATGGGCTTTGCCTCCGGCCCCCCGGGACTGACCGCCGACAGCACCCCGACCTTCGGTTTCTCGGTCGACGACCCGACCGCGACGGTCGAGTGCAGCATCTACGAGCAAGGGGAAGGCCCCGTCGCCTACGAGCCGTGCTCGGGCCCCGGAGACACTCATACTCCGGCCGCACCGCTGGCCGACGGCGACTACACCTTCGAGGTCGCTGCCACCGATGCCGCGAGCAATTCGTCCGGCTTCATCACCGAATTCACCGTCGATACGGTCTCCATGGCCAACTTCGGCGAGATCACGGTCCCCGACGAGGGCGCGGCAACTCCCTTCCCCTCGGCGATTCAGGTCAGCGGTCTCGATACGAAGATATCCGACGTAAACGTCACCCTCCACGGCCTCAACCATGGCTCGGCCGACGACCTCGAGATCGTAGTGGTTGGTCCGAGCGGCACCGCTGCCTACCTGCTAGCCGATGCGGGCGGCGCAACTCCGGTTTCCTACACCGACCCGACCTTCGATGACCAGGCCGCCGAACAGCTCCTCGACGAAAGCGGCGGCATCCCGACGGGCAGCCACCGGCCCACCAACCAGACAGGAGTACAGCTCATCGAAGGGATCCCGATCTGCAACCCCGGACCCGATCCCGGCATCGTCGGCGCCGATCCGCCTCAGAGCAACTGTCTGGCCCAGGCTTTCAACGGCACGGATCCGAACGGACAGTGGGCGCTATACGTGGCCGACGACACAGCGAATGGACACAGCGGCAGAATTGCCAGCGGCTGGTCTCTGGAGATCGAAACCGACGTCGTTGCCCCGACCGTGACGATCGACGCCGGCCCCTCGGGCCTGACCAACGACAACACCCCGACCTTCGGATTCTCAGCCGACGAGGACGTGTCCTTCGCTTGCCGAATCCGAGCGCAGACGGGTCCGGCCCTGTTCGCCCCCTGCTCCGGCCCCGGCGACAGCCACACCCCCACTTCGCCGCTCGCCGATGGTGACTACACCTTCGACCTTCGCGCCACCGATGCCGCCGGCAACCAGGGATTGGACTCCGTCGACTTCACGGTTGACACCACCGCCCCCAACACCATCATCGACTCCGGACCCAGCGGCACCATCTCTTTCGACGAGGCCACCTTCACCTTCAGCGGAGACCCGGCCGTTGACATAGCCGGGCTCCAGTGCAGGATCGATGGTGAGCCTTTCGCCGACTGCACCAGTCCCAAGACCTTCACTGGCCTGAGCGATGGCTCCCACACAGCCGAGTTCAGAGCCGAAGACACAGCCGGAAACCAGGACCCGACGCCGGCCACCCGCACCTTCACCGTCGACACGACCCCGCCCGTCACCACTATTGACTCCGGCCCCTCGGGCCTGACCAACGACAACACCCCGACCTTCGGATTCTCAGCCGACGAGGACGTGTCCTTCGCTTGCCGAATCCGAGCGCAGACGGGTCCGGCCCTGTTCGCCCCCTGCTCCGGCCCCGGCGACAGCCACACCCCCACTTCGCCGCTCGCCGATGGTGACTACACCTTCGACCTTCGCGCCACCGATGCCGCCGGCAACCAGGGATTGGACTCCGTCGACTTCACGGTTGACACCACCGCCCCCAACACCATCATCGACTCCGGACCCAGCGGCACCATCTCTTTCGACGAGGCCACCTTCACCTTCAGCGGAGACCCGGCCGTTGACATAGCCGGGCTCCAGTGCAGGATCGATGGTGAGCCTTTCGCCGACTGCACCAGTCCCAAGACCTTCACTGGCCTGAGCGATGGCTCCCACACAGCCGAGTTCAGAGCCGAAGACACAGCCGGAAACCAGGACCCGACGCCGGCCACCCGCACCTTCACGGTTGACACCGCGGTCGACCCGCCAGTTGTTGATCCGCCGGTCGATCCTCCCGTCGACCCCCCGGTAGGCGAGGCCAAGATCGGCAAGATCAAGGTCAGTGGTCCCGCCAAGATCAAGAGGGGCAAGAAGGCCAAATTCAAGGTCAAGATCACAAATTCCGGCAACGTCGAGGCCACCGGAGTCAAGCTCAAGGTCAATGGCAAGGGCGTCAAGGCGAAGAAGAAGGTCGGAACCATCCCGGCCGGAGCTTCAAAGACGGTCAAGGCCAAGCTCAAGTTCAAGAAGCCGGGCAAGGTCAAGGTCTCTTTCAAGGTGACTTCCGCCAACGCCGGCGGCAAGACCGTCAGGAAGAAGATCAAGGTCAGGAGGTAGGCCCACCTGCCCACCGGCTCCCGCGGGTAGCGGCCTTGGGCTCAGGCGGCCACTAGCTCCGGCATCCGTGGTCTCTCCGAGAAGCAATGCGGACCCTGCTGCATCCCTCGGAAAGACACTTGAATAGTCGGCTAAACCAAGCTAAACAAACGGGGTGCCAAATACCCCAAACGACCCAAACTGGCGAAATCCTCGGAACAAACATCCGAAGCGCGCCCGCACCCTCGAGACCGGCATTTACCTCCGCCACTCCTCAAGGTGTGAGGGAGGCTTCGATGGCCCCTGCGACTGCCGCCCCACCTACCAGGCCCAGATCCACTCGGCCAAAGACAAGAAACCTCTCCGAAAGACCTTCCACACCCTCGCCGAGGCAAGACGCTGGCGCCACAGCGCCAAGGAGAAGCTGAGAAGAGGAGAGCTCAGCGCACCGAACTCAACGCTTCTTCGAGATGCCGCCGAGCAGTGGATAGGAGACGCCGAGGCGGGCATTGTCCGGACCCGCTCCGGCGAGACCTATAAACCCTCAGCCATCCGAGGCTACGAGGCAGCACTTCGCCGGTACCTGATCCCCGAACTCGGCCACCTCCGCCTCTCGGCGATCACCAGAAAGCGCGTCCAGGAGCTCGTCGACAAGCTCGCCCGGACCGAGATGGCCCCGGCAACGGTCGCCAACTCGATCGCCCCGCTTCGTGTGATCTATCGCCGCGCCATCGACCGCGAGGAGATCCACTCAAACCCGACCGAGCGCCTGAAGCTTCCCCGCGACCGCAGATCACGCGAGCGAATAGCCGAGCCCCGCGAAGCCGAAGCCCTGCTGGATGCCCTAGACGAAAGGCATCGCCTGATCTGGGCCTTCGCTCTCTACACAGGCCTCAGGAAAGGAGAGCTTCAGGCGCTGAAGTGGCAGAACATCGATCTGGAGCAAGGCATCCTCAAGGTCGAGCACTCGCTTGACCCGAAGGCAGGGCTGGTAGCTCCGAAGAGCGAATCAGGCCGGCGCCGGGTCCCGATCCCTGAAGTCCTCGCCCCGGAGCTTGTAGCCCACATGGCCCGACAGGTCAGGCGAGAGCGAGTTCGTCCTGGCCAACTCGAAAGGCAAGCCCTTCAACGCCTCAAACGTCTACCGCGTCTCACACCGGCTGTGGGGGAGGGCGGGGCTTAAACCTCTGGGCTTTCACGAAGCAAGGCATACCTACGCCTCGTTCATGATCGCGGCCGGGGTAAACGCCAAAGCCCTCTCTACATACATGGGGCACTCCTCGATCACGGTCACGATCGACCGCTACGGGCACCTGATGCCCGGCAACGAGAAGGAGGCGGCGAAGCTGCTTGACGCCTTCGTCGAGAAGCACTCCTTGGCAGCTGCCGCGTGAGATGGCCGTAGCGAAGGCGGGGGCACGGGCTCGCCCATAACCCTTGCCGGGGTCAGTTCGGGGACGGCGAAAGTCATTTCGCAGGAGCTCCGAAATACCGTGCTGAAATTGATGGAAACCCAGTTCAATGAAAGGTTTCCCCGTGAACAAGGCAGAGAGAACAGAGCGAAACATCCGTGTGGTGCTGATGCGCATGCGGGAGGTTCCGACCGGGGAGGTGGCAGAGGCCTTCGGCATCACAGATCGCCAGGTTCGCCGAATCATGGCCGAGTGGCGAGAGAGCCCGCTCAGGAGGGATACCGAGGGGGCGATCGAAGCCGTAGAAAATGCCCTGAAGATGACCCAGGACGACATGGAAGCACTCGGCATCACGTCGGCCCAGGCGCCACCCGAAGCGAGGGTGGCCATTCAAGGTGCGCGCATCGAGCAGCTGAACCGGAACTTCTCGGTCCTTCGAAACGCCGGTGTTTCCTTCGATGGGCTCTACAAGGACCGGGTCAAAGACCTCGATCTTGTGGTCGACGTGAACACCGCCTTCCGGACGACCCTTGACGAGCACGGGGTAGACCGCAAGGCGACCTACGCCGCGATCGAGGCCGGCATGAAGGCATTCGCGAAGTGGGGCTACGAGGAGCCGTATGCCGATGTGCCGCTGCCGGACATCTTTACTCCCGAATCCGGGGGCGGACATAACTCCTAGGAGAAATGTCCGCTTATTGCATCTTGGCGGACATTTCTTTCAGACCGGACAAGGGTTGAATCGCTCAAAGAAGACCTTGGTCTGAAGGCTTCGAACAAAGCCGTCAACCGCGCCGAACCCGCGGCCAGGTAGAGCAACTACGAAACCGAAGGTCACAGGTTCGAATCCTGTCGGGCGCGCTCAGCGGAGGGGGTGGATTCGGCTCAACGGTGCGAAGTCCTTCCGCGCCGGCGAGATCTGCCTGATTCGGTCGAAACCGCCGTTCCTGTCCTCAAGCCGAACAGGACTATCGCTCAAACAAGCCCGTGAGAACGAGCGCTTGTTACAACAGGCACGTTGAATACCTGTACTGTCGGTCCGGTACGCCGCTGCTGCATATCTCGCGCGGCCGTTTCGGGCCAAGTGCTCTCGGCGTCCTCCCGGTCTGTCCCCAGCGACAGAAAACCCGAATCACATGCCCACAGGGAGGCTCTGCCATGTTCGCCAACTCGCTTCGCCCCACAACCGCCAGGACCATCGCCGCCGCCGGTGCCACCTTGCAGACTTCTGAGCGTATTTCGGCCCGTGCCAGACGCTTCGTACTGCTCGGCTCCTTCTTGATTGTCGCCTTGGCGACCTTCGCGCTCGCCGCCCAGGCCGCCTCCGCGGCGCCGCTCTTCGACGCCAAGACCGACTTCGGCACCGGCACAACCCCGGCATCAGTCACCACAGAAGACTTCAACGCCGACGGCCGCCCCGACCTGGCGGTCGCCAACCAAACCGCTCCAACACCGTCTCGGTCCTGCTCGGCGACCGGCACCGGCAGCTTCGGAGCAAAGACCGACTTCACCACCGGCTCAGCCCCCCGTTCAGTCACCACAGATGACTTCAACGCCGACGGTCGCCCCGACCTGGCGGTGGCCAACCAAGTCTCCAACACCGTCTCGGTCCTGCTCGGGAACGGCAGCGGAGGCTTCGCGGCAAAGACCGACTTCACCACCGGCACAAGCCCCACCTCAGTCACCACAGAGGACTTCAACGCCGACGGTCGCCCCGACCTGGCGGTGGCCAACGTCAACTCCGGCACCGTCTCGGTCCTGCTCGGAGACGGCAGCGGCAGCTTCGCAGCAAAGACCGACTTCACAACCGGCGCATTCCCCTTCTCAGTCACCACAGAGGACTTCAACAACGACGGCCGCCCCGACCTGGCGGTCGCCAACTTCGGCTCCAACACCGTCTCGGTCCTGCTCGGAGACGGCAGCGGCAGCTTCGGGGCAAAGACCGACTTCACCACCGGCGCGGAACCCCTTCTCAGTCACCACAGAGGACTTCAACAACGACGGTCGCCCCGACCTGGCGGTCGCCAACTACACCTCCAACACCGTCTCGGTCCTGCTCGGAGACGGCAGCGGCAGCTTCGGGGCAAAGACCGACTTCACCACCGGCACAAGCCCCACCTCAGTCACCACAGAGGACTTCAACGCCGACGGCCGCCCCGACCTGGCGGTCGCCAACCAAAGCTCCAACACCGTCTCGGTCCTGCTCGGGAACGGCAGCGGCAGCTTCGGGGCAAAGACCGACTTCACCACCGGCACAAGCCCCACCTCAGTCACCACAGAGGACTTCAACGCCGACGGTCGCCCCGACCTGGCGGTTGCCAACCTCAACTCCAACACAGTCTCGGTCCTGCTCGGAGACGGCAGCGGCAGCTTCGGGGCGAAGACCGACTTCCCCACAGGCGCAAACCCCACCTCAGTCACCACAGAGGACTTCAACGCCGACGGCCGCCCCGACCTGGCAGTTACCAACCTCACCTCCAACACCGTCTCGGTCCTGCTCGGAGACGGCAGCGGCAGCTTCGCGGCCAAGACCGACTTCACCACCGGCACAGGCCCCTACTCAGTCACCACAGAGGACTTCAACGCCGACGGTCGCCCCGACCTGGCGGTGGCCAACCAGGGCTCCAACACCGTCTCGGTCCTGCTCGGGAACGGCAGCGGCAGCTTCGGGGCAAAGACCGACTTCACCACCGGCACAAGCCCCACCTCAGTCACCACAGAGGACTTCAACGCCGACGGCCGCCCCGACCTGGCGGTCGCCAACCAAAGCTCCAACACCGTCTCGGTCCTGCTCGGAGACGGCAGCGGCAGCTTCGGGGCCAAGACCGACTTCACCACCGGCACAAGCCCCCTCTCAGTCACCACAGAAGACTTCAACAACGACGGTCGCCCCGACCTGGCGGTCGCTAACGGAAACTCCAACACCGTCTCGGTCCTGCTCGGGACCGGCACAGGCAGCTTCGGGGCAAAGACCGACTTCACCACCGGCACAACCCCCCGTTCAGTCACCACAGAAGACTTCAACAACGACGGTCGCCCCGACCTGGCGGTTGCCAACCAGAACTCCAGCACCGTCTCGGTGCGTTTGGGTGACGCTGCCGCAACAGCACACCCGAGCCTGCGTCGCCACGCCTTCGGCCGGGTGGCGCTCGGGCAATCCTCAAGCTCCAAGCGGATCACGTTCCGTAACGGCGGGGGCGCCCGTCTGCAGGTCGGGACCGCGCAGTTGATCGGCGCCGACGATGTTGATTTCATGATCCGCACCGACAACTGCTCGGGGATCACGCTGAAGGTCGAAGAGTCCTGCTCGGTCTCGGTTCGCTTCGACCCCGAGGCGGAGGGGTTTGCCCAGGCCCGGCTGCGGTTGACCAGCAACGCCCCGGACTCGCCCCGGATGATCGCGCTCACCGGCTTTGCCGAGCCCGCCGTTGCACCACCGGTCGGCCCTACGGGGCCAACCGGCAGTACCGGATCGACGGGCTCAACTGGCGAAACGGGTTCAACCGGGTCCACCGGCGCCACGGGCGATACAGGAGCAACCGGAGAGACCGGGGCCACGGGACCAATCGGCCCGACCGGAGAGACCGGGGCCACGGGAGCAACCGGAGAGACCGGGTCCACCGGCGCAACGGGCGAGACCGGCTCTAGCGGGTCAACCGGCCCCACCGGCCCGAGTGGCCCCACAGGACCCACCGGCGTCGCCGGCTTCAACCAGGTCAAGGTAAGCGGCCCCGCCAAGGTCAAGCGGAAGAAGAAGGCCACCTACAAGGTCGCCATCTCCAACTCAGGCAACGCCGCTGCGACCGGCGTGCGCCTCAAGGTGAGCGGCCGTGGCCTCACCTTCAATAGCTCGGTCGGCGTTATCCAGGGCGGTACCACCAGAATCGTCAAGGTCAAGGTCAAGCCGAAGAAGCCCGGCAAGGTCAAGGCGTCCTTCAAGGTGACGTCCGAGAACGCCGGTGGCAAGACCGTCAGGAAGACGATCAAGGTCAAGAAGTAGGATCTCTCTCGCGGGGCTGGGCAGTCAGACGGGCAGTCAGAACCGGTTCCCGGCGCCGGGAATCGTGCTGACAGCGGGAAAGAAACGACCCAGCGATCACCTACGAAACCGAAGGTCACAGGTTCGAATCCTGTCGGGCGCGCTCAGCGGAGGGGTTGGATTCGGCTCAACGGTGCGAAGTTCTGCGGCACCGTGAGAATCTGCCTCATTCGGTCGAAACCGCCGTTCCTGTTCTCAAGCCGAACAGGACTATCGCTCAGAGAAGCCCTCGGGAACGCGCGCTTGTTACAACAGGCACGTTGAATACCTGTACTGTCGGTCCGGTCCGCCGCTGCTGAATATCTCGCGCGGTCGTTTCGGGCCAAATCCCCAAGCGTCCTCACGGTCTGTCCCCAGCGACAGAAGAACGGAATCTAATGCCCGCAGGGAGGGTCTGCCATGTTCGCCAATCCGCTCCACCCCGAATCCGCCAGAACCAAGACGGCGAGACTCCGACGTCTGGCCCTGATCGGTGCGTGCCTGGCGTTCGTCGCCGGTGGCTTCTCAGGGGTTGTCGCCGGGCCTGCGTCGGCAGCCTACGTCTTTGACGCGAAGTGGGGAAGCAACGGCACGGGCGATGGCCAGTTCGTTTTCCCCACCGACCTCGCCATCGACGGCTCGGGCAACGTCTACGTCTCCGACTCGTCGACCATCACCAACCGAATTCAGAAGTTCGACTCCGGGGGAGTCTTCTTGACCAAGTGGGGAAGCAGTGGCGATGCCGGCGGCCAGTTCGAAAGCCCCTTCGGGGTCGCGGTCGATGCCGCAGGCGACGACGTCTATGTAGCCGACTCCGCCAACAATCGGATACAGAGGTTTGACTCCTCGGGCACTTTCGAACGGATGTGGGGGAGGGACGTCAATCAGACGAACCCCGGCGACCTCTGTACCGCGGCTTCGGGAGATACCTGCCAGACGGCCGGGCCGATCTTGGGCGACGGTCATTTCCAGGTCCCCATGGGCGTCGCCACCGACGCGGCCGGCAACAACGTCTACGTTGCAGACACCTCCACCAACCGAATTCAGAAGTTCGATCCTGCGGGTACCTTTGACATCACGTGGGGCTTCTCCGGCTCCGGTAACGGCCAGTTCCTCCTCCCCAACGATGTTGACACTGACGCCGACGGCAGTGTTTACGTCGCCGATCGCGACAACAATCGGATTCAGAAGTTCAGCTCGGCGGGCAACTTTGTCATCAAGTGGGGGTCCTCGGGCTCAGGTGACGGGCAGTTCGCCAAGCCCACCGGTGTCGCAACCGATGCCGATGGCAACGTCTACGTCGCCGACCGCGACAACAATCGGATTCAGAAGTTCAACTCGGCGGGTCTCTTCCTGACCGAGTGGGGGGCCCCCGGAGTCGCCGACGGCCGGTTCGACGGCCCCGAGGGTCTCGCCACCGACGCGGCCGGCAACGTCTACGTCGTTGACACCGGCAATTACCGGATCCAGAAATTCATCGAGGTGGCGCCTGAGACCACGATCGACTCCGGCCCCTCCCCGACCACCATGGACTCGACCCCGAGCTTCACGTTCTCCGCAGACCAGGCCGGATCGAGCTACGAGTGCCAGACTGACGACGGCGGCTTCGGCGCCTGTACCTCACCGTACGCCACGGCGCCTCTGATCGAAGGCGCCCACACGTTCGGAGTACGGGCGGTGAACGGCGGTACACCGGACCCCACCCCGGCAACCAGGACTTTCACCGTCGACACCGCCGCCCCCGACACCAAGATCGACTCAGGCCCCGCCGGCACCATCACTTTCGACGAAGCCACCTTCACCTTCAGCGGAGACCCGAACGTTGACATCGCCGGCCTTGAGTGCAGGATCGATGGTGAGCCTTTCGCTGACTGCACCAGTCCAAAGACCTTCACCGGCCTGAGCGAAGGCCCCCACACAGCCGAGTTCAGGGCCGAAGACACAGCCGGAAACCAGGACCCGAGCCCGGCCACCCGCACCTTCACAGTCGACACAACCGCCCCTGTGACCACGATCGACTCCGGGCCCTCCGGCACCATCACCACCGACGAAGCCACCTTCACTTTCTCCTCGAGCGAGCCCGGCTCGAGCTTCGAGTGCGGGATCGACGACGGCGGCTTCAGCCCCTGCAGCTCGCCGAAGTCCTACCCGGGCCTGAGCGACGGCCCCCACAGGTTCGCGGTCCGCGCGATCGACGAAGCAGGCAATGCCGAACTCTCGCAGATTGCCCGCGAGTTCACCGTCGATACCACCGTCTACAAGGCGACGATCGGCAAGGTCAAGGTCAAAGGTCCGGCCAAAGCGAAGAAGGGCAAGAAGGCCACCTACAAGGTCACGGTCTCCAGCTCCGGCAACGCCGAGGCCACCGGGGTCAAGCTCCAGGTCAAAGGCAAGGGAGTCAAGGCGAAGAAGAACGTCCCGACCATCCCCGCTGGAACTTCGAAGACGGTCAAGGTCAAGGTCAAGTTCAGGAAGCCGGGCAAGGTGAAGGCCACCTTCAAGGTGACCTCCTCCAACGCCGGAGGCAAGACCGTCACCAGGAAGATCAAGGTCAATAGGTAATTTGCCCTCGCAGGGTCTGTGGTTGGTCAACGCCGACCACAGAGGGAGGCTGACGGAGGGGCAAGTGCGGCTACCTGAGCTTCCGTTCGGATTGGGCAGTCAGACGGGCAGTCAGAACCGGTCTCCGGCGCCTGAGATCGCGCTGACACTGCGAACGAATCAACCCAGGATCACCTACGAAACCGAAGGTCACAGGTTCGAATCCTGTCGGGCGCGCTGAGGATCTGGCTTGACCGCTGATGAAGCTCTGAGCGGCCGCTTCAAAGGTCCTTGAAAAAGTGCAGTCAAGCGGACAGGCAAGCAATCCTGGTTGTCGGTGGGGGTACCGGACCGTTGCTACGAAGCGCGGAGTTCAGCCAGGAATGCTTGCGGCGTGAGTATGCGAACGCCGCCGTGCTCACCAACTGGCAGAAGATGTTTGCGATCCCCGGAGACCAGTACGTCAACCTCAGCCGCAACGGCGCAGCCGAGAATCAGATCATCGTCTGGATCTCCGGTAAGGCCTGCAACCTTCCCGGCTGGCGACGCCTGGAAATCCGATGCCACGTCGTGGAGCAGGGCAAGGGCTTCCTTCAGACGTTCAGCATCGAAGCCGAGTTTGTCCACAAGCACGCGGGCCAGCTCGATCAGTGACGGTTCGAGTAGAACCAGACTCAGGTTGCCATCGACTGCCTCTTCGATCACCCTGCCTGGTGGACCGTCTGCGATGAAGGCTGACACAAGGACGTTGGCATCGCAGGCGATACGGAAGCTCAGCGTCGCCCTGCCCGGAACTCGTCGACCAGACCTTCGATGTCTTCGGGCCCGATCCCCGCGGCTTCAGCGCGGCTTTGGCCGAATTTCTGAAGGGCGGCGAACCGTTCCAGCCTGATTTGGCGCCTGAGGGCGTCCCGAACCAACTCGGACTTGGTCCTGCCCGAAGTTTCGGCGAGCGTTTCGATCTCGTCGGCGAGTTCGTCAGGAACTGAAACGGAAAGGAGGCGGCTCATATGCGATCATCATATCGCACTTGTTCGCGAAAGCGTGAATGGTCGGGCAACGGACGCCTGCACGAGTCGGATGACTTGATCTCTACGAAACCGAAGCACGCAGG
>CAVPWI010000004.1:0-18005 GCA_963709475.1 uncultured Solirubrobacterales bacterium | reverse complement strand
AGCCGTCAAGGCAGCGGCGGAAGAACTGCGGGCGGCACAGCCTTCCTGGGAGGCGCTCGGTCCGAAAGGACGCGCCGCAGCCCTGAGGCGACTGCGCGACTGGCTGCTCGACAACGAGGACCGGCTGGCCGACCTGTACCAGCGTGAAACGAGCAAGCCACGCCAGGACGCTCTGCTCGAGATCCTGGTTGCCGTAGACGTGCTCAACTACTACGCAGACAACGCTGCGGACTTCCTCCAGACTCGAAAGCCCCGGCCACATTCACTTCCGGGCAAGGCAAAGCAGCTGCGCCTCGACGCCCGGCCTTACCCGCTGGTTGGAATCATCACACCGTGGAACTTCCCGATCGCCCTTGTGGCACTCGACGCGATTCCGGCATTGGCCGCCGGCTGCGCTGTCCTGCTCAAGCCTTCCGAGGTCAACCCGCTCGCGATCCGCGAGATGGTTCGAGCCTGGCGCGAGGACCTGGGGTTGCCACCGGTGCTGGACACCGTTGTCGGCGCCGCCGAGACCGGCGAGGCGGTCGTCGACGCCAGCGACTACGTGCAGTTCACCGGCTCGACCGGTACCGGCAAGCTGATCGCAAAGCGTGCGGCCGAAACGCTGAAGCCGGTCGGACTCGAGCTCGGCGGCAAGGATGCGATGATCGTGCTCGCCGATGCCGACCTCGAGCGGGCGGCGAACGCCGCCGCCTGGGAGCGATGTTCAACAGCGGCCAAACATGCATCTCGGTCGAGCGCATCTACGCCGAGGCGCCGGTGTACGACGAGTTCCTGCAGCACCTCACCCGGGCAGTCGCGGAGTTGCGCCAGGGTCGTGACGAGGACCGCTTCGAATTCGACCTGGGGGCGATGATGACCGGCGCCCAGCTCGAGACCGTCGAGGAACACGTTGACGAGGCTGTCGCCGCCGGCGCCCGGACCTTGACCGGCGGCCATCGGGTCGAAGGACCAGGCGGCTTCTTCGAACCTGACCGTCCTGGTCGACGTCGACCACTCGATGGCCTGCATGCGCGAGGAGACGTTCGGACCCACAGCGCCGTTGATGAAGGTTCGCGACGCGGACGAAGCGGTCCGCCTGGCAAATGACTCGCCCTACGGACTCTCGGCGAGTGTCTGGACACGCGACAAGGACAAGGCCCTTGAGGTTGCGGGACAGCTCGAGGTCGGCGCAGTCAACGTCAACGACGTTTACTCGAACCTGTTCATGTTTGCCCTTCCGCACGGCGGCTGGAAAGGATCGGGGCTCGGAGCCCGCAACGGCGGCGCCGACGGTCTGCTCAAGTACTGCCGCCGGCAGGCCGTGACCGTCGGGCGCATGACACCCAAACGGGAGTTGCTCTGGTTCCCCTACACCGAGCGCCGCGCCGGAATGTTCCGCAAGATCTCACACCTGTTGGGGGCGGGAGACATCCGCCGACGGCTTGGCCGTCAAGCCGGGGACTGAGAGTCGCAGCGGGTCGTACGCAACGCCTCCCGTAGCCCGCTGACCGTCCTTGCGTGGGAAGACCGGCCCTGATCACTGCCCGCTGAGCCTCACGAGGGCTGGTCGGCGTCGAAGGGGCGACCGGCATCGTCGCAGGGCAGTGTAGCCCCCGGATTGTCTTCAGCAAAATCTTCGCCGAGATCACCTGATACCCGCTCAATGTCAACCGGTTCGAGCTGGATGATCCCGGAGAACGGCCGGTCGAGGTCGTTTATCGTCAGCAGGACGAGGATCAGCACGAGCGCGAGCGTGCCCACGGCGACGACCTGCATGTTGCGGGTGACCTTGGCGAGTGTCAGCGAAGAGAGGGCGAGGATGCCGAGTGAGGCGATCACGATGAGCAACACCGTCATCTCCCTGGGCACGGCCGCCCGTGCCTCGGTGAGGCGCCTGCTTCTGGCTTCACCCCTCTCCTTGTCCGCCTGCACCATCGCCGCGTAGGGCTGCTCACCTCCCTGGAGGGCGAGACGACCGTAGACATCCCTCATCTGACCAGTCCAGGCGCTGGCTTCAGAAGCCACCTGCCCGTCACCGGTCACCGGCCACTCGAGTGTCGCGATGACCTTCGCGTAACACGCCGTGGCGGCCTGGAGATCCTGACCCTCGCGCTTCGGGACGTATCCGCCCAGTTCGTAGAGGAAGTCCACCTTTCGCGCCTCCTCCGCCGCACCGGTCTTCGCCCGCTGATACGACGAGAACGTTTGGACGAGAACGAAGGCAAGCAGAAGTGCCGTCATGGTCATCACCGGCGAGACCAATGTCTCGAGCTTGATCCCCTGAAGCTCCGAGGTCGCGAACGGGCGGACGAAACGGTTGATCAGCAGGCCCACGCTCAGCGCGAGCAGGATCGCCAGGACGATGAGGATGGCGAGACCCATCCGGTTACCCTATCGCCCCTCCTGGCCTTCCTGGGTCCGCTCACCCTGACCCTGCCTACCCTGGCCTTGAGGCCTGTCAAGACCCTGTTGGCAGGATCGGATCGGCGCATCCCTGGCTGTCGGTGGCATGCTGGGTGTGGGTGTGATTGCCCTGTGCGAGACCCGTTCAGTTCTTCGGCGAGGTGGAAGGGATCTCGATAGGGTTGGCGCCCGTCACCGACTGGAGGAGCCGAGAATGCCCGCCAAAGACCAGCCGAACATCCTCGTGATCTGGGGGGATGACATTGGCATCTCGAACCTGAGCTGCTACTCCGAGGGCCTGATGGGGTACCGGACCCCGAACATCGATCGGATCGCCGAGGAGGGGGTCCGTTTCACCGACCACTACGGAGAGCAGAGCTGCACCGCCGGCAGAGCGGCATTCATCACCGGTCAGAACCCCTACCGGACGGGACTCACCAAGGTCGGCATGCCCGGCGCCGAGGTCGGCCTCAGCGACGAGGACCCGACCATCGCTCGCGCACTCAAGAACCAGGGGTACGTGACCGGACAGTTCGGCAAGAACCATCTCGGCGACCGCGATGAGTTCCTTCCCACCAACCACGGCTTCGACGAGTTCTTCGGCAACCTCTACCACCTCAACGCCGAAGAGGAGCCGGAGCTCGCGGACTATCCGACCGAGGAGGAGTTCCCCGAATTCCGACAGCGCTTCGGACCTCGTGGTGTAATCCACAGCTGGGCCGACGGGCGCATCGAGGACACGGGTCCGTTGACAAAGAAGCGGATGGAGACGATCGATGACGAGGTGCTCGAGCACGCCCAGGCCTTCATCGAGAAGACCGCGCAGGACGATGCGCCCTTCTTCGTCTGGCTGAACACGACCCACATGCATTTCCGCACCCACACCAAACCCGAGAGCCGCGGCCAGGCTGGTCGCTGGCAGTCCGAGTACCACGACACGATGATCGATCACGACAAGGTCGTCGGCTCAGTTCTCGATCAGCTCGATCAGCTCGGCTTGGCAGAGGACACGATCGTCCTCTACAGCACCGACAACGGGCCGCACATGAACTCCTGGCCGGACGCCGGCATGACTCCCTTCCGCAACGAGAAGAACTCCAACTGGGAGGGCGCCTACCGGGTTCCGGCCATGGTCAGGTGGCCCGCCGCGATTCCCGGGGGACGAGTGCTGAACGGCATCGTCAGCCATAACGACTGGTTCGTGACGTTGCTCGCCGCGGCGGGTGATCCCGAGATCGGCGACCGCCTCCGGGAGGGCAGCGAGCTCGACGGGCACGAATACAGGGTCCATCTCGATGGTCACAACCAACTCGACTACCTGACCGGGGAGGCCGAGGAATCCCCGCGTCCGCACTTCTTCTACGTCTCCGACGACGGCGATCTGACAGCGCTGCGATTTGAGAACTGGAAGATCGTGTTCATGGAGCAGCGAGCAGCGGGGACGCTTCAGGTCTGGGCCGAGCCCTACGTGCAGTTGCGCGTGCCAAAGGTCTTCAATCTCAGGACTGATCCCTACGAGCGGGCCGACATCACCTCGAACACCTACTACGACTGGCTGCTCGACCACGCCTGGGTCCTCGTGCCTGCGCAGGCCTACGTCGCGAGGATGCTCGAGACGTTCAAGGATTTCCCACCGCGCCAGGAGCCGGCGAGCTTCACGATCGGGGACCTCATGGACAAGCTCACCTCAGGGGTTACGAGCTGACCGACGCGGTCTCCGCGCCGGTCGCGCCCGGCCCGGGGATGGCCTGGGTGCCGGGCGGCGAGTTCCTGATGGGGTCGGAGGAGTTCGAGCCGGAGGAGGCACCTGTCCATCGCGTCCGCGTCGACGGCTTCTGGATCGACAGCTGCGCCGTCACTAATCGCGACTACCAGCGCTTCGTCGCCGAGACCGACTACGTGACCGTTGCCGAGCGGCCGCTCGACCCCACGCAATTCCCGGGAGCGCCGGCGGAGAACCTGGTGCCCGGCTCGCTGGTCTTCACACCGACGCCGGGGCCGGTCGACCTCCGTCACATCAGTCAGTGGTGGACGTGGACTCCCGGCGCCTGCTGGCGGCACCCTGAGGGTCCGGCCAGCTCGATCTCCGATCGCCTCGACCACCCGGTGGTGCAGATCGCATTCGAGGACGCGACCGCCTACGCGAAGTGGGCCGGCAAGCAGCTGCCGACCGAAGCCGAATGGGAGCGTGCAGCGCGCGGAGGCGTGGACGGGCTCGCATACGCGTGGGGCGACGAGGCGACCCCTCAAGGCAGGCGTCTGGCGAAGTTCTTCGAGGGCGATTTCCCCTGGCGCAACGAACCGCGTGACGGATACCCGAGGACCGTCCCTGTCAGGTCCTTCCCGCCCAACCCCTTCGGCCTTTACGAGATCACCGGCAACACCTGGGAGTGGACCGTTGACTGGTATGCGGAAAGCCACCCGGTCGAATCGGACAAGCCCTGCTGCGTTCCAGGGAACCCGAGGGTGCTTGACCCGGAGGCAAGCCTGGACCCGGGCCAGCCGCAATTCCAGATACCGCGCAAGGTGATCAAGGGCGGCTCCCACCTCTGCGCCGACAGCTACTGCCTGCGCTACCGGCCGGCAGCCCGCCGGCCGCAGATGGTGGACACGGGCATGAGCCACATCGGCTTCCGCTGCGTCGTGAGGCCGACCACCACAGAGCCAACCGGCCCTTACTCGAACTGACGCCCCGACTGCACTCCGATTCTGACCCCTTTGCCATAAGCGGCCGGTGCCAGCTCAGCGTGCCGTGGCTCCCACCAGCAAGCCGCGCCATTCGTCGTTGTCGAGCCCTTGGGGGACAAGCCGCTCTGGCTGATCGGGGTCGCGGACGAAGACGTGGCAACAGTCCCCTTCCTCGGCCAGAACGACGTCGGTCGTCTCCCGGTCCCCGGCGTCGTCCCAGTGGCTGATACTGATCAAAGCGGTCCGCGCGCTGGCAGCCAGGACGGCTTCGGCGTCGGCATCCTCCGGGCCGCTGTCACCCGAGGGCAAGCGCTCCCAAAGGCGCTCGAACGCATCTTCGGTTGTTCGCAGCGCATAGAAATGAATGCCGAGCGCGTCGATGAGGATCTCCATCGTCACGTCCTCGGGCTGCGGCATCAGGACGAACCGCCAGGGACGGTCCGGTTCGGTACCAGTCACCCGCGCGTCCAAAACCACCCTGGATCGGTGTTGGAAGGTGAGAGCGATTCCGAGATCGCCGCGCACCTGGATCTCCTCCGAGCCGGCGGTCGTGGTGATCAGGTTCCGCGCCGCCAGCGACCGGACGGCCTCTGCTACCAGCTCAGGGGCTGGCTCCTCCTCGAGGAAGTGAACGACACCGCTGACGGCATCGATCTCTGCCAGGGTGTAGCCGCCGAGCGGCACCGGGCCGGTAGCGACCAGGTCGACAACGGCGTCGATCAGCCCCTTCGGGATGTCTGCTCCATCGCTTTCGGGCTTGGTGCTCACGTCCGCTCCTTCTGTTCTTCGATCGGGACATGGCGGACGGCGCAGCGAACCTCCCGCCTGCCTGCCCTGAGCGTGTCCGGCGTGACGCGTCCTGCCGGGGGCAGGGACCAGGCGCTGGGAGAGACTTTGGCGAAAACGACGCGGGCGGCGGGCGAGGGGGTCTCCGTGACATGCACCTCGGAGGAGCCGAACAGCCCGCGACCGTTGCGGGACCCCGGAACGAACGTTAGCTCGGCGAGCGCGTTCGCCCGCTCCGGCGGCGGAAAGCGAACGGCGAGGTCGGGCGAGGCCGACGTCGTGTCATCGCCCTCCTCGATGCTCCGGAGCGAGCCGGTCAGCTCCTCCTCGGCGGACTTGGGCAGCGGCACCGTCGTACCGAGGCTCGGTGAGAGGTACATCGGCCGGCGCTCGGTCTGCCTCGAAAGGCCCCACGGTCCGACGTTGCTGCTGGTGAAACGGTAGACGATGTAGTCCCACAGGTGCCGGACATCATTCAGCGTCGGCAGATGGAAGCCATGGCCCATCGCTGCGGGCGTCTTCTCGAGCTGCACCCAGGTTCCTGCATCGGTACGGCCATGCAACTTCTCGCGCACCAGCGGGCCCTTCAGGCCGATGTCCGGAAACTCAGCCTTGTCGACGGTCTTGTGGTGGCTCGACAGCCGCTCCCGGCTCTTCGGAAAGCGCCAGCGCTCGTACAGCTCCGGCTCGTCGATCAGCACGTGCGCCCCACAGAGCACCTCCCGCAGCTGCACGACGTCGAGTCCATGGCGCTCGAGGTCGCTGATAATCGCTGCCTCCGACGGCGTCAATCGCCGCGCTGCCAGCGAGAGCCCTGCCCGATACTTCCCGACTCGCGATGTGATCTGGACCATCAGCCGCATTCGCGTCCGGATCCGCTTGGTTTCGGCATCTCCGATCGGGTCAGCCGCTGAACCTGGCCTGTCGGTCATTGCACCAACCTATTCGATCAGCACGCTGCCGGGGACGTGATCAACCGCGCGATGCGTTTTGTCGGCCCGGTGTCCCGCGATCCTCTTGCTCCTCCCGATTCCGCGCGATAACTGCGCGATGATCCGACCCCCAGTTTCCACGTGATTTGTGGATTTGGGGCTAATTGAGGTGGTTGCGAGCTTGACCGGGAGAGCTGCGCAATCGCAATGTGCACAGGGAATTACGGGCGGTCAGACTAGCGCGCCCGACAGGATTCGAACCTGTGACCTTCGGTTTCGTAGAGGTCAAGTCAACTGACCTACCAGGAACCTGACCAATGGTCACCCGCCGGTTAGTGCCCGGCAGGGACCCGGTGGGCAGCCGGCTAGACTCGGCTCGGTGAGTAGCACTGATCGCGATTCGTCGGCCCCGCACTTTCCCACCGTCGAAGCCCGGGCGCTGGACGGGCGCAGGCTGATCCTGCCGGACGAGCTCGACGGCGGGCGCAACCTGCTGGCCGTGGCTTTCCAACGGCGGCATCAAACCGATGTGGACACCTGGCTGGACGACTTCGAGTCACTCAAGAAGGACCGTGAAGACCTGTTCACCGGCGAGGTCCCGACTCTCTCGCGCCGCTGGACCCCGGTGCGCGGCTTCATCGACGGTGGAATGGCCGCGGCGATACCCGACCCTCGGACGCGCGCCAGCACGATGACCGTCTACGGCGACGTCAGCCGGGTATCGGATTCCCTCGGACTTCCGGACCGTGATCAGATCGTCGTCGTCCTTTGCGACCGCGAGGGCCGGGTTTTCTGGCTCCACCGCGGATCCCGTAGCGACGAGGCCGCCGCCGGACTGCGCGCAGCTCTCGCGCGGAACTGACCGGCGGGGCGGCGGATTGGGCAACTCCCCCGGATGCCGGTCCCCCTGACGGACATAGCGGGGGCCCGCTTCGTTTCTCAGGGGGACGCCCGGATACTGGAGCGGGTGGCAGCCTGAACCCACGACAGCGCCCCCATCGAAAGCGCTGGCGGCCGGGCCCCGTCGACTTCCTGACGCTGATCTCCTTCTGCTCGTGCCGCAGATCGGGGGAACGGGTCTCTCGGGATAAGAACGGTGCACCATGAAAGTCCACTCAGCCAGCCGTGCCTGCCACGGCCCTCCACCTTGGGCGAGCCGGGAGGCGTGAAATCGATGGCAGACTCACTTTCGGCGCACGGGCCTTCGGAGCCGGTTGTCCACGAGCTCCCGGTGCACGAGGCGATCCTGCTCTTGGAGAGCGACGCGGAGCGAGGCCTAACTGAGACTGAGGCAAGGGAGCGGCTCCTCCGGTTCGGAGCCAACACGCTGCCGCCAGTTCATCGCCACGGAGCGTTGGTCCGCTTTCTGATCCAGTTTCACAACCCCCTGATTTACGTCCTCCTGGTCGCCGGCGGCGTGACGCTGGCGCTCGGAAAGACGGTGGACGCCAGCGTCATTCTCGGGGTTGCCCTGGTCAACGCCGTGGTCGGCTACATCCAGGAATCGAGAGCGGAGAGGGCTATCGAAGCGCTGACGGTGATGCTGAAGACCAAGGCGACCGTTGTCCGCGACGGCGAGCGACGAAATGTGGACTCCGAAAAGATCGCGCCCGGGGATGTTGTCGTGCTCGGCGCAGGCGACAGAGTCCCTGCGGACCTTCGTCTGATGGAGACTGACGAGCTGCGTGCCGATGAGTCCGCGCTAACCGGAGAATCCGCGCCGGTCGCGAAGCATTCGACACCGGTAGATGCCGAAACGACGGTCGCCGATCGCCTGAACATGGCGCACTCCGGAACCCTCGTCACACGCGGGTCAGGGCGCGGAGTCGTGGTCGCGACAGGCGGCGCCACTGAAGTGGGCTTGATCCATCGCCTGCTCGATGAGACTGGCACCGTTGACACCCCGCTCACCCGCAGAATTTCGCGTTTCAGCAAGCAGCTCACCGGCGGAATCCTCATCCTCGCCGTACTCGCCTTCGCCATAGGCATTGTCCGCGGGGAGCCTGCTTCCGAAGTCTTCATCGCCGCGGTGGCGCTCGCCGTCGGAGCGATCCCCGAGGGGTTGCCGGCGGCGCTGACGATCACCCTCGCCATCGGGGTGACGCGAATGGCTCGCGGCGACGCGGTCGTCCGCCGGCTTCCGGCTGTCGAGACGCTGGGCTCGACGACCGTGATCTGCACCGACAAGACCGGCACGCTGACCGAGAACCAGATGACGGTCCGCGAGATCTGGGCCGCGGGGCGACTCATCGAGGTGACCGGAACCGGCTACTCGCCCGAGGGCGAGCTGCGCGAGGGCGGCGTCCCGATTGACCTGGGGAGGGCTCGGCGCTGGCCGAGTGCCTGACTGCCGGGGCGCTCTGCAACGACGCCCGTCTCGAGCACCGCGACGGTCGCTGGAGGGCAGTCGGCGACCCGACCGAGGCAGCGCTGCTGGTCTCGGCGCGCAAGGCCGGGATCGCCTCCGGTTGGCCGCGGATCGACGCCATTCCGTTCGAGTCGGCCCGGCAGTACATGGCGACGCTGCACCAGCCGGCGGAGATCGGAGCGTGCCCCGCGCTTATGTCAAGGGAGCGTCGAACGGGTCGTGGACATGTGCGACGAGCATGCTCACCGACGACGGTGTCGAGGCGCCGATGGATCAGAGAGGCAATCCACGCCGAGGCGGAGCGCCTCGCAGCGCGGGGCCTGCGCGTCCTGGCCTTCGCCTCCGCGCCGATCTGCCGGCCGAAACCTCCGAACTGGAAGGCTCGCCGCCCTCAGACCTTCGATTCCTCGGGCTGCAGGCGATGCAGGACCCGCCTCGCGCGGAGGCGATCAGCGCGGTCGCCCGCTGCCGGGAGGCAGGCATCGAGGTCAAGATGATGACCGGCGATCACGCTGTCACGGCCGCTGCGGTCGCCGCTGAGTTCGGGCTGGAGCGAGGGGCGATGGGCGGCCGGGAGCGTGGTCACGGGCCCTGAGTTGGCCGCGACCCCGCCCGAACGCCTCCCGAGCTCTAGGCAAAGAGACGGCGGTCTTCGCGCGTGTCTCCCCCGAGCAGAAGCTCCGCCTGGTCGAGGCCCTGCAGGGTCAGGGTGAGATCGTGGCGATGACCGGCGACGGCGTCAACGACGCACCGGCCCTGCAGCAGGCCGACATCGGCGTCGCGATGGGCCACCGCGGCACCGAAGTGGCCAAGGAGGCCGGCGACATCGTCCTCACCGACGACAACTTCGCCTCGATCGAGGCCGCGGTCGAGGAGGGACGCCGGATCTTCGACAACATCACCAAGTTCATCGTCTGGACGCTGCCCACGAATATCGGCGAGGGCCTGCTGATCCTCACCGCCCTTGTCGCGGGGGCGACCCTGCCGATCCTTCCGGTGCAGATCCTCTGGATCAACATGACCACCGCCGTCGCCCTGGGGCTGATGCTGGCCTTCGAAGCCCAGGAGCCCGGCCTGATGTCGCGCCCGCCGCGGACCCCGGGAAGGCCGCTTCTGAGCCGGGCCCTTATCGGCCGCATCCTGCTGGTCTCGGCCCTGCTGCTGGCCGGCTCCTTCGGGCTCTTCGCGTGGGAGCTGGGGCGGGGAGCATCGAACGCCGAGGCACGCACGGTCGCGGTCAACGTCTTCGTCATGGTCGAGATCTTCTACCTGTTCAACTGTCGTTCGCTCGAGCGCTCTCTGCTCCACATCGGACTCTTCACCAACCCCTGGGTGCTCGTCGGTGTCGGAGTCACGGTCGTCCTGCAGCTCGGTTTCACCTACTCGCCGCAGATGCAGTCCCTCTTCCACAGCGCTGCGATCGGCCCCGAAGCCTGGCTGCGCATCTTCGCCGTCGGCATGATCGCCTGGCTCGCGGTGGGAACCGAGAAGTGGGTCCGCCGCCGGGGCGCCTTCAGATCGGAATCGCGCAGGCACGCGTGATGCTGGACCCCCTGTTCCAGCCAGGGACGCGAAACGCTGTAGGGGCGGTAGCGATCCCCGGGGGGGTTGGACGGGTAGATCAGGGCGCCAATGACCCGTGTCTCGCGCACCCTGCCGCCCACCCTGGAGGATCCGCCTGCCGACGGCGAGGCGATCTGGTCCTAATCCGCTTTCGGCAACACTTTTACTAACGGTGGATTGCCCGATTCGTTTCTCAGGGGACATCCGGATACTGGAGCGAGTGGCTGCCTGAGTCGCACCGGGCCCCATCAACTACTCTGATCAGGTAGCCGGCCGGCTCAGTCCGCCCCACCCGCACCGGAAGTGATGTGATCGACCACCTTCGCGAACTCGGCCGTGGGCGAAAAATCCACGTACTCCGAATCCTCCAGCGCTTCGGGGGCGTGGCCCGCCGCCCAGTAGAAGGCCTCCCCGGCAACGAAGTCCTGGTGGCCGGTAGTCGTGTGCATCCGGACACGCCCCTTGAGCATGTAGCCCCAGTGCGGACAAGGACACAGGTCATCCGGTAGTCCCTTGGTGGCCGGTCGCAGGTCGGCGCCTTCCGGCAGGCGGACGAAACCGACCGATGTTCCGTCCTGGTCCAGCAGCCTGACCTCTACCTCGCCATCAGCGATTACGACCGGAACATCTTCGCGCGGAATTGCTCGCATTGTCTGAATCTCCTTGCAGTGATTCCATGCGAATGCTCACCTGCTCGCGTGGGTTCGGGCTAGTCTGCCGGCGCAGGGCGCCGCGGGAGAGAACCGGCACGACGATGATCACGGATCGTGGTCGAAGGCCCGGTAGTCGCCTGACTCATGAAGCTACTGCATGCCCCCGCGATGTCAAGCCGGTCGCGTGGTGGATCGAGATCTTCGGACTTCCGCCCCCGATCCCGCGACGGTCATATGTCTTGCTGCTCGCGGGAGGAATTTCCGGGCCGCTTCCGGCCTCTCCGGATATTCGAGTACCGGAGAAGTCCACGCAGATCGAGGAAGGGCTCGGGTCAAGCCGATAGCCCGCAGACCTGGTCCGGGGACGCGTCGCTCGCCGTCCCGGGGACGGCGTCACGGATGGGGACGGCGGCCTGGGGATTCCGCGCTGTGACTCGGTCCCCTTCGGATCGAATCCCCGGCCGGATTCGAACCTGAGACTCTTTGGGTTACGGGACCGCTCCGACTCGCACTGGCGAATCCTTCGTGTCCCGAAGAAGCCCGCGGGCTTGTTTGAGCGATAGTCCTATTCGGCTTGAGAACAGGAACGGCGGTTTCGACCGACTTGGGCAGATCTCGCCGGCGTCGCAGGACTTCGCACCGTTGAGCAGAATCCACCGCCTTCGGTAAGCGCGCCCGACAGGATTCGAACCTGTGACCTTCGGTTTCGTAGATTCGTGGTCAGTAACGCAGACCGATATCGCCTGCTGGCGACTCGCGCCTTTGTCCGCGCATCGCCGCTACGAGCCGGACCAAACCCACTTGAAACGACCCGACCGGACCAGAAGAACCGCGGCCCCGATACCGATCGCATCGATCCCGACGTCGATCGCACTGCCGTTTCTTCCGGGCACGAGGGTCTGGTGATATTCGTCCGTGATTGCGTAGAGGATCGAAATCGTCACTGCCGCGAGCAGTGCCCTGGCGGTCAATGGGCTCAGGGCGCGCATCCAAAGCAGGGTGAGCGTCGCGAAGACACCCGCATGAGCCAGCTTTCTCAGAACGAGATCCCAAAAACCCAGACCGGTCGACAGGTCGGGCTGAGCGGACAACGTGTAGATCAGTGCCATCAGCGCAAGCGGAGGGACGAAGCGCAGAGCTGTGGATAGTCGCATGGATGGCATTTTGCCCGGCTCGACTGCGGAATGGATTGATGCGCCGTGAGCACTCACCTTGCCGCGAAGTCGAAGGGCCACCCCGTTTCAATGCCGGACGGTCAGCCCCCGCAACGGAGGCGTCCGGAGCCTGCGCGTGGTTTTCGAAGAAGCCCGTCACCTGTGGTTCGAGCTGCTGACCGATCAGAACGGGAGCCGCGCGCCGAACGAGGCCAGTTGCTCGCTCAGGGTGAAAGCCGGTTCGGAAATCGCGATGGCTGCGAAGAGCGAAACGGCCGCGAGGGCCGCGAAACCGCCGTACTCGAGCACCTTCGCGTTGTTGCCGAGGCGACCGCGCTCGCCGGCGACGATCAGCATGCCACAGAGGACTCCGCCGATCAGGCCGCCGAGATGGCCACCGATGCTGATTCCGGGGATGGCGAAGGTGATCAGCAGGTTGATGCCGAGAATCACACCGATCTCGCGCGCGATCGTATTCATGCCCCGACCCCGGGCGATGATGAAAGTGGCCCCGAAGATGCCGAAGACGGCGCCGGAGGCGCCGACCGTGAGCACGAAGCTGCCGGAGAGCAGGATGGCGCCGAAAGAACCAGCGAGCAGGGAAGCGAAGTAGACAGCGAGGAAACGCGGGGTGCCGATCGACGGTTCCAGCACGCGGCCGAGGAAGTAGAGAGCGAACATGTTGAAGCCGAGGTGGCATCAGCCCGGCGTGAAGGAAACCTCCGGTGATCAGACGGTAGAGCTCACCGTCGGCCACCCCGGCGCCGAGCAGGCCGAAGTTGGAGATCAGGCTGTTGGCAGTGCTGTTCAGTCCCCCTGAACCCGAGGCGATCTCGACCATGTAGACGCCGACGCAGATCACGATCAGGGCGAAGGTCGCCGGGTTCGCATTCGAGGCAGAGACTGCGGCCGGACCGCTCGTGACGCGGGTCTTCTCGCGCGAGCATTCGGGACAGCGCATGCCGACCGGGGTCGGTGTCATGCAGTCGGGGCAGATCGGCCGGTCACAGCTCGAGCAGGAGACGCGGGTCTCGACATCCGGATGTCGGTAGCAATAGGCCACGGCGACGAACCCTAGATGAAGGGCACAGCGTGCAACCGGTCCAGCAGCGACAATGGCCGGGTGGAGAGAGTGGGTTACACAAGGCTTTACGCGACCCTGAGCGGGGCGTTGCTGATCCTGCTCGGCCTGGCCGGGCTGATCGAGAACGCACAGTTCGACGAACCGGAGTTGTGGTCGGAGCTCTTCGGCTTCTACGCGGTCAACGGCTGGCTCTCGCTGCTCCAGATCGGCCTCGGACTGATCGCCCTGCTGCTGGCCCAGCGCCGGTCACGGCTCTGGTCCCTGCTCGCCTGCATCGTTTTCCTCGGGCTCGGCATCATGGGCGTGCTCGCCGCCAACTCCACCCTGCTCTTCGGGGTGCTGCCGGCAACCCGGCCGGTAAATGGTCTGAACCTGCTTCTTGGCCTGCTCGCCCTGGTCGCCCTGGCGGCCAGTCGCTGGGACCGGATCACCGCGATCGTCTCGGAGCGGGAAGAGCGACTGAAGCAGAGGCGGGTCAACCGCAAGCTCAAGCGCGAGCGGGAGCTGAGACGAAAGCGGCTCGGCTCGGAATCGGCCGGACGAAAGCCGGCGGACCGGAAGAAGAAGGGCTCAGAGCCCGGTTCGTGAGCGGGTGTTCTCGAGCAAGCTCTCTAACTTCGACCGGCGGCGGCGTCCGCGGCGGCGCAGCTCGACCACCACGAGAACGCCAGTAGCGACGCCTCCCGCAGCGACTGCGGCCACGGGCCGCACCCAGTTGCGCGGATCCCGAAGCGAATCGAGTTCGACTCTCGGTCAGTTCGTCCGCCCAGCCAGTCAGGTCGTCGGCGGCCGCGTCACGGATTGCCGAGAAGGTGTCCCGCAGCCGGTCCGAGAAGCGCTCAGGCGGCTCCACCGGCTGGAAGACATCGGCGAGCAGGCTCTCGAGCTGGAGTTCATCCATCGACATCGTCATCGAGCCCCTCGCGCAGCTGCTTGATCGCCCGGTGAAGCAGGACCTTGGTGGCGCCGTCGGACTTGCCCATCGCACGGGCGATCTCCCGGTTGTCCATGCCGAGGGCGAAACGCATGATCAGGGCCTCGCGCCTCTCCTCGGGCAGTTCGTCGATTCCCGCCATCACCGCCCTCAGCTCGGCCCGGCCCTCGGCTACCGCTTCGGTCGTGTGGCGGGCGGGCGGCGGCTCGATGCTGTCGAGCGGCGTCGCGGGCGACGCGAGCGGTCGCGGTAGTAGTTCGAGGCGAGGTTGTGGGCGATCCGGATGAGCCAGGGTCGCAGTGGACGGCCATCCGATTCGCGCCTCGCCCGCGGGTAGTGACGGTAGGCCTGCAGAAAGGTCTGCTCGGTCAGATCCTCGGCGTCGTGGTGATCGCCCACCCGGTAGTAGGCGTAGGAGTAGACGTCGCGAAGGTGATCGCGGTACAGCTGCTCGAAGCCCTTGTCGGTCTCGGCCTTGCTCTCCGGCGGAGAGTCCTGGGTTGGCCGGTCGCTGCCTCTGGCTCCTGTGTCGGCGGTTGGTCCACCGGACCACCCTACCCCGATGCTGACACCAGGACCACCTGCCGCCCCCGGTCGCCAGAAGCCCATCAGGCGGCCCGCCTCAGGTGGCCCCCGCGCCTCAGGGCGGCCACCCACTCATCGGAAGTGATCCGGCGGTTGCCAGGTCGGCGAGCCCCTGGGTGGCGTCGTTTCGACAGCCTGAGGAGGCCAGGCTCGCGGCGATCTGTGGCACCGAGTCGGAGTGCCTCGGAGGCCTGACCGAGGGTGCGCTTGATCTCCTCGGCGTCGCTTCCTTTGCCGAGCAGCTCGCCGGCCCTGCGGTTGCGGCTGTCCGGCGCCATCACCGTCGCCAGCAGGTCCCCGACGCCGGCGAGTCCGTTGAAGGTGTCAAGGTCGGCACCCTTCACGACAGCGAAGTCGACGCACTCTTTCCAGACTGCGGTGGCCGCGATGCCCGCTGCGTTCAGACCGTGGGGCTCGGCGGCGGCGGCTGCGGCCAGCACGGCGGCGTTCTTGGCGGCGCCGGCCATCTCGACCCCCGCTGTATCCCGTGAGCGCTCGCAGATCAGTCCGGCCCGGTCGAAGACGTCGCCCAGCTGGGTGCGCAGGTCTTCGTCGGCGGAGCCAAGCACCAGAGCGGCCGAACCCGAAACCGCCTCGCGGGCGTGGGCCGGGCCACCGAGGCAGGAGATCCCCCTTGCCTTGATCCTCTCACCGACGTATTCGGACGGCAGCTGTCCTTTCGGGGCGATGAGGCCTTTGAACAGCAGCATCGGGTCCGCTTGCCGATCCGGTCGGCGACTGCGCCGACCGCCTGGGGGTAGGAAGCTGAGGGCACGGCGATACAGAGCAGATCCACGCCGGCCAGCTCGATTTCACTCGAGGCCCGCACCTCGATCGCGTCGGGCAACCTGACCCCTGGCAGGTACTGCGCGTTCTCGCGCTGCCCGGATATAGCTTCGGCCTTCGCCGCGGTCCTGGTTCCGAGCTGAACCTCCAGGCCCCCTCGGGGCGAGCAGGACGGCCACGGCCGTTCCCCAGCTCCCGGCACCGATGACGGCCGCCCGGCGCATCGGGGGCAGCCCGCCGATGTCTTCCCACTGGAAGCTCGATATTCGGCCAGATGCGGGAGGTGACCGAAGCCGCCAGGGCCGGCGAGGGATTTTCGGCATACGGGAAGTTCATCGGGCGGCCGACTCGCAGCTTCACCTTGCGCGGGCGGATCCTCCAGCCGCGGCGTACGTTTTCGGTGCCGCTGACCGCCACCGGCAGGACGGCCGCGCCGCTGCGCATCGCGAGCGGCCGACCCCGCGTTTGGGCGTGCCCAGCGAGCCAGTCCGGATACGGGTGCCCTCGGGGAAGATGCACATCTTCGCGGCTGCTGTGTTCGAGCACCAGTTCGGCGGTTTCGATCGAAGTGGTCTTCGTCGGCCTCCCCGCGCCGGATCGGAAAGGCGCCGAGGCGATTGAGGAAGTAGCCCTGCCAGGGCTTCTCGAACAGTTCGACCTTGGCGACGTAGTTCATCGGGCGGTTCCACGGCAGGCATGCCCCGATCACGAAGGGATCGAGGAAGCTGCGGCGGTCGGCGGCGACGATGATGCCGCCCTGATGCGCGAGTTCTTGCGGCCCTGGCGGGAAAGTGCGAAGTAGACGAGGAAGAACGGCTACAGGAATACCCTGGCGATCAGGTAGAGGCCGCGGTTGACCCCGTGGCGGCGGGTGAATTCGTGATAGCTGGCGAGACGCTCGTCGGTCACAGGGTTCGTTACACGTCCGGGGTCGCGGCGTTACAGGCTGCCGGCGGCAACCCTTCGGACCGGACCTTCGCCGTCCGGCCCCGTGAAACCTCCGGCTCGCTTGTCTCAGCCCCTGAGCGGAGAGGTCCCGCAACGGGTAAACCAGGGCAGGGTGTCGAGCGGGGCCTCGACCTGGATGGTACGCCCGCCCTTCAGCTTCCGGCCCTTGCCAGCCTGCTTCCAGCAGCCTTCCGGCAGACGCACCGGGCGACCGGCGGCGCCCTGCTCCATCACGGGTGCGACCAGCAAATTGAGCCCGGAGAAGCCACTGGTCGTCAGCCCTCGCGCCAGCTTTCGATTCAGGGTCGGCAAGCCACATCGGCCTGGTACTGAATATCTCGGCTCCAAGGTAACGATCGCCATAGTCGCTTGATCAGCGGCCGCGCACGGTTGTGGAGCCGGGCCATCTCGTTGAAGCCGGAAAGCGTCGCCGGGTCGAAGTCCCAGGGCATACGGGCGCCGTCCAGTCCGGAGTTGTGGACCCGGAAGAAGGGGTGAGACGCGGCGGCCTGGGACCAGCGGTGAAGAGTTCGGCGTTGGTCGCGCGGCAGGAGCGGCCTCTCGCGCGTGAACTGGGCGTAGCCGCCGATGTCGGTCGAGAACCCGGGCGCACCCGAGACGGCCCGGTTCAGCATGTCCGGCACGATCGAGGGCAGCCCGGTGCCCCGGCTGCCAGTCGACCGTCTCGTCGCCGGGGAACTGGCCGTTCTCGTAGGCCAGCCGAGCCCGGGGCGTCCGTGAACCCGGCACGCTGGAAGAAGAAGACCTTGCGATCGGGATTTCGCGTCGCCAGTCGTCGACGGCCTGCCGCGTCACCTCGCCTGGAGCACCGGATAGCGGTTGCGCAATCGAGTCTACCGGATCCGTCCGCGGAAACGCATGTCGGGCTCCACCTGCTCACCGAAGTCGTCCATGAAGCCATCGGCACCGGTGTCGAGCATATCGAGACCGGGCGCTCCACCACTCGCGCGCCGCGGGGTCGGTGAAGTCGATCAACGCGGCCGGCGGCCCAGGGAAGGGGGACGGGAACAGGTAAGGATCGCCTTCCCGGTCGGATCCGCCACCAGTCCCCGGGCGATCGCTTCGTCGTAGGAACTTGGGGTCTCGGTGTTGGCGCTGTCGTCCGAGACGAATGAGCG
>CAVPWI010000003.1:0-319543 GCA_963709475.1 uncultured Solirubrobacterales bacterium | reverse complement strand
TTCACCGTGTCGGTTCCGGGGCCGCAGTCGACCAGCAGGTCGGCCTCGCCGTCATCAATCGAGATCACGTCGTCGCCCTCACCGCCGAAGACAGTGTCAGCGCCGGCGCCCGGATCGATCACGTCTGTTCCGTCGCCGCCGTCGATGACGTTGACCCCGGCGTCCCCGGAGAGATCGTCCGCCTGCGTACTACCGGTCAGGTTCTCGATCGAGAGCATCAGGTCGACGGCGCTGGGCGAGCTGACCTTGCCGGTCGTCAGATCAGCGGTGACCGGGTCCGTCGCGAGACTCAGGTCGGCAGTGTCGTTGCCTTCACCGCCGTCGAAGATGTCTGCGCCCCCGAGCCCGCGCAACGCGTCGTCACCGCCGAGCCCGCAAAGAGCTTGCCCTGGCCCGATGGACGTGAGCTTGCCCACGCCACCCGTGTCGCTCTGATCGCAGCCTTCGGTCTCGACGAAAGAAAACTCCGAGGTGTAGGCGTCGGGCACATCGGTGCGGGTCGCGGTCGCGCTCAGCGGAGCCGCCGCCGCAGACTGAGCCTGGATGAACTCACCGAAGAAGGCGTTGCCGGCGATGTCGCTGGTCACGTCGAATGCGCCGAGCAGAGTCTCGCCCTCCCCGAATCCGGTCGGATCCGCGGCTGTGTTCTCGAAGACCTCTATCCGGTAGGTGGCGCCGGGCGCAGACCTGAGCCGGCCCGTGACCAGGGACCTGCCCCCGACCGGATCCGCCAGAGCAGCCTCGAAAATCGGGAAGTTCTGAAGTTCGTTGGCGCCGACATCGGTTTCGTCGAAGTCGTTCGGAGTCACACCGAGAGAGGGGAAAAGGTCGATACCGAGATCGCCGTTGTCGCGAATCTCGTTTCCGAGTACCGATGCCTTGACTTCGTCGCCGGTCAGGAAGACACCGTCAAGACCGTTTCCGGCGATCACGTTGCAGTCCCCGGTGCAAGGTCCGCCCGGAGTCAGTCCGTTCGTGCCGCCGATCTCGGTACCCAGTGACGGTTTCGTGCCAGGGTCGACCGAAATGCCAGCCGAACCATTGGGTATCAGACTCCCGTCGGCTCCGACTCCTATCCGGTTACCCCGGATGCTCGTGTCTTCCGGCCCGCCCGAGGCATGAATTACATCCTCGAGCCCGATGCCGGAGTTCCCGTTCCCCGAGATCACGTTGTTCTCGATCGCAGTGCGCTTCACGGCGCCGACGATACTGACCCCCGACTGGCTGTTTCCTTCATCGTCGTTGCCGGTGCTGTCTACGCCGATCAGGTTCCCTTGAACGATGGTGTCGTCCGGCGAGTCATTCGGAAGTGAGGGCACGTTGACGTCACTGATGAGCAGGCCCGTACCTACGTTGCCCGAGATCACGTTGGCATTCGTGGGACCGGGGCCGCCGATCCGTGTTCCAGTTGCATCGAAAATCCTGACTCCGCCGATAAGGTTCGGAAGGGAGAAAGTGCCCGTGGGGTCGGTTCCGATCAGGTTGCGTTCAAGTGTGGTGCCAGTCGTATCCCCATCTGAGATGCGCACACCCTGCTGACCACTCGAAGAAATCACGCTGTCGGATATCTCGGTGTTGCTGGCGCCGCCGCTGACCTCGATGCCCGCGATCGAGTTGCCGAGACCGGGGGCTCCGACAAGGTTGGTGCCGATTCGGCAGTTCCTGACTGCGACTGAATCTGCGCCGTCGTAGATCTGCATTCCGTACAACCACCTGACGAACGTCAGGTCGTTTATGACGACACCGTCCCCGGAAATCCGGAGTCCGAAATCGCCCGACGACATCCCGTCCAAACCGATCTGCTGAGGATCGGTTTCGCCGTCGATGGTCATCGTCGTGGTGATTTCCGGCAGGTCGCTCGTCGGCTGAATCGCGTGTGGCCCGGGACCGGAGATATCGAAACCGATCGAGTCCGGTCCCGAACCGGCGGCACATTCGTCGGTCATCGTCCCGCTGGCGGTATTGGTATTGGCTGAAGTGATCGCCTCGCGAAGCGTGCATTCACCGTCATCGGCCGCATCGTCGCCGTTCGAATTAACTGTGATCGTCGCCGCGCCGGCCGATCCGGCGACCGCGAGCACAAGAAGCACCGCCAGAGGAAGCAGTAGGAGCCTCGCCCTGAGCGTTCTGCGCGCGATCCTGAAACTCATTCCCATCCCCTTCGCTAGTCACCGTTCCCGTACTTACCCTAACTCTATGGAAACGTCAGAGTTTCGAGTTCGGTCCGGTTTGTCATCCGGTGGGCATTGCTCTACCATGCGCCGCGTTCAGATGAATACGCCTAACCCGTCTCCTTCGAGAGGCGGGGCGGGGGACCCACTGGAGCAAGGCGAAAGCCGACCTCCCGGGGCGAATCGGACCTCGGTCCGTAGCGCAGCTTCTTCAGCGCGAGCCCGACAGCTAACCCCGCAGGCATGACGAAGAAGGAGGTTCCATATGGATCTGAATAGCCAGTTGATCGATCCGGTCGTAGAGGTGACGGGCGCTCGCGCCGTGTTCGCCTATGCGGTCGGTGGAGTCGTCGGCGCAGCGATCGCACTTCCGGTGCTGATCGGTGTCTTCGGCGTCTGAACGACACGGTTCCGGCCCGGCCTCGAAGGCCGGGCCGGATCACCGTGCTCCGGCGGGAGGTCAGCCACGCACCCGCACGGACACCGGCCGGGAGTTCGCCGGCAGGTAAGGGAAGGCCTGCGAAGGGAGCAGGGTCGCGCGCAGCCGGATCTTCGCCAGCCCGGTGATGTAGCGGAAGCGGTAGGCAGCCCGGTATCGGCCGAAACGGTCGGTCCTGGTGACCAGCACCGGTCGCCAGGATGCGTGAACTGCGCTCGAAGTACCGGATCGCGACCACGCTGCCCCGGGACGGATGCCGCGCCGCGCCGGCCCTGACCCGTGCCGCGGAAGCGGACCTTCTTGCCCGGTCTTCAGCCTCAGCGGCCTGGCCCTGAAGCTGAGCGAGCCCCTGACCCCGAGCCGCAGTGATCCGGCCGATCGACCCCGAGTGGCGTCGATCGCCGGCGAAGCTGACTGCGATGCGGCGGGAGGTCCCGGGCAGCAGCCTCATGCTCGAAGCCACCGTCGGGACCGGTCTTCAGCCAGCCGGACGCTCCGGCTCGACCTCGAGCCGGACCCCGGACGCTGGACCACCGAGACCGCTCACGCCGGCGACCCCGCGCCCCCGCTCTCCGGTCAGACGGCCCCTGAGCTTGACCGGCTCTCCGAAAGGGACCTCGATCGAGCGACCGCTGACCCGCGACCCGACCAGCCTCGCGTCGAGCCGGGTCTCGTCCTTGAGCGGTGCCTTCAGGACCAGCCGGGTTCCGTCCGGCCGGCGGTCCGAGACCGACTCGTTGCCGGCTGCGTCACGGACCCGGGTGCGGATGTCGTAGCGGCCCGGACGGCAGGTCGTCGGAAGGGAAGGTCGCGCTGAGCGAGGCGGTCGCACCGTCGGCTTCGAACCTGGTCGGCAGGTCCCGCCACTGCGCCCCCGCCCTGACGGCGGTAGGAGATGACCCCGCCGGCCGGGCCCGGAATGCTCGTCACTGACCGTGGCCCTCAGCAGCTCGGGCGTCTCTTCCTCGGGGTGGAGCAGGAAAGCGACCGGGTCGACGTCGTCGAAGCGCAGCGTGGCCTCGGCCGTCGCCGCCGGGTTCTCGTTGCCGGCCGCGTCGACCAGCCAGACCGCGACGCGGTAGCTGCCGGCGCTCGGCACGTTCAGCCCGGTCAGCCCATCGGCGGCACCGGTGGCGACCACACCCGAATCGTACGATCCGGGCCCGGTGATCCGGTACCTGACCCCGGCTATCGGGGCCGCGACGCCCTGGTCGGGGTTGGTCCACTTGAGTTCGAACGGGCCGGCCTTCCTCCAGTGATCGCCCCCGACCACGACCGAGACCCCGAGGCGCCGCCGGCGGGTTGTTGTCGGTGCGCAGAGTCGCCACAGCCGAACAGCCACGGCTGCCCGGCGAAGTCGATCGCGCAGCCGGTGACCTGATGCGGGCCGTCGCTCAGCCGGCTGGTGTCGATCGAATGGCTGCCCGCGGCTGCGGTGCGGCAGGGCTGCATCTTGGTGCCGCGCCACTGCCCGGCGATCCGGTCGATGTCGCAGCCGTGCTCGGTGCTCGCCCTGACCGAACCGTCGACCACGGTCTCGTTGTAACGCAGCCCGGAACCGGTATCGGTACTGCTCCACCGGAAAGCCTGGACTCCCGCGCAGCCAGCCACCGGAGCTGAAGGCGCCGCTGAGGGTCGAAACCGGCCGGACCGGATCCTCGAGCGTGATGGTCATGCCCCGGACCCCGGCCAGCGAGGTACCGGTGACCGAGCAGTTGCGACCAGAGGGGCGGGCGCAGAGCAGCCTCGACTCGAAAGCGGCCGCATGGGGTGAGAAGGCCCGGTTGAACTCGCGCTTGTTCGTATCGGTGGAAGAGAACTCGGCAAACGAGTTGAAAGAGCCACCGGGAAGCGCCGACCCGAGCCGGTGCTGGAAGTTGTCCTTGAGCACCTGCCAGCGGGCACCGTTGACGGTGACGATGCCGGTTCCCGGGGGCGCGTTCCAGCGCCAGCGGGCGAACTTCGTTCCGGCGACGAAGTCGGTCGAACCCCTGGTGCCGCTGGTGATGTGGACGCCGTCCCAGGGGTCGGATCCGGGCGGTACTCCGCACCAGGAGCTACGGTTGAACTTGTCGTTGGCGGTCTCCAGCCAGTTGCCGTCGTTGCCGACCTTCCAGCCGCACTGGGCCACCGCGTAGCGGGCCGCTCCGGCCTCCGGTGCCGGGCCGGCGAGCAGCCCGGCCATCGTCAGGATCAGGATCAGGGTGGCCGGCGACGACCGCCGTCTCAGTTGCATCTTCGGCTCCTCGGGTAGTGGCATCGCCACCCCTAAGGCCCGGCCGCCGGACTCTCTCCCCCCGTCTGCCAGAATTGAGTCATGGCCCTCCCCACTGAAGCGCAGGTATCCGAGAAGCTGACCGCCGTGATCGACCCGGAGCTGAGGCAGAACATCGTCGAGCTCGGCATGGTCCGCTCGATCGACATCAAGCCCGACGGCCAGATCGACGTGACCGTTTCGCTGACCACCCCCGGCTGCCCGATCCGCTCCCACTTCCAGCAGGCCGTGGTAGCCCAGGTCTCCTCGCTCGACGGCGTCACCGGCGTCGGCGTCGGCTTCGACGTGCTCTCTGACGAAGAGAAGAGCAACCTCCAGCAGACCCTCGGCCGCAACAAGCTGCCCCAGGGTGCCCTGGCACAGGTGGCAAACGTGATCTGTGTCTCCTCGGGCAAGGGTGGGGTCGGCAAGTCGACCATGACCGCCAACCTCGCCGCCGCCCTCCAGGCGCAGGGCCACTCGGCCGGCGCGCTCGACTGCGACGTCTACGGCTACTCGATCCCGAGGATGCTCGGGGTCAACGTCAAGCCCGATGTCAACGGCGAGCGCAAGATCATCCCGCCCGAGTCGGCTTCAGGTGTCAAGACGATGTCGATCGGCTACTTCGTCGAAGAAAACTCGGCTGTCGTCTGGCGCGGGCCGATGCTGCACAAGGCGATCCAGCAGTTCCTCGAAGACGTGGCCTGGGACGAGCTCGACTACCTGCTGCTCGACCTGCCCCCGGGCACCGGCGACATCGCCATGACCCTGGCCCAGCTCCTGCCGCAGGCGAAGATCGCGATCGTGACCACGCCGCAGCCGGCGGCGCAGTCGGTGGCCCGCCGCTCGGCCGAGATGGCCGACAAGGTCGACCTCGAGGTGATGGGCGTGATCGAGAACATGTCCGGCTTCACCACTCCTTCGGGCGAGAACTTCTCGATCTTCGGTGAAGGCGGCGGTCAGCTGCTCGCCGATGAGCTCGACGTACCGCTGCTCGGTCAGATCCCGCTGTCGGAAGAGCTTCGTGAGCATGCCGACACCGGCCGGCCTCTGGTCATCGAGCAGCCCGAATCACCTGCCGCAGCGGCGATCATCGAAACCGCGAAGCGGATCATCGCCTCGACCCCGCGTGAGCTGCCGATGCTCCAGGCAGAGGTGCCGTCGGCTCCGGAGCCGCCGAAGATGGGCAAGAACGCCCGTGAGCTGCCGGTCCTTCAGTAGGGGCCGGGCGGGCCGCGGTGGGCTCGGCTCCCGCCGGGTGCTCAGCCCTTGTTCTGGAAGTACTGCGCGTTCTTCTCGGTGAAGCTCGCCCATTCGGCCGGGAGCTGGTCCTCGGCGAAGCAGGCGTCGACCGGGCAGGCTTCGACGCAGGCGTCACAGTCGATGCACTCGTCGGGATCGATGTAGAGCATCTCGACCTTTTCGTAATCCGGCTCATCCGGGGTCGGGTGGATGCAGTCGACGGGGCAGACCTCGACACAGGAGTTGTCCTTGGTGCCGATGCAGGGTTCTGCGATTACGTAGCTCATTGAAAAGGTCTCCTGGGCTTCATTTGCGAGAGCACCATCTTAGGGATTCGCGCCGCCTGCCGGTCAATACACTCACCCTGATGCACTCCAGAAACCGCTTTCAGCCTTGATTCTCCTGACCGGAGCGACCGGTTCCACCGGCTCCCGCCTGCTCGAGCGGCTGCTCGAGGCGGGTGAGGACGTGCGCTGCCTCGTACGCGAGCCGCGCCGGCTCGGACGCCATCGGGTCGACGTCCAGATCACCATGGGTGACCTGCGCGAGCTCTCCGACCCCTATCTGCTCAGGCAGGCGATGCGCGGTGTCGACACCGTGATCCACCTGGCCGCCTCGCTGCGCGACCAGCCTCCCCACCGGGTAGAAGAACTGAACGGTCTGGCTACGGTCAGGCTCGTGCAGGCGGCCGAACGCTCACGCGTGGAGCGCTTCGCCTACTTCAGCGCGCTCAATGCGTCCCCTGTCCAGAGGACCCGCTTCTTCCGCTCGAAGTGGGCCGGAGAAGAAGCGGTGCGTTCGTCGGCCCTGGAGACGATGATCTTCAGGCCGTCGGTGGTCTTCGACCAGTCCGACCCGTGGGTGACCCTGATGCGGCGCTTCTCGTTCCTGCCGGTGATGCCGGTCTCGGGCAACGGCCGGTCCGAGTACCAGCCGATCTGGGCCGACGACGCCGCGGCCGCGGTGATGGCCAGCCTGCGGTCCGGGACCGGCGGAACCTGGGACCTTGCCGGACCCGAAAGGCTCACCTACTCCCAGATGTCCTCGCTCGTCGCCCGGCTGGCCGGAAGGCCCAGGCCGCTCTGGCACGTGCCGCTGCCGCTGATGCACCTCGGCCTCAGCACGCTCTACCGGCTGTTCGGCGAGAGCGTCTTCGCCACATGGCAGGAAGCGGAGCTGATGCAGGTTTCGATGACTTCCGCGAAGGGCAGCCGGGATGTCGAAGCCCTGGGCGTGAAACCCCGGCCGATGGCCCAGGTTCTGGCCACACCCGCCTGACCGATCCTGGAAAGTGGGAACCTCCCGGATCCGGCCTGCGCCGGCGATCATCGTGACACTCCCGTCCCGGCCGGTGTAATGGGGATAGGGTCGGAGCAGGGGCAAGGCAGGACACTGGAGGTTGGCATGGCGTTTGAGGACCTGAAGAAGACCCAGGGCGAAATGTGGGGCGCAGGACCGTTTGAAGAGGTTGAGGCGAGCATCGCCGACATGCATCAACGCGTCTTCGAGGCCGCCGGTCCGCATGACGGGCGAACCTGGCTGGACGTCGGCTGCGGGACCGGCGGGGTTTCGGCACTCGCCGCCGCAGACGGAGCCGTGGTGACGGGGGTGGATCTGGCACCGAACCTGATCGAGACAGCGACGCGACGTGCCGGGGAGAACGGCATCGACGCCACCTACCGGGTCGGGGACGTCGAAGCCCTCGACTTCCCCGACGGCGCCTTCGAGATCGTGACTTCTTCGGTCGGGGCGATGTTCGCCCCGGACCAGGCGGCCACGGCGGCCGAGCTGGCCAGGGTCTGCGCCCCGGGAGGCCGTCTGGCGCTTTCCGCATGGCGACCGGACGGCGGGGTCGGGGAGTTCTTCCTCTTCATGCGCCGGTTCCAGCCCCCGCCGCCGCCAGGCGTGGGCAATCCGCTCGACTGGGGACAGGAACAGCACGTCGAGGAGCTTCTGGGCGGAGCCTTCGACCTGAGCTTCGAGGAGTTCGACTCGCCCTTCGAGATCGCCTCGGGTGAGGAATTCTGGGAGCTCTTCTCGAGGGCTTTCGGACCGACGCGTGTACTAGCCGAGTCGATGGACGACGAGCGCCGTGCCGAGTTCCGCGATGCCTTCATCGAGTATGCCGAGCGCGACCGCGACGGCGACATGATCAGACAGTCGCGGACCTACCTGCTGACGAACGGCATCCGCCACTGAGCCAGGCCGGAGGCGTCCGGGGACGAGCGCCTACCTGATCTTCAGCCGCAGGCGGCCGGAAGCCGGGCGGGCGCCCCTGGCCCGGGCTTCGATCCGCAGCTTCACGGAGCCGCGCCCGGCGCCAGGGCGGGCACGCACTCTCACCCGGAACTGCCGGCGCTTGCCCGAGGCGAGCTCTCCCAGCCTCGAACAACCCGTGCCGGCGACCCGGAGGGCGGGCCCTTTGAGGCAGATTCGAAGACCCCTGGCGGCGACGCCGCCACCGTTTCTGAGCGTGACTTTGACGCTTGCCTCGCGGTCGGGCCGGAGGGTGAGTTTCTCCGGCGTGATCGTGAACCCGGCCAGCCGCGGGCTGGAAGCCGGACGGATGAAGCGCACTGCGCGGCCCGCGTCTACCCGCCCTCCGGTTACCGTTCTGCCCTTCAGCGACCTGGTCGGCACCACGCTCCCCATGATGATCTTCTTGAGCTTCTCCGGCCCCGCCCTCGGAGCCACCGACTTGACCAGCCCGGCGACTCCGGCGACGTGAGGGGCCGCCATCGAGGTGCCGGAAAGTGCCTCGTAAACCCCGACCTTCCGCATCGGCGCCACGCATTCGACCTTCATCTGCCCGATCTCGATCAGGGGTAGCGGCGTCTGCGAACCGCCGGCGGAAAAGCCGAGTCTGAGCTCGAGGTCCGAAGTCCCGTCTGCTCCCACCAGGGGAAACTGCAACGGAAAGCCTTCGTACTGGCCGGTGTCACGCAGAAAGTCGAGTGCCTTCGCGTCCAACAGCCGGACATCGACCGGTGGACCACCGTCGGCCCGCCAGGAGAACCCGAATACCTGCGCGCCGTGCAGGTCGAGGTCGGTTCCGTAGCCGAGATTGCCGAGGTTGAGCCTGCAGTGGCGCTGGTTGCTCAGGTCGACCGAGTCTTTCAACGTGGCCGAAGCTCCCGGCACGGGAGTCGGCACATCGCCGTCAGTACCGTCGAAAGTGAGGCGGGGGAAGCCGTTGGCTTCCGTCAGCTTCCACGGGTACGGCTGCTGGTCGAAGGCCTCGATCCCCTCTTCGAAATCGATATCCAGCGGAGCAGAAAGGTTGGTCGCGGTGCTCTCGATGTCGACGCCCGGCGCCCCGACATCGACCCGCTTCGAACCGTAGTTCGAGAAAACGGGCAGGCCCGCCCTCGAATCGATCGCGGCCACGCAGATGATGTTCGGGAGGTTGAAGTTGCAGGGGTAAGACGGCCTCCTGTCGTTGTTCTGGCTTACATTGCCGGCCGCGACGACGAACAGCGTGTTCGGACTTGCGGCGATCGCCTCCTTCTCGACCCGGGCCCCCACGGATCCTACGAGGCTCACGTTCGCTATCGGGATGCCTTTTCTGCCGACGTAGGCGTAGGCGGCAGCGACGTCCGCGGAGGTGCCAAGTCGGTTGAAGTTCAGGGCTCTGACCGCCACGAGCCGTGCGTCCCAGTTCACTCCGGTCACCCCGAGCCCGTTGTCGCCGACGGCGCCGATCGTGCCCGCGACATGGGTGCCATGACCGGTCTGATCATCCCAGGCACCAGGGTCCACCTCTGATCCGAAGAGTTTGGTGGGCTCCGGGGTCGAGACGAAATTCCGGCTCAGCCTGCGGTTGATGTTGGGACCCAGATCGGGATGCGATGCGTCGATGCCGCTGTCGATGACAGCGATGTTCCTGCGGCTCCCGGTGGTCTTCTTCCAGGCAGCGGGGGCGCCGATGTCAACGCCCTTCCTGCCGAAGAACGGTTTGGCCAGGCGATCGACCAACTGGCTGTTCTGACCGGTGTTCCTGAGTCCCCATAGCCGGCCGAACCTCGGGTCGTCGGGCAGACTCGCGGCCCGGACTATGTAGTTGGGCTCAGCCCAGCGTACCCCCGGCTGGTCTTCCAGTTCATCTGCCGCCGCGAACACATCCTGGTCTTCGTCGATCTCGATGACCCTGGTCTTTTCGAGTCCGGGGACCGATTCGGCGTCATCGGCGTCGATCGAGTTCAGCGAGCTCGAGATCCTTGCCTGATCACTGGTTTCGCTGAAGCTGACGACGAGCTCCCCGGCGACGTACTCGACCGGCGGCTCGACTTCCTCCCCGGCGGTAACGACAGCGGCTGAGGCCCCGGTGACCTGAACCAGGATCACCAGAAAAAGCAACGCGCCGCCGGCGACTGCGATGCGTTTCCACTCCACGATGCAACTGTTCAACTGACCCCGACCTTCTGATTATCCGTGCCGGCACCGTAACAACCGGGCTGCGTGGAGCGGTCGGGCGCATCGCGCCGGCGGCGATCCGAGGCACGTGACCCGTTGCGCTGGAGTCGAAAGTGCCCGCTATGCGAGCACGATCGACTCCACTCCGCGCCAACCCGGCTGCGCCCGGGGCCGGGGTCTGCCCGCCCTGATGCAACGAGAAAGGCCCGGGATCTCCCCCGGGCCTTTCCGTGGGATCGGGCCTGACGGCCTCTGATCCCGGACTTTCGACGGAGTCGAAGGTCTTTACATCATGCCGCCCATTCCACCCATGTCGGGCATCGCGGGCATGCCGCCTCCGCCTTCTTCGACGGGCTCGGCGATGATCGCCTCGGTCACCAGGATGTTCTTGGCGATCGACGCGGCGTTCTGCAGGGCAGAGCGCGTGACGACGGTCGGGTCGAGAACTCCGGCCTTGACCATGTCGCCGTACTCGCCGGAGGCGGCGTTGAGGCCTTCTCCAGCCTTGAGGTCACGGACCGCGTTGACCACGACCGAACCTTCGAGACCCGAGTTCTCGGCAATCTGCCGGACCGGCTCTTCGAGGGCGCGATGGATGATCTGGGCACCGGTGCGCTCGTCGGCATCGTCGAACGAATCGACATCGAGACCGTCCTGAGCGTTGAGAAGGGCTACTCCGCCACCGGGGACGATTCCCTCTTCAAGCGCCGCACGGGCAGCCTGCAGAGCGTCCTCGACGCGGTGCTTCTTCTCTTTCATCTCGGTCTCGGTTGCAGCTCCGACCTTGACCACGGCAACGCCGCCGGCCAGCTTGGCGAGACGCTCCTGGAGCTTCTCGCGGTCGAACTCGGAATCGGTGTTCTCGATTTCCGACTTGATCTGCTTGATCCGTCCCTTGATGTCGTCGGCATCTCCGGAACCATCGATGATCGTGGTGGTGTCCTTGGAGACGACCACACGACGGGCCTGTCCGAGCTGGGTCAGCTGGGTGTTCTCCAGCTTGAGGCCCATCTCTTCGGTGATCACTTCACCGCCGGTCAGGATGCCGATGTCTTCGAGCATGCGCTTGCGGCGGTCGCCGAATCCCGGCGCCTTGACCGCAACACCGGTGAAGGTGCCACGCAGCTTGTTGACCACCAGGGTCGCGAGGCATTCACCCTCGACGTCCTCGGCGACGATCAGCAGCGGCTTGCCGCCCTGCATGACCTGCTCGAGCACGGGAAGGATGTCCCGGACTGAACCGATCTTCTGGTTGGCGATCAGGATGTACGGCTCTTCGAGAACAGCCTCCATCCGGTCCTGGTCGGTGACCATGTAGGGCGAGATGTAGCCCTTGTCGAACTGCATGCCCTCGGTGAACTCGAGTTCCATGCCGAACGTCTGGCCTTCTTCGACGTTTACGACGCCGTCCTTGCCGACCTTCTCGATCGCGTCGGAGATCGTATTGCCGATCTCGTCGTCAGCTGCCGAAATGGCGGCCACACGGGCGATCTGGTCCTTGCCGCTGATCTCCTTCGACTGCTTGCTTCGAAGGTTCTCGACTACCTCGTCGACAGCCTTCTCGATTCCGCGGCGCAGGGCCAGCGGGTTGGCGCCGGCAGCGACGTTCTTGAGGCCCTGGCGCACGATGATCTGTGCGAGCAGGGTCGCGGTGGTGGTTCCGTCTCCGGCGACGTCGTTGGTCGCGGTGGCGACTTCACGGACGAGCTGGGCACCCTGGTTCTCGAAAACGTCTTCGATCTCGATCTCACGGGCGATGGTGACACCGTCGTTGGTGATGGTCGGGGCGCCGAACTTCTTGTCGAGAACGACGTAGCGGCCCTTGGGACCGAGGGTGACCTTGACTGCGTCGGCAACGGCGTCAACGCCGGCCTGCAGGGCCCCTCTTGCTTCTTCTGCGAACTTCAGCTCTTTGTGAGCCATATTTTTCCTTTACCTCCTGAAAATCGGGTGTTTGGGGTTACTGGACCTTGGCGAGGACGTCCGACTCACGCAGGACGAGCAGTTCGTCGCCCTCTACCGTGATCTCGGTTCCGCCGTACTTGGAGTAGAGAACCTCGTCGCCTTCGCTCACATCGAGCGGGCGGCGGGATCCGTCTTCGGCAATGGCGCCGTCACCGGCAGCCACGACCGTGCCCTTCTGGGGCTTCTCCTTGGCCGTTTCGGGAAGGACGAGTCCACTCGCTGTGGTCTCTTCTTCCTGAACCGGCTTGACGATCAGCCTGTCCCCGAGGGGCTTGAGCTTCATATCTTTTTACCTCCGTTGGTCATGAATTCCTGAATATCACGTTGATCTCAGCTTGATTCTGGCACTCTATAGGTGAGAGTGCCAAAGCAGGGAGAACCATACAGGTTCAGCCGCTCCGGTCAAGTCAGATCTCAGTGAAGAGGTGTCAGATCGAGGTTCAGGCGGCGGACTGGAAGTCGCGCAACTCGACCCCGAGGTGGGCGGCCAGTCCGTCGGCGCCGGCCCTCATGACGTGATCGTGCCCGTGAACGAAGACCGGTCTCGCAACCGGAGCAAGGAATTCCATCCACTTGCGGTTGGCGTCGACGACCCAGTCGAGCCTCACATCGGTCCAGCCCTGGTATTCAGAAAGCGACCACGACCCGCTGCCCGAGAGATCCCCCGAAGCCAGGCCCTTGAGGAATTCGGGCTCCCGTCGCTCCACCGACTCGATCGAGAACCTGAACACGTAGCCGATCGGCCCCCTCCACTTGGAGCTGGCCTTCCGGCCGATTCCGGCGTGATCCCCGGGGGCGACTTCGGTGATCTCCTCCAGCCCCGGCCACCAGTCGACCCAGGCGTGAAAATTGTCGAGTGCCTCCCAGACCGCCTGGCGGGAGGCGGCGAGTTTCCACCTCGAGCAGAAACTGAATGAAGCGGCTGAATCCTCCCCGCCCATCAGTTGGGCGAAGGAACGGTGCCGAAACCGCCTATCCCCGGCTCTACGACCTGGGAGAAGTGGATGACGGTCACCTGCGCATCGGCTTCGATCGGCCGATCGTAGATGCGTTCGAGAAAGCCGCGAGTCTCGTCGACCCGGCGGAACTCGGGGTTGTCGCGCTCGATCTCCCGTGGTGAGAGTTCGGAAAGCCGCTTGACCACGACCTCGTCGATCACTGCCGAGAAGATCTTCTCGCGACGCGAGTGCCGGGAACCGATCGTCACCCAGACGATCTGGCTGCGCTCGTACTTGGCCGACTTGTCGCCAAGCCGGATCGCAGCCGTCTTGCGACCACGCCTGAGCTGGTCTGCGAACAGCGGCGAGTAGAAGTTGAGTGCGAAGAGCCCGGAAGCCATGTGCTCAGAATATGTAGTTGCCGAGCTTCGTGGGTTCCAGGATGGTCACCTGGCCACGACCGGCCCGGACCACACCCGACCGCTCGAGATCGGCGAGGAAGCGGCTGACGCTTTCCCGGGAGGTTCCGGCGAGCTGCGCGAGGTCGGCCTGGTTCATCCGGATCGTCACCTCGCGGCTGGAACCGTCGGGCGATTCGTCGGCCACCAGCTGGGTGAGGACCCCGGCAACCCGGGACGGCACGGTCTGGAACGACTGCCTGGAAATGCGCTCGTTGGTGGCCCGCAGCCGGCGGGTCAGGGCGGCGACCATCTTCACCGTGATCTCGGGGTTTCGCTCTAGCAGGGCGCGCACGTCCTTGGCCGGCAGGGCGAGCAGCTCGCCCTCGGAGCCGAGGGTCTCGAGGCTGGCCGAGCGCACTTCGCCGTCGAGCATCGCCAGTTCGCCGACGATGTCGCCCTCGCCGAGGGTCGCCAGCGTGATCGCGCGGCCGTCGGGGTGCTCGCGGGTGACCCTGAAGGTTCCTGAGCGCACGATGTAACACGCATCGGACTGGTCACCCTCGTGGAAGACACGGGTAGCGGGCGGATAAGAGCGCGGCACCGCGACCCTTGAAACCCGCTGGAGCTCGGACTCCTCGAGTTCCGCGAACAACGGAACGCTCCGGAGCAGCCCGACTACGCTGTCCTTCTCCTCTTCCACAGGGCGAGTATCGCGCACGACGGGGCGGCATGCGCTGATACCCGGGCAAATGGTCGAAGCCCGGCAGTTCTGGCGGCGATCCGCATCCGTGGCCGAGTCAGATCGTTGCCAGAAGCCGGGGGTCGGCGGTGTGGGGCTGTCGGCTGGCAGTTCTGGCGGCGATCCGCATCCGTGGCCGAGTCAGATCGTTGCCAGAAGCCGGGGGTTGGGTGGTTGGGTGCCGACGGCGGGTCAGCGCTGGCAGACCGGGCACCAGTAGGTGGTCCGGTTGTCGTCTCCCTGGCCGCGGGAACGGATCCGGTTGCGGCAGGTCGGACAGGGACGGCCGCTCTTGCGGTAGATCCGCCCCGGTCGGCGGCCGGTCTCGACGCCACGCTTCATCTGGCGGGCGGCAACCGTGATCACCGACTCGATCTCGGCCGGATCGAAGCTCTCGACCGGCCGCCACGGATCGAGGCCCGCTTCGAAGCAGGATTCGCTCTTGAAGATGTTGCCGATGCCGCAGACCAGACGCTGGTTCAGCAGGGCCTCACCCAGTTCGGCCGGACCGGCGGCGGCCACGTTCGCCGCAGCAGCAGCCACCGCTTCCGGGCCGCCGAGGATGTCCGGACCCAGCAGCGCCAGGCGGCTGTCCCGCTTCAGCTCGACCGGGCGGACCAGCCGCAGGGTCGGCCCACCGAACTCGACCAGTTCGAGGTCGCCGAGTCCGAGGACCAGCCAGGCCGAGCGACGGGGCTTTCGCCAGCGCTGCCCGGGCCGGTAGGCGTACCAGCCGCCGACCATGCCCATGTGGGCGTGAAGGGTCAGGTCGGAGTCGAAGTTGAGCAGCAGGTGCTTGCCGCGTGTCTCGGTGCCGAGCAGACTCCGGCCGAGCAGGCGGTCGGCAGCCAGGCGCAGCGGACTCCGCGGGTTGGGAACCTCGACCGCCTCGACCTCGCGGCCCTCGAAAGCCGCTTCGATCAGCCGGGCCATGCGCACGATCGAGTCACCCTCGGCCATCAGGCGGGCACGACCATCTTTCGCGGCTGGCGACTGAAACCGGCGGCCAGCAGAAGCGGCTCGAAGTCGGATCCGATCAGGGGTTCGCCGTCGAAGCGCTCGATCTTCAGCGGTGGGATCACACCCTTCTCGGCCGCTTCGACGAAAGCCCCGAGCAGGCCCGACAGCTCCGCGCCCTTGAGTCCCGGGTCCAACCTGAGCATTCCCTTGCCGCCCTTCTCCAGGAAGAGCAGGGGCTCGCCGGCCCGCATCAGGACGAACGATCCGGGAGTCCGGGAGGGGCGGCGGCGGTTTTCGAGCTTCGGCCACTTCAGGGTCGCTCCGTACGGATTGGCGGGGTCGGTGCTGGCGAGGATCATCAGCTCCTCATCATCGGTCGACTGGGAGCGCAGCCGCTCGACCGCGCCGGCCAGGGCGAACTGGGCCCCGCCGAGGCCCTCGATGAAGTAGCCGCGCCGGGCCGAACCGAGTACTTCGAGGTTGGAGAGCTCGGGGTAGAGCGTCGAGAAGCCGCCGGGCACCCCTTCGGCCAGGGCCATCTCGCGGGTCAGGATGCCGTGCCGCTCGAGCATCAGCTCGGCCTGGGCGCGCAGCCTCGGACCGACCGCGGGAGCGTTCCGGAACAGCGGCGCGGTCAGTGACCAGCGTCCCTGGACGGTCGGGCCGGCCGATGCACGACGACGGGAGAAGCGCCGCCCGCGGGGACCTCCTTTCGGCACCGCCCGCAGCCTCGGCGCCCTCAGCGGAGCGAACGAGTCGTTGGTGATCTCCCCGGCGAAAGCGAGGTCCCAGATCGCTGAATGCAGCTCTTCCGGGGGGTGGTCGAGCTCGGCGACGACGTCGAGCCAGAAGGTCGGGCCCTCTTCGAGTCGCTGACGGATCGCGTCGTGGACCGGACCCGCGGGCATCTCCAGTTTTGAGTTCGAAGGTGGCGGACCGGCGAGGCGCACGTCCTCGCGGAAGTAGAGCGCAACCCGGCCGTCGCTGCGGCCGATAGCCCCGGCGCCGATCCAGACCACCTCGCCGCTGGTGCAGAGCTCGTCCAGCCAGTTGCGGCTGTAGCTGCCGACCCGGCGGGGCAGCACGTCCCGTTCCCAGACCGCCGGCGTCAGGGCCACCCCCTGGAGCGGGACCAGGATCTCGCGGAGCCGGTCCGGTCCGGCCCCGGCGCGGCGGTAGCGGTCGACCCCCTGCCAGGAGGCGAGGAAGCGGGCGTACGTCCGGACGTCGGCCGGTTCGACTTCCTGGCGCAGGTGGGCGAGACTGGCCCGCCGCACCCGGCGCAGCACATCGGCCTCGCACCACTCCCGCTCGGTGCCGCCGGGCAGGATCTCACCCCGGACCAGCACGCCTTCGGCCTCGAGCTGCTTCAGGACGGCGGTCGGATCGATCCCGTAGCGGGCGCGCAACTGGGCGGTGGGGAACGGGCCGTGGGTACGGGCGTACCGGGCGAACAGGGTGGCCAGCGGCTCGGGCTTTTCCTCCAGACAGGTCGCGGGCAGGCCGCCGGGTGGCGAGACGCCCAGCCCGTCGCGGTACATGCCCGCATCCTCGGCGGCGATGAAGCGGACCTCGCCGTTAACCCTGACCTCGGCCGCGCGCCGCTCCTTGACCAGGTTGTCGATCATCGAGCGGCCGGAGTAGCCCTCGGCGACCCTCGCTTCGATCTCCTCGATCGTCAGGTCGCCGAGCCGGCGCAGGATCTGCTGGAGGGCGTCACGGTCCTCGGCCCTGCCGTGCTCGCTGAGGTGCTGCAGCGACTCCTCGACCTCGAGCAGGGCGTCCGGCTCGATCAGCTCCCGGAGCTCGTCCTGGCCGAGCAGTTCCCGGAGCAGCTCGCGGTCCAGCGAAAGCGCGGTCGCCCGCCGCTCGGCGTTCGGGGTATCGCCTTCATACATGTAGGTCGCGACGTAGTCGAACAGCAGCGAAGAGGCGAACGGCGACGCGGTCGGGGTCTCGACCTCGACCAGCGAGATCTCACGCGAATGGATGCCGCGCAGCAGCCGGTCGAGCGCCGGCAGGTCGAAGACGTCCTGCAGGCATTCCCGGTAGGTCTCGAGGATGACCGGAAAGCGCGGGAAGTCCTGGGCGACCTCGAGCAGGCTCTGGGACTTGAGCCGCTGCTGCCAGAGCGGGGTCCGCTTGCCCGGATAGGCCCTCGGGATCAGCAGCGAGCGGGCGGCGTTCTCGCGGAACCGGGCTCCAAACAGGGCCGAGCCGCCCAGCTCCCGGACGACCAGCTCCTCGAGCTCGTCCGGCTCGATCATCACCAGGTCCCCGGAGGGAGGTTCGTCAGCGTCGGGAAGGTGGATCGCGATGCCGTCGTCGGAGTAGATCGCGTCGACCTCGAGCCCTTCTTCGTCGCGCAACTTGCGGGCGATCGCCATGCCCCAGGCCGAGTGGACCCGACCGCCGAAGGGAGACAGCAGGCAGAGCCGCCAGTCGCCGATCTCGTCGCGGAAGCGCTCGATCACGATCGTCGTATCCGACGGAACCACCCGGGTCGCCTCCTGCTGCTCGCGCAGGTAGGCGACCAGGTTGCGGGCGGCCAGGGGGTCGAGGTGGTGAGACTTCTCGAGGTCGGCCGGATCGGCTTCGACCGCTTCACGGCTGAAGGCGCCGATCGCCTCGCCGAGCTCGGCCGGCCGGCCGATGCCGTCGCCGCGCCAGAATGGGATCGCCCCCGGAACGCCGGGCGCCGGGATGACGATCACCCGGTCGCGGGTGATCTCCTGGATCCGCCAGCTCGATGCTCCGAGCAGGAATACCTGGCCGACCCTCGCTTCGTAGACCATCTCCTCGTCGAGTTCACCGACCCGGCGCCCGTCCGGCAGGTGGACCCCGTAGAGCCCGCGGTCGGGGATCGTGCCGGCGTTGGTCACGACCAGCGAGCGGGCCCCCTTTCGTCCCTCGATAGTTGACTCGGTCCGGTCCCAGACCAGACGCGGCCGGAGTTCGGCGAAGCGGTCCGACGGGTAACGGCCGTCGAGCATGTCGAGCACGTTTTCGAACAGCTCCTGCGAGATCTCGGCGAACGGCGCCGTCGCCTTGACCAGCTCCAGCGCGTCGGACGTCTGCCACCTGTCGAGCGCCGCCATCGACACCAGATGCTGGGCGAGCACGTCGAGCGGGTTGGCCGGGATGACCGTCTCCTCGATCTCGCCGTCACGCATCCGCTGGGTGACCACGGCGCTCTCCAGCAGGTCACCGCGGAACTTGGGGAAGATCCGGCCCTTGGAGACCTCACCGAGACCGTGACCGGCCCGGCCGATCCGCTGCAGCCCGCGGCTGACCGACTTCGGCGACTCGACCTGGATCACGAGGTCCACCGCCCCCATGTCGATGCCGAGCTCGAGCGAGGAGGTGGCGACCAGGCAGGGGATCTGCCCGGACTTCAGCTGCTCCTCGACCTGGGTGCGCTCCTCGTGAGAGAGCGAACCGTGGTGGGCACGGGCCAGGGGCAGATCGGTCCCGGACGCCCCGCCCTCCCGGCCCGAGACGGCTGCCTCCCGGTCGACCCGCCCGGGTGTGGCGGTCTCGGTGGCGGTCGGGTGGGGGTCCTCCCCGGTCTCGCCCTGTTCGTCGAGTTCGTTCAGGCGCTGGGCCAGCCGCTCGGCAGCGCGGCGATTGTTGACGAAGATGATGGTCGAGGTGTGCTGCCTGACCAGCTCCAGCAGCTCCGGATAGATCGCCGGCCAGATCGAGCGGATCTGTTCGACCCCGGATCCGCCGCCTTCGGGCTCGACCTGCCCGGGGTTGCTCATGTCCTCCAGCGGTACGACGATCTCGAGGTCGAGCTCCTTGCGCCGGCCGCTGTCGACAATCGTGCACTTCCGGTTGGGACCGACCAGGAAACGGCCGACCCGCTCGAGGGGGCGCTGGGTCGCCGAAAGGCCGATCCGCTGGACCGAGCGGGCGCTCCGGTCCGGCCCGGGCGTACCGCCGGCCCCTGCCTCCCCGGAGTCAGGTCCGTCCACGCCCTCGGCGCCGAACCTGACCAGGTGTTCGAGCCGCTCGAGGGTCATCGCGAGGTGAGCACCGCGCTTGGTTGCGGCCACCGCGTGGATCTCGTCGACGATGACCGTCTCGACCGAATGGAAGATCTCCCGGGCGCCGGAAGACATCATCAGGTAGAGCGATTCGGGTGTGGTGATCAGGATGTCGGGCGGGCTGCGACGCATCCGGGCCCGTTCGGACTGGGGCGTATCACCGGTCCGCAGCGCGACCGGGATCTCGGCACCGACCCCTCTGAGCGGCGCCTTGAGGTTGCGCTCGATGTCGTAGGAGAGGGCCTTCAGGGGTGAGACGTAGATCAGCTTGACGCCAGGTGGGCGATCCGGCCGGCGGGCCAGGCTGTCGATGCCCCAGAGAAAGGCGGCGAGCGTCTTTCCGGAACCGGTCGGAGCGCAGATCAGGGTGTGCTCGCCGGACGAGATGGCCCGCCAGCCTTCACCCTGCGCCGGTGTAGCCGCCTCGAATGAGGCTTCGAACCAGCGCCGGACCTCGGGGCTGAAAGGAAGTAGGGGATCCTGGGTCGGTATCGCGGACATGCTTAACCCCCGAAGGTTAGACCCCGGCCGGGCCCGGCCACGGCCGAGCCGCTAGAACGGAAGCGAGTCGGCTATCGCGGCCAGGCGGGGGGCCGAGCGGTCCCGGTCCGAGAGCAGCGGGTCCTCCAGCGGCCATTCGATGGCGACGTCGGGGTCGTCCCAGGCGAAACCGGATTCGGTCTCCGGGTCGAAGTAGCTGGACAACTGGTACGAGACATCGGCCTCGTCGCTGAGCACGCAGAAGCCGTGACCGAAGCCGGCCGGAAGGAAGAGCTGTCGGTGGCTGCGGTCGTCCAGCCGGTGGCCTTCCCAGCGGCCGAAAGTCGGCGACGCCCGCCTGAGGTCGACCGCGACGTCGAAGATCTCTCCCCTGTTGCCAGCGGACCAGCTTCGCCTGACCGGGCCGGGTCTGGAAGTGGATGCCGCGCAGGGTTCCACGGGCCGAGCGTGAGCTGTTCTGCTGGACGAACCCGGCCTCGACCCCGAGTTCACTCCAGCGGTCGGCCCGGAAGGACTCGACCAGGAAGCCGCGATCGTCGCCGTGGACTTCCGGCTCGATCAGGGCCAGCCCGTCGATCCCGGTTCGGAGACGCCGGGGCATCAGCCGAGCTTCCGGCCGTACTGGCGCTCGTAGTACTCGCGGTACTCACCGGAGCGCAGCTCACCCCACCATGACTCATTCTCCCGGTACCACTCGACCGTGGATGCGATGCCTTCGTCGAAGTCCACCCGGGCTTTCCAGCCGAGCGACTCGGTCCGTTCCGAGGCCAGCGAGTAACGACGGTCGTGGCCGAGCCGGTCCTCGACGAAGGAGACCAGCGACCGGTCGCGACCGGTCAGCTCGAGCACCCGGTCCACCACATCGAGATTCGCCATCTCGTCGGGCCCGCCGACGTTGTAGACGGTGCCGGCGTCGCCCGACCCCAGCACAGTGTCGATCGCACGGCAGAAGTCATCGACGAAAAGCCAGTTGCGGACCTGGGCTCCGTCGCCGTAGACCGGGATCGCATCACCGTGGATCGCGTTGAGGATGACCAGCGGGATCAGCTTCTCCGGGTGCTGGCGCGGCCCGTAGTTGTTCGATGCCCGCACGATCAGCGCGTCGGCCCCGTAGGTGTGGCGGAAGGCCGAGACGATCAGGTCACCGCCGGCCTTCGAGGCCGAGTAGGGCGAAGACGGGTCGAGCGGGGAGCCCTCGGTGAACGAGCCTTCGGCGATCGATCCGTAGACCTCGTCGGTCGAAACCTGCAGGTGGCGCACGCCTGCGTCCCTGGCTGCCTCCAGCAGGACGAAGGTACCGAAGACATCCGTCTGGATGAAAGCGTCTGGCGCCTCGATCGACCGGTCCACATGGGACTCGGCAGCGAAGTTGACCACCGCATCGCAGGACGGGACGAGGTCGCGCACCGCCTCCCGGTCGCAGATGTCGCCCTCCACGAAACTGAGCCTTTCCCCGGGCAGACCATCGAGGTTGGACATGTTGCCCGCATAGGTCAGCTTGTCGAGCACGACGACCTCGTCATCCGGATGTTGCTCGAGCCGGTTGCGGACGAAGTTCGAACCGATGAAACCGGCGCCACCGGTGACCAGCAGCTTCACTGCGAATCGCCCCCGCCCGATCCGGCCTCGGCGACCGAGCGCCGCTGGGCCAGGTAGCTGGTCAGGCCGTCCTGCCACGGAGGCAGTTCGATCGCGTGGCGGATCTGGCTGGCCAGCGCCGAGTTGGCCGGGCGCGAGGCGGAGCGGCCGAGCATCTCGCTGGTCGCCCCGAGGGTGGTCACTTCCATGTCGGAGCGCTCAAAGATCTCGCGGGCGAAGTCGTACCAGGTGCAGCTGCCGGCGGCGGCCATGTGGTGGAGGCCGAAGGAGTCCGAGTCGAGCAGCCTGACCAGTCCGTAGGCGAGGTGCCAGGTGTAGGTCGGCGAAGCGATCTGGTCGTGGACCACGAGGACTTCGCCGCTCTCGCCGAGCCGCAGCATCGTATCGACGAAATTGGGGCCGCCGATCCCGAAGAGCCCCGACGTGCGGACGATGAAGGAGCGCCGGTTGGCCTCGACCGTGGCCTGCTCGCCGGCCAGCTTGCTGCGGCCGTATGCCGAGATCGGTGCCGGCAGGTCGGTCTCGACGTAAGGACCGCTCTTGCCCCCGTTGAAGACATAGTCGGTCGATACATAGAGCACCTTGGAGCCCGCTTCTTCGGCCGCCGCAGCGACGTTGCCGGCCCCGGTTGCGTTGACCTCGAAGGCCGCCTCCTCCTGGCTCTCGGCGCCGTCGACGTCGGTCCAGGCAGCGCAGTTGATGACCATGTCAGGGCGATCGATGTTCATCCGTCGGCGCAGCCGCTCCGGATCGGTCACGTCCAGCCCGGTGTGGTCGTAGCCGAAGACCTCGTGTCCGGCGTTTTCGGCGGCGACCATCACGTCGCTGCCGAGCATGCCTGAGGCACCTGTGACCAGGACCTTCATCAGATGATCTCGATCTCGGAGCGATCGCCGACCAGCATCTTCAGGGTCCGTGCCGGCCCGTCGCTCTTGACCACCCGCACACGACGGCCGAGCAGGCTCGCTTCGAGGCGGCTCGGGAGGTCCTCGACCACCGAATCCGACAGCACGATCGAATGCTCGATCTCCGACCGGCGGACCTCGACCCGATCACCGAGCGAGGTGTAGGGGCCGATGTAGGAGTCCTCGATCACCGCGTCGCGACCGATGGTCACCGGGCCGCGGATCAGCGAGCGACGGACCACGGCCCCCTGCTCCAGCACCACCCGGCCTTCGAGCTTGGAGTCCTCGCAGTCGCCATCGTTGGCAGAGACGGTCTCGTCGAGGACGAGCCGGTTGGCCTCGAGCATGTCGTCCAGCCGGCCGGTGTCCTTCCACCAGCCGCCGACGATCCGCGAGCGGACGTCGCCGCCAGACTCGATCAGGGACTGGATCGCCTCGGTTATCTCGAGTTCGCCGCGCCCGGACGGTTTCAGGCCCCGGGCGGCCTCGACTATCCCGGGAGAGAAGAGGTAGACCCCGACCAGGGCCAGGTCGGAGGGAGGATCCTCTGGCTTCTCGACCAGGCCGACCACCTTCTCGCCGTCGAGTTCGGCCACGCCGTAGGAGCTCGGGTCGGAAACCGGGGTCAGCATGATCGAGGCGTCGGGCTGTTCCCGCTTGAAGGCCTCGACCAGGTCGACGATGCCGTCGCGCAGCAGGTTGTCGCCGAGGTACATGACGAAGGCGGAACCGTCGAGGAACTCCTCGGCGGTCAGCACCGCGTGGGCCAGGCCTGCCGGTTCCGACTGGACGATGTAGCTGACCGTCGCGCCGAACTGCGAGCCGTCCCCCACCGCAGCGCGGATCTCGTCGCCGGTCTCGGGGGCGATGACGATGCCGATCTCGGTCACGCCGGCCTCGACCAGGGCCTCGATTCCGTAGAACAGAACCGGCTTGTTGGCCACCGGCACCAGCTGCTTGGCCGAGGTGTGGGTGATCGGCCGCAGCCGGGTTCCGGCGCCGCCGGAGAGGATCAGTCCTTTGAGCTCGCTCATCCGGGCTAAAACTACCCGGATTCCGGGGCCCTCACCGCCGCCTCAGTAAACGCCACCGAGCTTGCGGTGATCCCAGCTGACGATGCGGCCCGGCTTGAACTGGAGCACGGTGCGCTTCGGTGCCTGGGCGCGGAAGGCCTCGGTTGCCTCCGGTGTCACTTCCTGGCCGTCCGGCGCATACCTGGTGACCAGTTCCACCGCGAAATCGACGACGAAGTCGAGGTTCTGGTGGAAGATCGCCTCGCACTCCATCTGGATCCCGCGCAACTCGGCGTACTCGTCACCGGCCTCGACCAGCACGGTCGCCCGGCTGTCGCGCTCGAGGTTCTTGATCTTCTGCGACTTGGTGAAGGTCCAGGCCCAGATCTCGCCGTCCCGGACCACGTACCAGAGCGGCATCAGGTGGGGCCATCCCCGCGGTCCGAAGCTGCCGACCACGGCTACCCGCTCTTCGTTCAGGAAGGTCTCCCGCTCCTGCTCATCCATCTCGATCAACTTGCGCCGGTTCATGCCAGCGATTGTAGATGGGGGATCCGCAGGCGTGGTCGTGTCACTCGCCGAGATCGGCGGGCAGGCGGTCTTCGGCCTCCAGTTTCTGGAGGTGCGCCTCCATGACCACCGCGGCGGCCGGGCGCAACGGCTCCGGCACGTCGGACCAGACCTCGGCCAGCAGTTCCATGCGGGATCTGACCCCGCTCTCGAGGGCCACGACCAGCCCTCGCTCACGCGACTTCCGGTGCTCGAGGTACTCGGCGACCTTGGCCGCCGGATCGGTGATCCAGGGGCCGTGGCCGGGGCAGATCAGGGTCGGCCGCCGGGCCGCCACCAGCTTCAGCGAGTCCATGTAGGCGGCGAGCGAGCCACCGTCGGGAGGAACATAGGTGGAGCCCCAGCCGAGGATCAGGTCGCCGCTGAAGCAGACGTCGTCGTCGGTGAAGAAACAGAAGTGGTCGACCGCGTGGCCGGGAGTCGCCACGGCGGTGAGGCCGGTTCCGTCACCCGCTTCGAAACGGTCGCCGTCGCCGGCCACGATCACCGGGATGCCGAGCGCTTCGATCGCGCCGGTGTGGTCGTTGTGGGAGTGACTGAGCAGGACGCCGGCCGCGCCTCCCCGATCCTCGACGGCGGCCCGCACCGCCTCGACGTGCCGGGGGTCGTCCGGGCCGGGGTCAAGAACCAGGCAAGGGTCGCGACCGACCAGATACGTATTGGTGCCGGTCAGGGTCATCGGACCGGGGTTGTCTGCCATCAGCCTGAAGACCTCCGGATGCCCCGGTGCCGCTTCGTCGAGCATCTCGGGGTGCACGATCGAGGCGCGGCTTCAGGCGGCGAGTTCGCGGCCGATTGCCTCGCGGGCCTCGGGCGGGTCCAGCACGACCAGGTCGCCGGCCCCCCTGAGGATCTCGCGAACCAGCCAGGAGGTGCCCGCGTAAGGCAACTCGACCACGACCGAGCCGTCGCTCAGCTCTTCGACCACGTTTCGTTCCTCGCGCAGCCAGCGCGAGCGCTCGGGGGAGACCCAGACCCTGGCGACGGATGCCTCCGGCACCTTGCCGTCGCTCATCCAGCCTTCGACGCCGGCCAGTTCGGTGGCCTCCGGACGCGGTTCGAAAACCTGATCGGTGATCGTGGCTTCCTTGATCCGGTCGAGCTTGAAGTGCCGCATCGCGCTTCGCTCGGGGTCGTAACACTCGGCGTACCAGCCTTCGCGGCCGTTCTCGAGGCGATAGGGCTCGACGATGCGCTGGGAGAAGGTGTCTTCGTTTTCCTTGTAGTAGTTGAGCTCCAGCACCCGGTGGGAGGCGATCGCCTCGTTGACCACGCGGGCCGCTTCGGCACCACCCGGCTCGACCGCGATCGCCAGCCCCTCCCGGGCGGGATCGTGACCGAGCGCTTCGATGATCTTGCCGCGGGCCGTATCCAGCCGGGCCTGGGGCATGTGGTCGCCGACCAGGTCGATCGCGGCGACCAGTGCTTTCGCCTCGAGTGGCAGCAGTCGGGCCGGCCGGGCGAAAGAATCACCGTAGGGCTCCGAGTCGACCTCGATCTCGTCACCCTTGATTTCGGCATAGAGCACGTAGGTGCCGCCCCCGAAGTTGACGACGTTGAGCACGTCGATGTCGTCCTTGAGTTCTGCCTCGGAGAGCTCGAGCACCGAGCAGAGCTCCTTTACCGAAAGCAGCCTCTCCTCCTTGGCGGCACCAATCAGCATGCCGGCCAGTGTGACCAGCCGCCCGAACCGTTCGGGACGGATCGCCGCCGAAGAGCGGTCCTTGCTGCGGTGGCGACGTTCCTTCAGGCGCGGCGGGGTGGGTGCGGCGGTCTCGGCGATCTCGAAGCCGTTGACGTGCCGGTCGCGCAGCAGGGCGATCCGCTCGCCGGCCACCTCCCGGAGCTCCGGCGGCGAGAGCACCTCGGCGTTCTGCCTCCACCTGAGTACCCATGCGAGCAGTTCGCGTTCGCTGGCGTAGGTGGTCTCGAGCACGATGCCCTCTCCGCTGACGCCGTCCTCGGGTGTGGTCGGGCGGACTTCACCGTGCCGACCGAAATCCCGTTCGATCAGCCAGGCGATGCGCTCCCGGAAGAAGATCTTCGCGGTACCGGCCTGCTGCCCGAGTTGCCAGTCGGCCAAGTCTGCGTAGTCGCGCCGCTCGAACTCTTCGGGTGGGGTGAAGTCGTGCTCGGACTTGGTCGCGTAGCCGACCTTGCCCTGGATCCGGGAGAGCCGGAAGACCCTGACCGCGTCCCGCTCGTGGGAGTGTCCGATCAGGTAGAACTGGCCGCCACGGAAGACCAGGTGATACGGGTCCACGCGCCGGGAGTTGACCTCGTCCCGTTCCATGGTGTGGTACTCGAAGGTGACCGTCTTGTGCCTCGAGATCGCCGTCTCGATCCGGGCGAGGCGCTGGGTCAGATCTCGGGAGGAAGTCGAAGCGAACTTGGCCATCGACACCGGCGTATTGTCGGGGTCCGAGAGCGGGTTGGGGTGTCCCCAGGCCACCTGCTGCAGGGCCAGCCTCAGCGGCTCGGCGTAAGCGAATTCGCTTTCCGTCAACAGGCTGAGCGAGGTCCGCAGGGCGGCGAGTTCGTCGTCCGTGAACTCGATCGCCGGCAGGTAGAAGTTCTCCGGCGGCAGCGAGTACAGCTCGGCTTCGAAGAAGCCGTCACCGGGCCGGTCGACCTGGAGTTCGATGCCGAGACTGTCGAGTTCAGCCCGGTCGGCATAGAAACGCCGGGCGAAGGCATCCTCGTTCATCACGCTGTATCCCTCGACTTCCCGCTTGATCTCGAGGGCCGAGACTGGACGCCCCTGAGCCATCAGGAAGGAGATCAGCGAAAGCTGGCGGATGAGCTTCTCAGTGTCCTTTGCCATCAACGGTTGACAATACCCCCGCCGGTCGGGTCGTCCCGCTCGAAGACGGCGCATTTTCCGCCATTTGTGCGCAAATTGGGCTTCGATTTGAGCCTGTTACGGAGTTGTTGCAGGCTGTGCGTCAGCCGGCGATGCGATCAGCGATGCGGTCGGCGTATCGCTCCGAGCGGTCCATGGCCTCTTCGCGGTCCATGTACGGGACCAGCAGCGAGTAGAGGAGGTCGGGACCGACACGGGGCAGATCCTGAGTCCGCTCGGAGACGATCTCCGCCCGGATCACGACCGCGGCACCGTTGACCGCCATCGTCCCGATCGACTCCGGCACGTCCGCGCGGTCGGGCATCTGGAGCCGGCCACCGTCCACGAAGGCGGCGATCAGGCGGACTGCGGAAAGGTAACGCTCGAGCGCCGAAGGTCCGGCCGAGAACATGTCGACGATGCACATGCGGGCGAAGGCAGGCTCGGCCGCGAGGAAGTCGAGGCTGGCCTCGATGCCGAGCTCGATCTGTTCGGGCCAGGTCAGTTCCGGTGCCTGGCAGGCCTTGATCACCTCGGTCACGAACCGCCCCAGAATGGCGTCGTAGGCAGCGAGGAAACAGGACTCCTTGTCCGGGAAGATCTCGTAGAAAGTCGAGCGTGAGACCCTGGCTGAAGCGACGATGTCGGCCACGCTCACCTCGGCGTACCGCTTCTCGGCACAGGACTGAGCCATCGCATCGAGCAGGCGATCCCGCTGGGAGGTGATCACGAACTCACGAGGCAGGTTGTGGCGCCCGGAAGGCAGGGGTGTGCTGACCAAATCGCTCATGCTGCCACCGCCGTCTCGTTCATCGCGGCCATCGCTTCTTCATGCCCCATGTAGGGCACCACCGCCAGGTAGATCATCTCGGGCAGCAACCCGGGAAGCTCTGCGGCATCTCCGGTCGATGCTTGATTGAAGATCAGAGCGGAGACACCGCCGACGACGACCCGGGCCGTCTGGCCGGGTATCCGGTCGGAGTCGTCGACCAGGGCGCGGCCTGCGTCGAGGAACGGGAAGAAGGCGCTGACCGCCTCCTGGTAACGATCGCGGGCCCGCGAACCGGCACCGAAGCCCTCGACGATCCCGACCCGGACTGCGACCGGGTTCTGCGAGAGGTAGTTGAGCAGGCTGCGGAGACCCCCGCGCAGCCGTTCGATCCACACCTCCGAGTCGTCAGCGGCCAGCCCCTCGGGGCCGAATTCATCCGCAGCGAAGCCCTCGGCGACGAACTTGAGCATCCTGTCCATCACGGTCGAGTAGGCGGCCACGAAGCAGTCCTCCTTGTCGGCGAACTGCTCGTAGAAGGTCGCTCGCGATACCCCCGCAACCGAGATGATGTCAGCGACGGTGGTATCGGCGTAGCCCTGGTCAGCCACGACCGCGACCATCGCGTCGACCATGCGCTCCCGCTGCGACTGGACCACCGCGTCCCTGGACAATCCGTGGCGACCGCTGGGCAACTTGCCGCTGCCGTTGAGGTCCGCCTGCTTCTGGGAACGCTTTGTCAAAAACCTCTCCTCGAATGGTCGGGATCTGCCGGTACGCTTCGGTACATGATAACCGGACGAGGCCCGACGCAGGGGTTCCCACCTAGACTGCAGGGCGTGACCAGCCCTACCCATAGTCAGGCGCTCCGATGAGCGTCGCCGTGGTCGGTCTCGGCTACGTCGGACTCCCCCTGGCGGTGGCCTTTGCCGAAACGGGCGAGCAGGTGATCGGCTTCGACCTCGACCCGGCCAAGGTCGAAGCGTTGAATCGTGGTGAGAGTTACATCGAAGACGTACCGTCGTCCAAACTGGCGGAGCTCGAGGGTTCGATCGTCGCCAGTGGCGACGCGGCCGGCCTGGGTGAATGCGAGGCGATCATCATCTGCGTGCCCACGCCACTGACCGGTTCCCGCGAGCCGGACCTCTCCTACCTCGAAGCGGCGGCTCAGATGCTCGCCGGCGTCCTGCGCAAGGGACAGCTGGTGGTTCTCGAATCCACGACCTACCCCGGCACGACCAGGGATCTGCTGGCCGGCGGCCTCGAGAGCTCCGGTCTGGAGGTGGGCACCGACTTCCACCTCGCCTTCTCGCCCGAGAGGATCGACCCGGGCAGAACCGATTTCACAGTGCGAACGACCCCGAAGCTGGTCGGCGGCATGACCCCGGGCTGCACCGAGGCGGCGCAGCATCTGTACGAACGGATCTGCGACCGGGTGATCCCGCTCTCCGGGCCCGAGGCGGCCGAGCTCTCGAAGCTGCTCGAGAACATCTTCCGTTCGGTCAACATCGCACTCGTCAACGAGCTGGCCCAGCTGTGTGACCGGCTGGGAGTCGATGTCTGGGAGGTGGTCGACGCGGCCGCGACCAAACCGTTCGGCTTCATGCGCTTCGAGCCGGGTCCGGGGATGGGCGGCCACTGCCTGCCGGTGGACCCCTTCTACCTCGCCTTCAAGGCTCGTCAGCACGACTTCTATCCCGAGTTCATCGAGCTGGCCGGCAAGATCAACCAGTCACAGCCGCTGTTCTGCGTCAACCGGATCGAGCGGGTCCTCAACGACAACAGCAAGCCGGTCAACGGAACCAGGATCCTGGTCCTGGGCGTCAGCTACAAGGCCGGGGTAGGCGACGTCCGTGAGTCGCCAGCGATCAAGATCATCCGGCTGCTCGACGAACTGGGCGCCGACCTCAGTTACCACGATCCCCACGTTCCGGACCTGCCCGAGAGCGGCCTGGAGAACTCCGACCTCGAGTCGGCGCTGGCCCAGGCCGAGCTGACCGTGATCGTCACCTGCCATCCGGAATTCGACGTCGCCCACATCGTCGACAAGAGCGACCTCGTACTCGACCTGCGTGGCGTCACCCGTGAGATCGACGCCGGCCACGTAACCCGGCTCTGATCGACGGCCGTGGCCCTGCGACCGCCCCTCCTGCGCCGCAGACCGGCCTTCAGCCACTGGCAGCAGATCAAGTCGGACAAGGCCACCGCCACGCTTGCCGCCGGGACCGTGGTCATCGCCGCCGCGGTCGTGGTCGCCCAGTACAGCCGCCTGCTGAACCGGCGGACCCACAGCACCGACCACGATGAAACCCTGATCGCCTCGGCACCCGCCGCCGCGGTCGACACGGTCGGCGTGGCGATCGAAGGGTTCAGCGCGGCACCGCGGCACGAGGTGGTCCTGTTCAACCTGCTCTCCGGCTTCCTCGGCACCTTCGCCCTGGTCCGGCTGACCACGTGGGCCATCCGCGAGGGCAAGGGGCCGTTCCGGAACGTCAAGGTCGGTGGGCGCCACATCCACCACTTCGTCCCCGGCATCCTGATCGCCTTCGCTTCGGGCATCGCCGGGCTGCTGGTCCAGAAGGGCCGGGCCGACGCCCGGGCCGCGGTGACGATGGGCATCGGCATGGGGCTGACCTTCGATGAGGCAGCCTTGCTCCTGGACATGCGCGACGTCTACTGGAGCCGCGAGGGCCTGTTCAGCGTCCAGATCAGCCTGGCCACCGGTGCGGCACTCGGCGCGACCATCCTGACCATGAGGATCCTGGGACGCGGCGAACAGCGGCAGGAAGCGGCCGGCGAGATCCCGGCCTGAGACCGGGCGAGGGTCGGGAAACACCGATGTACCGGATAGGCCCGCATGGCGGACGAAGGCATAAAAAATGTCGGCTGGCGAGCCAGCTCAAGGGAGAGTGAGCCGACTCGCCATTACCGACGAAGCGCTGCTGAGGGAAGGGAGGGTCCCCAGTCAACGTATTCTTGCAGTCCGTCACTTCCAGTGATGAACTTGCTTGGACGGCATTGTACACAAGACAACAGGGTTTATGGAAAATTAATTATTCGAGCGACCCCTGAGGCGGCCGAAGCGATTCAGTCCGACGAGATCCAGACATTCTGATCGTGACCTGGTCCGACCCCGACCAGGGCGATCGGCACCCCGACGAAATCGCTGATGAACCGGATGTAATCGATCGCCTCGGGGGGCAGGTCCTCCTGCCGACGGCAGTCGGTGATCTCGTCACCGAAACCGGGAAGGTCGATGTACTCCGGGGTGGCGTTGTGGAGAATCGACTGGTGGTAGGGGAAGTCTTCGAGTACCGCCCCTTCCCGCGAGCGGTAGCGGACAGCGACCTTGAGCGTGTCGAGGCCGGCCAGCACGTCGAGCTTGGTCATCGCCAGGGCCGAAGTCCGGTTGAGCCGGACCGCGTACTTCAACGCGACCAGGTCAAGCCATCCGCAGCGCCGCCGGCGACCGGTCGTCGTCCCGAACTCGTGACCACGCTCGGTCATGTACTCGCCGACTCCGTCGTCGAGCTCGGTCGGGAACGGCCCCGACCCGACCCGGGTCGTATAGGCCTTGACGATTCCCCAGACCTCGTCGATGTCGGTCGGTCCGACCCCCGCGCCGACGCAGGCGGCGCCGGCGATCGGGTTGGAAGAGGTGACGAAGGGGTAGGTGCCGTGGTCGACGTCCAGCAAGGCCGCCTGGGCGCCCTCGAAGATCACTTTGTGCCCGGCGTCGAGTTCGTTCCAGCAGAGCTTGGCCGTATCGGCGATGTAAGGCTCGAGTCGATGGCCGTAGGAGAGGTAGTCCTCGGTGATCGAGTGGAGGTCGAGGCGGTCGTCGGGCAGCAGCTCGTCGGAGATCTCAGCCTCCTTCTGCAGCTTGCGGCGGCGCACCGACAGCTCCCGGATCGCCTGCTGCTTGCTCTCCAGGGCAGCCATGATCTTCTTCCTCAGGATCTTCTCGTCAAGCAGGTCCTGGACCCGGATACCGACCCGCAGCGCCTTGTCGGCGTAGGCCGGCCCGATGCCTCGGCGGGTGGTGCCGATCGAGAGCTTGCCCAGCTTCAGTTCGTCGGCCGTGTCGAGCAGGATGTGGTACGGCATGATCAGATGCGCGTTGGCCGAGATCCGGAGCTTGGAGGTGCTTATGTCAGCCCGGCGCAACCCTTCGATCTCCTCGAGCAGCACCCTCGGGTCGACTACGACACCGTTGCCGATCACGCAGAACTTGTCGGCGTGGAGGATGCCCGAGGGAATCAGGTGGAACTTGTACTCCTCCCCGTCGCGCACGATCGTATGGCCGGCATTGTTGCCGCCCTGAAAGCGCACGATCGCGGAGGCGTCCTCGGCGAGCAGATCGGTGATCTTGCCCTTGCCTTCGTCCCCCCACTGCGTCCCTACTATCACTAGTCCCGGCATCGACGTCCCAGTTTACGGAGTGGGAACAGGACGGGTCACTGTCCCGGCGGCTGAAAATGCATGCGGTGGTCCGTACCGTAGAGCGGCAGAGGGTCCCCGCAGATCTCCACCAGCCGGGAGACGATCCGGTCGCCGAGCTGCTCTTCCAGCTCGGCCTGGTCGTAGTTGGTGGTGACCATGACCGACTTCTGGCGTTCGTAGCGCTCGTTGATCAGGGCGTAGAGCTGCTCGAGGACCCATTCGGTGCGCTTCTCGGTGCCCAGGTCCTCGAGGTGCAGCATGTCCACCTCGCAGAGGCGCTCGAAGAAGTCGGCGTAGGACTCGTCGCCGGGTTCGCTGTCGTAGGTGGAGCGGATCCTGCCCAGCAACTTCGGCAGCGAGTAGATCGCCGCGCTGCGACCCCGCTCGAGGATCTCCTTCGAGACCAGCATCGCCAGGGTCGTCTTGCCGGTGCCGGTATCGCCCATCAGCCAGAGCCCGCGACCCTGAGCGAGGTTGCCGTCGAGATCATCGATCCAGTCACGGATCGCGTTGACCACGACCGAGTCGATCGTGGTCACCGGCGGCCGGTCGAACGAGACACCGCGGTACCGGGCCGGGATGACCGAGTTGATCCCGGCGCTACGAGCCTTCATCAGCCGCGGTGCCCGGCACTCGCATTCGTAGGCGAGGTCGTCATCGCCGAGGATCCAGCCCGAGCCGTCGCAGCGGGCGAACGGGCAGGGAGCGAGCTTGCCGTTTCCCGAAGCGGCGATCGCCATCAGGAGACCTCGGCGTGCTCGGCCCGCACGGCGGCCGGGCTGCCTTCGCCCGCCGGGTGATCCGGCGCCCGCTCGGCGAACTTCGGATAATCGGGCAGGAAGGTCAGGTCGACCGTGCCGATCGGCCCGTTCCTGTGCTTGGAGATGATCACTTCGGCCGTGCCGTCCCGCTCTTCGGCCTTGCGATAGACGTCCTCGCGATAGAGGAAAGCGACCAGGTCGGCGTCCTGCTCGATGTTTCCCGAATCGCGCAGGTCGGACAGCATCGGGCGCTTGTCGGTGCGGCTCTCGCTGGCGCGGTTGAGCTGGGAAAGCGCCACTACCGGGACCTCGAGTTCGTTCGCCAGCAGCTTCAGGCCACGGCTGATCTGGCCGACCTTCTCGACCATGCTGGAGCGGGACTCGTCCATCCTCATCAGCTGGAGGTAATCGATGATGATCAGGCCGAGCCCCTCCTCCTCCTGGGCGTGGAGGCGCCGGGCCTTGGCCCGCAGGTCGAGCAGACCGAGGTCGGAGGTGGTGTCGATCCAGAGCGGCGCCGCTTCGAGCTTGTTGCAGGCATCCACGACCTTGCCCCAGTCGCGCTGGCTGACCTTGCCCTTTCGCAGCCGGTCGCCGTAGACCCTTGCCTGGGAGGCGATGAAGCGCTGGGCGAGTTCGATCTCGGACATCTCGAGCGAGAAGAAGGCGACCGCGCGGTTTTCGCGGACCGCGACGTTCTCGGCGATGTTGGCGACGAAGGCGCTCTTGCCGACCGAAGGGCGGGCGGCGATGATGATCAGGTTCGAAGGCTGGAAGCCACCGGTCATGTCGTCGAGGTAACTGAATCCGGTCGGCGTGCCGGTCATCTTCAGCTCGCCGCTGGAGAGCTTCTCGAGTCGTTCGATCTCGTCGCTGAGCACGTCGTTGAGGCGCCGGAAGTCTCCAGCCTGCTCCTTGTGGGCGACGTCGAACAGCAGCTGCTCGGCTCGTTCGGACAGCTCCTGGCCGGAACCCTCCCGCTCCTGAACCCAGCTGCCGATCTGGTGGCTGGTGTCCAACAGGCGCCTGAGCAGCGCGTTCTCCTTGACGATCTCGGCGTAATGCCTGGCGTTGCCCGGTGCCGGCACCTTGGCTGCCAGCTCCGAGACGTAGTTCCTGCCGCCGGCTTCCTCGATCTGGCCGGACTTGGTAAGCGCCTCGGCGACGGTCAGCTCGTCACAGGGGCTGTTCGAGCCGTAGAGGTCGATCATCACCCCGTAGATCGCCCGGTGGCGGTCGAGGTAGAAGTCGACCGCCTTCAGCTTCACATCGTCGACTACCCGGTTGAGCGCGGGCTCGCTGACCAGCATCGCGCCGAGAACTGACTCCTCGGCCTCAATGTTCTGGGGTGGTACCCGGGCGGCTATTTCTCTTCGGCGACGATCGTCTTGACCGATGCCGTGGCGCCGCCGGCAACTTCGACGTCGATCATGTAGGTGCCGACCTGGTGGATCGGGACATCGAGACGGATCTTGCGCTTGTCGACCTTGATGCCACGGGCATCGCGGATCGCCTCGGCGATCTCCTTGGTCGTCACCGATCCGTAGAGCTTGCCGTCTTCGCCGGCACGGTGGTGGATCGTGAGCACCGTCTTGGAGAGCAGTGAGGCCGACTCGGCGGCGCGGGCGAGAGCTTCGCGCTCGGCCTTCTCGGCGGCTTCCTTGCGGCGGATCGCTTCTTCGAGCGCTCCCGGAGTGGCCGGCTGGGCCAGACCGCGGGGCTGCAGGTAGTTGCGCAGGTAGCCGGGTGAGACTTCGATCGCGGTGCCGTTCTCACCGAGGCCCTCGACGTCGGCCAGCAGGATCGCCTGGGCCATTACCGCTCACCCACGTAGGGGAGCAGGGCCACTTCGCGGGCACGCTTCACCGCTACGCCAAGCTGGGCCTGGTGCTTGCGGGAGAGTCCGGTGACCCGACGCGAGCGGGTCTTGCCCTTGTCGGAGATGAACTTGCGCAGCAGCGTCAAGTCCTTGTAGTCGATGTTCTCGGCAGTGATCTTCGTGTACTTGCGCGGGCGGATGCGCTCGTTGAAGCGCTTGCCGCGGCGTGCTGATCCTGCTTCTCTTGTGTTAGCCAATTTCTTTTAGTCGCCTTACGTAGTTCCGGCCCGGGAGGCCGGGCAATTCAGGGTCAGCAATGGTAGCGACTTGGCCGCCGCGTTGCGGACGGTGCGGCTCCGGCGGCCGATCACCGCTGGAGCCCCCTGTCCTGACCCCGCCCGGCTAGAAGGGGATGTCGTCGTCGGGACCGCCACCGGCCGACGCAAAGTCCCCGGTATCGGCAGGTACGTCACTGGCCGGGGTGAAGCCGCCACCCTGTCCTCCGGCCTGGCCGCCACCCTGTCCTCCGGGTGCGGAGCCGTCACGGGATCCGAGGAACTGGACCGAGTCAGCCACGATCTCAACGGTCTGGCGCTTGCCGGATCCGTCCTTGGCTTCCCACTCGCGCCAGTCGAGGCGGCCGTCTACCGCTACCGGGCGGCCCTTTGAGAGGTAGTTCTTGCAGTTCTCGCCCTGGGCGCCCCAGACGGTGACGTTGAAGTAGTTGGGCTTGTCGACCCACTGGCCACTCTGGTCCTTGCGTCGTCCGTTCACGGCTACGCGCAGCGTGCAGACCGCGGTTCCGCTCGGCGTGTTCCTGAGTTCGGGGTCGGCGGTCAGATTGCCGGTGATCGTGACTCTGTTGATGTTCTCAGCCATTGCGTGTTCGCTCCTTATCGTTCATTTCGTGCATCCCAGCGTCAGTTCCGGTGTCGGCGGCGGGGGCCAAATCTGACACCGCCCCCGAAATTTAGCGGGAGGCCGTGACGACAAGAGTGGCCGGCGGGGACATTTCGCCCCCCGTTTCCGCAATCTGCGGGAAAACGGTTTGGCTCAGTAGTCGCGCGAGCGACGGCGGGGACGATCGTCGTCGTCACCGGTCGGCGCCATGATCTCGGCTGTGGCCGGAGGTGCCGGCAGTACCGGATCGTCCGGGTCCACTCTGAAGACGCGGAAGCGGACAACGCCGTCAGCGATCTTGAGATTGTGGTCGAGGTCCTCGAGCAGCGAGGTCGGAGCCTCGAAGCGGAACCAGCGGTAATCGGACTCGGTCTTCTTGTTGATTTCGTAGGCCATCTCGCGGATGCCCCAGTTGTCTTCGTGCAGCAGCGTGCCGGCAGCTTCGATCGACGCCTTGGCGTCGGAGGCGAGCTTTTCACGGCCTTCTTCCTCGACGGCGGGGTCGAGCATCAGGATCAGTTCGTATTGGCGGGCTGCTTCAGACAAAATCGACGCGGGACTATAACGGGCTTCGGGGGGAGAGACCCCCCTCCCTCGGACCTCAGGCAGGCATGAAGGGTCTGAGGATCGATCGGGAACGGGCGCTGAGGGTGGTCGCGATCTCCGGCATGGCCCTGCTTTCGACCACCATCCTGCCCGGCCTGTTGCGAGCGCCCGAAGCCCCGCCACTGCCCGCCGACGTCGGCTTCAGGCGATCCGGGACCGCTCCGGCCCTGACTCTGCCGCCGGCGGCGGTCCGGCCAGAGGCCGCCGTCCCCCGCCCTGACCGGAAGCCAGGGGCAGCCCGCAAGGGTGATCGCCCGCGGACGAAACCGGGCCGGCTGGATCGGCCTTCCGGGAAAGAACGGCAGCCGGATCGTCCCGGCAACCCGAAAGCTGTCGAGCAGCCCGCCACGGCGGCTCCGGACCCACCGGACCCGGTGCCAGCTGCCACCCAACCCCCGCCCATCCAGCCGGCACCATCTTCAGACCAGCCGGCACCACCTGCCCGTTCGCCTCCGGCCGAGGATGAGACCCCCGGGGACGGCTCCGAGGAGTTCGCGCCCCGGTGATCAGCCCTCGGCGCTGTCGGCGATCTGCCGTCTGACCAGGTTGATGTCGGCCACCTGCTCGTCGATCCAGTCGGCCGGATTGCGGGAGAAGATCGCGTCACGCAGCCCGTCGGCACGTTCGCGGCGTTCCCGGGGGGACATGGTCAAGGCCCGGTGGATCATCTCGGCCTGCTCCTGGATGTCGAAGGGGTTGACCGTGAGCACGTAGTCCTCGAGCTCCTCGTGGGAGCCGGTGTTCTCCGAGAGCATCAGGACACCGTCGCGCAGGTTGATCGCCGGGGCCTCCTTGGCCACGAGGTTCATCCCGTCGAAGATCGAGTTGACCATGAGCAGGTCGAAATGCTTGTACCGGGCCACCGCTTCGGTGAAGTTCTCGTAGACCCTCAGGTCGATCGGCATCCAGTCGGTGGTTCCGTGGCGATGGTTGACGACGGCCACCAGTGCCTCGATCCGCTCGAGGTATTCGGCGTACTCGGGAACGTCCTGGCGGGAAGGCTGGAGGTGGGCGATGAAAGTGACCCGCTCGCGGAACTCGGGGTAGGCCGTGAGGAAGGTGTCGAAGGCGGTGAAGCCCCGGAGCACGTTCTTGGAGAGGTCGGCCCGGTCGACCCTGAGGATCAGGTGCTCGCGGCGGCGGGCGAGGACCTCCTTCTCGGCTTCGGCAACCTCGGGAGACTCGGCGGCCCGGGTGAGCCGTTCGGCGTCGATCGGCAGCGGATAGGCCCGCACGATCGTGTGGCCGCCCGGATGCTTCACGGTCAGGGTGTCGTAGTCGACCTCGTACCCCATCAGGCGCCGGCAACAGGAGAGGAAGTTCGTGCAGTAGGCCGAGGTGTGGAAGCCGATGATGTCGTTGGCCAGCAGCCCGTCGAAGATAGCCTCCCTGATCCGGACCGGGAGCACGCGCCAGCTGTCCGGCTGAGACCAGGGGATGTGGACGAAGTGGTAGAGCAGCGCGTCCGGCCGCGCGGCGCGGATCATCTTCGGGGCGGTGTAGAGGTGGTAGTCGTGGAGCATGACCAGCGGGCGCTCGCGGTCCTCCACCTGCTTGATGACGGCATCGGCGATGTCGCGATTGACCGCCTGGTAGCCGTAGTCCCAGGCGTCCAGTTCGCCCTGTCGGATGTCCGGCGCATTCGACAGGTCCCAGAGGTAGTGCTGAATGAACCAGAGGATCGGGTTGGCGATCACGTTGTAGAAGCCGTCGAAGGCCTCTTCGTCGCTCTCGACCATCAGCACCTTGTACGAGACGTCGTTTATCTCGAGGTCGATCGGCCGGGAGTCGTTTTCCCTGGTCACGACAGCATCCTCCGCGGTCATCGTCGAAGCAATCCAGAGGGCGTCGCGGTTGGCGACCAGTCCGGAGAGCGCGGTGACCAGACCCCCGCCGCCACGGGCGAGCTTCCGGTTTCCGTGTTCGTCTCGTTCGAACTGGGCGGGACCGCGATTGGAAACGATTATCAGCGGCGGTGTGGACTCCTCCGTGTTCACGCCTCCAAGTCTATGCCGACCACCGGGAAGCGCGCGGCCCCGGACGCTCAGCCGGTGGAAAGTGCGGTCGGACGCTCCTGGAGTTCGATCTCGACCTCCCGCTGGCGGCCGTCTCTGACGATCTCCAGGGTCACCGTGTCCCCCGGCTGCAGCGAGCCGATGATCCGGCCCAGGTCCTCGGACCTCTCGACCGGCTCACCGTCGGCGGAAACAACGATGTCGCCGCCGGTCGTATAACGGCCGCCCTGGAAGGTGATCTCTTCTTCACCGCCGCGGATGCCCGCCTGTTCGGCCGGTCCGCCCTCGACCACCTCGGCGATTATCGCGCCGCGGGTGACCTCGACCCCGAGCTTTTCGGCCAGCTGGGGGTAGAGCGGCTGGGTGCTGACGCCGATGTAGGCGTAGCGCGCCTCGCCGCCCTCGCGCAGCTGCTCGACCGAGGACTTGATCGTATTCACCGGGACCCCGAAACCGACCCCGTCGCTGGCGCCGGAACCGGTCTGGATCTGCTGGCTGATGCCGATCACGCGCCCGTCGGCGTCGAGCATCGGCCCGCCGGAGTTACCCGGGTTGATCGAAGCGTCGGTCTGGATCGCGCCCTCAATCTGGAAGTCGGTCAAGGAACGGACCGAGCGGCCGGTCTGGGAAACGACGCCGATAGATAGCGAATGGTCCTCGCCGAAAGGACTGCCGATCACGGCGACGGGCTGCCCGACGACAACCCTGTCGCTGTCGAAGAGCTCGAGCGGCTGGAGGTCAACCGCGTCCGGGTCCACCTTGAGCAGACCGACGTCGGAGAAGGGGTCGAAGCCGAGGATTTCGGCCGGCACGACATTGCCGTCCTTGAACTCGACGAAGACCCGGTCGGCCGGGGTGCGGTTTTCACCTTCACCGTTGGTGATCACGTGGGCGTTGGTGACGATCTCGCCGTCGTCGTTGAGAACGAAGCCGGAGCCGCCGGCCGCCTGGGCATCAAACGGGCCTGCAGCCTCGCTGCCGAAGATCGAACTGACCGAGATCACGCCGTCAACCGTGTCGCCGTAGATCTTGGCCGGGTTGAAGACCTCGCCGTCGCTGTCGACGGTGGTCGCGGTTTCGGTGGCCGGATCGGATTCCGTACTGGCGGCCGCCGGAGCCTGGTCGGAGATCCCGGCCGGTTCGGATTCCGATCCGCAACCGGTGGCGGCCAGCGGCAGCATGGCTGCCGAAACGAGCAGCGCGGCGATCAGCAGGGCGCGACGGATGGCACCGGTGGGCTGCTTGCTGGAGGGCGAAGGCATGGCCATCCAGAATACGGAACCCGACCCGCCGGCTTCACCGCCGAGCCGCTGCCCGGTGCGGTCCGGGCTTTCACCCGGTTCAGCGAAAGTGATCGAAACCGCGGAGTGGTGAGATACCGGGGTCGGCGCCGGTCACCCGTATCCCCTTGCCCTGCACGACCTCCCCGACGATCGTCAGCCCTGATCCGACCCGTTCCAGCCGTTCCCGGACCGGCTCGACTGCAACGGCGGGAAGGGTCATCGCCAGTTCATAGTCCTCGCCACCGGCCAGGGTCAGCTCCACCGGTTTCCTGCCGACTGATTCGGCGACTTCGGACACGCCGGCCTGAGCCGGGACCAGCTCCGGATCTATCTCGATGGCGACTCCCGATGCCTCGGCCACGTGTCCGAGGTCGGCGAGCAGGCCGTCGCTGACGTCGATCAGTGCGCTGACTCCCGAACCCCTCAGACCGGCACCTGCAGCCAACAGCGGGCGCGGCGAAACGTGCCTGGAGATCAGCTGCGATCGCAACTCCGGTCCGGGCGGCCCTGACTCGAACCCTTCGAAATCCGTCTGCCCTCCGTCCCCCAGGAGGATCAGTCCCGCCGCAGCACCACCGAAGTCGCCCGTAACCCCGACCAGGTCGCCCTCGGCCGCACCGGACCTGAGGATAAGCCGCTCACCTTCGGGTGCGCGGCCGACCACGGTCACCGAGGCGAACAGGACCGGAGACGCGACCGTATCGCCGCCGGCCAGGGCGACGCCGTAGCCGCCGGCCGACTCGACGAATCCGTCGGCAAGCGCCTCGACCCATTCTTCATCGGTCCCGGGCGGCAGGCCGAGCGTCACGTAGGCCTCACCCGGATCGGCCGCCATCGCGGCCAGATCGGACAGAGCCGTTGCCACGGCCTTGGCCGCGATCTGCGCCGCCGTGCTCCATTCACGACGGAAGTGGACGCCCTCCACGACCGCATCGACCGAGGTCGCGGTCGGGCCCGTGTGAGAGGTGATCGACGCGTCATCACCGATGCCCACGGTGAGTGGACCGGCCGCCGTCCCGGCGGGCAACCGTTGGCGGAGGCGGTCGATCAGTTCGAATTCACTCAGGCCCCGTTCCATCGCTCTCTGACACTATGCCCTCTCGGATGAAGGAAGAACCGACCAGGAACGGGCAGGACGAAAGACCCGGACTGCTCCACCGGGTCGGACACCTCGGCGCGACCGTCGGCCGGCAGGCTCCGAAGAAGCGCTCGACCAAACTGATCATCCAGGGCGGGATCGCCTTCCTGATCTTCGGGTTTCTGGTCCTGACCGTCGTCTCGCAATGGTCGGAGCTGCGCGAGCAGGGAGTCGCCTTCGACCTGATCTGGCTGCTCCCGGGGGTCGCGGCGATGCTGGTCTTCTACTCGCTCAGTGCGGCCGTCTGGGGGCTGATCCTGAAACTGCTCGGCCATCCGGTCTCCGCCGCCGACGCCCAGCGGATCTGGGCCCAGCCACTGCTGGTCAGGTACATCCCGGGCAGCGTGCTGTTCGTGCTCGCGCGGGTGCTGCTGGCCGAAAAGGTAGGCGTCTCGCGGCGGGTCTCGACTGCCGGGATCGTCTACGAACAGGCGGCCGCGATCTCGGCGGCGCTGAGCATCGCCACCTGGTTCCTGATCGCCCACCCTGACACCCAGGAACTCTGGATCCGGTGGCTGCCGATCCTGATCATCCCGGTCATGGTTGCCTTCCTCCACCCGCGGATCTTTGGCCCGGTCACCGCCCGGATACTGACCGCACTGGGCCGGGAGCCACTGCCCCGGACGATCCCTTTCGGCGGGGTGCTGACCATCTACGCCTGCTTCCTCGGCCTGTGGACGATCATGGGGGTCGGGGTCTTCTTCGCCGCCCGCTCGGTCTACGACCTCGGCCTCGCCGACTTCCCGATCGCCGCTGCGGCACAGATGATCGGCTACCTCGCGGCCGTGCTCTCCGCCGTGACCCCGGCCGGCCTGGGTGTGCGGGACGCAGCCTTCGCCTGGGCGGTCAAGGCCGCGCTGCCGACCGGGAGCTTCGGGGTCGGCGCGGCGATTGCGATCGCGGTGAGAGCGACCCAGACGGTGGTCGAGCTGATCTACGTCGGGCTGGTCACCTTGCTGGCCCGGCGCCGACGACGGATCGACGAAAGCCTCAGCGAACTGGTCGCCGAAGCCGAAGCGGCCGAGGCCGCGCCGCCCTCCTGAACCCGGTCAGCCCGGGGAGAAGCCGCCACTGGGGTTGTTCGAGGGCGGTGAGGGTGCCGGCGATGGATTCGACTCGCCGCCTCCGCCACCACCAGTGCCACCGGCGGGGTCCTGGCCGACTCCCGGCGCGTAGGCGTCCGGATTGGCCGACGGGTCGGACTCTTCATCCGGGTCGGTGCCGTCGGTGTCTTCGCTTTCTTCGGTGTCTTCCGCGTCCGGGTCGAAATCACTCGGGTCGTCCTTGGAGACGGTGTAGTCACCCGCGAAGTTGCCCCAGACCATCGGTTCAGCCGGGATCGGGGTCGCCTCGCAGGGGACACCGGAAGCGGATACGAAACTGCCCCAGATGCTGGCCGGGATCGAGCCGCCGGTGAGTCCGGTGCTGATCGCATTCGACTCGGGATAGCCGACCCAGGCGGCCGCAGAGAGGTTCGGCTGGTAACCGACGAACCAGGCGTCCACCAGGTTTTCGGTTGTGCCGGTCTTGCCGGCCTGACCGGAACAGCCGGTGTAAGCACCGGTGCCGGTGCCACCGGTGATGTTGGCGTTGAGGATCTTGGTGACCTCATAGGCGGCGGCTTCTGAGAGAACCCGCTCCGGCTTCCTGCTGCCCGGGCGGTCGACGTCCCCGTTCGGGAAGACAACCCGCTCGATTCCCGTCACTTCGTGGTGGATACCACCGTTGGCGAGCGTCGCGTAGGCATTGGCCATCTCCAGCGGCGATACGCCGATGGTCAGTCCGCCGAGCGTTTCCGCCGGGAATCCGTCCAGCGGCGTGGTGACACCCATGCGCTTGGCCATCTCGGCGACCTTGTCCGGACCGACGTCGAGGGCGAGCTGGGCGTAGACCGCGTTGTCTGAGGAAAGGGTCGCGCTGGCCACATTGGTCGTGCCGGCGTAGGAGTCGCCGAAGGTCGCAACTTCCCAGGGCCCGTAGACCGGGTCGACGATGTCGAGCGGTTTCGACTCGTAGAAGGTCGTCGCGGGATTGATGCCCTCGGCGATCGCCGCGGCGAGCGTGAAGGTCTTGAAGGTCGATCCGGGCTGGCGCTTGCCCTGGGCAGCCAGGTTGAACTGGCTGTCGGTATAGGAGGCCGAGGAGACCATCGCCTCGATGTCGCCGGTGTCGGGGTCGACCGCGACCAGGGCACCGGACGGTCCGGTTCCGCTCAGGTTGGCGGCAATCGCGTTGAGGCCGGCATCCTGGAGGGCCGGATCAACGGTCGTGTAGACCTTGAGGCCGCCACGACGGACCGTGTTGACCCCGTACTTCTTGATCAGCTCGGTCTCGACGTAGTCGAAGAAGAAAGGTTCGGCGCGATCGAAAAGACCACCGGCCGGCTCGAGCTGGAGGCCGGAGTTGCGGGCAGCCTCGGCGCGCTCCTCGGTGATCATTTCCACATCGGCCATCGAGTTGATGACTTCGTTGCGTCGTGCTTTGGCCCCCGCGGGGTTCTGGATCGGGTTGTAGTCGGAGGGCGCCTGGGGAAGACCGGCGAGCAGAGCGGCCTGGGGCAGGGTCAGGTCCTCGACAGGCTGCGAGAAGTAGACCCGGCTGGCCGCCTCGGCGCCAATCGCGGTCCGGCCCTCGTTGGTGCCGTAGGGGGCGGTGTTCAGGTACTGCTGAAGGATCTTCTTCTTGCCGTTGCTCTCTTCGTAGTCGAGCGCCATCTTCGCTTCGACGATCTTGCGCTCGAAGTCCCGTTTAGGGTTCGTGATGTAGAGGTTCCGCATCAGCTGCATGGTGATCGTCGAGGCGCCCTCGCTGATCTCACCGGCCTCGATGTTGCGCACGAGCGCCCGCAGGCCGCCTTCGAAGTCGATGCCGTTGTGGCTGTAGAAACGCTCATCCTCGATCGCGATCGTCGCCTGCTGGAGGTTCTTCGGAATCCGTTCGAGCGAAACCGGAGTCCGGACCTCGTCCGAATCGATCAGGCCGAGGCGACTGCCGTCCCCGGCGAAGACGATCGAGTTCTGACCCTTGTCGATCGCCTTCAGGGTCGTGACGTCGGGCGCGTCGCTGGCGATGCTGAAAACCCAGCCGCCGGCCGCCATCACGGACATGAAGATCAACGCACCGAGCACCGCGGTTACCGCGACAATCTTCTTGCGCGGCCCGCCATCGCGTCGGCGCACACGTTTCTGGCGCCTGGTCATCCCTTACAGGGTAGCGACGCAGGTCTTTGTGCCTCCTAAAGGCGCCGGCGTTGAGGTATCGCCTGCATGTCCGGCCGCTTTGGATCAGGCCGCCATCCCGGCCCCGGAAGACGGCAGCAGATCGCCGACCGGGGTCAGGTGTGACAATGAAAGCCGCAGATGGACGACCAGGAGGCGCTCGAGCCCACCGGAGACCCCGGCAAGACGACTTACCCCTACGCCTCCTGGACGCCTCTTCTGGCGCTCGGGGCGGCGGTGGCGGCGCTATTCGCCGGTCTGGTCCTCAGCCTGCCCTTCTTCCTGGTCGAGAGCCCGGGCGATGGCGAGGAGCTGAGCCTTTTCGGCAATGTCGCCATCCAGATCTGCACCGGTATCGGCTTCATCCTGATTCCGATCGCCCTGGCAAGCCATTACGGGGGCGGCTTCCGGCAGGTGATGGGCCGGCTCGGATTCGTCTCCTTCAAGGGAGGCCAGGCGGCCAAGTGGATCGCGATCGGGATCCTCTCCTACTTCGCCTTCGCGATCATCTACGCCGGCATCTTCGGCGCGCCGGAGCAGGACGACATCGCCGGCGACTTCGGACCGATCGGCATCCAGTTCCTGCTGATCGTCCTGCTCGCCCCTTTCGCCGAGGAGATCTGTTTCCGTGGAATGCTGTTCGGGGGATTGAGGACCAAGCTGCCGTTCTGGGCCGCGGCACTCGGTGCCGGTCTCTTCTTCGGCCTGCTCCACTACACGACTGGGCCGTCGGCGGTGCCGAGTCTGGTCGCGCTCGGCGTGATCTTCGCCCTGGTCTACGAGAAGACCGGATCGATCTGGCCGGCGATCATCATGCATGTGGTCAACAACGCCTTCGCGCTGGCCGTACTGAGCGCTTCCTAGGACCCGGCGGGTCCGGCCGGACCGGCCCGTCGTAGGATCCCGCCATGAGCGAGACCGGCGACCCACGCGAGCATCTGATCAGCCTCCTGCGGCAGCACTCACTGGTGCTCGGGGAGATAACCCTCTCGAGCGGCAAGACGAGCTCGTATTACATCGACGCCCGACGGACCGTGATGCGTCCGGACGGCCAGCGGGCAGCCGGAGAATTGATCGCCCGGCACGCCGCGGGCCTCGGTGCCACAGCGGTCGGCGGCCCGGTGATGGCGGCGATCCCGCTGGCCTGTGCGGCGATCTCGGTGCCGGCCGGTGAGGACCTGGTCGGCTTCTTCGTGCGCAAGGAGCGCAAGGAGCACGGTCTCCAGCGCTGGGTCGAAGGCGGTGCCGAACAGGGAGACCGGGTGCTGGTGGTCGAGGACACGGTGACCACCGGCGGTTCGACCGTCTCGGCCATCGAGCGGATCCGGGACGAGGGCTTCGAGATCGCCGGAGTGCTCAGTCTGGTCGACCGGCTGGTCGGGGGCGGCGAGGCGATCGCCGACGCGGCCGGAGCCCCTTACGAAGCCCTGACCACGATCGACGACATCTATCCGGGCCGCCCCGACCGCTGAGGGTCAGTTGCGCAGTTCGTAAACCTGGCAGCGCTTGAAGGCCCGCCGGTCGGTGCCACCGAACTGGCGGATGTAGTCGCGACGATCGTTGCGCAGCTCCGCCCGGCACTCGCGCTTGGCCTGCCTGATCTCACGCCTGATACAGCGCTGCATGCCCTTCTTGCCGACGCTGCCGTAGTCGCGGATGAAGTCCTGCCGGTCCTGCCGCTCGATGTTGCAGTAGGCCCTGGCCGCGCCGTTGACGGACTGCGCCGATGCCGCGGACGGCAGCGCCATGGCACCTGCCGCCATCACTCCGGTGAGTCCGATTGCAATCAGTGCTTTCTTCATGTTCTTGTATTTCTCCCGTCTGATTCTTGTTCAGTTGATTTCGTCTTGGCCTGGATGCACTTCGATGGTCTATGAGCGGAGCTCGTACTTGAGGCAGCGCTGGTATGCGGCATCTCCGGTCCCGCCGAACTGACGGGCGTAATCGCCCGGGTCCCGGCGGAGCTCAGCCTGACACTCCCGCGTCGCTTCCTGAATCTCCTTTTCGATGCAGTTGACCATGCCCGCTTCGCCGACGCCGTACTCGCGTGCGAAGTCATCGGGGTCACGCTGTTCGCGTTCGCAATAGGACCGTGCCGCGGCTTCGACCGCGCCTGAGCCGGTCCCGCCGCCGTTGCCCTGGCCGTCACCGTTGCCCTCGCCGTTGCCGTTGCCCTGGCCGTTGCCGTTGCCCTGGCCGTTGCCGTTGCCTTTGCTGCCCGCACCGAGTTCGTAAACCTGGCAGCGCTTGAAGGCCCGCCGGTCGGTGCCACCGAACTGGCGGATGTAGTCGCGACGATCGTTGCGCAGCTCCGCCCGGCACTCGCGCTTGGCCTGCCTGATCTCACGCCTGATACAGCGCTGCATGCCCTTCTTGCCGACGCTGCCGTAGTCGCGGATGAAGTCCTGCCGGTCCTGCCGCTCGATGTTGCAGTAGGCCCTGGCCGCACCCTGTACCGAGCCGGCTGATGCTCCCGCGGGCACCAACATCGCTGCGACGAAGAAACCAATGACCCCGGTGATCGTCAATCCTGTCTTCATTCCTGCCGTCCTTCTGCTGAGTTGAACTCGGAGCGGGAACCCTCTGGGCCCGCTGTCTGAAGATCGAATTTTCTGTCTCAGACCTTAATCGGAACTAAGTAGTCCTTTTCAGGAATTGCGCATCATCTGTCGTCGGCGCCGGTCCTTGTGACCGACATCTCTCCGACCCCGCCGCCGAGGACACGGCGGGTGAGTCCGGGCGCGATGACCCTCAGCACGGCGGCGAGGCCATAGGGCCGGGGCACGTAACGCTCGGCCTTGCCCCCGGGACCGGCCTCCCAGATCGCATCGGCGGCCTTTTCCGGTTTGGCGACCATCCACCGCGTGGCGGCTTTGCCGGTCAACTCGTCGGCCGGGAAGCCCTCGGTCTTGATGTAGCCGGGAAGTACGAGGCCGACATGCACGCCGTTCGTTCCTTCTTCGAGATGGAGCGCGTCGGTCCAGCCGGCGAGGGCGAACTTGGAAGCCGAGTAGGCCCCGGCACCGCCCCGTGAGATCCGGCCGGCGGTGCTCGAGATGTTGACGATCGAACTGGGAGCCGACTTGCGGATCAGCGGCAGCAGCGCCTCGGTGAGCCTGACCACGGCGTCGAAGTTCAGCTCCATCGTCTTCCGGACGTTCTCGTAGCCGACATCCCCGAAACTGCCGCGCCAGGCGGCGCCGGCGTTGTTGACCAGGCAGTCCAGCCGGCGGTGTTCCTCCTCGATGTGAGCCAGAACCCTGCCGGGTGCGTCCTCGTCGGTCAGGTCCGCGGTGACCCAGGTGGCCGGGGCGGGCAACCTTGCGGCCAGCTCTTTCAGGCGGTCTTCGCGACGGGCGACCAGTACGAGCTTCGTGCCCGGTTCACGGGCGAAGCGCCAGGCGGCGGCCTCGCCGATCCCGCTCGATGCTCCGGTGATCACGACGATCATCCATTCGCTCCGTTCATCAGGTCTGCCACCGCTTCCCGGAAGACCTCGGTGTGGCGGTCGACGTCGGCTTCGGTGGTAACCGGAGACATCAACGCCATGTTGTGGAAGGGCGTGATCAGCACGCCGCGGTTTAGCGCATGAAGGTGCAGGTATCGCTCGAGCTCGGGATCACTTGCGTCGTGTGCCTGGGTGCCGTTGCGGGCGGGCTGTTCTTCGAACCTGTACTCAGCCCGGGCCCCGAGCTGGGTCACGTTCCAGGGCAGCCCGAACTCGCCTACCACCTCGTGGATCCCGTCACAGAACCGGGTCGCGAGAGGGATGGTGTGTTCGAAGGCTTCCGGTGTCAGAACCTCCGACAGGGTCGCCCTGATCGCAGCCATCGAGAGCGCGTTCCCGGCCAGGGTCCCTCCGACGCCTCCGGTGTCTTCGTAGTCGGCATCCGGGTCGGCCAGCATGCGCTCGGTGACCTTGAGGGTCATGCCGAGTGCGCCGGCCGGTATGCCGGATCCGATCGCCTTGCCGATCGTGAACAGGTCAGGGTCGAGACCCCACTCGTCGGTACAGCCGCCGGGTCCGGCCGAGAAGGTGTGGGTCTCGTCGATGATCAGCAGCGTTCCGTGGGCCCGGGTCAACGCCCTTAGTGCCTCGAGGTAGCCGTCGTCGGGCAGCACGATCCCCATGTTGGTCATCGCCGGCTCGGCCAGCACGCAGGCGATCTCCTCCGTAGCCAGCGCCCGCTCCAGCGCGCCGAGGTCGTTGAACTCGATCGCCACCGTGGTCTCGGACGGGTCGACCGCCGGCCCGACGTTTCCTTCCCTCGACACCGTGCTGCCGCCGGGACCGGCGACGGCGAAAGCTTCATCGACCGAGCCGTGGTAGCTGTAGCTGTAGACCAGCACCTTGCTGCGCCCGGTCAGGTGGCGGCAGATCCTCAGGGCGGCCCGGTTGGCGTCGGTCGCGGTCAGGGTGAACATCCAGCGGTCGAGCGTGAAGCGGCGGGCCATCTCCTCCCCGACCCAGGCCGCGTTCTCGGTCGGCAGCATCGTGGTGATCCCCTTGGCCGCCTGATCGGCGACCGCCGCGACGACCGGAGCCGGGCCGTGGCCGGGCATCGAACCGGTGTCGCCGAGGCAGAGGTCAACGTAGGTGTGGCCGTCGACGTCGGTGATCCGGGCCCCCGACGCCTTCTCGGCGAAGACCGGGAAGCCGCCGGCCCAGCGCATCATCCATGGCATCGGCACGCCGCCGACCAGAGAGTGACGGGTCCGGTCGAAGAGCTCCTTCGACTTCGGGTTGGCGGCGATGAAGCGTCCGAGTTCCTTCTCGGTCAGCTCGGCCAGCCGCTGCCGGTCCACTGTCGCCGGGGCGCTCACCGATCGCGCAGTCCCGCGACAGCTTCGGGCAGCGACTCGATCGCACGGCGGCCGCGGACGACCGCCCCGCCGAGGCCCATCGCCGCGCCTTCGGCCCGGCTGCCGATCGGGGCCCAGAGGCCGAGCTGGCGCAGCGAGCTCAGCACGTCGTAGTAGGAGTGCTCGCGACAGACCTTGCCGTCCCGGAACTCGAAGATGTCGGTGCCGTGGGTCTCGACCCGGCGGCCGGTGGCGGGCAGGCCGATCCAGAGTGGTCCCGAGTTGACGCCCTTGAAGGCCCAGGGCTCGGTGATCCGGTCGCCCTCGTGGATCAGCGGCTCACGCTTCGAGAACTCGCATTCGGTGAAGGCCTCGAAGAAGCCGTCGCAGTAGCGCGCGTACTCGTCGCGGCCACGGATCGGCTCGTTCATGGTTACGTCCCAGTACTCGATGTCGTCGGTGATGTGCTCGAGTATCGCCTCCGTACCCGTGCTCCACGCCTTCTGCCACTTGTTGAAGAACTCCTCAGCCCATTCGCTCATCGGCCGATCATAGTCCGGGCGGCCCCGTTGATCTGGTCCGGAGGCGGATAAAGTGGGGAGCCCTGCCCCGATAGCTCAGCTGGATAGAGCGACTCCCTCCTAAGGAGTAGGCCGCTGGTTCGAATCCAGCTCGGGGTACTGATTCGCTCGCGACCATGAAGGAACTGGCAGCGATCGGGCCCGGCAGTGGATGTGATTCCTCTCCGGAACCGCGCCATGGGCCCCGCGAGCCGCCCACGTCAACGAACTGGCAGCGATCGGGCCCGGCAGTGGATGTGATTCCGCTCCAGAACGAAAGGGGGCGGTCTGTTGCCGCAGGGAGCGGCGGTCTGGCCGGAGGGCCGAGCGGGGCGGATCAGTAGCGCAGCAGGGCGAGTACGCCTTCGGCCTCGGCCAGGGCCGGGACCTCCTCGACCGAAGCCGAGCTGACGTGGGCCCCGGTACGCAGGGCTATCTCGACCGCCGCTTCACGCGCGGTCTCTTCGCCGGCGTTGGTGATCGCTTCACGCACGCCGTCGGAGAGTTCTTCGTCTTCGTGGTCGAAGAAAGGATCCATGATCAGGTGGTCGACCCGGCCCTCGATCAGGGCGGCGACTACCTGGTCCGGACCCCCGGCGCCCCGGTCGCCCGCCTTGATCCGCTCGAGGGCGTGATCGGCAAACTTGTTGACCTGGTCGCGCCAGGCCTGACGGAGCTCTTCATCGAGATGGTGGGCGACGTCAGGCGCTGTCGAGTCGATCAGGTTGATCGAAACCACGCAGACCACCCGGTCGTGAAGCTCCTGCGGCAGGGCCTCCATGAAATCGGTACCGAGATCGCGCTCAGCGGCGACCACCAGCCGCTCCAGCTTCAGGTCCTTGGTGCTCTCTGCGATCGCCTTGGCGGCGTCCTTGATGAAGCGCGAGCGCCAGGCGTGCACGCGGTCCTCGTAGGACTCGACGTGGCTGGCACTGTGCTGGGTGCGACCGCTTCCGCCGGTGCCCCGATACTGGCGCCAGTCACCGAGCTCGAGGTTGTAGATCGAGGACTCGAGGTCCTTGACCACGCCGTCCTCCCACTCGAGCAGACGGATCTGATCCTGGCTGAGCAGAACCAGGCCGGTCCTCTGACCGCGGTCGAGCAGGTCCATCGCGGGCCAGATGACGGCGCCGTTCTCGAAAACGACAAAGTCCTCGCGCAGTGGGATCTGGAAGGTGTGGAAGATGTCGACTGTGCCGTCGGCGCTGAGAAAGAGTGCGACGCTCCTGCCGCGCTCGTGGGCCGAAGCCCTGGTCAGCCGGTCCTCGGCCTGCTTGCTGAGGCGGCGGATGGCTTCGGTTGCCTCATGGTCGCCCTCGACTTGAGCGGCGGCGTCACGAAGACCGTTGCGCAGCGCTACGAGCCAGCCAGGGGTGTCGCTGACGTTGGCCGGGTCCCGAGGGTCCGTCCGACAGAAGACCGAAAGCACCGGTCCGTCGGTTTCGCGGTCGATCAGGTCACGGAAGACGTCCAGCATCTGGGAGCTCATTGGCGGAATCCAATCAGACGCGGGCGCCTGACCCCTGCTCGCCTGCGGTGGGTCCGGCCTCTTCGGCCGAGTCGTCGTCGGGCTCGACCTCTTCGATGTCGTAGAGGCTCTCCCGGGCGACCTCACGGCCGCGCTGGCTCCAGAGGTGGATGTCGAGGTAGTGGTCGTCGCCGTAGTTCTTGAGTGCATCCGGGGCGATCAGCGTGAAGCGGTCCTCGAAAAGCGGGTCCTGATCGACAGCCATGCCGTCGATCTCGGCCGAGACCGCGTAGGCGTCACGGACCAGCGATCGACCCCATACAAGGGTGATGTCGGCGGTGCGGCCCTGCTCACCCTCCCACTTTCCGATCACCTCGTCGCCGAGATCTATCGTCCAGTCGGGGTTGTCGGCGGCGATCACGTCGGTGAAGTCAACCGAAGCGGTGAAGTCCCTCGGGTCGCCTCCGACCGGCTGGACGAAGCTGACGAATCCGAAGAACTCGATCTCGACCGGCTCGTCGCTGCCTTCGCCATCCTCGCCTTTCATCACGGCCTCTCCCTTGGCGCTCGCCGGCACCCAGACCCGGCCGCTCCAGGCCCGCTCGGGGAACCAGGTGATCTCCTCGGGCGGATTGGTGCCATCGGGCAGGTCTTCGATCTCCGCGCAGGCGTCCTTGAAGACGCCGGCGAGCCGCTCGGCGAAGCGGCCGTGAGGGATGCCGTGCTGCGACGCATCGGCGATGAAACGCGGGATGGGGCGGTTTTCGATCGTCATGGCCCGGACCCTATGCGATCGCTTCGCGAAGCTTCGCCGCGGCGGTTTCGGGCGGCAGCACGTTGATGTCGACACCGGTGGCCATCTCGAAGGACGAAGTCGGCTGCAGGCGGGGGGCCAGGTCGATGTGCCAGTGAAAGTGCTCGACCCCCCTCGGGGCCGTCTTCACCCAGAGGTTCAGTTGAAGGGTTCCTTCGGTCATCGAGTCAAGCGCCCGGACAGCCCGGTGGAGCATCGACGCACCGATCTCGTCGCTTTCGAAGCGGGGCTCGGCGCGACGGGGGATCAGTCGCATCTCGAAAGGGAATCGCGATGCCCAGGGGCAGACCAGCGCGACGTCGTCGTCGATCGCGACCAGGCGGTCACCGCGGCGGATTTCCTCACGGAGGACCTCGCCCAGCAGGCTGGCTCCGGCGGTGCGTTCGCGGTAGGAGTTGAAACGCTCGCGCTCCCTGGCGACGGCAGCCGGCACGAACGGGGCTGCTCCGATCTGGGCGTGGCTGTGCTCGAGCGACGCGCCTGAGTCCGGGCCCTGGTTGAGGATCAGCTGGACATAAGGCGCGTCGGAGTGGACCAGCATGCGACTGCGCCAGGCGGCGACCGCAGCGGTCGTCTCCCCCTCATCGAGCTCGGCAAGCGAGCTGACGTGGCGGGGTGAGTTGACGATCACTTCGTGGTGCCCGACCGCCGGCCTCGAGGCGAACATGTCGGGCTCGGCCCTTCTCGAAGATGCGAGCAGCGGGTCGGCGGAGCTCGCGAAGGCGGCGGTCGGACCGGCCTCGGCCCCGGGCCCGTCCTCCGGCACCAGGGCCGGGAAGAGGTTGGGCACCGTGCGCGTGCGCCAGCCCGGGCCGTCGGGGGCCGAGCCCTCCGGCCGGTCGGCCTCAATCTCCGGCGGGGTATCGCCCTCTGAGCCCTCGCAGAAGGGGCAGTCCCCGGCAGCATCCGGTCGCCACGGGTCGATCCCGAACTGATCCGGGCGCTCGGCCCGGCCGGGAGTCAACAGGACCCGGGCGCCGGTCAGCTGGTCTATGCGTATCTCGGGAGAAGCCAACTGCGGCTACTCGTCGCCGAGATCCTTTTCGATGTCCTCCAGCCTCGGCTTCTTGTAGCCCGGATCCGTGGCGGGATCGTCGACCGGATCAGGGGCGGTGACGGCTTCTTCTTCGCCGATCGCGGCCTCGGGGTTGATGTAGGCGGGATTGGCCGGATTGTCGCTGCGGCCGACCACGCTCGGCAGGTCCTTCATGTTGTTCTGGAAAGCCGAGATCAGGTCCATCGGCAGCGGGAAGATCACGGTCGAGTTCTGGTTGCCGCTGATCTCGAGCAGGGTCTGCAGGTAGCGCAACTGCAGCGAAGCCGGGTTGCGACTGATGATGTCGGCTGCCTGGGTGAGCTTCTCCGCAGCCTGGTACTCGCCTTCGGAGTTGATGATCTTGGCCCGTCGTTCACGCTCGGCTTCAGCCTGCCGGGCCATCGCCCGCTGCATCTGCTCGGGTATCTCGACGTCCTTGATCTCGACCGTGGTCACCTTGACGCCCCACGGCTCGGTCTGCTCGTCGATGATCTTCTGGAGCGACTCGTTGAGCCTTTCGCGCTCGGCCAGGATCTCGTCCAGTTCGGCCTTGCCGAGAACGGCACGCAGCGAGGTCTGGGAGATCTGGCTGGTCGCGATCAGGAAGTTCTCGACGTCAGTGATCGCCCGGTTGGGGTCGATCACCCGGAAGTAACAGACGGCATTGACCGAAGTCGGGACGTTGTCGCGGGTGATCACTTCCTGCGGCGGGATGTTGAGGGTGATCGTCCTGAGGTCGATCTTGACCATGCGATCGATGAAAGGGATCAGCAGGATCAGGCCCGGGCCTTTCTGGTCGATCAGGCGTCCGAGCCGGAAGATCACCCCCCGCTCGTACTCGCGCAGGATCTTGATCGCCGAGAACAGCACGATCAGGGCGAATATCGCCAGTACGACTACAACGGCGCCGAGCACTTCCATCAGGTTGAAACTCCTTCGGTATCGGTTTGAAAGGCAGCAGGCTCATCGCGGTCGAACTTGCGTACGACGAGGGTCAGGCCATCGACTTCTTCGACCTTGACCGTATCGCTCAGGTCGACCGGGTCGCTGTCGGAGGAGAGCCGGGCCTCCCAGAGCGCCCCGTTGAGGAAAATCTGAGCGACGCTGCGCTCATCGGTGAGCCGTCCGGACCTGACCACGCCGGTGGCGCCGATCAGCTCTTCCCAGCCGGTCAGGGCAGGCTGGTCGCGGACCCCTTCGGCCCGCTCGACCACGAAAACCATGAACGCTCCGACCACACCGGCGCCGATCACCACGGCGACGACCGAGGTCGGATCGGTGTCGCGGTTGAACATGAAGACGCCGGCGCCGATCAGGGCGACCACCCCGAAAGCCGAAAGCAGCCGGGTGCGCTCAAGGGCGGCCGCGGCGACGAAAAAGGCGATCGCTACGAGCAGCAGGCCGAGGCCTGCGCCGAAATTGCCGATCTCGATCGCCCCGATGATGCCGAGCACGAGCGAGGCCACTCCGATGATGCCGGGCCCGAAGCTGCCGGGGGCGTTGATCTCCACACCTATGCCGGCCAGCCCGAGGGTGATCAGCAGAAAAACGAGAGTCGGATCGGTCAGTTCCACATAGCTAGCCTAGCCGGATGGCCGCGCCGGCTCGGGAGTTCAGCCGGTCTCGAGCGCGTAACGGTTGACGTCGGCAACCAGTTCGGCTTCGTCGCGGTAGGGACCGAGCTTGGTGAAGGTGCGCTCGCCGGCGGCGTTGAAGAAGGCGGTAGCCGGGAGGCCCCGTCCGGCTTCGAGCTGGTTGGTGATCTCCTTGTCCGGGTCGGAGAAGCTCGGGTAAGGCAGCGGGCTGGACTCCAGGAAGGTCGCCGCTGCCGACTCGCTGTCCTGCGAGTTGACCCCGAGGAAAGCGACCTCGCTACCCATGTCGGCCGCGGTGTCCTGGAAGTAGGGGAACTCCTCCCGGCAGGGGCCACACCAGGAAGCCCAGACGTTGACCACCGCCGGGAAGCCCTGCAGTTCGGCCATGCGGCTGTCGAAGGCGTCGGTGCCACCGGCGAGCAGGTCATTGCCTTCGCTGTAGAGGGTGTCGAGCGGTGGCGGCGATTCAGACAGACCGCTGTAATCCGGCGGCGGCGAGCCGTCGTAGGGGGAGTCGGAGCCACCGCATCCGGTCGCAGCAAAGGTCGCCGCGGCCACCAGAAAGAGCGCCGCCAGGAGCCTGGAAGAGCAAAGAAACTTGCGGTCGGACGACTTCAACATGTCAGTAGTGATTAAATACACATCAATCGGTCCGCCCGTTCGCGGACCACGGAGGCAGTCGCCACCGGGCAGTCTGATGCCGCGGCCGGGGACTCTCATCTATCCACTGTCCGGCCCGCATCCATCCACGGGGTCGGGACTACGTACAAAGGCTTATGGCCCCGAGCACAGCAGCACCCGCCGACGCGGCGGCCCCTTCAGCTTCAGATATCGAACGCGCCTCGGCATTCGCGCGCGAACCTTTCCTGCTCAACGGGTCGGGGGCCGAGTCGCTGACCCCGGGCACGGCCCGCCGGCGCGCGCTCGATGCAGCCCTGGCCGAGATCGACGCCGGCGCCGAAGAGCCCTCACTCGACTGGCGACGTAACTTCTCCCTGCTGCTCGGACTGGAACGGCTGATCGGCGACGAGCCACCGACACTGCGCGACGGCGCCGAACTCAACCCCCACCAGATCGATGCGCTCTCGGGCACGCTTACCGAGCTGATCGCCGAGCAACAGGTCGCCGCTGACAACGGCGACCCGCTGTCGATCGGCCGGGAGGTGCCGGCCGGAGCTGATCAGTCAGACGACCCCGAAGAGCCGAAATCCGAAACGGCCGAGCCGGCTGCGGACGAGGTCGGGGAATCCGAAGAGAGCGGCGCGGAAGAGGACGATGAGGATGCCGGCGAGGAAGAAGAGCTGGACACCGAGGTCGAGGCAGACGAAGAGCCTCAGGACTGGGAAGAGGAGACACCCGGCGAAGAGGAGGCGGTCGACCCGGAGCTGACCGGCGACGATCCCGGTGCCGCCCGTCGTTTCTGGTTCGAGCACGCGACCGGAGCCGGCAAGACGGTCGCCGCGGTCGGCTTCATCGAGGCCACCCGGACGGGCGGGGTGCTGATCCTGACCCACCGGCGCAACCTCGTCGACCAGTTCATCGGGGAGATATCCGACCGTGGTTACCGCGAACGCCTGAGGCCGCCGCTGCTCGACGGCCGTGACGAAGCCGACGGCCCGGTCACCGTCGAGACCTACCAGTGGTTCGTCAGGAACGCCGACCGGGTCTCCGACGCCTACACGGTCGTGATCTGCGACGAAGCCCATACCGCCCTCGGCGAGAAGACCAGCGCCTGCATCCGGTCCTGGCCCGGACCGATCTTCGTCGGCATGACCGCGACCGGCGCCCTGATCGCCCGGCACGTCGCCGACCTCTTCCCGACCCAGACTTCACGCTTCGACCTCGCGCAGGCCGCGCGTCGCGGGGTGATCTCGCCGCTGCGCTGTATGCGGATCCCACCCGGTCCGGGGGTGAGGACGATCGCCAAGGTGCCGCTCAGGAAGGGCGAGGTGGACCAGGACTTCGATCAGGAAGAGCTGGCCAAGCTGCTCGACCAGGCGCCGTTCAATATGGCCATCGCCGACCTCTACAAGTCCCGGTTCCGCAGGGCACCCGGCGTCCTCTACACCGCCGGTGTCCAGCACGCGAAGAACGTCGCTGCGGCTTTCCAGGAATTCGGGATCAACGCCAAGGCTGTCTCGGGCGAGACCCCGAAGCGCGAACTGACCGAGATCCTCGCCGCCTTCGAGCGCGGTGAAGTGGACGTGCTCTGCAACGCCCAGCTTCTTGCCGAGGGCTGGAACTCCCCGCGCGCCACGATCTGCATGCACCTCGCGCCGACCGCCTCGAAGCGGATCTACCAGCAGCGGGTCGGCCGCGTGACCCGCCGTGCACCCGGCAAGGAAGCGGGGCTGGTCATCGACTTCGTCCACCCGGCGACCACCCACGACGAGACCATCGTCACGCTCCACAGCCTGCTCGACCGCGACGTCTACCGCGGCGGCGCGATCGTGGTCGGACCGGTGCGCCGGGGCCGCGGCCGCAAGGTCAGGGTCGAACGCCGGATCGTGCCGGTCAGCGACGACGCGCAGAACCGGATCGAGGTACTCGAGCGCGACATCTGGCGAATCGCCGTCGAGAACCTCGACCACGCCGAGCAGCACGTCTGGGCGGCGCTGGCCGGGGCCCGGGTCACCAACCAGGGCTGGCGCCGCGCCAAGGCGATGCTCCAGCATGACCAGACCCGCGAACTGCGGCGTCGTTTCCTGCTGACCTGTGTCCAGCGCAACCGCAACGCTTCTCTGCGGATCAAGGCGATCAGCGAGATCGCCAACCTCAAGGATGCCGAGGCCTTCGACGACGCGATCGACATCGTCGGCACCTGGAGCCGCGAAGACAAAAGGGCCGCGACCAAGGTCCTGCTCCAGGCGCTGGTCGACAAGCGCATCGGCCGCCGCGATCAGGCTCAGGCATGGGTCTGGAGGCTGGCCTCCTACACCCGTGAGCTGCACGAGGAGTACGCGGTCCAGCGCTGGCCGGAGACCAAGCGCCTGCTCGGCCTGCTGGTCAATTCGTCCGGCCGGGCCCATGGCAAGAACGCGCGCAAGCTCGTCCAGTCGGTCCGGAAGCAGGATCGACGTTTGGCGGTGTCGCTGCTCGCCGCTGCGGTCGCGCATACGCCGGAAGGCGAGGAGGTCCTGCGCGGAGCCCGCATGCGGATGGCCAGGAAGCCCTCGGCCGTCGCCCGTGAGCTGCTGCGCAACTTCCCCAAGGGCGGCAAGAAACGACGCCGTCGCAAGAAGGGCAAAGGCGCGGCCGAAGGCGATCAGGGCAACGGCGACGGGTCGAACGGCAAGGTGCCCGAAGCAAAGGTTGAAGAGATCCCGGATGACAAGTCCGGGCAGTCACCGGACGACGATCACCAGCCCTACAGCTCCGACATCCACCACTGACCGTACCGAAACGTTCAGTTCAGGGCGTGGCAGACGGCCTTGACCTGAGACTTGCGGATCAGGGCCGAGACCTGCTCTGATCCCTGGCCGGGAATGATCTGGGCGTTGGCGATGTAGGCGATCGAACGCCGGCCGTCGGCCGAACTCGCGGCGAAGACCCGGTAGCCCGGAAAGGACCCGGTGTGGCCGTAGACGGTTCCACATTTCGTCCGGTAGCGGAACAGGGCCAGCCCTGCCGAGTTGACCCCGGGGCCCGGAGGCTGTGACTCGCCCTTGAGCCACCGGCGCTGGGCCTGGGTCTGCTGTGCGCCGAAGAGCCTGCCCCCGACATAACCACGGAAGAAGCGGCTCAGGTCCGGCAGGGTTGAGACGATCCCGCCCGATGCCCAGGCGAGCGCCGGGTTGATGAACTCCGAGACGTCCTGGGGTGGCTCGCCCTTCTCGATGTCGTAGCCGTGGAGGAAAGGGGTCGGCATACCGATCGTCCGGGGCAAGGTAGTCCGGGTCATCTTGATCCTGCGCCCGATCTCCCGCTTGAGCAGTTTCTCGTAGGAGACCCCGGTGACCCGCTCGGCCATCAGGCCGATCACTATGTTGTCGCTATCCGAGTACTCATACCTCGAGCCCGGCCTGAACTCGAGCTTCTCGTCCTTGACGAAAGCAAGGATCTTCCGGGGTGACATGTACCGGGCCGGATCCTCCAGGAGCTTTTCGATGAATTCCGGGTTCTTGATGTAGTCGGGCAGGCCGCCGGTGTGGTGGAGCGCCTGGCGGAGGGTGACCCGGTTCGCCTTGGGAAGTACACCCGGGAGCAGTTTGCCGATCGTATCCGAGAGCTTCAGTTTCCCCCGGGCGACCAGGGAGAGGGCGACCGCGCCGCTGTAGGCCTTGGCGACACTCGCGATCCTCGCCGGCCGCCTCATCTTCGGTGCGGTGCCGGCACGGACGTTGCCTCTGCCGCGCCAGAAGAACTGACGCTGGCCGTCCCGCACGATCATCGCGGCGATTCCGGGTGGTCCTTGCGGCGCTTTCATCACGCGGGTGAGCGAGTCACGGAAAGCCTTGCCGGTGCCTTCGCCGGCCTCGGCCGGAGAAGCCGAAACGAGCACGACCAGGCAGAGCACCGCCAACGGATATCTCCCTGCCTTCACCCGGTTGACGATAGCGGGACAGCCAGATCAGCCGGCGTGAAGCAGGGGCTTGTAGGAGGTGAGCAGGCGCTCGTTGGCGCGCAGCCAGGTTGCAGAGCGCTTCCAGTCGGGCATGGCCTCGGCCAGGGCGGCCCAGAAGGCGCGGGAGTGGTTGTGGTGGCGGATGTGGATCAGCTCGTGGATAACCACGTATCGGAGCGCGTGACCAGGGCCGATCACCAGGCGCCAGTTGAAGGAGAGCGTTCCCGAGGTCGAGCAGGAACCCCAGCGGGTCTTCTGATCCCGGATCGTGACCTTTCCCGGTTCGAGTTCGAGGCGCTCGGCCTCGACCCGGGTCACGAAGCCGATCCTCTCGCGGGCCTCACGCCGGTACCAGCGGTCGATCGCCGAAAGCCGGTCGCGACGACGGTTGCCGCCGACCTCGAGGGTCCGGAGCGGCTGGCCGGAAGCAAAAGCGAGCGGCATGACCGGACCGCCACCCGGCCCGGAGCCGTCGACCAGCCGGGCGACCGGGCGGTCACCTCCGGTCAGGTTGACCGGTACCGCGGCACCATCGAGCCAGACCACGCCGGGGCGGTCCAGGTCGATCTCGCTCTCAGTCAGCAGGCGCACCCAGATGCACCTCCCCCGCGTTCAGGGAGTGGGTTCCGTCTTCGGCCTCGACCAGGAGGTTGCCGGCAGGATCGATGCCGGCCGCGGTCCCGTGGAGCCGATCCGTCGCGTCCGTGCCCCAGCTGACCGGTCTTCCGCGCAAGGCGTCCCGGTCGGCCAGTTCGGCCAGAGTGGCTTCGACCGGGCCTTTCAGCCTGGCCTCGACGAAGCGGTTCAGTGCCGCGTTAGCCGACCTGACATCGGCGCCGTGGCCGATCGAGGTGGCGCGCGAGCGGAGGTCCTCGGGGAAGCCCCCCTCGGGGGTCCTCAGGTTGAGGCCGACCCCGACCACGGCCCAGCCGTCCTGGGGACGAGCCTCAACCAGGATGCCCGCGCATTTTCGGCCATCGATCAGCACGTCGTTGGGCCACTTGACTTCGGCCCGCGGGACCCCGAGGGACTCGACCGCCTCGCAGACCGCGACGCCGATCTGGAGCGGCAGAGTTCCGGGAACCTCGACCGTTCGCCTGAGCAGCAGCGACCAGGCGAGCGACGACCCGGGCGAGGTAGACCAGGGACGGCCCTGACGGCCCCGGCCCGCGCTCTGCGACTCGGCGGTGACAACGGTGCCGTCCGGGGCTCCGTTCCCGGCGAGCGCTCGGGCAGCCTCGTTGGTGGAGCCGACTGTCCGGAAATGCCGGTGAGGTCTGCCGACCGGCATCAGGCGGGCCTCAGGCTGAGCCGGTCGTCGGGGCCAAGACCAAAAACCGCCGAGGCGTCGCCCCGGTTCACGGCCAGCGACAGCCTGCCCGAGGAGTCCGGATACAGCAGTGCTTCGCCCTCGGCGACATCACCGAAAGCTCCAGCGAAGACCGCCTGCCTCCCGGGCCCGGAGTCCGCGGCGCCGGCCCCGCCGATCCTGACCTCCATACCCGGCAGGAGGAAGGACTCGTCAATCATCCCGGCCCCCACGTTCAGGTAGAGGTTGCCGTAACGGTCCGAAGCCAGGACGGTCGCCTCGATCATCCCCTGCTCGACCCGGGCCGGCGGGAGTTCCAGACCGACCAGGCCATCAACCTCGATCTCCACACCGAGGCCCTCGGGATCCTCGCCGAGGGCCAGGCGGGCGGCTACCGGGCTGAAGATGTCGCGGCCGTGGAAGGTCCGTCGGGTCGGGTGGAGCCGGGCCGGGCTCTCCGAGATGTCCCAGGTACGCCGCACACCGCCGGCCGCTTCAGCTGCCAGTTGGAGCAGGCCGTTGTCAGGGCCGACGAAGTGGTGAGGACCGGCCTGAAGGACGACCGCCCGGCGCTCCGTGCCGACGCCGGGGTCGACCACCGCCAGCCAGATCGCCGGAGCCGAGTAGGCCGTGGCCGAAGCGAGGGCCATCGCGCCCTGGCGGATTTCGCCTGGCTCGATCCCGTGGGTCAGATCGATGACCTTGACCTGCGGGGCTATCCGGTCGATCACCGCCCGGCAGACCCCGGTGAACTCGTCTTGATGGCCGAAGTCGGTCAGGAAGATAACCGGCAACGGCTGGCCGGCGGCAGCCTCACTCATTGCCGGATGGCAGGTTCGGGAGGTCCGCGAGCAGGGCCTCGAGCAGGCCGTCGAGGTCATGGCTGACCGCCTCGGCGGCGACCTCGAGACCGGCCTCGCGGACCGCCGCCGAGGTGATCGGACCGATCGAGACGATCCGGGCCTTCGCCGGCAGGCCATCCGGCATCGCCAGGGTCAGGTTCTCGACCGTCGAAGCCGATGTGAAGGTGATCCAGTCGGCGTCGGCGGCGGCTTCCACGGAACGGGGGTCGGGGGTGCCCCGGACGGTGCGGTAGAGCGCGACCAGGTCAACTTCGGCCCCCCGGTCCCGGAGCGCATCCGGCACCACGTCGCGACCTTGTTCAGCCCTGGCGACGAGCACACGCCTGCCTTTCAGCTCGAACCGTCCGAGCGCCCGCACCAGGCCTTCACCGACCGATCGCTCGGGCACGACGTCCGCCTTGATCCGATGGCTCGCGAGTGCTTCTCCGGTCCCCGGGCCGATCGCGGCTATGTCGACTCCGGCAAGTGCCCGCGCGTCGAGACCGTGCCGGTGGAGCGCCTTGAAAAGTTGCTCCACCCCGTTGGGGCTGCTGAGGCAGATCAGGTCGTATCCGGAGATCGTTTCCACGACGCGGCTGACTTCGTCGGAGTCGATCAGCGGCTCGATCGCGATCGCCGGCAGCTCGACCACCGAGGCCCCGAGCGAGCGAAGCGTCCGGGCGAAGCCGCTCGCCTGGGCACGGGCCCGGGTCACGACGACGGTGCGACCGTGGAGCGGCCTGTCCTCGAACCACCTAAGCGACTCGCGACGACCGGCCACCTGACCGATTACGACCAGCGCGGGGGCCTTGATCTCCTCGCGGGCGGCTTCGTCGGCGATCGTCCCCAGCGTGGCGACGACCACCCGCTGGCTCGGCATGGTGCCCTGCTGGATCACAGCCGTAGGCTCATCCGGCGACCGGCCTCCGGCGATCAGTCGCTGGTTGTTCTCGGCCAGACGTCCGACTCCCATGTAGAAGACGAGCGTCCCCGGGAAGGCCGCCAGAGCCGGCCAGTCGACCGCTCCGTCGGGGCGCGAAGGGTCCTCGTGCCCGGTCACGAAAGCGACCGCGGAGGCGTCCTGCCGGTGGGTCACCGGGATGCCCGAGTAGGCGGTTGCGGCGATCGCGGCGGTCACTCCCGGCACGATCTCGAAATCGAAACCGGCCTCACGAATCGCCTCCGCCTCCTCCGCGCCGCGACCGAAGAGGAACGGGTCGCCACCCTTGAGCCGGACGACCTTGAGCCCCTGCCGGGCACTCTCGATCATACGCTCGATGATCTCTTGCTGGGGCACGTTGACCACGCCCGGGCGTTTGCCGACGTAGACCAGCTCTGCCTCGGGGCGGGCCCGGTCGAGGGCGGTCGGCGGGATCAGCCGGTCGTAGTAGATGACGTCAGCCGATTCGACCAGCTCCAGTGACCTGACCGTCATCAGGCCGGGATCGCCCGGTCCGGCGCCGACGATGTGGACGCAGTTGACCGACCGGTCCTTCACGGGCCGTCCTCCGCTGCCGCCGCCTCGAGCAGGTCGGCGGCCCCGGCGGCGTTCATCCTCTTCGCCAGCTCCCGGCCGACGGCCTCGGGCTGGGCAGAGCTGCCTTCGACTGTATCCCGGATCCACTCGGTCCCATCCTCGAGGCCGACGAAGCCGTCGAGGCTGATGCGCTCGCCCTCGATCCGGGCGTGGACCCCGACCGGGCTCGAACAGTCAGCTCCGAGCGCGACCACCGCGGCCCGCTCGGCCAGAAGACGACGCTCGGACTCGAAGTCGTTCAGTTCGAGAAGTTCGTCGTGGTCCCCATCGCCGGCCCGGCTTTGAACGACAAGGGCGCCCTGACCAGAGGCCGGGACCATCTCTTCGGGCCCGAAGGCGAAGGCCACCTCGGCTTCGCGACCCAGGCGCCGCAGTCCGGCCATCGCCAGGATCAGGCCGTCGACCTCGCCTCCGCGGAGCCTGCGGATGCGGGTGTCCACGTTGCCGCGCATCTCTACCGGCCGGAGGTCGGGCCTCAGGGCCAGCAGCTGGGAGCGCCGGCGCCTGCTGACCGTGCCGACCGTGGCCCCTTCCGGCACGTCGGCAAGAGATGCGCCCACCCCTACCCAGACGTCCCGCGGGTCTTCACGAGGCGGCACCGCGGCGATCGCGAGACCGGCCGTCATCTTTCCCGGGAGGTCCTTGGCCGAGTGCACGCCGGCTTCGGCCCGGCCGTCGAGCAGGGCCTGCTCGACCCCGCGCACGAAACGCTCCTTGTCGCCTGGCGTATCGTCGGTCGAGACCTCGATCAGCTCGGCATCGCCGACCGCATCGGCGACGGTGCGGGTCTGAGCCAGTGCCAGAGGGCTGGACCGGGTCGCGATCCTCAACTCAGCCGTCGCTCCGGCGGCGGATCGGCGTCACCGTCGCGTCAGCCTCGACCGCCGCTGCGGTCTCGATGTCGAGGGCGAAGAGCTCGCGCAGGGTACTGACCGATTCGTAGGCCCGCTCGGAGCCGGCCACCTCACGCAGGCGTATGGTCGGTGCGTGGAGCATCCGGCCGGCGATCGCGTGAGCCATCCTCTCGACCCGGGCCCGATCGGCCTCCCCCAGGTCTTCCCAGCGGTTGTGGTTCTCGGCCAGCACCCTCTCCACCACCTGTTCACCGAAGCCCCGCAGCGCGGCGACGGTCGGCAGGACCTCCAGCGAAGCGAGCCACGTCTCGAAGCGGATGATCTCGGCTTCGAGGATCTGTTCCACCGCATGGGACTCCTGCTCGCGGCCACCCGTGTTCTGCTCGACCGCAAGCTGGACGTCATCGATGTCACGCACCGTCACACCGCGTGAGCGACGGCATCCGGGTGCCACGTCGCGTGGGACCGCCAGGTCGATCACGACCAGCTGCCCCTCGACGTCCGAGCCGCCGCGACCCTCCAGATCCTCGGCTTCGATCACGTGGTGGGGAGAGTTGGTTGCCGATACGACGACCTCGGCCCCGGCCAGGCATTCGGGCAGCTCGTCGAGCCGGGCCGCCCGGCCACCGAATCTCTCGGCCAGTCCGGCAGCCTTGTCGAAGTGTCGATTGGCCACGAAGACGGTGTTCGCCCCCCTTGACGAGAGCGCCCCTGCGACCAGGGTCGCAGTCTCGCCGGTACCGATCACGACGGCCTCTCTGCCCTTGAGCTCACCGAGGGCGTGCTCGGCCAGCTCGATCGATACCGAAGGAACCGAAACGCCGCGGCGGCTGATCGAAGTCTCCTCCCGGGCCCGGGCTCCGGCCGTGAGCGCGCCGTGGAAGAGCCGGTTCAGGACGGCGCCCGAAGCTCCTTCGACCAGGGCCAGCTCGTGGGCTCTGCGGACCTGGCCCTGAATCTCGGCCTCACCGACGATCATCGATTCCAGACCGGCCGTGACCCGGAACAGGTGCCTGGCAGCATCGCTGGCGCGCAGGGAGTAGAGGTGCGGCGTCAGTTCGGTCGGGCGGATCCCCGCCTGCTTCGAAAGGGCCGAGAGCGCGACCGACTCCGCCTCGACCGAATCGCCGGCCAGCAGGCAGAGCTCGGTCCGGTTACAGGTGGAGAGCGCGACCGCCTCCTCGATCGGCACCGATCCGGTCAGCTCGCTGATCAGGCTGGCGGCGCGGCCTTCGGTCAGGGCGACCGCTTCACGCAGGTCCAGCGGGGCGGTCCGGTGGGACAGCCCGATCAGGAGAAGCTCAGACACTGCTTTCTTCCCGGAGCGGGGAATCGGCGGAGGTGCGGGAGGCGGCTTCTTCCTGTTCCGCCTCGACCTCCTCGATCAGCTCTCCGAGTTCACGGCTGATCCGCTGGAACTTGGCGCCGAGTATGGCGATGTAGATCAGCACCATCAGCAGGAAGAAAAGGTAGGCCGACGCGACGTATCCGACGGCGTCGTTGGGGACGACTTCAAACATCTATCTCGGCTCCGCCGACGGAGCTATGCGGCCACTGACCGAGCCGCCGCCGGTCCCGTCGTCGTGAAGGGTCCGCCTCAGGCGCGACACCTGGCCGGAGACCTTCTTGCCGACGATCTCGGTCTTGACGAGGGTGATCCACAGCAGCCCCATTCCTACGAAGCAGACCAGGAAGGTGAACAGCATCGAGTCGGGCAGGCCGCCTTCGGCGGTTGCGAAGACGCGCGGGTGGATCACGCTCTCGGCCATTCGCACAGCCATGAAGTTGAGCGGCACGAAAGCGCCGGCGGTGATCGCGAAGACCGAAGCGTAACGGGCCTGGCGGTCGCGGTCCTCGATCGCGTAACGGAACGGGTAGTAGGTGCAGTAGAGGAGGAAGACGATCAGAAAGCTGACCAGGGTCGGCTCCTCCCAGACCCACCACTTGCCCCAGGAGGCCTGAGCCCAGATCGCTCCGGTCACCAGCACGGCGACACCGAAGACGACCGAGATGTGGATGAAGACGTAGGAGTTGAAGTCGTGGCGGCGGTCCCCGCTCTTCAGGTGGCGGTAGCCCTCGACCCCGCCGGCTACGAAACCGAGCAGGGCGACGATCGCCAGCGGCACATGCAGGTAGAAGATCTTCTGCTTGAAGCCCTGATCGGCGTCCATCGGCACCCAGAGGAAGACCAGCGCGAAACCTGCCGTCAGGAAGAGGACGGTGGCGATCGAGAGTGTTTTGAGTCCGCGGCCTGTCATGTTGGCAACCTGCTGCCGGAGCCGGTTTCAGTCTTCCAGGAGGAAATCGAAGACGGCGTATCCGACCAGCAGGAATATCCCATCGTATAGACCCACGACAAGCAGCCAAGTGCCAAAACCCTCATAGTCGGGTCCGGCCGCGTCGAACAGCCCCGCGGAAGCCGCCGTGACTCCGATCATCAGCGGCACGACAAGCGGCAGCAGCATCAGCGGGACCAGCAGATCGCGGGCCCGGGAGTTGACCGCCATCGAGGAAATCAGGGTGCCGAGTACGGCGAAACCGAGGTTGGCTCCGACGAGCAGGAGCAGCAGCGGGATCAAGGCAGACCAGTCGGGGAGGAAGAAGAGGGCGAAGACCGGCACCACGATCGCCTCGAGCACGAGCAGGTAGATGAACAGCGCCGAAGCCTTGGAGGTGAAGAGGACGGTGCGGTCGATCGGGGCCAGCCGGATCGCGTCGAAGCCGCCTTCCTCGAGTTCGGAGACGAAGATCCGGTTGATCCCGAGGATGGCCGCGAAAAGCAGCGTGGTCCAGAGCACCCCGCCGGCGAGGCTGCCGGAGAGCGTGGTCCGGTCGAGCCCGTAGCGGAAGATGATGAAGGTGGTGACCGCGAACAGCACCATCGCCGGCAGCGACCTCATGGTCCGCAGCTCGGTCCGCAGGTCCTTGGCCAGCAGCGCCGCGAAGGCCGAGCGTGACGGTGTCATGCCGCCGGCTCCGAGTCCGCCGGACCCGAGTCCCGGTCGAGTTGCTCGACCCGTCCGGCGCGGTCGAGCCTGACCACCGAATCGGCTTCGGCGATCGCCCGCTCGGGCTCGTGGGATACCAGCACCCTGGTCCGCCCCCCGGCCGGGCCGATCAGGCTCCGCGACAGCTCCCGGCCCTCGGGGTCGAGGTTCGAATCGGGTTCGTCGAGCAGCAGCAGCGAAGGGCGGTGGATTACCGCACGGCAGATCGCGATCCGTTGCCGCATGCCGGCCGAGAAGCCGGCGACCCGGTCGTTGGCGCGCCGGCTCATCTCGAGCAGTTCGAGGTCGTGTTCGATCCTGGCGGTCGCCTCCTCCCGGGGAATCCCGTGAAGTCGCGCCTGGAGTTCGAGGTTCTCCCGTCCGGTCAGATCCCGGTAGAGCAGCGGCTCGTGGCCGAGGTAGCCGATCCGCCCGCGCAGCTTCCAGCTCTCGTCCGGAAGGCTGCAGCCGAGCACCTCAACCTCTCCCGAAGTCGGCCTGAGCAGCGTCGCGAGGATCCTCAGCATGGTGCTCTTGCCGGATCCGTTCGGCCCGAGCAGAGCCAGGGTGTGGCCCTCGGCCAGATCGAGGTCGACATCGCGCAGCGCGAGCCGGTCGCCGTACTCGCGGCTCAGTCCGCGGAGCCGGATCGCCGCGGTGGTCTTGGCCGCGTCGGGCCCGTCTTCCATGAAGGGATTGTCTCAGTCCGGAGCCGACAGCACCGCGACTGGAGTCGATCGTGCTCGCATACCGGGCAGGATCGACTCCATCGCACGGGAAATCAGGCATATCGCCCACCGGACCTCAGCGGGCGGCCCTTCGGTGACCGGCGGCTCAGCGAGCGACATGGAACTCGACGACCTCTATCTGCTTCTGGCCACGGGAGCCGGTGAAGACCGGCCCGGCCCCGCCGATCAGGTCGCCGATGCCCGGCAACGGCTCGGGTCGCAGGTCCTGCCGCACGTCGAAGACCGTGATCCCGGGAAAGGTCACGCTCTCCTCGCTGGTGGTCACGAAGTGGGCGTCGCCGTCGCCGTCAGGGTCCACCGCTTCAACGTAGATCACCCGACCGCTGGCGACCACGCAGTTGGAGAGGTCCGGCGGGCAGCTTGACTCGGGCAGGTCGGGTTGCGCGGCTGCGCCGCCACCATCAGGACCGTTCGACTGCCCGCGTCCGTTCGACTGCCCGACGCCAGACCGTTCCTGTTTGGCCTTCGACCGGTCACGCGACCCGGAGTCGTCTCCCGCGGCCTGGAGGCCGACGAAAGCCGCTCCACCGGCGAGCAGCAGCACGGCCAGCAGCAGGAAGAACCGGCTCATCGGGATTCGGCGGGCGGGGTCAGTCGTCGCGCCTCAGCACCCGGCGGCTGACCTTGGCCAGCGGCGCGGCGCCTTCCCTCAGCCCTTCGAGGCGCTCGCCGCCCTTGCCGTAGAGCAGCTTGGCGGAAGAGCGGATCGCGTCCAGGAAGGTCTGGTCGTAGGGGTGCCACCAGAAGTTGCGGGCCAGGCCGCGCTCGTAGGTGACCAGCTTGATGTCGACGCATTCGTAGAAGCCGAACTTGGAATGGGAATGGCCGAGGCCGGAGTCCTTTACCCCTCCCCAGGTGCACTGACAGGCACCGTGGGTGAACATGTGGTCGTTGATCCAGACCATTCCGGACTCGATCTGGTCGCCGATCCGCTCGCCGCGCTGACGGTCCCCCGTCCAGACCGAGGCACCGAGACCGAACTCGGAGTCGTTGGCAAGCCGGAGCGCTTCTTCGTCGGATCCGACGCCCATCACGGTCACGACCGGGCCGAAGATCTCCTCATTCATGATGCGCATGTCGTGGTTGACGTTCGTAAGCACGGTCGGGGCGATGAACTTGCCGGAGAACCCTTCGACCTCGACTGGTCCGCCGCAGAGCCGCTGGGCCCCGTTGGCGATCGCGTCGTCGACCAGCTCGCAGACCAGGTCGTACTGGTCCTCGCTGACCATCGGGCCGATCTCGGTGTCGACCTCGGTCGGGTCGCCGACCTTGAGCGCCTCGGCACCTTTGACCAGGCCGGCGACGAAGCGGTCCTGGATCGAGTCCATCGCGTAGATGCGCTCGATCCCGGCGCAGGTCTGGCCGGAGTTGGCGAAGCTTCCCCAGACCGCACCGGCTGCGGCGAAGTCGAGCTTGGCGTCCTCGAGCACGATCATCGGGTCTTTGCCGCCGAGTTCGAGAACGCAGCCCTTCATCAGCTTGGCGCACTCCTCGCCGACCTTGTAGCCGACCGGGACCGAGCCGGTGAAGAAGATCTTGCCGGCGCTCGACTTGGTCAGGGCGTCGCCGATCCGGCCGCCTCCGTGGACGGTGCGGACCAGTCCCTGGGGGACGCCGGCGTCCTCGAAGGCACGCTGGATCTCCTCGCCGAGCAGAGGTGTGAGGCTGGCCGGCTTGAGGACCACGCCGTTGCCGCAGAGCAGGGCGATCGCGATCTCCTGGACCGGGATCGTCCAGGGGTAGTTCCAGGGTGCGATCACCCCGACCACGCCGATCGGCTGGAAAGTGAACTTCGACTGCTTGGTCTTGAAGAGCGCCTGGGGGAAGCTGATCTTCTCGTCCTTGAGGATCTTCGGACCCTCCTTCGCGCACCACTTCAGCGCGTCGATCGACGGCAGCAGCTCCATCGTGTAGGACTCGGAGATCGGCTTGCCCTGTTCAGCGGTGAGCAGCTTCGCGATGTCGTCGAGGCGCTCCAGCAGGATCGCCGCGGTGCGCTCGATGTAGTCCGCACGATCGGCGGCACTGAGCTGGGCCCAGGCGGGCTGGACCAGGCCCACTTCGTCAACGATCCCCTGGACCTGGTCCGGAGTGATCGTCCGGACCTCACCGACAACTTCTCCGGTCGCCGGGTTGTGCGACTTGAGGGTGTCGGTTGAGCTAGCGGAGTCGGGAGATGCAGTCTTGGTAGGCATCTGACAAGTGTAAACCTGCAAAAGATCTCGACCGGAGGCCCCCAGTCCGGGCCTCCGGCCGACACAGCAACCCTCCCTGGCTTCTATTCCAGTGGGTCGATCTCTGAAACCCACGAAACGGGAGGAAGTTGTGGAGCGGCCAATTAAGGCTCCCTAAGGATCCGGCTCCCAGTCTGGCTTTGCCGAGAGGTGACCCCGGCGGATGCGGTCAGCGGCGTCGCGGCGCCTCTTCATCTCGGCTTCGAAGCCGTACTCGGTCGGCTCGTAGAACTTCGTCTCCTCGAGCCCGGCCGGCATCATCGGTTGGTCGGTCACGCCGCCCTCCTGGTCATGCGGATACCGGTAGCCGGCACCCCGGCCCAGCTTGGAAGCGCCGGAGTAATGGCTGTCGCGGAGGTGGTCGGGCGGGAGTTCAGGACCGTTTTGCTTGACTTCTTCGCGAGCCCGGTTCAGGCCCATGTAGGAGGCGTTCGACTTGGGGGCGAGGGCGAGGTAGGTGGCCGCCTGGGCGAGGTTGATCGCGGCCTCGGGCAGGCCTACCCGGTCGACCGCCGCGGCGGCTGCAGTGGCGACCGAGAGCGCCCTCGGGTCGGCGTTGCCGATGTCCTCGGAGGCGAGCACGACCATGCGGCGGGCGATGAAACGCGGGTCCTCGCCGGCCTCGACCATCACCGCCAGGTAGTACAGCGAAGCGTCCGGATCGGAGCCGCGGGTCGCCTTGATCCAGGCCGAGATGTAGTCGTAATGGTGGTCTCCGCCCTTGTCGTAGGCGATCGCCTGCGCCTGCAGGGCGTCCTCGACCTCAGCGATTCCGGCCGTGCCACCGGCCGCGGCCACCCGCTCCAGGGCCGAAAGGGCCGAGCGTGCGTCACCGCCGACCCGGTCGGCGAGCAGGTCGAGGGCTTCGGGGGCTACCTCCACCCTGCCGGCCACCCCGCGCTCGTCATCAGCCAGCGCCCGGTCGAGCAGCTCGCGGATCTCTTCCGTTCCGAGCGGCTTCAACTCGTAGACCTGACAGCGCGAGATCAGGGCCGAGTTGACCTCGAAGTACGGGTTCTCGGTGGTCGCGCCGATCAGGGTCAGCGTGCCGGCTTCGACCGCCGGCAGCAGGGCGTCCTGCTGGGCTTTGTTGAAACGGTGGATCTCGTCGAGGAAGAGCACGGTACGGCGACCGGCAGAGGCCTGGCGCTGCTCGGCCCGGCCGATGACGGCGCGGATCTCGGCCCGGCCGGCGTTGACGGCCGACTCCTCTTCGAAAGCACCGTCGAGAGTGGTGGCGACGACCCGGGCCAGGGTCGTCTTGCCGGTACCGGGCGGGCCGTAGAGGATGGCGCTGTGGGGTCGGCCCGACTCGATCGCCCCGCGCAACGCCGTCCCCTTCTCGAGGATGTGCTGCTGGCCGACGATCTCGCCGAGGGTGCGGGGGCGCATGCGCGCCGCCAGCGGGGCATCAGGTCCGACCACCAGCCCGGGCGGCGGCTCGGCTTCCCCGACGTCGAATAGCTGCTCGTCCATCACGACAGAGGATGACGAAGCGCGTGGACGCCGCCGGGCAATCCGGACAGTTGAAGTAGATTCCCGGCCCTGATGACTGGAGCAAAGGGTGGAGAGGAAGCCACCGGCACTTTCGGGCGGGAGGATCTGATCCGGCGGTTGCCGGTCATCCTGCTCGGGCTGGCGATGGTGGTGGCAGGGGTCTGGATCCTCAGCCTGACTTCGAAGCTGACCTTCATCGCCGACGAGTGGAACCTGCTGCTGCTCCGTCAGGGCTGGGGCATCGGTCAGATCATGGACCCCTTCAACGGTCACCCGATCATGGCCCCGGCTTTCGTCTTCAAGTCGCTGCAGGACGTCTTCGGCATGGAGTCGGCCCGTCCGATGCAGGTGGCAGCCACGGCTACCTTCCTGCTGACCAACGCCCTGCTGTTCGTGTACGCAAGGCGGAGGATCGGGGACTGGGGCGCACTGATCGCAACGATGCTGATCCTGTTCCTCGGCGCAGCCTTCGAGGACCTTTTGTTCGCCTTCCAGATCGGATACTTCGGCTCACTCGCCGCCGGCCTCGGCGCCCTGATCGCCCTCGATCGCGATGACCACAGGGGTGATGTGGCTGCCTCGATTCTCCTGGTCGTTTCGCTGACGTTCTCGAGCCTCGGCATAGCCTTCGTCGCCGCCGGCGCTGCGGAATGGGTCCTCAACCCCCGGGACCGCCGACGCCGGGTTTTCGTTCCCGGTGCAGCGATGCTCTTCTACGCGCTCTGGTGGCTCGGCTGGGGACACCAGGCGAGTGCCGAAAGTCTCGACCCAGCCTTCCAGCTCTCGGTCCTGCCGAAGGTTCCCGGCTACATGTTCGAGACGCTGGCCGCGGCGCTCGTCTCGCTCGCGGGCCTGGCCACCGGCGACGGCTCGGAGCCGGATCAGCCCGAACCTGATCTGGGGACAGATCGGCGCCGTGCTGGTGATCGGACTGGCCGTCTGGCGCCTGCGCAGTCTCGAACGGATTCCTCGTAACTTTCTCGTCACCGCCGCGGGCGCGCTCTGCCTGTACCTGCTCTTCGCGCTCGCCCAGGACGCCTACATCCAGTACGGCGCCAGCGAGGTCCGGGCGGCTACCTCGAGCCGCTACCAGCTGCCGACGGCGCTGTTCGTGGTGCTGATGGTGGTCAACCTGCTCAAGGGGTTGAGGCTGCAGCCGTGGGCCCTGGGAGTCGCGGGCGTGCTCAGCCTGTTCGCGATCTCAGGTGGCGTTCAACTGATGAACGACAAGGCCGAGGAGCGCTGGGAGCCGGCCGCCGCCTTTCACCAGGGCCACGCTCTCGGGGGTCGAGGCTGTCCTCTCCCGATGTTCCCGAGGGGCAGACCTTCAGGCCCGGAACGTCGTTCGACGTGCCGGTCGAGGACTACCTCTCGGCGGTCGAGGCTCACGGCTCGCCCGCCTTCACGCCGGCCGAGCTCCAGGCCCTGGAGGTCCCCTTCAGGACGACCGCCGATTCCTCGCTGATCAATGCGAGCGGAATCGTGCTGAGCGGTACACCCGCGGCCTTCACCGAACCGGCCTGCCGGAAGACGACACCGGCCGCCGGCAGCCTCGACCTCCGGCCGGACACGTGGACTATCGAGAACCTCGGCGAAACCGAGCTCGCGGTCAGCCTTGCCCGGCTCGGCGAACCACCGGGGATCCTGATCGGTGCGGTGCTGCCGAAATCGACCGCCGGGCTGGAGCTGCCGGCCGGCAACGTCGATGAGCCCTGGGAGGTCAGCTTCGGCGGCGAAGGCCCGGTGCGGATCTGCTCCGACGCTGAGTCGGGTCCGTAATCCGAACGGCTTCGGGGGCCCTGGCGGATGTCGCGAGATCAGCCCTGGTGGCTGGCGTGGATCTCGCCGAGGATCTCCTCGACGCCGTAGTTCTGCTTCCACTCCGGGTAGTCCCGTTCGAAGTCAGCCGAGGTCGGAGATCCACCAGCGGTGGTCGCCGATCCTGTTCTCGTCGCTCAGGGTCCAGTCCAGCTCACGGCCGGCGATCCTCTCGCACATCTCGATCGCCTCGAGCATCGAGCAGTTGCTCCGCGGCCACCGCCGATGTTGTAGACGGCGGCCGACTTCGGATCGGCTGTGAACTCGACGAAGGCATCGACCAGGTCGGCACAGTGGATGTTGTCCCTGACCTGCTTGCCGCCGTAGCCGAAGACGGTGTAGGGCCTGCCTTCGATCACGCACTTCATCAGGTAGGAGAGGAAGCCGTGGAGCTCGGCCCCGGCGTGCTGCGGGCCCGGTGAGGCAGCCACCGCGAAAGCAGACCGTCGGCATGTCGAAGTAGCGCCCGTACTCCTGGACCAGGAGGTCCGCGGCGGCCTTGGAGACCCCGAAGAGCGAGTGGGTCGACTGGTCGATCGACATCGACGTATCGATCCCGCCGAAATACCTGTGGTCCTCGGGCAAGCTCCAGCCGGCGTCTCGGATTCCTCGAGCGGCAGGCTGTTGGGCAGGTCCCCGTAGACCTTGTTGGTCGAGCAGAAGATGAACGGGCGAGTCCGGGCAGTGCTCCCTGGCGGCCTCGAGCAGGTTCAGGGTGCCGGTCGCGTTGACCCCGAAATCGGTGAACGGCTCGCGCGCCGCCCAGTCATGCGAAGGCTGGGCGGCGGTATGGACGACCAGGTCGGGTCCGCCCGGGACCTCGCCGAAGACCCGTGCGACACCTTCGGAGTCCCTGATGTCCAGTTCCACTTCGCGGAAGTCCTCGAAGTCGCGGCCCAGCGCCTCGCTGACCTCGCGGGTCGAAGCTTCGGGGCCGAAGAACGTGGCTCGCATGTCGTTCTCGATGCCGACCACCTGCCAGCCGTCGCGGCAGAGCCGGCTGACCGACTGTGAGCCGATCAGGCCTCCCGAGCCGGTGACTATCGCGGTGCGCATGAGAGTTCCTTTCAGCATCCGGCCATTATGCCTTGCGGTAGTCGCCGCGGCTGAGGTGGTACTCCAGCCAGATGTAGAGCACGATGAACAGGTACCGGCTGCCCATCTCCTGCATCGCGCAGCTTCGCCTTGCCGGAAGTCCGGTTTCGCCAGGAAGTCGGTACCACCTTGAACGAATGGCCCCGGGTGACCGCCTTGAGCGGCAGCTCGACGGTCAGGTTGAAGTGCTTCGAAAGCAGCGGCGAAACCGTTTCGATCACTTCGCGGCGGTAGGCCTTGAAGGCGTTGGTGGTGTCGTTGTAGCCGAGCCGGAAGATCGCTGCGATGAAGCGGTTGGCGATCCGGTTGATCAGCAGCTTCAGCCGCGGGTAGTCGACCAGGATGGCCCCGGGCATGAACCTCGATCCGAAGGCGCAATCCCAGCCCTCGGCGAGGATGTGGTGGTACATCACCAGGTCTTCGGGATCGTCGGACTGATCGGCCATCAGGATCACGACCCCGTCCCCTCTGAAGTCCTCCAGCCCCGCCCGGACGGCCATTCCGAAGCCCGGAGGGTGTGGTGACGGCAGGCAGCGGATGTGCCGGTTCGATTCCGCCGCGCCGTCGACCAGCGCCCGGGTCGCATCGGTACTGCCGTCGTCGACCACGAGGATCTCGTACCCGATTCCTTCCCGCTCGAGCACGGTGACCGCCCCGTCGATGGTCTCGAGGATCGATCCCTCCTCGTTCCGGGCCGGGATCAGAACCGAGATCTTCAGGTCGGCATCCATGCCCGGGCCATGCTACGCGAGCGTGGCCGGCACCGCTCACGGCAGCGGCAACAATGCGAGGGGTAGCTCAGAGGGGGCGGCTCAACCTTCGAGTGTCCGCGAGATCGTCTCGCGGTCGGATTCGATCCATTCGTGGATGTCGACCAGGGTCCTGCGGGGATCGCGGGTCGGCCGCCAGTCCGTATGGGCGAAGAGCCGGCGGCAGTCGGAGAGGTAAACCGGGATGTCCCCGGCCCTGGTCTCCGCGACGCTGCCGACATCGAGCTGTTCGCCGGTGAGCTCAGAACAGATCGCGGTGGTCTCGGCCAGGGAGAGGCTGAACTCGCGGCCACCGCCGACGTTGAAGTTGCTTCCGTCCCAGTGCTCCGGGTCGAGCAGCTGTCGTTCGACCAGGTCGATCAGATCGTCGATGTGGAGCAGGTCGCGCACCTGCTTGCCGGAGCCGCCGAAGCCGATGTAGGAGAGCGGGCGATCGAAGCAGTGGGCGAGCATCCAGTGGGTGAATACGCCCTGGTCGACCTTGCCCATCTGCCAGGGACCGGCGATCACCCCGCAGCGGTTGATCGTCGGCCGGGATCGAGAAGTTGAACCGGTACTCGTCGATCAGGAGCTCCGCGGCCAGCTTGGTCGCTCCGTACAGGGTGCGCCGGCCGGTGAGCGGAAACTCTTCGCTCACGCCCGCCGGAGACAGGCCGGCACAGCCCTGCTCGGCCTCCAGCTCGAAGCGGGTCTCGCCCTCGCTCAGTTTCGCGGTCTCCAGCGGCTCGACCGGATAGACACGACTGGTCGAGAGGAAGATGAACTGGGCCGAATGGCGCCGGGCTATCTCGAGGCAGTTGTAGGCCCCGTCGAGATTGGTCTCGACGAGGTACCGGGTGTCGCCCTCGACCCCGCTCATGACCGACGGCTCCGCCGAGCATTCGACGAGCGCATCGAAGCTGCCCACCTGGTCGAGCTCACCCGGCTCGCGCACGTCGCCCCGCACGAACTCGACCCCGGCTTCATCCAGACGTTCGAGGTTGAGCTCCGAACCCCGGCGGTGCAGGTTGTCCAGCGCGACGAGCTTCCAGTCCGGGTGGCGACCGGCCAGTGCCACCGCGAGACCTGCGCCGACGAAGCCGGCTCCTCCGGTGATCAGCACGGTTCGCTCCATCGCCGGATCCTATGGCCGGTGGGATACTGGCGGTCGATGCGAGCCCCCGAACTACTCCAGCGGCTGATCCGCTTCAACACGGTCAACCCTCCGGGCAACGAAGGCCCGGCACTCGACTTCCTCCGGGGACTGCTCGATGAATGCGGCTGGCAGACCGAGATCCTGGCGAAGGTGCCGGAGCGGCCCAACCTGGTCGCCCGGCTGAAGGGCGCCGCGCCGGGGCCGACCCTGGCCCTGATCAGCCATGTGGACACGGTGCCGGCCGACCCTTCGGAGTGGACCGTCGATCCCTGGGGAGGCGATCTCAAGGACGATTTCATCTGGGGCCGCGGCGCGCTCGACATGAAGGACCAGGTCGCCTCAGAGACCGCCGCCTGCGTCAACCTGGCCCAGTCGGGCTGGCGGCCGGCGGAGGGTGACCTGCTGCTGGTGGTCGCCGCCGACGAAGAGACCGGCGCCCACTTCGGTGCCCAGTGGCTGTGTGAGGAGGTCCCTGACAAGGTGCGCTGCGACTGGGTGGTGAACGAAGGCGCCGGTGAGATGGTCGAGTTCAACGGCCGCCGGTTCTTCACGCTCTCGGTCGGCGAGAAAGGCACCTTCCGGTTCACGATCCGGGCCGGGGGTGTCGCCGGCCACGGCTCGATCCCCGGGGTCGGCGACAACGCCCTGCTCAAGCTCGCCCCCGCCCTGGCTGCGCTGCACCGCCAGCCCCCGCGAGAGTCCACGCCCGATACCGACCGCTTCCTGGAGACCCTGCTCGGCCACGTGCCGGATGACCTCGAAGCTGCGCTTGCCGAAGTCCGGGCGGCGGACCCGTTGCTGGCCGACCTGCTGGCCGACCCGATGCTGGGGGTAACGCTCGCCCCGACCATGGCCGCCGCGTCCAGCCGGGAGAACGTGATCCCTTCGAAGGCGGAACTAGTGGTCGACTGCCGCACCCCTCCCGGCATGACCGGCGAAGAGGCGATGGAGCGGATCGAGTCAGTGATCGGCAGAGGCGACTGGCAGGTCAGCTTCAACGACCCAGTGGTCGGCAACCGCTCCGACTACGGGGGGCCGCTGGCCGAGGCGCTGGAGGAGTGGGCCGATCTGACCGAGCCCGGAGCCGGGGTGCTGCCGCTGGTCATGCCGGGCTTCTCCGACAGCCACTGGTTCCGCAAGGCCTTCGGTGCGACGGTCTACGGCTTCTGCCCACAGAGCGCGATGGGCCTGGCCGACACGAAGCCGCTGGTCCACGGCGCCGACGAGCGGGTCGCGGTGGCCGACGTCGAGCTGATGGAGAACCTGTTCACCTGGCTGCCGCCGCGGCTGCTCGGCTCCGCTTCTCCCTAGACTTGGCGCAATGTTCAAGCGCATAGACCACATCGGCGTCGCGGTCGAGGATCTCGACTCCGCCATCAAACTTTACGAGCGCAGTTTCGAGATGGAACTCGTACACCGCGAAACCGTCGAGTCCCAGGGAGTCGAAGCCGTACTGCTCGACGTCGGCGAGGGCCACATCGAGCTGCTGGCCCCGCTCGGACCGGATACTCCGGTCGGCAAGTTCCTCGCCAAGAAGGGCCCGGGCATCCACCACGTGGCCTACTCGGTCGAGGACATCGACGAGGCCCTCGACCAGGCGAAGGCGATCGGCCTGAAGCTGATCGACGAGACCCCGCGCACCGGAATCAGGGGCAGCCGCGTGGCCTTCGTCCACCCGGCCGCCACCGGCTCGGTCCTGACCGAGATCGTCGAACCGGCAGAGAGGCCACTGATGGCCAAGCTCGAACCGGATCGAGATCGGCTTCGAGGGTGGACCGGTCGTACCGGCCAGGCTCGACGAAGGTCAGCTCAAAGACCTTCGCAAGGCGCTCAAGGACGGCGACAGCCCGCATGAGTTCACGAGCGGCGACGAGACCGTCATCCTCGACCTGAACAAGGTGATCTTCATCAGGATCGACGCCAACGAGAGCAAGGTCGGCTTCTAGCCCGACTGCCCGTCCCGGTCCGACCCGTCGCGGTCTGCCAGCAGCGCCAGGTATCTCGGCCCTGCGCGTGAACGTCTGCTTCATCTCGTCGGTGATCCGGTCGAGGAACTCCCGCCTGTAGAGGTCGTCGGTCATCATCGAGATCGCGAAGTAGAGGCCGGTGAAGGAAGCGATCGCGGTCGCCACCCTGAGCAGCTCGACCGTCAGTTCGGCCTCGCGGCCGCCCAGCTCGAAGCCGAAGAGCACGTCTGGTGTTCCCTTGATCCAGCCCGCGATCAGCTCGGCGTTGATGGTCAGCATCCCGAAGACGACGAAGAAACCGGCGACCGCGAGGGCGACCAGCAGCACCTGAAGCGACTGGCTGACGAAGAGCACGAGCCCGACGTTGAAGCGCTGGCGTGTCTCGAGCGGCGGCCCGCCCGCGCCGGCTTCGCGTTCGAGATTCTCGACCTCCTTCGGCAGGCGGGCGATCAGAAAGGCCGTTCCCAGGGCGACGAACAGGCCGACCAGGATCGCCAGCGAGGCTCCTTCGAGCTGGGCGAAGACCTCCCACAGCTCTGGGGTAAGGAAGAGGATCAGCGAGAAGATCATCAGCAGCGGCACCGCCTTGACCAGCAGCCCGAAAGAGCGCGACAGCTCCGACAGCAGTCTGCCGAAGGCCCAGCCGAGGATCGAGATCAGGCCGAAGCCGACCACCGCGAGGATCAGCCCGAGCAGGAAGACGTTGAACAGTGCGGTCAGCGCGGCGATCCCCCAGTGGTCAGAGATCAGTCCCGGCAGCAGCGCCGGAACGAATACGAAGGCGGCCAGTTCGATCCTGCCCACCTTGCGCGGCCGGGAGAAGAACGGCCGGTCGCGATGCCGGTTCACCAGTCCGAAGGCCAGCACCATCAGGGTGAGAGCCATCAGCACGGAGACGATGTTCCAGCCCAGCGAGAACTCGGAATTGACCGGGCCGAGCAGTTCCAGGACGAGGACCAGGCCGAGCAGCGGTACCGCCCTGGTGAAGATGTCGTAGGAGGGCGAATAGTCCTCGATCAGCATCGGCAGGCCGTCCCGGCGGAAGGCCGCCTCGTACTGCTCTCGCGTCGCTTCGCTCTCCGGGTTGCCCTCCACGGGGACGATCATGGCGCACCGGGCGGCGACCGGGAAGGCAACCGCCGTATCCTGCCCGACCGATGAAGAATGCCCTCGAGAAAGCCGATCTGAAGCTGCTGCGCGTGATGCGCACCCGCGGCCATCACCCCGCGGCCGAGAAGGCCGCCCAGGTGATCGCCAAGTCCGGTGACAACGGCTACCTCTGGATCACGCTGGGCACGCTCGGTTTCCTCTTCGACTCCCGGCGCCGCAAGCAGTGGCTGACCACCGGCCTGATCGGCCCGATCGGCATCGGGGTCAACTTCGGCGTCAAGCTGATCTTCAAGCGTCCGCGCCCCAGCCTCGAAGGATTGCCTCCCCTGGGAGGTGCGCCGTCTTCGCTTTCGTTCCCGTCGGCCCATGCCACCGCGTCCTTCGCCTCGGCGACGGCGATGGCGAGGATCGCGCCCGAATACCGCTACGCCCTGTTCGGGATCGCCGCGGTCATGGCGGTCACGAGGCCGTACCTCGGCATGCATTACCCCAGTGACGTGATCGCCGGGGCCACTCTGGGAACCCTGGTCGGCGCTTTCCTGCCGCTGCCGGCGGTCGATCCGGAGGAGGGGTCGTGAAGGTCGGGATCGTCGGCATGCCGAACGCCGGCAAGTCGACCCTTTTCAACGCCTTGACCGAGGGCGGCGCCCAGACCGGCGACTACCCGTTCACCACGATCGAGCCGAACGTGGCGGTGGCCGAGGTGCCGGACGAACGCCTCGACGCCCTGGTCCAGACCCTCGACAGCTCCAAGATCACCCCGGCGACGATCTACTTCCACGACATCGCCGGCCTGGTCAAGGGCGCATCGGAAGGCGAAGGGCTGGGCAACAAGTTCCTCGCCTCGATCCGGGAGACCGACGCGATCTGCCACGTGGTCCGCGCCCACGCCGACAGCGGCGTGCCGCATCCGGACGGCTCGGTCAACCCGCTGCGCGACATCGAGACGATCGAGACCGAACTGGTGCTGTCCGACTACGAGCAGACCGAACGCCGGCTCGAACGGGTGACCAAACAGGCCCGATCCGGAGATGCCGAGGCGATCGCCGAACGTGACTGGCTGGAGAAGGTGCGCGACGCGCTGGCCGAGGGCCGGCCGGTGCGCTCCGTGCCGGCGCCGGAGGGCGCGCCCGACGCCGAGCGCCACCTGCAGGCCCTGACCTCGAAGCCGATGCTCTACGTCGCCAACGTCGACGAAGGCACCAGCGAGGTCCCGTCCGAGATCGCCGAACTTGCCGCGAAACACGACGCCGTGGCGATCGCGCTGAGCGCCCGGATCGAAGGCGAGCTGGCCGAACTCGACGCCGAAGAGGCGGCCGAGATGCGCGAGTCCTACGGGGTCGAGGGCGAATCCGGCCTGGCCCGCCTGGTCCGCGCCGCCTACGACCTGCTCGGCCTGATCACGTTCTTCACCGCCGGCGAGCAGACCGAGGCGGTGGCACGCAGCCTGCCCCGCGGTGGCAGCGCGCTCGACGCCGCCGGGACGATCCACACCGACATCGCCGACAACTTCATCAAGGCCGAAGTGATCGACTGGTCGGAGCTGGTCGAGCTCGGAACCTACGCCGCCGCCCGCGAGCGCGGCCTGCTCCGGATCGAGGGCCGTGATTACGTCGTGCGAGACGGCGACGTGGTCACGATCAAGGTCTGACCCTCCGCGGTCGGGCCCCGGGTGTGGGCGGACCGGCCTCCGGGTAGTCTGAGCGCAACGCATCGACAGGCGGGCCGCCGAGGCCCGGGCGCAACCGAGGAGATACCGAACGTGGATCACAAGCTTCTGCTGGCAGGCGAATGGATCGATACAGGCGACTGGGGCGAGGTTCTCAGTCCGTATGACGAGTCGCTGGTGGGACGGGTCGCGCAGGGCGACGAAGAGACCGTCGACCAGGCCGTGAAGGCCGCGCATCAGGTCTTCTCCGAAGGCGGGATGCCGCAGTACCGCCGGGCGGAGATCCTCGACCGTGCCGCCGACATCGTCCGCGAGAGGCGTGACGAGCTGGCAGAAGCGATCTGCCTCGAGGCCGGCAAGCCGATCAAGACCGCCACGGTCGAAGCCGAGCGTACGGTCGACACCCTGAAGTTCTCCGCGACCGAAGCCCGCAAGCTGACCGGCGGCACCGTTCCGATGGAGGCCTCCTCAGGCGGAGTCGGAAAGCTCGGGGTCATGCTGAGGGTCCCGTACGGCGTGGTCGGGGCGATCAGCCCGTTCAACTTCCCGCTGAACCTGGTCGCTCACAAGCTCGGCCCGGCGATCGCGGCCGGCAACGCGATCGTGCTGAAGCCCGCCGGACAGACCCCGATCTCTTCGCTCAAGCTGGCCGGGATCCTGATCGAAGCCGGCCTGCCGGACGGATGGCTCAGCGTCATCCCCGGCGGCGGCCGGTCGGTCGGCAACGCGATCGTCGAGCACGAACTGACCCGCGCCATCACCTTCACGGGCTCGGTGCCGGTCGGCTGGGGCATCGCCGCCAAGGTGCCCCAGAAGAAGGTCAACCTCGAGCTCGGCTCGAACGCCCCGCTGATCGTCAACGACGACGGCGACTGGCAGACCGCAGCCGACAAGGCCCAGGTCCACGCCTTCACCCACGCCGGCCAGAGCTGCATCTCGACCCAGCGCATCCTGCTCCACGAATCGATCGCCGACCGGTTCATCGAACGCATCGTCGGTAACGTCGAAAGCCTGCTGGTCGGCGACCCGAAGGACCCGGGGACCGATGTCGGGCCGCTGATCAGCCGTGGCGACCGCGACCGGGTCAAGAGCTGGATTGACGAAGCGGCGGCCTCTGGGGCCAAGGTCCTGACCGGCGGCGAGCTGGTAGACCAGGACCGCTGCCTCGCCCCGACACTCATCGAAGAACCGGACCGCAAAGAGAAGGTGTGGTGCGAGGAGATCTTCGGACCGGTCGCCACGATCCACCGTTTCTCCACCTTCGAAGAGGGTCTGAAGATGGCCAACGACTCGAAGTTCGGACTTCAGGCCGGCGTCTTCACCCGTGACATCGGCAACGGTCTCAAGGCGGCCGAGACCCTCGAGTTCGGCGGAGTGCTGATCAACGAGGTCCCGACCTTCCGCGCCGACCAGCAGCCCTACGGCGGGGTCAAGGACTCCGGAAACACCCGCGAAGGCCCGGCCTACTCAGTCATCGAACTGACCGAAGAACGAATGGTCACCTTTCAGGGTTAAACCCCTAGCCCGGTCTGGAATCGGGGGATATCGTTCGAGGCAAGGCCGTCCGAGGAGGAGACCGGCGCCAAGGCGCGGAGGCTTCCGGCGGCAACGACGACGGGAAGGAAAGCGTGGGCACGATCAACGGTGGTGAGCTGTTCGTCAAGGCGATGGCGGCGGAGGACCTCAAGTTCCTCTTCGGACTGCCGTCACCGACCGTGGACCCGATCCTCGCCAATCTCGAGGAGCACGGGATCCGGTTCGTCCCGGTCCACCACGAATCGGCGGCGCTGCACATGGCCGAAGGCCTCTACAAGACGACCGGCCAGGCCTCGGCCGTGATCGCCAACCCCGGCCCCGGCTCGGCCAACCTGATCCCGGGCGTGATCACCGCCCGGCACGAAGGAGTGCCCGTGCTGGTGATCACTTCGCAGCACCGGCTCGGCGTGGTCTACCCGTCACCGCCGACCACCTTCCAGGGCCAGGACCAGATCGACGCCTTCAAGGCGGCGGTCAAGTGGGGCGGCCCGATCTTCCAGTGGGACCGGACCGCCGAAGTGATGCGGCTGGCCTTCCGCGAGATGTGGAACGGCCGGCCCGGCCCGGTCCAGATCGACATCCCCGCCCCGATCCTGTATGAAGAGGGCGAAGAGGCCGATGCTCCGGTGCGGCCGCCGCAGGCCTACCGTGCCTCCCAGCCCCGGGCTTCTGCCGCTCAGATCGACGAGGCGGTCGAACTGCTTGCCAACGCGAAGCGACCTGTTCTGATCCCCGGCGCCGGAGCCGACCATTGCGGCGCCCATGCAGAGATCGCCGGGATCTCCGAGACGCTCGGCTGTCCGGTGGTACCGACCATGGCAGGCCGGGCCACGATCTCGATGGACCACCCCAACTATGTCTTCGGATTCGGTGATGCCGGGATCGCGGCCCGGAAAGAGGCCGACGTGATCCTGGTCGCCGGCTCCAGGCTCGGCAACCTCGACCTTCCCTACGACAAGTACTGGGGCGACGGCGAAGACTGCTCGCTGATCCAGATCGACACCGACCCCACCAACATCGGCGTCTCGCGACCGATCGCACTCGGCATCGTCGCCGACGCCAGGGACGCCCTGGCCGGCATCGCCGCAGGGCTGAAGGAACGGGGTGTCGAACCGGCGAACCGCGAAGACCTCGACCGCTACCAGCAGCTCGACCGTGAATGGCACGACGCTCAGTTCAGCGTAGTCACTGACTGGGACGGTCCGGGCATCCACCCCGGGCAGGCAATCGAAAAGGTTGCTGACGTCTTCGGCGACCAGGCGGTCTACACGGTGGACGGCGGCAATACCGCGCTCTGGGCCTACTCATTGCTGCCTTCGACCCCACCACGCTCGTACCACTCGATCCTGGAGCTGGGCATGCTCGGCACCGGCATCCCGTCGGCGATCGGCGCCAAGTTCGGCGAGCCCGGCCGCGAGGTCGTCTGCGTCACCGGAGACGGTGCCGCAGGCTTCAACATCATGGAGATGCAGACCGCCCGCCGAGAAGGGGTCAAGGTCACGACGATCGTCCTGGCCGAAGGCAACTGGACCATGGAGGAGCCGAACGAGATCGCCCTCTACGGCCGCACCTTCGGTACCGAACTCGGCGTTATCCGCTGGGACACCGTCGCCGAGGGCCTCGGCTGCCACGGCGAGTACGTCGAGTCGCTGGAGGAGCTCGAACCCGCCCTCAGGCGCGCCCAAAAGTCAGACCTCCCCGCCGTGGTCGCGATCCACACCAATGCCGATGCCAACCGGGCGATCCCGGCGGAGATGGTCGGCCGCTTCTTCGAGGTCTACTCGGGCCCGCTCGGCTAGCCCCAGGGGGCCCAGGTCAGGCTTCGAGGCGGCCGTCGGTGATGTGGACGGTGCGGTCGGCGTAGCTGGTGATGCGGTCGTCGTGGGTGACGATGATCGCCGCGGTCCCACGGCTCTTCATCTCTTCCCGGATCAGCTGGACCATCTGGTCCCCGAGCTTGGTGTCAAGGGCTGAGGTCGGCTCGTCGAACATGACCAGGGCCGGCTCGTTCATCAGCGATCGGCCGATCGCCACGCGCTGCTTCTGACCTCCCGACAGCTGCGAAGGCAGGTTGCCGCTGCGGTCCTCGAGGCCGAGTTCCTCGAGCAGCTGGTCGGCCCGCTTCTGGGCCCGCCTGCGGTCGCGCGAGCTGATCTCGTCGACGACGAGCAGGTTCTCCCGGGCGGTCAGGAACGGGATCAGGTTGACCGTCTGGAAGACGAAGCCGACCGACTCCCGGCGGAAATCGGTGAGCTGCTTCGAGGAGTAGCCAGTGATGTCCCTGCCGCCGACGACGACCCTGCCTTCAGTCGGCGAGAGGATGCCACCGGCGATCGAGCAGAGCGTCGTCTTGCCCGAGCCGGACGGACCGACAAGGGCGACGATCTCGTCCGAGCCGACGGTCAGGTCGGCGTGGTCGAGCGCGACTACCTGTTCGTCGGCGACGTCGTAGACCTTGCGCACGGCCTCCATCTGGAGGGCCGGGGCCGACCCGGAGCCGCTGCCGGGTCCGTCGCCGCGTTCTTCTGTCTCGGTTTCGCTCATCGTTCCTCCGGATTGTCGGTGAAAAGGGGTTTCACTGGCCGCCGCCGATCGCCTGGGCGGGGTCTACCTTCAGTACTCGGCGCAGCGAGAAGGCGCAGCCGATGATCGCCGCGAACAGCAGGAAAACCGTGCTGCCACCGAGTCGCGCACCGGTCGCAATGAACGGGATCGATCCCGCCGGGATGATCGCCGCCAGTCCGAGTGCGGCAAGCGCACCGATCGCGCTGGCGATCAGGGTCACGATCACCGCCTGCACAACCACTCCCGCGAACAGGCTGCCCGAGCCGGCGCCGAGGGCCTTCAGCACGCCGTACAGGCCGATCCGCTCGACCGTGATCAGGGCGAAGAAGAGTGCCACCACGATGATTGCGATGAGCACGGTGAGCCCGATGATCTGGTTGAAGACGGCCTCCTGCGAGGCGACGCCCGGCAGGGCGTTGATCGCTTCGTCTTCGGTCAGGCTCGAGGTGGTGCCACCGGTCGCTTCGTCGATCCGGATGGCGAGGTCGGCCGGGTCGGCTTCCGGCGCCTGGATGACCAGGGCCTGGCTGACCCCGGGGGCGACCCGGGCGTCCGGGCGGTTGTCGTTCTGGACCATGCGCCAGGTCTCGAGCGACGCCCAGAGGGTGCTCTGGCCGGCGTAACGGGTGTCGTCGACGAATCCGATCACCTGGACCCGGCTGCGTGAAGGGCCGATCCGGATCACGTCGCCCTGCTGGACTCCTTCGGCCTCGAGGGTGTCGTCGGCCCAGGCCTCGCCGGGCTTCGTCGGAGGTGCAGGCAGGCCTGCCGAAGCGGACTCGTATCCGAACAGGACCACCGGGACGAGCTCCCGCGGGCCCTTGCCTTCGATCCTCGAGCCAAGCTGGACGCTGCCGATCTCGCCCACCTGGCCGACGCCTTCGACGGCCTCGACCTGCCGTTCCTGCTGCTGGTCGATCCGGCTCCGGACAAGGGAGTCCTGAGAGGTCGCCGAGTAGACGATCAGGTCTGCCTGCTGGGCACGGATCGCGCCGGTATTGCCGGCGGTCAGCCCGTCGAGCAGCCCGCCGAGGAACATCAGCAGGATCGCGATCAGGGTCAGGATCACCGTCGCCACTCCGAAGCGGCCGGGACGGCGGCGCAGTTCCTTGAGGGCCAGCCTCACCGGCCACCCTCCCCGGTGGTCGCTTCGATCGGGTCGATACTGAGAACGCGGCGCGCGGCGACGATCGCGCTGAGCAGTCCGAGAACCATCAGGACGACCGACCAGAAGAGGACCGCCCCGACGTCGAAGCTGAGCTTGATCTCCCCGAGCTGGGCCTGGGAGAGCGGCGTGTAGAGGGCGATGCCGACCGCCAGACCCCCGCCGATCACCAGCACGACCTGGACCATCAGGGAGCGCACCAGCAGGCTCGACCGGGCCCCAACCGCCCGCAGCAGGGTGAGCGAGGCCGACTTCTGGAGGGTGATGATCAGGAAGAACAGGCCGGTGACAAGAGGGACCACCAGTCCGAACAGCAGGAAGATCACCTGAAAGGACTGCTGGACCTCGGCCACGCCGGGGGTCTCGTCGGCGGCGAGCTGCCGTGGCAGCGCGTCAGCCTCTTCGCTCCGGTCATTGATCCGGTCGGCGAGAGTCGCCGCATCGAGTCCCTCAACCGGGGCGGCACCGATCGCGCTCGGCAGGATCGTGCCCGCATCGGGGTTGGCCGACTCGACAGCGGCGACGTACTCGGACCATTCGACGAACAGCGTCGGGGTCACCTGGAGCTGGGCGTCTTCGGCCAGTCCCACGACCTCGATCTGCCCGCCCACCTCGCTCTGCCCGCCCGGTCCGAGCACCTGGACCCGGTCGCCGAGCTCGAAGCCGGCAGTACTGCCGACCGCCTCCCCGGGACCGTCCGGCAGACGGCCGGACGAGAGCTGCTCGGGCGCGCCGAGGTCCGGATCGTCGTAGCCGATGATCGCGGCGTCAGAGTCTTCGGCGTCGTCGTTGACCTTGACCGTGAAAGTGCCCTGGCCGATCCGCCCGGACTTCTCGATTCCTTCGGTCGAGCGGATCTGCTGCTCGACCGGCGGCGTGATGATGCTGCCCTGGAGGGTCCGCTGACCGTCGACGCTGTAAACGAGGACCGGTGCCGACTGCTTCTCGATCGCCCCGATGAAGGAGGTGATCAGCCCGGTCTGGATCGCCTGCTGGGCGAGGATCAGCAGCACCAGGAGGCCGATCGCCGAAATCAGCAGCCCGAAGCGGACTCTCGCCCGTCGCATCTCTTTCAGCGCGAGGAACAGTGCAGGGCCTGTCAGGTCCGGGGGAAGGAGGAGGGGAAGAACACGGGCCGATCCTATTGGCCGCGCACCGCCGGCGATTCTCTACGCTCTCTCTGTGAAGACGACCAACCAGACCGCCTCCCCTCCGACCCGGACCGGTACGAGACGCTTCGATTCACTCAGCCAGGTCGCGGGAGACCTTGCCGGTGTGGCCCGGGTATCGCCAGAGCTGTGGCGGGTCTATCGCGGTGGGGTCGGCGCTGCGCTGCGCGAGCGCATCATGGTCGCGGTCAGCCGGGCCAACGCCTGCGCCGGCTGCAGCCGGGTCCACCAGCGCTGGGCCGTGCGTGCCGGCGTCACCGATGACGAACTCGAGGCCCTCGGACTCGACGACCTCGCCCGGCTCGACCCGGCCAGCCGCGCCGCGGTCGTCTATGCGGTCGAACGCTCGACCGCCGGTTTTCCGGGTCCGGTCGGTGCGCCATCCGGCGACCCGGAAGTGGCCGCGGCAATGGATCGGAACTTCAGTCCCGAAGAGGCCCGGCAGGTTGATGCGATCGCTCGCGGGATCACCTTCGCCAACCTCTCGGTCGGCAGCGCCGAGGCGATCCGGGCCCGGATCGCCGGCTGAGTAGGGTCCGCGTATGGATACGAATTCGTGGGTTCTATGGCTGGGGATCATCGCCGTCGGCCTTCATGTCATGGAGGAGTACGCCGAAGGCTGGCTGGTCTGGGCCAACCGGCAGGTGGGGCCGCGCTTCGGCGTCACCTTCACCCAGGCCGACTTCTTCTTCGCTGCTTTCCTGCTGGTCTTCTACGCCCTGGCCGGAGCCGCCATCGGGTGGTGGGCCCCAGCGGTCAGCCTCGCCGTTCCGGCACTGTTCATCGTCAACGCGGTCTTCCTCCACATGCTCCCCAGCATGCGTGGCGACCGGCTGACACCCGGCACGCTCAGCGCGGTCTTCATCTACCTGCCGGTCGCCGCCTGGATGTTCTGGGCGGCCGCCGAAGACGGAGTGCTCGACTTCGGCACGATCGTAATCGCCTTCTTGCTCGGCACCGCGCTCATGTACTACCCGCTCGCCGTCGCCGTGCTCGCCGGGAAGATCGGCTGGAAGGAAGGTGACGATGAACCAGCGGACACCCGACCGGAAGCAGCCGCGGACCCTCAGGTCGTAGCCGCAACGGTCGTCTCCGAAGCCGCATCGTCGATCTCCGGCGAAGAAACCAGGACGGAGACAGAGGCGATCGAGGCCGAAGAACTGGCGATCGAGGCCGGGGGCGAGGAACCGTCCGGAACCGAGGAGCCGGCCGTCGAAATTGAGGAACCCGCCGAAAACCCGGAGCCGGTCATCGAGGTCGAAGACGAGGTGGTCGAGCCCCGGACGATCGTGATCGAACCCGATCCCGAAGACGACGACACCACGGTCCTCGACCGCGAACCCGAAGACCCGCCCAAGCGCGACTGACCACCTCTACCGGGATTCACCAACCCGGAAACCCGAAAGCCAACTGCCACCACGCCAGGAGCCACCGCGTTCTGGCAGGGATAAGGCCCGGCAGCGGATGCGGATCGCCGCCAGAAGCCCAGCCATGCCACCAGCAATACGTTCTGGCAAGCATCGGGACCGGTATGGGGTGCGGATCGCCGCCAGAAGCCGGGCGTGTCGCCGGTGGGGCCTGTTGCCGGGAGCGGGATTCAGTCGTGGGGGTGGGCCATCTTGTGGTGGTTGAGGGCCTCCTTGAGGATCTCCTCTTCCACCTCGAGCTCGATCGCGACCTCGCGCAGGCCGCGACCTGAAGCCGCCGCCTCCTTGACGATCTCGGCGGCGCGGTCGTAGCCGATGAACGGGTTGAGCGCGGTGGCCGTCGCCAGCGTGGCTTCAGCGTGGGCTCTCGTTGTTCTCGTGGTCGGGCTCGATGCCGGCGATGCACTTCTCGTCGAGCAGGCGCGAAGCCGAGGCGAGCAGGCGAATCGAGCCGAGCAGGTTGCGGGCGATCAGCGGCACCCTCACGTTGAGCTCGAACTGGCCCTGCGAGCCGGCCATGGTTATGGCGGCGTCGTTTCCGACCACCTGTGCGGCGACCTGGATCACCACTTCGGGGATCACCGGGTTGACCTTGCCGGGCATGATCGACGAGCCCTTCTGGAGTTCGGGCAGCCTCAGCTCGGCGATGCCCGCCCGGGGCCCGGAACCCATCAGCGCGAGGTCGTTGGCGATCTTGTTCAGCGAGATCGCGTAGACCTTGAGCGCGCCAGAGAGTTCGACCAGCGAGTCGCGGTTGGCCTGGGCCTCGAATCGGTCGTCGGGGGCCGAGATCGCGAGGCCGCACTTCTCGGCGAGCAGGTCACGGACTCCGGCAGCGAAGTCAGGGTGGGTGTTCAGCCCGGTGCCGGTGGCGGTGCCGCCGAGCGGGATCTGACCGACGCGGCCGAGCGTGGCCTCGACCCGATCGATTCCGAGGCGGACCTGGGAAGCGTAGCCGCCGAACTCCTGGCCGAGGGTGACCGGGACGGCGTCCATGAGGTGGGTACGTCCGGCCTTGACCACCGTGGCGAACTCGGCGGCCTTGGCCTCGAGGGCAGAGGCCAGCGCGTCCATCGCAGGCAGCAGGTCGTTGGTCACCTGGTCCAGAGCCGCGAGGTGGACCGCGGACGGGAAGACGTCGTTCGAGGACTGGCCCATGTTGACGTGGTCGTTGCGGTGGACGTCTCCGCCGGCAAGCGTCGCGATCACCTCGTTCGTATTCATGTTCGACGAGGTCCCGGAGCCGGTCTGGAAGACGTCGACCGGGAACTGGTCATCGTGCTCGCCGTTGCCGATCGCGTCGCCGGCGGCGGCGATCGCTTCGGCCAGGTTCTCGTCGAGCAGCCCTAGCTTCGCGTTGGTCCGGGCGGCGTTGGCCTTGATCAGGCCGAGCCAGTGGATCACCGGCGGCGGGATCGTTTCCCCCGAGACCGGGAAGTTGTCAATTGCCTTGGTGGTCTCTCCGCCCCAGAGCTGCTCGCTCACTGTTCCCCCACTTTCGTTTATCCGGAGTTGCTACCGGCTTCGAGTCCCGCATCGTAGTGGACCTGTGCGCCCTCTCCGGCTCGCTCCAGCCGGAAGGTGGCGGCGCTCTCGACGCGATCGACGAGGGCGGCGTGGATCCCGTCGGTGCCTTCGGCGCCTTTCTCCACGGCTCCGACCAGGTAGCCGGCGCGGATCGCAGCGGCTATCGCCGCAGGGCCGGTGCCTCCGGCCTGTGTGCCGAGGTTCGTCGCGACGGTGACCACGTCGCCGCCGAAGTTGACCAGATCGCCGGTGGCCTGGTTCCTGACCAGGCAGTCGCTGATCGGCACGGTGCCGTCGATCAGGACCGGCTCGGGTGCCGTGACGAGTGCCGTTTCGATCTTCTGCGGGCTCTCCAGGCAGGCGACGGGCGTGCTCACTTCGTCGTCGCCGCATGCTGCGACCAGCAGCGGCACGAGCAGGAGGGGGAGGAGCAGGTAACGACTCACGTGAACATCTTGACAGCCCTGCATCGCCGGGTTCCCGAACGCGCCTGTACGCGTATAGGCTCCCGGCCATGCCCACCGTCCGCGAAGTGACCTACGACCTTTTCCGCAAGCACGGCATGACCCGTATGTTCGGCAATCCCGGCTCGACCGAACTGCCGATGCTCCAGGACTTCCCCGACGACTTCGAGTACGTGCTCGGACTCCAGGAGGCGGCGGTGGTCGGCATGGCCGACGGCCACGCCCAGGTCACCGGCAAGCCGGCCCTGGTCAACCTCCACACCGCGCCGGGACTCGGCAACGCGGTCGGGGCACTCTTCAACGCCCAGGCGAACCACTCGCCGGTCGTGGTCACGGTCGGAAACCAGCACCGATCCCTGATGGGGATCCAGGCCAACCTGACCAACTACGACGCGGTCCGCGTTCCCGACCCCTATGTGAAGTTCACCTACGAGCCCGCACGGGCCGAAGACGTACCGCTCGCCCTCTCGCGCGCGATCCACCTGTCGATGCTGCCGCCGCGTGGCCCGGTCATGGTCTCGATCCCGATGGACGACTGGGCAGTCGAGGTCGATGCCGGTGACGCCGCGCATCTGCTTTCGCGCGAGGTCGGCGGCCGGGCGGTGGCGAACAAGAGCGCGGTCGACGGACTCGCAGAGCGGATCAAGGCGGCCGGCAACCCGATCATGATCGCCGGCCCCGACATCGACGCCTCCGGAGCCTGGGAGGAGATGGTCGCGCTCTCCGAAGACCAGAACCTCGGCGTATGGGCATGCCCTGCGCCGGGTGGAGGCAGGCTCGGCTTTCCCGAGAACCACCCGCACTGGCGAGGCGTGCTGCCGCCGGCGATCGGCATGGTGAGCCAGACCCTCGAAGGCCACGACCTGATCCTCGTAGTCGGGATGTCGGTCTTCCCGTACTACCCGAACCTGCCCGGGCCGCTGCTGCCCGACGGCGCGGAGCTGATCCAGATCACCTCGGACCCCGACGAAGCCGCCCGCGCACCGATGGGCGATGCGATCGTGGCCGACGTCAAGCTGACCCTCGCCTCCCTGCTCGAGCAGCTTGACGGCACCGACCGTGAGGCACCTCCGGCCTGGCCCGGTCCGACCCGGCAGGAAGACAGCGACCCGCTCACCGGTTCCGTGGTCTGCTCGATCCTCAAGGAGCACCTGCCCGAGGACGCGGTCGTCGTGCTCGAGGCGCCGTCGAGCACGATGGCGCTGCGCAACCAGCTCCGGATCTCGAAACCCGACAGCTACTTCTTCGGCTGTGGCGGCGGCCTCGGCTTCGGCCTCAGTGCCGCGGTCGGCATCCAGATCGCCGAGCCCGACCGGCCGGTCGTCTGTGTGCTCGGCGAAGGCTCGGTCCAGTACGCGGTCACCGCCTTCTGGACCGCGAATGCCTACGACGCACCGGTCACCTTCCTCGTTCTCCGCAACGAGGAGTACGCGATCCTCAAGTGGTTCGCCGAGGTCGAACAGGTCACCGGCTCGCCCGGGCTCGACCTGCCGGCGCTGGAGAGCGCCAAGATCGCCTCCGGCTACGGCGTGGAAAGCAGGATCGCCCGCACCTCCGAAGAAGTCGAAAGTGAACTCGCCGAAGCGCTTGCCGCCGCCGAGCCGCGCCTTGTCGAAGTTCCCGTCCAGCCCGGAATGAACCTGTTCTAGAGTCAACCAGGAGATAGCGATGCCACTGCTCGAGTCCGACATTACGAAGATCGCGCCCGAGCCCGGCGAGCCGGCTGCAGACCGCGCCCCGGAATGGGTCGCCGGCGGTACCCCGGAGCCACTGCGCTCGCAGTTGGTCGCGGCCCTCGGCGAGGATCGTGTGCTCAGCCGGGCCAGCGACATCGTGCGCTACGCCTCTGATGCGAGTCCGTACCGCATGCTGCCCAGGGCGGTGGTCATGGCCAGGGACGACGAAGACATCGCCAAGGTCACCCGCTTCGGCCGCGAGAACGGGATCGGCGTCACCTTCAGGGCGGGTGGTTCGAGCCTGAACGGCCAGAGCCAGAGCGAAGGAATTCTGGTCGACGTGCGCCGGCATTTCGGCGGAATCGAGGTGCTCGACGAAGGCCGCAGCGTATCGGTCGCTCCCGGAGCGATGATGGCCGATGTCAACCGGGTGCTCGCACCGTACGGCTACAAGCTCGGCCCCGACCCGGCCTCGATGGAGATCGCCACGGTCGGCGGGGTAGTCGCCAACAACTCCGGCGGCATGAAGTGCGGCACGAGGTTCGATTCATACTCGACCGTCACCGGGATGACCTTCATCCTGCCCTCGGGCACGGTGGTCGACTCGACCGCCCCTGACGCTGAGGAGAAGTTCGCCGAAGCCGAGCCCGAACTGGCCGCCGGGCTGCTGAAGATCCGCGAAGAGATCCTCGCCGACGAAGAGCTGACCGCGAAGATCCGCAAGAAGTTCGAGATCAAGAACACCACCGGCTACCGGCTGTGTGCCTTCCTCGATGCCGAGACCCCGGTCGGGATCTACCGCCGCCTGATGATCGGCTCCGAGGGCACGCTCGGCTTCATCTCCAGGGTGAACTTCGACACCGTGCCGATCCCGAAGAAGACGACGCTGGCCTGGATCCACTTCCCCGACATCCCCAGCGCGATCGATCCGGTGCCGGACCTGGTCGAAGCCGGCGCCACCGCGGTCGAAGTGATGGTCGCCCCGGCCCTGATCGTCGCCTCGTACAACATGCCCGGAGCCCCCGACCACTGGAAGGAACTCGACCCCGGCTCGGCCGCCCTGCTGGTCGAGTTCGGCGGCGACGACGACAAAGCTCTGAACAAGTACGAGAAGAAGGCGATGAAGCTGCTGGCCGGCCGGGAGCTGATCCGCGAAGTCGAGTTCAGCCGGGACGAAGAGATCATCGAGATCAACTGGCGGGTCCGCGAGGGCCTGCATGGACTGGTCGGCAAGATGCGCCTGCCCGGCACCGCGCTGATCGTCGAGGACGTCTGCGTGCCGCCGGCCCGGATCGCCGAAGGAGCAGAAGAGCTGCGCGCCCTGCTGGCCGAGCACGAGTTCCTCAACGGGGTCGCGGGCCATGCCTCCGCCGGCAACCTGCACTTCATGCTCACCCCCGACTTCTCCAAGCCGGAGGACCTCGAGCGCTACGAAGCCTTCATGAGCAAGCTGGTCGACCTGATCTGCAACAAGTACGAAGGCTCGCTCAAGGCCGAACACGGGACCGGCGTCAACATGGCCCCCTACGTCGAGCTCGAGTGGGGGGAGAAAGCGACCGCGATGATGTGGCGGGTCAAGGAGCTGGCCGACCCCGACAACGCCCTCAATCCCGGAGTCGTGCTCAATCGTGATCCGGACTGCCACCTCCAGAACCTGATGACCACGCCGCCGATCGAGGAGGTCGCGACCTCCTGCGTGGAATGCGGTTTCTGCGAGCCGGTCTGCCCCAGCCGCAACCTGACCACGACGCCGCGCCAGCGCATCGTGCTGCGACGGGAGATGGTCCGCCAGGGAGGCGACACCGCGGTCCGCCGGGCCCTGCTCGAAGAGTTCGAGTACGACGCGATCGAGACCTGCGCCGCCGACGGATCCTGCGAGCTGGCCTGCCCGGTCGGGATCGATACCGGCGCCTTCATGAAGGAGTTCCGCAAGGCCCAGAAGAGTCCACGCGAGCAGAAGAACGCGCTGAAGGTGGCCCGCAGCTGGGACCGGGTCGAGGGCCTCGCCCGCGGCGGCCTCAGGTTCGGCGGTGCCCTGGAGAGGGTGATCGGCGAAGGCGGCATGCGCAGCCTCACCGGCGCCGCCCGCAGCGTGGTCAACGACGACCTGATCCCGGAATGGGGGGCGAACATGCCCGACGCTGCTCCGGCCAGACTGCCCGACACCGGGCGCTACGCAGCCGCCGTCGTCTACATGCCGGCCTGCATCAACCGCATGTTCGGCCGCTCGAAAGCGGGCCGCAACGGGAACGGAGCCGGACCCGACCTCAGCCTGCCCGAAGCACTCGCCGCCGTCTCGGCCCGGGCCGGGAGCCCGGTCTGGATCCCGGAAGACATCGCCGGCTCCTGCTGCTCGGTTCCGTTCAGCTCGAAGGGATACAGCGAGGCCCACGAGTTCAAGGCGAACGAGACCGTGGAGCGGTTGTGGAAGTGGACCGGCGGCGGCGCGCTGCCGGTGGTCATGGACGCGACCTCATGCGGCTACGGCCTCAGCGATTTCGGCGATGGAGTCCTGACCGAGGAGAACCAGGCCCGCCACGCGGAGATCGAGATCATCGACTCGGTCAGCTGGGCCGAGCGGCTGCTGGAAACTCTCGAGGTGACGAAGAAGACCGCCTCGGTCACGGTCCACCCGACCTGCTCCGGCGCCCACATGGGCCTGAACAAGGCTCTGGCGAGAGTGGCAGGAGAACTGGCCGATGAAGTGGTGGTGCCGGTCAACGCCAGGTGCTGCGGCTTCGCCGGAGATCGCGGGATGCTCCACCCCGAGCTGACCGCCAGCGCCACCGAAGCCGAGGCGGCCGAAGTCAAGCTCAACCCGACCGTCCGTCACGTCTCCTCCAACCGCACCTGCGAGGTGGGACTCGAACGGGCGACCGGCGAGCCCTACGAATCGATCATCTACCTGCTCGAAGAAGCGACTCGCTGAACCCTCAGCCTCCCTGCCGCTGCTCCGGGTCTCCCGGGTGCGTCTAGACTCGAGCCGTCGGGGAGCATCAGGTGCTCCGGGGAAACGAGGGGAGTTCGGGAATGAAGAAGGTCTCAGCAGTAATCGCGGTACTGGTCTGCGGGCTGTTTGCGGGCGCGGCTTCGGCCGAGGACCCGGACCGGCCGGCGACCCCTCCGCCGACCGACTTCTGGCAGGACAAGGGCTTCATGAACATGGCCCATCAGGGCGGTGAGCTCGAGGCTCCGGGCAATACGCTGTACGCCTTCAAGACCGCCATGCGCTACCGCGGCGCCGATGCGCTCGAGATGGACAGCTTCGTCTCGGCCGACGGCGTGCTGATGGTGACCCACGACATGCGTCCGTCGGGCACCTCGAACGCCCCCAACAGCAGCGACTTCGAGGTCCGCGATCTGACCGTGGAGCAGCTCAAGAGCTACGACTTCGCCTGGAAGTTCACGCCGGGCAAGGGCCACTACGGCTTCAACGAAGCCGACCCGCACCCCTACCGCGGCATCGCCACCGGCGACAAACCCCCGCCGACCGGCTACAGCGCAAACGACTTCACGATGGCAACCTTCGAAGAGGTGCTCGAGGCCTTCCCCGACACGCCGCTGAACGTCGACATGAAGAGCAACTCGGACCCCAGCGTCTCCCTCGCCGCAGCGGAAGCCCTCGCCGAGATCATGAACCGCTACCCCGAGCGCAGCGAAGACGTGATCGTCGCCTCGTTCGACCAGCGGGCGATCGAGCGCTTCCACGAACTCGCTCCGGACCACAAGGCGCTCTCGGGCAGCCTCGACGGCACCATCCCCTACGCCTTCGGCGGGCCGATATCCCCGACCCCGGTGGCGATCCAGCCGCCCGACCTGTTCAGCTTCAGCGGCAGCCTGGTCCGGACCACGCAGCTGCTCAAGCCGTTCACCGATTACGACGGGTTCGCTCTCCATGTCTGGGGTTCCGACATCGACCCCGAACAGGAGACCGATCCGTTCTACGCGAGGCTGATCGAAGAAGGCGCCGACGGCTTCTTCACCCAGCAGCCCGGGAAACTCCACCAGTACCTCTGCGAGGCGGGGGTCCGCCGGCCGGACGGAAGCCGGCGCTGCAGCGCGCAGCCGCCCGATTTCGCTCCGAAGCTCCGGGTCTACTCACTGAGCGGGAAGAAGGGCCTGCCGAGAGGCAAGCGCAGCCGCTTCGCCGTGATGATCGGCAATACCGGCAACGCGCTGATGGACCCGGCGAAGGTCTGCCTGCAGGTGCCGAAGCAGAAACGGCGCAGCGTCAAGGCAGGCTGCACCGTCGTTCCGGAGCTGGGTCCTGGTGATGTCGGGACCGTGAAGCTCAAGGTCCGGACCACACGCAAGGCCCGGGGCAAGGTGCCCCTGACCCTGGTCGTCACGAGCGATCAGGAGAAGTGGGAGGCGACCCGCAACTTCAGGGTGGTCAAGCCGAAGGCCTGCTCGAAGAAGGGCGGCAGGAAGAGCAACGACCGGCTCTGCGGCACGACCGACCACCTCTGATCAGCCGGGCGCAGACTCCCGGCGCTCGAACTCGGCCTGCTCGGCACCGAGGATGATCTCCTTCAACGCCGGGTCGCCGTCGAACTGTCGGTCCATGACCGGCGAGGCGAAGCCGCGGGCGAAGAACAGCGCCTTCCATTCGGGCGGCGCGATCGCCCGCGCCGAGCGCTTCTCGAGGGCCTTGACGATCACAGCCGCGGCGTCGGTGGCAGGCACCTGACGGGTCAGGAAATCGGGTACGACCTCCTTGCGGAAACGGTCGGCCACGGGGTCTTCGAAAGCCTTCCTGACCAGTTCGGTCTTGATGAATCCGAAGTAGGCGACGGTAGCGCTGGCGCCGAGCGGGCGCAACTCGGACCTGAGCGCCCGGCCGAAGGCTTCTACCCCCGACTTGGCCGCGGCGTAGGCGCTGTTGAGCACGCCGTTGGAGAAAGCGTAGGAAGAAGCGACGATGACGAACTGACCGCGGTTGGCGACGACGTCCTCCATGCCGGCCCGGACCGTGCGCCACACACCGAAGAGGTTGACGTCCATGACCCGCTCCCAGTCTTCGGAACGGATCGACCTCATGGTCGCCAGCCCGGTGGTGATGCCGGCGTTCGCGACCACCACATCCACCTTTCCGAACCGCTCACGGGTGGCGGTCACCGCGGCTTCGATCGACCCCGCGTCGGTCACGTCGGCGGCGAGCCCAATCGCCCGCGGCCCGAGCTCGGCAGCGGAGGCCTCGGCGTGGGCGAGATCGAGGTCGACCAGCGCCACGGAGGCCCCGCGGCCGTAGGCGGTGCGGGCGGTCTCGAAACCGATTCCCTGGGCTCCGCCGGTGACCAGGACGGTCTTGCCGGCAAGGTTGTATTCGAGCGGCGCCGGGCCAAGGTTCACCCAGTGGCCGTGTTCGTCGGGTGCCTCGATTTCCCGCACGGTGTCGCCGACCTTGCGGTTGCGCTCGATGCGGAGGTCGCTGAGCGGGCCGACCAAGCCGCGGAACCTGAACGGCGGCCGCCAGGCGCGTGGTTCGATGATTCTCGCCGCTCGCTGCTCGATCCCTTCGATCACCGCGTCCGCCACCTGGGTGACCTCGATCGGCTCGGTCATGAAGGAGGGCACGAGGTCACGGCGAAGCTCGTCGATCTTCGGGTTGTCGAAGATCTCACCGATCAGGCCGGTCTTGACGAAAGCAAAGTAGGCCACCGAGGCGCTGGCGCCGTGAGGCGCGAGCTCGGTCCGGAGCGAGCGGCCGAGCGATTCGACCGCCGCCTTCGAGGTTGCGTAGCTGCTGTTGAGCAGGCCATTGGCGGTGGCGTAGGCCGAGCTGATCAGGACGAAATGTCCCCTGTTCTCGATCACCTGTTCGATTCCCGCCCGAATTGTGCGCCAGACGCCGAGCAGGTTGACCTCGACGATCCGCTCCCATTCCTCGGTAGAGATGTCGCGCGTCGTGGTCTTGCGCGGCGTGATGCCGGCGTTGGCGATCACGACGTCGACCTTGCCGAGCCGATGGTCACGGCGGTGGTCACCGCGGCTGTGATCTCGCCGGCATCCGCGACGTTGGCACCGATGCCGGTCGCTCGCTCGCCGATCGCCGCAGCCGACTCGGCGACGACCTCGGCGTCGAGGTCGACCATCGCGACCGAAGCTCCGCGCTCGTGGGCGAGCTTCGCGGTCTCGAAGCCGATGCCGCGCGCACTGCCGGTGATCAGAACAACCTTGCCCGTCAGATCGTAAGTCTCCATCGCCGCATCCTATGACCGCGCCCGCTATGCCGGGGCCTGGTCGTCAGGCGTGAGATCTGCGCAGGTCTTCGACTGGACAGGGGAGGACTTCGGCCCGGTTGATGATCTCCGGATCACCGGTCAGCAGGTCGGCGCCCTCGGCGGTAGCGAGCGCCACGGCGAAACAGTCGGCCAGCGCCATCGGGAACTCGGCCTTCAGAGCGGCCGCCGCACGCATGGCCGATATTCCCGGCAGGTTCTCGGTGACGAGAGCACGGAGCTCTTCGAGAACTCGATCGGCCTCCTGCACCCCGTGATCCCGGCTTGTTCGGTAGTGAATCTCGATCAGGTTGATCCAGCTGATCGCCGGACGTTCCACCTCAAGGATCTGATCAACCCGTTCCGCCGCTGGCTCGTCACCGTCCAGCCAGGCGAGCACCGGCCAGGAATCAAGGCAGAAAGGCAAGTCTCACCGCGGTTCCCGGTCGCGGTCTTCAAGCAGGCGCGAGGCCATGCCGCTGCCGGCAAACCTTCCCCTGAGCGACGAACGCGACTCTGCCCGGCGCACAATGACACCGCCTTCTACAGGCTCGAAGGAGACGTCCACACCCGGCTCGAGACTGGCGCTCTCGCGAATGGATCTGGGGATTACGACCTGCCCTTTGGAGCCGACTCTTTGAGTCATACTGAGCCAGTATAACCCTTCTGCCGGTTACCCGGACTCGGATCGATTCGATCCGTGCTGACCAGCTGGGTCGGCTTGCCGGGTCCGAACCGGCGATCGCCATACAATCGGCTGCCCGTGCCCGGATTCCGCCCAGTAGACCCGAAGCAGTCCTTCCCAGAGATGGAGGAGGCGATCGCGGCGCGCTGGAAGGAGGGCCGGGTCTTCGAGCGTTCGATGGAACAGCGCGAGGGGGCCGACGTCTGGAGCTTCTACGAAGGTCCACCTACCGCCAACGGCCGGCCGGGCTCGCATCACGTTCTCTCTCGCGTCTTCAAGGACATCTACCCGAGGTACCGGGCGATGCGCGGCTACCGGGTCCCGCGCAAGGCGGGCTGGGACTGCCACGGACTGCCGGTCGAGCTCGAGGTGGAAAAGCAGCTCGGCATCTCCTCCAAGCAGGAGATCGAGGATTACGGCATCGCCGAGTTCAACCAGAAGTGCCGCGAGTCTGTCTTCACCTATGTCGAGGAATGGAACCGGCTGACCGAGCGGATCGGGTTCTGGATCGACCTCGACGACCCCTACGTCACGCTCGACAACGACTACATCGAGTCGGTCTGGTGGTCGCTCAAGCAGCTCTGGGAGAACGACCGCCTCTACGAAGGCCACCGGGTCTCCCCTTACTGCCCGCGCTGCGGCACCGCGCTTTCTTCACACGAGGTCGCGCTCGGCTACAAAGACGTGACCGACCCTTCGGTGCATGTGCGTTTTCCGCTGGTCGATGATTCGGGTGGGCGCACCGGCGAATCGCTGCTGGTCTGGACCACCACCCCGTGGACCCTGCCCGGCAACTATGCGGTGGCGGTCAACCCTTCGGTCACCTACGCCCGGGTCGAAGTCGAAGGCGAGACCCTGATCCTGGCCGAACCGCTGGTCGAGAAGGTGCTCGGCGAGGGTGTCGTGCCGGCAGCAACGCTGGAAGCCTCCGAGCTGATCGGCCGTCGCTATGGCGGCCCCCTGTTCGAACTGGCCGACGGCGGCTCCGGGCAGTTCGAGGTGATCCCCGGCGAATTCGTGACCACCGACGACGGCACCGGCCTGGTCCACATCGCCCCGGCCTACGGCGAGGACGACTACCGGGTCGCGATCGAGACCGGCCTCTACGAACCCGGCCGCTCCGACTCGCCGCTCTACAACCCGGTCGGGCTCGACGGCAACTTCACCGGCGAGGTCACCGGCTTCGAAGGCAGATTCGTCAAGGACGAAGAGGTCACCGCGGCGCTGATCGCCGATCTCGACCACCGCGGTCTGCTCTTCCGCGCCGATGACTACGAGCACTCATACCCGCACTGCTGGCGCTGCTCCACCCCGCTGCTCTACTACGCCAAGGCGAGCTGGTACATCCGCACCTCCGAGGCCCGCGAGCAGATGCTGGCCGGCAACCAGGAGATCGGCTGGCACCCGGAACACATCAAGGAAGGGCGCTTCGGCCGCTGGCTGGAGAACAACGTCGACTGGGCGCTCTCCCGCGACCGTTACTGGGGCACGCCGCTGCCGGTCTGGGAATGCGACCACGAGGGCTGCGACGAGAGCTTCTGCGCCGGCTCGGTCCAGGAATTGCGAGACCTCGCCGGCGAGGTACCCGAAGACCTCCACCGCCCCTACATCGACGAAGTCAGCTGGGCCTGCGACAAGTGCGGCGAAGGGCAGATGAAGCGGGTCGTCTCGGTGATCGACACCTGGTACGACTCGGGCGCGATGCCGTTCGCGCAGTTCCATTACCCCTTTGAGAACAAGGATGAGTTCGAAGAGCGCTTCCCGGCCGACTTCATCTGCGAAGCGATCGACCAGACCCGCGGCTGGTTCTACACCCTGCTGGCCGAGTCGACCATGCTGTTCGACACCCCGAGCTACCGCAACTGCGTCTGCCTCGGCCTGATCCTCGACGCCGACGGCCAGAAGATGTCGAAGTCGAAAGGAAACGTGGTCGCCCCGTGGGAAGTGCTCGACAAGTTCGGCGCCGACGCCTTCCGCTGGTACCTGTTCACCGCCCAGCAGCCGTGGTCGGGGTACCGGTTCTCGCTGGAGGCGATCTCCGAGGCGCTGCGCAGCTTCCTGCTCACCCTCTGGAACACCTACTCGTTCTGGGTCCTCTACGCCAACGCCGAGAACGTCGACTCCTCGACCCCGCCCGGCCCGCCCGAGAATCCGAGCGACCTCGATCGCTGGGCGATCTCCCGCCTGCAGGCGACCGTCGAATCGGTCGCAGAGAAGATGGACGGCTTCGACTGCACTTCGGCCGGCCGCGAGATCACCGACTTCGTCGAGGAGCTTTCCAACTGGTACGTGAGGCTTTCGAGGCGCCGCTTCTGGGAGGGCGATGCCGCCGCTTTCCAGACGCTGCGCCACTGCCTGGTCGAGATCGCCGGCATGCTGGCGCCGTTCACCCCCTTCATCGCCGACGAGATCCACTCGAACCTGACCGGCGGGGCCACCGGCGAGTTCGGCGACATGCCCGACTCGGTCCACCTGCGTGACTTCCCGGCCGCCGACCCGGCCCTGCGCGACCTCGAACTCGAAGCGGCAATGGCAGCCACCCGCCAGACGGTCGAACTCGGCCGGGCCAGCCGGGCACAGGCGAAGGTCAAGGTGCGCCAGCCCCTGTCGAAGGCGGTGGTCGTGGCGACCGACGCCGAGCGCGAGGCGATCATCAGCCAGTCGGAGCTGGTCAAGGCCGAGCTGAACGTCAAGGAGCTCGAGTTCGTGACCGACCAGTCGGACCTGGTCAGCTACTCGGTCAAGGCCAACTACCGCAATCTCGGTCCGCGCTTCGGCAAGGACATGCCGCAGGTCGCAGCAGCGATGGAGGGACTCGATCCCGAGCACGTCGCGGCCACGGTCGAGGCCGGCGGAGAGATCGGAATCAGCATCGAGGGCCGCGACCACACCCTGGGGCCAGACGACCTGATCCTCTCGATGGAGCCGGTCGAGGGCTATCAGGTCGAATCGGAATCCGGGCATGCCGTCGCGCTGGCGCTCGAGCTCGATGAAGGGCTGCTTGGTGAAGGTCTCGCCCGGGAGATCGTGCACGCCGTCCAGAACGCCCGAAAGAACGCCGGTCTGGAGATCACAGACCGGATCGGGCTGACCCTGTCCGGTGACGCCGGACTGCTCGACGCAGCCAGGACCCACAGGGCCTACCTGGCCGACGAGGTACTGGCCACCGCACTCGATTTCGAAGCAGACGATGCCGCCACCAGCGTTGAAGGAGAAGAGGTGACGATCGACGGCCGCCCGCTGGCGATCGCGGTCGTCAAGACTCAGTCGTGAGCCTGAAGAACGCCATCCTCGCCGGCGGCGTCTTCACGATCTTCATGCTGCTGGTGTTGGCCGCCTTCGGCGCGGTCTTCGGCGCGCTCGAAGTCCTGCTCTGGACGGTCGCCGTGATCATCGGCTGGCTCTGGATCCTCAGCCGCGCCAGGCCGAAAGGCACCAGGTAGAGGGTGACGGGCGAATACGACCCGCGACGCCACCGGTTCACGGCCTGAAGATGTCGAACTCGGTGAACTCGTTGTCCTTGTCCTTCGTCACGGAAACAAAGGGAAATTCGGGGAAATCCGACACGATGCCACCTCGATCATCCTCCGCAGTCAAGACCCACCCCAGATCGCGGTTTCCCCTGAAGAGCTCTGACTCGCCCATCCACCGCTCTATCTCGGCCCGGGATTTGCCGTCGAGCACCCCGCAGCGGTCAATCGCTTCTGCGTACTCATAGGTGCGCACGTCCGGGTCTGATTTCCACTTCGCCGACGAGAGCTCATCACAACCCACCTTGGACGAGAACGTGACCGCGTCGCAACCCGCGAGGGTCGTCACCGCGCAAACCACCAGACCTGCGACAAGCCGCTTCAATCCGTTTACTCCAGCTCCGGGGGCATCGCCTTCGGGCCGTCCGGGTAGATGAAGGCCAGAGTCTCTTCGTCCATCTCGAGCGAGTTGCCCGGCTCGGCCGGGGCGGCGACAACCAGCCAGAGCTGGTCGGCATCGGTGTCGTTGAAGGGCTGGCGGATCGAATCGGGCTCGACCAGGACGGTGTCCATCGGTTCGAGCTCGAGCAGATCTCCGTCGACCCTCAGCCGGCCGCGGCCCTCGAGCAGGACGTAGAGCTCGCTCGACTCGCGGTGACGGTGCCTGGTCGAAGCCTGGCCGGGCCCGATCCGCCAGAGCCGGGCGCCCATCGTGTCGGCCCCCAGCTGTTTCGCCAGGTCCGTATTGAGGACCGACATCTGGTTCGAGCGGCGCCAGTGGGCATCACCCGACCTGAGCAGCCGGTAGCCCACGCCCTCGTCTATTGCTCGGCCTCGGGGATGATCAGATCGGCCTTGGCGGTGTCGGAGAACTTCACCCAGCAGTGATCGGGCGGGACCCCGGCCACTTCGCCGAGGGCCACTTCGATCCGCTTGGCTATTTCGGCCTTCTGCTCATCGGAGCGGCCCTCGTACCAGTGGATCTCTACGAACGGCATGCTGCCTGGTCCTCAGGCGGCCAGAGCCGGCTCGAGCTCCTTGAGCAGCTTGCGCTTCGGCATCGCGCCGACCATGCGCTTGACCATCTGGCCGTCCTTGAAAAGGATCATGGTCGGAACCGAGAGGACCTCGTACTGCGCGGCCGTACTCTGGTTCTCGTCGATGTCGACGCTGAGGATCTTGACATCGTCACGCTCGGCCGCGATCTCCTCGAGGACCGGATGGAGGACGCGGCAGGGGCCGCACCATGTCGCCCAGAAATCGACCAGGACGGCGCCTTCCTGGTCAATCACTTCCTGCTTGAAGGACGAGTCGCTGACTGCGGGGAGGTTTGCCATCTTCGTTCGGTCTCCTGATCGATTGGATTGACTGGAGGGTCACTATACAAAATGAAGTGCCCTGACGCAAGGACGCCGTTGGCCGGGAAGCTAACGGAAGCCTTCGGCCAGAGCAAGATCAACCCGGGCGCCGGCCTCGCTTCAGGCCGGCGAGCCGGATCGCCGGCACGCGCCAGGCCGCCTCGATCACGATCGAGGTGCTCATCTTCGAATGGCCCGTCTCTCGCTCGCGGAAGGTGATCGGCACCTCGAGCACCTCGAAGCCCGCCTTCAGGGTCCGGTAGGTCATCTCGACCTGGAACGAGTAGCCCGATGCGGCGACCGAATCGAGGTCGATCGACTCCAGGACTTCGCGCCGAAAGCACTTGAAGCCGCCGGTCAGGTCACGCACCGGCACCCCTAGGACGACCCGCGAGTAGAGGCTGCCGCCGCGGCTGATCATCCGGCGGACCGAACCCCATTCGGTGATGGCTCCACCCGGCACGTAACGCGAGCCGAGCACCAGATCGGCCAGCGCCGAGGCGGAGATCAGTCGTGGCAGGTAGGCCGGGTCGTGTGAGAAGTCGGCGTCCATCTGGACGATCAGGCCGGCGCCGCCGGCGAGGGCGCGGCGGAAGCCGGAGATGTAGGCCGGGCCGAGGCCTTCTTTGGCCGGGCGGTGTAGTACCTCGACCCGGTGGTGCCCGGCGGCCAGCCGGTCGGCGATCCGCCCGGTGCCGTCGGGGGAGTTGTCGTCGACGATCAGTATCCGGTCCCTCTCCGAGAGCTTCGGGTCGAGGGCTTCGACCATCGCCTCGATGTTGCCGGCCTCGTTGTAGGTCGGCAGGATGACCCAGACGGGGCCGGACGGCGCTGGCTCGGGGACGGACACACCGCGATGCTACGCCAGACAGCCACAGAAGCACCCGATACACCCCCACCTCCGCGCCGACCGATTCGGCGCGTTTTCCGGCGGGTAGGTTTAGGCAATGACCAACGCCGAAATCGCCGACGCGCTGGAAGAGCTCTCCGTGCTCTACCAACTCGACGGAGCCGACCGCTACCGCGTGCTCGCCTATACGAACTCCGCCAGGACGATTCGCGACCAGGGCAGCTCGGTCGAGGAGATGGCGAAAGCCGGCAGGGTAACCGACCTGCCCGGTGTCGGAAAGACCCTCGAAGAGAAGATCCTGGCGCTGGTCGAGACCGGCGAGATTCCGGCCGCCGCCAAGCTGAAGGAGAAGCTCCCGGCAGGTCTGCTCGAAATCAACCGGATCCCCGGACTGGGGCCCAAGACCGTCAGGCGCCTTCACGATGAACTCGACGTGACCGGCCCCGAGGACCTTCGTGAAGCGGCCGAGGCGGGTCGGGTTCGCGCCCTGAAGGGACTGGGACCGAAGGCGGAGCAGAACATCCTCGATGGGCTCGACCGGCTCGAGGCCGAACCGCAGGGCCCGAAGCGCAAACCGCTCGACAAGGTGCTGCCGCTGGCCGAGGAACTGGTCGAGGCCCTGCGTTCGCACCCGAGCTGCGAGCAGGCCGAGATCGCCGGTTCGGTCAGGCGCATGGCGGACACCTGCAAGGACATCGACCTGATCGCCACCTCCGACGACCCCCGCGGGCTGGCCGGCTACATCGCCGGTCACGAAACGGTCAGCTCGGCCGGCAACCCGAGCGAGAACGGGGTGAAGCTGGAGACCCAGGCGGACATCGGCGTGGACGTGAGGATCGTCGAGCCGGAAGCTTTCGGCAACCTGCTCCAGCACTTCACCGGGTCGGCCGCGCACAACACCGAACTGAGGGAGACGGCGGTCTCGGAGGGCCTCCACGTATCAGAACACGGCATCAAGGACGACCGGACCGGAGAGACCGAGCGCTTCCGGACCGAGGAGGAGGTCTACGGGAGGCTCGGCTACGAGTACATCGTGCCGGAGCTGCGGGAGCATCGCGGCGAACTCGCCGCCGCCCGCGACGGAACCCTGCCGGATCTGGTCGAGCGCGATCAGATCCGTGGCGACCTCCACTGCCACACCACGCTCTCCGACGGGCAGAACACTCTCGAGGAGATGGCCTCGGCGGCCGAGAGGCTCGGCTACGACTACATGGCGATCACCGACCACTCGGCGACCCACGGCTTCGGCGACAACGTCGAGCCGGACCGGCTGCTCGAGCGGATCGGGGAGATACGTGAGTTCAACCGGAAGAGCGAGAACATCACCCTGCTGGCCGGATCGGAAGTCAACATCCACCCGGACGGGACGCTCGATTACGAAGACGAAGTGCTGGCCGCACTGGACTGGGTGATCGCCTCGATCCACACCGGCTTCAGCAAGAACGAAGCGGCAATGACCGCGAGGATGATCGCCGCGATCGAGCACCCTGAGGTCGACTGCATCGGACATGCCACCGGAAGGCTTCTGGCAAGACGCGAGCCGTACCCGCTCGAGATCGAGGCGGTCTTCGAGGCCGCGGTGCGCAGCGACACCGCCTTCGAGATCAACGGCTCCCCGAAGCGGCGCGACCTCTCCGACATCCACGCCCGCATGGCCAGGGACGCCGGCGTGAAGATCGTGATCAATACCGACGCCCACGCGGCCTCGAGCCTCGAGTACATGTCCTACGGGATCGCCACGGCCAGGCGGGCCTGGCTCGAAGCCGGCGACGTACTCAACACCGGCCCCTGGTGGAAGTAGCCGCCGCTCAGTAGGTGGTGAAGCCGGGCGAGCGGATCAGCGTGACCGGCTTGAAGGCCGATCCGGACTCGACCAGGAAGCGCACCCCGTCCCGGAGCTCCACCGCCAGCACCGCTGCCTCGCGGTTCCTCCAGGCCAGGGCGACCAGAAGGGCGAAGCCGCAGCCGACCACCGCGACTTCGGTGAAGAAGAGTCCGGCCACCCCGGTGAGCATGACCGCGGCGATGATCGGCCAGAGCCTCGCGAAGGAGATCCGGCCGGGCGAAGGCATCGAAGCCCCCTGCTTGCTGGGAGCAATCGTGCGGGCAGCGGCCAGCGGCCCGCGCATGCTCTCGGCCGATCGCTCGGCCGTCCCGAGGTTCATCCCCATCCACGCGGCGGTCACCCACCACACCGCAGCGACGATGAGCACGGTCGAGTTCTGGTCACGCTCGGCTCCCAGGGCGGCGACCACGGCGAGCAGAGTCGCCCCTCCGGCGGTCAGGAAAACCGATGCGCGCAGGAGGTCCGTGTAAGGCATCTTTCAGCCGGCGAGCGTGGCGATCATGTCGATCCACTCGTCGGAACCGGCGACCACCAGATCGGCAATCTCCATCAGCTCGGGCGGCCCTTCGTCGGAGTCGACTGCGACGATCAGCAGCTCATCGATCTGGCCGTCCTGCTTCATCTTGCGCAGCCGCTTGACCGCGTCGAGGTCGGTCTGGTCGTCTCCGGCGAAAACCACCGTGTTCAGGCCGGAGTCGGCGAGCAGAGCCTCGACCGCGCCGGCCTTGCCTTCCATGTCCGGCGGCCTGAGCTCGAGCACCTTGCGTCCCCAGTGGGTGACCAGGTCGGCGGCGCGGGCCTGCTCGGCGATTTCGCGGACCATGCTCTCGGTCCGCTCGCCGGCGCCGCGCCAGTGGAGTGCCTGGATCGGCCCCTTGTCTTCGACCCTGATCTTGGCCGAGATCCAGTGCGGGCTGTCGTGTTCGGCGATGAAGCGCGCCGCCCGGGTGACCTGCTCGCCTTCGAGCACCATCGCCGGCTGGTCGTTGCCCGGCTCGAGCAGTTCGAGACCATGGTTGCCGAAGTAGGTGATCGACCCGGCACCGACCATCTTCCTGGCCACCTTCGCCGGTCTGCCGGTAACGCAGGCGACCAGCGCCAGGTCACGACTGAGCAGCTCGAGGCTGTCCTTCGCCTTGACCGGCACTCTGGCGTTGTCGGGACGATCGACGATGCGGCACAGAGTGCCGTCGACGTCGCTCATCAGGGCCGATCGGCCCGGTTCTTTCAGCAGAAGCGAGAGCGGTGAGTCCTGGTTCATGGTCGTAGTATCGCCCGAATGGAGTCTGGACGAATCTGGAGGCTCGCTTTGATCGGCACCGCGGCGGGAGCCTTCAGCGGTCTGTTCGGGGTCGGAGGCGGCACTGTGATCGTTCCGATGCTGATCGCCTTCTTCGCTTTCGGCGAAAGGCTGGCCACCGGAACCAGCCTCGCGGCGATCATCGTGATCGCGATCCTTGCCGCGGCGATGCAGGGCGGCTTCTACGGCAACGTCGATGTCGGCACCGGTCTGATCCTCGCCGTGCCCGCCATCCTCGGGGTGATCGCCGGAACCGCCATCCAGCAGCGGATCCCGGAGAAGACCGTTTCGCTGGTCTTCGCGGTACTGCTGATCGTGGTCGCGATGGAGATGATCTTCGGATGACGGGAGCCGACTGATGGACATCGCGGCGGCGGCGCTGATCTGCCTCCTCGGAGGGGTCGTCGCCGGGCTGATCGGGGTCGGCGGAGGCATCATCTTCGTACCGGCGATGACCTTACTGCTGTCCAAAGGACAGGTCGAAGCCCAGGCGACTTCACTCCTGATGATCGCCCTGGTCTCGATCGTCGGGACCTGGAGGCAGACCCGCTACGGCAACGTGGTCCTCAAGGACGCAGCGATGATCGGCCTGCTCTCGCCGGTCGGTGTCCTGATCGGGGTGGTGCTCTCGAATGCGGTCTCGGAGAGGACGTTGCGAATCGGCTTCGCCCTGCTCGCCCTCTACATGGCCTGGCGTCTGCTCAAGCGGGTCTTCACGCCGGACGACCCGGACGGCGGCGAGCCGGCGATCACAGACGGGCCGGACGGGGCCCTGCTGCGGTGAAGAGCGGCATCCGACCGAAGGGCGGGCCGTTCATCCCGGTCTCCGAGATAGCCCTGCGGGCCTCGCGCTCGTCCGGTCCCGGGGGCCAGCACGCGAACGTCACCGCCTCCCGGATCGAGGCGGTCTTCGATGCCGGAGCCTCCGCCGTACTCACCGGCGCCCAGCGAGAGCGCATCGTCCGGAAGCTCGGCCCGGTCGTGACCGCGATCGCGCAGGACGCCCGCTCCCAGGCGCGCAACCGCGAGCTGGCTCTGGAGAGGCTCGAGGCGAAGCTGGCCGGTGCCCTTGCGGTCCCCCGCCGCCGGCGCGCCACCCGGCCGACCCGTTCCTCGAAGCAGAAGCGCCTCGATTCGAAGCGTCGACGGTCAGAGACCAAGCGCTCCCGGGGACGTCCTGACCTTGACGACTGATGTCAGAACCGGCCCCCGCCGACGACTGACTCCGGGCATCCTGACCATCGCCTAACCTCAGTTGGCTACCGGCGGAGCCGGAGAGGAGACACAGACATGCACGAGATCAAATGCCCACACTGCGGAAAAGCCTTCAACATCGATGAGGCCGGTTACGCAGAGATCCTGAACCAGGTCCGCGACGAGGCCTTCGACAAGGCCCTTCACGAACGGCTGGAGCTCGCCGAGCAGGAAAAGAAGAACGCCGTAGAGCTCGCCCAGGCCAAGGTCGCCGCCGAACTCAAGGACGCCGCCTCCACCAAGGACGCTGAGATCGAACGCCTCAAGGCGGATCTGGACAAGGCGGATGTCACCAGCAAGCTGGCGCTAAAAGAGGCCCTCGGCGAGGTCGAGAAGGAACGTGACGACCTCAAGCGATCCCTCGACTCCAAGGACACCGAGAAGGAACTGCTCGAAAGGTCGCTCAGGGAGAAGTACGAAACCCAGATCAAGGACCGTGACGACGCCATCGACCGTCTCAAGGACATGAAGGCGAAGCTGTCGACCAAGATGGTCGGTGAGACCCTCGAGCAGCATTGCGAGATCGAGTTCAACAAGATCCGTGCGGCGGCTTTCCCGAACGCCGACTTCGGAAAAGACAACGACGCAAGCGCCGGCAGCAAGGGCGACTTCATCTTTCGCGAGGCCGACGAATCGGGCACCGAGTTCGTCTCGATCATGTTCGAGATGAAAAACGAACTCGACAAGGGGGCGAACAAGAAGAAGAACGATGACTTCTTCAAGAAGCTGGACGAGGACCGGACCAAGAAAGGTTGCGAGTACGCCGTGCTGGTCTCACTCCTGGAGCCGGAGAACGAGCTTTATAACGCCGGCATCGTCGACGTTTCACACCTTTACCCGAGGATGTACGTGGTCCGCCCGCAGTTCTTCATCCCGATCATCACGCTGATTCGCAACGAGGCCCACAAGACCCTGAAGCTCAAGAGCGAACTGGCACTGGTGAAAGCCCAGAACATCGACATCACCAACTTCGAGGAGAAACTGGAGACCTTCAAGACCGGCTTCGAGCGCAACTACGACCTTGCTTCGCGCAAGTTCCATTCCGCTATCGCCGAGATCGACAAGTCCATTAAGAGCCTCGAGAAGACCAAGGCGGAGCTGCTCGGGTCCGAGAACAACCTGCGCCTCGCCAACAACAAGGCCCAGGACGTGACGATCAAGAGGCTCACCCGCGGTAATCCGACGATGGCCGAGAAATTCAAGGACAGCTCCGGGGAATAGATACCGGGATCGACCCGGACCCCGGTCGAGCGCTTGCCCGCTGGTCCTGTGTCATCCCCGCTGTCCTTCGCGGCCCCGCGGCGCCGCCTCCCTTCGCGGGGGCGATTCGACACCTATTCGCTGTCCGATCGCCCCCGCGGTGGCAGCCGGCCGCTGCCGGTCAGTGGATGCCGTGCTCAAGCGCCGTCTTCACCTGGGCGTCGAGGGCGTTGAGGCGGTAGAGCGCAATCGCCTCGGGGGACGGGAAGTGGCGCAGCCGGAGCGCGTCGGTTCCGTGGTGGCACATCACGCAGGAGAGCAGGGTGTCGCGTTCTTCCGGATCCAGTCCCTGCGAGGCCGCGTTGATCAGCTCGGCTCCGATCTGGAGGTGGCCGAGAGTCCGGCCGCGCTCGGTCAGGCCTATCTCGGCGCCGTAGGTGAACTCGCCCGTCTTGCCGATGTCGTGGATCAGCGCGGCCGCCATCAGCAGGTCGGAGTTGAGTCGCGGATGGAGCGTGCATGTCTCGGTGACCAGGGTCGCGACGGCCACGGTGTGCTCGATCAGGCCGCCGACGTAGGAATGGTGACCCGCCCTCGTGCAGGGAGCGCGGCGGAACTCCTCCGCGACCGGTCCGTTGAACAGCAGCTGCTCGACAACCGCCCTCAGGCCGGCGTTGTGGACCTCCCGGGTCAGGTGCTCGAGGAAGCCCTCGAGCTCCTCCCGGTTGCGGTAGGCGGTCGGCAGGAAGTCGGTCGGATCGATCCGGTCGGCATCGACCTTCACGGCGGACTCGATCTCGGCGCTGAGCTGACCACGGAAGCGTTCGACCCGGCCGCGCACCGAAATCACGTCGCCGCGTTCGAAGCCGAGTCCGATCCGGTCGACGTCCCGGAACAGCCTCGCCGGCATGCTGCCGCTGCGATCGCGCAGCTCCAGGCTTAGGTAGGAGGAGCCGTTCCGGGCGGTCAGACGGTCCTTTTTCGCGCAGACGTAGTCGCCGGCAAAGGTCTGCCCGGGGGTCAGCTCGGCCACCGGCCTGCCCTCCCGGGAACTCTCTCTGGAAGCCGGACTGTCCACGAACACATCCTGACCGAACGGCCAGACAGCCGCCGATTCGCCGACCGGAAGTCGCTCATCCTCTACATTGAACAAATGGATCATTTGAGGTGGGAGACAAACCCCCCGACGCTCAGGGACCCGATTCTCGTCTGCGCCTTCCGGGGCTGGAACGACGCTGCCTCGGCCGCTTCGTCGGCGCTGGAGACAATCTGCGACTCGCTCGAGGTCGACGTCCTGGCCGAACTCGACCCGGAGGATTTCTTCGATTTCCAGGCGAACCGGCCGACCATCGCTTTCTCCGACGGGGCCCACCGCCGGATCGAATGGCCCCGCAATACCTTCATCGCCGCGCGGGCCCAGGGCGCCGAACGGGACCTCGTCCTGCTTGACGGCACCGAACCGAACCTCAAGTGGCGTACCTACTCCGAGACGGTGGTCAAGGTCGCCGAGTTCCTCAAGGTGGAGACCGTGGTCGCACTCGGCTCGCTGATCGCCGAGGTCGCCCACACGATGCCGGTGCCGATCACCGGCCTCGCCTCCAGCGACGGACTGGTGAGCCAGCTCGAGCTCGACCGCTCCGACTACGAAGGACCGACCGGCATCGTCGGCGTGCTCCACGACCGTTGCCGGGCCGCCGGGCTGCCTTCTGTCTCGCTCTGGGCGGCAGTGCCCCACTACGTCGCCGCGGTTCCGAACCCGAAGGCCGCCCTGGCCCTGAGCGAACGGCTCGAGCGGATCACCGGTGTGGCTGCCGACCTCTCCGGCCTGCGGGAAGAGACAGCCGCATATGAGGAGCAGATCGGACGCGCAGTCGCCGCCGACCCCGAGGTCGAGGAGCTGGTCAGCCGGATCGAAAACGAGCAGCAGAAGCGCGGCGAGAGCGAGCCCGAAGTTCCGAGCGGCGAAGCGCTTGCGATGGAGTTCCAGCGCTTCCTCAAGCGCCAGGGCAGCGAGTAGACGCCGGGCTCAGGCCTCCGAGGCCGGGCAGACCATACGGAAGTCGCACCAGCCGCAGACGCCCGGCGAGGGACGCGGCTCGAAGTCCTGTCCGAGGATTCCTTCGCCGACCTCCAGCGCGGTGCGCTCGACCCTCTCCCGGTCGTCGGCTTCGGCCTCGACTTCGACCTTTTCCCCTTCGAGCACGTAGTAGTAGCTGCCGGACTCGATCTCCACGTCCCACGCTTCCCGAGCTCCGAGACGGTAGAGCGCCAGCTGGATGTCGCCACCGTGGCGCCCGGAATCGATTCGCTGGCCGGTCTTGTAATCGATGACCTCGTAGCTGCCGTCGGGCCGTTTGTCGACCCGGTCGACCCGGCCACGGAGGTAGTGGGAGCCGATCCGGAACTCGAACTGCCGCTCCAGCCAGAGCGGCTGCTGCGAAGATTCCCGCTCGTTGCTCCAGTAGTTCTCCATCGCCTGAACGGCCCGGTCCCGGAACTGAAGCTCGTCGTTCGAATCACCGAAGCCGGACCGCCGCCAGCCGGTGTCGAGCATCGCCATCAGATCCTCCAGGCCACCTCCGGGCGGGGCGGTCTTCGGGTCGTGGAAGCGATGGAGAACGTTGTGGATCAGGATGCCGAAGCGCTGGTTGATGGTCGGTGCCCTCGGAATCCCGAAGACCCTCGCGAACTTGTACTTCAGCGGGCAGGTCAGGTAGAGATCGAGGTCGGAGGCCGAGAGCCTGAGGTCGCCGGCGCGCTTGGGCAGGAAGGCGGCCAGCGACGGCTCCGAACGCGAGTCGATCAGCTCCTGCCGCAGATCGCTCTCCCTCTCGTTGGCCAGCAGGTAAGGGTCCAGCGTCGATCGCTCCAGCTCGGCCAGCTGCTCCGGGGTGGCGACCTGCCCGAGCAGACCGTTGACCGCTTCGATCGCGTCGGCGTCGAGCCCCTGCCCGCCGCGCTGGGCGAGGGCGGCCAGCTTGAGCAGCTCCAGGTAGCGGGTGATCGCGCGGTTGAGGTCGGTCGGGGTGTCGAGTCGCGGTTCGATCAGCTCACGACCGACCCGCCAGGACGCTTCGAGCACCTCCTCGCGCATCATGCGATAGGTGGAATGGAGATCTTCGGCCGGTCCGAACAGCTCCTCCTGGTGGACCTCCTCGATCGCCAGAGCCGTATTGAAGGCGTCCTCCTGAGGGCCCGGGCTGTCAGTGCCCGGTCGGTCGGGGCCGAGCCGGGACAGCACGACCGCTTTCCCGGCGGAGGTGATCGCGGCTGCGACCGCGGGCCGTTGGCCGTCACCGGCGCGTTCAAGGCCGAGCATGTACACCCGCTGCCAGCTGCCGCCCCTGACCCCGTCCCAGGAGACGACCCTGACTTTGCCGGTGGTCGGGATCCGCGGGCCATTGGCCGGTTCGAGGCCGGTCTCGGCCAGCGCCGATACGAAGGCTGTGAAGTCCCGGGTCGAGCCGGCAGGTTCGCGGCGGCACCACTCGGTCGCGATCTCGGCCAGCCTGGAGAGCGCCAGAAGGCGCTCGGCCGTTTCCGGCCTGGCTGCGAACATCTCCTGGCGTCGGAAGCCGATCCGCTCGATCAACCGGCGTACGAAGGCATCCGGGCGGTGGGCATCCAGCGCACCGGAGGCGGCCCGGTGAAGCTTCAGAAACGCGTCGAGCCGTTCGCGCGACTCGGGTGAGATCCGCGGGCTCTCGAGCGCCGCATCGCAGGCCGAGACCAGATCCAGCTTGCGCCTGCGCGCGATCACCGTCAGCTGGGCGAGGTCAACCGATCGAAGCTGGATCGGCGGACGGGTCAGTGCCCTGGTCACGGCGCCGCCGTCGGCCGGATCGCTCAGCGCCTTGAGCCAGGCGATCGTATCCCGCACTTCCGGCACCCGGAAAAGGCCCGAGCCGCCGGTCAGATTGACTGCCACCCCGCGATCCTCGATCGCCGAACCGACCAGCTGGCCGTCCCGGTCAGGGTCAGCCACAGCGACCGCGATCGAATCGGGCGGCGTACCCTCAGCGACCAGGTGTTCGACCTCCCGGGCGACCCCCTGCGCTTCAGCCTGAGCGGTCTCGGCCCGCCAGAACCGGATCTCACAACCCGCCTCTGCACCGGGCTGCCACTCGCTCGCTTCTCCGAACGCACCGGCTACCGCCCGGGCGACCTCGATCTGATCGCGACCGAGCCGCCAGGCACGCCCAAGTCGAAGCCGGTCCGCTCCGGGAAGGGCTGCATCGAGTCGAGCCGTAGCCCGGGCGGGATCCTCGCCGGATGACGGGTCGATCGCCGCGACCAGGCTTTCGGCACCGTCACGCAGGCCCTTTAGCAAGGTCGCCATCACCGGCGTCATCACTTCGGCCTCGTCGATCAGCAGGTGGGGGAAATCAGCCGCCGCAGCCGCGCGGACCCCCTTGTTGCCGGCCAGCAGGTCGCCGGCCAACCGGCAGAGGTCGTTCGAGTCGAGGCAGCCGAGATCCCTGAGCATGCGGTCGTGGAAGCCGACCAGCTGCTCGAACTCCTTCCGTCGCACCGGATCTCCTGCGAAAGCCCCGGCCCCACCCCGATCACTCAGGGCCGCCTTTTCGAGGTCGATGTCGGCCAGCAGGCGGCGCATCAGGCCGGTCGGGTTGCCGCGGATCTCGTGATGGCGCAGCGGCAGTTCGTCGAACCTGACCAGCAGCATCGCCAACCGCTCGGCCGGTCCCGCAACCTCGAAGTCGGGGTCGAGTCCAGCTTCTACCGGCCAGGACCTGAGCAGCCGCGCGGCGAGTTCGGGCCAGGTCGCGACCACCAGTTCTTCGTAGGGGCCGGTTAGCCGCTGCTCGATCGAACGCCGGTGGTTGTCGGCGGAAAGGCCGGTCGCGGTTACCAGGGCGATCGCTGACGGCTCCACCCCGGACTCGACAAGACGCACGAAGCGCTGGTCCAGGGCGGCACTCTTGCCGGTGCCCGGGGCGCCCTCGACGATCAACGATCCGGCCGTGTGAGCTGTGACCTCGGACTGCATGCCGGCCGGTTCCGGGTTTGACAGCAGCTCTGAAGGGCGATCGCTCACGATCCAAAACTAGCCGAAGGCGCGAGTCCATCGGATGAGTGCCTCTCCTGACAAGCGTCCGACGGGTCAGCCTCAATAGCATTGCCACGGTGGAAGACCAGCCCACCGGCAATCCCGGCACCGACCCCGCACTATCGGCCGACTGGCTCGAGATCTGCCGGCGGATAGTCGAGCGACAGCGACTGCTCTTCGAAGAAACCCCGACGATCGGTGGCCGCGACCGCTACGAAGGCATCGGTGAAGGGGGCGACCACACGCTCGAGCTCGACCGCAAGTGCGAAGACGTCGTATTCGACGAGCTGGTCGAACTGGCCGCCGACGGCCCCGCCTTCACCGCGATCTCGGAGGAGCGCGGCTCGGTCCAGTTCAACGGAGGTGGTGAGACCTGGGTCGTGATCGACCCGATCGACGGCTCACTGAACGTCCGCCGGACCCTGCCCAACCACAGCCTTTCGATCGCGATCGCCTCGGCCCCGAACATGTCGGCGGTCGAGTTCGGCTTCGTCTACGACTTCGGCGCCCGTGAGGAATACACGGCCCATTCAGGCAAGGGCGCCCAGCTCAACGGCCGTGAACTCCGGGTGGAGCCGGCCGAGCAGCTCGAGGTGGTCGGGGTCGAAGGGGCCGAGCCCGGGGCCTTCCTGCCGATCGTCGAGAACCTGGTCGGCTCGGTCTACCGCCTGCGCTGCGTCGGATCGCTGGCGATCACCCTCTCCTACCTGGCGGCCGGCCGGATCGACGGCATGGTCACACCGCACGGATCGCGCTCGGTCGATGTCGCCGCCGCCCAGCTGATCGCCCGCGAGGCCGGCGCCCTGGTCGAGCTCGGTGAAGACGGCCTCGGCGAGGTCGGCCTCGAGCTTGACCACCGCTTCAACGTCACCGGCGCCAGCTCTCCCGACGGTCTGGCGATCCTGATCAACAGCCGTCCCTGAGCCGTTCCGAAGCATCCCGGGGCTCCTCGGAGCTCCTCCGCACCCGTCTACTCCCTGATTCCATGCGGCTTCCGGCTGTGTGACGCTTGTCCGTCACGAATCGGAACACATGTTCGTATAAGGTGCTACACTCCAAACATCCTTAGAAATAAGTAGTTTGATTCCGAACAAGAAGGAGCAAGACATGGCCGAGACAAAGACCAAGAAGAAGCCCGCCGCCAAGGCGAGCACCAAGGCAACCGCGAAGAAGAGCGCCCCGAAGAAGGCCGCTCCCAAGAAGGCTTCTGCGAAGAAGACCGCCGGCAAGCCCCGCACCGCCGCCCAGCTGCGTGCCGAAGCCGGCGCCAAGGCCGTTCACGCCGCCGAGCTCGACGCCAAGGCCGCCAAGAGCCGGATCGAAGAAGTCGAAGAGGCCGCCGTCGAAGCAGCCCGGACCGCCGTTGACGTCCCCGTCGGCGCCGCACTCAACATCAGCGACCGCGTCGCCGAGCTGATCGAGCCGTGGACCGACCAGAACTCGGCCGAGAAGAAGGTCAAGGGCTACCGCGCCGACCTGACCAAGACGTTCAAGCGCGCCGAGCGCCGTGGCACCACCGCCCGTCGCAAGGCCACCCGCAGCGTCAAGAAGACCCGCAACCAGCTCGAGCGTGAAGTCCGCAAGCAGCGCAAGAGCGTCGAAAAGCAGGTCAAGGCCACCAACAAGGATCTGAACAAGCAGATCGAGACCCGCGTCGACGTCGTCTCCAAGCGCGCCGAAAAGGCCCAGGCCGAAGTAAGCAAGCGCGCCGAGAAGGCCCAGAGCGAGATCACCAAGCGCGCCGAAGTCCGCGGCAAGAAGGCCCAGGACCTCGTCAACCGCGTCACGGATCAGCTGACCCAGCTGGTCTAGGACACCCTTAGCCCGGCCTCTCTGGAGAGGGGCGGCCGGAGAAGCCTGCTGACCTCATAACTCGTCAGCAGGATTAGTACCTCTCCTCCCTCGCCAACGGCCCCTTTCCCAGGGGCCGTTGGTCTTGCATGGGACCGGCGACGCTCGCCGACGAGGCCTCAGCTCAGCTTGATCACGACCTTGGCCACCTCGACCGGCATCTTGAGGTACCACTGATTGCCGATCCGGACCGACTCGAAAGGCTTGAATCCGCCGTACTGGTCCTGGGCCCGACGGGTGAAGGAGCCGAGCATGCCCGGCAGTGCCCGGGCCGAGTCGAGGTCGAGCGCGTCGGCCACCTCGCCGTAGGCGATCGGCTTGCCGGGGTTCTCGGCCAGGTACTCGAGCATCGCTTTCGCCCGGCCGGAGGACTCGTTGTAGGCGGTGCGCACAAGGCCCGCCGCGCCGCCGTCCTCGGGGTCTTCGGACCTGCCCAGCTCGATCGTCAGCTCGTCCTCCATGCCGGTGAGCTGCTGCAGCGCCGTGATCACCCGGCCGGCCACCTCGGGGCTGACGCCCTCGTGGATGTGGATGTGGATGTGAGTCTCTTTGCTGTCGAGCAAACCGGCCTCCTCGCTCCCGCTTCGAATTCGCCCGCAAGGGCTTCGGCGAAAGCCTAGCGCCGGCTCAGGCAGTTGACCTGCAACGCAAACCCCGGTCCAGGGCCCACGTCTGCGACTACCACGAAGCGATACCCGCCTGGCCCCCCGAAGCGATTCAATAGAACACTGCGCCGAACCTCATAGGCAAGCGGACCAGTATTGGCTACAGCTGGGTCAAAAGCGAACGGTGCCCGAGCCGGGCAGCGTACCGCTCCCTCCATCTCAGTGAAATCTCCATCTTTCGCGACAGGATCGCTGGACGTGAGCGAGTTGCTGACTCCAAAGACCACCTTGCCAAGTGCCCGGGCGCCAACCGAATCCTTGCGAAGATCGTTCGAGTCGACGCCGCGCTTGCCTGGAAGGGCCACTGCGGTCCCCCCGATCGCCACGATCAGGCTGATCACCGCGACGACCATCGCCGGTGACGGTCTCAGTTTTCGTGCTTTCCCTGCCATGCCTCACCTTCCGGATGAAGATGCCTCGGGATAGACAATGACCGATCTGGCCCCGGATGTCGAGGGCAGGTACGGCCAGCCGGCCTCAGGCAGGGAGACCGCCCGGAACAGAATGCGCTGTGCGAAGGCGATCGTGCGGAAGCGGTAGGCGTAGCGGAAGCGACCTTTCCGGTTCGCCCGCAAGACCTCCACCGGCCGCCAGCGAGAGCGGCCGGGGTCGTAGAACTGGATAGCGACCAGCTTGCCGCCCGCAGGCTGAATCGCACCACGACCCGCCACTCTGCCCCGCATCACGGTCCGGCCGCCATTTCTGAGCACGGTCGGGTTCAGCCGCAGGTTGACGCGGTCTCTCGAGGCGAAACGGATCCACCGGCTTGCGGCGCGGCTGTCGGTCGCAGTACCGGCGTAGAGGACCCTGATCCGGCGGCTCGGGCCCGGCTTCAGCTTCAAGCGCGAAGCGGCCGGTGCCGTCGACCGTTACGGATCTTCTGCGCAACTTGCGCCGGCTCCCGTCGCCGAAACGTTCCTCGAGGACCAGCCTGGCGGCGGGGATTCCGGGTCCACGGAGATGTCGGATGCGACCTGAGACGGTCGCAACCCTGCCATGTCGGGTCAGTACCCGCCGGGACCCTGCCTTCTTTCCCTGGTGCCGCAGGCTGAGGCCGACACTCTTCTTCAGTGGCAGCTTCAGCACCATCGCCGAGCCGCCGGTCGTCATGACGGTCGAGCCGCTGTTACCGGCGCGATCGGTCGCCTCGGCACGCAGTTCGTAGGTTCCTGCCGGAAGGTCGTCTGACGGGATTCTGGCCAGCAGTCGCCCGCCCTCGGTGGTCGTTCCGAGGGCCGAGAACCCGGCCCTGCTGCCGATCCGCCGGATCTCGATCCTGCCGTGATCCAGACCGGAGAGGTTGTCTTCGACCCGCACGGAAACGTTCTCGGGATTCGCCGGATCCCGATCGGAATCGAAACCCAGCGACGGCGGTGTGCTGTCGATCCGGACCGTTGCTCTCCCCGGTGGCCGGTGGCGCTTTCCGTCCGGGGCGAGACTCCCGTCGTTGACGTTGCCGGCCAGATCACGGGCCCAGTACCCGACCGGGGTAGCACCCTCCGAGGCGACGGTGAAGGTGGCGACCGGTCCGGATGATTCGTAGGGAGCCTGACCCTCGGCGGCGATCACGGTGACCGGACGGCCGTCGTCCCGGCCGGGGTCGGCCTCCATTCCGGAAAGCAGGTCGGTTGCCCTGACAGTCAGTGTCACCGGCCGATTCACCCAGCCCGCCGGGAGCCCCGAGATCGAGGTTGCGGGATCGGTGCGGTCCACCCGGACCACGGTGCTTCCGGGCTGTCGGGACGAGAGCATCGCACCCGAGGCGGCGACGGCAGACACCCAGTGACTGCCTTCAACCAGCCGGTCGATGACCGCTATACGACCGTCGGCACCGGACGTGACCGCCATCTCTTCCGCGAGGCAGATCGGTCCGGCACAGGGAGCGAGCAGCCCGTCCGGTGAGACCGCGATCGCGTAGCCACCGACCCCGGAGGGTCCGCCCGCATCCGCCTTCTCGATCGTCTGCCGGAGTGGCAGTTCATCTTCGGAGACCCAGCCGGAGGGGCTCTCCGGAGATACGTCGCCGGGAGGCGAGTCGTCGAACCGGACCGATCGTGGTCGCCGGTTCACCAAGGTTTCCGGCCTGGTCCCTGAGCCGGAACTCGACCCGGTACTCGCCGGACCCCGGGACCTCGATCGACCCGGAGGAACGAGGCGGCGATCCGGACACGGCACCGGCATCGACCTGCTGCCCGGTTGCCGCGCGAAGCACCCGGTACTCGGCGGCAGTCACCGGCGAAACCTGGTCGCCCGGGATCTGCCACCGGAACTCGAAGCCGTTCTGCGCCCTCCAGCCGCTTCCCCCGACGGCTTCCAGGCCGTCCGGCGGCTCCGGGGCCCGGTTGTCGACCGCGAGGTGGCTGGTCGCCGTGCAGGTGTGATTGGAGTCCTCGGCCGGGATGGCGAAGTCGGCGACGCAGAGGCGCAGGCTGTTCCAGCCCTCGCGGAAAGGGGTCGCCGTGGTGTCGAAACTGCGGCCGAGGGCACGCGTCCGCCCGGCACGGCGTGAAGCTGGTCGAGTAGGCGCCGCGATCTCCGGGGCAGTCGATGCTGCCGAGGTCGACGTCGAAGCCGTTGACCTCGAGCCAGGCCCGGGCGACGCCGGCCCCGGGGTCGTAGGCATCGATCGCGACGCCACCGCTTCCGCGATGCCAGCCGCCGCCGTTGCTCCGCTCCCAGAGCAGACCGGACGGGGTGATCTGCGGGGCGGCGACGTCCCGGCTGCGGATCTCCAGGTCGAAGAGCTCGACGAAGGCCTTCGGGCCGCCGGCATCGTTGGGACAGCCGTTGGCCCACTGGCAGCGGAGCCGCAGCACGACCAGGTCCGGTCGTCTGGTCTCGCCGCTCCACCTCGCCGTGCGCAGCTGCCCGTCGTGGGGCTGGCCTTCGTACAGGTCGAAATCCCCCCACTGGGCGCTCGGGCCGGTGACCGAAGCCTTGATGCCGTTGGCATCCCGCAGCTTGGCGCTGACCGTGGTCGCGACGATCCGCAGGCCCGGCTGGGGCGACCACATGAACTGACCGCCGACGCCGGTCTGGAAACGGCGACCGGAGCGGTCCTGGTAGATCCCGATCTTGGTCGGAGCCCCCGGGACACAGCCACGGACCACATCGACCCGGTCGAGAGTGCCCATCTGGAAGTAGTCGCCTGAGAAACCTTGGAACGAGGCCCCGAGGCACTGCCTGATCGGATACTCACCCGCGACGGCGGAACCGGTGCCGTGAAAGGCGGTGGCGGCGAGAGAAGTGCCAGGGCGAGCAAGTGCCTGACTCGGCGGTACCGGTCATGGTCCGAACTCCCCTCCGCCGCCGACCGGGACCGACGGTGATCCCGCCGGGGGCGAAGGCGCGGGGGCCGGCGGGGGCGGAGCGGAAGCCGGTGCCGGGGTACCGGCCGCCTCGGGGGTGAACTCCTGCTCGACCGGCGTCGGCGCGGCGCCGGTGGCGGTTGCTGGGCCACCGCCTTGCCGGATCCGCCGTTGCCGGATCCCGGCCGGCCGGTCGGCTTTGCCTCGGCGGGTTCGGTCGGCGGGGCGGATTGCGCCGGCGTCGGTCTGGTCGCTTCGACGATCTCGGGTTGGTGCCACCGGTCGCTCGATCGCGCCCTGCTGCTGCGGCTTCTCGTTGATGACCGGGGCGGGAAGCACCCCGACCGCGACGCATGCGGCGGCACCCCCGGCCGTACCGAGGCAGACCGTGGCGAGCTTCGCCAGAGCGGCTGCGCCGGCGCCACGGGTGCCACCGGTGGCCGCCACCAGTGCCGACCGAATCTTCGCTCCCCCGACCGAGGCCCTGGAGCCTGAGCTGAGCCGAAATCGCCAGCTCCTGGGCCTTCTCCCAGAGTGACTGGGAAACCGGGGCCGCGGGCAGCAGTGCTGCGGCGGCTTTCGGCGCAGCCCTGAAGGCCCGCAGGGTCGCCCGGCACTGGCCGCAGGCCGCCAGGTGGTTGCGGATCTCGGTCAGATCCGGACCGGTCAGCTCACCGTCGCAGGAGGCCGAGATCAACGGCTCCAGCGAAGCGCATCTCTCGCCGGCTTCACTCTCGCGGAAGACCGCGCGGAAACGGGCGCGTCCTTCGGCCAGGCACCGGTTCACCTTGGTCCGCGTCCAGCCGTTGAGGTCGGCGATCTCGGCGTAGCTGTAGCCCTCGGCGAGTTGCGTCAATGCCTTCAGTTCATGTGGCTTCAGCTTGGCCAGTGCCTCCCGGCTGCGATCAACGAGCTCCCGCTTCTCGGCACTCTCATCAGGCCCGGATCCCTGCCACGGGATCAGGTGGATCCAGTCTTCGCCTTCGCCCTCCCTCTCGGCTGCCGGCGGCCTGCCGAGCAGGCGCTCGCGGTTCTTCCGGATCGCCAGGGCCTCGTGCTTGATCACGGTGCGCGACCACGGCAGCAGCTGCCTGGGGTCCGTGGTCGGAGCCTTCGAGAGCAGGATCTCGATCCCGCGCTGATAGGCGTCCTCGGCGTCGTCGCGGCAGATTGAGAACCTGCGGGCCGTACTCCTGCAGCGCGGAGTCGTGGGAGCGGATCAGCTCTACGGCCGCCCGCTTCCTGGCGGCGAGCGAGTTTTCGGTTGTCGCCGATCCGGCACCCGCAACCGGGCCGGCTCGTTCGCCGGTCGGGCCTTCAACCCCCTGCCTGAGCGTCAATCCCACTGCCGGAACCCCCTGGTTTCCGAAGATGCGTTCTCCAGATACCTATCCGGCCCGCGTAGCCGGCGCCACCCCTCTTGCCCCGGTCGCCGCCCGTTGGCGGATCTTGAGCCTTTGGTCTCACAAGTCATCATTTGCAGGACTAAGCCCGGCTGCTTCCGATTCTCTCCCCCGTCCAGGCCGAAAGAAACTTCCGCAAAATGCGGGATGTCCCGCGTCGCCGCCAGATATCCCCAATTTGCATACTTTGGCTACGGATCGTCCGGCAGACCAGGCAGCTAGGTTGTGACTGTGGCCAGTCGCGAAGAGATCGAAGCAGTGCTGCCCAAGCTGGGCCGGGGAGCGCGGATCAACCTGAAGCTGAAGGGGGGCGGCGAGGTACTGGGCACCCTCTACGGGGTGTTCGACGGCCTCGTCTACCTCGAAGAGGAGGAGATCGAACCAATCGACCTCGACCGGATCGACAACCTCTTGGTCCGCGTCCACTCGGAAGGCCCCGGCTCGAGCCCTTTCAGTCCCTGAGGCATTGCCTGACCCCAGGTGACGCTTGGGGATTGCCCACTGCAACAAGAGGGTGAAAACTCAGCGACTTCAGATCCAATTCCTGCGTCAGTCGCTTGCCGACGTGCTTCGATGGTCGCATGTCCGGAACGACTCATCGGTTCAACTTGGTATTGCCTGAGTTATATACTCACGACATGGCAAAGGTAATGATCTCGATGCCAGACGACCTGCTTGCCCAGGTCGACCTCGAAGCCGGTCGGCGTGGAACGAGCCGGAGTGCTCTCCTGCAATTGGCTGCCAGGAAGGAGATCGGACTCGGCACCGTCGAGCGGGAGGAGCTGATCGAACGAGCGAGAGCGCTTTCGGCGCATTGGGACGGGCCGACCGACGTCACGGAGTTCATCAGGCGGGACCGTGACCGATGAGCAAGCTGACGAACACGGGGTTGATCGTCGACGCGAGCGTCGCGGTGAAATGGTTTCTTCCGGCGGCGCGCGAGCCTGAAGCCGAGTTGGCTCGGGGAATCATGGGGAAGTTCCCCCTGCGCACCACCACCCTCGCGTACTACGAAGTGGGAAACGCCTTGACGAAGAAGGGGAGGCTGACTCCCGAAATGGTGCGGGAGTGTCTTGAGACCATCACTGCCACCTGCGGAACTCCCGTCGACATGACCGCGGCTGATCACGAGAAGGCCGCTTCAATCGCCGACCAACACAGCGTCACCTTCTACGACGCCTCGTATGTTGCGATCGCAAGAAGGTTCGGCCGCCGGGTCGTATCGGCTGATCGTGACCTGCTCGAGCCCGGCCTCGCTGTCGATCTTGCGACCGCGGCGCACGGCTGAGCGCGAGCCGGCCGTCAGCGCTGCAGGCCGTCGAGCGCGGACCAGACTTTCATGTAGACGTGGGCCCGGACGTGGCCCTGCATGCGGGCGACCTGTGACTTGAAGTTGTCGTAGTCGATCTCGGCGGCGAGGTCGGCCGATGCAGCGACCCAGTCCTCGCGCCTGACGTAGACGCGGAAGCGGTAGTCGGAGTCGTCGGTCTCGATGACCTCGTCCAGGTAGCGCTTCATCGAGTCGAGCTCGAACAGGTTGTGGAGATCCTGGAGGACCCGGGCCCGCACGCAGAGGTATCCCTCGCGATCACCTTTGTCCACCACCGAGTAGAAGCCACGCTCGCTGACCAGCCACATACCGATCCCCTTTCTCCGGATTTCGCCACGGCATGCCGCGGCCCACCGGGAAGGAGTCGGGCTCGCCCACGGGTTTCTGACATACGATGCCCGGCCTATGACTACCTGCGTTGTTACCGGCGGAGCCGGATTCGTCGGGTCGCACCTCTGCGACCACCTGCTGGAGAAGGGTTACTCGGTGGTCTGCATCGACAACCTCGACACCGGTTCGCTCCAGAACATCGAGCACATCCGGTCGGAGAACTTCCGATTCGTCAACCACGACATCACCGAAGAGGTGCACGTCGAGGGGGAGGTGGACTTCGTCTACCACCTGGCTTCGCCGGCCAGTCCGATCGATTACGCCCGGCTGCCGCTCCACACCCTGAAGGTCGGCGCCCAGGGCACCTGGCACATGCTCGGAGTCGCCAAGTTCAAGCGGGCGCGTTTCCTGCTGGCATCGACCTCCGAGGTCTATGGCGATCCCCAGGTACATCCGCAGCAGGAGAGCTACTGGGGCCACGTCAACCCGATCGGCCCGCGCGGCGTCTACGACGAGGCCAAGCGCTACGCCGAAGCGCTGACCATGGCCTACCACCGCCAGCAGGGCGTGGATACCTCGATCGTCAGGATCTTCAACACCTACGGTTCGAGGATGCGGGCCCACGACGGCCGGGCGATCCCGACCTTCCTGCGGCAGGCGATGCAGGACCAGCCGCTGACCGTCTTCGGTGACGGCAGCCAGACCCGCTCCTTCTGTTTCGTCGACGACCTCGTCCGGGGTCTGGTCTCCCTCGCCGAATCGGGAGAACACCTGCCGGTGAACATCGGCAACCCGGACGAGTACACCTTGCTTCAGCTCGCCAACGCGGTGATCGAAGCCTCGAGCTCGAACTCGAGGATCATCTTCGAGCCGTTGCCGGTCGACGACCCTCAGGTCCGCCAGCCCGACATCACCCGGGCCCGGGAGGTCCTCTCATGGCAGCCCGAGGTGAGCCTGAACGAGGGCCTTCGCCGGACGATCGAGCAGTCGGGTCGCGACAGCCTGATCGGGGCCGGCTCCTGAGCGAGCTCTCGGTCCTGGTAACCGGGGCGAGTGGCTTCATCGGTGCCGCAACGGTCGCCGGCTTCGAAGCAGCCGGCCACCGGGTCACCGGCACCTCTACCCGCGGCGAAGGCTCGCTGGTCGCCCTCGACCTCGAACGGCCCGGGCAGATCGAGCAGGTGCTGAAGGAGGTCGGGCCGGAAGCGATCGTGCACCTCGCCGGCTTCCAGTCGGTCGCGGATTCCTGGCGGAACCCGAACCTGGCCTTCCGGACCAACACCGGTGGCACGGCTGCGCTGCTGCGGGGGATCGAGAGCGTGGTCCCCGGGACTCACCTCGTGCTGGCCTCGAGCGCCGCCGTCTACGGCAACCCCCGACCTGCGACCGAAGGCGGCGACGGGAACCGGTCGCGACCTTTCGAGGAATCGGACCCGGTCGCGCCCGAATCTCCCTATGGCGCCTCGAAGGCGGCTGCCGAGGTGCTTGCCGCCGAGAGCGCCGTCCGCACCGGCCTGCCGGTGACGATCGCCCGGCTGTTCAACCAGTTCGGCGCCGAGCAACCGGAGGATCAGATCCCGGCCGGCTTCGCCGCCTCGATAGCCGCGGCCGAGGCGGAAGGCAGGGATTCGGTAACGATCGAGATCGGCAACCCCGGTGCCCGTCGGGACTGGACCGACACCCGCGACACCGCCAGGGCCCTGCGCCTGCTCGTCGAAGGCCGGGTGGCCGGCAGGATGAATCTCTGCAGCGGCAGGACCCGTTCACTGACCGGACTGGTCGAAGGCCTGTCGGTGGCAACAAGGATCGAGGTCGAGATCGACCACAGGCCGGAGCGGGCCAACCGGAACGACGTCGACGAGTTCAGCGGCTCTCCGGCCCGACTCGAAGCCGCAACCGGGTGGAAGCCGCGGGTCCCGCTCGAGGAGTCCCTGTCGGCGATGCTGGAGTTCAGGCGCCGGGCGGTTCGGGAGGACTGATCGGTTGAGACCTCGGCCCGGCAGCTGCCGCAGGTAATTCAGCCGCGGCGCTTCGGCCTCAGCGCCGGCGGCCGATTCCGGAGCCGGTGCGCCACCGGCTCAGGGCGCGAAAGTCGTCGAGGCTGTCCGCGGGAACTGACGCGGCCGGGTTGGGAGTGATGTCTTCCGCCTCGACCGGGTCCTCTCCGGTGGCACTTACCTGCCAGATGCCGGCACCACGCCTGGCGCTGATCGCGCGGGTCACGACTCCGTCTTCGAATAGGAGGCCGGCCTGGTCATCGGCTCCGTAGCCCGGAGGCTCACCGGCAGCCACAGCCGCCAGGTACGCGGTGCGGCGCTCGGGGTCGCGGTGGTAGTGGACGCAGAAGCTGCCGGGGATCAGTCCGAAACCGTCGGCCATCGCCGCCACCCCGGAGGAGGTCGTGATGCCGCGCTCGAACCAGCACATCGCGCCGGCGCTCTGGCCGCAGATCAGCACACCCCTGGAGAGCGCCTCGAGCAGCAGCTCGTAGACACCGTGAGCGGCCCAGACGGCGACCAGGTTGACCAGGCTGCCGCCGCCGACGTAGATCAGGTCCTGGTTGAAGAAGTGCTCCTCGAGGTCGACCGGGTTCTGGCCGAGGCGAAACAGGGAGATGTCGGTCACTTCAGCACCGCGGCTGCCGAACCCGCGGCGGAAGCGGGAGATCTGTTCGTCGGGATCGCCGCTGGCGGTCGGCAGCAGGCAGACCTTCGGCACCTCGCTGCCGGACAGCTCGAGCATGAAGTCGGTGAGGACCTCGTTGCCGTCGAGGCGGTCGAACTCATGGCCTCCCATCAGGAGGAGTCGCGAAGCCATGCGATGAAGCTACCTAAACCGGGAGTTCCGAAGGCATCGACCACGCGTAGGAGCTCGGGCCGACCAACGGCACGTGCTCGGGAGAACCGAGGTGGCGGGTAGCCAGCTGGGTGGTCCGGGCACGATCGCCCCGGCGGTCGATCCGGTATGCACGGGCCTCGGGCCGGGAGGCGACCACCTGCGCGAGCTCCTCGCCGACGAAATGGAGCGCGGCGCCATCGGTGGCTGCGTAGCCGATGCTGGAGACCTCGTCGAGGCGGGTTTCGAACTCGCGGTGCTGGTCGGAGCCGGGCTTGAAGTGGACCGAGTTCCCGAACGGCAGCATGCCGAGCCCGGGAACCAGACGGACCTCGTTCTGGTAGCCGGTCAGGGCGTGGTCGAACCAGCAGAGCGAGCCGGCGCTGAGGCCGCAGAGCACGATGCCGCGCTGCCAGGCCTCGCGCAGGATCTCGTCGATGCCGTGGGCCCTCCACACAGCCAGCATGTTGACCACGCTGCCGCCGCCGACGTAGATCATGTCCTGCTCGAGAAGGTGGTCCCGGATGTTGCCGACCCCACGTTCGCGGCGGAAGAGTGAGATGTGGGACGGATAGGAGGTGTCCCGAAAAGCGTTGTAGAAGCGCACGATGTAGTGGTCGGCGTCGCCACTGGCGGTCGGCAGGAAGCAGATTCTCGGTCGGATGTTGCCGGTAAGCGAGCAGACGAACTCGTCGAGCAGGGGATTCCCGGACTCCATCGAGAAACCTCCGCCCCCGAAGGCGACTATCTGCCGATCCTTTCCCATGCCAACATGTTCGCCGTACGGGGCGGTTCTTCGTTTGGCCCGGGGTCGAAGATTCCGTGTCTGTCGCTCATCCCGCAGTACCAGCGACTTCGACAGGCATTCTGAAAACCGACCTGTCCGACCGCAACTTCATTCAGTCACTACTGTTTCCCAACCACGTGATGAAAATCACAGTAGGTTGCAGCAGCCACCTTTTTCGGAATGATCGGGGAGGGGGAGGAAATGTCTTACCTAACTCAAGGAGAAGTGATGACCGCATCAACCGCCAGTACCCGGGGAGCATTTGGCCGCAAGGCCAAGATGCTGATCCTGGGCGCGATGGTCGCCTGTCTGGGCGTCTTCGCATTCGCGGGACCGGCCAAGGCCGCGCCCGCTTCCATGGATCTGACCAACGGACAGCTGAACCTCGGCTTCGCCTTCAAGGGCGCTGAGATCCTTCCGGCCCCGGCCGCGATACCCGGCGATCCGCCGACCCCGCTGCCCGACCTCTGGGACGCAAGGGACACCGTCGATACGGTCAACCCGGCGTCAGCTCTGCCGGCAGGTTGCCTGACACCGGCCCTGCTGAACCTCGACGACCATGCCGGATCCGACACCGATCGGACCCAACCCGGAAGCGCCTTGTAACGGCAACCCGGCCGCGGCCACCGTTTCTGGTGACCTGACCGGTAGCGACGTGACCATCCCGGCCAGCCCCGACGGTGGACTCAACGTACCCGGAACGGATCCGCCGACCTCGTTCGGTCTTCCGAACGGATTCAGGTTCCCGATCATGGTCGTTCCGAACCCGCTGGACAACAGCCCGGTTCCGGTATCGATCGCTGCTACCGGTGACCTCACCGGCACCTACGACGCCGGTACAGGCGCCCTGGAGCTGAACGGTCCGATCGAGGCACGGGTCCTGGTTGGTCTCGCGTCCAACCCGCTGGGCGAGTACTGCGCGGTTCCGCTTGTCGGACTCACGCTCTCGACCACCAGCAACGCTGACTTCCCGGGTGTTCCGTTTCACCGCAGGATTCGACGGCGAGGGTGCCCTGACCGGCACCTACAACATCACTGATGACGCAACCTCGGTCGGCGGCGCCGACTGCGCGACCGTCAACCAGGTCAGCAAGGGCGCAGGCAGCATCTGGGTCTCCAACGGAATCGCGGAGCCCCCGGTCTGCCCGGAGAACACCACCGGCATCCCGCCGGACTGTGTTCCCGACCCTGCCCTGAAGGGCCAGGTCGGCAACCCCGCAGCCGCGAGGCTCCGCCCCCGGCTGCCAAGGCCAAGATCGGCAAGGTCACCGTGAAGGGACCGAGCAAGGCCAAGAAGGGCAAGAAGGCGCACCTTCAAGGTCAAGATCAAGAACTCCGGCAACGCTCAGGCTACTGGCGTCAGGCTGCAAGGTCTCCGGCAAGGGCGTGAGCTTCAACACGTCGGTCGGCAAGATCGCTGCGGGCAAGAGCCGCACGACCAAGATCAAGGTCAAGCCGAAGAAGACCGGCAAGGTCAAGGTGCAATTCAAGGTCACCTCGAAGAACGCCGGCAAGAAGACCGTCAAGAAGACCGTCAAGGTGAAGAAGTAGTTCTTTCTTCATTGCGCCTTCTGGCGATTCATGAAAAGGGCGGCCTTCGGGCCGCCCTTTTTGTTGCAGCGGCATCATCGAATCTCCGAGGCTGCGAAACTAATCGCGCCGGGACGTGTTCTCAGGCCACGTGACGAGAATCACAGTGATTCGCACCCACCGCCTTTGGAGAGATGATCGGAGGGGGAGGAAATGTCTTTCTTAACTCAAGGAGAAGTGATGACCGCATCAACCGCCAGTACCCGGGGAGCATTTGGCCGCAAGGCCAAGATGCTGATCCTGGGCGCGATGGTCGCCTGTCTGGGCGTCTTCGCATTCGCGGGACCGGCCAAGGCCGCGCCCGCTTCCATGGATCTGACCAACGGACAGCTGAACCTCGGCTTCGCCTTCAAGGGCGCTGAGATCCTTCCGGCCCCGGCCGCGATACCCGGCGATCCGCCGACCCCGCTGCCCGACCTCTGGGACGCAAGGGACACCGTCGATACGGTCAACCCGGCGTCAGCTCTGCCGGCAGGTTGCCTGACACCGGCCCTGCTGAACCTGACAACCATGCCGGATCCGACACCGATCGGACCCAACCCGGAAGCGCCTTGTAACGGCAATCCGGCCGCGGCCACCGTTTCTGGTGACCTGACCGGTAGCGACGTGACCATCCCGGCCAGCCCCGACGGTGGACTCAACGTACCCGGAACGGATCCGCCGACCTCGTTCGGTCTTCCGAACGGATTCAGGTTCCCGATCATGGTCGTTCCGAACCCGCTGGACAACAGCCCGGTTCCGGTATCGATCGCTGCTACCGGTGACCTCACCGGCACCTACGACGCCGGTACAGGCGCCCTGGAGCTGAACGGTCCGGTCGAGGCAAGGGTCCTGGTTGGTCTCGCGTCCAACCCGCTGGGCGAGTACTGCGCGGTTCCGCTTGTCGGACTCACGCTCTCGACCACCAGCAACGCTGACTTCCCCGGTGTTCCTTTCACCGCAGGATTCGACGGCGAGGGTGCCCTGACCGGCACCTACAACATCACTGATGACGCAACCTCAGTCGGCGGCGCCGACTGCGCGACCGTCAACCAGGTCAGCAAGGGCGCAGGCAGCATCTGGGTCTCCAACGGAATCGCGGAGCCCCCGGTCTGCCCGGAGAACACCACCGGCATCCCGCCGGACTGTGTTCCCGACACCTGCCCTGAGGGCCAGGTAGGAACCCCGCCCAACTGCGAGGATCCGCCCCCGGCTGCCAAGGCCAAGATTGGCAAGGTCACCGTGAAGGGACCGAGCAAGGCCAAGAAGGGCAAGAACACCACCTACCGGGTGTCCATCAAGAACACCGGTGACGCGGCCGCCAAGGGCGTCCGTCTGCGGGTCTCGGGAAGGGGCCTCAAGATCAACTCGCCGGTCGGCCAGATCGGCGCCAAGAAGACGCGGACCATCCGTGTCAACGTCCGGCCCAGGAAGACCGGCAAGGTCAGGGCGCAGTTCCGTGTGACCTCGAACAACGCTGGCAAGAAGACCGTCAAGAAGACTGTCAGGGTTCGCCGCTAGACAAGCAGCGAAACTCCGAAGCGAAAGAGGTGGCCTTAGGGCCGCCTCTTTTTCTTTGCATAGAGCCGAATCCAGCGATCTCCACCGCAACTCTGTTTGAAGGTGAGTGTTAGGGGGTTAAGTGAGCAAGGTCACGCTTCGACCTTCCCAACATTCAAGGAGAGACACTATGACCGCATCAACCGCCAGTACCCGGGGAGCATTTGGCCGCAAGGCCAAGATGCTGATCCTGGGCGCGATGGTCGCCTGTCTGGGCGTCTTCGCATTCGCGGGACCGGCCAAGGCCGCGCCCGCTTCCATGGATCTGACCAACGGACAGCTGAACCTCGGCTTCGCCTTCAAGGGCGCTGAGATCCTTCCGGCCCCGGCCGCGATACCCGGCGATCCGCCGACCCCGCTGCCCGACCTCTGGGACGCAAGGGACACCGTCGATACGGTCAACCCGGCGTCAGCTCTGCCGGCAGGTTGCCTGACACCGGCCCTGCTGAACCTGACAACCATGCCGGATCCGACACCGATCGGACCCAACCCGGAAGCGCCTTGTAACGGCAATCCGGCCGCGGCCACCGTTTCTGGTGACCTGACCGGTAGCGACGTGACCATCCCGGCCAGCCCCGACGGTGGACTCAACGTACCCGGAACGGATCCGCCGACCTCGTTCGGTCTTCCGAACGGATTCAGGTTCCCGATCATGGTCGTTCCGAACCCGCTGGACAACAGCCCGGTTCCGGTATCGATCGCTGCTACCGGTGACCTCACCGGCACCTACGACGCCGGTACAGGCGCCCTGGAGCTGAACGGTCCGGTCGAGGCAAGGGTCCTGGTTGGTCTCGCGTCCAACCCGCTGGGCGAGTACTGCGCGGTTCCGCTTGTCGGACTCACGCTCTCGACCACCAGCAACGCTGACTTCCCCGGTGTTCCTTTCACCGCAGGATTCGACGGCGAGGGTGCCCTGACCGGCACCTACAACATCACTGATGACGCAACCTCAGTCGGCGGCGCCGACTGCGCGACCGTCAACCAGGTCAGCAAGGGCGCAGGCAGCATCTGGGTCTCCAACGGAATCGCGGAGCCCCCGGTCTGCCCGGAGAACACCACCGGCATCCCGCCGGACTGTGTTCCGGACACCTGCCCGGAAGGCCAGGTAGGAACCCCGCCCAACTGCGAGGATCCGCCGGTAGTCGTCAAGAAGAACGGCCAGGTCGCCAACATCAAGATGAAGCTGAAGAACAAGAAGATCAAGGCCGGAAAGAAGACCAAGGTCGGCATAACCGTTCGTGCCAAGAAGGGCGACCGGAAGAACCTGACCACCACGGTCAAGATCAAGGTCAACAACAAGAACGTCAAGGTCACCAAGAAGGTGAAGATCAAGAACATCAAGCCCAACAAGTCGAAGTCGGTGAAGATCACCGTCAAGCCCAAGAAGAAGGCTCAAGGGCAAGAAGATCACCCTCACGGCGAAGGCCGGCAACCAGCAGGGCAAGCTGAAGGTGAAGGTCAAGTAGCAAGACCTCTGCTTCAGAGAAACCTGAAAAGAGGCGGCCCGCGGGCCGCCTCTTTTTTGCCCCGGACCCGGAGCCGGCCGCCCGAGCAGTCCCGATCGGGCGATCCCAAATAGACTGCCCGGTCAATGCGCGAGAAGAGCCCCGAAACCCACGAAGAGAAGCTTGAGTTCCTGCGCGAACTGCGCGACCAGGCGATCAACTCGGCCTCCCCGGAGGCCATAGACAAGCAGCACGCGAAGGGCAAGATGACCGCCCGCGAGCGGATCGACAAGCTGCTCGACCCCGGCTCGTTCGAGGAGATCGACACCTTCGTCCGCCACCGCACCTACGACTTCGACATGCAGAAGCGCCGGCCCTGGGGCGACGCGGTGGTGACCGGCCACGGCACGATCGACGGGCGCAAGGTCTTCGTCTTCTCCCAGGACTTCACCGTCTTCGGCGGCTCGCTCGGCGAAGTGATGGCCGAGAAGATGTGCAAGGTCATGGACCTCGCGGCCAAGGTCGGCGCGCCGGTGATCGGCCTCAACGACTCCGGCGGTGCCCGGATCCAGGAAGGCGTCGTATCGCTCGGCGCCTACGGCGACGTTTTCGTGCAGGAACGTCCAGAGCTCCGGCGTGATCCCCCAGATCAGCGTGATCATGGGTCCCTGCGCCGGCGGTGCCGTCTACTCGCCCGCGATGACCGACTTCATCTTCATGGTCAAGGAGACCTCGCACATGTTCATCACCGGCCCCGAGGTGATCAAGACGGTCACCGGCGAGGAGGTCGAGTTCGAGGAACTCGGCGGCGCCATGACCCACAACTCGAAGTCCGGCGTGGCCCACTTCGCCTCCGAGGACGAAGAGAGCTGCCTCGAGGACGTGCGCTACCTGATGAGCTTCCTGCCGCTCAACAACCTCGAGCAGCCGCCGAAGTTCCCGCCGGCCGACGACCCCGAGCGTGAGGATCCCGAGCTGGACGACTTCGTTCCCGACGACCCGAACAAGCCCTACGACATGCGCAAGGTCGTCGCCAAGATCGTCGACGACGGCGAGTTCTTCGAGGTCCACGAGCACTGGGCCAAGAACATCGTCTGCGGGTTCTCCCGGCTCGACGGCAAGCCGATCGGCGTCGTGGGCAACCAGCCGTCCTTCAAGGCCGGAGTGCTTGACATCGACTCCTCGGAGAAGGCGGCGCGCTTCGTCCGGACCTGCGACGCCTTCAACATCCCGCTGCTGACCTTCTGCGACGTACCCGGTTTCATGCCCGGCACCGACCAGGAGTGGAACGGGATCATCCGGCGCGGTGCGAAGCTGCTCTATGCCTACACCGAGGCGACCGTGCCGAAGCTGACCGTGGTCACCCGCAAGGCCTACGGCGGCGCCTACGACGTCATGGCCTCGAAGCACATGCTGGCCGACTACAACATCGCCTGGCCGACCGCGGAGGTCGCGGTGATGGGTCCGGAAGGCGCGGTCAACATCATCTACCGCAAGGACATCGCCGACTCACCGACCCCGGAAGACCGTCGCGAGAAGCTGATCGCCGACTACAAGGCCCACTTCGCAAACCCGTACTCGGCGGCCGAGCGCGGCTACATCGACGACGTGATCGAGCCACGCCAGACCCGGCCGAAGCTGATCAAGGCGCTGCGTACCCTCGAGACCAAGCGGGTCGCCCAGCCGAAGCGCAAGCACGGCAACATCCCGCTCTAGCCGATGGCCGCAGATCTCGATCAAGGGCCCGCGACACCGGCCGAAGCGGCCGCGGTCAGTGCCGCGATCGAGCGCTTCCTCGGCGATACGGCGGTAGCCCCGCCCGCCGGCCGAGACCACGATGAATCCCTGGCTGCAGGGCGGCGCTGGTCGAGGGCAGTCGAGGCGAAGAACTCCTTCGGCCCCGGCGACCCGCGCGAGCTCTCCTGAAGGTCCGCCGCTCCGCGTTTTCTCCGGGCAGGTAAGAATGGGGTACGAAGATGACCGTTCCCGCATCCTGAGGAGGAGAGCATGGCAGTCGTAAAGATCATCGAGCTGGTCGGCAGCTCCAGAGTTTCGACCGACGACGCGGCCCAGCAGGCGCTCAAGCAGGCCCAGGACTCGCTGCGCAACATCCGTGCGGTCGACATCGTCTCGACCGGCATCCGCGGCGAGCACCTCGACGAGTACCGGGCCCACGTCCGGGTCGCTTTCCTGATCGAAGGCAAGGACGTCACCTGAGCCGAGGCAGCTTGCCGCCATGGCCCGCCCCGACCACCAGTCGCCACGCCCACCGGCCCGGACCTTCTGGCAACGATAGGGTCCGACCAAGGCATGCGGATCGCCGCCAGAACGAGCCTGGGCGGTGAACCGCCACCCGCCACAGCCTTCTGGCAACGATCGGGCCCGGCCCTGGATGGGGATCGCCGCCAGAACCGTTCGGGTGGGTGGGGTTGTTAGGGTCTCGCGCCGATGAGTGACGACACAGAGAAGACTGAGGCGCCCGCCGAACTGCTGCCGCTCGAATGCGACTCGATCGAGGCCGCGGCGATGGTCGCGGACGGCGCGAGGCTGATCGACGTGCGCACCGCCCATGAGTTCGACGCGGGCCGCATTCCCGGTGCCGAGCGGATCGGTCTCGAGGAGCTGGCCGAGCGCCGGGCTGAACTCGACGCCGGAACGCCGGTCGTCTTCTACTGCAGGATCGGCAACCGGTCGCTGATGGCGGCCCAGGCATTCGCCGAGGCCGGCTTCGAGACCGTCTCGCTGCGCGGTGGAATCGACGCCTGGCTAGGGGACGGCCGGGAGATCGACCCTGAAAGTGGCTTCGTCGCCGAGCCGGGCGAGGCTGCGGCAATCCTTGAAGCCCGCTCCAGAGCCGCTTCCGCCTAATACCCTAAATCCAGTCCGGTTTAGGTGCTTTTGCTAGCATGCCGTATCTGGCGGTGAGAACCCTTCCGTCATCCGAACTTTCCGACAGCGCATCAGGAGGACTCACGATGGAGCCGAGTACGGCCCCCGCCAAACCCGCACCGAAGCCCAAGCCCAAACCGGGAGACAAGGGTGTGGAGCAGGAGGAAGGCAAAGTCCAGAAGGGCAAGGGCAAGCTCGGCTCGCTGAACAACCCCGAGACCTACGAGAACGTCCCCGGCCGGGTCATCCCGATCCTCGAGCATGAGTTCGAAGACTTCGACAGCGAAGCCGGCGAATTCCTGGACGGCAACACCCCTGAGCCGGAGTTCATCGGCTTCCGGCTGAAGCAGGGTGTCTACGGCCAGCGCCAGCCGGGCGTGCAGATGGTGCGGGTCAAGCTGCCCTATGGAGGCATCACGCCGGATCAGATGGATGCTTTCGCCGATGCGGTCGAGACCTACGCCCCGCTGAAGAAGGGTCACATCACGACCCGCCAGAACATCCAGATCCACCACGTTCCGCTGGATCAGATGTGCCACATGATCCGGGACCTCGCCCCGAGCGGGCTCTCCTCCCGGGAAGGTTGCGGAAACACCGTGCGCAACGTGACCGGGGACCCGTGGGCCGGCGTCGCTTCGGACGAGATCTTCGACCCGACCACCTACGTCGGCGCCTACGTTCGATACTTCGTGCGCCACCCGACGACCCAGCTGATGCCGCGCAAGATCAAGACCGCCTTCACCGGCTCCGACGCCGACCGGGCGATCACCGGCATCCACGACATCGCCTTCATCAGCCGCATCCGTGACGGGTTGAAGGGGTTCGAGATCCGGGTCGGCGGCGGCACCTCGATCATGGCCCGCATCGCCCCCACCCTCTACGACTTCGTCGAGGCCGACAACGGCGACTTCCTGAAGGTCTCCGAGGCCGTGTTCAGGATCTTCGACCGTCAGTCCTGGCTGCGGGTCAACCGGGCCCGCGCCCGGATCAAGGTTCTGGTCGACAAGGTCGGCATCGAAGAGGTCCGCCGCATGGTCGACGAAGAACTCCAGGGTGACTGGGTCGAGGAGCGCGACTTCACAATCGACCACATGCGCTTCGACCTCGACGAAGAGGCGCTGCTGCCGGAGCCCGTTCCGGCCACCGCTTCTCCGAACGGAGACCGGTCGGACTTCGAGCGCTTCGTCGAAGCCAACGTGCAGCCGCAACGCCAGCAGGGCTTCAACACGGTCGAGGTCAAGATCGTGCGCGGCGACCTGACCCCCGAGCAGTTCCGCGGCCTCGGGCAGGTCATGCGCGATTACACCGGCGGCTTCGCCAGGACCACCGTCCAGCAGAACCTGGTCCTGCGCTGGGTCCGGGACGATGCCCTGTACGAGGTCTGGAAGCGCCTGGGGGAACTCGACCTCGACAACGTCGGCCCGCGGCGGATCACCGACGTGGTCAGCTGCCCCGGCACCGACAGCTGCAAGATGGGCATCACCAGTTCGATGGGCCTGAACAAGGCGGTCCAGGAACGGGTCGAGCAGATGGACATCACCGACCCGCTGACGCGCCAGATCCACATCAAGATGAGCGGCTGCCCGAACGGCTGCTCCCAGCACCACATCGCCAACATCGGCTTCTACGGAGCCTCGCTGAAGGTCGGCGGACGCACGATGCCGGCCTACGTGCCGCACCTCGGCGGCAAGTATGTCGACGGAGAGGTGATCTTCGGCACCCGGCTCAAGTCCCGCCTGCCGGCGCGTCGCGTTCCCGACGCGGTCGAGCGGTGGATCCGGCTCTACGAAACCGAACGCGAAGACGGCGAGGTATTCAACGACTTCGTCGAAAGGGTCGGTACGGCACGCATGGAAGATGCCGTGAAGCCGCTGACGATGCCTGCGGACTTCAGTCTTGACACCATGCAGGAGTTCATCGACTGGAGCCGCTCCGATCCGTACCAGGTAGAACGCGGCGAAGGTGAATGCGCGATCTGACCCACGATGGAACCCTCGACTTCTACAACCCGCCTGGATCAGGCACGTTCGCAATTCGACGAAGAAGCGGTCGCCGCTGAGCTGGAGCCGAAATCGGCCAGCGAGGTGCTTGAGTGGGCCTTCTCCGAGTTCGGGCAGAACATGTACATCGCCTGCTCCTTCCAGAAGACCAGCTCGGTCGTGGTGCAGCTGGCGACCGAGATCAACCCGGCGGCGCGCTTCTTCTACCTTGATACGGACGTGCTGTTCCCCGAGACCTACGAGACCCGGGATCGGCTGGCGGAGCACTTCGGGATCGAGTTCGAGAGGTGGCACAACATCTCGCTCGAGGAGCAGGCCGAGCGCTACGGCGACCGCCTCTGGAAGACCGACCCGGACGCCTGCTGCGGCCTGCGCAAGGTCGAGCCGATGCGAGAGGCCCTCTCTACCGTAGACTGCTGGGTTTCCGGCATCCGCCGCGAGGATTCAGCCGCCCGGGCAAGCGCTCCGAAGTTCGCCTGGGACAAGCGTTTCAGCCTCTGGAAGATCAACCCGTTGGCCGACTGGTCCGAGCGCGATGTCTGGAATCACCTGAATGAACACAACGTCCCCTACAACCCCCTCCACGACCAGGGCTACCCCTCGATCGGATGCACTCACTGCACCCGGCCGGTGGTTCCCGGGCAGTCTGCCCGTGACGGCCGCTGGTCCGGATCGGGCAAGACGGAGTGCGGCATCAACTGAGGCCGTGCCACCGAGCCGCAACGGCTCGATCCGATTTCCGGATTTTCCCTGTCAACGAATACCGATACGGATGAACTAACCATGAGCGAACTGAACCTGCAGCTTTCCGAACGCCAGACGGCCGACTTCGAGATGATCGGCAACGGCGGCTTCGCCCCCTTGACCGGCTTCCAGGGGTCCGAGGACTGGCGCAACGTCTGTGGCCAGATGCGAACCGCCGAAGGCGACTACTGGCCGATCCCGATCACCCTGCCGACCGATCTCGAATGCGAGCCCGGCGACGTGGTCACCCTGACCTCCGATGAAGGCAAGCACCTCGGCCGGATCAAGGTCAACGAAGTCTTCGAGCGCGACGTCAAGTACGAAGCCGACACCGTCTACGGCACGACCGACGAGAACCACCCAGGCGTCGCCGCGATCTACGAAGAGGGCAACCGCTGCATCGCCGGACCGATCGAGGTCGACGCGCTGCCGGACCACGAAGAGGCGTTCATGCGCCGCTACAAGACCCCGGCCGAGACCAGGCAGGAGTTCGCAGACCGCGGATGGAAGAAGATCGTCGCCTTCCAGACCCGCAACCCGATCCACCGCGCCCATGAGTACCTGACCAAGGCCGCCCTGGAGACCTGCGATGGACTGTTCATCCACCCGCTGATCGGCAAGACCAAGGCCGGGGACATCCCCGCCGACGTTCGCATGCGCTGCTACGAGGTCCTGATGGAGGACTACTACCCGAACGACCGTGTGGTCCTTGGGGTCAAGCCGGCCAAGATGCACTACGCCGGACCGCGTGAGGCCGTTCTCCACGCGATCGTGCGCCGCAACTACGGCGCGACCCACTTCATCGTCGGTCGTGACCACGCCGGTGCCGGTGACTACTACGGCACCTACGACGCGCAGCAGATTTTCGAGACGATCGACATCGACGAGCTCGGTATCGAGCCGCTGATGTTCGAGCACACGTTCTGGTGTCACGAGTGCGAAGGGCTCGCCTCCGGCAAGACCTGCCCTCACGACGCCGAATCACACCTGTTCCTTTCCGGCACCAAGGTCCGCGAGATGCTCGGCAACGGCGAAGAGCCGCCGCATGAGTTCTCCCGGCCCGAAGTCGCCAAGATCCTGATCGACGCTTACAAGGAGGACAACTAACCCATGTCAGACAAAGGATTCACCCTCTGGTTCACCGGACTCTCCGGAGCCGGCAAGACCACCATTTCGCACATCCTCGCCGACGAGCTGAAGGCCCGTGGGCAGAAGTTCGAGATCCTCGATGGCGACATCGTGCGCGAGAACCTCTCGAAGGGCCTCGGCTTCTCGAAGGAAGACCGCGATACGAACATCCGCCGGATCGCCTTCGTCGCCGACCTGCTCTCACGCAACGGCACCCCGGTGATCACCGCCGCGATCTCGCCCTACCGTGAGATCCGCGACGAGGCCCGCGAGATGATGGGTGACCGGTTCATCGAGGTCTACATCCACGCCTCGGTCGACGCCTGCGCCGAGCGCGACGTCAAGGGCCTGTACGCCAAGGCGTTCTCCGGTGAGATCAAGGAGTTCACCGGGGTCAGCGACCCATACGAAGAGCCGCTCAACCCCGAGGTCGTCATCAAGACCGAAGAGGAAGAGCCGGCCGAATCGGCCGCGATCCTGCTCGCATACCTGGAAGAGCGCGACCTTATCCCGGCCGCGGTCAGCTCGTAGGCAGCATGCCGCCCGGTTTCCGGGCTCAGGTTGCGACGCATGCCGCGACCGAAGGCGCCTGATGCGCCACCGCTTGATCGAAGGGCGGGTCGAAAGACCCGCCCTTGTCTTTGCGGGGGCCATTCGACACCCATTTCCTGTCGAATCGACCCCGCGAGGAACGAGGGCGATGCCGAACCCCTTCGGTTCGAGTTCGTGTGAGTCCGGCTTGACTCCTCCGTTGCACTGACGCAACCACTCGTTATCTCCGGCCGGTGAAGCTGGTTTCGATGCCAGCCCGGGACAAGAGCCACGGTTCAACCGGGCGCATACTTCAGATGGCCGCGCCAAGAGGGGGAGCGGTCTCGCGCGCCGACCTGTTGGAAGCCGGCTTCACGCGCGGCTTCATAGACGGCCGCCGGGAGGCCGGCTGGCTGCTGCCGTTGGGCCGGGGGATATACGCCGTGGGTCACCCGCTCGAAAGCGAACACGGGATACTCACGGCCGCCTTGCTGGCGACCGGACCTGGCTCGGCGCTCGCCGGAGAATCAGCAGCCGCCCTATGGGGGATCCATCGCTGGAGAGGGCCGATCGAAATCATCCGGCCCGAGAGTCGGAGACCGGCGGACCTTCACCTGGAACGCCCGGGACTGCGCCGGCCTCGCCGGGTTCGGGTGCGGCGGACGAGGCGCATCAGCACGGACGAGTTCTCGATCCATCGCGGTCTGCGGGTGACCGGCGTCGAGCGAACGTTGGTAGATCTGGCCGGTCGAAGGGATGCCCGGGGACTCCGGTCGGCGTTCAACGAAGCCGATCGCCTGGGCCTGCTGAGGCAGGACCGTCTGCTCACCTGTGCCCAGCGAAGCCGAGGTCGGCCGGGTGCGTCCGACTTCCGGCGGCTGGTAGAGACGAGGCACCCTGAGACGGCGCGCAACGAGTCCGAACTCGAGACGCGTTTCATGGACCTCTGCCGCCAGAATTCCCTGCCTCTGCCCGAGTCGAATCCGTTGCTTTGCGGCTATCGCGTGGACTGCCTCTGGCGGGAACAGCGGCTCGTCGTGGAGCTCGACGGGTACGAGTTCCATCGCGGGCGGATGGCGTTCCTGAAGGACGCCGAGCGCGATGCGGAGTTGGGTCTCGCCGGCTACCGGACGGTTCGCCTGACCCACGACATGGTGTTCAGACAGCCGGGGCGGACCGTACGGCTGATCGAAAGCCACCTACGGCCGGAAACGAACCGGGACCACACCGGCTGACGCTGGCCAGCGAATCGCGAGGTGGATTCGACAGGAGATAGGTGTCGAATCGCCCCCACGCTCCCGGTCGGGTCGGACCGAACGGCTCGCGGGGTGGATTGGGCATGAGATAGGTGTCGAATGACCCCCGCGACCAAGGTGCTCTGGGTCCGGCCGGGAGCTCTGGGTCCGGCCGGGAGCTCTGGGTCCCCGGGAGCTCTGGGTCCGGCCGGGGGGCCCCAGGTCGGGGCGGGGGCGGGTCGGGATCTCGAGCAGGGGCGCCCGGGTGGCCGCAGGGCTAGGGGCGCGGCGGGAGCTCGGGCTCGCCGAGGCCGTAGGTCTTGTAATCGAGGAACTTGCTGAAGGTCTTGTGGGTGGGGCCGTGGTAGTCGGAGGAGGCGGTCGCCGAGATGCCGAGTTCACGGGTGAGGGAGAGCAGGTGCTCGGTCTGCTCCTTCGTGTGCGGCGGGTAGTAGACCTCGATGCCGCCGATGTCGAGGGCGCGGACCAGTTGCTCGACCTCTTCGGCCTTGTCCAGGTCCCAGTAGGGGTGGGCCAGCACCGGGACTCCACCGGCTTCGCGGATCGTCGCGCAGGCCTCGTCGGCGTCGGGCCACTTGCGGGAGACGAAAGCCTTGGCGCCGGGCACGAGGTACTCCTCAAAGAAGGGGCCCATGTTGTCGGCGGCTCCGGCGGCGTGGGCGATGTGCGGGCGGCCGATCGCGTCGGCTGAGCCGGCTTCGCGGATCGCGTCCTCGATGGTGATGTCGAAGCCGAAGCCGCGCAGGTTCTCGACGATCTCCTCGGCCCGCTCACGGCGCTCCTGCTGGGCTCGGTCGCAGGCCGGCTGGATCTTCTCGAGGTCGACCCAGTAGCCGCAGATGTGGAGGTCGGGAGCGTACTCGTGGACCGACGACATCTCGATCGCCGGGACTATCTTCACCCCGAGCCGCTCGCCGGCTTCGATCGCGGCCGGGACACCGGCGACGCCGTCGTGGTCGGTGAGGGCGAGCACGGTGACACCCGCTTCGGCGGCCTTCTCGACCACTTCTTCGGGAGGGAGCTGTCCGTCGGAGACTGTTGAGTGACTCTGGAGTTCGATCATGAATCGCGCAGCATAAGGGCAGGGGGCGGGTCGGGCGCGGAGCCGGCGGCCGGGTCGGGGCGGGGGCGCCCGACGGGCGGGAGCCGCGGCGGGCCTCGTCCAAATAAACTGCGACACATGTTCGAGAAGGTTCTGATCGCCAACCGAGGCGAGATCGCTATCCGTGTGGCCCGTGCCCTGAAAGAGATGGACATCACCTCGGTGGCCGTCTACTCAGAGGCCGACCGCGAGGCCCCCCACGTCGAGGAATGCGACGAGGCTTACCTGATCGGTCCCGCGCCGGCCAACGAGAGTTATCTCTCGATCGAGAAGATCATCGGTGCGGCCAAAGAAGCCGGCGCCGACGGTGTGCATCCCGGCTACGGATTCCTGGCCGAGAACGCCGAGTTCGCCCGTGCCCTCGACGAGGCCGGCATCACCTTCATCGGCCCGCCCGCATCGGCGATCGACGCGATGGGCTCGAAGACCATGGCCCGCGAGGTCATGGAGAAAGCCGGCGTTCCGATCGTGCCGGGAGCGACCGAACCCGCGGCTGACCTCGACGAAGCCCGCCGGCAGGCCGACGAGGCCGGTTACCCGGTTGCCTGCAAGGCGGTCGGTGGAGGTGGGGGCAAGGGCTTCCGCGTCGCGATGACCCCCGACGACCTCCAGGAAGCTTTCGAGGGCTCGGCTCGCGAAGGCGAGAAGTTCTTCTCCGACGACCGGGTCTACGTCGAGCGTTACCTCGAAAACCCGCGCCACGTCGAAGTCCAGGTGCTGGCCGACAAGCACGGCAACGTGATTCACCTGGCCGAGCGCGACTGCTCGATCCAGCGTCGCCACCAGAAGCTGATCGAGGAGGCCCCCGGGCCCCATGTCGACGAAGAGATGCGCGAGAGGATCGGCAAGATCGCGACCGATGCCGCCCGTGCGGTCGGCTACTACTCGGCCGGAACGGTCGAGGGAATGCAGGTCGGCTCCGAGTACTTCTTCCTCGAGATGAACACCCGGGTCCAGGTTGAGCACTGCGTGACCGAGATGATCACCGGGGTCGACATCGTTCGTGAGCAGATCAAGATTGCGGCCGGCGAAAAGCTGAGCCTCAAGCAGGAGGACGTTGAGATCGACGGCTGGGCGATCGAATGCCGGATCAACGCCGAGAAGGCCGACAAGAACTTCGCGCCCGCGCCGGGCAAGATCACGAGCTACCGTGAGCCTTCGGGACCCGGCATCAGGGTTGACTCGGGCGTGATCGCGGGATCTGAAGTGACCCCGATGTACGACCCGATGGTCGCCAAGCTGATCGTCTGGGACAACGACCGTGCGACGGCCACGAAGCGCATGCTGAGGGCGTTGGACGAATACAAGATCGGCGGTCTATCTACCCTGATCCCGTTCCACAAGGCGATCCTCGCGACCGAACAGTGGGACCGGGGCGAGACCTGCAAGGACCTGACGGAAGACAAAAAGTGGCTGAAGACGACCGCGCCCGAGCCGCCGGTTTCAACCGAGTCCGAGGAAGACGAGCCCGAAAAGGTGACCCGCGACTACCTGGTCGAGGTCTCCGGCAAGCGCTTTGACGTCAAGGTGGTCGGTGAGGCCGTCGGCGTCGTGGCCGGCGCCGCAGGACCCGCCGGCGGCCCGGGTGGCCCCCCGAAGCGCGAGCGCGCCGCGGGCGGAGGCAGCGGCTCGAACAAGGCCGAACTGGAATCGCCGCTTCAGGGATCGATCTTCAAGGTCAACGTCGAGAAGGGCGCCGAAGTCAGCGAAGGTGACCTGATCTGCGTGATCGAGGCAATGAAGATGGAGAACGAGATCACGGCACACCGGAGCGGCAAGGTCACGGTCCTGCCGATCTCGGTCGGAGACGCCGTGGCCAGCGGAGATCCGCTGGTTACTATCGAGTAGCATCCCGCAGCCTGCCTGAGAAGGCGGAACAGGAACCAATGGACCTTTTCGCATACCTCGATCCCGGAAGTGCAAGTGCCCTGCTGGCCGCCCTGCTCGCGGGGGTTGCCGGTCTGGGCGCGGCGATCCGGACCTACGGAACCAACTTCCTCAAAAAGCTGATGTTCTGGAAGAAGGACGATCCGGACCAAGCCGAAGCGGGACCTGAAGATGCCGGTCTCGAAGCGTCGGAAACCGGCGCCGCCGACGGACCGGAAGAGCCGGCAGAAGACACACCCCCAGACCGGGGCTGAACTTGAATACCGAGCGCCCCGGCTCTGCGACCGAACCCGGCTCGTTCCGGGACCGTGACAGCCGGGTCGTGATCTCGGAGGGGTCGGTACTCCGGGCGTTGAGCCCGGAGGGAGCCGCGGACTGGCGACTGCTGGCCGCGAGCCCTCTGCTCGAGACACTTGTCGAACAGGAGAAGCTGGTGGCCACCAGGGAGGTGGACGCCTGGCAGATCGGTGATCCCGAGCTGCTGCCGAACGGGGTCGAGGCTGCACTGGAACATGAGCGCATCCCGTTCGTCTCCTACCCCTACGAGTGGACCTTCAGCATGCTGCGCGCCGCGGCCCTGCTCCAGCTCGAGATCGGGATCGCCGCGATCGACGAGGGGCTGGCGCTCAAGGACGCGACGCCCTACAACGTCCAGTTTCGTGGCTCGAGCCCGGTCTTCATCGACGTCGGCTCTTTCGAGGAGCTCCCGGCAGGCGAGCCCTGGGTCGGCTACAGACAGTTCTGCATGCTCTACCTCTACCCACTGATGTTCCAGGCCCATAAGGACCTGCCGTTCCAGCCGTGGATGCGGGGCTCGATCGACGGCATCCAGCCGATCGACGCGATCAAGGTGTTCTCTCTGCGGGATCGACTGCGACGCGGGGTCTTTCTTCATGCCTCGCTGCACGCCAGGCTCGACCGCCGCGCGAATCGATCCGGACCCGGAGACGCCGACGCTCCGGCGAAGAAGCGCGCGGTCAAGCCCGAGGCGGTACAGGCCCACATGAAGAGCATGAAGCGGCTGGTCGAGAAGCTGCGGTGGAAGGCCGGCGAGAGCGCCTGGAGCGGCTACCGGCAGGACAACACCTACAGCGACGAGGATGACCGCCGCAAGCAGGAGTTCGTCGACGAGGTCGCCGCCTCGGAGCGGCCCGGGCTGACCTGGGACATGGGCTGCAACGACGGCGCCTACTCACGCATCGCAGACCGCAACTCGGACCGGGTGGTCGCCTTCGATTTCGACCACGCGACGGTCGAAGCTCTCTACCGGTCGCTGCGCGACGAAGGTAATACGACGATCCTGCCGCTGGTCGCCGATCTGGCCGACCCCTCTCCTGCTCTCGGCTGGCGGGGGCTGGAGCGCAAGACCCTGGCCGACCGCGGAGCGCCAGACCTGACTCTGGCCCTGGCCCTGATCCACCACGTCTCGATCAGCGCCAACATCCCGGTGGCCGACTTCCTCGCCTGGGCAGCCGAACTCGGCTCGGCCCTGGTGATCGAGTTCCCCAAGCGCGACGACCCGATGGTCCGGGCACTGCTGGCCAATAAGCCGGAAGATGCCAATCCCGACTACGAGCTGGCCGGCTTCGAGTCCGAGCTCGAGCGGCGGTACACGGTTGAACGGCGGGAAGAGCTGCCGTCCGGCGACCGGGTGCTGTTCTTCGCCCGTCCCCGCTGAGCGGCCGCCTGCGGAGCCGGCGACCGTTCCTGGAGCCAGGTCAGCCCGGCGGTTTCGGCCATTTCGAGGTGGGGGTGCGGCATTCGGCGGCCCGGCAGCCCCTGAGCCGGTCGAGCTCCCTGGCCAGGAAGTTGAGGATGCGGCGGTACTCGGGGTCGGAGGCGCGGTTCTCCAGCTCTCCCGGGTCCCGGCTGATCACGTAGAGCTCCCTTTCGCCCGTTTCGAGCTCTACGTACTTGTAAGGCCCAACCCGGACACCGACGTAGTCAGCGCTCGATACGAGCCCCGAAGAGTGCGCACCCGGGCTTTCATCCGGCAGGAGCGGAGACTCGCCCGGGTAGTCGCTCTTGAGCGATGGGGTCGCAGAGGAGTAGCTGGAGATCAGGACGGGCCTTCTGGAGATACGCTCCGGACGCTTCCAGAAGCGTGCCATCGAGCGGCCGTCGATCCGCTTGGCCGGTCTGGTTTCAGCCAGCTTCAGCACGGTCGGCGCGATGTCCTGGTTGGCGACGATCTCGCGGCTCTCGCTGCCGGGTTCGATCCCGGGGCCACGGATGACCATCGGCACCCTGAGGGCCGGCTCGTAGGGCAGCAGTTTGCCCCGTGAAACGCGGTGCTGGCCGAGGAAAAAGCCGTTGTCGGAGGTGAACATGATGTAGGTGTTGTCGAGCTTGCCGGTCGACTCGAGCGCCTCGTAGATCCACTTCACAGCCTCATCGACCGACTGGAGCGCTTCGATCGAGCGCTGGTTCTCGTTCCTGATCTGTCGGAGTTCAAGCTGACTGAGAGGTTCCTGGCTGCTGATCAATGCCGGCTTGTCGGAGACGTCCAGTTCGTTGAAGCCGGGCGGCTTCGGGGTCGCCGTGCGCAAGGCGCTGCGGTAGTGCCTGACCGCAGGCTCGGGGCCGATCGGGGGTGTCTTGTCACCGTGGGGCGTGTGGTAGTCGATCTGCAGGTAGAAGGGCCTGCGGCCTGACTTCTCGATCGCCTGGACCGCCTGCCGGCTCATCGAGTCCGAGTGATAGTCACAGCGGCTGGGACCGAACCAGGGGCAACCGACCGGGTCCTTCTCGTCCCACGGCGCGTAGAGCATCGAGCCGAACGGGCCCGCCACCCGGCCGTCGATGTTCTGCGTATAGCCGTAGAACTGACGGGTTGAGTTGTCGGTGGCATCGCTCACCCAACGGTCCCAGCCGGGAGGCACCACGGTTTCGGCCGGTTCGTCGAGGCCGCCGTAGAAGTTGATGAACTTGCCGAAATGGAGCGTCCGGTAGCCAGACCGCTGGAGCCAGACAGGCAGGTTCTCGCCGAAGATCATGTTGTTGCGGTAGGCCTCCCAGCCGCCTGAAGGGCCGCCGACCTTGAGCACGCGGTGGTTGTGGGCGTAACTGCCACTGAGCAGTGAAGCTCTGGATGGGGCACAGATCGGGTACGGGGTGATGTAACGGCTGAACTCGATCCCTTCGCCGCGGACCAGCCTCATCGTGTTGGGCATGATCTGTCGCTTGCGGTCGAGGAAGTCGCGCCAGGTGCCGTGAAACTGCTCGATCGGCTGATCGTCGGTCTGGATCACCACGAAATTCGGCCGCGGAGCAGCGCTGGCCGGATCGGGTCGCAGAGTGAGCAGAACCAGTCCCAGAGCGAAAATTACGACGAAAGCTCCTGCTGTAAGCAGGCTGCGCCGATGGCCGCGTCCTTCGGCCGTGTCCACTTGAATCCTCTGACCATTCTCAGCTCTCAAACACCATGGAAGCACACAAGTTCCGGCGGCACCGATACTTCCGGACCCTGCAGGCGTTAGCCATGAGACCCGAACAAGGAACGAAGAATAGAATGCCTGACAGAACTCCGAACCATGTTGCCTACCTGATGAAACTTCTCACCGCGGGGTCCCTCCTCGCAGTATTCGTGCTCGCAGCCTCTGCGCTGCTCGTATTCGGCGGCGGCGAGTCCGGTCCGAAGGTGGGCAACAGCCCGATCGCTTCGGCTGCCGGGGTTTCCGGCGCTGCCGGACCCTTCCGGACCGTGCCCAAGTTCGACCCGCCAAGAATGGTGGTCAAGAAGAACGCACCCGGTGCCTCGAAAGGCAAGATCCTGATGGGATCCAAGGAAGCGGGAGCCGGCATCTATACGAGCGGCGGCGAACTGGTCTGGTTCCGACCCGGGGTGATCATGGACTTCCGGGTTCAGCGCTATCGCGGCAAGCCTGTCCTGACCTGGTACCAGGCGGCGACCAAAGGTTCCGGTCTGAAGCGCTCCACCTACATCATCGCCGACCGCAACTTCCGGATCATCAAGAAGGTGCGGCCTGGCAACGGCCTCGACCCCGACTCCCACGAGTTCCGGCTGACCAACCGGGGCACCGCTCTGGTCAGCGCCTACCGCACCCGCCAGGGCTTCAACCTCTCCCGCTACGGACTCGGCACCAACGCGCCCGTGCTCGAATCGATAGCCCAGGAGGTCGACGTCAGGACCGGCCGCGTTCTGTGGCAGTGGAACAGCCTCGACCACGTGCCGGTCAGCGACACGTATGCGGAGAAGGTCCGTCGCCCCGGCGCCGCCTTCGACTACTTCCACATCAATACGGTCAGCGAAGCGCTCGACGGAAACATCCTGATCTCCGGCCGCAGCACCAACGCCAAGTACAAGATCAACCGGAGGACCGGACGGATCATCTGGACCCTGGGCGGTCGCAGCAGCGACTTCAAGATGAAGAACGGCGCCTTCTTCTCCTCCCAGCACGACACCGAGCAGATCTCGAAGAACCGTTTCACTCTGTTCGACAATGGCGCCTCACCCGTGGCAACCCCGGTCCGCGAACAGTCCCGCGGTCTCGTCCTGCAGCTGAACTTCAAGAAGAAGACGGCCAAGGTCCACCGGGAGTTCTTCAACCCGGCCAGGCCGCTCGCGACGACCCAGGCGAACGTCGAGCGGCTCGGGAACGGCAACTTCCTGGTCGGCTGGGGCGGGGTTCCGTTGGTCAGCGAACACAGCAACGACGGCAAGCTGCTCTATGACGCTGAATTCCAGGGCATCAACTCCTTCTACCGGGCCTACCGCCAGAACTGGTCCGGCGTCCCTAAGGCGAAGGTGAAGATGATCGCGGAGAAGGTCGAATCCGACAGCACACGCCTCTGGATCAGCTGGAACGGCGACTCCAAGGTGAGGAAGTGGAGGATCGCAGCCGGCAACTCGAAGAAGTCGCTGAAGAACGTGGCCATCCGCAAGCGCGACGGCTTCGAGACAGCGGTGAACGTGCCGTCCGGGGCCAACTGGTTCAAGGTTGCGGGACTCGACTCCAAGGGCAGGAAGATCGGCTCCTCGGCGGTCGTCAAGGCCGGTCGCTGAGCGACCTCTGAACAACGGGCCAGAGCCCGGCAGTCGAGGCCTTCAGCCCGATTCCGAAGGCAGGGGCCAGGCGGGCAGGCGCTCGCGGCACTCACTGCCGGCGCAGTTCACCACGCGCGGCAGGTAGGCCTCCATGTACTGCCTGACCTGAATGTACTCGGGTGAATCGATCACGTTCTCCAGCTCCCACGGGTCACGGTCGAGGTCGTAGAGCTCCGCCTCGCCGCTCTCGTCGTAACGGAAGTACTTGTAGGGGCCGACCATGAATCCGTCGAAGTTGAGCAACGGCGCGGCGGCCGACACGGAGGCTCCGGCACCCGGCTCCTCCACCACCGGCGCCGGCGAAGAGAGCCTGAGCGGGCGCCGGGTCTGCCGATCGGGCTCCTGCCAGAACTGGCGCAGCGACCGGCCGTCCACCTCGTAGCCCGCCTCCGCGTCGGCAAGCCGCAGAAGGGTCGGAGCGATATCGATGTTTCCGGCCAGCTCGTCAGTTCGCCCTCCCGCCGGCACCTCCGGCCCCCGGATCGCCATCGCAACCCTGGCGGAAGCGTCGTAGGGCAGGAACTTGGCGGCACTGAAGCGGTGCTCGCCGAGGAAGAATCCGTGATCGGAGAGGTAGACGATGTAGGTGTTGTCCAGCTCGCCGGTCTGCTTCAGCGTCTTGAGGATCGCACCGACGCCATCGTCGACCGCGCGCAGCGAAGCGATGTACCGACGGTAGGACCGCTTCAGCCGCTGGTTCTTGAGGTAGTCGAGCCGGTCGGGAGCGGCGTTCTGGATCACCTGCGACTTGTCCGAGATGTCGGCCTCGTTGTAGTTGGCCGGCCGGGGCAGCGAGGTGCGGCTCATGCCGCCCAGGTGGCGAGTGGCCGGCTGCGGGCCGACCGGCTTGCGGATGTCGCCGTGCGGCGCCTGGTAATCGACCTGAATGAACAGTGGCTCCCCGGAGTTCTGGCGGATCTCCTTGACCGCCGCCCGGGTCATCGTGTCGGTCAGGTGGCGACAGCCATCGGCCAGCCGCTGCCTGGTCAGTGTCTCGACGTCGCAGCGCCTCGGGTCCAGACCGGTCTGGAACTCGTATAGCGGGTTGCCGAAGCCCCTGCGGGCGACACCGTTGTCGTTGACCTCGAAGCCGTAGAAGAGCGCCCCGCGCGTGAAGGAGGTCGTGAACCAGTTGTCCCAGCCGGGTGGCACCGTGGTTTCGACCTGGTTCTGTTCGACGTCGAAGTAGCCGTTGGTGAACTTGCCGAAGTGGGATGTCCGGTAGCCGGCTCCCTGGAGCGCAACCGGGAAGTTGTCGGTATAGGCGGCGAGGTTCTGCCAGCCGGCCCAGCCGCCCCGCGGTGCGATCGTTCTCGGTCAGGCCATGGTTGCGCGGGTACTGACCGGTGAGCAGTGAAGCCCGTGACGGCGAGCAGACCGGGGAGGTCGCGTAGTAATTACGGAACTCGGTTCCGCCCTTGAAGATCTCCTTGACGGTGTTCGGCATGATCCGCGCCTTTTTTCCCGACGCCTTGCGGTAGGTCGATTTGACCGTCCGCGCGTTCTGGTCGTCGGTCTGGATGACCACGATGTTCGGACGCGTGGACTGGGCAAGGCCCGGCGCGGCGAGCAGGGCGGCCGCGGTCAGTCCGGCCGCCGCCGCCAGGCGCGAAACCCGGCGTCTGGTCTCCCGCAGCGGGGTCAAGGAGCCCCTCCGGGCGAGCTGTAATCCGAGGTCGGCACCCGAAGCAAGCTAGCAATCTGCAGCGTGGCCGCAGGTCCGGACCTGCCCGTCCGGCGGGGGCGGAGCATCTGAGGGAATTGGCGCTGTGAGGGATGGAAGACGATGGCTACCCCCTGAAACAGCCTTGACGGGCGAGAGGAGCGGTCTGACAGGGAAGTATCCGAGTCATGGGCAGGATCGCCGACCACTAGAATCCCGTACCTGTGAGTGACGCTTCAAAGGCGGCCGTCGGGCCGTCCCGCCCTTCGCTGCTCCTCGGTGCGGCCCATCTTGCTGCGCTCTGGGCGCTGGCCTTCCTGCAGCCGATGCTCGCCCTGCTCGGTGACAACCCGGAATTCTTCGTCGCCAGGGGCAATACGACCGCGCAGATCATCATCTACGCCCTGGCGCTGGCCGTCGTACCGCCGCTCATCGGCCTGTTGATCGAGTTCGTGGCCTCGAGGTTCAGCGACCTGATCCGCTGGCGGGTTCATCTGGGGTTGATGGGTCTGGTGGGAGCAGCCCTCGCCCTCCAGTTGCTCAAACGCTTCGTCGACTGGCCGGCGGGGATCATGATCGTTCTGGCCGTCGTGCTGGCCGTCGGCGGCGTCTACGCCTACGACCGATTCCGGTTCCCGAAGTCGTTCATGGATCTCCTCACCCCGGCACCGATCGTGATCCTGCTCTTCTTCTTCCTGCTGAGCAGCAGTTCGAAGCTGATCCTACCGCGCGAGGATCCGGTGCCGGTAGACGTCGAAGTGGGGAATCCGGCCCCGGTCGTGATGGTGATCTTCGACGAATTCCCGACGGCCTCGTTGCTCAACTCGGAAGGCCGGATCGACGCCACCCGTTACCCCTCTTTCGCAGAGCTTTCCGACGACTCGACCTGGTACCGCAACGCGACCGGCCGGGGCGCCTTCACCCCGCTGGCGGTGCCGGCGATCCTGACCGGCCGTACGCCGACCAACGAAGACCTGCCGATCGCCTCCGACAACCCCCGGAGCATCTTCACCCTGCTCGGCAATACCTACCGGATGAACGTCTTCGAGAACGCCACCCGGGTCTGCCCCGAGGAACTCTGTCCGAGGCCGACCGATCTGGCCGGGATGGACGACAGCCTGGGTGGGCTCTTCGACGACCTGCGGGTCGTCTCAGCGCACCTCCTGCTGCCGGAGTCGATGAGGCAGAGCCTGCCCGACATCTCGAAGTCCTTCGGGGAGTTCAGCGACGAAACCGGTGACCTCGACGCCGGCGTCGCACCCCAGCCGATCGGTGAACCCGATGAGCCCGATGAAACCGTCACCACCGGGGCAACCGGCGAGACGGGTGAGACCGGGATCGTGCCGCAGAGGACCGGCCAGGGTGCCGCCCGGCGGCTCGGCCGGGCTCTGGCCGGGGAGTCGAACGAAGACGAAGCCGAGCGCGTCAAGCAGTTCGCCGACAGCCTCGAGCCGAGCGCGGCTCCGACCCTCGACCTGCTTCACGTCGAGAAGCCGCACTACCCCTGGCGACACATCCCGGACGGCCAGCGCTACAGCAACATCAGCAACGAGTGGTCGGGCCTGCTCCCGAACGACGGCCCCTGGAACGCCGGGGAGCCGATCGTCGACATCGCCCTTCAGCGCCACCTCCTGGAAGTCGGCTATACGGACACGCTGCTCGGGGTCGTGATGGAGAGCCTGAAGCGGCAGGGACTGTGGGACGAGGCGACAGTCGTGGTCACGGCCGATCACGGTGTGGCTTTCGGCAGCGGCCTGGACCGCCGGGTGGCGGTTCCGAAGAACCTCGGCCAGGTCGCCTCGGTGCCGCTCTTCGTCAAGGCTCCCGGTCAGCAGTCTGCGGAGACAGTCGACGCCCATGTCTGTACGACCGAGATCCTGCCCGAGGTCGCCTCACTGCTCGAGATCGACGTTCCGTGGGAGTTCGAGGACTGTCCGGACGACTCGGTCACGGTCAAAAACTCACCGGCCGGCGAGGCGTCGGTTCCTTTCGACACGATGATCAAACAGAGAGACTTCCAGGTTGGACGGATCGAGAGGGTCTTCGGTACGGGCAACGGCTGGGGGCCTGTCTACCGCTTCGGGCCGAACAGGCAGCTGATCGGCAAGAAGCCGAACCAGCTCAAGGTCAACCGCGAACTGGTCGGTGTCAGGGCCCTTCCGGACCGCCGCAACACACTGCTCAACTATGACCCGACCGCCCCGGCGCTTCCCGGGCTGCTCCAGCGGGGCACGGTCAAGTTCCTGCAGGAGAGGCGGGTGATAGCCGCTTCCGTCAACGGCCGGATCGAAGCGGTCGGCTACACCTTCGACGACGGTCTCGGCCGAGGCGTCGGCTACTCGCTGCTGCTCCCGCCGGACTCCCTGAAACGCGGCTACAACCGGGTCGAACTTTTTCTGGTCCAGGACGAAGGTCGTGAACTCCAGCTGCTTTACCGCGGTCCGGACCCACCGACCGCAACCGAAGGACCCACCACCGGCGCAACCGGCCAGAGCGGCTCGAACGGGAACGAAGGCGGTCAGGGTGGGTCCTGAGGTCCCGCTGCGGATCGCCGGCCCGTCGGACGTCGCCACGGTCACGAACCTGATCGGTGACTTCCGTGACTTCCTCGAGGGGTCGTCACCGACCAACGCAGAGATCGAGTCGGTCGTCTCCGAACTGATCACAGATTCCGGCACCGAGTACCTGCTGATCGGCGAACCTGAATGTGGCTTCGCCCAGATCCGCTACCGGCTCTCCGTCTGGGAGGCGGGCGAAGACGCCTGGCTGGAAGACGTTTTCGTCCGTGAGGACGCCCGGGGCGACGGTTACGGGCGCACTCTCGTCACAGCCGCGATCGAGCGGGCGAAATCGCGCGGCTGCGGGAGGATTCAGCTCGAGACCAACCGCAACAACGGCGCTGCGGTCAAGCTCTACGAGTCGGTCGGCTTCGCAGCGAGCCACCTGCCCGACTACTGGGGCGATGCCCCTGACATCTGCTTCACCAAACCTCTCTGAGCGCACACGCCACGGCGCAGGTCCGGCTCAGAGGGGGAGCAGGTGGGTCAGCTCGGTCGCCGATACCTGTGTATTGCCGGTCAGCAGTCTGGCCCTGTCGCCGGTCCCCGGAGCCTCGATCGCCCTCTGGAGGGCGCTCCAGTCGGCCGGGTTCCTATCCGGACCGGGACGCTGCCGGACCAGATTGACGTGGTTCTCGGCAAGGAATTCCATGCCTTCGGGCACCAGGACGGTCCGGATCTCACCGCGACCGACGGCGCCGACCACACGATTGACCAGAAGCGCCGGGCCGGTCATGCGGCGCCGGCTGACCACGTGCCCTGGTCTGTCCTGCCGCTGCCTCGCGCCGTGACGAGCCGAGTGCTTCTCCGGCCGTTCGGGATCGAAGAGGCCGCCGCGCAGATCCTGGGACCAGATCAGCGGGACCGTCCCGGGACCCGCGCGGCGGCGCAGGTCGCCTCGTCGCTGGTTCCAGACCACCGTGCCAGTGACCGCCTCGAAGCCGAGCTGCCAGAGCGTCCGGCGCCCGGCGAAGCCCTGCCTCAGGCGCTCGGCAGACTCGCTGAAGACGACCCGGCGAAAACCTGCTCCCGGCTCGCTGTGCTCGAAGACGAATCGGTCGGCAGGGCTGCCTCCTATCTCCAGGACCAGCAGCTGGGCGGCGGTATTGGCCCCTTCGAACAGGCCGCTGCCTTCCAGCACGGTCAGGTCCGTGATGCTCGCCCGGGCGACGATGTGCTCACGCAGCGCCTCGAAGTAGGCGCCCGAATTCATCGAAGGCGGAACGATGAAAGCGAGCGTGCCACCGGGTGAGGCCAGGTCCAGCGCCGCCTTGAAGAAGAGTGCGAAGACGTTGGCCCGGCCCGAGATCACCTCGCCGAAGCGCTGCTTCAGTTCAGGCGTGACCGGAACCTGGAAGTAGGGCGGGTTGGCGATGATCAGGTCGTAGCCGTCGGAACTGCCGGCGCGCCCTGGCTGATCGGGTCCGGGCGGGTCCAGCGCGGAACGCTGCCTGAGGTTCGCGCCGGGGACGAGGGCAGCGGCGGCGGCAAGGGCGCCAGGATCGACATCCCAGCCGTGTCAGAATGGCCTCCGGCTGCCGCCGGGCAATCGCTGCGAGCAGCTCGCCCGTACCGACACCGGGGTCGAGCACCCTCATGCCCGGACGCAGGCGAACCCGGTCGACCAGAGCCTCCGCCACCGGGCGCGGGGTCAGGTACTGGCCCAGGCTCTTACGGCGCTCCGGGTCTGCGGCGGCCAGCCATTCGAGGCTGGAGGGAGAAAGCGGGGACTCGGCTCCGGAGCGCGCCAAGCCGGGTGGCTCAGCCGCCGGCGCCGAGCTTCTTGACTGCGTCGCGGAAGCTCTTGACCTCGAGCGAAGGGCGCTTGCGGCCGGCGAGCTTCTCGCCGTGACGGTTGACCCAGATCACCGGAACCTTCATCTTCAGGCAGGGCGCGACGTCGGTGTCGTAGTTGCAGCCGATGTGGAGCCAGCCCTTCTTGCTGCCGATCCGGCGGGCACATTCCTTGAAGTGGGTGTCGTCTGGCTTGTAGCTGCGGACCTGCTGGGCGGTCACCACCAGATCGAGTTCGGTCCGAAGGTGGCGCCTCGAAATGCCGAGCATCTTGTCGTCGATGTTGGAGATGATGCCGATGTCGAACTTCTTGCCGAGCCTGTCCATGGCGGCGTTCGACTCGCGGAACGGCAGCCAGTAGGCGACGCTGTCGGGGAGGAACTGGGCCCTCGACGGTTCGACCTCCCAGCCGATCTCGCCGGCGACCTTGATGATCGTGCGGCGCAGCACCTCGGCGTAGAGCTCGTAGGAACCGGACATGATCTCCGCCTGTACCTCGAAGAACCTGGCGAGAAAAGCGTCGGACTCGAAGCTGAAGCCGTCTTTGGCGGCCTCCTTGGCACAAGCCTCGGCTATGCCTTTTTCCCAGTCGATCAGGGTTCCGTAACAGTCGGTCGTGATCCAGTTGATGTTTTTTAGGCTGGGAAGCGGCATACGCGGCGGCCATTATGTCGGATAAGGTGCTTGGTCGGCTTACTCGTCCCCTCAAGACCTCACGAAAAGACATGGATCTACTCGAATATCAGGGAAAAGAACTGTTCGCGCGTCACGGCCTGCCGGTCCCCGAAGGCAGCCACGCGGCCACCGCTGAAGAAGCTCACGCAGCCTCCGAAAAGCACGGCTACCCGGTCGCGGTAAAGGCCCAGGTCCTGATCGGCGGGCGCGGCAAGGCGGGCGGCATCAAGATCGCCCAGGACGGCTCCGAAGCCCACGAGCACGCCGGCAACATCATCGGGATGGACATCGTCGGCCCCCACGGCGAAGGTCCGTTCAAGGTCCACGAACTCTGGGTCGAGGCCGGCTCCGAAATCGAAGCCGAGTACTACGCCTCGGTCATCCTCGACCGCTCCGAGAAGAAGCTGCTGGTCATGCTCTCCCGCATGGGAGGCGTCGACGTCGAGGCAATCGCCGAATCCGACCCCGACGCCCTGATCAAGCAGCACGTCGATCCGCTCGAGGGCCTCGACATGGAGACCGCCAGAGATGTCGTCGCCCGCTCGGGCATTCCCGCCGAGTTGTCGGATCAGGTCGCCGAGATCCTGATCAAGCTCGTCCAGGTCGCCCGGAAGGAAGACGCGACGCTGATCGAGGTCAACCCGCTGATCCTCAACTCAGCCGGACAGGTGGTCCTGCTCGACGCCAAGGTGACGATCGACGGCAACGCCCTCTATCGCCACCCCGAACTGGCCGAGCTCAGCGACGGTGTCGCCGAGGACCCCCAGGAGGCGATGGCCAAGGAGCGCGGTCTGACCTACGTGAAACTGGACGGGGACATCGGCGTGCTCGGCAACGGCGCCGGCCTCTGTATGTCCACGCTCGACGTGGTCGCCCAGGCCGGCGGCAGCCCCGCCAACTTCCTCGACGCCGGCGGCGGCTCCCAGGCCGACGCGATCGTCGACTCGCTCGAGGTGATCACCTCGGACGACAAGGTCAAGGCGATCCTGTTCAACATCTTCGGCGGGATCACCCGCTGCGACGAGGTCGCCAAGGGAATCATCGAAGCGACCAGCCGGATCGGCCTGACGATGCCGATCGTGGTCCGGCTGGACGGCACCAACTCCGAGGAGGGCCTCGCCCTGCTCGATGAGTCCGGAATGACCAACCTGCACCACGAATCGACCATGCTCGGTGCGGCCCGCAAGGTCGTCGAGCTTGCCGCAGCCGAGACGGAGAAGAACCGATGAGCATCATCATTGACAAGGACACGAAGCTGGCCATTTCCGGCCTGACCGGCCGCGAAGGCACTTTCCACGGACTCAGGAACCGCGACTACGGCACCCAGGTCGTTGCCGGCGTCACCCCCGGCAAGGGCGGCCAGGACGTCGAAGGCATCCCGGTCTACGACTCGATCGCCGAGAGCGTCTCCGAACAGGGCGCCAACACCTCGATGATCTTCGTGCCGGCCCGCTTCGCCGCCGCTTCGATCAACGAAGCGATCGACTCCGGCGTCGACACGGTCATCGCGATCACCGAAGGCATCCCGGTCATGGACATGATGCCGACCTACTGGCGGGCCCGAGAAAAGGGCGTGCGGCTGATCGGACCGAACTGCCCCGGCGTGCTCTCGCCCGGCAAGGCCAACGTCGGCATCATCCCGGCCCAGTTCTTCGACCCGGGCCGGATCGGCGTGGTCTCGAAGTCAGGCACCCTGACCTACCAGATCGGCAACGAGCTCAAGCACGCCGGCGAAGGCAACTCCTCGATCGTCGGCATCGGCGGCGACCCGATCGTCGGCTCCGACTTCATCGACATCCTCACCCTCTACGAAGCCGACCCCGAGACCGACCTGATCGTCATGGTCGGCGAGATCGGTGGCGACGCCGAAGAGCGCGCGGCCGAGTTCATCGCCGAGTCGATCAGCAAGCCGGTGGTCGCCTACATCGCCGGCTTCACCGCCCCTCCGGGCAAGCAGATGGGCCACGCCGGAGCGATCATCTCCGGCTCCTCCGGAACCGCCCAGGCGAAGCAGGAAGCGCTCGAGGCCAAGGGCGTGAGGGTCGGCGAGAGCCCGACCGAGGCCGCGAAGATCGCGGTCGAAACCCTGCGCGCCCTGTAACCCGCCGTCGGCCTAGGTCTCCGGCTCAAGACGGCTCTGGAAAGAGACCTGCAGTCCGCCCGGTGCGGTGAGCATGAAGATCCTCTCGCCGTGGGCATCCATCGGACCCTGCGGGTCGAGGCCATTCTCGCGGGCGTGGGCCGCGAATTCCTCGGCGTCGTCGACCACGATCTGGAGCATCAGGCCGATCGGCATCTGCTCGCCGGTCTGCCAGGTCTCGATCCAGCTCTCACCGGCAAAGTGGATCGACCCCTCAAAGCCCGCGGCCTCTTCGGGCATATCCATCCTCGACAGCCCGAGACTGTCGAAGAAGCCGGAGATCTCGGTCGAGTTCTCGACCACGTTGGCGATCCGCATCGATAGAGCTTTCATATCGCGACTGTAACGCCTCAGCCCGAACGCGCAAAGGGGCGCTTGGAGTCGCGGTGCTGACGTGATCGTCAGGTCACCATCGCTATCATCGCCGGTCCGAGCCCGAGACCGTCCGGAGACAGATGAACCAGATGCCAGAAACGATCAGCTTTGCCCGCGGTGCCCCCAGTCCCGACCTGGTCCCGGTCGAGGCGGTGCGCAAAGCCACGGCCAAGGCACTCGAGGACGACTGGAAGACGGCGCTGTCTTACGGGGTCGGCATCGGTCACCCCGGGCTCTGCGCCTGGATCGCCGGGCGCCACAACCTGGAAAGTGCCGACCAGGTCATGGTTACCAACGGTTCTCTGGAGGCCGGCGCGATGCTGTTCCGGCAGATGCTCTCCCCGGGGGACCGGGTCGTGGTCGAACAGCCCTCATACGACCGCACCCTGCTGCTGCTCGAGCAGCTCGGGGTCGAGTTCGTTCCGATCCCGCTCGAATCGGACGGCATCGACGTCGACGCGATGGAGGCGGCACTCAAGGACGGTCCGATCAAGCTGGCCCACATCATTCCCAACTTCCACAACCCCGCCGGCTGCACCCTTTCGGCCGGCAAGCGGGCCCGGCTGGTCGAACTCGCAGCTGAACACGACTTCATGATCTTCGAGGACGACCCCTACCGCGAGCTGCCTTTCGGGGAGTCTCCGCCGCCGACCATGCTGTCGATCGACGACAACAGACCGGGTGATCCACGCCTCTTCGTTCTCGAAGACGGTCAGCCCCGGTGTACGGGTCGGCTACCTGGCGGGACCGGAGTCGGTCATCGCTGACATGGCCGAGATGGCCAACGAGAACTACATCTCACCGAACATGCTGGCCGGCTCGCTCGTGCTTGAACTCTGTCAGTCGGGTGCCCTCGACCGCAACATCAAAGAGGTCAAGGTCCACCTCCAGGAACGCCGCGACGCACTGATCTCCGCCCTCGGCGAACACCTCCCCAGCGCCCGCTTCGTGGTTCCGGCCGGCGGCTACTTCCTCTGGGCGGACCTCGGGGACGAGTACGACACAGTCGAGCTCGCAAAGAAGGCGAAAGCGGCCGGTGCGCCTTTCATCCCCGGACCTGACTTCATGCTCAGCGGTGGCGAGACCAGCCTGCGCTTCTCCTTCGCTTCGGTGTCCCCTCAGTTCATCGACGAGGGAATCCGCCGCATCGCCGAAGTCGCCTGACCGGGGTTTCCCTCAGCGGATCATCCGCAGTTCGAGGCCGAGATCCTTATCGGCCCACGCGAGGTCCGCGGTCAAGACGGGGACCTTGAGACGTGCGGCAAGAGCGAGGCAGGCACGGTCGCCAAGCGACAGGCCGGCCCGTCGGGTCAAAGGTCTGAGGCGTGCGATCTCGATCGCGTCGTCCGCTGTCACCTCTTCGATCCAGATCGCGCCGTGGAGGAGTCCCTGATCGGTCAGGTTCGCGGCAAGCTTTCGGGTGTCCGCCCCGCGGTCGGCCGCCCTGCTGAGTACTTCTGCCAGATTCACGGTCGAGATCGCCGTCCCCGTCGCAATCGCCTCGGTCACGACCTCAGCGCCGGACTCGTCACGGAGGTAGGCGAGCAGCGCCGACGCATCGAGGATTGACTCGGCCACGGGGAACCTCAGTCTCCGGCTTCTTCCTCAGCCTCGCGCCGTCGCTCGCTCAGTAGTTCCTCAACCATTGATTCGTCTTCTGGTGCCAGGCTTGAGAGCATCCCCCGGCCCCGATCGGCGACAGCCCTGTAAGGGCGCAAGCTCAAAGAGCCGTCGGATTCGGACCGCAGGAGCAAGCGGCTTCCGCGCTCAAGCCCCAACTCCGATCGCAGATCAGCGGGCAACACGATCCGGCCCCGGTCTCCGAGAACGATCTGCCTGTCGCTGTGGGACATAGCATCAACATACCACTCCTGTACCAATCCCACGCGACTCCTTCTACCCATCAAGGGTCGCACGCCCATTCAGATCATGGGGCCAGTCGGTCGGCCCAATTGTGTTGGGCCGCGTTCCCGGCGGGACGCTCAGCGGCCGTAGCGGTCTTCGGAGAGGACGAGCTGGTCGGGCAGGGCGGCACGGGGTGGTGGTGCTGGATCGGCCCGTACTGTGACCGTCTCGGCGACGGTCCGGGTGACTTCATGCTCGCCGTCGTCGGCGCTTACCACCACCTGCTCGCTGTCGCTTGAGGCGACCGTTCCCTCCAGGCCCGGCTCGAGGCCGATGTCCTTGAGGTAGCGGAGCAGGCTCTCGGCTTCGTTCTCGAATCGCAGGATAACCACGGAAGCACCGATGTCCACATCCGACAGCGGCGCGCCCTGTTCGCGCACCCCTTCGATCGGGTGGCCGTGGGGGCAGGTAGTGGCTTCGCCGATGGCGGCTTTCATCCGCTCCTCGAGGACCGGTGACATCGCGTGCTCGAGACGCTCGGCCTCTTCGTGGACCTCGTCCCAGGGGATGCCGAGCACGTCGGTGAGGAAGCGCTCGATCATCCGGTGACGACGGGTGATCTGTTCCGCTTCGCTGCGTCCGTCGTCGGTCAGGTGGAGGATCTTGTCCTCGCTGCGGGTCACATAGCCGTCGGCCTCGAGTCGCTTGATCATCTCGTGGACGGTCGGCGGCGAGAGCTGCATCGCCCGGGCGATGTTGGCGCCGGTGATCGGCAGCCCGGCCTCCATCAGCCAGAAGATCGTCTGCAGGTATTCCTCTTCGGCGACGGTTGCCTGATCCTGGGTCAAGGTGCTCTCCTGAAACTGGTTCTGGATGGACTGGTGGACACAGATACTAAGCGGTGGGGCGGGTCGGCCGGTCGGTCTGGCTGACCCGGTTTCAGGCCATCAGGGAGGTGACTACCGCTTCGTAGAAGCCGTCGCCGGCCCGGCCCTCGGTGACCGTCGCGTTGGGGAACGACGGGAGCGCCGCCTTTACCCCGGCATCCCGCTCCGGACCGTTGGCGACCATGAAGAAGCGGCCGACCGAGTTGGCGGCTTCGAGGTCCTCCAGCGAGTCGCCGACCGCGATCGTCTGCTCCGGGTCGTACCCCCTGGCCCTCGAGTGGGCGAGCACCGCGCTCGCCTTCGAGGCCCCCCTGGCGACCAGGTGGTAGACGTGGGTTACCTCGATGCCCGGCATCTTGCGGTGGATCGCACCGTTGTCGAGCAGTCGCAGGTCGGCGTGGCCGTTCTCCTCGAGCAGCCGGTTGGCTTCGGCGGTATCCACCTCTCCGCGGAAGAGGTGCGACATCTCGCGGTCGAGGTGCCACGGCTCGTGGTACTCGAAGCGGCCCTGAAAATGCTCGAGCAGCAACTCGGGAACGCCCCTGGCCGAAACCTGGTCGACCAGGTTGACGCCGTCCTCATGCACGAAGTCGCCGGTGGCCATGAAGGTCTCGCCGTCGATGCTGAAGGCCGAGCCGGCCTCGAAGATGAAGGAGGTCTGCCCGATCAGCCGGGCGTCCTCGTGGACCTGGACCCGCCGGCGCCCCGACATGATCACCACCTCGACCCCGGCCCGGTGGCAGGCCTCCAGCGCCCGGGCCTGCATCATCGAAAAGCCGCCTTCGTGGTCGGCGAAGAGCGAGGCCCTGGCCCCGAGCAGGGTCCCGTCGAGGTCGGTGTAGACGCAGCGCAGGCTCATTGAGCCGACGGGCCGAAGGTCCCGGCTGCGATGCCGCCGGCGGGCGGCCTCACAACGGTCTCCCGCGAGGCACCCGGCGCCGGCCTGATCGAACCGAGATCGGAGCGACCGAGCCTCGCGAGGGTCTCGGCCAGACCGGCGATCACTTCGCCGGCCATGCCGTTGAGGGCGGCGAGGCTCTGGTGCGCGTTTCTCTTCGTACCGAGGTCGACCTGGGCCATCCCCTTGATCCCGACCCGGTTCCACACCTCCACCAGCATGGCGATCTCGACCCCGTAGCCGGTGTGGAAAGGGATCGAGGCGAGCAAGTCGCGCCGGGCGGCGACCTCACCGGCGAGCGGCTGGGAAAACCCCGCGAGCTCCGGGACCGTGCTGGCAAGAAGGGGCTTCGCGGTCAGCTCTGTGACCCTGCCTCCGCCGGCTGGCTGCTCGCTCTCGTGCTGGCGGAACGGCCGGGTGTAGCAGCCTTTGATGAACTGCTTCTCGGGGTTCCGGATGATCGGACCGAGCATCCCGCTCACGTAGTGGCGGCCGAAATCAGCGATGTCGCCGTCGACGAACAGGATCAGGTCGCCGTTGGCCGCAACGAGCGAGCGCCACATCGCATCACCCTTGCCACGGACCGGACCGGCTGATGGGACCAGTTCGTTCTCGGAGGCAACCTCGGCCCCGGCGTCGGTCGCGGTGGCTGCGGTGCCGTCGGCCGAGTCTGCGTCGACGACCAGGATCTGGTCCACGAGACCGGCCTCTTTCAGCAGCAGCAGCTCGGCCACGGTGTGGGCGATCGTGCCGGCACAGTTGCGGGTCGGGATGACCACCGTGACGGTCTCCTGCTTCAGCGAGGCGAGTTCGGTGGCGTGGAAGTCTGTGTGTTTGAAGGTGTCAGGCATCGGCCAGATAAGGGATCCGAAGACTACGGATCCGGGACGACGGGCACCGGATCGGGTGCTTCATGCGGGAGTCGATCTCCGAGCGCAAGCAGGATCCTTCTGACCACCAGCCTGCTTGAGCTCCGACAGAAACGCCGACCCCTCACGGAAATCGTCTGTCCGGTGAGCACTGGAGTTGAGGCAAACGCACCAGCGCCATCGCGGAGCCGTCCAAGATCGGCAGAGCATCGCCCCTCTCGAAGCCGAGCGCCGATTACCCGGGTAGCGGGGATCGCCGAAGAGCTGTTCCCGACCGGGCGAACGGTGGAGAAACGCACCTCGATGCAGATCGAAACCCGGCACCAACTGCCGGGCAACCTTGGTGAAGGTGTGTCCTGGAACCTTGAACGCTGCCGCTCAGCGACGTCTTCCTTTGCCTCGCGGGACGGTGATCCGGACATTCTTGCGGGCAGCCTTGGAGCGGTTCGATGCTTCGTCTCTGGCAACGCCCTTCAACCGGGCGACCGGACGCGTCGCAGCCTTGCGCTTGAGCATGCGAATCAACTTGCGGGACTGCCCAGGTTTCAGTTTCAGGACCACACGCCGGCGCTGGTTTGCCCGAAGGGTCACGTTCCTGGTTTTCAGTCGCATCGTGCGTTTCGCCAGTTTGCGGTTGCCATTCTTCTTCACCCGCTGCTTGTAATGGACGCGGCCCCTCACCCGGACCGAACACGCTTCGTTGCAGCTGGCGAAAACCTTCACCTTCACCCGTTTGCCTTTCGCGGCCTGCCTGGCCGGGCCATTCAGTTTCGTCACTGGCGCCACGGTGTCGTCCGGGTCCGGGTCCGGATCGGGCGGATCAACGACTTCGCCGTTGACGACTTCGCAGTTGATCGCCGTATCGTCGGGGTCGGTGATCGCTTCATCCTGGTCGGCACCGCAGTCGTTCGCGTCAACCGTCGGGTTACCCGCCTGCGAGTCGAGGGTGTCATCGCCGTCACCACCGGAAAGGAGGTCGAGTCCGGTGCCGCCGACCAGTGAATCAGCGCCGCCGTCGCCAAGCAGCTCGGTGTCCGCCTGACCCGCGACCAGGGTGTCGTCGCCCTGGAGGCCGGTGAGTGAAACCGGTCCGAGTGTGAAGGCGGAAGCATCGATCGAATCTGCGGCCGTCGTCCCGACGAGGGAGGCGGTCTCGATGCCGCTGATCTGGTCGGGGCCGTCACCACCGACTTCGCTGTCGCTGAGCACCTGGTTCGTCACACCGACCTGTCTCACCAGATCGATGCCGGTGCCGCCCGTCAGGGTGTCCGCGCCAGCCAGTCCTTCGAGCGTAGTCGGGCCGCTGAAAGCCGACGCATCGATCAGGTTCGCCGAAGGGCCTCCCGTGAGGTCGGCCCTTTCGATCGAATCGAGCGTGTCGGTGCCATTCCCGGTCAGCCCGGATTCAGTCAGCTGCTGATCGTTGTCTGACTGCTGGATGACCAGGTCCGGATCAGCCCCACCGCTGAGGCTGTCCGATGCCGGTGAGCCGGCCAGGGTGTCCTCTCCGGCTCCGCCCGAAATGAGCACCGGCCCGCCGGTAAACGCTGACGCGTCAATCAGGTTGGCGAAAGGACCGCCGCTGAGTTCAGCCTCTTCGAACCCGGCGATCGTATCGTTGCCGGACCCGGTCGCGGAAGTGTCGGAGAGCACTTGGTCCGCGTCGGCGGCCTGGACCAGCGTGTCGATTCCGGCCCCACCGGCGAGTGCGTCGGAACCCGGGCCACCGGTGATCAGGTCGGTGTCGTCGCCGCCGGTGATCGTGTCGGCTGCGGGTCCGCCAGTCAGGGTGTTCTCACCCGGAGCACCGTCGATCGAGACTGGACCACTGAACGAGGAAGCTTCGAAATCGTTGTCACCCGTTCCTCCAAGGATGCTCGCCACTTCGATTCCTTCGAGGCTCTTGGTGTTCGCCCCCGTCTGGATTTCCTGGTCGTCCAGGGTCAGGGACTCATTGGCGGATGCCGACCCGATGTAGTCCACCGCATCGATCCCGGTCCCGCCGACCAAGGTGTCGTCTGCCGCGTCGGCGGCGGAAGTCCGTGGCCTGAGCAGATCGGTTCCGGGGCCGCCGTCGAGCAGGTTCGACTGGTTGTTGCCGTAGAGCGAATCGTCGCCACCTCCGCCAGCCAGGGAGACCATGCCGGGGTAGCCGGAGGCATCGAGTTCATCTGGCCCGGGGCCACCCGAAACCGAAACATCCTGAATATTGCTCAGGCCAACCGTGCCACCGCCGGTGATCGCACCCCCGGTGATCACCTGGCTTGCCGCCGCTGAACGGATCGCCCGGTTCGGGGTACCGCTGCCGCCGGCCAGGGTCTGGTCACCGAGGCCTGAACCCGAGACGAGGGTGTCGCTGCCGCCGGAGCCTCCGGTCAGGCTGACCAGTCCCGAAAGCCCGCCGGCATCGATCAGCTGGTTGGCTGGCCCACCGCCGATCGTCGCTCGCTCGATGCCGCCGATCGAATCAGTACCGATACCGGCCCCCGGGATTCCGCTGAAACTGGAGTCGGTGAGTTCGATCAGCGGACTGTTCGAGAAGGTCATCGAAATCGCGTCCTCGGACCCCCCGCCGCCGTCGATCGAGTCGTTCTGATCGTTGCTGCTCGAAGGCTCGAACGTATCGTTGCCTTCGCCGCCGGCGAGCGTGACCGACCCGTTGGTGAAGCCGATGGTGCGGATCAGATTGTCGGCGGAGCTGCCGGTAAGTGAAGCCGTCTCGATACCGAACAGATTCTTTGTCGCGCTGTCCACGTTCAGCGAGTCGTTGCTCAGGGTCTGGTCGTTGCCTCCGCTGTGGACGATCATGTCGGTGTCACCCCCGCCATCGAAGCTGCCGGTACTGCCGGTTGCCGCGACCAGGGTGTCGTCGCCTCCGCCCGCCTGCAGGTCCACCGAGCCCTGAAGCCGGCCGCGTCGAGCAGGTTGTCCCCAGCCCCGCCCTGAAGCAGCGCCGACTCGATGCTGCTGACCTGATCGGTGCCATTACCGGTGAGCAGGGTGTCACTCAGAACATGGTCGAAGTCACCGAAGCTCGACAGCGAATCCGTTCCGGAACCGCCGTCAAGCGAGTCTGACCCGGTGCCCGGAATGACCTGATCGTTGTTGACCCCGCCGACCAGCGTACTGCCACCCTGGGAGGCGTTCAGCGTGTCGTTGCCGCCGAGTCCGCTGAGCGAGGTCTCGCCGGTGAAGCGCAGAGGCGTCGATGTTGTTGTTCGAAGCGCCGCCGGTGATGTTAACCCGTTCGACTTCTTCATGGAACTGGCCGCCAGTGCCCGGGCCGACCTTCGACAGCAATGTGTCGTTCAGGTTCACGTTGTTGAAATCGCCCGTGTAGTCGAGTTCGTCCTCACCGGCACCGCCGATGACCGTGCCCGCCGCCATTTCTCCCGGTGCTGCGATCACGAAGCGGTCGTCATCGGTCCGCCATCCAGCCGATTCGCCACCCCGATAGCTCCACCAACCTCGAGCGTGTCCGCACCCCCCACACCTTCGAGCGTGACCCGGCCAGTACTGAAGCCGGTCGTTCTCAGCAGATCGTCTCCCGGACCGGCGGTGATCGAGACGCGCTCGATGCCGCCGATCGAAAGGGTGTCGGCCGATCCGCTGATCGCCGAGTCGCTTATATCCTGGCTCTGGTGTGATTCGCGCACGAGCAGGTCGTTGGGCCCGGCACCTCCCTGAAGGGTGTGATCGAAACCTGTGCCGCTGGGGACGACCAGGGTGGTCCCACCCACCAGGGAGACGACCCCGCGGAAGATCTCGGCATCGATTCGACCACTGCCGAAATTGATGATCCTTCGAAACCGGAGATCGTGTCGGAGCCGATTCCCGAAAAACCACTGCCTGTGAGCAGGGTCGGTCCGAGTTCGATCAGCGTGTCGCTGCCAGTAGCGGCAACCTGAAGGCTGTCAGTACCAGGCCCACCGATCAGAGAGTCGTTGTTGTTGCCGGTTGCCCCGGGAACGATCGTATCGTCGCCGCCCTGCCCGTCGAGCGTTACCGGGCCATCGAAGGCGCTGGAATCGATCACGTCGTTACCCGCTCCCGACCTGAGTGAAGCGCCATCGAAGCCGGCGAGCGTATCGGTGACCGCTCCGGTCACCAGCGAAGCCGGGCTCAAGGTCTGACTGGCGCTGGCCAGGTTGCGGATCTGGTCCCCGGTACCGCCGCCTCCATCGAGCGAGTCGGCCGCGGGGGAGCCGACCAGGGTCTGGTTCGATGCGAACGTGCCCACGAGGGTGACCGGGCCACCACTGAAGCCTGAAGCATCGATCAGCCCGGAGCTTCCGGTGAGACTGGCCGACTCGAAACCGGACGCGTCGTCCCCTCCCTTGCCCGTGACGCTGTCGTCGGTGAGGACCTGGTCGCCGGTAACTCCAGTCTGAACCAGCATATCCCCCGTCCCGGGACCGCCGAGCAGCTCTTCCCCACCATCGCCATTGACGATGGTGTCGTCGTCGGCGCCTCCGTCGAGCGTGTTCTTGGCGTCGCTGCCGGTAATCAAGTCGTTTCCGGCGTCCCCGCCGTAGTATCCGCCCCCGGAACCGGCCAGGACAGTGTCGTCCATCAGCCCACCGAAAACCGTGTTCACTCCCGAATTCGAGACAGCGCTGATTTCGTCCGCTCCACCACCGCCGACCAGGCTGTTGTCCTGCGTGCTGGTGGCGATGAGGGTGTCGCTTCCGTTGCCGCCGTCCAGCGTCTGAATCGCCCCGGCCACGCCCGACGCAACAAGGCGATCGTCGTCAGCCCCACCTTCGAGCAGTTTCGATCCGCTGCCGGCACCGCTCAGAGTGTCGTTGCCACCGTCGCCCATGAGTGTGTCGTCGCCGTTCAGCGGGACGAGCGAATCGGCTCCCCCTCCACCCCGCAGCACGTTCGCCGCGGAAGTACCGGTCAGCGTGTCCGGGAACGGCGAGCCCGTGACGTGCCCGAGGCCCGAGAGAGTCATTCCCGCACTGCTGAAGTTGCCGATGTTCAGGTTGACCCCGGCGGAGGCGCTGCCGAAATCGACCGTGTCTTCGCCGTCGCCGCCTACGAGCGATTCGCCGGCCGCAGCGTCGCTGCCGAGCACATCGTTGCCGAGACCACCGTTGAGGGTGTCCGGGCCGCCGGTTCCTGACACGGTGTCGTTGTCGTCTTCGCCCTGGATCAGATTGTCGTGAGACGGGTTGGTCGATCGGGCGACGAGTGAGTCGTTGCCGTCGCCTCCGCTGATCGTGGTCGGGGCGAGGGTCGGGCCCAGAATCGTGTCGTTACCGTTTCCCCCGACGAAGACGCCGGTCGGACTGTCGGCTTCGATCAGATCGTCGAAGGCGGAACCAACCGCGTTCTGGATCTGAAGCAGGGCGTCAACCCCCGCTCCGCCACTCGTCTTGTTGGTGCTGAAGTCGATTCCGATTCCCGTGGAAGCGTCCGAATAGTCGATCGTGTCCGATCCCGTTCCGCCGACGATCGTGTCGTCATCACCGTGATCCCCGGCGAAGAGATCTGCTGCGGGACTGCCCTGGACCGAGTCCTCGCCGGGCCCGCCGGACATGGTAGACCCGGTCGTGTGATCCGGACCGATCAACGTATCCTGGCCCGATCCGCCGTCCACGCTGATCCCCTGGTCACTCAGCAGCGAAAAGTTGTTGTTGACCGCCAGCGTGTCTCCGTTGGTGACACCGGACAGATCGATTTCGTCGGCTCCCCCCGCTCCGGTGACCGTGAGCCCCCGGATACCGGTGCAGAAGAGAGGGCCCGAAACATAGGATCCGTTCACCCGAACCAAGCTGGCATCGCAGTCGACGGTCACTCCGTCGCTCGCGCCGTCGCTACTGACCAGCAGATAGCCGGTGCCCCCGGTGAACGGGGTGAACTGGGTGGTGACCGCCGCCGATGCCGTTCCGGCACCGAGTCCGGACGCAAAAGCAAAGGCGACAGCCGTGGCCAGGGTCGCTAGGGCAGCCCGGGCGGCACGACCGAGCCCGCCGGCTTTTCGGTGATCCTGCCGCAGACCACGTTCGATGCCGCGGGCCAGGCGGCGCCGCTGATCGTGGTTGAGGGCCGGTGCGGGCGGCAGGTCGAGAGCACTCCCGAGCAGGGACGAAAGCTCTGAGGTATCGCTGCACTGCGATCCGGAATCGCCCGTGACCAGAATCGGCGTGAGCACCACCGGTGATCCATCGGGAATGTGGTCGACCACAACCGTGTCGACCGTCTCACCGGCGATCGTTCCCGCTTCGATCGCAACGCCACTGCCGGGACCCGTGCCCATCACGGCCACCGGGAGCGAGCGCAGTTCGGGCCGGGAGCGCAGCCAGACGGCAGCCGCGGCCAGTCCCCCGGGCCCGCGTCCCGGAGCCACCGACACCCGGCCGAAATCAGCCGGCAAATCCACGTCCAGGGCGTTCTGCTCATGGACGATCCAGCCTCGCGGCCGGCGCGGCAGCTCGACGGTTGCCGAGAAGTCACCCGTGGAGACAGGAAAAGCCGCGCCCACCAAACCCGGGCTGACGCGGGCATCCTTGCCGCCGTCCGAGAGCAGCCCCGACAGCGAAATCGTTCGCACCGCGCTGCGGCGTCTGTACGAATGAAGTCTGCGCTGAGTCCTGTTCAAGCCGCCCTCTGCTCCCTCAGGGTCCTTCGTCTTCGTCCGGTGTCATGGCCCCTGCCACCATCTCGCTCTTTTTTATCACAGGAATTCCCCAGTGGTTGTCGATTCTGCCTTCACCTCCGCAGGTCAATCGAGCATCCCCCGGTCGCGGTCAGCCAGACGCCCCCGCTGCCGGTCCCGGGCCGCAGCCGCGGCCCGGGACCGCAGCTCGGCTGCGAGCCTTGCCTTCTCGAGCACCGCGATCCAGGCCCTGAGGAACTCCGGCGAAGACAGTCGCTCCATAGCCGGTGCCAGCCCGGGAGTCGAATCGAGCCGCGCCTTGCCGGCCAGCACCGCCAGTCCATGCATCCCCTCCAGTACCACCACCGCGCTCGGCTCCGTGCGGCCGGAGACGAAATCCTCGACCGCGGTCAGGACCCCGTTTGCCGGACCCCCTTCGCGGGTGGCATTCCACAAGTCCGCGTTGATGCCTGGCTCCCCCAGTTCGGAGCGCCCCGGCAGCATGCCGGCCTGTGCGGCATCGTGGCGAAACTCGTCGGGAATTGACTTCGGGTCGTAGTAGAGGTCCCGGCGGCCGTAGGGCCAGCCGACGTCGTGGACGAAGACCACCGGAAGGGGCACGGATGCCGACGCCGCGAGTTGTTCGAGCAGGGCCAGCTCACGCGAGACGGTGAAGTAGTTGTGGTCGCCGTCGATCAGGACCGCGTCAGCCGGGCCGATCGCCGGCAGCAGGTCGAGGCTGCGTCCGCGGTGGCAGCGGAAGGTGTCGCCATGTGCGAGCTCCCATTCGCTGACGTCGAACCTCGGGGCCGGGTCGATCGCATGAACTACTCCTTTGCCCCTGCGTGCAGCCCGTTCGAGCAGCAGGGCGGTGGTATTCCCCTGCTCGGCCCCGACCTCAATCACGAGGTCAGCCCCGGCCGCATCCAGGACCGGCTCGACGACCCGTTTCCAGAAGGGGTGCATCAGGTGAGTCCGGCGGTCTCTTCGTAGAAGCGGGCCATCTCGGGGAAGGTGGTGTCCAGGGCGTAGCGCTCCTCTACCGTCCGGCGGGCGGCGGCGCCGAGGGTCTCGCGCGAGCGGACCGGGTCCTCGAGCAGGCCCGCCGCACGCTCGGCGAAGCCCTCGGCGTCGAAAAAGTCGCAGAGAATTCCGTTCTCGCCGTTTTCGATCACTTCCCGGACCGGTGCGGTATCCGAGCAAAGCATCGGGGCCCCGCAGGCCATCGCGTTGAGGCATGACCAGCTGAGCACGAACGGCACGGTCAGGTAGAAGTGGAGGTCACTCAGGCCGAGCAGCCTGACCAGCTGTTCCGGCTTGACCCGGCCGACGAAGTGGATCCGCTCGAGGTCGTAGTCGTCCTGGGCGAGCACGTGGTCGCGGAAGCTGCGGCCGCCGGTGAACTTGAGGTCACCACCGTAAGCGACTTCGTCGGAGCCCACGACGACCACCCTCACCGAAGGGTCGTCGTCGATGACGAGCTTGACCGACTTCATGAAGATGTCGAATCCGCGCATCATCTCGAGGCCGCGTGAAACATAGGTGACCAGCTTCTCCCCCGGCTTGAGAACCAAGCTACCGATCCGCCGCTCCTCGTTCTCCCGGGGCGCCCAGAAACCGGTGTCGATGCCGTCGTGGATGGTGCGCAGCTTCGGCTGGTAGGCGTCTGGCATCAGTTGCCGCTGGTAGTCGGTTGGCGAGTACCCTGCCGAGCAGTACTCGAGGTCGAGCAGGATCATCGCGTTGCGAGCCGGGCTGCGCAGGCGGTCCACCTCAGCGACCGGTACGTCGGGGCGGAAGTCGAGGTCGGAATCACTGGGACGGTAGAAGTACTCGAAGTAGTTGATCACCGGCACGTCGGGATAGAGTTGCCGGAGCAGCAAGGTGGAGCCCCAGCCGGAGTGGCCGACGATCAGGTCGGGACGGATCGCGGCGCTGACCGGTCGCAGGGCTTCGTATACCCCGGCGGCGTGCCAGATGCCGTTCTCGAAGGTCCGGGAGAGGTAGTGCGTTGCTTCGGTGGCGGCACCCCTGGGCCGGTACTGAATGTTGTTGACGCCACCGGCCGTGCCCGGCGGTTTCTCCGAGACGAAGGTCGCCGTCCAACCCCGCTCGGCCACTCCCCGGGCGGCAATGTGGCCAAACTGCGCCGGGAAGTTCCTATGGACGAAAAGGACGTGCACGGGCACAACCCTAACCGCGCGTCCCGGTGGCGTGGAAGTCCGTGCGCGCGAAGGTGTCTAGCATCGGAAGGGTGGAGGAAGAGACTCGAAATTCGCAGGGCCGGAGAGGCGGGCCGATTCCCGAGGGCCCGTCGGTGGTCGGCGTGGTCAACGCGACCCCGGACTCCTTCTCCGACCGCGGCGACCGCTCGACGGCCGGATCGATCCGCCAGGTCGAGAAACACATCGAGGATGGGGCCGACATCATCGAGGTCGGCGGCGAGTCGAACGTGACCAACCGCCCGGCGGTGAGCGCCGAGGTCGAGCTCGAGCGGGTCATACCGGTCGTCGAGGCGGCCGTCGCACTCGGCGCCACCGTCTCGATCGACACCTACAAGCCGGCCGTCGCCGAAGGGGCGCTCGAAGCCGGCGCGGCCGTGGTCAACGACATCAGCGGCACCGGAAGCGGGGAGATGCTCGAGGTTTGTTCCCGCCTCGGTGCCTGGATGGTCGTCATGCACACCGAGGTGCCCCCGAAGACCCAGCGTTGGGACGAAGGCCTCTACCCCGACGGAGTCACCTCCCGCCAGATGGAATTCTTCGGCAACCGGCTCGAGGAACTCTCGGCGGCGGGGATCCCGGCCGACCGGGTCGTGGTCGACCCGGGTCCCGACTTCGGCAAGACACCGAGGCAGACGGTGGAATCACTGATCGGAATCCCGAGGCTGCTCGAGCTGGGCTGTCCGGTCATGCTGGCGGTCTCACGCAAGGACTTCGTCGGGGCGATCACAGGGCGTCGGCCAAGCGACCGTGCGGCCGGGACACTGGCGGCGATCGCAGTCGGACTCGACCTCGGTGCGACCGTGCTGCGGGTACACGACGTCGCCGGGACGGTCGACTTCCTCAAGGTCCGGGAGGCACTCCGGGGCGAGGTCGAAGTCCCCGCCGGGCTGAGGATCGGTGAAGACATCCGGCGCGAGGCGCCGGCCGGCGAAGGCGCCGGAGAAGCGCTTGGCTGACTCACTGCTCGCAGCCCCGTGGTCGGTCGCCCTCGACCCGGCCCGCCGCGACGGCAGAATCCTCGAGACGGTCAATGAACCCGGTCGCCCGGCGGACAGTGTGGCGCTGCCCTCGACAATCGAACCGGGCCTGCGGCGAGCCTTGACCGAGTCGGGAATCAACTCCCTCTACAGCCACCAGGCCGAAACTCTGGCTGCCGCGGCCGAAGGCGGCGTCGTGGTGACCACCTCCACCGCCTCCGGCAAGTCGCTGGCCTTCAACCTGCCGGTCCTGAACTCGATCGCCCGCGACCCCAAGTGCCGGGCGCTCTACCTCTACCCGACCAAGGCACTGGCCCAGGACCAGGCCCGCTCGCTCTCGGCCCTCGCACCTCCGAACCTGCGCCACGCGATCTACGACGGCGACACCCCCAAGGACGAGCGACCGGCAGTCCGCAGGCGCAGCAACCTGGTCCTGAGCAACCCGGACATGCTGCACATCGGCATCCTGCCCCACCACCGCCGCTGGGGGGACTTCTTCGCCAACCTGGAGTGGGTGGTGATCGATGAAGCCCACACCTACCGCGGCGTATTCGGCTCGAACGTCGCCAACGTGATCCGGCGGCTGCGGAGGGTCGCCGCGGCCTACGGCAGCGAGCCGCGTTTCATGCTCGCCAGCGCGACGATCGCCAACCCGGCCGAGCTGGCCGAGAAACTGGTCGGCAGCCCGCTGACCCTGGTCAACCGGGACGGCGCCCCGCGTTCGAAGCGGGAGATCGACGTCTGGAACCCGCCGCTGGTCAATCCCGCCACCGGGGCCCGGCGTTCATCCCTGGCCGAAGCGGCCGATCTGTTCGCCGACCTGATCTCCCACGAGGTCAGGACGATCTGCTTCCTCAAGAGCCGCAGGGGGATCGAGCTGATCCGCAAGTTCGCCGCCGAGCGGCTGACCGCGAAGGGCCGCCCGGAACTGGCGAAGCGGATCGCGCCCTACCGGGCCGGCTACACCCCGGCCCAGCGACGGAAGATCGAGAGCGACCTGGTCTCTGGCGAGCTGCTCGGAGTGGTCTCGACCAGCGCCCTTGAACTCGGAATCGACATCGGCGAACTCGATGCGGCGATCTGCGTCACTTTCCCCGGGACGGTCGCCACCCTGAAGCAGATGTGGGGAAGGGCCGGTCGGCGGCGTGACGGGCTGGCCGTCTACATCGCCGGCCCCGACGGACTCGACCAGTACTTCTGCCGCCATCCGGAGGAGTTCCTGGAGCGCCCGGTCGAGGCGGCCATCCTCGACCACCGCTCGCCCGAAATCGCCGCCCAGCACATGGTCGCCGCGGCCTTCGAGCTGCCGCTCTCCCCCGAAGACGAGCGCTGGTTCGGCGAAGGCTTCGAAGCTGCGACCGAGGCTCTGACCTCGAAAGGCGAGCTGCGGCGGGCCGGCGGCGGACTGGTACCGCGGCGATCCGGATTCGCCGCCTCGGCGATCCCGCTGCGCTCCAGCTCAGCCGAGAACGTCGCCGTGATCGACCGGGTCTCTGGCGAAGTGATCGGCACGGTCGAGTTCGGACGGGCCTTCACCACGATCCATCCCGGTGCGGTCTACATGCACCTCGGCAAGTCCTGGGAGGTCGAGCAACTCGACCTCCACCAGGGTCAGGCGATCGTGCGGGCCTTCGACGACGAGTGGTATACCCGGCCGAAGACCGATACCGAGATCTTCATCGACTCGGTCCAGGAGAGGCGTACCGTCGCCGGCGTCGAGCTCAGCTTCGGAGAGGTATCGGTTACCGACCGGGTGACCGGCTACCAGCGCATCCTCACCGCCGACCAGGAAGCGATCGACCTGGTCGACCTCGAGCTGCCCGATCAGGAGTTCCGAACGAGGGGCCTCTTCTACACGGTGCCCGACGACCTCACCGGAGACCTGCCCCTAAACCATCTGCTCGGAGCGCTGCACGCGACCGAGCACCTGCAGATCGCGGTGCTGCCACTGATCGCGATGTGTGACCGCTGGGACATCGGCGGACTCTCGACCAACGTCCACGCCCAGACCGGCAGCCCGACGATCTTCATCTACGACGGTCATCCTGGAGGCATCGGCCTGACCCGCCGCGGCTTCGACTGCTTCGAGATGCTTGTCAGGGACGCCCGGGGGCTCGTGGCAGAATGCCCCTGCGAAGCGGGCTGTCCTTCCTGCGTCCAGAGTCCGAAATGCGGCAACCTGAACGACCACCTCTACAAGCAGGGAGCCGCCGATCTTCTGGAGGCGATGCGCGTCGCCACGCCCGGCCCCTCTCCGGGGGACGGCCCAAAGCCGTAACGGATAGCCTTACAGGCCGCTTCGGCGAGGTAGCTCAGTTGGTAGAGCACACGACTGAAAATCGTGGTGTCGCCGGTTCGATCCCGGCCCTCGCCACTCGTCAGCGGCCGCAGGGACCTGGATCAGGCTCCGGTGGTCAGCACGACGCGGAAGCGGGCATCACCGCTCATCATCCGGGCGTAACCCGCGGCTGCCTCTTCCAGCGGGTAGGTCTCGATCGAAGGCCGCACGTCCTGGAGGGCGCTGAAGCGCATCGTGTCCTCTGAATCCTTGGAGGTGCCCGAGGCGTGGCCGATCACACCGGTGCTGCCGGGGATCAAGGCGAACGGCGGAATCTGCATCGGATCGGCCGACGCGCCGACGACGATCATGCGGCCGCGCGCACGCAGACCACCGACCGCTGCGCTCATCGCATCCGATGCCGTGACCGTCGCGAGGATCGTGGTGGCGCCACCGAGTTCCTGAAGAGCGGCGGCGACATCCGTGGCGGTGGAGTCGATGTAGTGGTGGGCGCCGAGCTCCTCGGCCAGCTCCTGCTTGGCGGTGCCGCGGGCGATCGCGACGGTCTCGAAGCCCATCCGACGGGCGAACTGGACCCCGAGGTGCCCGAGCCCGCCGATCCCGAGGATCGCGACAAGATCGCCGGGCCCGGCACCGCTTTCACGCAGGGCGTTGAAGGTGGTGATGCCGGCGCAGAGCAGGGGTGCGGCATCTTCGGCTGAGAGCTCGTCGGGGATCGAAGCCAGCGCGCTCTTCGGCACGATCACGTGGTCGGCGTAGCCACCGTCGTAGACGACCCCGGGGACCTGGCCGTTCTGGCAGCTGATCATGTCGCCGCGACGACATGAATCGCAGTGCCCGCAGTTGCCACCGAACCAGCCGACCCCGACCCGCTGGCCGACCTGCCAGGGGGTGGCGTCCTCGCCGACGGCGTCGATCGAGCCGGCGATCTCGTGACCCGGAACCCTCGGGTACTCGATACCCGGCATCGCACCTTCGACGGTGAACGCGTCGGAGTGGCAGACCCCGCAGGCCTCCACCCGCACCCGGACTTCCCCGGGGCCGGGTTCGCGCAGGTCGCGCTCCACCAGTTCGAGGGGTTCACCGGGACCGGAAACCTGCACCACGCGTGTCTTATTGCTCATGCCGCTGAGTAAAGCAGCTTCGGGCTTGTGCAGGGCCCGGCCGGACAGCGAATCGGCGACGGATAGAGTGTGCCCCGACCGGCGAGGATCCGGATGGACCAGGTATTCGAGAAGCTGACATCGATCATGGAGCCCTACATCGGGGAGATGGTCGTGATCCAAGACGGACCCGGACCACCTCAGCCTGAACACCGGGGACCTGATGAAGAACGGAGAGCCACGGTGGTTCGGAGGCGTGAGGACGATGAAGAACTACGTCAGCTTTCACCTCATGCCCGTCTATGAAAACCCTTCGCTTCTCGAGGGCATCTCCCTGGAGTTGGAGGCGAGGATGCAGGGGAAGTCGTGCTTCAACTTCAAACAGGTCGACGAGGATCTCTTCTCTCAGCTCGCCGATCTGACCGAGGTGGGCTATCTCGACTTCAAGCAAAAGGGCAAGGTCGGTTGAGGTTGTGAGTCCCGACAGTTCGTCGGTCGACTGGGACCGCCTCGCTCCAGCCTACGGACGGCAGGTCTGGCTCGAGCGTTCATCGCTGGGCAGCCTCCTCGGGCTGCTCGATCCGAAGCCGGATGACCGGCTGCTGGACATCGGCACGGGAACCGCCGAGCTGCTCCGGGCGCTCGCGCGCCGGCCGGACAGGCCCACCGAGGCGATCGGTGTCGACCAATGCCAGGCGATGCTCGACCGGGCGGGCGGTCTGCCTGACCGATGGGGCCTCAGGAAAGCCTCGGGTGAAGCCCTTCCATTCGAGGACCAGAGCTTCGACATCGTCACCGCCTCCTACCTGCTCCACGTTCTCGATCCCGAGAGCAGGGCCGAGGTGATCAGCGAAGCCCGGCGGGTACTGAAGCCGGGTGGCAGGCTGGCCTCGATCACGATCGCGCCGCCGGTCTCGGTGCCGGTCCGTTTCCTGACCGCTCCGATCAGGTGGGCTGCCCGTCAATACCCCTCAATCTTCATCGGACTGAGTCCGCTCGATCCCGCGGAAGACCTGAGGCGGGCCGGACTGAACGAGATCGTCCGCGGGAGGGACTTCCGCGGCTACCCGGCGCTATGCCTCGTAACGGCAAGGCCGGCTGAAGCCGAGGGCTTCAACCTGGTGCGACCGCCGGTTGGCCTCGACCACGATGCCGGGAAGGGAGACCCAGATCAAGCGCCATGACCTCGTAATCGTCGGCGGCGGCACCGCCGGGCTGGTCTCCGGAATGATCGCCGGCTGGGCCGGTGCCCGGGTCGCGCTTGTCGAGGCCGAGCGCACAGGCGGGGACTGTCTCTGGACCGGCTGCGTGCCGAGCAAGAGCCTGATCGCCGCCGCGAGCCTGGCCCAGCGGATCCGGGAAGGAGGAGCTCTGGGCGTGATCGCCGGCGAACCAGAGGTCGACTTCGGCAGGGTCATGGCACATGTACATGATGCTCGCCGGAAGATAGAGCCACACGACTCCCCTGAACGGCTACGCGAGGCGGGCGTCGAAGTGATCAGCGGCCACGCGATCTACACCGGCCCCGGGCAGATCGAGGTCGGGGACCGGGAGCTCCGTTGGCGGACCTCGATCATCGCAACCGGGTCGAAGCCGGCACTGCCCCCGGTTCGCGGCCTGGTCGAGACGGATCCCTTGACCAGTGACACGGTCTGGGACCTGACCGAGTTGCCCGGACGGCTGCTGATCCTCGGCGGCGGCGCGATCGGCTGCGAGCTCGGGCAGGCGTTTTCGAGGCTCGGCTCAGCGGTGACGATCGTCGAGACGGAAGATCGCCTGATGCCCGAAGCCGACCCCGAGGTATCGCGGCTGCTGGCCGAACGGCTGCGCCGCGAAGGGGTTGACATCTGGCTGGGCACCCGCGCCGAATCGGTAGAGGCAGGCCCGGCCGGCACGGCCCTGCTCGAGGCGGTCTCTCCTCAAGGAAGACTCGGTCTGGAATTCGACCGCGTGCTTTCAGCGACCGGCCGCAGACCTTCGAGCTCGGGGATCGGGCTGGAGGACGTCGGTGTGGAAACCGGCCCGGGCGGAGCCATCCTCACTGACTCACGTCTTCGGACGGGCGCTGCGGGTATCTTCGCCGCCGGCGACGTGACAGGCGTGATGCCCCATACCCACGTTGCCGCCTACCACGCTCAGGTAGCGACGGTGAATGCCCTGTTCAGGTCCCGGCGCCGAGTCGACTACAGGGCGGTACCCCGGGTGATCTTCACCGATCCCGAAGTGGCGACCGTCGGCCTATCGGAGGCCGAGGCGCGAACAAAGTGGGGATCAAAGGCGAAAGTAATCCGTCACGGCTACGAAGATCTCGACCGGGCGATCACCGCCGGAGCCACAACCGGTTTTGCGAAGCTGATCGGTGACAACCGGGGCCGGCTGGTCGGCGCGACGATCGTCGGTGAGGCCGCCGGAGAGTCTGTCGCTGAGATGGCCCTGAGGATTTCCACCCGCCGGCGAATCGACTCGATCTCAATCGACGTACACGCTTACCCCACCTTTACCGAGGGCGCGGCGAGGGCCGCGGACGACTACCGACGGGAACGGTTCGAGCGATCCGCCGCAACCGCGCTGACCCGGCCTCTGCTCCGCCTGCTGCGGGCGACCGACCGTCGCGGACGCGGCTGAGGGCCGCCGGGGTCTCAACCGGATCTTTGGAGGTAGCCGATCGCGTCGGCGGGCATGGGCCGGCGATGCAATGGAAAGGCCCCGGCGGATACCGGGGCCTTTCATCAATCGAACCGGTTGTTGCCGGATTACCGCTTGATCTTGACCTTGGCCTTCGAGGAAGCCTTGCCGGCACCCTTCGACTTGACCGAGATCTTCAGCGTGCTCTTGCCCTTCGACTTCTTCGTAGTCTTGAGCTTGAGCTTGGCGGTCTTGGTCTTGCCTCCCTGGATGGTGCCCAGGTTGGCGCACTTGACCTTGGCGACCTTCTTCGAGATCTTGCCGCAGACCTTGACGCCGTTGGCGCTGGCCTCACCGGTGTTCTGGACCTTGACCTTGACCGTGCCGGACTTGCCGCGCTTGATCGTCACGCCCTTGACCTTGCCCTTGATCTTCACCTTGGCTGCGGTCGGTTCGGGATCCGGGGGATCAACGATGACTTCCTCACAGTTGGGCGGAGTTCCGGTGGTGCCTTCGGGGCAGCTTGCCGGAGCAGGCTTGCCTTCGGTTGCTGCCGGGAGCGCCTCAACCGGGGTCTCGCTCTGAGCGAGCCACAGGCCGCCGACCGGCTCGAGAACCGCGCCGATCAGGTCGCAGGTGCTCTGCAGTCCTTCAGTCGCGACGACGTCGGGCTTGATCGTCCAGGCGCCTGAAACCGCGCCGTTCTGGAATGTACCCGGGTCGAAGGTGTTACCTGCTGCCGGCCAACCGCCGGAGGTGGAGAGGTCAACGTCCAGGGGTGCGAACTCGCAGCCCAGGGCGCCGGTACCGAGTCCGGGGATCGGCAGGGCGCCGACGTCGCTGACACCGAGGTTGAGCGAGATCTTCGGGTTGAAGGTCATCGCCCCGGTCGCCTCGTTGTAGGTGCCGGTCGAATCCTCGGTCAGGGCGATTTCACCGGTGAGATCCACGCCTTCGATGTCGAGGGTCAGGGACGGGAAGTTCAGTCCGCCAACGGCCGGCACCGTGAAGTCCCCGGCGGCGCTGGTGTAGGTGCCGCGAAGCTCGAGTTCGACCGAGCTCCGACTCCGGGGTCAGCACGAGATCGCTGATACCACCGAGTGCGGCTGCCGTGACATCGATGCCTACGTAGTTGAAGTCAACTTCCACCGGGTCGCCGGGTGTGGCGGCCTTTGCGTTGGATGCGCCGAAAAGTCCGGCGATCACGAGACAGGCGGTGGCCAGCAGCGCCAGCATTCCGGTCCGTCCCTTCAGAAGCCCGTGGGCCCTCTTGCTACTCATATCCATGGTTTCCCTCCATTGGCCCCCGACTCTGCGGCTGACCGGTTCGTTTTCTCCCTGGTGTTACCGGGGTCCCTGCCTTACAAATCCAATGGTTCCGGTCTCGACCGGGCTTTTCTCCCTCAAACCTCTGTCTCCCGATGAAGATTGTCGCGGTATCGACCGGACTCCCTGTTCGGACTGCGATTCCGCCATCGGTGATGGCGGTCACACAACCCTTGCGCGGGAATATAGCGAACAAAACCCGACACCGCAAACATTCGTTTCTCAATGATCCTCACCAGCCGAGCGGGTGGTGCTCCGGGGCCGGCCAGGGCGTGGTCCGGCGAGGAGTAAAGGCCGGGGATGTCCCGCGATCGTACTCACGTACTTGAGCTGGCATTCCCGGCCGTCGACGAAGCCGGGCGCGCCCTGGTGGCTCCGGAGGGCCGCCCGCCCGAGCGACGCATCCGTCTGTACCTCCGCCACCTCAGGAATGGGCCGTGAAGGATTCGAACCTTCGACCTTGAGATTAAGAGTCTCCTGCTCTACCAACTGAGCTAACGGCCCGCATCGGATACCGACAGCCGGTACCGAACGGCAAGTATAGATTGACCCGCCCTGCTTCGTCTGCCTGGAGACTGTCCCGACAGACCCTTACGGCTGAGGCGGAGCGCCGCCTTGGCTGTTCGGGGTTCCGAGAGTACCCAGCGGATCCTGCAGCGAGTCGCCACCGTCCTGACTGGCCTGGCGCTCGGCCCGGCGGATGATGCCTCCGATTCGCTCGCCTTCGCGGCGGACGGCGTTGAGCTGGCTGGTGATCTGCTCGATCTCGGCATCTTCCTGAGTCGAGGCGATGGCCTTCTTGCGGGTCTTCTCGGCCGCTTCGGTCTGCTGGGCGTAGTACTGGTAGCTGGCCAGGGTGACCAGGGCCCCGGTCGGGGCCGGCCCCTCCTCATTGGCAAAGGCCTCGGTGGCACCATCGACCACGAACTGCTGGGCCCTGGCGGCATCCTTGATGTTGGCCTGGAACTGGGCCACGGCCGAGCCCTGGGCCAGAGTGAACAGGGTCGTGGACATGAGCTGGGCCACGGCAGGATCGGGGTCGTTCTTGGTCTGCTTGAGGTAGTCCTCCCAGGCCTGGGCGGCAAGGTCGTACTGGACGTTGGCGGCACCGGTCACCTGGGTGCGGCCCTCGCTGTCGATCTCGACCAGGGCGTTGCCGGCGGCAACCCTTGCCCGGATCAGCTCGGCCTGGGCGTTGGCGTTGTTAGGTTCCGTCGCGATCCGGTCTTCGAGCCGCTCGGCGCGCTCGATCGCGAGATCCGCTCCGTTTCCGGTTACGCCGTCGCTGCCGAACGGGTTGACGCCACCCGGCAGGCCGATCACCAGAAGGCTGGCGGCCATGATGAAGGCGAGCATCACGTAGATGACCTGAATCACGCGCTTGCGCTTGCCGCGCAGGTCGAAAAGCATCTGGTGTTCAGGTTCTTTGGCCACTGCTCAGTTCTCCTGGGTGATGGGTTCGATCGATTCCCCGGCGCCGGACGCGCCTAAGCCCCGAGCGAGCAAGATACTCAACTCGTACAGCATTAGCAGCGGAACCATCTCGATCAGCATCGTAATCGGATCGACTCCGGGCATCGCCGCAGCGACCACCGCGATGCCCAGGTAGGCGTAGCGGCGGTTCTTTCTGAGCTGCGCGACGGTCACGATGCGCAGCCGCACCAGGGCCAGCACGATCACCGGGACCTGGAAGACGATGCCGCCGGCGATCAGGGTGGTCGAGAAGAAGGAGTAGTACTCGCGGGCACGCAGTTCGGTGCTGAACTGCTCACTGTTGAAGCTGAGCAGGAAGTCGACCGCGGCCGGCATCACGATGAAGTAGAAGAAGACGACGCCGGCGATGAAGAGGGCCGGGATCGCCAGGACCAGTGGCAGGATCGCGCGGCGCTCACGGGGCGAGAAGGCGGGCAGCACGTAGGCGAAGATCTGGTAGCTGATGAACGGTGCCGCGACGATGATCGCCGCGTACAGGCAGACGGTCACCGTCGTCATGAAGGCCTCGGTCGGGGCGAGCACGATCAGGGAACGGTCGGCGACCGGCAGGGGATGGGCGGCGATGTCGAGAATCAGGCTGCTCTGCCAGAAGCAGAGTCCGAAGGCCAGGGCCAGCGCGACCAGCGAGTAGATGATCCGTGAGCGCAGCTCGTCGAGGTGGCCGATCAGGCTGATCTCTTCGTCATGCCGGACCGGCTTCAACTTGGCCAAGCTTCAGGCCTCAGTCGCGCCGCTCGGCGAGCACTTCACCGTCGACCGGCTCGGCCTCCGGCTGTGTCTCCGACGGCTGCGCTTCGGTCACTTCGGTCACTTCCGGATCCTGATCGGGATCACCACTCTCGGCCCTCGGGGTCAGCTCGACCGGATCGTCGTCATCATCTTCATCACCGGCTCCGGTGACCGAATCGCCGATGCTGCTGACGCCATCGCGGAACTCGCTGATCCCCTTGCCGAGCGATTTGCCCAGCTCAGGCAGGCGCTTCGGACCGAAGACGATCAGCGCGATGACCAGCACAATCGCAATTTCCATAATTCCGACGTTCGGGACCATGTCGGGATCGTATCGCTCCCGGCTGCCCGGGCGGGGTGCCTACTTGAAGTTCAGGTAGTAGCGGGAGGCTGTCGGTTCGGCCTGCCCCTGGTACTTCGAGCGGTTCTCTTCATCCCCGTAGGGGTTCTCGACCGCGTGATCCATCCGCATGAAGGAGAGCTGGCCGATCGGCATGCCGTGATAGATCGTGATCGGCAGGTTGGCGACGTTGGAGAGCTCCAGGGTCAGGTTTCCGTGGAAGCCGGCGTCGACGAAGCCCGCGGTCGAGTGGATCAACAGCCCGAGGCGGCCGAGCGAGCTCTTCCCCTCCAGGCGAGCGACAAGGTTGTTCGGAAGGGTGACCCTTTCGAGGGTCTGGCCGAGCACGAACTCGCCCGGATGCAGGATGAACGGTTCGTCCTCCTCGGTGGTGACGAGTTCGGTCAGGTCCTCCATCGGCGACTTGACGTCGATGTACGGGTACCGGGAGTTGTTGAAGACCCGATACTTGGAATCGACCCGCAGATCGATGCTCGAAGGCTGGACGAGGTCTTCCCGGTAAGGGTCGATCACGATGCGCCCGGATTCGATCTCTTCCCGGATACTCCGGTCGCTCAGAACCATGACGGCGCAGTATTCCAGAAGCAGAGGCGGTTCACGGGCCCGGTCGAGGGCTCAGCTGTAGCGGAGGACGACGCCGTCGGCGATCAGCTCGAGCAGACGGGCCTGCTCCTGGTCGAGCGCCGCCTCCCCCAGCCCCGCCTTGGCTTCCTCGATCAGGCCCATGGCCGTGCCACGGACCTCTTCCAGTGCACCGGTGCCGGCGATCCGGTCGCACAGAGTCGCCGCAGCAGGTTCATCGAGCTGCTCGAGATCAACCAGCCCGAGGTCGGGCTCGGCCGCGATAGCGACGATCAGAGGCAGGGTCACGGTACCGTCGAGCAGATCGGTGCCGCGGGCCTTGCCGGTGCGCTCTACCGGACCGGATATGTCCAGGACGTCATCGAGCATCTGGAAAGCGAGTCCGATCCGATGCCCGAAGGCAGCGAGTGGGCCGGCCTGGGACGGTTCGACCGAAGACCGGCCGAGCACACAGGCAGCTGCGAAGAGCCGGCCGGTCTTGAGCCGGCAGCGTTCGAGGTAGTCGCCTTCGGCAAGCGAAAGGTCGAAGGCACCACGACGCTGCATCAGTTCGCCACGGGCAAGGTCGACCGCGGTCGAGCTGAGCTCGCTGATGGCCGACCGGTCGCCGGCCTCGGCGAGCACACCGAAGGCGGTCGAGAACAGTCGGTCACCGAGGGCGGTCGCCTGCTCCCTGCCGGACTCGGCGAAGACGGTCGGGCGGCCCCGGCGAAGCGGTGCCCGGTCCAGCACGTCGTCGTGGACGAGGCTGGCCATGTGGATCAGCTCTACCGCTACCGCCGAGCGGATCGCAGCCGGACCTGCCTCCGGGCCGGCGCAGAGCAGGACCAGCATCGGCCGCATTCTCTTGCCGCCGGCCTTGAGGGTGGCGACCGCGTCGGCGGTCAACGGTCCTTGCCCCTCCACCGCAGCGAGCAGATCCCGCTCGACCCGTGCAAGTCCGTTCGGAAGCCAGGCGCCGGCGGATTCGAAGACCGCCGTGACCGGCTCGGGGGCTGAGCGCCCCGGGTTCACTTGACCGCGGAGTGCAGGGCGATGATGCCGCCCGCCATCAGCGTCCAGCGCACGTGACGCAGTCCGGTCCGATCCATGCGGGCGCCGAGCGTCTCGGCGTCGGGGAAGCTGCGCACCGACTGGGGCAGGTACTCGTAGGCGGAAGAATCGCCGGCGACCTTGCCCAGCAACGGCACGATGCGATCGAACCAGAGGCCGAAGAAGCCTTTCAACGGCTGCCGGCGGGGCTGGGTTATCTCGAGGATGACCAGACTGCCTCCAGGAACCAGCACCCGCTTCATCTCGGCGAGGCCGCGGTCGAGGTCGGCCAGGTTGCGGGCCCCGAAGGCGATCGTGACCGCGTCGAAGGACTCGTCTTCGTAAGGGAGATCCAGAGCGTCGGCCCACTGGAAATCGACCGGCGCCGAACCGGGCGGAGTCGGCTTGGCCGCGGCCAGCTCCAGCATCGGCCGGGAAAAGTCAGCGCCGATGACCTTGCCTTCCGGGCCGACCCGTTCGGCCAGCACCAGGGCGACGTCGCCGGTTCCGCAGCAGAGGTCGAGGGCGGACTGACCGGGCTGGAGCCGGGACCGCTCCGCGGCACGGGCCCGCCAGGTGCGGTCGAGGCCGGCGGTCATGACCCGGTTCATGCGGTCGTAGACACCGCTGATCCGGTCGAACATAGAGTTGACCTGGCCGGCGAACTGCTCGTCGCCCCTGCTTGGAGGAGCCTCGCTCAAGGTCGCCTCTAGTCGAGCGAGGCCAGGTAGTCGGCGACCTGGTTCAGCTTCTTCTCGCCGAGCCCTTCGTAGGCGGGCATGATTCCGGGTCCGACCGCCACCGAGCGCTTGATGGCCAGGCGTGGGACCATCGACCCGATTTCGGTCAGGTCGGGTCCGAGGCCGCCCTCGGATCCGTTCTCGCCGATCGCGTGGCAGGCGAGACAGCCTTCCTGGGCGACTATCTGTCTGCCGACCTCGAACTGTGGCTCGGTCTCAAGTTCGATCTCGGAAGGTGAACCGGCCGCTGCCCCGAGGTAGGTCAGGTAGGCCATCGCGACGATCACCATGATGCCGGAGATGCTGGCGATCGGCCGTTTCCACGGGATCCGCTCCGGGCCGCGGTCATAGAAAGGCAACAGCAGGAGCAGGACCATGCAGATCGTCGGGACTCCGACCGTGGCCACAGGTACGAGCTCGGGTGACTTGATCACCTTGAGCAGCTCGAAGAGGAAGAAGAAGTACCACTCCGGCCGGGGCACGTAGGTCGTGGTGGTCGGATCGGCCTTGGGGCCCTGTTCGGCGCCCATGACCAGGGACATGACCACCAGCACCGCGGCGACCAGGACGAACATCACCGAGTCCTTCATGATCGCGTACGGGAAGAACGCCTTGCCCTTCTTCTTCAGCTGCTCGTATTCGCGGAGGTACTCCTCCTTCTCGCGGCCATTCATGCGTTCACCTCCCCGTCGGATTCGGTTTCGCCCTCAGGGCCGTCGCTGACTTCCGCGGCAGGGGACTCGTCGGTCGCGGGGACCTCGGGGATGGGCTCACTGGCGACTGCGCCGTTGCCCGATCCGTTGGCCTCGGGGCCGGCTACTCCGGCGGGAACCATCTCTACCGGCCTCGCGCCCTTCGGGCGGGCGGCCTTGACCCACGGCGGGGCGGTGGTGCCGAGCTTGACCACCAGGAAGAGGTGGGCAGCGATCAGTCCACCGATCAATCCGGGGACAAGCAACATGTGGAGCGCATAGAAACGGGAAAGCGTGGTTGCACTGAAGTCCGGTCCGGCTCTCAGGAAGTCCGCGAGATACGGTCCGACCACAGGGCCGGAAGCGGTGATGTTGTTGGCCACGATCGTCGCCCAGAAGGACCTCTGGTCGAAAGGCAGCAGGTAGCCGGTGAGTCCCATGACCATGGTCAGCACGATCAGCACCACGCCAATCACCCAGTTGAGCTCACGCGGGTACTTGTAGGCACCGAAGAAAAAGGTCCGCGCCATGTGCAGGAAGATCAGGATGATCATCAGGCTGGCTCCCCACTTGTGCATGCTGCGCACGAACTCGCCCATGAAGACGTCGTTGGTCAGATGGGTGATCGAGGCGTATGCCTGGGTCGCAGACGGCGTGTAGTACATCGATAGGAAGACGCCGGTTATCGCCTGCATCGCGAAGATGAACATCGTGGCCGAACCGAGCGTGTAGAACCAGTTGGTTCCTTTCGGGACCTTGCGGGTCAGCATCGCCGTGTAGATGCCGGTGCCGTTCACCCTCTGATCGACCCAGCCGGCGGCGGTCGCCCCGCCTTCGGCCGAGTGGTGGATCGCGGCCGTCTTCACGGCGGCGCGCTTTTCGGCCTTGCTCGGGCCGGTCTCTTCGACGGCCTCGACCGAGCCGTTGCCGTTGCCGTTGCTCGAAGACTTCTTGCGGGTGGGGAGTTTCATCGTCTGGTCAGGTGCCTGTTACGGGGCGGGCGGGGTCGAAGGACGGGGCGGGTAGAGGTACTCCCAGATACCGCCGGTGAACTCTCCGGGATCCCGGACGCGCACGGCCTTGAGCTGGTTTGTCACGCTGAAGCGGGGGCCGATCTCGACCAGGCCTTCCCGGACCCGCGTCTGGAAGCGGTCGAGCGGACGGGGCGGCGGGCCGCCGATGCGCTTGCCCTGGAAGTCGTAGACACCGCCGTGGCAGGGACAGATGAAGTTTCGGGCTGACTGGACGAAGCGGACCGGGCAGCCGAGATGGGCACAGCGGGTCGATATGGCTACGAAGCCGTCGTCGGTCTCGCCTTCGATGTCGGGGTCGCCACGACGCACGTAGGCGGTCGTCTTGCCGACCTCGCCGATACCGAGCGTCTCGGTGAAGACGACGGCGCGGTAGTTGTCGGCGGTGAAGTCCTTAACCGTTCCCACTGCCTCCCACCGCTCCTCGAACGGTGTGAAGACCGGTGCGAGGGCGAAGGCGATCGTCGGAAGAACCACGGCGGCGCCGGCGACCCCGGTCAGCACCTGGCTGCTCACCATGAAGGCGTTTCGACGGGTGACCGACTCGCCTTCGAAGTATCCGCGGGAGGGAGCCTCCGGTAGCGGGACTCGGGGGCCGTCGGCCTTTTCGGACTCGGGATTGTTGTTCTGCTGGTCTGACAAGTTTCTGAAGAGGTAAAGAACTTCTAAGTATCAGTGGCGAAGTGTATTGCCTCGCGCACTTCGGCGAGAATCCGACCGAGTCCGTTGGTATTCGCGGTGCTTTGCGACCACTCGTCCAGGGCCTCTCGGGCGCCTCCATCCTGCCCGATCAAGGCTTCGCTCAGGCTCTCGAAGCGCTGGTCGGATCCGCATGCCAGAGCCAAAATCGAGGCCACCCACATGCTCTCGGCTTCGGCACCGCGGCCGGCCGAGCGCAGCTCCGCCGCGACCCGGATCAAATCCGACAAAATGCGTACGGATTCAACGTCGTCGAGTTCCGAAAGCGCGCTGATTCCGATCGCGTAGAAAAGATCGCCCGCCAGAAGGGCGAGGTCGGCGTCGGGATGGTCCAGCACCCTCGAATCTTCGTAGTGGCAGAGATAGCCCTCCCGCACCGCTTCGACCACGAAGGCGTAGGCGGCGGGTTCGCTTGAAGTCCTGGGGCCCGAGGCGACAAGGTCGCCGAATGGCGGGCCACCGTGGGGTCGGCTTCCGACGACGGCGAGCGGAGGGCCCTCTTCGGCCACCCGGGCTGCCAGCCGCTTCAGGGCCGATCCAGCGTGTCCGGCGATGGTGGGTTCCGACTCCCCTTCGGGTGTCATCTCGGACCCCCGTCGGAACGATCGGTCCGCAGCCCGGTGGCGGGTCCGAGAGAGCCGGCGACAGCCTCGAGGGTCTGATCGATCGCGCCATCGTCGTGAGCCAGCGATACGAACCAGGCTTCGAACCGGGAAGGCGGCAGGTAGACACCGCGATCGAGCATCGCCCGGCAGAACCTGGCATGCCGTTCACCGTCACCGGCGAGAGCGTCGTCGAAGTCGCGGACGGGATGTTCCGAGAAGAAGAGCGTCACCAGCCCGGGAACCGCGGCGACCTGGAGATCCCGTCCGGCGGCGATCGAGCGCAGGCCATCGGCCAGCCGGTCGGTCAGCTGTCCCAGCCTGCGGTAGGCATCCCCGTCGAGCCTGGCCAGCGTCGCCAGGCCGGCAGCAACGGCCACCGGGTTTCCCGAGAGCGTGCCCGCCTGGTAGACGTCACCGGAGGGGGCGAGGTGTTCGAGCAGGGTGGCCGGACCGCCCAATGCCGCCGCGGGCAGGCCACCGCCGATCACCTTGCCCATGACCGTCAGGTCCGGCTCTACCGAGTAGAGCTCCTGGGCGCCACCCCTGGACACCCGGAAGCCGGTGATCACCTCGTCGAAGACGAGCATCGCCCCGTGACGGTCACAGAGCGCCCGGAGCTTCTCGAGCAGTCCCGGTTCGGGCGGCACGACGCCCATGTTCGCCGGCACCGGTTCGACCAGCAGCGCCGCAACTTCATGGTTGTCCAGCGCGGCCTCGACCGCTCCAAGGTCGTTCCACGGGGCGACCACGGTCCCTGAAGCGGTCGACTCCGGGATCCCCGGGCTCGAAGCGATACCGAGAGTTGCCAGACCGGAACCGCCCTCGACCAGCAGCGAGTCGCTGTGCCCGTGGTAGGCCCCGGCGAACTTGACGATCGTCTCGCGACCGGTGACCGCGCGGGCGAGCCTCACCGCCGCCATGGCCGCCTCGGTTCCGGAGCTGGTCATGCGGAGCATCTCGACCGACGGCATCCGGTCGACGACGGCTTCGGCGAGTTCGACCTCGGCTTCGGTCGCTGCGCCGAAACTGGTGCCTCGGGATGCCGCCCGGGTTACCGCTTCGATCACCGAGGGTTCCGCGTGCCCGAGGATCATCGGCCCCCACGAGCCGACCCAGTCGATGTAGCTGCGGCCGTCGCTGCCGGTCATACGGCAGCCTTCGGCGCTATCGATGAAGACGGGCTCGCGGCCGATCTGCCGCATCGCCCTCACCGGCGAGTTCACTCCCCCAGGCAGCACCTTGCGGGCTCTTTCGAACAGAGCTTCGTCGCGAGCGGTCGCTGCGGTCGTCTCAGCTCTCACGGTCGAGCCACTGGGCCGCCTGCCGGGCGAAGTAGGTGACGATGAAGTCCGCGCCCGCCCGACGGATCGAGACCAGGGACTCGAGCGCTGCCGCGCGTTCGTCGATCCAGCCGTTGGCGGCAGCAGCCTTGATCGCCGAGTATTCACCGGAGACCTGGTAGGCGGCCACAGGAAGGCCGGCCTCGTCCTTGACCCGGCGGACCACATCCAGGTAGTAACCGGCCGGCTTGACCATCACCGCGTCAGCGCCCTCCTCGACGTCGAGCATGACCTCGCGGATCGCTTCGTCGGCGTTGGCCGGATCGAGCTGGTGCCCGGCCCGGTCTCCCGAAGCCGGGGCCGAATCTGCGGCGTCGCGGAACGGTCCGTAGAAGGCCGACCGGTACTTAGCCGCATAAGAGAGGATCGCCACACCGGGGTGACCCTCTTCGTCGAGCTGGTAGCGGATCGAGCCGACCCGGCCGTCCATCATGTCGCTCGGGGCGACGATGTCGGCGCCGGCTTCGGCGTGGGATATCGCAACCTTCGAGAGCAGTTCGACCGTGACGTCGTTGTCGATCTCGCCGTTCCTGACGAAACCGCAGTGGCTGTGATCCGTGTAGGCGCAGAGGCAGACGTCGGTGATCAGGACGAGGTCGGGATGGGCCTCTTTCAGGGCCCGCAGCGCCATCTGCACCACGCCCTCGTCATCGAAGGCCCCCGAGCCCGCTTCGTCTTTCTCCGAAGAGCTGCCGAAGAGCAGGATCGCCGGTACCCCGGCCGCCGCGACCTCGCCGGCCTCCTCAACCAGTTCCGCGATCGAGAGACGCTCGACCCCCGGCATCGAGCTGATGGGCTCACGGATCCCCGAGCCGGGCACGACGAACATCGGCTGGATCAGGTCGGCCGGGCTGAGTGAGGTCTCGCGGACCAGGCCACGCAGGGCCGCGGTCCGCCGCAGGCGGCGCAGGCGTGTGGACGGGAAGCTCATTCCGTTCAGTCTATGGATGCCGGGAAAGACATCACCCGGGGATCCGGGGCGGCCGCCGGTAGTCTCGTCGGCGTGAAGCTCCTGTTCATCGGCGACGTCGTCGGCAGCCCCGGAAGGCGCGGTCTCGCGACCTGCATGCCGGACCTCCGGGAGCGCTTCGCGCCCGACCTCACCGTGGTCAACGGCGAGAACTCGGCCGGCGGCATGGGCATCACCTCGAAGACGGCGGATGAGCTGTTCTCGACCGGAGCCGACGTGATCACTCTCGGCAACCACACCTACCGCCACCGCGAGGCCTACGAGTACCTCGATACCACCGAGCGGATCATCCGTCCCTCGAACTACCGCCGGGCCAACCCCGGCCACGGCATGACCGTGATCGAGGCCGCAGGCATGCGGGTGGCGGTGGTCAACCTCAGCGGCACCGTCGGCCTCACGGCCGCGCGCTCACCCTTCGATGAAGCCGACCTGCTGCTCGACGATCTCGAAGACCGATGCGACGCCATCGTGGTCGACTTCCACGCCGAAGTGACCAGCGAAAAGGTGGCTCTCGGCTGGTACCTGGACGGCCGGGTGGCCGCGGTCCTCGGCACCCATACCCACGTACCGACGGCCGACGGACGGGTGCTGCCGGGCGGCACCGCCTTCATCAGCGACGTCGGCATGACCGGCTCCCGTCAGAGCGTGCTCGGCGTCCGGATCGAGCAGGCCGTCGAACGGATGCGCACCGACATGCCGGTCCGTTTCGAGACCGCGACCGAAGACGTCTGGGTCATGGGGGCTGCGGTCGAAGTGAACGGGCAAGGCCTGGCCGATTCGATCGAACCGTTCATGACCCCGGTTACCCCGCGAAGTGCTCGCGGATGATCGGGGCCACGTCCTGAAGTCCCCACTGCCTGCGTTCGCCGGGTGATCCGGGACCACAGCCGACGAAGAGCAGCGGGCCTTCCGAGTCCTCCCGCCTGAGCGAGCCGTGGCTGCCGCCCCCGACGTGAGCAGTTCCCCCCAGTCCAGGCATTCGTAGCCCAGCGCCGCCGAAATCATCAGGTCGCCGGAATGTGGCGCGCACATCGCTGAGTAGAGGCGGCCGAGGGCGTCGGGGTAGACCGGGGTCTCGATACGCCCGCCTTCGACCGAAGCCTCCAGCGCCTCGATATCGCCGTGGATCATCCAACTCTGGCCGCGCCGGTCCTCGACCAGATCGGCGTCTGAGGCAGCGAACCACCGGTCCGGTCCACTTGCTTCCACGCCGTCGTCCGCCGAGGTGAAGGAGAGGCGACGGCCCTCCCGTTCGACCGTGACCACCAGTCCCTCGACGCTGTCATGCCCGGGGCCCTTCCGGACCAGCGGACTGCCGTCGGGGCGCTCGAGCCAGGAGACCAGCTCGACTCCTTCGATCGACGCGGCCTGCTCGCGGACCCTGCGGTGGCGGACGGGGTTGTCCCGCTCCTCGAGGATGTAGATGTGTGCCGCCCTCGAGGTGGGGCTGACCGCGAGTTCCGCGACACCCGGCCGGTCCTCGGAGGCTCGCAGCACATCGAACTTGCGGGCCATGCCCTCGATGATCCCGAGCGGCTTCTCGACGTCGGTGTGGGCGTGGTCGGCCAGCAGGATCAGGGAGTGGTCCGTGAGAAAACCGTCCATTCCACCGGCGGCGCGGATCACGTCGGCCATGCAGAGGTCGGCCCGCTCGATCGAGGTCAGCGAGGCCGCCGGCCCGTGACGATGCGAGTAGTTGTCGTTGTCGGGGAAGGACAGCAGCATGAAGTCGAATCGGTTGCGCGAGACCAGCTCCGAGGCACAGCAGGCCGAGTACTGGTCGCGCCGGCCGGGGACCGAACTCGGCTTGCAGGGGACCGGCATCGAGGCGTAGAGGTCGCCATAGAAAAGCTCCTTCGGGCCCCAGGTGCCGTACTCGAGGTTGACCAGGCCCGACTCGACGACCTTCCCGGTCAGCCCCTGCAGCGTCACCTGGTGGCGATGGCGGCCGCGGTAGATCAGGAACGGCGTCGCCGCCGTCCTCACCTCGAGGTCGTCCAGCGACTCGAAAACCGTCTCGATCCCCGGATTCAGGTGGGAAAGATTCATGTTGTAGACGAGGTCGTGAAGCGACCGGAAGATCCCGAAGGCCCTCGAGGCCTCGAGCGAGGACCCGTACTCGACGTAACGCCGTTCGACCCGGTGGTACCAGTTCATGCCGCTGATCCAGTGCCTGTCCGAAGCCACCCCGGTGACCATCTCGGCCGAAGCCACCGGGGTCACTGACGGGAAGGAAGAAACGCAGTCCTCGACCAGCACTCCGCGCCTGACCAACTGGCCGAAGGTCGGGGCCCGGCCTTCCGAGATCGCCTGGCGAAGCATGTCGGTCCTCAGCGAGTCGACGTAGGCGAGGACCAGTTTCTTCTTCATCTACCTCAGTACGCGCAGGCCGGCGTGCTTGCGGTCTGACCTGCGGTTCCGGGAGATTGCCAGCCAGATCAGGGCGACGGCCGGAATGATCGCCAGCGGCGGCATCACGATGCTTGCGCCGGCTATGACCAGAGCGACCAGCATCGTTATGAAGCCCAGAGCGGCGGTGCCGCCCCGGCGCCTGGCACCGGCGATGACCCCGCTGACCACGGCGCAGGACAGACCGGCGAAGAGGGCGCAGAAGAGCACTGACAGGAGCGTGGTTCCGTCGGATACCGCCGCTGCGAAGTATCCGAGGGCCAGGCCGATCACTGCGGAAAGCAGCGTCATGCGGCCACGGGCCGATCCTTCGAGGCCGGTGGTCCCGGAGAACATCCCGAGCGCAATGCCGATTCCGGCGGCGAGGCAGATTGTTTCGAAAGAGCCGATACCGGCAGAATAGAAGGATGGCCGCGCCTCCACCTCCCCGCCGTCCTCAGACGCGAGCCCGTGACCTCGAACGCTACGCCGGGCTGTTCGCGCGCCGGACCCGGGTTATGAGGTCTTCAGCGATGCGCGACATGATGGCGATCACCGCCCGGCCCGAAGTCATCTCGCTGGCCGGAGGACTCCCTGACACTTCGACCTTTCCCCCCGAGACCTTCGCCGCCGAGATGGACCGGATCACCCGGAACTCGGTGGCTGAGGTCCTTCAGTACGGGCCGACCGAAGGCCTCGAGTCGGTACGCGAACAGATCGCCGTGGTGATGGCGGCCGAAGGCATGCGAGTCGATGCCGCCGACGTGACCGTCACGACCGGTGGCCAGCAGGCGATCGACCTGATCACCAAGGTCCTGATCGATCCCGGAGACATCCTGATCTGCGACGCCCCGACCTACCCCGGAGCGATCCCCACCTTCTGCTCCTACGAGGCCGAAGTCATCCAGATCGAGTGCGACGAGAACGGCATGAGGATCGACCTGCTGGAAGAAACTCTGGCAGAGCTGGCCTCGCGTGGCCGCCGTCCGAAGTTCATCTACTCGGTACCTACCTTCCAGAACCCCGGCGGCGTCACGCTCTCACTGGAGAGACGGCGCAGGCTGGTCGAGATCGCCCGGGAGAACGAGATCATGGTGGTCGAAGACAATCCTTACGGGCTGCTCCGTTACGAAGGCGAGAGCCTGCCAACGCTCTACAGCCTCGATGGAGGCGCCTACGTCGTCTACCTTGGCACCTTCTCGAAGATCCTCTCGCCAGGCTTGCGTATCGGCTGGATAGTCTCGCCGAACCCGATCCGGGAGAAGGTCGTGCTCGGCAAGCAGGCCGCCGACCTCTGCACCTCGACCCTGACCCAGGACTTCGCCGCCGAGTACTTCCGCGGTGGCCGCTGGCGGGAGTACGTCGAGGACCTGATCGGCATCTACCGCTCGCGACGCGATGCGATGATCGGGGCCATGTCGGAGTACTTCCCCCACGGAGCCACCTGGACCCGTCCGGAAGGCGGACTCTTCGTGTGGGCGACGATGCCGGAAGTGATCAATACCGAGGACCTCCTGGCCAAGGCTCTGACCGAGTCGGTCGCCTTCGTACCCGGTACCGCAGCCTACGTGGATGGACGTGGGTCGCACTCGATGCGTCTCAACTTCAGCGGGGTGCCCGAAGAACGCATCATCGAAGGCATCAGGAGGATCGGGGAGGCCGCCGGCGAGCAAATGTTCCTCTACGAGACCATGACCGGCGAGATGACGCTGCCCCCGGTCGAAGGTCCGGACGATTCACGGGGGGCGGAGAGGTGAAGGTGGCACTCCTGCAGGGCGGACGTTCGCTCGAACGGGGAGTGTCGCTGCGCTCCGGGGGACGGGTCGGCGAAGCGCTGCTGGACCTCGACCATGAAGTCGAGGCAATGGACCTCGGTCCGGACCTCGTTTCACGACTGCAGAGTTTCAATCCGGACGTAGCTTTCATCGCGCTCCATGGCACCGAGGGAGAGGACGGCACGATCCAGGCGCTGCTCGAACTGCTGGGAATCCCCCACACGGGGCCGGGCGTCGCCGCCTGCCAGCGCTGCATGGACAAGAGCCTGGCCAAGTACATCTTTCGGGAGCAGGGGGTCCCCACCCCGGACTGGGTCAGCTACAGCGAAGCCTCGATCCGCGATTTCGGAGCTGCCTCGACGTTCCCCAGGGCAGTGGCGAAAGTGGGACTTCCACTGGTTGCCAAACCAACCTCCCAGGGTTCCTCGCTGGGAGTCAAGGTCGTCACCTCGGAAGCGGAGTTGCCCGCCGCGCTGATGACCGCGCTCAGCTACGACGACCGGGCCTTGCTGGAGACCTGGGCCAGCGGGCGCGAACTGGCCGTATCGGTTCTCGGGCAGGAGGCCTTGCCGACCGTCGAAGCGATCCCGACCGGCAGCAATGCCTACGACTTCGAAGCGCGCTACGAGATCGGCGGGGCGGAGTTCGTCTGCCCGGCCGACCTCCCGGACGAGCGCAACGAGGAGGTCAGGCGGATCGCCATGCGCGCCTATGAGGCGCTCGGCTGCTCAGGCTTCGCGAGGGTCGACCTGATCCTCGGCGAAGACGGCCCGCAGGTGCTCGAGGTAAACGCCGTGCCCGGCCTGACCGAAACCTCTCTGTTGCCACAGGCGGCCGAGGCGGCCGACGTCGGCTTCGACGAACTGGTCGAGAAGATCCTTCAGCTGGCCCGTTGAGGGCCGGGTCAGGAGCCCTGCAGGAAGTCCTCCGGTGAGATGTCATCGAGGAAGTCCTTGAACTTCTCGACTACCTGCTCGTTGTCTTCTTCACCCTGATCGAACTCGATCGACGACTCATCGATCACTTCCTCAGCGACGAAGATGGGTACACCGAGTCTCACCGCAACGGCGAGGGCGTCGGACGGGCGCGAATCGATCTCGACCTCGCTGCCGTTGGCCGAAAGCGTGATGCTGGCGTAGAAGGTGTTGTCCCGGAGTTCGGTGATCGAGATCCGCTCGCACTTGCTCTCTACCTGGTCGAGCATGTCGACGATCAGGTCGTGAGTCATCGGTCGCGGCGTATCGGCTCCCTGGAGCTTCATAAGGATTGCCGCCGCCTCCGGGTGGCCGATCCAGATCGGCAGGAACCGGTTGTCATCGATGGTCTTCAGCAACACGATCGGTTGCTTGCCGACCATGTCGAAGCTGACCCCGTAGATTTGCATCTCGCGCATAGTCGGCGATTATATGCAGAGGGGCGCGGGGCTCCTGCCAGGGGTGATCCGGTAGTGGCCGCGGCGGGCAGTACGCCGGGCCCGCGGCAGTGGGCGATCCTGGATTCGAACCAGGGACCTCGTCCTTATCAGAGACGCGCTCTAACCAACTGAGCTAATCGCCCGAGCGAAGATCGTGGATTCTACCGTGGTCAGCCGAGCTTGTCGGCCAGCCCCGCAGCCTGCTCGAAGTCCTCGACCTGGATCTCGATCGCCAGACCGTCGGCCCGTGGACGGATCTTCACCGGGAGGTCGAGTCCGACTTCCAGCTTCTCGGTCAGGCCGGCGATGGCTTCCTTCTCTTCCGCGGACAGCGTCGGCCGGCCAGTCGGCGCGGCCTCCTTCGGCGCGCCCGCAGCCCTGGCTTCCTCCTCCGTCTTGCGGACCGACCAGCCGCGATCCCTGGCCAGCCTGGCCAGCCGGCGGCGACCGTCGTTGTCGGTGACCTGAAGCACGGCACGGCCGTGGCCCTCGCTCAACTCCGCGCTCTCCAGCATCTGGAGGACGTCATCGGGCAGGTCCAGCAGACGGATCAGGTTCGAAATCTGAGGCCGGCTGCGGCCCACGCGCCTTCCGAGATCCTCCTTTGTCAGGCCGAGGTCTTCAACCAGAGCCGCGCAGGCGCGCGCCTCTTCCACCGGGTTGAGGTCTTCGCGGACCATGTTCTCGATCAACGCCACCTCGAGACGATCGGCCTCGTCGGAGTCGCGGATCACGACCGGGACGGTCTTCAGCCCCGCCATCTGAGCTGCACGCCAACGCCTCTCCCCGGCGATCAGTTCGTAACGATTGGTACTTACTTTCCTTACGATCAGCGGTTGAACTACCCCGCTCGCCTGAATCGAGCCTGACAGTGCCTCCAGGGCTTCCGGTTCGAACCGGCGTCGCGGCTGGTTCGGGTTCGGCTCGATCTCGGTCACCGGGAGCTCACTCACGTCGGGTCCGATGGGTCCATCCGGAAGGATGGCGCCGAGCCCGCGACCCATGCCACGGCGCTCAGCCACGGGTCTGGACCTCGTTTGCGAGTGCGATGTAGGCGTTGGCCCCACGCGAAGCGGGCGCGTACTCGGTGATCGGTATCCCGTAGCTGGGCGCCTCTGCGAGCCGGACGGTCCGCGGAATCACGTTGCGGTAGACCTCGTTTCCAAAGTGTTCACGCAGGTCTCTCTCTACATCCTGTGCCAATCGAGTCCTTTCATCATGCATTGTCACCACGATCCCGGACAGCACCAGATCCGGATTCATCTCCCGCTGCACGGCCGTCATCGTCGAACGAAACTCTGCCAACCCCTCAAGCGCCAGGTATTCAGCCTGGACCGGCACGATCACCCGGTCGGACGCCACCAGCGCATTGACCGTGACCGGGCCGAGAGCCGGCGGACAGTCCATAAGCACCGCGTCGAACTCGGCTGCGACCTCGCCCACCTGTTCTCTGAGCCTGAAGTTGGGACGATCGAGTCCGGGCAGCTCAACCGCCGCACCGGCCAGGTCGCGGCTGGCCGGGACGATCCACAGGTTCGGCAGGGAGGACGAGCGGGCCGCCTCCGAGAGCGTCACCTCACCCGAAAGAACTTCGTATGACGATGGCCGGGCACCTCGATCCAGGCCGAGCCCGACCGTCGCATTGCACTGTTGATCGAGGTCGACCATCAGGGTCTTCTGTCCCATGGAAGCCAGTGCTGCTGAGAGATTTACCGTGGTCGTGGTCTTGCCGACGCCGCCCTTCTGGTTGGCGACCGCGTAGATCAGACCCATATTGTTGACCGGCAGAGAGGCATCGACGAGCCAGCTTAACCAGTGAGGGGCCGCTTGCGGGCCATGCCCGCTCGGCGTGGCAGCCCGCTCGGCGTGGCTGCGGTTTTGCGGAGTACGTATAGGTGGCGGATCCGGCTTGTGGGAAAGGGCCTGACCGGAAGCACCCGGTCTACCTCCATCGCTACCCGACCGGAGATCGAAGCGAGGGCGAGTTCGTCCTCTTCTTCACGCGAGCCCTTCCATGCGACCAGCGACCCTCCCTCCCTCAACAGGGGGGAGGCCAGTTCGGCCAGGGCGGCGAGCGGCGCAACGGCGCGGGCCGTGGCTGCGTCGTAGGACTCGCGACCCTCTGAGCCGGCGAGATCCTCGGACCGCGTCTTGATCGGGACCGCGTTCTCGAGTCCGAGTTCTTCGATCACCTTCGCCATGAACGCGACCTTGCGGCCGACCGAATCGATCAGGTCGAAGCTTGAATCCGGAAGGGCGACTGCCAGGGGAATGCCTGGAAACCCGGCTCCAGAGCCAATGTCCACCACCCGGCCGGCATGTTGTATCTCGCTGACCAGAGTCCCGGACAGGCTGTCGAGCAGATGGGCCTCCCGGGCTTTCCCGGGATCAGTGACCGAGCTGAGCGAGGCGGGGTCGCTTTCCAGCATCTCCAGCATGGGGAGCAACCGCTCGACCTGCCCGGAGTCGGCAGTGAACCGCGCGGGCTCGTTCAATCGGTGAGCAGCGGTGCGACAACGACCCGGCGCTGGGGCTCGTCGCCGGCGCTGTAAGTCTCGACTTCAGTGCGTTCCTTCAGGTATTCGTGGACAACCCGCCGTTCCCTCGCGGGCATCGGCTCCAGTTCGACCTCGTCGCCGCTGGATTCGGCCTTTTCGGCCGCCCGCTCAGCCCGCTCGGTGATCACCTCTTCGCGCTTCTCCCTGTAGCCGGCCGCGTCGAGCACGACACGCTTGCGTTCCCGAACACCCTGGAAGGCTGCCTGGAAGCAGAGCAACTGGAGCGCGTCGATCGTCTGGCCCCGTCGGCCGATCAGCAGCCCGTAGTCGTCCTCACCGTCGACGGTAGCGACGATCGCCTGGTCGTCCTCTTCGATCGAGACCGCTCCGTCCAGCTCAAGCTGGTCGAGCACACGCTCGACAACCGCTTTGACTCGTTCTGCCGGCTCTTCCGGCCACTCGTTCGATTCCATGGTCGTCAGTGTAGGGCGCTAGCGCCGGCGCTTCTTCTTGCGAGGTGGGGGAGGGGGCGGCGGCTTGGCCGCAGCGACGACCTCGGGGTCCAGTTTCGCCGGTGGCGGGATCACTTTGTTGACGACAGCCTGCTGGCCGATGGTCCAGAAGTTGGTGGTGATCCAGTAGAGGATCAAACCCGCGGGGAAGCTGATGATGAAAGGAATGAAGACGAATGGGAGGGCCATCATCAGGATGCGCTGGTTGCGGTCGGCGGTTGTGGCCATGATCAACCCGGACACCAGCTGGGTTGCGACGTAGAGGATGATCAGCGCGATCAGGACTCCGCCGACGGCTTCTGCGGTCAGGTCCGGGATAAAGAAGAAGGACTCCCCGAAGGAGGTCACGCCTTCGGTCAGCGGCTTGATCGTGTCGAAGTTGCTGACCACGTTCTGTATCTGGTCGGCGCTCAGGCTCCCCGCGGCCACCATCTTCTCCTCGGCGACACCCGAAGTGGCGGAGCTCTGTACGACCCCGAATGGTACGTCTCCACAGGTCATGCTGGTCTGGCCGCACATGTCCTCCCGCAGAGGACCCCTGAGTGTGTAGAAGAGCGTGATGAAGATCGGCATCTGCGCCAGCAGCGGGATGCAGGAGGCCAGCGGGTTGATCTTGTTCTCCTGGTAGAACTTCATCATCTCCTGGGAGAGGCGCTGACGGTCGTTCTTGTACTTCTCCTGGAGTTCCTTGATCTGCGGCTGGAATGCCTGAAGCGCGCGCATGCTCTTCAACTGCTTGTAAGTCAGCGGGATCAAGAGGGTCCTGGTCGCAACCGTGAGCAGGATGATCGCGGCGCCCCAGCTCAAGCCCCATCCGTGAAATGCCTGAAGCACCGCGTTGGCGATGTCGATCAGCGGCTGGAGGATATTGGCGATAACTGTCAGGCCGATTGGGATCAACGCGGTTTCGATTCTCCGTGGTATTCAGCCGGGTCCATCGGCCCGACTCTGAATGTGAACTCTTCACGCACGGGATCGAAGCCACCGTGACTGAAGGGGTTGCAGCGCAGGATTCGCCAGCAGGCGAGAACTGTACCCCTAATTACACCGAAACGCTCGATCGCCTCGGTTGCGTATGCGGAGCAGGTCGGCTCGTACTTGCAGCGGCGGGGCAGCATCGGTGAGATCCAGCGTTGGTAGAGCTTGATCGGTGCGAGGGCCAGCCGTTTCACGTGGAACGGTCGTCCTTACTGGGCTTACTGTCCGTGATCAGTTCCTGGATGCACTCGATCGCACCTTCGAGCCCGCGATCCTCGATCACCCGGCCAACTGAGGTCCTGGCGACCAGAACGAAGTCCTGATCGGCACTCTCACGGTCGACGCTGCTCCAGAACGCCTCCTTCAGAACCCGCTTGACCCGGTTCCTGGTTACCGAGTCCCCGAGCTTCTTCGAGACCGAGACCCCGAGCCGTGCCTCACCGGCTTCGTCTTCACCGCGATCGAATCGGTAGAGAACGAGGTAGCGGGTTGCCTTGGAGGAACCGTCGCGATAGACGCGCCTGAAGTCACCGCTGCGTGAAAGCCGGCGGCGTCTGGGAGAACCAGAGCCGGTACGCGGCATGCTCAGACTGCGAGGCGCTTGCGGCCCTTGCGGCGGCGGCGGCGGATCACGTCTCGGCCACCTTTGGTGCTCATCCGACTACGGAAGCCGTGGGTCTTGGCCCGCTTACGTTTCTTTGGCTGGTAAGTGCGCTTCATGGGAGCCGGGAAGTATAGGGGGCCGGGCCCGATCCCGTACCTCACAGAACTTTTCTCCGCGATTTGCGGCGCAGCCACCCGTGGGCGGCGGGAGCAGATGTAAGGTCGGCGCTTCCTATTCCATCACTGCCGGAGTGCCGGTGGACGCCTCACACAACCCAAGCCAAAAAAGCGAACCCACCAGCGTTTCTTCAGACCAGGAGCCGGTTTCCCAGCTCTGGAACTCAGTGCGTCCCCATCTCGGAGCCAGCCTCCCGGAGTCGACCTACAGAATGTGGCTGGCCCCGCTGAAGCCGGTTGCCCGACGTGGCAATACGTTGTTCATCGAGGCACCGGACTCGGTGAAGGCCTGGGTCGAGAAGCGTTACTCGGGACTCATACTCCACTCGATCTCGAAGGTCGAAGCGTCAATAACAGCCGTCAGCTTCGACCCGTCGCCCTCTTCAGAAGAGACTGGATCCACCGGACGCGAGACCAAACCAAACCCGACCCACCTCTTTGACCGCTTCGTGATCGGGCCCGAGAACCACCTGGCCCATGCAGCTGCCCTGGCTGTCGCCGAAGCCCCATCCGAGGCCTACAACCCGCTGTTCCTGCACGGATCTCCCGGGCTCGGAAAGACCCACCTGCTGGGTTCGATCGCCAACTACCTCGCGCATCATGTACCGGAACTGGACGTGCGCTTCACCAACGCCGAGGCATTCACGGCGGAGTTCGTCGCCGCTCTGAGAGAGAACGGGACCGCGGAGTTCAAGCGGCGCTACCGCGATATCGACGTCCTGTTGATCGACGACATTCAGTTCATCGCCGGCAAGCCGCACACCGAAGAAGAGTTCTTCCACACCTTCAACACGCTCTACGAATCCGGGAGCCAGATAGTTCTTTCCGCTGACCGGCGCGCGAATGAGATCACGACCTTGACTGAACGCCTCAGCGATCGCTTCGAATGGGGGCTGACCGCAGAGATAACCGCTCCCAATCTCGCCACCCGGCTCACCGTGTTGAGACACCTCGTAACAGAGGCCGGGTTGGAGGTCGCCGACCAGGAGGCACTGACCCTGTTGGCCGGCAAAGTTGAGAACAACTTGCGCCAGCTCCACGGAGCCTTGACCCGAACTGTCGCGGAGGCGTCGCTGAAGGCGTCACCCGTGGACAGTGATCTCGTAGCCCGGGTCTTCCCCGAGCGCCGGGTGGAAACCCTCCACATAACCCCGGAACTGATCCGCGAGAAGACGGCCGCCCACTACGGAATTGATGTGGAAGCGCTTGTGTCCCGGAAACGGGACCGCCGCACATCGACCGCAAGGAACGTATCCATGTTCCTGACCAGGGAGATGACGAAGCTCTCCTTCGCCCAGATAGCCCAGCTCTACGGGGGGCGTGACCACTCGACAGTGATCAGCTCCATCGACAGGATTTCGGCGCAGATATCAGTGGACCCAGAGATCACAACGGCTGTGGACTCATTGCGCGCTACTCTCCACTCTCCGGCTGGTGAGGCAGGTTGAGGCGCCGGTCCGGTTGCGACAATCAACATGTCTCCACAACGGGCAGCGGCTGAACTCGCCTACCAGAGCCGAACATCGAAACTCCACAGGAACCCCACAGGCTTACCAAATCAATACTGACTACTGAATGAAATTCTCTATCAACAACCAGGAGCTGGCCAGCAAACTCGCTCTGACAGCCAGAACCGTCTCTACCGGTGGGGTCAATCCTGCCCTCAGCGGCATCCTCGTCGAGGCTGAGGATGGTCGTCTCTCCTTCAGCTCCACCGATGGCAACATGAGCCTCAAGGTTCCCGTACATGTCGATGGTGCGATCGAGGGCGACGGCAAAGTCCTTCTTCCCGGCCGGCTCTTCTCAGACATCTCGAGGTTGCTCGGATCCGGCAAGTCGGAGGTTGAGTACCGGGTTAGCGAGCGCGACGTCGCGATTCACTCAGGCAGCTCCAACTTCCACATCCGAACACTCAGCAGCGACGACTTCCCCCCGCTGCCGAAAGCTTCGGGTGAACCCATCCGGCTTTCGCGGGAATCATTGATCGAGACGATCGACCTGGTCGCCCGAGCTGCTTCGAAAGAAGACATGAGGCCGGTTCTCACGAGCGTCCAGGTCCTGGCCTCCGGGAACAGCCTGACCATGGTCGCAACCGATTCCTACCGTCTGGCTGTAAAAGAGACCACACTCAAGGAGCCGGTCACTGCCGAGATCGACAAGAACATCCCCGCCCAGGCCCTCAAGGAGCTCTCCAGGTTGCTGGCTGCCGGTGACTCCGAGTCCGTGAACCTCACGATCACCGACCGCGAAGTCATCTTCGTGGTTGACGGCTCAGTTCTTTCGACCACCACGGTCGACGGTCAGTTCCCCAGCTATCAACAGCTTTTCCCCGAGAGTTACGAGCACGATGTGAGGCTTCCGAGGAGCGAACTTCTCGAGTCCGTCAAGCGAGTCAGCCAGATGGCGCAGAAGAACCGGCCCCTGAAGATTTCCTTGACTCCCGGTGAGATCACGATCTCCGCAGATACCCCGGACCTTGGAGACGCGGAGGAGAAGCTGCCCGCGGCATTCGAGGGGGAGGAGCTGAGTATCGGCTTCAACCACGAGTTCTTCAGAGACGGCATCGAGGCGATCCAGGGAGACGAGATCATGCTCCGGCTCATCTCACCGCTGCGACCAGGGCTCCTGCAGCCCGTCGACGGGGATGACTTCCGGTACCTCGTAATGCCGATCCGTCTGAACGAGTAACGCCGTGCTCATCACCTCGGTTGCGGCTGACCGTGTTCGGTCGCTCGACGGTGTGGAGCTGAGTCTCGGACCGAAACTGACCGCGATCGTCGGACCGAACGGAGCCGGAAAGACGAACCTAGTCGAGGCGGCCTACTTCGGCCTCACCGGCCGATCGTTCAGGACCGGCGACCGCCGTGACCTGATTCCCTTCACCAACTCCTGGGCCCGCTCCAGGGTGCGTGTGAGGTCGGACCAGGGTGTCGATCACGAGTTCATGTCATCGGTCAGCCGTGACGAAGGCAGTCGTTTCAATATGGATGGGGCCCCTATCGATCGCTCCGTCGCGATCGAGCACCGCCCGATGGTCACGGTCTTTTCGCCCGACAGACTCGAGATCGTCAAAGGCCCACCGGCAACGCGAAGGGCGCACCTGGACTCCTGGATCGCCGCCCGCTGGCCTCGCCGGGCGGACGTCCGGACCGCCTTCGGCCGCGCGCTGGCTCAGCGTAATGCGCTCATCTCCCGGATCGCTTCCGGTGCGGCCAACAGATCACAGCTGCCGGCCTGGAACCGTCAGGTGGCCGAGTCCGGGGCCGAGCTGACCCTCTCCCGTAGCCAGGCGGTCGAAGAGCTCGTGGATCCCTACCTGCGTGCTACCGGTGAACTCGGGCTCAAGGGTCAGAATTCCCTGTCCTACCGTGCGGCTTCCACTGCCGATCCGGCTGAGCTTGAGGCCGGACTCGAGCAACGTCTTGAAGCCGACCTCAGGACGGGCAGAACGACATGGGGGCCTCAACATGACGAACTGAGGCTCGAGCTCGACGGACGTCAGCTGCGACGCTTCGGATCACAGGGTCAGCAGAGAATCGGTCTGCTTTCGCTCTTCTTTGCCGAACGCGACGCGCTACTGGCGGCGGGGGCGACCCCGCCGCTGATGTTGCTCGACGACGTGATGAGTGAACTCGACGGCGAGCGACGCGGTTTACTGGTAGACCGTTTGCTCGAAGGGGGCCAGAGTGTCATCACTGCCGCCGAGAGCGACCTGATCCCAGACCGGACGGAACTCGTGGAGGTCCGGATATTCGATCTCATCGAATCCGAGAGGCTGCCGGCAGATGAGGGATAAACGTGGCCGCAGCCCGAACCCCCGACCGGTGGGACGGGCTCTGGGTGAGTTCAGGCGGCGAATCGCCCCGGCGACCCCGCTGGCCGAAGCCCAGGCGGCCTGGCCGGCTGCGGTGGGCGAGCGGATAGCCGCTGTGACCGAGGTCGTGAGCGAGGCTGACGGGGTGCTGTTCGTCGAATGCAGCAGTGCGGTCTGGAGTCAGGAACTGGCGTTGATGGAGCCGCGTCTGAGGGAGGTCCTCGGCTCCGCGATGGCTTCATCCGGGCCCGATGAAATCCGATTTCGCACCGTTTCCTGAGCGCAACTGCACCAATCGAGTGACGGCTTTGCAAAAAGTGCCTCTTTTGCAGGGATTTTCTCGATGGGGCGGAGGTTTCAATCCGAACGAGACTGGTATTATGGGAACTTGAGAAATGGTTTACCAGGGCTCTCTCCAGATGGTGAGATCTGAGTTGCTCGGGGCCATCTACCGGTATTCGAAAGGCATAGTTGGCTGACAATACGAGCAGCAGTAACGCGTCGTACGGCGCCAAGGACATCACGGTCCTGGAGGGGCTCGAGGCCGTGCGCAAGCGGCCCGGCATGTACATCGGTTCGACCGGCCCGCGCGGGCTTCATCACCTGGTCTACGAAGTCGTCGACAACTCGGTCGACGAAGCCCTGGCCGGCCATTGCAATGAAGTCCAGGTCGTGATCCACCCCGACAACAGCTGCACCGTCAGCGACGATGGCCGCGGCATCCCGGTGGACATCATGGAGAAAGAGCAGCGCCCCGCGGCCGAGGTCGTGCTGACGGTTCTGCACGCCGGTGGCAAGTTCGGCGACGGCGGCGGCTACAAGGTTTCGGGTGGCCTTCACGGAGTCGGAGTTTCTGTGGTCAACGCGCTCTCGGAGAAACTCCACCTGAAGATCAGCCGGGACGGATTCGTCTGGGATCAGGATTACGTGCGCGGTCATCCCCAGGGCGAACTCGCCAAAGGCCAGGAGACGGAGGAGACCGGGACCGAGATCACCTTCCTTCCCGATGCCGAGATCTTCGAGGTGGTCGGATATGACTTCAACACCCTCGTGGATCGGCTGCGGGAGACGGCATTCCTGACCCGCGGACTCAAGATTGGCATCGACGACAAGCGTGCGGAAGGGGAGAGCATCTCCTTCCAGTACGACGGCGGCATCGAGGACTTCGTGCGCTACCTCAACGAGAACAAGGAGGCGATGCACGAGAAGGTCGTCTACTTCGAAGGCAATGAAGACGAAGGCGCGGTAGAGGTCGCGATGCAGTGGAACGGCTCCTACCAGGAGTCCATTTTCAGCTTCGCCAACAACATCAACACCCATGAGGGCGGTACCCACATGTCGGGCTTCCGTTCGGCACTGACCCGGACTCTCAATGCGTATGCGCGTGGCAAGAACATCCTCAAGGAGAAGGACGACAACCTGGCCGGCGAGGACGTGCGCGAAGGATTGACCGCTGTGATCTCGGTCAAGCTCCACGACCCGCAGTTCGAAGGCCAGACGAAGACCAAGTTGGGAAACCAGGAGATCCGTGGCCTGGTTGAAGAAACTGTCAACCGCAAGCTGGCCGAGTTCCTCGAGGAGCACCCGGGTGAAGCGCGACGGATCATCACCAAGGCGGTCGAGGCTTCCAGGGCCCGCGTCGCCGCTCGCAAGGCGAGGGACCTGACCCGTCGCAAGTCGGCGCTGGAAAATTCAACCCTGCCCGGCAAGCTCGCCGACTGCACTGTGCGCGACCCCCAACACGCCGAGATGTTCGTGGTCGAGGGCGACTCGGCCGGCGGTTCTGCCAAGCAGGCCCGGGATCGCTCGACCCAGGCGGTTTTGCCGCTCCGGGGCAAGATCCTCAACGTCGAGAAGAGCCGGATCGACAAGGTCCTGGCCAACAACGAGATCCAGGCGCTGATCACCGCGATCGGTACCGGCATCCACGACGAGTTCGACCTCGAAGAGGCCAGGTACCACAAGATCATCATGGCTACCGACGCCGACGTGGACGGAGCCCACATCCGCACCCTCATCCTGACCTTCCTCTACCGGCAGATGCAGCCGCTGATCGACGCCGGTTTCGTCTACATCGCGAAGCCGCCGCTCTACAAGGTGAAGCGGGGCAACCAGGAGACCTACCTCGACAAGGAATCCGAGCTGGAGGAGCTCCTGCTGAGGGACCGCTTCGACCAGTTCGAGATCCTCGACGCGGATGGCAGGAATCTCAAGCTGACCAAGGACCGCTGGCTCAGATACGTCCGCCAGTCGAAGGAGTACGAAGGCTGGTCGTCAGCCCTTCAGGCCGAGTTCGGCAACGAGGTGATCCGCTTCGTCGCTGAATCACGCATTCTCGACGAAGCCGTGGTGACGATCGACGAGGTCCGCAAGGTCCTCAGCGACGTAGACCACGAGGACGACATCTTCAGCACCGAGATCCTCGCCAGCAAGGGTGAAGACACCGTCGTCAAAGCCGTCCACAACAAGTCGGGCCTGGCCCGCAACCACGTGTTGCCGGCCCGCCTCTTCGAGGGCAACGAGTACCGCCGCTTCGCCGACGTCCACTCCCAGTTGCTCTCTTCGCTCGGCCGCCCGCCGTTCAAGGTCACCCTGAAGGATCGCCTCGAAGAGGCCGAGACCTTCACCGACCTCCACCGGGCAGTCCTCGACCTCGCCAAGCACGGGGTCCAGCTGACCCGGTTCAAGGGCCTCGGAGAGATGAACGCCGATCAGCTTCGCGAGACGACCATGGATCCGGGCAGCCGCACGCTTCAGCGGGTCACCCTGGAGGACGCCACCGCAGCCGACCAGATCTTCTCGATGCTCATGGGCGATCAGGTCTCGCCCCGCCGAGACTTCATCGAGACCTACGCCAAGGAGGCGAGCAACATTGACGTCTGACCACCGGACTGAAGACTGATGGCCCTCGAAGCCCTGACCGGGCATATCGAAGAGCGCGAACTCGAACTCGAGATGCGCTCGTCCTACATCGATTACGCGATGAGCGTGATCGTCGGACGGGCCCTGCCCGACGTCCGTGACGGACTCAAGCCGGTGCATCGCCGGGTGCTCTACGCGATGCACGACCTCGGCCTCCAGCCGAACCGGCCCTACCGGAAGAGCGCGACGATCGCCGGCGAAGTCATGGGCAAGTACCACCCTCACGGCGACGCTTCGATCTACGACACCCTGGTCCGAATGGCGCAGGACTTCTCTCTGCGTTACCCGCTGGTCGACGGCCAGGGCAACTTCGGCTCGATCGACGACGACCCCGCCGCCGCGATGCGTTACACCGAGGCTCGGCTCACCCGCCTGGCCACGGAGATGCTGCGCGACATCGACTCGGACACGGTCGAGTTCGGCCCCAACTACGACGAGTCCCAGCGCGAACCGCTGGTCCTGCCTTCACGCTTCCCGAACCTCCTGGTCAACGGATCTTCGGGCATCGCGGTCGGCATGGCGACCAACATCCCGCCCCACAATCTGCCCGAGATAGCCGGAGCTGTTGCCGCTTTCATCGACGACCCGGAGATCAGCCTCGAAGGCCTGATGGAGCACGTCAAGGGACCGGACTTCCCCGGTGGCGGCATCATGGATCCGAGCAACATCCGCGAGGCCTACGAAACCGGCCGCGGCAGCGTCAGGGTGCGCGGCAAGGTGCATTCGGAGCCGCTGAAGGGTGGCAAGGACGCGCTGATCGTCACCGAGCTGCCGTTCACCGTCAAGAAGGGCGGCGATTCCGGCTTCATCGTCAAGATCGCGACCCTTGTCAGGGACAAGAAACTGGAAGGGATCTCCGACCTCAGGGACGAGACCGACCGCACCGGTATGCGGGTGGTCATCGAGCTGAAGCGTGGCGCCGTTCCGAACGTCGTGCTCAACAACCTGTTCAAGAAGACTCAGCTCCAGACCTCGTTCGGAATGAACATGGTCTCGCTGGTCGACGGCGTGCCGCGCACCCTCGGGCTGCGCGAGATGATCCGTCACTACGTCGAGCACCAGCGCGAAGTGGTGACCCGCCGGACCCAGTTCAGGCTGCGTCGAGCCGAGGCCAGGGCCCACATCCTCGAAGGCCTGCTGATCGCCCTCGACAACCTCGATGCGGTGATCAAGCTGATCCGCTCCTCGCCTGATCCTGACACCGCCCGCGACGGCCTGATTGACGAGTTCGAGCTCTCGCGGGCCCAGGCCCAGGCGATCCTCGACATGCGCCTGCAGCGTCTGACCGCACTCGAGTCGGACAAGATCCGGGCCGAGCACGCCGAGTTGATGGAGTTGATCACCGAACTGCGCGCGATCCTCGGCGACGAGAGCCGGGTCTACGCGATCGTTCGCGAAGAACTGCTCGAGCTGACCGAACGGCACGGAGACGAGCGCCGGACCTCGATCGAACCCTTCGGTGGAGACGTGAACGTCGAAGATACGATCGCCGAGCAGCAGATGGTCATCTCGCTGACCAAGTCCGGTTACGTGAAGCGGATCGGGGTCGATTCCTACCGTCAGCAGCACCGAGGTGGTGTCGGAGTCACCGGTATGAACCTCAAGGAGGGCGACTACATCGAGCACCTCCACATCTGCTCGACCCATGACTACCTGCTGTTCTTCACCAATACCGGCAAGGTGTACCGCAAGAAGGTCTACGAACTGCCGGAAGGCCAGCGGACCGCCCGGGGCAGCGCCCTGGTCAACCTGCTTCCGCTCCGTGAGGGTGAGCGGGTGATGACCGTGATCCCGACCCGTGAGTTCAAGGAGAACCGCTACATCGTCTTCGCGACCGCCCAGGGGCAGGTCAAGAAGACCGAGTTCACCGACTACAACACCCGGATCGAAGCCGACGGAATCATCGCGATCAAGATCCGCGACGACGACGAGCTGGTTGGCGTCCAGCTGACCTCGGGCGAAGACGATCTGCTGATGGTCTCGAAGTCCGGACACGCCAGTCGCTTCCACGAGGACCAGGCCCGGCCGATGGGTCGTGGGACCAGCGGTGTGAAGGGCATGAACGTCAGCCAGAAGGATAACCGCGTGCTGGCGCTGAACGTGGCCCGTGACGACGCCGAGCTGCTGGTCGTAACCGAGAACGGTTTCGGCAAGCGGACGGCGCTCTCCGAGTACCCGATCAAGAATCGCGGCACCAAGGGCGTGCTCACGGCGAAGTTGACCGAGACCAAGGGCGGCCTGGCCGGCGCCCTGATCGTGCGGGAGCACCAGGACCTGCTGTTCATCACCGAAAACGGGATGGTTCAGCGCACCTCGGTCGAGGGCATCCGCAAGACCGGCCGCCCGACCCAGGGGGTAAAGGTCATGAATGTCCGGGAAGGCGACCACATCAGCGCCGTGGCCCTGGTGGTCGAGTCAGACGCGGCGATTCCGACCGGCGACCTGGCCGACGCACCGGAGCAGCCGGAGCAGCCGGAGTTGCCTGACGCCGAATCGCCCGAGGATGAATCGGCACCGGTTGAAGCTCCCGCTGAAGAGGCGGCAGCTGATTCCGGAGAGCAGTCGTCAGACGCGGAGCAGCCGACGGAAGAGTGACGCCCGGGCGCCCGCTCCCTTCCGGGTCAGCGGGCGATCGGGTAGGAGCCGAGCACCTTCACGGCGCCGGCTTTGCTGCGCAGGCCGGCCAATGCCTCGCTCACGCCGGGGTCGGTGTCGCGACCCTCGATGTCGATGAAGAACTGGTACTGGCCGAGCCGGCGACGCTGGGGCCTCGACTCGATCCGGGCCAGGTTGATCTCACGCTTCGAGAACTCGAGCAGCGCTTCGACCAGCGATCCCGGGTGGTCTTCGCCGAGCTCGGAGAAGACGACCGTGGTCTTCCAGCCCGGCTCGCCTAGCCCGCCGCCCCCGCCGTCGCCCGTCTGTTCTGAGGGGTCGGTCCCGACCGGCGCAAGCCAGACGAAGCGGGTCAGATTGCCGGGTTCGTCTTCGATGCCCTCCCGTAGAATCGTGCATCCGTAGATCCCGGCTGCCGTTGCAGGACCGAGTGCGGCGAGGCCGGCTTCGCCCTCGCTCACCTGCCTGACCGCGGCGCTGGTGCTGTCGGCGAAACGAAGCTCGGCCCCCGGAAGTTCTTCCCGCAGGAAGCGGGAGCACTGTGCCAGCGGCTGAGGGTGCGAGGTGACCGCCTTGATCTCCTCAAGGGGCACCGGTCGGGCCGCGATCAGAGCCGAGCGCACCTCGTGCACGTACTCGCCGATGATCGTGACCGAGTCCGCGGAGTTGATCAGCCCGTCCACCGTATGGCGGACGGAACCTTCGATCGAGTTGTCGATCGGCGCCATGGCCCGGTCCGCGGTTCCCGAAGCGATCGCCTCGATGACCTCGACGACCGTGCTGCAGGGAAGCGGGTCGAAGTCCGGGGAAGCGAAACCGCTGCCGCGGACAGCATCCTCACTGAAGGTTCCGGCGGGGCCGAGGTAGGCGACTTTCATGCCGGCCTACTCGAAAGAGACGGTGTAGGTCGCCTCGTTGTTGTCGAGGACCTGCTCGCCTGGAACCGGGGCTACCACGATCTCGAGCGAGACTTCTCCGGTCGGCGCCGGCGTGAGCAGGATCGATGCGACTCCCGTTTCACCGATCGCGAGCGTCGGAATCGACTGATCCAGCCCGCTGCCACCGTCGACAGTGGCGGTGACGGTCACGTCGGACTCGTCAGACTCGCCCTGATTCTGGACTTCAACGTCGACCACCGGCTCCGTATCGGCCGGAATCACGGTCGAGACCGAGGGGTCGAGGGTCACTCCACCGATCGAGACGCTGCCGAGTCCGGTCCCGTGAACACCACCGTCTGCCGCCGGACGCGGACCGCCACCGACCGAGCTGAGAGCGGAATCGAGGTTGTCGGGGTTACCCCAGAAGATGGCATCAACGACGAATTCACTGCGGGGCATTTCCGGGGCCGACGCCCCGTTGTTGGCGATCGCATCGTCGATCGAGTGCCTCGTGATCTGGTTGTAGAGGACATCTGCGCCGGCGAGGACCTCCATCTGGCCGGCAATTCCCTGGATCGCCTTCTCACGGCCCTCGTCACCTAGAGCCGTTGGCATCCGGGTGGCGATGGTGTCCATGGCGTTCGCCCGCAGTTGGTAGACGAGCAGCAGCGTGTCCTGCGCCTCCTGCATGTCTCCCGGCGTGCTCAGTTTCTCGACCCGGCTGAGGAAGCCGTCCATCGCGCTTCGGTCCGATTCGACTTCGCTGGTGAATTCGGTCACCGAGAGCTCGCCGGGGTCATCGAGCAGTCCGAAGAAAGACTCACTCAGCGTGTTGGTCTCGTCGACGACCTGGGTTACGTTCGAGGCGTAGTCCTCGAGGGCGCGATTCTGGCGGGCGTCGAGACAGCCCCTGACGCCGAGCACAATCAGCACGAGCACGATCAGTCCCGCACCCAGAGCCATTCCGCGCCGGATCATCAGTTGTTTGCGTTCATTCGACGAAGGCCCTCGGCCTCCACCACCACCTCCCGAGCGCCGTGTTCTGGGTGGCCGGGCCACGGCGTCACCGGTCCCGGTGTCGCGCGGGGAGTCGAATTCGTCGTGGGGATCAGGGAAATCCATAGGTGGGTCTTCCGAAACAGTTTCGGCGGGGCCAATCTATTCCCTTCTGCCGCTACAGGTCGCTTCAGCCGCCGGATTGCGAATCGGCACCCATTCGCAGGGCTGGAGGCCGATACGGCGAAACCCGGACAACGGATGATCGGCACCACGGTACTCAACAGGTTCGAGATTGAAGATCGCCTCGGCAGCGGTGGATTCGGCACCGTCTATAGGGCCTGGGACCGGCGTCTCGAGCGGGACGTCGCGGTCAAGGTGATCGAGACCGGGCGTGACAGCGGACCACGGATACAGCGCGAGGCCCAGGCCGCCGCGCGGCTCAACCACCCGGGCATCGTGACCCTTTTCGAATTCACCCATCAGGAGTTCGACTCCCGTGGCGGCCGGGCCTTCCTGGTCAGCGAACTGATCGAGGGTGACACCGTGCGGGAACTGATCGACCTGCGGCTGCTGAGCGATCGCGAAGTAGCCGAGATCGGCGCTGACGTCTGTGAGGCGCTCGATCATGCGCACGCCCGGGGGGTCGTCCACCGTGACGTCAAGCCCGCCAACCTGATGCTCCCGCACCGGGATGGCGGCGCCCGGCTGATGGATTTCGGGATAGCGCGGCTTACAGACGGCGAAGACCTGACCGCGACCGGCGACGTTCTGGGCACGCTGTCCTACATGCCTCCCGAGCAGGCCGAAGGCCTGGAGGTGGGACCGGCCGGAGATGTCTTCTCTCTGGCCCTCACCCTCTACGAGGCACTGACCGACGAGAATCCGCGCCGCAGGGCGACTCCGGGAGCCACCGCTCGTGCGCTCACCGAGGAGGTCCCCCTGCTGGCCGATCGCCGGCCCGATCTCCCGGTACCGCTCACCGACGTGATCGACGCCTGTCTCGACGCCGATCCTGTGCTGAGGCCCGGGGTCGAAGACCTCGGCACGGTGCTCGAAGAGAACCTCGAATACCTCGACAGCTCGGTCCGTGGAACCGATCCGGCTTCAGCACCAGGCCGATCCGTGTTCTCGATCGACACCGACTTCGACCTTGCGAGGATCGCGGTCTCGGCGGTTGCCGGTGCGATGACCGCGACGGCGATGATCCTTACCGGGAAAGCCGATGCGGGCTCGGTCGGGCTGCTGTCGCTGGTCGTCTCGATGCTGACCCTGCTCAGCCCACGGCTCGGCTTCATCTCGGCGGGTCTCGGTCTCGCCGGCTGGCTGAACTTTGCCGCCGATCTTCCCGGAGCAGCCTTTGCGGCCGGCTTGCTGATCGCCCTTCCGGCCTTCCTCGCTCGCGGTTCCGGTCGCATCCTGGCGATCATCCCGCTCGCCCCGCTGCTGGGCACGATGGGACTCGCACCCGCGGTACCCGCCTTTGCGGCGTTGGCTGAGAACCGGCGGGACCGGGTGACGACGGCCGTCGCCGGGCTGACCCTGACGGCTCTGGCCGAGGCGGCAACCGGCAGGGGACTGCTGTTCGCGCGGTTCTCCGAAGCACCGGCGGGTTGGGAGTCGTCGGTCCCGGCCTTTCTGTCGGACCTTCTGTTCCCCGTGGTGACTTCTTCGACATACCTGGTCGCGCTGGCCGTCTGGCTGGTGGTCTCGTTGCTCCTTGGAGCGCTCGCATCGAGGGTTCGAGGGCGCCGTGCTTCGCCACGGCCACGGGTGATCGGGCTTGCTGCCGTAGAATCCGACCGTGTCCCGAATGCCCAATGACCCGAAGACGGGCAGCCGAGGGGTGCGGCTGTGAGTCTTTTCCGTAGCCTCGAAGCACGCCTCGAAGGCCTGGTCGAAGGGGTGTTCAGCCGCGCTTTCAGTTCCGAGGTGCAGCCGGTCGAACTGGCCCGCAAACTGGTCAAGGAGATGGATTCCCACAAGACCGCCTCGGTTTCGCGGGTCTATGTCCCGAACGAGTACACCGTGCATCTGTCGCCCCAGGACCGCGAGAAGCTCCAGGGCTACGAGCGCTCGCTCGAGCAGGAACTGGCGGGGTATCTGCTGGAGCACGCGAGGGCAAGGGGCTACGACCTGCTCACCCGGCCGGAGGTGAAGTTCAATACCGACGACCGCCTGCGGCTGGGAGAGTTTGGCATCCAGACCCGACTGGTCAAGGCTCCGGCTCGTGAGGGCGAGCGGCCGAAGCAGGCCGAAGAAGGAAAGACCATGGTCTATACGACGCCGCCGAAGCAGCCGACACCGGCTCCCGCGGAACCGACCAACCGTCTTCAGGCGGCCTTCATCGAGGCAAACGGGAAACGGATCGCGGTGCCCGGAACCCGGGCGGTGATCGGTCGCTCCGACGAGGCCGACTGCGTACTGCCCGATCCGAACATCTCGCGTCGTCACGCCGAACTGCGACAGTCGAGTGACGGCAGCTGGCAGATCGTCGACATGAACTCGACCAACGGGGTCAAGGTGAATGGGCGACGGATGCCGTCTTCGCGTCTTCGTGACGGTGACCAGGTGACCCTCGGGACCACCACCTTCCGCTTCGGGCTGGAAGGGTAGACGCGGCGGGCAATTGGATTTCGAACCGGTCTCAATCGCGCTGAAGTTCGCTTTTCTCGGAGTCCTTTACCTCTTCCTGCTGTGGATCGCCACCAGTGCCCGCAAGGACCTGAAGCGCAACGCCGGAACCTCCACCGGATCCGACACCGGCTTCAGCGGCGGAGGCTCGGCTCCCGATGCCTGGCTGGTCGTCGAGGCGAGCGACAATCTCGATTCCGGCAGTCGCTTCGACCTGTTCGGCGGCGCCACACTCGGTCGCTCCGGCGATGCCGACATCGCTTTCTCGGACCGCTACGCGTCGGGGCTCCACGCGAGGGTCTACCCTCGGGCCGACCGATACTTCATCGAGGACATGAATTCGACCAACGGAACCCTGCTCGACGGAGCACCGGTGATCGGTGAGCTGGAGATTCCGGATGGCGCGAAGATCGCGATCGGCGACACTTCATTCCGCTTCGAACTGGACAGATAGATGATCCGCGTCTCCCAACATTCAGAGAGAACAGACACCGGTCGCCAGCGTCAGGCGAACGAGGACTCGATGCTCGCCCGGGCCCCGCTGTTCGTGGTCGCCGACGGTATGGGCGGTGCCCAGGCCGGCGAGGTCGCTTCGATGACCGCGATCAAGGCCTTTGAAGAAGGCCTGCCGGCAGGGCTGCCGGAAGAAGCGCTGCAGGACTCGATCGGGGTGGCCAACCGGACGATTCACGACCAGGCGCATTCCGACTCGTCGCTCTCGGGGATGGGCACGACGATCACCGCGGCTGCGGTCGACTCCCAGCGCGAGGAGGTCGTGATCGGGCATGTCGGTGACTCCCGCGCCTACCGGCTGCGTGACGGCATCATCCAGCGGCTGACCCGCGACCACTCGCTGGTCGAAGAGATGCGCAGGCGTGGCCAGATCACGGAGGAGCAGGCGGAGGACCACCCTCAGCGTTCGATCATCACGAGGGCGCTCGGGCCGGAACCCGAGGTGGAGGTCGATGTCCAGAGCGTGCCGGCCGAGCCCGGCGACATATTCATGCTCTGCTCCGACGGACTCACCACGATGCTGGCTGACGAGAGGATCCGGGTGATCATCGAGGAGGCGGTCAGCCTCGACGCCGCGACCCGCGCCCTGGTCGACGAGGCCAACATCGCCGGTGGCCGCGACAACATAACCGTGCTGCTCTTCCAGATCGAGGACCCCGAGAACCCGATCGCCCGGACCGACGGACCGACCCTTATCTCTCGCGGCCGGTCGCGACGAAACCGGGCCGGTGAAGCCGAGGTCGCGACTTCCGATGGCGGTCGCAGGGCCGGAATCGGCGGCATCCTGGTCAAGACGCTGGCGGGGATCCTGGTCTTTCTCGTTCTACTCGGCGGCGCATTTGTAGCGAGCCGTCAGGTCTGGTTCCTCGGAACCGATGAGGCTGGTCGTGTCGCGCTCTACAGAGGCCTGCCCTACGAGCTGCCTCTGGGGATCTCCCTGTATCAGCGCGAATACTCGGCAGCGGTCCAGACTTCGGATCTCGGGAGCCAGCGGCAGGAGGCGGTGACCGGGCACTCCTTGCGCTCCCGCGACGACGCGACCTCGCTGATCGAGGACATCGAGAGCAACGAGGGCAGCTAGGTGGAGGCCCGGGCGGCGGGCAGGCCGGCCCCGAAGCGCAGATCGGCCAGGAACCGCGAACTGGTCGCGCTCATACCGGTGGCGCTGCTGCTGACCATCGGCTTCGCCGCGGTCTTTTCACAGAACGACAGCCAGCTCGGCAATCTCAGCCTCTCGTACGGGCTCTACTTCCTCGCGGTCTGCCTGGCCACCCATATCTACATCCGGATCCGGCTGCCGGAGGCCGACCCGTACCTGTTCCCGTTGATGGCTCTGCTCACCGCGATCGGGCTGGTCATGATCTACCGGCTCGACGCCGAGCTTGCCCGCGATCTGGCGCGGGATCAGGCCAACTGGTTCGTTCTCGGCCTCGTCCTGTTCGCGGTGGTGGTCCACTTCCTGCGCGACTACTCGGTACTTGAGCGGTACCGCTATACGATCGCGCTGGTTGGCATCGGGCTGCTGCTGGCACCGAGACTTCCCCTGCTCGGCGAGCAGGTCAACGGCGCCTACCTCGGAGTCAGGCTGGGCCCGATCAGTTTTCAGCCGGTCGAACTGGCAAAGATACTGCATCGTCATTTTTCTCGCCAGTTACCTGCGTGAGCATCGTGAACTTCTGGTCGTCGGTGCGAAACGGGTCATGGGGGTGACCCTGCCGCCGATCAAGCACATGGGTCCGCTGCTGGTCGTCTGGGGCGCTTCGATGTTCATGTTGATCTTCATCCGGGACCTCGGCAGCTCGCTGATGTTCTTCGCGGCATTCCTCGCCCTGCTCTACGTTGCCACCGGCCGGCTCTCATTCGTGGTGATCGGCATGTCGATGTTCATGGCCGGCGCCTGGTTCATCTACTCGACCGTCTCGCACGTGACCGACCGCGTGGACATCTGGCTCGACCCGTACCGGGACCCTTCCGATTCGGGTTACCAGGTGCTGCAGTCGATCTTCGCCCAGGCCGACGGCGGTCTGTTCGGCGAAGGCTTCGCCAGGTCGCTCGTGGTCATCCCCGGAGGTGCGGGCGACGGACTGCTGCCGGCGGCCCACACCGACCTCATCTACAGCCTGATCGTTTCCGAGCTCGGACTGTTCGGTGGTGCCGCGGTGATCAGCATCTACCTGCTGGTTGCAGCGCGCGGCTTCAAGATCGCGATGATGGCCAACGACGGCTTCTCGAAACTGCTGGCCACCGGCCTGACCACCGTCTTTGCCTTTCAGGCCTTCGTGATCATCGGCGGAGTGACCCGGGTGATCCCGCTGACCGGCGTGACCCTGCCGCTCGTCTCCTACGGCGGCAGTTCGATCCTGGCCAACTTCATCCTGCTGGCCCTGCTGCTGCTGATCTCGGACCGCGCCCGTCGTGAGGCCCGGCAGAACGAGTCGCCGCCGCCGACCGGGGCCTTCTCTTGAACGCGCGAATCAGCAAGCTCTTCGTCTTCATCGCCCTGAGCTTCGGAGTGCTGGTCGCATTCACCTCCGAATGGACCGTGTTCGGAGCTGAAGACCTCAAGCAGCAGACCGCGAACAAGCGGCCACTGTTCAAGGCCCAGCAGATCAAGCGGGGCCGGATCGTCGCCGCCGATGGAACCCTGATCGCCAGGTCGGTCGGCATCGGGCAGGGTGCCTCGCGTCAGTTCGTCCGGGAGTATCCGACCGCCGGTCTGTTCGGGCATCCGATCGGCTACAACTTCGTCGACCTGGCCAACTCGGAGTTCGAGAAGTTCCACAACGACGAACTGACCGGGGAGAACTCCGAGTTCACGACGCTGTTCGACGAGCTGCGCGGCCGGGAGCCGGTCGGCAACAACATCACCACGAGCCTCGACTCGACTGCGCAGCAGGTGGCTTTCGACCTGTTGGCCGGCCGGCCCGGCGCGGTGGTCGCGATCGAACCGGACTCGGGCCGGGTCCGTGCCATGGTCAGCCAGCCGCCCTACGACCCGAACACGATTCCGGAGCAGTTCTCGGAGCTGAGCCAGGATCCCGCTGCACCGTTGGTCAACCGGACGGTCCAGAGCCAGTACCCACCCGGCTCGACCTTCAAGCTGGTCACCGCGACCGCCGCCCTCGACAGCGGCAACATCGACCTCGAGACCCTGATCGATGCGCCGGCGAGTCTGACCATCCAGGGACAGCCGCTGGCCAACTCCGGAGGCTCCGCTTTCGGCGAGATCGGTGTGACCACGGCGCTGACCAACTCGGTCAACACCTTCTTCGCCAAACTCGGACGCCGGGTGGGCGAGGACACTCTCTACGAGTACATGGATCGCTTCGGTTTCAATTCACGCCCCGACATCGACCTCCCGAGCGATCAACTCGCGGTCAGCGGCGTCTTCGGCAGCGACGGAGAGTTGCTGCGGCCGAACGAAGGCGTGGACATCTCGAGAATCGCGATCGGCCAGGAGAGGCTGCTGGCCACCCCGATCCAGATGGCCGAGGTGGCGGCGACGATCGCCAACGACGGCGACCTGATGAAGCCGAGGATCTGGGACAGGATCACCGACGTCGACGGCCGGGTGGTCGACACGATGGAGCCTTCCCGCCAGTCGGAAGTCATGTCCGAGGAGACCGCCGCCCAGCTGACCGAGGCCATGCGCGCGGTGGTCGACGAGGGCACGGGCACCGCGGGTGCGCTCAGCGGCATCGATGTAGCCGGCAAGACCGGAACGGCAGAGGTGGACCGGGAAGAGTGTGCCGGTCTTCCCAACCAGGCCTGGTTCGTCGGTTTCGCCCCGGCCGATGACCCCGAAATTGCCGTCGCCGCGACCGTGGAGTGCACCGACGGACAAGGCGGTACGGTTGCCGCTCCGATTGCAGCCGGCGTTATGCAGACACTGATTGGCGGATGAACAGATGGCCAGACTGACAGAGGGAGCAGTGGTGGACGGCCGGTACCGGGTCGTTTCCCGGATCGGTTCCGGAGGCATGGCCGACGTCTGGCTGGCCGACGACCTGCACCTGCCGCGCCGCGTGGCGCTGAAGGTTCTGCACGATCAGTTCGCCCGCGACGAAGAGTTCATCAGCCGTTTCCGCCGGGAAGCCGAAGCCGCCGCAGGCCTGCAGCAGGTCAACATCGTCTCGATCTTCGACCGCGGTCAGGTGGACCACACCTACTACATCGCGATGGCTTACCTGGACGGCCGCACCCTGCGTGACCTGATCAACTTCGGTCTCACCCCGACCGAGTCGGTCGCGATCGTCAGGCAGATCCTCGAAGCTGCCGGTTTCGCCCACAGGCACGGTGTCATCCACCGCGACCTGAAGCCGATGAACGTGATCGTCGACTCCAGTGGACTCGCCACGGTCACCGATTTCGGCATCGCCCGCGCCGGCCTGTCCGAGATCACCGAGGCCGGCTCGATTCTCGGCACCGTGAACTACCTCTCGCCGGAGCAGGCCGAAGGCTACGAAGTCGGACCGCCGTCGGACCTCTATTCGGTCGGAGTGATCCTGTATGAGTGCCTCACCGGCAGGGTTCCGTTCGAGGGCGATACCGCCGTCGCTGTCGCGCTCAAGCAGCTCTCCGAGCAACCGCCCCCGCCGAGCGCCTGGAATCCGGACGTATCTCCCGCCCTCGATGCCGTGGTGATGACCGCCCTGCGCCGCGAGCCCTATGAGCGGTACCAGGACGCCGAGACGTTTATCGCTGCCCTCGATGCGGCTGAAGCCAGTCCCGACCAGGTCTACGAAGAGCCCGACAGCAAGTGGCCCTGGATCGTCGGTGCACTGGCCGCGGTGCTGATCGCCCTGGTCTTGTGGGGAGTGCTGCGCGACAACACCGTCGACGTTCCCAGTGTTGTCGGCACCGACCTCGACAGCGCGATCACGACGCTGGGCACCGACGGTTTCACGGTCGGCGACGTTGAACGGGTGCAGCGTGATGTGCCGCTGAACCAGGTGATCAACCAGGATCCGGTCGGGGAGGCCGAGCGCGACTGTGCAGTATTCGGCTGGTTCTGTTCCGACCCCGACGTCGACCTGACCGTCAGCGGCGGCCCGGGCCAGGTCGAGGTACCCGACGTGACCGGGCAGACCCGGACGGAAGCCGAGCAGGCGCTCGACGAAGCCGGTCTCGGCGTCGCGGTTGAAACCAGGAACTCTTCCGAAGTACCGTCGGACTCGGTTATCGAAACCAACCCGCCGGCCGGTGAGTCGGTCCGTCGTGGATCCCAGGTGACCCTGATCGTCTCCAACGGCCCCGGGCGCGTATCGGTACCGCCGGTGGTCGGTCAGACAAGGAACGCCGCCGAACAGCAGCTTTCCGCAGTCGGGCTCGAGTCTTCATCCAGGCAGGAGTCGAGCGATCGGCCGTCCGGCGAAGTGATCTCGCAATCTCCCAATGCCGGCACCAAGGTCGAGCCGGGCTCAAGCGTTGAGCTCGTCGTTTCTTCGGGTCCGGAACCGGCCGACGAGGTTGACGTGCCGAACGTCGTCGGACTGACCCGGGCCGATGCGGTGTCGAACCTTCGCAGCCTCGGACTGACGCCTTCCATCGAGGAGCAGTCGACCGACATAGAACCACAGGACGGCCGGGTCATCGATCAGAGTCCGGGTGGTGGCTCGACCGTCGACGAAGGATCGACCGTGGTGATCACGGTCGGCATCTTCCAGAGTTCGGGCGGGGTCAATCCGCCGGACGGGGGCACGCCGCCCTGATGAAGGTTGCGGTACTGAGCGGGGGCAGGTCCAGCGAACACGAGATCTCGCTGCTCTCCGGACAGGCTGTGGCCGAAGGACTTCGGATGGCCGGACATGAAGTGTTGCCGGTGCTCATCGGCCGCGACGGACAGTGGAGCAGCGGTGACACGGCGGTCACGATCGTCCCCGCAGCCGGCCTGAGCGGCGACGGCCAGGCTGCGGCGGAGCTGGCGGGAGTAGAGGTGGTCTTTCCCGCCCTCCACGGCCCGTTCGGTGAAGACGGGGTGACCCAGGGAGCACTGGAGACGGCCGGGCTCCCCTACGTCGGCTCGTCCGTGCTCGGCTCGGCCGTATGCATGGACAAGCTGACCCTGAAGCGGCTCTGTGCCGACAACGGAATCGCCCAGGTGGACTTCGTCCAGGCTCCCGATCCGACGGGGTCCGGCGAAGGCGCGACCGGCGAGGCTGCCGACTGGAGGGAGAAGGCGGAGGCGATGGAGTGGCCGCTCTGGGTGAAGCCGGCCCGACTCGGGTCCAGCGTCGGCATCTCCCGGGTCGAGCGACCCGGGGATCTGGATGCCGCAGTGGCTGAGGCCGCGGCTCACGACCCGAGAGTGATCATCGAAGCCAACTGCCCGGGTCGGGAGGTCGAATGCTCGGTACTCGGCAACCTCGAACCGGAGGCGTCGCTGCCCGGAGAGATCCTCGCTGACGCCGAGTGGTACGACTTCGAGGCCAAGTACACCGAGGGGCGTATGAACCTCGCGGTTCCCGCCGGGATCAGCGAAGCGGCAGCGACCGAACTGCGCCGCACCGCGGTGAGCGCGTTCCGTCTGGCCGACTGTTCCGGCCTGGCCCGTTGCGACTTCTTCGTCGAAGCCGACGGCCGGGTGCTTCTGAACGAGATAAATACGATGCCCGGCTTCACTCAGACCTCGGTCTACGCCAAGCTCTGGGAGGCCTCCGGCCTGCCGTACCCCGAGCTCTGTTCGCGCCTGGTCGATCTGGCTGTCGAGCGCCACCGCCGCGAAGCGGCCCACAGCTTCTAGGCGCAAGCCCTGCGCCGGGGGTGCGGCTCAGTCAAAGAGCTTCACGTCGGAGATCGCGACGCCGAATCCGTCTTCCGTCTCACTCGGCGTGGTGGCCCAGAGCAGGTAGTACTGGTAGGGCTCGCCGGCGGTGATCAGCTCGACCCGCTGACGGGCGCTCATCTCGGGCACCAGGGCGAGGCTGGTCCATTCGGCGACATCCTCGGGGATCGGATCGTTGGTTCCGTATACCTCGAGCGTCCAACCGGGAGTGGGGGTCAGGACCTCCATCGCGCTGGCCGCGACCGGTTGCCCGGCATCGACCCAGAGCCCGACTCCGGACTTCGGTTCGAAGGTCTGGGTCCGGTAGGTCTCGGTTGTCCAGGACGAGGAACTGGCGTCGGAGTCGATCGCGAGCGGGGCCTCTTCGGGATGCTCGACACCGTCGCCTTCGGGGTCGTAGTCGCTCGAGGCCACGAGTTCGATCTGGTTGCCGCCGGCCCCGGCACCTCCGTCCACCGCTCCGGCGCCACCACCACCCCCGGTGTCCCCCCGGGAGATCAGGTAGGCGGTCCCGGCGGTGATCAACAGCGCGATGACCAGCATCACGACCGCCGGCCAGTAGGAGTTCTTCCTGGTCGGGAGTTGCCGGCTCGGGGCCGGTACCGCGTCGAGCACCGAGGTCGCTTCACCGGTGGTTCCGCCGGCCCTGATCGCTTCGACCTCGAGCGCCGCCTGGAGGTCTTTGGCCATGTCGTCGATCGTCTCGTAGCGGTCTTCCGGGTTCTTGGCCGTGGCCATGTCTACGACGCGGGCCGACGCGGCCGAGATGTCAGGGCGTCGGACCTGTACGTCGGGCAGCTCCTCGTTGACGTGCTTCATCGCGACGCCGATCTGGTTGTCCGCTTCGAACGGCACGTCGCCGGTCAGCATCTCGAACAGCACGATGCCGAGCGAGTAGATGTCCGAACGAGGGTCAACATCCTTGCCCATCGCCTGCTCCGGGGCGACGTAGTCAGTGGTGCCGATGACCTTGCCGGTTGCTGTGACCCCTTCGTCGTTGAGCTGTCGCGAGATCCCGAAGTCGGTCAGCTTGGCCCTGCCGGTGGCGTCGATCAGCACGTTCTGTGGCTTGACGTCCCTGTGGACCATCTGCCGCTCGTGGGCGACCGAGAGGCCCTGGGCCACCTCCACTCCGTAGGCGAGGGCTTCGGTCACTTCCAGGGCGCCTACCCGGCTGATCCGTTGCTTGAGCGTTTCACCCTGGACGTACTCGAGCACGATGTAGGGGCGCCCCCCGTCTTCACCGGCGTCGATCACCGCGACCACGTTCGGGTTCGACAGCTTGGCCACCGCACGGGCCTCCTGGTTGAACCTCTCCAGCTGGTCCTCGTGCTGGGTCATCTCCTGGTGCATCAGCTTCACCGCGACCGGCCGGTCCAGAACTTCGTCCCTTGCCAGGTAGACGGTTGACATGCCCCCGGAGCCCAGTTTTGCTTCAAGCCGGTACCGGTCCGAGAGGACCGTGCCGATCATCTGTGCGCTTGCCGGTGGGTGGTTCATGGACAGGTGGTAATTCTCGACGGATTCTGACAGTCGAGCTTCACCGATTCACCGATCCGGGCTGCGAAAACTCATGGGGAAGCGAGACTATCCTGCGCCGCAGCCGGGCGCGGTTTCGTCCCGCAAATCGGGAAAAAACGGCCAGTGGCTCTCAGCCGCGGGTCACGGCCTTCGGTCCCGCTCCCACAGCACCGATTTTCGCCGCCCCGGGATAGTGGCCTCTGAGCAGAGCGAGAGCGTCGGCTTCGTCCACGGCGGGGACCACGCAGCAGAAGCCGCAGCCCATGTTGAAGACCTCGTACATCTCGTCTTCGGGAACCGCGGCCCGCTCCGCGATCAGCTCGAATATCGGATGCGGCGGCAGGGGGTCGGTGATGTCGTAGGACACCTCCGCCTTCAGCCTCAGCAGGTTGTCGAGTCCGCCGGAGGTGATGTGGGCGAGACCGCGAACGTCCACCGGGGATGTGATCAGGTCCATGACCGCCCGCACGTAGATTTCGGTCGGCTCAATCAGGATGTCGCCCAGCGGCCGGCCGAGCCGCTCGTCATCCATCTGGATGCCGTCAAGCGCGCTGCGGGCGAGGGTGTATCCGTTCGAATGGATGCCGGAGGAAGGCAGCCCGATGACGACGTCCCCGGGCGTGACCGCCGAGCCGTCGATGACCGAGTCCAGCTTCACCGTCCCGAAACAGGCCCCGGCGATGTCGAAGCCCTTGACCAGGTCGCCGATCTGGGCCAGCTCCCCACCCGGGATCTCGATGCCGGCGAGTTCGGCTCCGCGCGCCAGACCACGACCGATCTGCTCGCACTGCTCCGGGTCCGCCTTCTCGACCGCCAGGTAGTCCAGCATCGCGAACGGCTCTGCCCCGACACAGATGATGTCGTTGACGTTCATCGCGATGCAGTCGATCCCGACCGTGTCGTAGCGGCCGAGCATTTCGGCGACGAGCAGCTTGGTGCCGACGCCGTCGGTCGCCAGCGCGATGCCGGTCGTTTCGTCCAGCTTCATGACCGCGGCGTAGTGGCCGCTCAGGTCGATCTGCCGGGAGGGCCTCCCGATATCGGAGGTCGCCAGCGCGGCAACCAGACGAGCGACCGCCAGGTCGGCGTCGGACTGGCTTACGCCGGCCTTCGCGTAGGAGTCGCGATCGTCGGAAGTCACGCTTCGACCCCGCTCCCGGTTTGCGTCGCTTCCGTGTTCATCGTCTGCGATTCAACAACAGTTGCGCCATCCGTGGCGGGACGGGCCGCTCCGAGGCGGGCCAGGATCAGCAGGCCGAAGGCGATCCTGTAGGCCGAGTACGGCATCAGGGCCCGGTCCCGTTCGACCATTTCGATCAGGCCGTTGGAGGCAAGGGTGGAAACGAAGGATGTCGCGACACCGATCGCCAGCCATTTCTTCTGTCGACGGCTGGTTCCACGACCGGCCAGTCTCGAGCCTTTGAGGGCGACGGCGCCGAGGATTACCGGCAGGGCGACGGTTCTGGAGAGCAGGTTGGCCTGGTCCCGGTTGAAGCCGCGCAGGCGGGCCGCGGTAAGGGTCGCCCCGTTTCGGGAGACTCCGGGCATCAGTGCTGCGGCCTGGGCGAGGCCGAGTGCCAGTCCGTCGGCGGCATGGGCGTCGCCGTGGCCCCGGCGCTGCGGCCTGCGGTCGGCGAGCGCCATCAGCAGGCCGCCGGCGATCAGTCCCGCCGCGGTTGACCGCGGGCCGCCGAGCCGGGACTCGATCACACGCTCGAAGCGGTAGCCGACGATCGCCGCCGGCAGGAAAGAAAGCGCCAGCACCGCCGCCCGCCGGCCGTTGAACAACCTCACTTCCTCGCGTATCTCGGTGCGTCGCGTGACCAGCAAGGCCATCGCCGCTCCCGCATGCAGGGCGACTTCGAAGCTCTTGCGGAGCTCGGGGTCGAGCGAGTCCCAGTCCCAGCCTGCCAGGCGCGGGATCATGGTCAGATGGGCCGAGCTGGAGACCGGCAGGAGCTCGGTCGGTCCCTGCACCAGTCCGAGGACGATTGCGCGCTCGATGTCAGGCTTAGCCGGTTTCAGAAGCGCGATCCTATTCCCGACTAGACTTTGAGGGCTCAATGCGCCGCCCTGACTTCCATCTGCGCCGGTACCAGCTCTGGCAGATGGCCGGCGACGGTCTCCTGATCGTGCTGGCCTACTTCCTGGCCTTCCAGCTCCGGTTCCTCGACGACCCCGGCACGATCCCCGCGCGCTACGTCGACCTGTTCTTCGGCTCGGTCGCTTTCGTGGTAGTCGGCAAGATCGCGATCTTCTACCTGTTCGGCCTCTACCAGAAGTGGTGGAGGTTCATCGGTGGTCGTGACGTGATCCGGATCGTCCAGGCGGTGACCATCTCCAGCCTGTTGCTGGTGGTGGTCTTCACTGTCGCCCAGCCTTTCGCGAACACGCTGCCACGCTCGGTGGCGATGACCGATTTCCTCCTGACCCTCATGCTCATCGCCGGGGCCAGGATCGGCACCCGTCTGTTCAAGGAGCGCCCTGAACGCGGCAGCCGGATCGCCCGTGGTCGGGAAGTACTGGTGGTTGGCGCTGGATCCGGAGGACAGATGGTGGTGCGCGAACTCCGCCTGAACCCGAACCTCGGCGAGACCGCGATCGGCTTCCTCGATGACAACACCGGCATGCGCGGCATGCGCATTCAGGGAATCACCGTGCTCGGAACCACTGACGAGATCGGCACCATCCTCGACGAGACCGAACCCGACCAGGTGGTGATCGCGATCCCCTCTGCTCCCGGCACCCTGCGGGCGAAGGTCGTACTCGCCTGCCGCGAGCGACAGATCCCGGTCCGCACCCTGCCGACTGTCTTCGAACTCCTGCGTGGCGGCGTCCAGCTCAGCCAGCAGCTCCGTGAGGTCCAGGTCGAAGACGTGCTCGGCCGTGATCCGGTGGTGGTCGAACTCGAACGGGTCGGTGCCTACCTCGAGGATCAGGTGGTGCTGGTGACCGGCGCCGGCGGGTCGATCGGCTCCGAGCTCTGTCGCCAGATCGCCCGGGTCAACCCGAGGCTGCTGGTCATGCTCGATCACGCCGAGGACAACCTCTTTCAGATCGAGCGCGAGATGGTCGCGGAGCGCCACTTCAGCCGGGTCGAGGCGGTGCTTGCCGACTGCAAAGAAGGCGACCGGATGTTCGAGGTCATGCAGCGCTTCCGCCCCTCGATCGTATTTCACGCCGCCGCCTACAAACACGTGCCGCTTATGGAGAGCAATCCGCTCGAGGCGATCCGCAACAACGCGATCGCGACCCGGATCACCGCAGAGACCGCCGCCGCCGCCGGCGCGGGCAGGTTCGTGCTGATCTCGACCGACAAGGCCGTCGCCCCGAAGACCGTCATGGGGGCGTCCAAGGCACTCGCCGAATGGGCCGTGACCTCGGCCGGTGAACGCAACGCCGACACCCGCTACGTCAGTGTCCGCTTCGGCAATGTGCTGGGTTCATCCGGGAGCGTAGTGCCGATCTTCCGCCGCCAGATCGAGAACGGGGGACCGGTCACCGTGACCCATCCCGAGATGACCCGGTTCTTCATGACGATTCCCGAAGCGGTGCAGTTGGTGATCCGGGCCGGGGACACCGGCAACACCCGGGGCGACGTCTTCGTGCTCGACATGGGTGATCCGGTGAAGATCGTCGATCTGGCCGAGAACATGATCAAGCTGGCCGGCTTCGAGCCCGAGAAGGACATCGCTATCGAGTTCACCGGACCGCGCCCCGGGGAGAAGCTCCACGAGGAGCTGTTCGGCTCGGATGAGAAACCGCAGTCCACCGCCTCGAAGCGCATCATGAGGGCAGTCCGCAACGAACCGATCGATTCAGCATGGGTTGAGCACACTCTCGATCAACTCGAGCAGGTGGTGCGGACCGGTGATGAGTCCCATCTGGCCGAGACCGTGGTCGGGATCGTCAACGCGCCCGGGGTCGAGACGGTCCGGATACCTTGAGTCGGATGCGGTCTTTGCGCGGACTGCCGCCGTCTGTCTCTAACATGCTGCGATCAGCATCGAAGGGCTCGTCCTTCGCCGCGGGAGACCATTGACCTTGGTGACACGACCTTGACAACCGTGATCGAAACTGTCGGACCCTACGCGGGACTGCTGGCCATGGTCGGCTTTCTCGTGGTCACAGTCCTGCTGTTTTCCCAGGCCCGTGACATTCGCCGCCTGCGCGAATGGGCCGGTGGCGCCCCGGAGCGCGATGCGGAGATACGCGAGGTCAGCGAGATCGTCGCCGAGGAGCGCTCGCAGGAACTGAAGGTCCTGGCCGAGCGCGAAGAACGCCGCAAGGAACGGGAGGGCTACGGCGGCGGTTTCTGGGAGCGGCTCGGACGCCCGGGCCGGGTCATGGCGATCATCGCCGCGGTCCTGGTGATCGGCGCCGGCGCCGCCTATGCCGGCACCACCCTGCTCGGCGATGACGATGCGACCAACAAGGCCGGCAAGAACAACAACGGCGGCGGAGGCGGCGGAGGCGGCCTGCAGCCGGCCGACATCCGGGCCGATGTCCTGAACGGAACCGGCGGAGCCGAGGTCGGACTGGCGGCCGAGTACGCCGCGGCGCTCGAGCAGGCCGGCTTCAAGGTCGGCGCGACCGGCGATGCCCCGTCGACCTTCGAAGAGAGCATCGTGATGTACACCCAGGGCAATGAGGCCGCCGCCAGAAAAGTGGCGCGGGCGATCGACGTAGACGAAACGGGATTGATCACAAACGAGGTAGCCGACCTGACCTCCGGGTCGTTGGTCACAGCCGTGATCGGGGTGAATCACTCCCAGCTGCCTTCGGGTGGCTAATGGCCGGTCCGGACCTTCCCGGGCGCCTTCACTGGCTGGCTCCGATCACGATCGGGCTGCTCCTTGTCCTGACGGTCGGCGCCTTCGGGCTTTCGCAACGTCTGAAACGCGAACCCCTGGTCATCGACCGGGTCAGCTACACCGCTCTCGGCGCTGACGAGAACGACCCCAAGCGGACTGTCTTCTCGCCCAACGGCGACTGTCGGCGAGACCGGATGGTGATCGCTTTCCGTACGACCAAGTCCGACGTCGCTGACGTCGACGTGATCGGTCAGGGAGATGTCCTGATCAGAAGGCTCGCGGAAGACCGCTTCTTCAAGCGCTACCGGGAGCACGAGCTGGTCTGGGACGGGCGCAAGGAAAACGGCAACGTCCCGCAGTCCGGTGTCTATCGGGTCAGGGTGACGATGAAGGGTCTCGACCGGGAGCTGTATCTGCCCGGCCGGATCCGTCTCCACAACTTCCCGGCAGAGGATTCCGCCTGTGGTGCTCCGTCGGGCGGCCTCTCCCCGGTCGAATCCGGGACCGGCACCACCGGCCCGACGGGAGCGACACAGTGATCCTCGCCCTGCTCGCCCTTGTCGCGGCGGTCTGCGTCGCGGTCGCGATCCTCGACCGGCCCGGTCGCCGTCGCTCGTTCGCGATGCTGCTCGCCCTCGCCCTCGCCCCCGCACTGATCGCCGCCGATCAATGGCAGGCCACCCAGGTCGCTGAGCTGAGAAACTCGCCGGCCCTGCTGCTAGTGGCGCTGGCGGGTACGGGACTGGTCGTCTCCGGCCTGGCTTTCCTCCTCGACCGGCGGCCCCTGCTGCTGCCGGTCCTGATCCTCGTCGCCCTGCCGTTCCGGGTCCCCCTGGCGGTCGGTGGAGAGGACGCCAACCTCCTTTTGCCGCTTTACCTGGTCATGGCTGCCGGGGTAATCGCCCTTGCTCTCAGGCAGTGGAAGCAGGAGGACCACGAGCCCGATGCTCCCGGGCCCTCCGGAGTTGCTGCCTGGCTGAAGCCGCTGCTGGCCGCCTCGGTCGTGCTTTACGCGCTCGGGCTCTTCTACTCCGACGACCAGTCGCAGGGCCTGCTCAACTTCTGCTTCTTCCTGGTCCCGTTCTCGCTCGTCTTCGTCCTCATGCTCGAGGTCGAATGGAACCGGCGCACGCTTTCGGTCGTCCTGTACACGGTGGTCGGCCTCGCTCTGGTCTGGGCGCTGGTGGGCTTCGTCGAGTACCAGCTCCGCGAGCTGCTCTGGAACGAGGTCGTGATGCGCTCGAACGAGTTCCACGTCTACTTCCGGGTCAACTCGCTGTTCTGGGATCCGAACGTTTACGGTCGTTACCTGGCGATCGTGATCACGATCGTCGCCGCAGTCCTGATCTGGACCCGTCGGAGCCGGGATGCCATCGCCCTCGTCGTGGTCGCCGGGGTGCTCTGGCTGGCCCTGATCACCACCTTCTCCCAGTCCAGCTTCATTGCCCTGCTGGCCGGCCTCGCGACCCTGGTGGCGCTGCGCTGGAGTCTCAAGCTGGTGCTCGGCGGGGTCGGCGCCCTGGCCGTCCTGACGCTGCTCTTCGCCACGTTCGCGGGGGGTCTGGTCAAGCTCGATCTGGACCGTCTCAACCCGCAGACCGGAGGTCGTGCCGACCTCGTCTCCGGAGGGATCGAGCTGTTCGCAGACAGGCCGGTGGCCGGCTACGGCTCGGGATCGTTCTCGGTTTCGTTCCGCGAACAGGTGGCCGGCCCGAACGCACCGGTCACCGAGTCCCACACCGAGCCGATCACGGTCGCCGCTGAACAGGGTCTGGTCGGTATGGCGGTCTACCTGGCGCTGATCGTGTCATCGCTGTTCGCGCTCTCGGCGGGCATGCAGCGGCTCATGCCGGGAATCACCGGCGGATCACCGGGCCGTGAGCCACCGGCCGCTTCAGGAGATCCTGGTCGGGCCCCGCCACTTGCCGCCCGGGCTGCCGTCATTGCCGCGTACATCGCGGTCCTCGTCCACACCCTCACCTACGCAGGCTTCCTCGACGACCCGCTCACCTGGGTTCTGATCGCCGTCGGCTACAGCCTCGCTTTCCCATGTCGGGCTACCTCCGACGCCTAGCCAGCACTGGCGCCGCTTACACGGCCGCAAGCATCATCTCGAAGCTGATCGCGGTCGCGCTGCTTCCGCTCTACACGCGTTTTCTGAGCCCGGCCGACTACGGCGCCGCCGAGGTCATGTTCGCCGCTGTAGTCGCGATCAGCATCGTCATCCGGCTGGGTGTGATCGAAGCCCTGCTCCGCTTCTACTACAAGACCGACGAGAACCCCGAGCAGGTCGTCGCCACCTCGTTCGCCTCGCTTTTCTGGGCAGGCACGGCCGCCGCGCTGGTGCTCATGCCATTCGCAGGGCCGCTCTCCGAACTGCTCCTGGGCACACGGGATGCCGAACTGGCCCGGGTCGCGATCGCCGGCCTCTGGGTGCTCACCCTCTCCGAATACCTGCTGACCCTCTTCCGGCTGGACGAGCGTGCCCGCGCCTACTTCGTGGTCACCATGCTCTCGGTGTCGTTGACCATCCCGGTCACGATCATCCTCGTGGTGCCGCTCGACCTCGGCGCGATCGGCCTGCTGCTGGGCAGCTACGGGACCGGCGCGGTCATCGTGCTCGGCCTGATCGCCTACCACTCCCGCCGGCTCTCCCTGCTGATCGACCTCCCGCTGTTCCGGCGAATGATGCGATTCGGCCTGCCGACCATGCCGGCCGAACTCTCGCTCTACTCGATGAGCTTCATCGACCGGATCATCATCGCCCGGTCGCTGGGACTGGCCGAGGCCGGGTTGTACGCGCTGGCGGTCAAGGTCTCGCAGGCGGTCAACGTGCTGGTCCGGGGTTTCCAGCTCGCTTTCCCGCCGCTGGCCTACTCGATAACCGACGACGACGAGGCCCGTCGGGCCTATTCAGCCGTGGTCACCTGGTTCGTGGTGATCATGGCCGGCGTGGTCACCTCGATCTGGCTGACCGCTCCCTGGGTGGTCCGGATCTTCGCAGCCCCCGAGTTCTTCGATGCGCAGGAGGCGGTCGGCCCGGTCGCGGCCGGCACCGCTCTCTACGCGCTCTACATGGTGCTGCTGGTCGTGCTCGGCCGGACCGGCCGGACCGAGTTCAACTTTCCGGCGACGCTGGCCGGGGTCGGCGTCAACATCGGGCTCAATCTCCTGCTGGTCCCGATCTGGGGAATCGTCGGCGCGGGTGTCTCGCTGATCGCCTCCTATGCGGTCGTGCTGGTGTTGATGTACTTCTTCACCCAGCGGCTGTTCCCGGTGCCATACGAGTGGGTCCGCCTGCTCAAGGTGGTCGGATCGGCCGCCGCGATGATCGCGATCGGCCTGCTCTTCGTGCCCGATGACGGGCTCGGGGCCCTGGCGATCCGACTGCTGCTGATCGCCGCGGTTCCCGCCGCGATGATCGCCACCGGTTTCTTCAGCCGCACCGAATGGGGGTACGTCAAGCTGCTCGGCCGACCCCGCGAACTGGCCTCCAGGATCCGGGCAGCCCGGGCCAAGGAAGAGCAGGCGGACTCGAAGCAGGGCCTCCCGGAGGTCTATGAGGTTGAGCAGATGAACGAAGACATGCGTAGCTGAGTGGTCATGAGGGCTCCGGCAGGGGCCGCTACGCCTACCCCGCCAAACCCGTATGGCGACCCCTGCCGAAGCCCTCACCGCCACATCGCCCGCGGTGGATGGCTGCCTACCCCAGCCATCCCTGCTCGACCCTCCCCGACCACCCTCGATGCAGGGGCGTTCGCGCTCACTGGCAACCCGTACAGCGACCCCGCCGAATCCCTCATGGCCAGGCGTAGGAGAACCTGAAGCAGCCCGCTCGGAGCTCTAGGCCGCCGTCCCGCCCCGCCGCTCGACCCGGTCGCGGATGCTTTCTCCCTTGTAGGGGAAGAGGGCCTGGCGGGTGTGGGCGCGGTAGACGTGGGTGGGTGCGTTGGGGATGACGATCGCGGCGATCGATCTCCAGAAGTAGGCCCAGGCGGTGAGCAGGCGTACCGCGAAGGCGGCGGGCCGGGAGTGGTGCTTGCGCATGTAGAGGTCGCGGTTGCGGTGGAACTCGACGATGCGCGGAAGGCCGGAGGAGAGGTCGCTTGAGAGCTGGTCGTGGTGGACGGCCTCGGCCTCCGGCACGTAGAGGGTGTGCCAGCCCCGGTCGGCCAGCCGCCGGCAGAAGTCGCATTCGTCGTAATAGACGAAGAACTGCTCGTCGAGCCAGCCGACCTGTTCGGCCGCTTCGCGCCGTACCATCATCGCGCTCGACTGCACCCAGTCGACCCTGCGGGTCTCACTGCCACCGCTCTGGACGGTCAGGCGGGAGTGGAGAAACAGGGCGCCGACCGTCGCGGTCTTGACTCCGGGGAACTTCCAGGCGCAGGCGTAGGGGTGGTCGCTACCGTCAAGCAGCTGTGCCCCGGCGGCTCCCGCCTGAGGATCGGCGTCGAGTGCCTCGACCAGCGCCTGGACGGTCCCGGGCCTGACTTCGGAGTCCTCGTTCAGCAGCAGGCAGTAGCGGCCCCTCGCCCGCTTGAGCAGCGTCGAATCGTTCGCCGCCTTGCCCGCCTTGGCTTCGAGAGCCACCACTTCGACCCCGGGGAAGCGATCCTGCACGGCTTCTACCGAGCCGTCGCTCGAGTGGTTGTCCAGGACAAGCACCTCGGAATTCAGCTTGTCCGGATGGTTTGCCTCGATCGCGGCGAGGCAGGCGAGCAGGTAATCCCGGCCGTCGTTGTTGACCACGCAGTAGGTGAGGTCGATGTCCACGGTCGCCAACGATAATCAGGGGATGCGGGTAAAGCTTGTCGACCCTTCGGCGTTCACGCCTCCCTACGACCGGGCCCTGGCCGGGGCGCTGGCGGCAGCCGGGGCCGAGGTCGAACTGATCACCTCCGAGTTCCTCTACGGCCCGGTGCCCGAGCCCGAGGGCTATGAAGTCAACGAGCTCTTCTACAGCCGGACCGCAAGCCGTGGACTCGAGGCCCGCGGCAGGCTTCCGCTGAAGCTGGCCGAGCACCTGCCGGACATGCTGCGCCTGCGGCGGCAGCTCGACGGTGACGTCACCCACTATCAGTGGCTGACCGTGCCGGCGATCGATCACCTGCTGATCCCCAGCAAGGGTCCGAAGGTGATGACGGCCCACTACGTCGCCTCGCCGCAGCCGAAGTGGATCGAGCTGACCACCGCACAGCGCACCTTCGATTCGATGGACGCGGTCATCGCCCACTCCGAGAACGGGGCTCACCGGCTGCGGGAGCTGATCGGTCTGCCTGCCGACCGGGTCCGGGTCATCCCCCACGGCGCCTTCGACTACCTGACCCGGCTACCGGAAGAAGCGTTGCTGCCGATCGAACTCGAAGGTGCGAAGCAGCCGGTGATCCTGTTCTTCGGATTGATGCGCCCCTACAAGGGGATCGACATCCTGCTCGATGCCTTCGCCGAGGTCGAGGGCGCCGAACTCTGGATCGTCGGCAATCCCAGGATGGACCTGACAGAACTGATCGAGCGCAGCCGCAAGCTGCCCGGCAAGGTCCGGTGGCTGACCCGGTTCATCGAGGACCGGGAGATCCCGGCGATCATGCGGGCCGCCGACGTCCTGACCCTGCCCTATCGTGACATCGAGCAGTCGGGCGTGCTCTATACCGGCCTCGCCTTCGGCAAGGCGATGGTGTTGAGCGACGTCGGAGGCTTCGGCGAGGTGGCCCGCAAGCACGACGCCGCCGAGCTGGTGCCGCCGGAGGACCCGGCCGCGCTGGCCGCGGCGCTCAGCGGACTGGTCGGCGATGAGGCCGCGCGACAAGCCCTCGAAAGCCGGGCCGAGGCCGCGGCAGAGGGGCCGTATTCCTGGGCCGACATCGCCAGGAGCACGATTCGCCTCTACCGTGAGGTGGGCGCATGACGATCTGGCTCACATTCATCTTCTGGCTCTCGGTGTTCCTGCTCTTCTTCACCCACCTGGGCTACCCGATCGTGCTGTCGATCCTCGAAGCGATGGGCGTCGGCAGCAAAGCCGGCCAGATCCGGGGCAACCGGGTCGGCAGCTTTCCGTCGCTGACCGCCGACGAACCGGATACGGACGAGAACCTGCTGCCGAAGGTCTCGCTGATCATCGCCGCCTACAACGAAGAAGAGGTGATCGAGGCGAAGGTGAAGAACGCGCTGCAGCTCGAGTACCCGCGGGACAGGCTGCAGATCATCGTTGCCTCCGACGGTTCGAAGGACGCGACGGTAGAGCTCGCCCGCGAGGCGGGCGCCGACCTCGTGCTGGACCTGCCACGGGGCGGCAAGATCCCGGCCCAGAACGCGGCGGCCGAAGCGGCCGAGGGCAGCCTGCTCGCCTTCTCCGACGCCAACTCGACCTGGAAGCCGGACGCCCTGATCGAGCTGCTCGAGCCATTCCGCGATCCCCGGGTCGGCTACGTCTGCGGCCAGGTCCGTTTCGTCGGACCCGACGGAGGCAACCTCGAAGGTATCTACTGGCGTTATGAGATGAAGGTCCGAGAGCTCGAATCCAGCCTGGCCGGGGTGACCGCAGGCAACGGGGCCATCTACGCGGTCCGGGCCGAGCGGTACATCCCGCTCAGGCCTTCCGGGAGCCACGACCTCTCTTTCCCGTTCGCCCTCGCCAAGCAGGGTTCGTATTCGCTCTACCGCCCGAAGGCGGAAGCCGAGGAGAAGGTCGTACCCAGCCTCGAAGGCGAGCTGGCCCGCAAACGCCGGATGATGATCGGACTTTGGGACATCGTCTTCGGCGAGGGCATGACCGACATCCGTGGCTACAGCCCTGCCTACCTTTTCGAGGTCGTCTCGCACCGCTTCCTGCGTTACCTGAGCCCGGTGCTGCACCTGGTGGCCCTCGGCACCAACGTCGCCCTGCTCGGCCAGGGGCCGGTCTACCGCTTCACGCTTGCCGTCCAGCTGCTCGTATTGGCCGCGGCGGTGCTCGGGCGCTGGATCCCGCTGCTGCCGTTCCGGCTCTGCCGCTACTACGTGCTGGTCACCTTCTCGATCGCGCTCGGTTTCTGGGACCGGTGGCGCAGCGGTCCGCCCGGCTACTGGGAGAAGGCCGAGGGAACTCGATGAGCCGCGGCCTCGACCTGATCGGCGCCGGCCTGCTGATGATCCTGACGGCCCCGCTGATGCTGGTGTCGGTGATCCTGATCCACATCGAAGGCGGAGGCAAGGCGATCTACCGCCAGACCCGGGTCGGCCTCGACGGCACCGAGTTCCAGATGCTCAAGCTGAGGACGATGGTCCACGGGAGCGATCCGGTCGGGGTCGGCACGATCGTCGCCAGGGACGACCCGCGGGTGACCCGGATCGGCAGGTTCCTGCGCCGCACGTCCCTCGACGAACTGCCCAACCTGATCAACGTCGTCCGCGGCGAGATGGCGCTGGTCGGTCCGCGGCCGACGATCCCGGCCCAGGTCGAGGGATATACCGACCACCAGAAGCGCCGGCATGAGGTCAAGCCGGGCATCACCGGCTGGGCCCAGGTCCAGGGCCGGGCGGGCATCCCCTGGGAGGAGCGGATCGAGCTCGACATCGAGTACGTCGAACGCCGCTCGCTCCTGCTCGACCTTCGAATTCTCTGGAAGACGATCTGGCTGACCGTCACCGGCCACGGACTCGCCCCCGACTGAGATCACCGGCTTCTCTACCCTTCCCTTCGATGCGCATCGGCGAAATGATCCAGTCCCGTCGGCCGGTCTTCTCGGTCGAGTTCTTTCCTTCGAAGACCGACGAAGGCCGGATGGCCCTGCTCGAGACCGCCCGCGAGCTGGCCGACCTCGGCCTCGACTACGTCTCGGTCACCTACGGAGCCGGTGGGTCGACGCGGGAGGGCACGGTTGACATAACCCGGGCGCTCAAGGAGGAAGTCGGCCTCGAGGTGATGGCTCACCTGAGTTGCGTCGGCGAGAGCCGCGAAGGTCTGGCCGGGACGCTCGACCGGCTCGAGGAGCTGGGGATCGAGAACATCTTCGCCCTGCGCGGCGACCCGCCCAGGGGGGAGACCGCGTTCGTCCGGGCCGATGGCGGCCTGGGAAGCGCCGCCGAGCTGACAGCCTTCATCAGCGAGAGCTACGACTTCGCGATCGGCGGCGCCTGCTTCCCTGAGGTCCACCCGGAGGCACCCGATCTCGACACCGACCTCACCTATCTGAAGAGCAAGGTCGAGGCCGGTGCTGAGTTTCTGATCACCCAGCTCTTCTTCGACAACCGGGTCTACTTCGACTTCGTCGACGCGGCCAGGGAGAAAGGCATCGACGTGCCGATCATCCCCGGGATCATCCCGGTGACCGGCTTCGCCCACACCAAGCGGATCTGCGCGCTCTGCGACTCCTCGATCCCGCCGGAACTCGAAGCCGCCATGCTCGCCACCGAAGGCGATCCGGAAGCCGAGTTCAACCTCGGGGTCGCCTACGCCGCCCAGCAGAGCGCCGAACTGCTCGCCGCCGGAGCGCCGGGCATCCACTTCTACGCGCTGAACAAAGCACCGGCCACCAGGGCTGTCCTCGGCGCCCTGCGCGCCGCCCGCCCCTGGCGCGGCCACCGCCCCGAGCGAATCGCACCGGCTGTCGAGTAGCTGCGGTCGCCTGGTCGCGGATCAGGCCCGGTAGGCGGGGAAGAACTCCCGGCCCCGATCGACGCCGGCCGCGGTGCAGAGCTCTCGATAGGCGGTGGGATCGCAGATCAGCTCGGAAGTGAACCACTGCTCTTCCCGGTTGGCGAAGCCGCGCTTGAACTCTTCGAGCCGGTCCCCCGGGGTGATGCCGCCGCCGAGGTTGAGCGGCAGATCCATCCCGCCTGCGAACTCGATCATGCCGGCCAGCAGGTTCTTCATCGGCGAATCGCGCAGGAACTCGTCAGCGGTCCCGGAGAGGTAGTAGTGGAGGAGCCCGTCGGAGGCGGCGGCGATCGAGGCGGCCGCGACGCCACCCTCCGGCTCACGCGCAACGACCAGCCAGGTTCGCGGTGAGCTCAGCACCAGGTCGAAGTACTCGGCCGTGAAGTAGTAGCGCTCGGCGGCTTCGGTGCGGTCCATGGTCTGGGTGTAGGCGGCGAGGAAGTCGGCCCGCAGCTGCTCATCGGTATCCGGCCCGGGAGTGGTCTCGATCGAGTAGCCGCGTTTCACGTTCTTGCGGATCTGCTGCCGGTCGCTCATCCGGCTCTTCGGGTCGAGGGAGGGGTCGGCGAGCAGGCAGAGGTTGCGCGGCCTGGCCCCGGCCAGCGGGGATTCTCCGGCGAGGCTGTGGCGGACGAACGCCGATACGAGCCCGGTCGCCCCGAAGTCGATCCGCTCCGGGTCGACCGGCAGGGCAAGGTCGCCTTCCAGACCGAAGCCCGGATAGCCGTAGGGCGAGACGGCGTCGATCCCACCCCCGGGGATCTCCCGCACGATCAGCGGGGCGCGCAGGCCGCCGCCCCCTTCGCCCTCGATGAGCAGCGAGTGGGTCGCACCTTCGGCCTCGAGGAAAGCGGCGCAGCGGAAGAACTCGTCCTCGTCCGAGGCCGCGGCACCGCCGTCTTCGATCAGCTCGGCGCGGAGACTCACGTCAGCCGGTTCACCACTTCGAGACGGCGGCGAAGAACTGTTCGGGCGATGCGCCCCAGATCTCGCAGTCGATCAGCTCGCCGCCGCGCTTGATGTGTCCGGGCATGTTGCCTTCGTACTGCCAGCCCTGGGCGGTCACGACCTTCTTCGCCGCGGCGTTGAAGGCGGGGATCCGGCCGTAGATCCGGTGGGCACCGAACTCCTCGAAAGCCTTGGTCACGGTCAGGCGCTCGGCCCACCGGCCGACTCCCCTCCCGCGGACCTCGTCGCCGATCAGGCAGCCGAGCTCGGGTGCGGTCTGGCGGAACAGCCCGTACAGCGCCGTGAAGCCGACCGGCTGCTCGATTCCCGGGACCACGATCGCGTACTTGCGGTCCTCGCCCTCGTTGCGGATCGCCGCTGCGGTCCAGCCTTCGGCCTGTTCCATCGAGAAGCTCTCGCGCTCCTCCATCAGGGTCCTGGTCGCCTCCGGGTTGTTGAACCAGCGATGGACCGCCTCGGCATCTTCGGGGCGGAACTCCCGGATCGAGACCGGCGGCCCGGAGGCCTGTTGCGTGGGATCGGACATGCCCGCAGTCTAGGAGCAGGCAGGGTCGGAGCGCCCGTGGGCGGGCGCCCGGCTCAGTTCCGGGCCCGGCGTTCGAAGATCGCGTCGACCTGTTCGAGCGATTTGCCCTTGGTCTCCGGCACGAACCTCCAGCAGAACCAGAGGGTGACCAGGCCGATCAGCCCGTAGAACCAGAAGGCCCCGGTCTCGGTCAGCAGATCGATCAGTGCGAGGAAGGTCAGCGAGACGAGGAAGTTGAAGAACCAGTTGGTCATGGTGCCGGCCGCCGCCGCCTTGCCCCGGACTGCCAGCGGGTAGATCTCGGCGTTCAGCAGCCAGAAGATCGGACCCAGGCTGATCGCGAACGAGGACACGAACAGCATCAGGCTGCCGATCGCCAGCACCGTCGAGAGGGTCTCGGGCACGTGGTTGATGAAAGCGATCCCGAGCGCGAACAGCGAGAGCGACATGCCACTGACGCCGATGAAGAGCAGGGTGCGCCGCCCGGCCCGGTCGAGCAGGCGCAGGGCGACGACGGTCATAACGACGTTGATGATGCCGACGCCGAGCGAGGCCAGGATGGCCGAACCTGCCGAGTCGATGCCGGTGCTCTGGATGATCGTCGGCGCGTAGTAGATGACCGTGTTGATGCCGGTGATCTGCTGCAGGATCGCCAAACCGATGCCGACCAGCAAGGCCGCCTTGATCGCCGGCTTCTTCAGGTCGCTCCAACGGCTGGTATCGGGCCCGGTGCTGGCTTCGATCTCCTGGATCTCGAGGTCGATCGCCTCGGGCCCGGCGGGCCGCACTCGCAGCAGGGCTTCCCTGGCGCCCTCCCGGTCGTCCTGCATCATCAGCCAGCGTGGGCTGCGCGGCAGCCTGACGATCCCGATCGCGAGGATCAGCGCCGGCACGGCTCCGAGGCCGAGCATCCAGCGCCAGCCTTCGTTGACGTCGGTGAAGGCGTATCCGACCAGGTAGGCGACCAGGATGCCGATCGTCACCGCGAGCTGGAAGAAGGTGACCAGGCTGCCGCGGATGTCGGCCGGGGCGAGTTCGCTGATGTAGACCGGAGCGACGGCCGAGGCGACGCCGATGCCCAGGCCGATCACCACGCGCGAGAGGATCAGGATCAGGGTGTCGGGGGCGAGCCCCGAGACGATCGCCCCGACGATGAATACCGCTGCGGAAACGAGGATCAGGGTGCGGCGCCCGTACCTGTCGGCACCGTAGCTGGCGAACCAGGCGCCCCCGACGGCTCCGATCGGAACCGCTCCGACCACCATGCCGGACTCTAGGCTGGACAGCCCGAACTCCGGGGTGATCGAGAGCAGTGCTCCGGCGATGATTCCGGTGTCGTAGCCGAACAGCAGGCCTGCGAGACCGGCGATCGCAGCGGTGATCGTTACGTTGCGCTTCGCCTTGGCGGCGGTGACCTCGCTCCCACTCACGCCTACATCCTCCCACGAAACGGCGGACGGCAATCGAATCCGGCGGTCCCGGTCGCCGCGGCCCCGTAATGATGTCCCGGTGAAGACCGTAGCCCGCACCGCGTTGCCCGAACCAGGAGAGTCAACACTGCCCAGGCGAGACGGATAGCGCTGGCGGCGCAGGGCTTCGGCGCAGAACGTCCTTCAGGCAAGGTGACGATGCGACACCTCGACCGGATGTTGCGCCACACCGGCCTGATCCAGATCGACTCGGTCAACGTGCTTGCCCGGGCGCACCTGATGCCGCTCTTTTCGAGGTCGGGCCCCTACGACACAGCCCTGATCGACCGGGCGACGACCGAGGAGCCGCGACGGCTGATCGAGTACTGGGCCCACGAAGCCTCGCTGATCCCCCCGCATACACGGAGGCTGCTGCGTTGGCGCATGGAGAGGGTCGACCGTGACGGCTGGCAGAGCTTGCGCGCCGCGGGCCGGCAGGAAGAACTGCTCGAGGCCGTGCTGGCCGAAGTCGAGCGGAAGGGTCCGGTCACCGCGACGGGGGTGGGCGACTCGATCGACCCGGGCCACGTCCCCGACCGCAGCGGCTGGGGCTGGAACTGGCCACCGGTGAAGAGCGCCCTGGAGTACCTGTTCTGGTCCGGCCGGATAACCGCTGCTTCGAGGACGTCGCAGTTCGAACGCCGCTACGACCTCCCCGAGCGAGTACTGCCGAAAACGGTCAGCGATCTGCCTGAAGCCGATGAGACACGTTCCTTCGAAGAACTGATCGAGATCGCGGCCCACGCCCACGGCATCGCCACCTCGACCTGCCTGCGCGACTACTTCCGGATACCGGCGGCCGACGCGAATCCGGCGATCGCCTCGCTGGTCGAGGCCGGGCGACTCGTCCCGGTCGAATGCGAGGCCTTTGCCGCGACCGCCTTTCTGCACCCCGAAGCGAGACGGCCGCGACAGGTCGAGGGCCGTGCGCTGCTCTCCCCGTTCGACCCGCTCGTCTTCGAGCGCAGCCGGACCGAGAGCCTGTTCGGTTTCCGGTACCGGATCGAGATCTACGTGCCGAAGCACAAGCGGGTTCACGGCTACTACGTGCTGCCGTTCCTGCTGAACGAAGCCCTGGTCGCCAGGGTGGACCTCAAGGCCGATCGGCCCGTTTCCACGCTCAGGGTGCCAGGGGCCTTCGCTGAAGAAGGCGCCCCGCCTGAGACCGCGGCGGAACTCGCAGCAGAGCTCGAAACGATGGCCGGCTGGCTCGCCCTGGACTCGATCGAGGTCGCGGCGACCGGTGATCTGGCTCCGGCTCTGAGGAGGGAGGTCGCATGAGTCCAGACGCCGCTCAGGCCCGTGGCCGCTACGCGCCTTCGCCGACCGGCAGGCTCCACCTCGGCAACCTCCGCACCGCCCTGCTGGCCTGGCTCTCGGCCCGCTCGGCCGGAGGCGAGTTTCTGCTCCGGATCGAGGACCTCGACAGCGGTCGCTCACGCGACGAGTGGATCGCCATCCAGCTGAAAGAACTGACCGGCATCGGCATCGACTGGGACTCCGAACCGGTCCGCCAGAGCGAGCGGGGAGGGCTGTATGCAGAGGCGCTTCAGCGGATCGAGGACCAGGGGCTCCTCTATGAGTGCTTCTGCACCCGGGCCGAGATCCGCGAGGCTTCATCGGCCCCGCACGGGGACCTGCCCGAAGGCGCCTATCCGGGCACCTGCCGTGACCTGCCGGCGGGTCGCCTGGCGGAACGTCGGGCCGAAGGGCGTCCGCCCGCGCTGCGGGTCAGGGCTGACGCCGCCGCCTTCGAGTTCGAGGACCTGCTCTGCGGCCGGGTGGCCGGCCGGGTCGACGACTTCGTCGTCCGGCGCAACGACGGCGACTACGCCTACAACCTCGCGGTCACGGTCGACGACGGCGGGCAGGGGATCACCGAAGTCGTCCGGGGCGCCGACCTGCTTGAGACGACCGGTCGCCAGCTCTGGCTCTACGAGAAGCTCGAGCTGGCCGCCCCGACCACCTGGGCTCACGCCCCGCTGATGCTCGGCGATGACGGGGCACGTCTGGCAAAGCGTCACGGCGCCGTGACCCTGGAGGAGCGTCTTGCGGAAGGGCAGAGCGTCGAAGACGTGGTCCGGGAGATCGCCGCCTCGGCCGGTCTCTTCGCCGACGGCGACACCCCGGCAAGAAGTCTGATCGACAGCTTCGACTGGAAGACGGTCAACGCATACAGTTGACCGATGGCGACCGAGATCGAGCGCAAGTTTCTGGTCGGCGAAGTCCCGGACTTCGCCCTGGCAACCGAGAGCGAAGAGATCGACCAGGGCTATCTGGTCTCGGACGGCGAGACCGAGATCAGGGTCAGGAGCAAGGGCTCCGGCTGCTTCCTCACGGTCAAGAAGGGTCACGGGGGTGTACGCGAAGAAACCGAGATCCGGATCAGCCGGGACCAGTTCGAGCCGCTCTGGGCGCTGACCGAAGGCTGGCGTGTCAGCAAGCGCCGTCACCGGATCGACCTGGACGACGCCCTTACCGCTGAGATGGATGTCTACGCAGGTCGGCTCGAGGGCCTGGTCACCGTCGAGGTGGAGTTCGGCTCCGAGGAGGCGAGCCGGTCCTTCGAACCTCCTGAGTGGTTCGGCAGGGAGTTGACCGGAGACGTCAGGTACTCGAACCAGCAGATGGCCCGTATCGGGGTTCCCGACTGAGCCGCCTTTACAAATATACAATTGTGTAGTAGTATAGATTCAATTCGAAAACTGGAGGACGAAAATGAGCGATACGAAACAGGCTGAAGTAAGCAACTCTGACCACCGCCGGCTTTGATGAGTACATCGGCCAGGACGGACTGACCGTGATCGACTTCTGGGCTTCCTGGTGCGGACCCTGCATCCAGATGGCCCCGCAGTTCGAGAAGGCCGCCGGTATGCGGCCCGACTACAACTTCGCCAAGGTCAACGTCGATGAGGAACCGCAGCTCGCCCAGCGCTACCAGGTCAGCTCGATCCCGACCCTCGCGGTCATCCGTGACGGAGAACTGCTCGGCATGGCGCCGGGAGTGGTCAAGGCCAAGGAGCTGGTCGAAGCCCTCGACAAGCTCGCCGGCTGATCGGTTCGACCGGTTTGCAGGCTTTGGCCTCCGGACCGTGGCGAGCAAGAAGAAGAGCGCCGGGCTGATCCTCTACCGGATGCGAGAGGGTCGGCTCGAAGTGTTGATCGCTCACATGGGTGGTCCGCTGTGGAGCGGCAAGGTGGCCCGCGGCAAGCGCGGCTGGTCGATCCCGAAAGGCGAGTACACGGCCGAAGAAGAGCCCTTCGACGCCGCCTGTCGGGAGTTCCGCGAAGAGACCGGCTTCGACCCGCCCGACTCCGAGCCGATCGAGCTTGGCGAGGTCATTCAGGGCAGCGGCAAGCGCGTGCTCGCCTGGGCGCTTGAAGGCGACCTCGATCCGGCGGCGGCAGTGAGCAACATGCTCGAGATCGAGTGGCCCCCGAAGTCGGGCAGGGTTCAGGAGTTCCCCGAAGTCGACCGGGTCGATTGGGTTGACCCGGCTACCGCGAAGGAACGGGTGATCAAAGCCCAGGGCGAGTTCTTCGATCGGCTGGAGGACTTCCTGGGTGCCGACCGAACCGAAACAACTGCCTGATTCGACTGTTACGTTAACCGGGATGAAGACGGGATTTCATCGTCGAGCGAGCAGGGCCTCCGCGTGTGGATTAACCATCGCAGCAGCGCTGGTGGGCGCGATGTTCGCTGCGGCTCCGGCCGGCGCGGTTACGGTCGGAACCAACCTGAACCAGACCCCGGCGGGTGGAGCCGGCTGCGAGGTCGCTCTGATCCCTCCTCCGAGTTGCTCGATCTTCGACGGCCTGACGGCCCAGACACCTCCCGGTCAGTGGCGGGTCACTTCGGCCCGGGTCAGGACCGGTCCGCGCAGCGGCCCGATGCGGTTCACGATGATCCAGGCGCTGCGCTCGAAGTCCGGTGCCGGCGGGATCATCTGCTGCACGGCCTCTTCGCAGAGCCGGGTCTTCACGCCACCGGCCAACTCGACCACCCGCATCAACAACCTGAACCTGGCCGCTGTGAATACGACCGAGATCGTCGACCGTGAACAGATCGAAGTCATCGACTATCTCGGCATCTCGCTTCTCAATCCGTCGGCGTCGATCGCCTTCGCCCCGGCCCAGTTCGGCAGCTCCTTCTTCGATCGGGCCTTCACCACGGGCGCGACTCAGCTCGGGGGAGCACTGCCTGGCTTGACCCCGATGATCGACGCCAGGTTCCAGGCCTGCGCCCGATCCTCATCCGGCGCATCGGCTTCGGCTGTCGCCTGCGCTCCCCGGAGCTTTTCGGTTTCCCAGAGAGTCCGCTCGCTCGGAGACGGCAGCGCCGTCCGGATCACCGCCAGGGTTCCTTCCGCGGGAACGCTGAGGGTCCGGCAGGCCGGCAAGGGCAAGAGCCTGCTCCGCCGAACTTCGTCGAAGGCCAAGAAGGCCGGCACCGCCCGCCTCAAGGCTCGTCTGAACGCCCGGGGCGAGCGGGTCCTCAAGCGGCGCGGACGCGTCAAGGTGAAAGTCAGGGTCGCCTTCAAGCCACGGTCGGGTAGCGCAGCCTCGAAGAAGCTGCGGGTCACCTTCAGGCGCTGAGCGGTCGCACGAAGATTCCTGCCGGCTCTGCCCATCCCGGATACGGTGGTAGGAGGAGAACCGGTCAGGAGGGCACCAGCAGCAATTCCGGGGGGAACGGATGAACGACAGCAGGCTCTTCACAGTCGCGGTGGCAGTGCTGGTTTCGGTCGGCATCGCGGGCGCCGGTTTCGGGACGGCGTCGGCAGACAACTCGGCGCGGTCGTCGGCGACGACCAGCGGCGTGAACAAGGCCGGTCGCTACCAGGGCAAGGTCGGCACCTTCGCCCGGATCATCATGAAGACGAGCAAGCGCAAGATCAAGCGGCTCGATGCCGGTGTTTCGGCTCTCTGTCAACGTGCGTCTGACGGAAGCCTCAAGGGACCCGAACTCGTCGCCATGAGGGCCTCCCCGAAGATCAAGATCAAGAAGAACGGCAAGTTCAAAGGCAGCGGCCAGGACAAGAACGGTGTCTCCTGGGAGATCAACGGCCGTTTCGTGAGCAAGAAGAAGGCGAAGGGTACTTTCAAGGCGAGCGTCTTCAGGCCGGTCTTCAATCCGAACGTCTCCTTCGACGGGGACCTGTGCTCGGGTAGCGGGAAATGGACCGCGAAGCTGAAGCGGTAGCTGCGTCGAAACGGGGGCGGTCTTCCCGCTAGGGTCGGTTGATGCCTGAGACCGGAACCACCTCGAAGTCCGCCCGTGATTTTGACCTCGTCCTGTTCGGAGCTTCCAGCTTCGTCGGCGAGTTGACCGCGATCTATCTGGCCGAAAACGTGTCGGAGGACTTCAGGGTCGCACTGGCCGGTCGCTCGAAGGAGAAGCTGGAGAAAGTGCGCTCCGGTCTGGCGGGTCCGGCTGCCGAATGGCCGATCGTGCTGGCCGACAGCAACGACTCCGAGTCAATCGCGGCAATGGCCGGATCGACCCGGGTTGTCGTCACCACGGTGGGGCCCTACTCGAAGTACGGCCTGCCGCTGGTGACCGCCTGTGCCGAGGCCGGGACCGACTACGCCGATCTGACCGGTGAGCCGCTTTTCATGCGTCGCTCCATCGACCAGGCTGATCAGCGGGCGAAGGACAGTGGAGCCCGGATAGTCCACACTTGCGGGTTCGATTCGATCCCCTCCGACCTCGGCGTGCTGGCGCTTCACGAAGCGGCGATCGAGGCCGGCGCCGGGGGGCTCGGCGAAACCACGCTGGTGGTCGAGGCGATGAAGGGCGGATTCAGCGGCGGCACGATCGACTCGATGAAGGGCCAGATCGACGAAGTCAAGGCCGACCCGGAGGCCCGCCGGCTGGCGGCCGATCCTTATGCGCTGTCGCCTGACCGGGCCGCTGATCCCGTCGGCAAGGACGAGCGCGACTCGATGGGAGTCAGCCGCGACCCCGACACCGGCGAATACCTCGCACCCTTCGTCATGGCGGGGGTGAATACCCGGGTCGTCCGGCGAAGCAACGCGCTGATGGACCGGGCCTACGGCGACTCTCTGCGTTACCGCGAACTGATGAAAGCCGGCGGCGGCCCGATCGGCGCGCTCAAGGCCGGCACTATGGTCGGCGGGCTGGGAGGACTTGTCGCGGGACTGGCTTTCCCGCCCACCAGGATGCTGCTCGACCGCGTGCTGCCGGATCCCGGCGAGGGTCCGGACGCGGAGAGCCGCGAAAAGGGCTTCTTCCGGATGAGGATCACCACGAACACGACCTCCGGGCGCCGGTTCAGGTGCCGGATTCAGGCTTCGGGGGACCCTGGCTACAAAGCGACCGCGGTGATGCTCGGCCAGGCTGGTCTCTGCCTCGCGCTGGACCAGGCAGAGACTCCCGAGGTATCCGGCGTGCTCACGCCGGCGACGGCCATGGGCAGCGTCCTGACCGAACGCCTACGTGCGGCCGGCCACACATACGAGGTGGAAGAACTCGATCGCTGACCGTCGCGACCGCGGGCTGGTCCGCAGGATGGAGCTAGCCGGAGTCGAACCGGCGACCTCTTGGGTGCGATCCAAGCGCTCTGCCAACTGAGCTATAGCCCCGCGGCGGCAAAGGATACGGAACCTTCGTGTGCAAAAGGAGAGAGGTCATGTCAGTTCCGCCCACAAACCGCATAGTCTTCACGACCAGCAGGACCTTCTGAGCCACCATGGGAATCCTTGACGACGCAATCCGGGAGCATCTTGAGCTCAAGCGCCAGCACGGGGCTGACGAATCCGAGGTGGAAGGACTCGAGGCAGAAGCCTTCGGTCCGGCCGACCGTCCGGATGCCACGGACCCCCCTTCACCGGAGGCAAGCAACCCCGAAGATGCCGAGGCCCTTACCCAGGTGATCAGCCCCGGATCGTCGCTCACCGCCCCGGCAGGAGAGGGCGACCAGCTCGACAAGGTGTTCGAGCGCTCGAACCAGGAAGAGGGTTCACCTCGCAGCGAGCCTTCCGGAGAGCCCTCCTTCGAAGAACACAGGATTCCTACCGACAGCGACGCGCCCCCTGAGCCGAAGGAAGCCGATCGCCAGGACCCGGTACCAACCCAGGCTGAGACTCCGGCCGATCCGGTGGCGGAAGCCCCCAGCCCTGTGGCCGATCTCGCAGAAGGCGAATCCGCAGAAGAACCCGAGGCCGCCGAAGAAGAGGGCGATGCCGGGGACGCGCTCGAGATGGAACGCCAGCACCTCGCCGGCCAGCCGACTGAGCATTACGACGTCGACGCCGCGATCGCTGAAGAAAACGAAATCGACCTGCTCAGTGAGAGCTCTCTCTCGGACGAACTGGACAGGGCCCTCGAAGGCCCGGACGATCCGGAGCACGAGTTCGAGCCCGAGACCGCCGCAGCGCCTGAGCCCGACGAACCTGACCCCGCCCCCGCTTCAGGCAGCGAACCCGAGAACGAAGTTCAGGACGAGCCCGGTGTGGTCACCGGCGAGATCGTTGAAGAAACGGAAAGTGGCGAAGCGGAAGCTGAGACGGAGGCAGAGGTCGAAGGCGAGTTTTTCGACCAGGAAGATCCGCTCGAAGGCACTCCGGACTTCCTCGAAGAGACTCCTGAACACGACCGGCTCTGGTTCGAACAGAAAGAGCCGAAGGACTTCGACTTCGGGGACTGAGCGTCCGGCGCTTCAACCTGAGGGCCGCGTATCGGCGGCCAGTTTCATTCGCGCCCGGCGTGATCGCATGGCCAGCATCGCATCAGCGGCGATGTAGTTCGTCGCCGCCATCCAGGCACCGAGGTCCGGGTCGGGAGGGCGGCCTTGCGCGGTCCGCTTCATCTGCAGTCGGTGCCAGCCGGAGTTCGCTGCGGCGCCGGAAAGGCGCTGGACCAGGGCCGGACCGTCGATGCGGGGCGCGGGACGGTCGAGCCGATCGATTTCACCGTTGACGAACTCACCGGCGAGCTCCGGCCTTACTGCGAGCGGCCGGCCGACTCCGACCATGTCCGCGACTCCTGATTCGAGTGCCTGGTCAACCCCCGCCCGGGTCCGGAAGCCACCGGTCAGCATCACCGGGACGGAGGTCGCGCCTGAGACCGCTGCGGCGCCTTGCCAGAACGGAGATTCATGGGCCGACTGGATCGGCGAGCCATCGGCTTCGAGGCCAAGCATGGCCGGCGCTTCGTAGTTGCCACCCGATATTTCCAGCAGATCGGCACCGGAATCGCCCAGACGGGCCGCCAGCCAGGCCAGGTCGTCCTCACCGCCATCACGGGCATCGAGCTTGACCGCGACCGCGGCCGAATCCGGCAATTCTTCCTTCAGGGAGGTGATGATGTCCACCAGCAGCTTCGAGCGGCCTTCGATGCCGCCGCCGTAGGCATCAGTCCTCCGGTTCTGAGCGGGATCGAGGAAGCTGCTCAGTAGGTAGCCGTGAGCAGCGTGCACTTCGACGCCCGCGAATCCCGCCTCGACCGCCAGTTTCGCGGCGGTCTGGAAACGAACCCGGATCTCGGTGATCTCTTCGCTCGAGAGAGCTCGGGGCTCGGCGAACAGGCCCCCGAGGTTGACCGCGGGGCCGCCGGAAGGAGAGACCGGAAACGGGTTGACGAAGCGGCTCACCTGGCGGCCCGGGTGGGAAATCTGGACCAGGGCGTGTGGACCGGCCGCGTCTGCCCAGCGTGCCAGCGCCTCGCGGTCGGTCCGCGAGTCGAGGACGACGTTGCGGGCCCGCTCCAGGTGGCGTCGGTCGACCATGGCGTTGCCGGTGAGCACAAGGCCCGCTCCTCCGGCGGCGTTGGCGGAGTAGAGGCGGACGTGGCGGTCGGTCGCATCGTTGCGGCTGTCGGCAAGGCCCTCGGTCATCGCCGCCCGTCCCAGCCGGTTCGGCAGCGTCAGTCCGCAGGGAAGGGTGAGTGGGTCGGTGAGCTCGGTCAAGAAAGAGTTCGGGACATCGGGGGGTTCGCCGGAGAGTAGAGGCTGGCAGGCCACTCAAGCAGCGGGCCCACACTGCGATTGCGGCTCAACCCATACAATCTCCGGACGGCCGCAAGGTCGCGTGGGGCCATAGCTCAGTTGGCAGAGCGCCTGCTTTGCAAGCAGGAGGTCGCCGGTTCGATCCCGGCTGGCTCCACTGCCGGACTTCAGGAAACTATTCGCTATCGACGGGAAACAGTGTTCGGACAGGTCTCAGGTTATCGACGAAACGGAATCGTTCTGGCTGCGATCGCGATCGTCACGTCGCTGTCATTGATTTCCCAAGGCATGGCCTCCACCGACCAGGGTGGCAGTGCCTCTGCGCAGTGTGGGTCATCCCAGATCGAGACCGCTGACGGCTGTCGCAAGCCCGCAGCGGTAGGTCAGAAGCTCATCGAAATCGCCAAGGAAGTCAAACGCAGCAGCCGGCTCCAAGCGGTGGTCGCCCGAGTCGACATCGCCGGCCGTCAGGTGCTTCGACGCGGATTCGGGGAGTCTCAGAACGGTGTACGGGCAACTCCGGCGATGAATTTCCGGATCGGTTCGATGACCATCCCCGTCCTGACCTCCACGGCCTATCGCCTCCACGAACGCGGAAAGCTGAAACTTGGCGCTCCTTTGTCCAGGTGGTTTCCCGGGATGCCGAGATCATCCGAAATAACCCTGCGGATGCTGATGAACAATACCTCCGGATATTCGGACTGGGTCCAGGGCAACGAGTCATTCATCGATGCGCTCTACGCCGATCCTTTCCGGATATGGACCGGATCTGAGTTGCTGAAGGCTGCCTTCGATCGGGGCTTCGCATGTGATCCCGGCACCTGCTTCAACTACGCGCATACGAACTTCTTGATTCTCGGCCGGGTTCTACGGAAGGTCGGCGTCGGGTCGCTCGTTGCCCAGATGAACAGGAGCATTCTGCGCCCCCTCGGGATCCGCATGGCGTTCTCCCGCCTCGCACCGATACCGACCCCGGCTCTCGCGGCCTATACGTCGGAACGTGGTGTCTTCGAGCAGTCGACAGGCTGGTCTCCATCCTGGGGCCTCGGCAACGGGATGCTCGCCACGACCTCGATCGACAGGGTCACGAGCCTGGCCAGAGGCGTGCTCTCCGGACGGAACCTTTCGTCTCGGTCCCGCCGGGACCTGGTTCGGCGGTATGGGCCGGGATTCGGTCCGGACCCGGACGCGACGTATTACGCCCAGGGGCTGATCGTGGTCAACGGCTGGCGCCGTCAGAACCCGTTCTTCAACGGGTACATGGGCAACGTGGCCTGGTTTCCGAACCGCCGGATCGCCGTTTCCCTCGTCGCGACAGAGAGTCTCAGGACCCCACCCGAGCTTGAAGGAAACGCCACCGACGCCATTCTCGAAGAATTCGGCAGCTACCTCACCCCTTCGAATTCGCCGGTGCCGCCCGCGCCCGGCTGACCCGAAGCAACCTCGGGCGGCCGGATCGCCTCCGCAGCTCAGGCCCGATGTGGTGGATACACCGGCTCAGTACTTCGAGAGCACCGAGAAACTGCCGATCAGGCTGCCGATCCGGCGCTCGTAGCGCAGGCCGTTTTCGGCGGCCAGTTTTTCGATCGCCTTCGGCGACACCCAATGGGGGTCGCCCATCAGTTCGCCGACCACCAGCCTGCCCCCGGGCTTCAGCACCCGGGAGAACTCCGAGACCGCCGCCTGCTGGTCGGGTATCTCGCCGAGCGTGGTGACCAGGAAGGCCGAGTCGAATGAAGCATCTTCATAGGGCAGCACCTGTGCGTCACCCTGGGTCGCCTTGACGTTCCCGATTCCACGCTCATCCGCGCGACCGACGGTGTGGTCGAGCATCTCCTGCTGGATGTCAAAGATTTCGAGGCTGCCTTCCGGGCCGACCCATTCGGCGACGTCGAGGGTGTAGTAACCGGTTCCCGGACCGACCTCGAGGACCCTGTCGCCCGGTTTCGGGTCCAGTGCCTGCCGCAGTCGCTCACGGGTGATCAGCGGATGCGGCACCTCGACCCAGAATCGCTGCCCGTATGGGCATGCCGTCGGGTTCTTCCGCCACCAGAGGGCGGCGAAGAGGATGGCTAAAGCGGCTGTTCCGACTGCGAACTTGACGATCTTCATGCCGTCAGGCTAAACGCCGGGGACCTCGGTTGCCGGCCGGACCCGTCAGAGCGAGACGGCAACGGTGCCGGCGATGTACAGGCCAATCAGGGCCCAGCCCTCCCAGCGGACCAGGGTCCTCCCGGTGGCGAGGAAGAAGGTCGCGATCAGGGCGAGGCCGAGCATCAGCCAGCCGGCCGCGGCGAGGGTCCCGATATCGATCGTGGTCGGCGAGATCACGCCGATGGCTCCGCCGATCAACAGGCTGTTGATCAGGTTGCTTCCGAGCACGTTGCCGATCATCAGGTCCAGCTCGTTCTTCAGGGCGGCCTGGATCGAGACCGCGAGCTCGGGTAGTGAGGTGCCGATCGCGACCAGGGTCAGTCCGATTATCGCCTCCGACACGCCTGCCTCTATCGCCAGGCTACCGGCAGAGTCCACCAGCAGCCTCGAGGCGGCAACCGTGAAAGCGAGACCGAAAACCACTCGCGCAACCTCGAGCCCGGTCGACATTCCGTCCCCCCCGGTTGCCTCCGACGGGTCTGGCGGGTTGCCGCGGATCATCCAGAAGGCGATCGGCACCAGCGCCAGCAGGATCAGACCGGTGACCGTGCCGAGTCCGATGAAGGCGAAAGCGAGAAACAACGCCACCGCCGCGGCCGAGATGACCGCCTCCCGCTTCAGGGTCCGCACCGCGATCGCCACCGGCAGGATGATCGCTCCCGCGCCGAGCACGACCGAGATGTTGAAGGTGTTCGAGCCCATCACGTTGCCGAGGGCGAGTCCGCCCTGGTCGTTCGCGGCAGCGAAGGCCGAGACCAGCCCGTCCGGCAGGCTGGTCCCGACACCGAGCAGCACCGCGCCGATGAACAGCGGGCTGGCCCCGAGCAGGGTCGCGATCCGGGCCGCGCCGGTGATGAACTGCGAGGCCGCTACCGAGAGCACCACGAGGGAGAGCACAGCCAGTCCGAGATCGACGATCACCATCCCGGAAACCTAGCCCTCGAGCGAGTAGACCGCGCCGGTGGCGAGCAGGTTCGGCGCCAGTCTGGGCACGCCGGTCTCGGCCTTGCCTTCGGGACCGACGACCACGCGGGACTTCACCGACAGGTCGGTCTGCTCGGCGAGTGCCTCGAAGTCACGAATCGTGCAGAGGTGGATGTTGGGGGTGTCGTACCACTGGTAGGGCAGGATCGGGGTCACCGGCATCCGGCCCCTGAACGCCAGTCCGGCCCGCAGCCGCCACTGGCCGAAGTTGGGCAGGGACACGATCTGTCGCGGTGCGACGCGCTTCATCTCGCGCAACACCCGATCGGGACGGCGGACAGCCTGGAGGGTCAATGAGAGCACCGCCCAGTCGAAGGCGCCAGACTCGATCTCCGGCAACTCCGACTCCAGATCCCCCTGTGTGACCGGTACCCCGCGGGCGATGCATTCATGGAAGCCGTCCGGGTCGTTCTCGATCCCGAGCACGTCGCAGTCCTTCTCACGCAACAGCGTCTCGAGCAGGGCACCGTCGCCACAACCGAGGTCAAGCACCCGGCTCCCGGGGTCGATCATCGCGGCGACGATGTCGAGGTCCGGTCTCATCCGGCGACGCCTTCGATGCCCCGCTGGGCGGCGAGGCGGTCGATGAAGCCGGTCACCGTCTCGTGGTAGTCGGGGATCGGGAAGAGGAAGGAGTCATGGCCGTGGGTCGAGGCGATCTCCCTGAAGGTGACCGGCGCGCCGGCCAGCCGCAGCTCGGCCGCGATCTCCTTCGAGTGCGAGGTCGAGAAACGCCAGTCGGAATTGAAGGAGAGCACGAGGTAGGACGTGTCACCGGCTTCGATCTGACGCTGGACCTTGACCGGGTCCCGGAACGGGTCGAAGTAGTCCATCACCCGGCCCAGGTAGAGGTAAGTGTTCGCGTCGAAGCGGTCGACAAAAGACTGACCCTGGTAGTGGAGGTAGCTTTCGACCTGGAAATCGACGTCGAAGCCGAAGCGCGGCAACTCGGCGTCCTGGATCCGCCGCCCGAACTTTTCGCGCATCGACTCCTCCGAGAGATAGGTGATGTGACCGATCATGCGGGCCAGCCCGAGCCCCCGGTCGGGCCGGTCACCGGTGCCGTAGTAGTCGCCGCCGTTGAAGTCCGGGTCGCGCATGATCGCCTCGCGCGCGACCGCCGAGAAGGCGATGTTCTGGGCCGAGAGCCGGGCCGAAGCGGCGATGACCAGGGCGCCGTCGATCTCGCCGGGGTGGTCGATCGTCCACTGCAGTACCTGCATGCCGCCGAGCGACCCGCCGACCGCGGCCAGCAGCTTCTCGATTCCCAGTTCGGTCAGCAGGGCCCGGTGGACGGTGACCAGGTCGCGCACCTGGATCAGGGGAAAGCGCAGCCCGTACGGCTTCCCGGTCTCGGGATCGGTCGAAGAGGGTCCGGTGGTGCCGGCGCATCCGCCGAGCACGTTGGCGCAGATCACGAAGAGCCGGTCGGTGTCGAGCGGGCGGCCCGGTCCGATGATGTTGTCCCACCACCCGGGACGGTCCGGATCCTCTCCTTCGTGGATTCCTGCGGCGTGGGCGTCGCCAGACAGGGCGTGGCAGATGAATACGGCGTTCGAGCGATCGGCGTTGAGCTCCCCGTAGGTCTCGTAGGCGACCTCGACCCGCTCGATCACGGCCCCCGATTCGAGCGTCAACGGACGGTCGCCGTCGAAGACGACCGCCCGCTGCGTATGTACGACGCCGACGCCCGAAGGCAAGCTGCCCCGCTACTTCGCCTTGGCCAGGGCCTGGTCGATGTCGGCCAGGATGTCGCCGATGTTCTCGATGCCGACCGAGAGCCGGACCATGTCGTCGGTCACGCCGGCGCTGGAGAGCTCTCCTTCGTCGAGCTGGGAGTGGGTCGTGGTGGCCGGGTGGATCGCCAGTGACTTGGCGTCGCCGATGTTGGCCAGGTGGCTGAACAGCTCCAGGGAGTCGATGAACTTGCGACCGGCGTCCCGACCACCATCGATCCCGAAGGCGACCAGGGCGCCGCTTCCGCCCTTGAGGATCCTCGAGGCGACCTCGGCGTGGCTTGAGTCGGCAAGTCCCGGGTACTCGACCCAGTTGACTCCGTCAAGCCCCTTGAGGTGCTCGGCGACAGCGAGGGCGTTTTCGCTGTGGCGTTCCATCCGCAGCGGCAGGGTCTCGATGCCCTGGAGCAGCAGGAAGGCGTTGAACGGCGAAAGTGCCGCGCCCATGTTGCGCAGCAGGACCGTCCGAACCCGGCCGACGTAGGCGGCCGGGCCCATCGCGTCGGTCCACACGACCCCGTGGTACGAGGGATCGGGCTTGGTCAGGCCGGGGTAGCGATCGGGCTGGGCTGCCCAGTCGAACTTGCCCGAATCGACGATGACGCCACCGATCGAGGTGCCGTGACCTCCGATGAACTTGGTCGCCGAGTGGACCGCGATGTCGGCGCCGTGGTCAAAGACCCGGCAGAGGATCGGGGTCGGCACGGTGTTGTCCACGGCCAGCGGAAGGCCCTCGGCGTGGGCGGCATCCGACCAGGCGTCGAGATCAACCACGTTGAGCTTCGGGTTGCCGATCGTCTCGGCGAAGACCATCTTGGTCTTCTCGTCCACGTGTCCGGCGAGTTCACCGGGCTTGTCGGCGTCGACGAAGCGCACCTCGATCCCGTACTGGGGGAGGGTGTGGGCGAAGAGGTTGTAGGTGCCGCCGTAGAGATTGGACAGCGCGACGATGTTGTCGCCGGCCCGGCAGACGTTCATCACCGCGTAGGTGACCGCGGCCTGGCCCGAGGCGAGCGCCAGCGCGGCGACCCCGCCTTCGAGTGCGGCCATGCGCTCCTCGAGCACGTTCCAGGTCGGGTTCATGATCCGGGTGTAGATGTTGCCCGGCTCGGCCAGCGCGAACAGGTCCTGCGCGTGCTGAGCGTCATTGAAGTTGTAGGAAACCGTCTGGTAAATCGGCACGGCACGCGCGTTCGTCGTCGGGTCCGGCTCCTGGCCGGTGTGAAGCGCGATCGTCTCGGGGCTGAAGCTGTTCTCTTCTTCGCTCATGTCTCTCCTGGTTGGCTCAACTGAAAGTTGCCCCGCACTCTATATCCGACCCTCGTGCTCAGGAAACCGGCCTCGGCCGGCAACCCCCCGGAGGGGGCAGATCGAGTGGCTACGAAGAAACGACTTCGACGTTGAAGTTGACCTGGTTGGTGTCCGGGTCGACCTCGGTGATCTCGCCGTCGATCTTGATCTCGTTCCCGTTCGGTTCGGCCGCGTCACAGGAGAAGGTTTCCCCGACCTCGGCCGTGACTTCGGGACAGTCAACCGACTCCAGGGGGGCCCCGACCGATTCCTCGAGCGACGACTTGACCTGGGAAGAGAGCTCATCCGAAGAGACAGCGCTTTCGCTACAGGCTGCGAGAGCCAGCGAAGCAAGCAGTGCGGCGGAGATCAGGACAAGGCGTCTGGGGTTCATTCAGGGGCTCCGATCTGGACGAGTTCGAGGCGGCCGGTCGCCGCGAGGCGAGTATACGCCCGACGGCGATTCAGCTGGTCGAGTCCTGCGGAGTGGCGTCGAGCGCCTTCAGGTTGACGTCGAAGCCGCCCTCTTCGTCGGTCAGGGTCAGCACCAGCTCGCGGTTGTTGCCACGGATATCCACACCCGTGCAGTCGACCTTGTTGCCCCGCTTGAGCTCGATCTTCGGCGGGCAGCTCACTTCGCTGATTGCGATGCCGGACTGGTTCCTCAGTGACCTCGCTGCAGCCACCTCAAAGGCTCCGCCCGGAGCCGAGGCCGATACGACCTTCCAGTCGAATCTGACCTTGTCGTTCTCGGAATCAACAGCCGTGACCCTGCCTTCGATCTTCAGGTCGACGTCGTTCTCGTTGGTCGCTTCGCAGCTGATCGGCGAGCCGACTTCTCCCTCTGCTTCATCGCAGCTGATCGACGTCAGCAGTACACCCGTCTCGTCTTCGAAGGCAAGGCGAACCTGCTTGTCGAGTTCTTCGGCGGAGACGTTGTTGCCAATGCTGCAGGAGAATTCGCAGCCGGCCAGGAGTAGCGTCGCCGACAGGACCGCGCCGAGCAGGAAGAGACGTTTCGAGTTCATCGGTTACCTCCGGTCTGGTCCAGTTTCTCTACCCAGGCGATCAGCGCTTCGAGGTCCTGCTGGACCAGTCCGTGACCCGCGGCTTCAGCCATGCTGAAGGCCACCGATGCGCCCGCGGAAACGAGTCGTCGCTGGAGGTCCTGGCTCTGGTTCGGCGGGACCAGCGGATCCTGTCCGCCGGCGGCGACGAGCACCGAGGTACCGCCCAGGTCGAGGTCGGGCGGCGGTTCGTAGGGAAGCATCGGCCGCAGCAGGGCCGCGCCGCGCAGCAGACCCGGGTGGCGGAAGAGCAGGCTCGCCGCGATGTTGGCCCCGTTGGAAAAGCCGACAGCGACGACTTGCGAGGGGTCGAAGCCGTACTTCTCCGTAGCCCCGGCCACGAAGCCCGCCAGTTCATCTGTGCGCTCGAGCAGATCGGGGATGTCGAGTCTTCCTTCGGCGTGGCGGCGGAAGAAGCGCCTCGAGACTCCACCCTCGAGCACCTTGCCCCGCGGGGCGAGCAGCCCGCAGCCCGGGGCGATCTGTTGCGCAAGAGGCAGGAGATCGTGCTCGCTGCCGCCGGTTCCGTGAAGCAGCAGCAGTGTGGTCGCGAGATCGCCAGCGCCGGCTTCGTAAACGTGCTCGTAGGCGAACGGGTCCTGCTGTTCAGGCTCACTCATCGACTCCAATCCTATGCGTCGCCGTCGAGCAGGTCGGAGTTCTCCCACCGGACCGCGATAGATTGCCCACATGGCTATCGAGGGATTCGAGAAGGGTCAGAAGATCTGGGTCCACAACGCTGACGGCTCGAGCCGTCCGGCGATCTTCGTGGGCGAGGGCGAAAACGCAACCTTCTTCGGCGGGCCACCCCAGTGCTACGTGGTGCTCGAAGACACCAAGCAGGGCGCCGAAGTTGAACTCGACCGGGTAACCGCCAGGGACTGAATCCACGCACTATCCCGATCAAATCACCCTGAATTAGGCTCGCCCAAGCCAAAAGGCGTCTGCCGCCGAGGAGCGCGAGTCCATAACATTGGGTTCGTGTCGTCTTCAGTCCAGTCACCCCTCAGCATGAATTTCCGGGCCGGTGATCGGCGTGGCTGAGATGTGGCGCTCCACCATCGGCAAGAAGACGATCGTCGCTGTCACAGGGACGATCCTGGTCGGCTACCTCGTCCTCCACATGATCGGCAACCTGAACTCGCTCTTCGGGCCCGGCGGAGCTGAGCCCCGCATCGACGAGTACGCCGAGTGGCTGCGTACCTTCGGCGAGCCGCTGATCCCGTACGAAGGCATCGTCTGGGCGGTGCGGGCGATTCTGCTCGGCGCGATCGTCGTCCACATCGTCGGCGTCGTACAGCTCTCGGCCCGCAACCGGGCCGCCCGTCCGGCCGCCTTCCCGGCAAAGCGAATCGGACGGTCCCTCGAATCGCGACTGATGATGGTCAGCGGTGTCCTCCTGCTCGCCTTCATCATCTTTCACATCCTGCAGTTCACCACCCTGACGATCGACATCACGCCGCTGGAAAAGGGCGCGCTGTACGCGAACCTCTACAACGCCTTTCAGGAGTGGTACTTCGTGGTCATCTACCTGGCCGCCCTGCTTTTCCTCGGGATGCACCTGCGTCACGCGATCTGGAGCCTCTGTCAGACCCTGGGCCTGGACAGCCCGGAGCGTAACTTCGGCATCCGGATGGGCGCGAACGGCCTGACCGCGATAATCGTCTTCGGCTTCGCCCTGATCCCGGTCCTGTTCTTCACCGGCACCCTCGCCGAACCGCCGGCTGAGGAACTCTCGGCTTCCCTGACCACCCTCGGAGGTGTCATCTGATGGCCACGATCACACTCGACCCGAAGATCCCCGAGGGCCCGATCGCGGACAAGTGGCAGAACTGGCTGGATCAGCACGCGCTGGTAGGCCCACGCAACCGGGCCGGCAAGAACGTGATCGTGATCGGCACCGGTCTGGCCGGGTCCTCGGCCGCCGCCAGCCTCGCCGCCCAGGGCTTCAAGGTCAAGAGCTTCTGTTACCAGGACTCTCCCCGCCGGGCTCACAGCATCGCCGCCCAGGGCGGCATCAACGCAGCAAAGGATTTCGCCAACGAGGGTGACTCGGTCCGACGTCTGTTTGCCGACACGATGAAGGGCGGCGACTTCCGCTCTCGTGAAGCGAATGTCTGGCGGCTGGCCCAGCTCTCCGAGAACATCATCGATCAGGCGGTTGCCCAGGGTGTGCCGTTCAACCGCGAATACGGCGGCTCGCTGGCGACCCGTTCTTTCGGTGGGGTGCTGGTGCAGCGGACCTTCTACTCCCGGGGCCAGACCGGCCAGCAGCTGATGCTCGGCGCCTACAGCGCTCTTCAGCACCAGGTCGCCGCCGGGAACGCACAGGTCTTCAGCCGGCACGAGATGCTCGACGTCGTGCTGGTTGACGGCGTCGCCCGCGGGGTGATCGTCCGGAACCTGGTCACCGGCGAGATCGAGCGCCACGCCGGCGACGCGGTCATCCTTGCGTCGGGCGGCTATACGAACGTCTACTACCTGTCGACCAACGCGATGGGTTCGAACGTGACCGCGACCTGGCGCGCCCACAAGCAGGGCGCGCTCATGGCCAACCCCTGCTTCACCCAGATCCACCCGACCTGCATCCCCCAGTCGGGTGAGTACCAGTCGAAGCTGACCCTGATGAGCGAGTCGCTGAGAAACGACGGCCGCGTCTGGGTCCCCCGCAAGCCGAACGAAGACCGTGATCCGGGAGACATCCCCGAGGCCGAGCGGCTCTACTTCCTCGAAGAACGCTACCCGGCGTTCGGGAACCTGGCCCCGCGCGACATCGCCTCGCGCGCCGCCAAGAACGTCTGCGACGACGGCCTCGGCGTCGGCGGCACCGGTCGCGGGGTCTACCTCGACTTCCGCGACGCGATCGCTGAACACGGCCGCGATACGATCGAGCGCAAGTACGGAAACCTGTTCGACATGTACCGCAAGATCACCGGCGACGATCCGTACGAGACGCCGATGATGATCTACCCGGCCCCCCACTATGCGATGGGCGGTCTCTGGGTCGACTACGAACTCCAGACCACGATCCCTGGACTGTTCGCGATCGGCGAGGCGAACTTCTCCGACCACGGCGCAAACCGGCTCGGCGCCAGCGCTCTGATGCAGACGCTGGCCGACGGCTACTTCGTCGCCCCGCATACGGTGACCGACTACATGACCCGCTCGGGCGATGCGGTCGGTACCGACGACTCCGCCTTCGACGCGACCCAGGACCGGGTCGAGAGCCACATCGCCGCCCTGGTCGATGTCGGCGGCAGCACCGTGGCCCAGGACTTCCACCGCGAGATGGGCAACGTGATGCTCGACAAGTGCGGCATGTCCCGCACCGCCGAAGGGCTGAAGGAAGCCCTGGCCGAAGTCCGCCGGATCAAGGATGCGTTCTGGTCCGACCTCCGGGTCGACCCCGGCGTCGAGGAGCTCAACCAGAGCCTCGAGTACGCGAACCGGGTCTCGGATTTCCTCGAGCTGGGAGAGCTGATGTGCCACGATGCACTGAGGCGCGAAGAATCGTGCGGCGGCCACTTCCGCGAAGAACACCAGACCCCTGACGGCGAAGCTCTGCGCGACGATGAGCACTTCGCCAAGGTCACGGCCTGGGAATACCGCGGAGACGAAGGCGACCCGGTTCCCCACGACGAACAGCTCACCTTCGAAGACGTCAAGCTGGCAACAAGGAGCTACAAGTGAATTTCAAGCTCGTCATCTGGAGACAGCACGGACCCGATGAACAGGGAGAGTTCGAGACCCACGAGGTCACCGACATCGACCCCGAGGCATCTTTCCTCGAGATGCTCGACCAGCTGAACGCCCGGCTCGGACGGGAGAAGAAGCAGACGATCGCCTTCGACAGCGACTGCCGCGAGGGCATCTGCGGCTCCTGCGCGCTGGTCATCGACGGCACCCCCCAGGGCCCGCATCAGGTGACCTCCTGCCAGACCTACATGCGTGACTTCGTCGACGGAGCCACGATCAAGGTCGAGCCTTACCGGGCGAATGCGATGCCGGTGATCCGCGACCTCGTTGCTGACCGCTCGGCTCTGGACCGGGTGATCCAGGCCGGCGGCTACGTCAGCACGACCACCGGCCCCCAGCCGGACCCGAACTCGATGCCGATCGCCCCCGAGGTCCAGGAGCAGGCGATGGACGCGGCCGTCTGCATCGGCTGCGGAGCCTGCGTCGCCGCCTGCCCCAACGGCTCGGCGATGCTGTTCACCGGCGCCAAGGTGACCCACCTCAACGTGCTGCCCCAGGGTCAGCCCGAGCGGGCCGACCGGGCCTTCAGCATGGTCAGCCAGATGGACGAGGAGGGTTTCGGCGGCTGCACCAACTACGGCGAGTGTTCACGGGTATGCCCGCAGGAGATCTCGCTCGACGTCATCGGCATGCTCAACCGCGAGTACCGCAAGGGCGTGGCGGCCCAGAAGCCGAAGCACCGCGCCAAGATGACCGCCCAGTAGCGCCTACGGATCACCCGCAGCCCCATCCACGCACCAACGCCCAACCAACGGTTCTGGCAAGCATCGGGCCCGGCCACGGATGCGGATCGCCGCCGGAACCGTTCAGGCTTGGTTGTCGGCCAGGGCGGCGACGTCTTCGAGATCGACTTTCCGGCCGAGCGCAAGCTTCATCCTGATCAGATCGTCGAGTCCGACGACCGGGACCTCCACTTCGCCCAGGCTGATCCGGAGCGAATCCACAGAGAGCTCGTCGAACTCCCGCCCGCCGGGGACCTCATGCATCACGTCGATGTTGCCGTCCCGGGTGGTGAACTGCCAGATGCTTGACCTGGGCAGCATCGAGGCGGTGATCGACTCCTCCTCGTGCCCGACGTTGAGGACCTTTGCGTCCATCGAGTTGAGCGCATCAGCGAGGCGGGCGAGATTCGCGGGGTCCGGGGCCGGAATCAGATCCGCGTCGTTGGTCATGCGCACGTGTCCGTGAGTCTGCACCGCGATCCCGCCGATCAGAACGTAATCGACCGCGAAGTCCCGGAGAACCCGAAAGATGCGCTCGGCGTCGAGGACCTGCTCATCGCCCATCGCCGATGCCAGCTTCCTGCCCGGCCTTCCGCATCCGCCCGGCGGTGCGGTTCCAGGAAAGCGCGAGGGCCAGTCGCTCTTCCGGGGAGCGCTCAGCCATCGACTTCCTGTGCAGCGGATCGTAGGCCCGCTCCATCGGCACCGGGCCGAGTTCGAGAGTCTCACCCATCGCGTTCAGCAGCAGTTCCATCGTTTCGATGGTCGGTGAGACTTCATCACGCTCCAGTCTGCTGATCGCCGACTGTCTGGTTGCGGCGCGGAATGCCAGACGCTCCTGGCTCAGACCGTGACGCCTGCGGGCATCTCTGATGATAGAGCCGGGAGTAGCCGTGTCATTCATGGCCTGATTATATCTGATAAGTGATGAACTAAACCGGATATTCCCGTTTTCCGCCCGCCGGTTCCAACGGTGTCTCCGACCCGGTCGAAGGCCGGCCTCCGGCACGCCGGGCCTTCGCTGTTCAGCGCCTTCCACGTCGTCGGCGCGATTTTCGACCAGTACCAGCCCGACGGCAATCCGGAGAACCCTCTCTACGACGTCTCGACCCAGGTGATCGGCCCGGGCCGGGCCCAGGCGGGATCCGCCGACCACTATGATCTCCGGACTTCTGATGGACAGACGACTCCGATACGGGCTGTTCTGGATCCCGGTGCCAATCCTCTTCGGCCTCTTCGTCTGGAGCTTCCCCGAGACGACGCTCGAGAGCATCGTCATCACCCAGATCCCGTTCCTCGCCCTCTCCGGCCTGGTCGTCCTGTACGCCCTGCGCGGGACCCTTTCGGAGCTGTCGATGCGGCTGGCAACCGCCTTCGCCGCCCTGGCCGGGCTCGCCTACGCGAGTTACCTGACCTATGAGTGGAGCCAGGGATCCATCCCCCAGTGCGCCACCGGAGGCTGTACGGCCGTCCAGTTCTCTCCCGGCGCCGAGCTGTTCTTCGACTTCCGGACCAGCACCGTGGGCGTCGTCGGCTACTGCCTCGTCCTCCTCTCGCTGCTGATCCCCGGGGTATACGGGAGGGCATCGACCTGGGCGCTCGGCGCCTTCGGTTTCGGGACCTCCATATACCTGACCACCTACTCGATCTTCGAACTGAAGACGACCTGTCAGTGGTGCCTCGGCTCGGCTGCCGCGATGACCACTATCTTCGTCATCTCGACCATCCGCCTCATGCACGCCTACCTGAATCCGGAGCTCGACCTCGACGACCTCGACGACCCGGACCTCGACGACCCGGACCTCGACGAGGCCGGCAGCTCAGCGCCTCAGGCCGGCAGCTGACCTCGCTGATCGGGCCGGCCGCGGCGACACCCCGCGAACCGGGGACTGTCTGCGAGAACCGGGACCCGGGACCGGTCCGGCCCCGATCAGACGCCGAGCGAGCGGCCGACGATCTCCTTCATGATCTCGGTGGTGCCGCCGTAGATCCGGGTGACCCGGTTGTCCTGCCAGGCGCGGGCGATCGGATACTCGAGCATGTAGCCGTAGCCGCCGTGGAGCTGGACGCACTCGTCGATCACGCGGCCGCAGAGCTCGGTCGTCCACCACTTGCAGGCGGCGGCGTCCTCGACCGACAGCTTGCCAGCGTTCAGGGCCATCGTGCAGCGGTCCTGGTAGACGGTGGCGATGTCGATCTCGGTCTTCATCTCGGCCAGCTTGAAGCGGGAGTTCTGGAACGACCCGACCGGCTTGCCGAAGGCGTTTCGCTCCTTGACGTATTCAAGCGTCCAGTCGAGGGCAGCCTGGGCGGAGGCGACCGCGGCGATCGCGATCGAAAGCCGCTCCTGGGCGAGGTTGAAGACCAGGTACTTGAAGCCCTCCCCTTCGTTCCCGAGCAGGTTCTCTTCCGGGACGGGCACCTCGTTGAAGAAGAGCTCAGCGGTGTCCTGGGAATGCATGCCGACCTTGTCGAGGTTGCGGCCGCGTTCGAAGCCCTCCATGCCGCGCTCGATGATCATCAGCGACATGCCCTTGTGGCGCTCCTTGGGGTCGGTCTTGACCGCGGTGATGATCAGGTCGGCGTTGATGCCGTTGGTGATGAAGGTCTTGGACCCGTCGACGATGTAGTGATCGCCGTCCTTGATCGCCTTGGTCGACATCGAGGCGAGGTCGGAACCGATTCCGGGCTCGGTCATGCCGATCGCGGTGATCAGGCTGCCGTCCACTATTCCGGGGAGCCAGCGCTCCTTCTGTTCTTCGGTGCAGTACTCCATGAAGTAGGGCAGGCAGATGTCGTTGTGAAGGGTGATCCCGAGGATGCTGCCGATCACTCCGGCATACGAGCCTTCTTCGACGATGACCTGGTTGAAGCGGAAATCTTCGATGCCGAGCCCGCCGTACTCCTCTGGCGCGTCCATGGCGAGCATGTTCTTCTCGGCCGCCTTCGCAAACAGCTCGCGCGGTACGGTTCCTTCTTCCTCCCACTTCTCGAAGTTGGGGGAGATCTCGTCGGCGATGAAGCGTCGTACGCTTTCGCGGAAATCGTCATGTTCAGGTTCAAAAATATCTCGGTCCATTGACCGAACTCTATTTGAAGAGGAGTTTCAACGAAATGAAGTCAAGCTCAGCAATCGTCTTCGGAGGCGCATCCGGACTCGGCGAAGCATCAGTCCGGGAACTCGTCTCGGCCGGCCACAAGGTGACCGTCGCCGACCTCAACGAGGAGAAGGGCAAGGCCCTGGCCGAAGAGACCGGCTCTGACTTCATCCAGGCGGACGTCACCGATGAGGATTCGGTCAAGGCCGCGATCAGCCACGCCGCGTCGGCTGAAGGCGGGCTGCGGATCTGCATCAACTGCGCCGGAGTCGGAGCTGCAGGGCGCATCGCCAGCGCCAAGCATGGGGCCGCGCCGTTCGAGGGCTACAAGTGGGCGATCAACATCAACCTGCTCGGCACGATCAACGTGCTCCGCCTGGCGGCCGAGTCGATGATCGGCAACGACCCGGACGAGCGCGACGAGCGCGGCGTCTGCATCAACACCGCCTCGATCGCGGCCTACGACGGCCAGATCGGACAGACTGCCTACGCCGCCTCGAAGGGTGGGGTCGTCGGCCTCACGCTCCCGGCTGCCCGCGACCTGTCCCGCGACGCGATCCGCGTGATGACGATCGCCCCGGGTCTGTTCGACACCCCTCTGCTGGCTCTCCTGCCCGAAGAGGCCCGTAAGGCTCTCGGTGACGGCGTGCCGTACCCGCCGCGCCTCGGCATGCCGCAGGAATTCGGAGCCCTCGCCCTCCACATCATCGAGAACCAGATGCTGAACGGCGAGGTGATCCGTCTCGACGGCGCCCTGAGGATGGCGCCGAAGTAGCCTCCCGGCCCGGCCTCACCCCAGATACCGCCGAAGAACGGGAGCAGCCACGCGTCCAGCGAGAACGCGAACTGGCACGCCTTTTGTGTCGATGGGAACCAAAATGCGTTCCAGTTCCCCGCCCACTGGCGTCGGGTCATCGCGGTAGTCGGGCCTCGCTGGCTGGTGGGGGCCTCAGCCGGCGCAGGTTGGCTCGCTGGCTCGGGGCCGCTCACCGGCACCGGCTGCCTCCGGCGGGAGGGACGGCACGGATAGGCTGGCGTCCCTGTGGACCTCCTCCAGAGCATCTTTCTCGGCTTCCTCCAGGGGCTGACCGAGTTCCTGCCGATCTCCTCCAGCGGCCACATCCTGGTGGTGCCCGCGATCCTCGGCTGGGAGGACCCCGGAGCGGCCTTCACCGCGGTGATCCAGCTCGGCACCGAAGCCGCCGTACTCATCTACTTCCGCAAGGACCTCTGGCAGATCGGCACCACCTGGACCGCTTCGCTCAGGCGGCCGGAACTGCGGGGAGAGCTGGACGCGAGGATGGGCTGGTACCTGATCGCCGCGACCATTCCGATCGCCATTCTCGGCTTCGTCTTCCAGGACCAGATCGAAACCGCGGCGAGGAACCTCTGGCTGGTCGGCTCGATGCTGATCGTCTTCGGCATCGTGCTCGGAGTCGCCGACAACGTCGGTTCGAGGAAGCGCGACGTCGGTGACCTCTCGTTCCGCGACGGCGTGCTGATCGGTTTCGCCCAGAGCATCGCCCTGATCCCGGGTGTTTCGCGATCGGGAGCGACGATCAGCGCAGGTCTGTTCCTCGGCCTGGAGCGGGCGGCCGCGGCGCGCTTCTCTTTCCTGCTGGCGATCCCCGCGGTAGTGCTCAGCGGCTTCTTCCAGCTCTACAAGATCCTCTCCGGCGACGAGACGGTGCAGGAGCCGCTGATCAACGTCGCCGTCGCCACCCTGGTCGCATTCATCGTCGGCTACGCGGTGATCGCCTGGTTCCTGCGATACCTCTCGAACAACTCATTCGCGATCTTCGTCGGCTACCGGATGATCCTCGGCACCGGCGTACTCATCCTCACCGCCGCCGGCCTGATCTCGACCTGAAGCCCTAGACAGCGGTCAGCAGCATCTCGAGGGCGACCCAGCCGATCAGCATGGCGACGGTCGGGACCTCGAAGAAGGTCATCGCGAAAGGTACGGGCACGAGCACGACGATCCGTGACTTCGGAGCGAGGGCGACGTGCAGGCCTCCGATCAGCAGCACCGGCATGAAGAGGCTGATCGCGAAAGCCCCGGACTGGTCATCCACGGCGCCGACCAGGAATCCGGTCGATGCGACCAGAAGCAGGTAGATCGTGACGAAGACCGGTGAGCCGAGCCGGCGTTCGACGTAGGCGCCGAAGATCCAGAGCCCCGCCACGCCGACCAGCATCTGCCAGAAGTTGAGGTGGGGAATCTCTCCGAAGGCGTAGAGAACCACGTTCACCAGAACCAGCAGGGCCGTCGCGGCGAAGGGTCCCCTGGCCTCCATGTTGTCGCGGAACGGGATCAACTGATCAGGCGGCGACGCGACCGTGCGGATCGCCTGTGGAAGCCGACTGCTGCCGGCCGGCCTCCGCCTCGCGGGCGCTCTCGTCCGCGTGGTAGGAGCTGCGAACCAGCGGTCCGGCCGCAACCGATTCGAATCCGATCTCGCGGGCTGCCTTCTCGAGCGCCTCGAACTCCTCCGGATGCCAGTACCGGACCACCGGCAGGTGATTCTCGGTCGGTCTCAGGTACTGGCCCACGGTCAGGATCTGGACTCCGTGCTCGCGCAGGATCCCGAAGGTCTCGACCATCTCGTCGAACTCCTCGCCGAGCCCGACCATCAGGCCCGACTTGGTGATCACTTCGCCTTCGCCCATCTCTCTGGCCATGCGCAGCACCCGGGCAGAGCGCAAGAAAACCGACCCGCGGCGGGCCTTCGGGTACAGCCGGGGCACGGTCTCGACGTTGTGGTTGAACACATCGGGCCGCTCGTGGACGACCCGGGCGAGTGGCATCTCCTGGCCACGGAAGTCAGGTGTGAGGATCTCGACCTTGCAGTCCGGTGCCTGCCGGCGGATCGAGCGGATCACGCCGACAAAGGCGCTGGCCCCGTAGTCGGGCAGGTCGTCACGATCGACCGAGGTGATCACCGCGTGCTTCAGGCCGAGCTTGCTGACCTGGTTGGCGACCTTCAGCGGTTCGAGCGGATCGTTGAAGGTCGGCTTGCCGGTCTGGACGTTGCAGAAGCCGCAGCGTCGGGTGCAGACGTCTCCGAGGATCATGAAGGTCGCGGTCCCGCGCTCCCAGCACTCGCCGATGTTGGGGCAGTTGGCCTCTTCGCAGACGGTATTCAGGCCCTCTTCACCGACCATCGACTTCAGCTCGCGATAGACCGGGCCTCCGGGCGGCGGAACCTTCAGCCAGGAAGGTTTGCGCGAGCGGAAGGGGATCGCTCCTTCGACATCGGCACTGCTTCCACCGGGATTCGCCCTCGACCGGGTTACATGGATGCGTTCGGCTGTCGCTTCGGAGGGTGGATTCATCTGCGCCCTCTCAGATTACGGCTTCGCGGAAGCGGCAGGACTGATGCCGAGCGACTCAGGTTGAACCGCGACCGCCTCGCGGCCGACAAGCGCCGCCAGTTCCTCGCCGAAGGCCAGGCCGGCAGCGGCGACCGGCGGAGCCGAGCCGGTCTCCTCGAGGATCGAAGTGACCCGGCACTCGTCGATCCCGCAGGACGTGATGCCGGCGAACGGTCCGAGATCGCAATCGAGGTTGAGCGAGATCCCGTGACTGCTGATCCCGCGGCTGATCCTGAGCCCGATCGAACCGAGCTTGCGAACGCTTCCGCTGGCCACGGCCGCGGCCATCGAGCCCGCGTCGGCCCCGGGGGGTATCGCCTCGCCCGTCCATATCCCGGTCAGGCCGTCGATCTTGCCGGCGGGCACCTGCCAGCGGGCGGCGGTGCGGATCATCGCCTGCTCGAGCGCCGCGACGAAGCCGGCGACATCTGCCCGGCCGAGCCTTCCCGGACGGTGGTCGATACCGTTGAGATCGACGATCGGGTAGGCGACCAGCTGCCCCGGCCCGTGGTAGGTCACCCGGCCGCCACGCGGAGTGTCGAAGACCTCGATACCGCGATCCCGGTACCAGTCCGGATCGTGATGGAGGTCGGCCGGCTCGGTCCGGCGGCCACGGGTATAGGTCGGCGGGTGCTCGAGCAGCAGCAGCAGGTCCCCGAGCTCCCCATCCCGGCGACGGTTGACCAGCTCCTCCTGGGCCGCCGACATCTCCTCGTAGCCGCGCAGCCCGAGCAGCGCGATCGAGAGGTCGGTGTCTTCGAAGCCGGTTCCGTCACCTGCGGGTGTCACGCGATCCTGTCGGGCTCCTCGAGGTTGGTCCGGATGCCGTTCAGAAACGCGGCCGCCTCGGCGCCGTAGAGGATGCGGTGGTCGCAGGCGAGGCTGACCTCCATCAGCAGGGCGGGAACCAGCTCGCCCTCCCGGAAGACCGGGCGTTCCCTCGCTTCACCGACGCCCAGCACGGCGGCCTGGCCGCCATGGATGACCGGGTCGAAGTCCCGCACACCGAATCCGCCCAGGTCGACGATCGTGAAGGTGCCCCCTGACAGTCCGGCCGCGGTGATCTGGCCGGTCCGGACCTGTTCCGACAGGCGCCGGCTCTCGGTGGCGATCCCGGCCAGGCTGAGCCGGTCGGCGTCGGAGATCGTCGGCACGACCATCGTGCCGTCGTCGTAGTCGGCGATCCCGACGTTGACCCGCGAGTAGAGGTCGAAGCCGCCGTCGCGGTAGCTGCCGTTGGCCCGAGGGTGCTCGCGCAGGGCCAGGGCCACGGCCTTGACCAGCATGTCGCGAAGCGACGGAACCGGCTCGCCATCCGCGGCTGCGGCGCTGAAGGCCGCCCGGACCTCGGCTGCCCGGGACATGTCGATCTCGGAGCGCAGGTACAGGTGGGGCGCGGTCGCCTTCGCTTCGGCCATGCGGCGAGCCACGGTCTGCCCCGCACGGTCGAGTTCGACCCGGTCGACCTCGCCTTTGGCGCCGGCAGGGGCGGTTGGTGGCCTGAGCTCATCCATGGCGTCACCCTAGCGTCAGCTTCCGGTCAGCCGGCCGGTGTGTACCCGGCAGCCGAACGTTTTGGCCGATTGCGGGGTCGGGTAAGGTCACACACGACCGTTCAACGACGAAATACGTCACCCGCAACTTCCGAAACGGAGTAGAGCTTTCATGCCACTCGAAGACCCGGAACTCGATCCCGAAGAGGCGGAGGAATGGCTGGATGCTGTCGAAGACGTGGTCGAGCACGACGGACCGGAGCGGGCCGAGCAGCTTCTCGGCAAGGCGGTCGACCGGGCCCGGGGGCTCGGGGCGGCGATCCATACGAGCGGCCCGACGCCCTATGTGAACACGATCCCGGCCGACCGGGAGCCCGAGCTGCCCGGGGACCCCGAACTGGAGAAGCGGGTCCGTTCGATGATCCGGTGGAATGCGATCGCCGCCGTGTTGCGCGCCAATGCCGAGTCCTCCGAGCTCGGCGGCCACATCGCCTCCTACCAGTCGGCCGCGATGCTCTACGAGATCGGCTTCAACCACTTCTGGCATGCACCGAATGCCGAGCACGACGGCGACATGATCTACATCCAAGGCCATAGCTCACCGGGGATCTACGCGCGCTCCTTCCTCGAAGGCCGGCTCACCGAGGAGCAGATGCTGGGCTTCCGCCAGGAGGTTTCGCGCGAGGGCGGACTCAGCTCCTACCCGCATCCGTGGCTGATGCCGGACTATTGGCAGTACCCGACCGTGTCGATGGGCCTCGGCCCGATCATGGCGATCCACCAGGCCTACTTCATGCGTTATCTGGACGATCGCGGACTCCGCAGCACCGAGGGCCGCAAGGTGTGGGCGTTCCTCGGCGACGGAGAGACGGACGAGCCGGAGACCCTGGGCGAGATCGCCCTGGCCGGCCGCGAGCAGCTCGACAACCTGGTCTTCGTGGTCAACTGCAACCTGCAGCGCCTCGACGGCCCGGTCTACGGCAACGGCAAGATCATCCAGCAGCTCGAGACCGTCTTTCGCGGGGCCGGCTGGAACGTGATCAAGGTGATCTGGGGCCGCCGTTGGGACCCGCTGCTGGCCGAGGATCACGACGGGCTGCTCGTCCAGCGTATGAACGAGGCGATCGACGGCGAGTACCAGGTCTACAAGTCCCGCGACGGCGCCTACGTGCGCGAGCACTTCTTCGGGGCCTACCCGGAGTTGGCCGAACGGGTCGAGAAGATGAGCGACGAGGAGATCTGGAACCTCAACCGCGGCGGGCACGACGCACGCAAGGTCTACGCCGCCTACAAGGCCGCCTCCGAACACACCGGTCAGCCGACCGTGATCCTCGCCAAGACGATCAAGGGTTACGGCATGGGCGAGGCCGGCGAAGGCCAGAACATCACCCACCAGCAGAAGAAGATGAACGTCGAGGCCCTGCGCGCCTTCCGTGACCGCTTCGGCCTCGACATCTCCGACGACGAGGTCGACCAGATCTCCTTCTACCGCCCCGACGAAGACACGCCGGAGATGAAGTACCTGAAAGAAAGGCGCGAAGAGCTCGGTGGCTACCTGCCCCAGCGTCGCGAGCGGATCGAAGACCCGCTCGAGATCCCCGGGCTGGACGCCTTCTCCGGCCAGATCAAAGGCTCGGGCGAACGCGAGATCTCGACCACGATGGCTTTCGTCCGGGTGCTGGCTGCGCTGCTCCGGGACAAACAGCTCGGTGACCGCGTGGTGCCGATCGTGCCCGACGAGTCGCGCACCTTCGGCATGGAGGGCATGTTCCGCCAGATCGGCATCTACTCTCACGTCGGCCAGCTCTACGAGCCCGAAGACGCCGGCTCGATGATGTTCTACAAGGAGGACCAGGAGGGCCAGATCCTCCAGGAGGGCATCAACGAAGCCGGGGCGATGTCGGCCTGGATCGCCGCCGCCACCTCCTACTCCAACCACGACACCCAGATGGTCCCGTTCTACACCTTCTACTCGATGTTCGGCTTCCAGCGGGTCGGCGACCTGATCTGGGCAGCCGGCGATTCCCGCGCCCGCGGCTTCCTGCTCGGTGCGACCGCCGGACGCACCACGCTGAACGGCGAGGGCCTCCAGCACGAAGACGGCCACAGCCACGTGCTTTCACAGACCGTGCCCAACTGCCTCTCCTACGATCCGGCCTACGGCTACGAGATCGCGGTGATAGTCCAGGACGGACTGCGGCGAATGATCAGCGAGCAGGAGGACGTCTTCTACTACCTGACCATCGAGAACGAGAACTACCACCACCCGGCGATGGCCGAAGGCGCCGAAGAGGGCATCCTCAAGGGTATGCACCGGGTACGCGAGGCAGACGGCGGGGAACCTGATGGTCCGGCTGCTCGGCTCCGGCGCGATCCTGCGCCAGGCGCTCGAGGCCGCAGACCTGCTGGCCGAAAACCACGACGTCAAGGCGGAGGTCTGGAGCGTGACCAGCTACACCGAGCTGCGCCGCGAAGCACTGTCTGCCGACCGTGAAGCGAGACTGACCGGTGAGACGCCGGACACGCCGTGGGTAACCGAATGCCTCGGCTCCGAACCCGGCCCACCCACGGTTGCCGCCAGCGACTACATGAAGGCCCTGCCCGACGGGATCCGCGCCTGGGTCCCCGGCCGCTTCGAGGTGCTCGGCACCGACGGCTTCGGCCGCAGCGACTTCCGGGCCGAGTTGCGCGACTTCTTCGAGGTCGACCACCGCCACATCGCGGTCGCCGCCCTGCACTCGCTGGTCGAAACCGGCGAGATCGAGCGATCCGTCGTAAAAGAGGCCATCGAAAAGTACGAGATCGACACCGACCGCCCCGACCCGGCGCGACTGTGAGCCAGGTAAAGGTCCCCGACATCGGCGACTTCACCGACGTCCCGGTGATCGAGGTTCTGGTCGCGGTCGGCGACGAGGTCGAAGCCGAGCAGGGCCTGGTCACGCTCGAATCCGACAAGGCGACGATGGAGGTCCCCGCGCCCCACGCCGGCGTCGTCGAAGAGCTGCTGGTCGAAGAGGGCGACGAGGTCAGCGAAGGCGATCCTGTCGCGGTGATCTCGGGCGGCGCGGACGACGATCAGACGGAAGGAGCCAACGAGGCCGACGAAGCCGACGATGGCCAAGATGACGCCGAGGAGACGAAGGCCACCGAGGAGCAGGAAGAGCCGGACGACCGGGCGGGCGAAGAGGCCTCATCCGACGAGCCCGGAACCGGCGGCTCCGGTGACGCCGACATCTACGCAAGCCCCTCGGTCCGCCGCATAGCCAGGCAGCGTGGAATCGACCTCAACCGTGTCGAAGGCACCGGCCGCAAGGGCCGGATCACGGTCGAGGACGTCGAGAGATTCGAACAGCGCGGGTCAGGCGGCGGGGCCGGCCGCACCGCCGCCTCTGGTGCCGGGCTGGAGGGGCTCGACCTGGCGCCGTGGCCCGACGTGGACCACGGCAAGCACGGCGAGGTCGAGCGGGTCGAGCTCTCCCGGATCAAGCAGATCTCCGGTCCCGAACCTGGCCCGCAACTGGGTCTACATCCCCCACGTGACCCATCACGACGAGGCCGACATCACCGACCTCGAGGCATTCCGCAGGCAGGTCAACTCGGAGCAGGACGTGAAGCTGACCATGGTCGCCCTGCTGCTCAAGGCGGTCGTTCCGGTGCTGAAGCAGTATCCGGAGTTCAACTCCTCGCTCGACGGCGACGGCCTGATCCTCAAGCGCTACTACCACCTCGGTTTCGCCGCCGACACCCCGCAGGGCCTGCTCGTGCCGGTGATCCGCGACGTCGACCAGAAGGGCCTGCTCGCGGTCGCCGCCGAGCTGATCGAGCTCTCCGGCAAGGCGCGGGAAGGAAAGCTGTCCGCGGCCGAGATGTCGGGGGCCACTTTCACGATCTCTTCGCTCGGCGGCATCGGCGGCACCGGCTTCACCCCGATCGTCAATGCCCCACAGGTCGCGATCCTCGGGGTCACCCGTGCGGCGATGAAGCCGGTCTGGGACGCCGAGGCCGAAGAGTTCGTGCCGCGGCTGATGGTGCCGCTCTCGCTCTCCTACGACCACCGCGTGGTCGACGGCGCCGCTGCCGCACGCTTCTGCGCTTCGCTGGTCAAGGTGCTTGAGGACTTCCGCCGGATCCTGCTGTGAGCGATAGCGAGACGAAGCGGCTGGTCGTGATCGGCTCGGGACCGGCCGGCTATACCGCCGCCTTCCGTGCCGCCGACCTCGGCCTGGAGGTGACCCTGATCGAGCGCTACGAGACGCTCGGCGGGGTCTGCCTCAACGTCGGCTGCATCCCCTCGAAGGCCCTGCTCCACGCCGCCCGGGTGATCGCCGAGGTCGAGGAGGCCGAGGGCTTCGGCATCTCGTGGGGGGAGCCAGAGATCGACATCGAGCGGCTGGACGAATGGAAGGGCGAGGTCGTCGGCAAGCTGACCGGCGGACTGGCCGGCCTGGCCAAACGGCGCAAGATCGAAGTCGTGACCGGCGAAGCGCGCTTCACCTCGGGGCGGGAGGTCGAGGTCGCCGACCGCAGGATCGAGTTCGACAGCTGCATCATCGCCGCCGGCTCCAGGCCGGTCGAGCTGCCCGACCTGCCCGACGACGACCGCATCGTCGATTCGACCGGAGCGCTGGGGCTCGAAGGACCGCCGAAGAGCCTGCTCGTGGTCGGCGGCGGCATCATCGGGCTGGAGATGGCCTGTGTCTACGACGCGCTCGGCACGAAGGTCAGCGTGGTCGAGCTGACCGACTCGCTGATCCCCGAATGCGACAGGGACCTCGTCAAGCCCCTCCAGAATCGCATCGAGGCCCGCTACGAAGCGATCATGCTGAGCACCGAAGTGACCGGGATGGAGGCACAGAAGTCCGGCATCAAGGTCAGCTTCGAGGGCGAGGGCGCACCGGAGTCCGAGCGCTACGACAAGGTGCTGGTCGCGGTCGGCCGCCGGGCGAACGGCGACCGGCTCGAACTCGGTTCATCCGGAGTCGAGGTCGACGAGCGCGGCGTGATCGCCGTCGACGAGCGCCAGCGGACCGGCGTCGAGGGCATCTACGCGATCGGCGACATCACCGGCGAGCCGATGCTGGCCCACCGCGGCAGCTACCAGGGCATCGTCGCAGCCGAGAACGCCGCCGGCGAAGACGTGATCTACGACGCCCGGGCCGTTCCTTCTGTTGCCTACACCGATCCCGAAATCGCCTGGGCGGGGCTGACCGAGAACCGGGCGAAAGAAAAGGGAATCGAGTTCGAGAAAGGCAAGGTCCCCTGGCAGGCATCAGGACGGGCCCTGGCCACGGAGCGGACCGAAGGCCTGACCAAGGTGCTGACCGAACCGGGGACCGGCCGGATCCTCGGCGCGGGAATGGTCGGTCCCAACGCCGGTGAGCTGATCGCCGAGCTCGTGCACGCGATCGAGATGGGCTCGACCGCAACAGACATCGCCCTGACCATGCATCCGCATCCGACCCTGTCGGAGACGGTCAAGATCGCGGCCGAAGCGGCCGAAGGCATCGCGACCGACATCTACGCGCCGAAGCGCTGACCGCCGATCGTTGAGGCCATGAGCGCGGCCGGGAATGGTCAGGCGTGGGTGGCCCAGCCGTCGACGGCTCTGGCGGCTTCGGGTATGGCTTCCGAGATCGTCGGGTGGGGGTGGATGATGCGGGCCAGTTCCTGGTAGCCGCCTTCGAGGGCGATGGTGTTGACCAGTTCGGAGATCATGTCGCAGGCGCGGTTGCCGACGACGTGGGCACCGAGGATCTCGCCGTACTTGGTGTCGATGACCAGCTTGACGATGCCGTCGCGGTCGTCGTAGACGGTTCCGGCGCCGACGCCGCCGAGCTTGAACTTGCCGGTCTTGATCTCGTGGCCGGCTTCCTTGGCCTGGGCCTCGGTCATGCCGACGCTGGCGACCTGGGGGTGGCAGAAGGTGGCTCCGGGGACCAGGTCCACGTTGAGCGGATGGGTCTTCTCGCCGGCCGCATGTTCGGCGGCGACGACGCCTTCTTCCTGGGCCTTGTGGGCCAGGGCCGGTCCGCGGACCAGGTCGCCGATCGCGTAGACCTTGTCGTTCGAGGTGACCTGGTTCTCGTCGACCTCGACCTTGCCGTGGTCGTCGACTTTGACCCCGGCGGCCTCGAGGCCGAGCGGATCGGTGTCAGGGCGGCGGCCGCCGGCGATCACCAGGTAGTCGACCTCGGCCGAGTTGTCGCCGTAGGTGAACTTGACCGAGTCGGCCCCGACCTCGACGTTCTCGACCGGGGTGCCGGTCGAGACCTCGATGCCCTGCTTCTTGAACGTGCGCTCGACCACCCGGGCGACGTCCTTGTCTTCGGCCGGCAGGATCTGGTCGAGCATCTCGATCAGCTTGACCTCGGTGCCGAAGCGGATGTAGGCGGAAGCGATCTCGGCTGCCGGAGGCGCCGGCGCCGACCACGGCGATGCTCTCGGGCTGTTCGGGCAGCGACCATGCCCCCCAGGTGTCGACCACCCGGTCGCCGAACTCGACCCCGGGGATCGGCCTGCGCGAGCGAACCGGTGGCGAGGATCACCTTTCCGGCTTCATAGGTGGTATCGCCGACCTTGACGTTGCCGTCTTCGGTCAGCTCGCCTTCGCCGTGGATCAGTTCGATGCCGTTCTTCTTGAACAGGCCTTCGACGCCTCCCTCGAGGCTCGCAGATACATCGGTCCGGCGCTGGCCGAGGGCTTCCCAGTCGAGTTCGACCCCTTCGGCCTTGACCCCGATCTCGGCGCTGTTCTTCGAGTGGTCGAGGACCTCGGCCGTATGCAGCATCGTCTTCGCCGGGATGCAGGCGTAGTTCAGGCAGCGGCCTCCGGCCTTGTCGCGCTCTACCACCGCGGTGCTCTTGCCGAGTTGGGCGGCCCTGATCGCGGCAACGTAGCCGCCGGGTCCGCCACCGATAACGATTACATCGAAGGAGTCTTCAGCCATTGTCGGCCGAGACTATATGACCGTCCGTGGCAGCCCTACTCACCGTTCGAGCGGGCCGAAGGATGCTTCGGCATCTGGATCCTGGCCATCGCCTTGACCATGTGCCAGAACAGCACGCTGAGCCCGATCGTGAGGATCAGCGTGCTGACCAACTGGAGCAGGGTCCCGGCGACGACCAGGCCGGCAATCGCGGCGATTATCAGCAGGACCAGCAGCATCTGAAACCCCAGCACCGCCCAGTAGCGGGCCTGCCACATGCCGACGAACATCACGCTCATGATCATCGCCGTGAGTACGAGCTGAGCGATGTTGGGCCGGGTACCGTTCACCTCGGCTCCGGTGAAGGCCGCGATCCCGGTCGAGACCCAGAAGATCGCGGCGACGACCCCGGCGAAGATCGCACCGACGGTGACCACGGTCGGCCGCTCGCCTTCCTCGAGCGGATCGAGCGACTCCCTGACCGCCTGGTTCTTCATCTCCGCCTTGGCATAGCCGGCCTTCATCGCATCGGGTTCTCCCCGCGGCGTCTTCCGGTCGGGATCGATGTCGTCCGGCCGCTCAGCCACCGGGGGCCACCTCTCCACCGACCGAAGCGAAGGAACGGCGCAGGTCTTCTGCCACACCGGTCGGGTCGGCCGCGTCACGGATCGCCCTGACCACACAGATCCTGCGAGCTCCCGCGTTCAGCACCTCCTTGACGTTGGAGGGGTCGATGCCGCCGATCGCGAAGAACGGGATCGTCACGTGCCGGGCCGCATGGGTGACCAGCTCGAGGCCGACCGCCGGCCGCCCCTGCTTGGTCGGCGTCTCCCAGACCGGGCCGACGCTGATGTGGTCGACCCCCTCCGCGGCGTCAATCTGCTCGGTCGAGTGGGTCGAGAGGCCGATCAGGGCGTCGTTGCCGACGATGCGGCGCGCCTCCTCCACGGAGATGTCGTCCTGGCCGATGTGGACGCCGTCGGCCCGGCAGTGGACGGCCAGGTCCGGGTCGTCGTTGACGAAGAATGGAACCCCGTAGGTGTCGGCCAGCCGGCGGAAAGTCTGCGATGCCCGGTCGATCAGCCGGCTGTCGCCCGACTTCTCCCTGAGCTGGATCACGTCCACGCCTCCGTCGAGCGCGGCCCGCAGCAATGGTCCGGGATCCTCGCCGCCCGGCCTGGCGTCGCAGACGAAGTACAGGCGAGCGTTCCTAAGCCGCTCTCGTCTCAGATTGCCGATGCCGTCGGGGGCCGTGTAGGGCATGCTCACAGTATCCCAGCGCAGTGGTCCGGTCGTGCGGGCGATCGTAGCCGCCGGCGGACCGGCGGCGATGCTCCGGCCCGATAGGATCGCCGCAGACCTGCGGGAGCCCCGTCGAGGGCTGAGAGGGCGGCTGAAAGCCGCCGACCGCCTGAACCTGATCCGGTTAGTACCGGCGCCAGGGAGCGGGCGGCATTTCCGCCGGGAGTATCAGCTTGAAGGCCGCCGAAAACGAAAACCCACGAGAGCAGAGCTTCGACGCGGTTGTGGTCGGTGGCGGCCTGATAGGCCTCTCGATCGCCTTCGAACTCGATCGGCGGGGTATCGGCACCGTCCTGCTCGAAGCCGGTCCGACGGTCGGCCGCGGGGCATCCTGGGTGGCCGCCGGCATGCTGGCCCCGGTCGGTGAGCTCGATTTCGGAGAGCCGGCGCTGCTCGAGATCAACCTGGCTTCGGCCGACCTCTACCCGGGCTTTGTCGAGGCGATCGAGGCCGAGTCCGGGCTCGTGGTCGACTACAGCCGACGTGGCGGGCTGCACGTCGCCCTGGACCGCGACGAGGCCGAAGAGCTGAAGCGGGTGCTCGAACTCCAGCTCCGGCTCGGCCTCGAATCGGAGTGGCTCGCTCCGGCCGCCAGCCGGCTGATCGAACCCGGCCTCTCTCCGGGGATGAACGGGGCGATCCTGGTGAGAGGCGATGGCATGGTTGATCCGCGGGCGCTCACCGCGGCCCTCGCGGAGACGCTCCATCGACGCGGGGTCCCGGTTCTGACCTCTGCCGAAGTGATCGGGCTCGAGATGAGCGGCGACCGGGCCTCGGGGGTACGTCTGGCCGACGGATCATCGATCGCGGCCGGCACGGTCGTGGCGGCCGGTGGCGCCGAGTGCGGGCGGGCGGCCTGGCTGACGGAAGCCGATCGACCTCCGGTGCGCCCGGTCAAGGGTCAGGTGATCGAACTGCGCGGCGATCCGGATGAGCCGGTCTGCGAGCGCATCCTCGCCTCTGAGCGCTCTTACATCGTGCCGAGGACCGACGGGCGGCTGGTCATCGGCGCCACCGTCGAAGAGATGGGCTTCGATACTTCGGTCACCGCCGGTGGCGTCCATGAACTGCTGCGCGAGTCCTACCGCCTTCTGCCCGACATCGCCGAGCTCGAGTTCCTGGGTGTGACCGCCGGCCTGAGGCCGGGCACTCCCGACAACCTGCCGGTCGTCGGCCCCGCCCGCACCCCGGGCCTGCTGCTGGCCACCGGCCACTACCGCAACGGCATCCTGCTGGCTCCGATCACCGCCGCAGCCGTGGCCGGGCTGGTCGAGGTGGCTGCGGGGCCGGGTGAGGCCGCGCAAGGGCCGATGGCCGCCGCTGCTCCGTCGAGGTTCACGAGGACGGCGGCATGAAGATCACGCTCAACGGTGAGCCCCGCCAGATCGAAGGTTCCGTCGACCTGGCGCAGATCGTCAGGCTGGCCGGTGGCGATACCGACCGGACCGGCCTGGCCGTCGCCGTCGACGGCGAAGTGGTCCCGCGCTCGCTGTGGTCGCAGACGGAGGTGGCCGAGGGCGCCCGGATCGAGGTAGTCGCGGCGATTCAGGGGGGCTCCGGCGAGTGGGAACTGGGAGGCAGGTCCTGGGGCTCGCGCCTGATCGCCGGCAGCGGCGGGTTCCGCTCGCTCGAGCAGATGGCGAGCGCCCTCGAGGCATCCGGGACAGAGATCGTCACCGTCGCCCTGCGCCGCCTCGATCCCGCCGCCCAGGGTTCGGTCATGGACGTGATCTCGAAGCTCGGTCTTTTCGTCCTGCCGAATACGGCTGGTTGCTACACGGCCCGGGACGCGGTGAAGACGGCGAAGCTCGCCCGTGAGGCCTTCGGTACCGACTGGATCAAGCTCGAGGTGATCGGAGACGACCGCACCCTGCTGCCGGATGCGCCTGAACTGCTCGCCGCGGCGGAGGAGCTGACCGGCGACGGTTTCACCGTGCTGCCGTATACGACCGACGACCCGGTCCTCGCCGCCCGGCTCGAGGCTGCGGGCTGTGCGGCGGTGATGCCACTGGGCTCACCGATCGGATCCGGGGCTGGCATTCGAAACCCGTACAACATCGCGATCATCGTTGAGAATGCCACCGTTCCGGTGATCCTCGACGCCGGAATCGGGACCGCCTCCGACGCGGCGATCGCGATGGAACTGGGCTGCGACGCGGTGCTGCTGGCCTCGGCGATCTCCAGGGCCGAAGACCCGGACCTGATGGCAAGGGCGATGCGCGACGCAGTCGCGGCCGGTCACGCGGCCCGCCACGCCGGCCGCATACCGCGCCGTCTTCATGCGGAAGCCTCGACGCCGGGCGAAGGCCTGCCGGGCCTCGGCTGACCTCGAGGCAGTGCCCCCGGTCGGATTCGAACCGACGACTCACAGGTTAAAAGCCTGCAGCTCTAACCAACTGAGCTACGGGGGCCCGGCAATCTTGCCACTCGGGCTCGCTGTGCGCCTTCCCGGGGCCGCTTTCCGGCACCAGACCGGGACCGCTCTCAGCAGGCGTCGAGCAGCGTTTCGCAGAGGTCGATCGCGCCGTCGATGTCGGGCTTACGGCCGATCGCGATGTTGGCCCAGACCAGCGCCGCGGCACTCATCTCGATCGCATCGATGATGTTCTCGGGTACCACGAGTTCCGGCGTGTTCTCGCTGAGCAGTTCCCGGACGGCCGCCTTCGAGTTCTCGGCGATCATGCCGTCGCGGTCGAGCAGCAGCCTCATGGTCAGCGCCGGTTCGCGCGCGGCGAATTCGCTCAGTGGGTCGAAGCCCGACGCGAACTCGAGGAAGCGGCGCATCACGTCGAGCAGGCGCTCGCGTCCCGTACCTTCGGCCCGCGGGATGACCTCCTCGAACCAGTCGTTGACGAGGCCGGCGAAGACTTCCTCCAGCAGCTGTTCGCGTTCACCTACCCACCTGTAGAGCGTCGTCCGCCCGATCTCCAGATCCGATGCGAGCATCTGCATTTCCACCCGCTCGCCGGCGAGGAAGCGCTGTCGGGCCAGGTCGACCGCGTCCTGCCGGGTCGGACGGCGAAAGCCCCCGGGGCCGGGTTCGGCTGGACTCTCGGTCGCCATACCCGGGGATTCTACGGAACGGTACGAACTTCTCTGTCGTTCGAAATGAAACAGACAATCGAAACGCCCGAAGTGAATCACTTGACAGTTATGTTCCACTTCTGGTACTTTGCCCGAAATTGCCGGTCGGGTCCGCCTCGACCAAACGACTGCCAGGAGAGAAGCAAATTGAACCCGAGCGCCACCGCCGAACCCGCCGAACTCGACATCAGCGACCTCTCGCTCTGGAAGGACGGTCCGCCGCACGAGGTCTTCCGCAAACTGAGGGGTGAGGACCTCCACTTCAGCGCCCTCGGCGACTTTCCCAACGAAGCGGGCTTCTGGTCGGTGGTCACCTACGAAGACATCGCCGCGGTCGGCCGGGACCACGAGACATTCTCGTCCGAGCGCAGCATCCTCGTCGTCGACAACCTCGCCACCGAACCGGGCGAGCCGGATCCGCTCGACATCGGTCAGCACATGCTGATCAGCCAGGACCCGCCCCGCCACGACCGCCTCAAGGCGCTGGTCCAGACGGCCTTCACGCCGAAGACCTCGCTCGACCACGCCGACCGTATCCGCGAGATCATCAACCTGGTTTACGACAACGCCCTCGAGGAGAACCCCGACGGCCGGGTGGATCTGGTCCGCGACGTCGGCTTCTTCGTGCCGTCGATGGTGATCGGCGACATGCTCGGGGTCCCGCGCGAGGACGCCGAGCAGCTGGTCGACTGGACCAACCGCACCTCGGCCTTCGAGGACCCGCGCCTGGTGCCGGACCTCGGTGAGCTGTGGCGCGCCTTCGAGGAGTTCTTCCCCTACGTCGACAACATGGTCAACGAGCGGCGGGAGAACCCGACCGACGACCTGACCACCGCCTTCATCCAGGCCGAGGTTGACGGCGAGCACCTCAGCCACGAAGAGATCCTGATGTTCTTCTTCCTGCTCATGGTCGCCGGCAACGATTCGACCCGGGCCGTCTTTACATCGGGCATGAAGAGCCTGATGGACGACCCCGAGCAGATGGAGCTCGTGCGCTCCGGTGCCGTACCGCTGGAGCAGGTGGTCGAGGAGTTCGTACGCTTCCACCCCGCTTTCGCCTACATGCGCCGGACCGCCACCCGCGACGTCGAGCTCTCGGGAGCCCAGGTCAAGGCCGGCGACAAGCTGGCCCTCTGGTACGTATCCGGCAACCGCGACGAGCACGCATTCGAGAACCCCGACTACTTCGACGTGCGCCGGGACCCGAATCCGCATCAGGGCTTCGGCGGTGGCGGCCGCCACTTCTGCCTCGGAGCCGGGCTCGCCCGCCTCGAGCTGAAGCTGTGGATCGAAGAGACGATGCAGCGCTTCGAGACGATCGAGCCTGACGGGGATTGCGAGCGCCTCAGCTCCACTTTCCTGAACCAGTGGTACTCGATGCCGGTCAAGCTCACCTGAGCGAGCGGTCATGAGGGCCGGAGAAGTGGTCATGGGCCGGCCGGCAGGGGCCGCTGCGCCTACCCCGCCAACCCATACAGCGACCCCTGCCGACCGACCCATCGCCGATCGCCGCGGTTGACGCAGCAGAAGAGCAAGGTCGATGTGGACCAAGCCGACGATTCGGCGGCGAGGTCGGTCAGGGGAGGGTCGAGCAGGGATGGATGGGGTAGGCAGGAGACCCTCCCCTGAGCGGGCTCGTGACTACTGTGGGCCGGCCCATGACCACCCTCCCCTGAGGGGCTTCGTGACCACCCAGGGCGCGGGCTGTTGGGGTTAGTGGCGGAAGTGGCGGTGGCGGGTGAAGACCATGGCGGTCTCGCTCTCTTCACAGGCCTCGATCACCTCGGCGTCGCGCTTCGAGCCTCCCGGCTGGATCACGCAGGTAGCCCCGGCTTCGATCGCGGCTGACGGACCGTCGGCGAACGGGAAGAAGGCGTCGGAGGCGAGGGCGCAGCCGGCGAGGCGGTCGTCGGCCTCGTCGCCGAGCGACTCGCGGCATTTCTCGATCGCAAGGCGGACCGAGTCCACCCGGCTCATCTGGCCGGCACCGATGCCGAGCGTGACACCATCCTTGACCAGGACGATCGCGTTCGATCGCACGTGCCGACATACGGTCCAGGCGAAGAGCAGGTCGGACCAGTTGTCCTCGGACGGCTTGCTTGCCGTGACGACCTCCATCATCTGGCGCTGCTCCGGCTCGCCGTCGCGGTCCTGGATCAGGATGCCACCACGGACCCGCTTGATGTCCTTCTCGCGCGGGTCTGACTGCGGCGGTGCCTCGTCGGCGAAGATTCGGATCGCGTCCTTCTGCTGGAGGATCTTCAGCGCCTCCGGCTCGTAGCCGGGCGCGATCAGCACCTCGACGAAGTTCTTGTGGAGGGATTCTGCCAGTGGCAGGTCCACCGTCCGGTTGATCGCGATCACGCCGCCGAAGGCCGAGATCGGGTCGCAGTCGCGGGCGCGTTCGTAGGCGTCCAGGCCGCTGTCACCGAGGGCGACGCCGCTCGGGTTGTTGTGCTTGACGACCACGCAGGCCGGCCCTTCGAGGTCGGCCAGCAGTTTGCGCGCGGCATCGAGGTCCAGCACGTTGTTGAAGGAGAGCGCCCGGCCGTGGAGCTTCGACATGCCGGTCAGCACGTTCGAATCGAGGCCGACCTCGGAGTAGAGGGCCGCCCGCTGATGCGGGTTCTCTCCGTAAGCGAGGTCCATCTGCTTCTCGAAGGCATAGACCCGGTGTTCGGGGAAGGTCTCGTACGACTCCGAGAACCAGCCCGAGATGGCGGCGTCGTAGCGGGCGATCTGCGCGAAGGCCTCGTTGGCCAGCCAGTGGCGGGTCGAAGCGGAGACCTCGCCGTTGCATTCGTCGAGTTCGTTCAGCACCGCGTCGTAGCTCTCGGGCTTGACCAGGACGACCACGTCTTCATGGTTCTTGGCCGCGGCCCGGATCATGGTCGGCCCACCGATATCGATGTTCTCGATCGCTTCCTGCGGTGAGACGCCCTCCCGGGCGATCGTCTTCTCGAACGGGTAGAGATTGACGCAGACCAGGTCGATCGCGGGAATCCCTTCGGCTTCCAGAACCTCGACGTGCGAAGGGTCTGAGCGGCGAGCCAGGATCGCCGCATGCAGGCGGGGGTGGAGCGTCTTGACCCGGCCGCCGAGGATTTCCTGCTGGCCGGTGAACTCGGAGACGTCGGTCACCTCGAGCCCGGCTTCGCGCAGGGCCGAGGCAGTTCCACCGGTCGAGAGGATCTCGACTCCATCCGCGGCGAGACCCTTGGCGAAATCGACCACGCCGGTCTTGTCGGAAACCGAAATCAGGGCCCGCTTGACCTTGATCGGGCCGTTGGTCGGATCAATGTTGTCCATCTCCACCTTTGTCAGTCGATAATTACGCGACGGGAATCTTCCGCGGCGATCCTAACCCGGCCCTGCGCGATCATGCCGATCGCCTCCGGATAGAGCTCGTGCTCGACCGCGTGGATAACCCGTTCAAGTTCCTCTCGCCCGCCGTCCGGGACCTCGACAGTGCGCTGGAGGATCACCGGACCCGTGTCTGTTCCTTCGTCGACGAAGTGGACGGTGACCCCGGTGACGGTGACGCCGGCGTCGAGCGCCTGCCCGATCGCGTCGAGGCCCGGAAAGGCGGGCAGCAGTGCGGGGTGGACGTTGACGATGCGGTTCCGGAAGCGTTCGACGAAGCCGGCCGATACGAGCTGCATGTAACCGGCCAGCACGACCAGGTCGGCGTCTTTGGAATCGATCCAGTCGGCCATCGCTTCGTCCCGGGCTTCGCGGCCGGCGTATTGGTCCCGAGGGAAGACAGAGGTATCGATCTTCGCCGACTTGGCGCGCTCCAGCGCAAAAGCGGCGGGCTTGTCCGACCCGACACCCACCACCTCGATCCCGGCATGGCCGTGGAGTCGATCGATGATCGCCTGCAGGTTGGTTCCGCTGCCCGAGGCAAGCACCACGATGCGGAATGCGGATTCGGGCGAACTCACCCCGCCATCCTGCCGAAATCCGCCCGGCGCCGGGTTCCCGGCCACTGCGACCGACCGCAACGGCAAGCGGGCCGAAAAAGGCCCGAATACGAACCGGAATCCCGACCGCTTGCCGTCAGGGACCCTCGGGGCCCGAGTTCAGACGGCCCGGACGTCTGCCGGTTCAGTCGGCGTAACGGCTGTGGAGCATCAGGCCGTTGCCATCGGGGTCGCTGAAGAAAGCCATGTGGCAGACGCCCGAGTCGATCGTGTCGGCCGGGAACTCGACACCCTGGCCCTCGAGTTCGGATCTGGCGGCCGCGACATCATCAACGTGGAGCGCGATCGGGAAGTTGTTGGGCGAGAACTCCTGACCGAAGGCTTCCGGCTGCATGATCGCGATCGTCAGGTTGCCGGTCTCGAACTCCTGGGCCGGCATCTCGCCCCACTGCTTCGACTCCTCCAGGCCGAGCACCTCGCCGTAGAACTTTTTCGACCTTTCGAAATCGGTGATCGGCACGATCGTGAAGTCGACTCCGGTGACATTCATGACTGGACCTTCCTGTGGCGTTTTGTCCTGCTGAAGCGAATCTAACGGCTGACGGGCATGACGGCGATTTCCTCAAGGGCGAACTTGTCGTCGGCGTCGTCGGGATCGTCGCCCAGCGGGTAGTTGCCGGTGAAGCAGGCGTCGCAATGGACCTCAGCGGGTGTGCCGACAGCTTCGTAGACACCTTCGATCGAGAGGTAGGCGAGCGAGTCGGCGCCGATTTCCTTGGCGATCTCGGGGACCGTGCGCTCGTGGGCGACCATCTCCTCCCGCGCCGACATGTCGACCCCGTAGTTGCAGCCGTAGCGGATCGGCGGCGCCGAAATCCTCAGGTGCACCTCCTTCGCTCCGGCGTCGCGAAGCATCTTGACGATCTGGCGGGTGGTGTTTCCGCGCACGATCGAGTCGTCGACCACGACCACCCTCTGGCCGGAGACGATCTCCGGGAGCGGATTGAACTTCATCCGGAGGCCGTGTTTGCGCAGCTCCTGTCCGGGCTGGATGAAGGTCCTGGCGACGTATCGGTTCTTGATCAGGCCGTCGTCCTGGGGCAGACCCGACGCCCGCGCGTAGCCCCGGGCGGCGGGGGTGCCCGAGTCTGGCACGGCGATCACCAGGTCGGCTTCGGCCGGCGCCTCTCGCCAGAGGATCTTGCCCATTCTGCCGCGGACCTCCTGCAGGCGCTTGCCTTCGAGTTTGGTATCCGGCCTCGAGAAGTAGATGTGCTCGAATACGCACATCGCTGTGCGGTCGGACTTGACCACCTGGCGGGACTCGAGCCCGCGCTCGGAGAGCGAGACCAGCTCGCCCGGACTGACCTCGCGAACCAGCTCGGCCCCGATGATGTCGAAGGCGCAGCTTTCAGAGGCGATCACCCAGTTGCCGTTCAGCTTGCCGAGCGACAGCGGCCGGATGCCGTAGGGGTCGCGGAAGGCGACGATCGCGTGTTTGGTCATGACCACCGTCGAGTAGGCACCCTCGAGTTGGGGCATGACGTTGGCGACCGCATCCTCGATGTGGCGTCCGTAGTCGACCGAGATCAGCGCGGCGATGATCTCCGAGTCCGTGGTGCCGCGGAAATTCAGGCCCTTGCGCTTGAGCCGGTTGTAGATATCGACCGCGTTGGTCAGGTTGCCGTTGTGAGCCAGGGCCAGCTCGCGCCCGTCGTCACGCCAGATCGGCTGGGCATTCTCCCAGGAGCCACCACCGGTGGTCGAGTAGCGCACGTGACCGATCGCCATGTTGCCGGTGAGCGCCCGCAACTTGTCTTCGTCGAAGACCTGGGAGACCAGTCCGCTGTCGCGCATCGTCGTGATGTGGCCGCCTTCGCAGGTTGCGATGCCCGCCGACTCCTGGCCGCGGTGCTGAAGCGCGTAGAGGCCGAAGTAGGCCAGACGCGAAACGTCGTGTCCGGGTGCGAAGACTCCGAAGACGCCACATTCGTCTCGAGGTCCTTCACGCTCCGGGATGCTCTGATCGACCAAAGTCGGAAAGCCACCTGTAATCGAAGGGAAAAGCCGTAGGCGGTCTACCTACAGAAGCAGGGTAGCAACCCGGCTCCGGTCGAGGGCGTAGCGGACCAGGTTCACCGACGACCTCAGGGCAGTTCCTCATCGAAAGGGAGACCACGGCGCAGTTCCTGAGCCAGGCTGACGGCATCGTAGGCTCCCAGATGGCGGATGCCGTCGATGAAGAATGTCGGGGTGCTGTGAGCGCCACTCGCGTCGGCACTGGCCGCATCCTCGCGAATCCGGTCCGAGTTTCGGCCGGCCCGGATGTCATCCACGAAGCGATCGACGTCGAGCTCGAGCTGGGCCGCGTAAGCGATCAGGTCTTCGATGTCGAGCTCTCCCTGGTGGGCGTAGAGCAGGTCGTGCATCCGCCAGAACTCACCCTGAGATGCCGCAGCCTCGGAGGCTTCAGCGGCCAGCTCCGCATGAGGGTGTACGTCGGGCAGTGGCAGGTGGCGGAATACGTAACGCATCTCGTCCCCCATCTCCCGGCGCAGTTCGTTGATCATGCCGGTGCTCTTGCCGCAGAACGGACACTCGAAGTCTGCGTATTCGACCAGCGTGAACGGGGCGTCGGCGGGTCCCCTGATGTGGTCCCTTCGGGGGTCAACCCCCTGGTCGAGGCGACGGGGAAGGCTGGCGCTCGTCTCACCACGGAAAACCGCTGCCGCCTTGAACAGCACCCAGCTGAGCCCTACCGCGATCACCGCCGCGGCCAGTACACCGACCTTTGCTTCGTCCCGCAGAACCGGATCGTCGAAGGCCAGCTCGACGATCAACAACGAGACCGTGAAGCCGATTCCCGAAAGCGCCGCGCCGCCGACGACCTGCCCCTTGCCTACGCCGCGCGGCAGCTTGCCGAGCCCGAGGCGCACGGCACCTAGGGCCCCGGCCGAGATGCCGACCACCTTGCCCAGGACGAGACCGAGCACGATTCCCCAGGTAAGAGGGGAGGTAATCGCATCGCCGAGGACGCCCCCGCGCAGGTCGACCCCGGCGTTGGCAAGGGCGAAGAGGGGGACGATCACGAAGCCCGCCAGCGGCAGCAGCAGCACCTGAAGCCGCTCATTTGGGGAGACGGCACGGTCGACGCTACGCTGGGCAGTGCGGGCAGCTTCCGGCATCGGAGACTGGCGGAAGGCGCGGACCGACAGCGCCGCTTGTTCCACCCTGCCGCTGTCAGCCGGGCGCGAGACGACCAGGAGCCCGGCCAGCATTCCGGCCAGGGTCGGGTGGAGGCCGGATTCGAAAGCCGCTATCCACAGCACCAAGCCGAGGCCCAGGTAGGCCGAGGTCTGCCAGATTCCCAGCCTGGGAAGCAGGGCGATGAGCAAGAGGCAGACGGCGGCAACGGCGAGCGCGGCCGGATCGAGCGGATCGGAATAGAACAGGCCGATGATCGTGATCGCGACGATGTCGTCGACGATCGCGAGAGTCAGCAGGAATATGCGCAGCTGGGTCGGGGCCCTGGGACCGACCAGCGCAAGTGCGCCGAGTACGAAGGCGGTATCGGTTGCGATCACGACCCCCCAGCCGTTGGCCGCATCTCCGCTCGGGTTGATCAGGAGGAATATCGCGGCCGGGATCAGCATGCCGCCGATTCCCGCGATCAGCGGCACCGTGACCTTGCGCCTGTCCTTGAGTTCGCCGACCGACAGTTCCTGACGAACCTCGAGACCGATGACGAAGAAAAAGATCGCCATCAGGCCTTCATCGATCCAGTGCTTCAGATCGTCGGTAAGGGACCACTGACCCAGGTTGATGCTGAACTCGGTCGCGAACACGGATTCATAGGCTGAAGAAACCGGCGAGTTGGCCCAGAGCAGCGCCGCCAGCGTTGCCGCCAGCAGCAGCCCGGCGCTGCTGGTCTCGGCCGCCATGAACCTGCGCAGGGGCTTCGCGACCTGCGCGACCAGGTCACGGCGGCTCTCGGAGGTTTCGGTGCCGGGGGTGCTCAGGGTTCCAGGCGGGAGGCGAGCGATTCGAAAGAGGCCTGTGCCTCGGCGATCAGGATCTTCACCTGTCGCTCCAGGGCCGCAACCTCGATCAGGTCGCCTCCGACCGTACCGAGGATCTCGACCTGGACCCCATGGCCGCCCAGGTGTTCGATCGTCGCTTCGTCGCCGGCGAGGATGAACCCGCCCGGCCCTTCACCGAACAGGGCATCTTCGGCCGAGCAGTTGTGCTGGGCGATCACCGGCTGCAGGTTGACCCGGCAGCCGGTCTGCGCGGAGATCGCCATCTCCGAGATCGCGGTCGCGATGCCGCCGTCGCTCACGTCGTGGGCGGTCCGGACGGAACCTGATCGCACAGCGTCTCGGACCAGTTCGATCGCCTCACGCACGGGGGCGATCTCGAAACCGGGCAGTCCGGCCCCGAGTTCTCCCCGCAGATTCTCGACCTGGGAACCGGCCATCGAAGGGTTGAAGGGCCCGACCAGCGCGATCTTTTCGCCTTCGCTCCAACGTTCCCCGCCGCAACGTGCGGGATCGGGCAGCTCGCCGACCATGCCGACGACAGGGGTCGGGTAGATCGGGCCGGACGGCGTCTCGTTGTAGAGCGAGACGTTGCCTCCGACCACAGGCAGGTCGAGCGCCCGGCAGGCTTCGCCCAGGCCCCGGATCGACTCGCTCAGTTGCCAGGCCACGGTCGGCTTCTCCGGGTTGCCGAAGTTGAGGCAGTTGGTCACGCCGAGCGGTTCGGCACCGACGCAGGCGAGGTTGGCGGCACATTCCAGGGTGTTCTCGATCGTGCCGAGCAGCGGGTCGCAGGCGACCCGGCGGCCATTGCCGTCGATCGCGACCGCAATCGCGCGGGCCGCTTCCGGGATGTTGAGGACCGCTGCGTCGGCGGTGCCCGATGGCCGGACCGTTCTCGATCCGACCAGCGAGTCGTACTGCTCGTAGGCCCACCGCTTCGAGGCGATCGAAGGCGAGCCGAGCAGGCTGAGCAGGACCTCGCTGTCATCGGCGCCTTCCCGCAGGCTGACCCGGTTGCCGTAAATCCATTCGGTGGGGGGTGCCGGCTCGAGGTCGTAGAGCGGGCAGCCGTCGACCAGATCCCCCACCGCGATCTCCCCGACCGTGTCGCCGTCTTTCAGAATCCGGAAGTCTCCGCTGTCGGTCACCTCTCCGATCACGGCCGAGGCGGTCTGCCACTTGTCGCAGATCGCCAGCACGGCATCCACCCGGGCCGGTTCGACCACGGCCAGCATCCGCTCCTGTGACTCCGAGACCATGATCTCGAACGGCTCCATGTCGGCTTCACGCAGCGGCACCAGGCCGACGTCGATGTCGATGCCGACTCCGCCGGCCGAGGCCATCTCGCCGGCCGACGAGGTCAGGCCCGCGGCTCCCAGGTCCTGGAGCGAGACGAGCAGATCCTCGCCCAGCAGTTCCTGACAGCACTCCAGCACCTTCGACTCCTCGAAAGGGTCGCCGATCTGGACGGTCGGGCGTTTCGAAGAGTCGCCCTCCTCGAGCTCGGCCGAGGCAAGGACCGAAGCTCCACCGATGCCGTCGCGACCGGTCAGCGAGCCGATCAGGACCACCTTGTTGCCGATCCCGGCAGCCGCGGCGCGGACCATCTCGTCGGTTCGGGCGATTCCGACGCACATGGCGTTGACCAGCGGGTTCTGTTCGTAGGGCGGCTCGAAGTAGATCTCGCCGCCGACCGTCGGGATACCCATCGAGTTGCCGTAGTGGCCGATGCCCCGGACCACCCCGTCAACCAGGTAGCGGGTGCGCTCGGTGTCGAGCTCCCCGAAGCGCAGTGAGTCCAGCATCGCGATCGGCCTGGCGCCGAGCGCGATCACGTCGCGCAGGATGCCTCCGACCCCGGTCGCAGCGCCCTGGAAGGGCTCGACTGCGCTCGGGTGGTTGTGAGATTCGACCTTGAAGGCGATCGAGTGGCCGTTGCCGATGTCCACCGCGCCGGCGTTTTCTCCCGGTCCCATGACCACACGCGGTCCTTCGGTCGGCAGCGAGCCGAGCAGCTTCTTCGAATGCTTGTAGGCGCAGTGCTCGGACCAGAGCAGCGAGAACATGGCGAGTTCGACGTCGTTCGGCTCGCGACCCATCTTGCCCACGATCAGGTCGAACTCGGCGTCGGTCAGGCCGAGCTCACGGTGTTTGGCGATCGATTCAGGCACGGGCTACTCCGGAGGCGATCGCGGGGCCGCGGAAGATCTTCAGCCCGTCCGTACCACCGGCCAGCGGATCGACCGCATGCTCGGGATGGGGCATCAGGCCGAGCACGTTTCCGGCTTCGTTGGTCACCCCGGCGATGTCGTTGAGCGAGCCATTCGGGTTCTGGCCTTCGGCGTAACGGAAGGCGACCTGATCGTTGGCTTCGATCTCATCGAGCATCTCCGGCGGAGCGAAGAACCGCCCGCTCTGATGCTTGAACGGGATCGAGATCTGCTCCCCGGCGTCGAGTCCGGCGAGCCAGGGAGAGTCCGATTCCCCGACGACCAGTTCGCCCGGCCTGCAGATGAACCGGGTGCTCTCGTTGGTCAGCAGCGCGCCCGGCAGCAGGCCGGATTCGCAGAGCACCTGAAAGCCGTTGCAGATGCCGAGCACCGGACCGCCGGCCTCGGCGAACTCGGCGACCGCAGTCATCGCCGGAGAGAACCGGGCGATCGCTCCGGCCCGGAGATAATCCCCGTAGGAGAAGCCTCCCGGCACCACGATCCCGTCGAACTCGCTGAGGTCGGTCTCCTCGTGCCAGACCAATCGAGGATGGGCGCCGGGGGAGGCCACACCACAGGCGTGGAGGGCGTCCCGCTCGTCGCAGGATCCGGGGAACTGAAGGACTCCCCAGATCACAGAATCTCGATCTCGTAATCCTCGATCAGCGGGTTGGCGAGCAGCTTCTCGCAGAGCTCCTCCAGCCGCCGGTCGTCCTCGGCCCTCAGTTCGACGATCCTGCCGACCCTGACGTGCTCGATGCCTTCGAAGCCGAGCGCCGGCAGGGCGCCTTCGACCGCCTTGCCCTGGGCGTCAAGGATGCCTTCTTTGGGCCGGATCAGTACTCGTGCTGAGATCAAAGTTCTTCTCCTGTGATTCGCTCGAATGCTTCCAGGTATTTGGCGCGGGTCTGGGCGATCACTTCCTCCGGAAGCTTCGGGGCTGGCGGCTTGTGGTCCCAGCCTGTGGCGTCCGCCCAGTCCCGGACGAACTGCTTGTCGAAAGATGCCTGGGGGCGACCCGGCTCGTACTCGTCGGCCGGCCAGTAGCGGGACGAGTCCGGGGTCATCACTTCGTCGCCGAGCACAACTTCGGCTCCGGCGTGGCTTCCGAACTCGAACTTCGTGTCGGCGAGGATGATGCCCTGCTCTGCAGCGTGACCGGCTCCGGTCTCGTAGAGCTCGATCGAAACCCGGCGCAGTTCTTCCATCAACGGGCGGTTGCCGATCAACTGCGCAGCCTGCTCGAAGTCGATGTTCTCGTCGTGCTCGCCGAATTCCGCTTTGGTCGCGGGCGTGAAGATCGGCCGGGGCAGGCGGTCCGACTCCCTGAGCCCGCTCGGCAGCCCGACACCGCAGACGGATCCGGTCTGCTGGTACTCGCGCCAGCCCGAGCCCGACAGGTAGCCCCTGACCACGCATTCAACCGGATACATGTCGAGACGGCGGACCCGGATCGCCCGGCCCGCGACCTCATCCGGGACGTCGTTCGAGATCAGGTGGTTGGGCACGATTTCCGCCGTCCGCTCGAACCAGAACTCGGACATGCCGGTCAGAACGCGACCCTTGTCCGGGATCTCGTCGGACATGATCACGTCGTAGATCGAGATCCGGTCGGAGGCGACCAGCAGCAGGTCCTCCTCGAGCTCGTAGATCTCCCTCACCTTGCCGGAGGAGTGAAGCCTGAGTTCGTCGATCGAGTAGGACATTCTGGCGGCGATGCTACCGCGCGAATCGCCCGGATCGCCTGCGCCCTTCCGGGCACGCTGCCCCTTTGTGGCGCGGGGCGGGATATGTTGTTCCTGTATGCGGGGATTATTCGGATTCATCGGGACGGCTCTGATCGTCATTTCGGGCGTCAACGCGGGCGTCGCTTCGGCCGAGGTGCCACCGTGCACCGGCCCGGTCTCGAAGTCCACGCTCTATTCGGACCTCGGGCGGCTCGAGTCGGTTATCGCCGGCAATGCCGGACGCCTCTACATCTCCCTGACCCCTGCCGACTCGACCGCGAGCCGGCTTATCTCGATCCGGAAACCCGGAAGCACACCCCGCACGGTGATCGACGGCCCCGGTGGTCCCGGTGGCCTGGCCTGGCAGAAGCGGCGCCTGCTCTGGGGGTACGGCAATACCTCCGAGAACGGGCAGACGGGGGACGAGAACCCCGTCTCCGGCCTCTACCGGGTGAACCTCCGGAAGCGGGTCCGCACGGTCGTCTCCGACAGCCTCGGCATGGCAAATGGTGTCGTACGGGCCTCGAACGGCGCGATTTTCGCCTCCAACGATTTCGGTATGAAGCTCGACCGGATCACCCCCTCCGGCAGGACCGTAAACGGCTGGGCCACACTCGACAGCGCCAACGGCCTGGTGCTCAGCAGGAATCAGAAGTACCTGTTCGCTGCCCAGACCTTCTCCGAGCCGTCGGCGATCTCGAGGATCCCGCTGTCTGACCCGTCGAAGTTGAAGACCTGGGCGAGTACCGAAGGCCTGATCACCGGCAATCCGATTTTCGACGGGCTCGCGCGCGACAACAAGGGCAGCCTCTACGTCGCCGCCTGGGCCGCGGGGGAGATCTGGAAGATCGATTCCCAGCGCCGCTTCTGCGTGCTGGCTGCCGACCTCGGCCGGCCTTCGGCACTGGCTTTCGGCAGGGGCAGGAAGGGCTTCCGTTCGGGTCGCCTCTATACGGTCGGTTTCAACGGTGAGCTCACCGAGATCAGGGGTGCGGTCGCCGCGACCCACCCGGACGGCTGATCCCGGGCGGGAAGCCGGGCAGCCGCTTCCGGTGCCCGATGCTCAGCCGGCGGGGTTATCGCGGGCCCAGCGGGCGATCGCCCCGGAGCCGGAAATCACTTCACCGTCGTCGAGGATGGCGATCGGGACCTCGTTGCTGCCGCTGAGCTCCCTGACTTCGGCCCGGTCGCTGGAGCGGCTTCGCCAGGTCCAGGGCATCAGCCGGTAACCGCCGACGGTTCTGATCTCGAAGTCGTAGCCCGCTTCCTCCAGCGCTTTCGCCGCCTTGCCGCAGGGGTGAAGCAAGGGGGTGCTGGTCTTCTGTCCGCAGGTGTAGAGGATCAACGGATGCTCTCCAGTCGCTCGAATATCTCGGGAAGGTGAGTCAGGTAGGCGTCGTAGTTGAAGACTTCGTCGAGGTCGAGCTGAGGCGCTGTCTCGCCGATCAGCTCACGGAAGTGGGTTCCGGTGTCGAACGCTTCCTGGGCCGCCGACTGCACGGTGCGGTAGGCGTCGTCGCGGGTCATGCCGGCTTCGACCAGAGCGGTCAGCGCCCTCTGGCTGAACAGCGCGCCGTGGGTCTGCTCGAGGTTGGAGCGCAGCCGGTCGATGTGGACCACGAGGCCCGAAGCGACCTCTTCGGCGAGGTACTGCATGTAATCGAGCGTGATCGTCGCGTCCGGCAGGATCACCCGCTCGGCACCCGAATGCGAGATGTCTCGCTCGTGCCAGAGGGCGACGTTCTCGAGGCCGGTCTGGCTGTAGCCGCGGAGCAGCCGGGCCAGGCCGGTCAAGCGCTCGCAGCGGATCGGGTTGCGCTTGTGGGGCATCGCCGACGAGCCTTTCTGCTGACCGGCCGCGAAAGGCTCCTCCGCCTCGCGGACCTCGGTCCGCTGAAGGTGCCTGATCTCGGTGGCGAACCGCTCGATACCCGCGCCGGCGATCGCGATCGCGGCGAGCAGCTCGGCGTGGCGGTCGCGTGGAACCACCTGGGTCGCGATCTCCTCCCGCTGCAGCCCGAGCGATTCCATCACCCTCGCTTCGATCGCGGGGGGAACAGAGGCGTAGGTGCCGACCGCGCCGGAGAGCTTGCCGACCGCGCACTGCTCCACCGCGTGTTCGAGTCGGCTCAGGTTGCGGTCGGCCTCGAGGGCGAAACCGGCCAGGCGCAGGCCGAAAGTGGTCGGCTCGGCGTGGACCCCATGGGTGCGACCGACGCAGAGTGTGTCGCGGTAGTCGAACGCCCGGTTGATCAGGGCGTCGCGATAGGCCCGGGCCCCTTCAACGAGGATCCGGCCCGCGTCGGTGATCTGGGTGCCGAGGGCGGTATCGAGCACGTCGGAGGAGGTCAGCCCGTAATGGATCCAGCGGCCCTCCTCGCCGATCGACTCGGCGACTTCGTCGATGAAGGCGGCGACGTCGTGGTTGGTGATCCGTTCACGCTCGTTCACGGCCTCGACAGTGAAGGCGGCCCGCTCGCGGCAGGCTGCCGCGGCTTCCGCCGGGACCACCCCTTCGGCCGCCCAGGCATCGGTCGCAGCCAGCTCGACCTTCAGCCAGGCCTCCATCTTCGCCTCGGGCGTCCAGACCGAACCGATTTCTTCGCGTGTATATCTCTCGATCATCTTCTGTCTTTCCGTGGCCGGCTCAGGTCGGTGGTCGTGGTCAATTGTTGATCATGCGTGCGGCCAGAATGCCGGCGTTCCGGGCGCCGTTGACCGCCACACAGGCGACCGGCACCCCCGGCGGCATCTGGACAGTGGCGAGCAGTGAGTCGAGGCCGCCGAGCGATTCTCCCAGCAGCGGCACGCCGATGACCGGAAGGTCGGTGTGGGCGGCCGCCACCCCGGGCAGCGCAGCCGACATGCCGGCGCCGGCGATGATCACCCGGAGGCCGCGCATGCGCGCGCCGCCGCAGTAGTCGCTGACCACCTCGGGTTCACGGTGGGCCGACATCACCCTCACTTCGAACCTGATCCCGCATTCCTCCAGGACCTCTCCGGCCGGCTGCATCGAGGCCTTGTCCGACTCCGAGCCCATGATGATCCCCACCTGCGGCCGCTCGACTTCGACCTCCCGGAAGAGCTCTTCGACCGAGGCCAGGATCTCGGTGTCCGGGGATCCCGGCGTTTCACTCACGGCTCTGTGGTCCTTTCCGGCAAGAGGTCCCTATCCGGCCCGCTCGACCGCGCGGTCGGCGATGTCGGTCCGCATCTGACGGCCTTCGAACTCAACCGCCTCGGCAGCATCGTAGGCGCGTCGCCGGGCGCTCGCAGGATCCGGGCCCTGGCCGGTCAGGTTGAGCACCCGTCCTCCGGCGGTGACGATCCGTCCGTCCACCTCCGCGGTTCCGGCATGCACCACCTCGGCACTCCCGGCCGCGGCGTCGAGACCGCTGATCTCGTCGCCCTTCGAGGAGGAAGCCGGGTAGCCGGCCGAGGCCAGGACCACGGTAACCGCCCAGCTGTCGCTGAACTCGACTTCGCAGTCGACCAGGCCGCCCGGTATGCAGGCGTTGTTGAAGAGTTCGACGAGGTCCGACTCGAGTCTGGGCAGCACCGCCTGGGTCTCCGGGTCGCCGAAGCGGGTGTTGTACTCGAGCACTTTCGGGCCGTCGGAAGTCATCATCAGGCCCGCATAGAGGACCCCGTGAAAAGGCGTTCCCCGCCGCTTCATCAGGTCGACGATCGGCTGGTGGACCAGCTCACTCAAGCTGGCCAGTTCCTGGTCGGAAACGGTCGCGACCGGTGAGTAGCTGCCCATCCCACCGGTGTTCGGGCCGGAGTCGCCGTCGCCGATGCGCTTGTAGTCCTGGGCCGGGGCCAGCGGGATCGCCCGCTCGCCGTCGCAGATCGCGAGCAGCGAAAGCTCCTCGCCGTCGAGGAAGTCCTCGAGCACGACCTCGGTCTCGCCGAAGCGCTGCTCGGTGAAGAAGATCTCGATCGCCTCCCGGGCCTCGGTTTCGCTCTGGCAGATCAGGACGCCTTTGCCGGCCGCGAGGCCGTCCGCCTTCAGCACGGTTGGAAACGAGGCCTGCGAAATCGCAGCGAGCGCCTCGTCCCGGTCGCGAAGGACGGCGTATGCCGCGGTCGGGATCCCCGCTTCCTTCATGGCTTCCTTGGCAAAGGCCTTCGAGCCTTCGAGACGGGCCGCGCCGCGGGACGGGCCGAAGGCAGAGATCCCGGCCTCCTTGAGTGCGTCGACCACACCGGCCACCAGCGGGGCCTCGGGACCGACGGCGACCAGGTCGATCGAATGCTCCCTCGCGGCGTCGACCACCGCGTCTACGTCACACGGATCGAGGTCCGGCAGGCAGGTTGCGTCAGCGGCGATCCCGGGATTGCCCGGAGCGCAGAGCAGTTCGGGCGACCGGGGCGACCGGGCCAGGGCCTTGACCATCGCGTGCTCCCTGCCACCCCCACCCAGGACGAGGATTCTCAACTGACCGGTCCTCGAGTCAGAGGACTTCGGCCAGGCGCTCTGCCGAGAGCGCTGTGAGGGTCTGGCTGGTCATCGTGCCGCGCGAGCCCATCTCGATGGACACCTTTGCCATCACCTCTTCGGACGGCGCTTCGATGACGGTGACGAAGTCGAACTGGCCGAGCGTCGTGTACTGGGCGACCACCTTCGCGCCGAGCGCTTCGACCTCGTGGTTGACCTCGGAGACCCGTCCCGGGTTTCCCTTGAGCGTCTTGACACCGTCAGCGGTCAGGTTGGTGAGCATCACATAGGTGGGCATTGAGGTCCTCTCCTCGGTTTTGAAGTCCGTTTCAGCATACGACAGCAAACCGGGTCAGGTGGTGTCGGATGCGACGCCACCGATGATCTTCAGGACCGACCTGCACCAGTCCCGGTTCCCTTCTTCGAAGGAGATGCCGCGCATCAGGGTGAGGTAGCTGCCAAGAGGCTGCCCCGAAGCCGGACTTGCGCCATCGTCGAGACTGGCCGACATGGTGGACCGCAGTCGTTTGTAGAGCTGGAGCTTCGCTTCCGTCCGGGCGAGCCGCTCTTCAACCGCCCGGGCGACCGCGTCGGCGTTGTTCTCGTCCAGCGCTGCGACTTTGACCAGCAGATCGTCGCGGATCGCGGTCGGCCTGAGTTCGGCGGATACGAATTCGTCGAGCTCCCGGAGACCTTCTTCGGTGACAGTGAAGACACGCTTGTTGGGCCGGCTCGCCTGTTCGACGACCTCTGCGTCGATCATCCCGGACCGCTCCAGACGCTCGAGTTCGCGGTAGATCTGCTGCGGTGTCGCAGCCCAGAAGTTCGCGACCGAGAGATCGAAACGTTTCGAGAGCTCGTAGCCGGACGCTTTCTGCTCTCGCAAGGCGGTGAGGATCGCGTGCTTCAGGGCCACAGCGGATTCCTGGAGCTATAGTCAATAAGTTGTATAGTCACACCTATGAGTATAGAAAACGAAGACGCCGCCGGCGCCGTGGACCTTGGAAATGCCTCCCCCTGGGAAACGATCGTCATCGGATCCGGGCTTGCCGGGCTGACCACCGCGGCCTACTTGGCGACCAACGGCCAGAAGGTCCTCGTACTCGAGCAGTACGACGTGGCCGGCGGATGCAGCCAGACCTTCCGCCGCAAGAAGGAATGGCAGTTCGACGTCGGACTCCACTACATCGGAGGAGTCAGGCATGGCGGCATCGCCGGAGTCCTGCGGGGCCTCGGACTGCTCGACCGGATCGAGTTCGTCGAGATGGACCCGGACGGCTTCGACACCCTCGTCTTTCCCGACTTCACGTTCAGGGTCCCCAAGGGCTGGGATGCCTACACGCAGCGGCTCGTCGAGACCTTCCCCGACGAAGCCGACGGTCTGCGCAGGTGTACCGCGGTCTTCCAGGACGTGATGTCGGAGCTCCGTCGGGTGGGAGTGCCGGACAGCAAGACCGACTTCGAGCGGTACGTGAAGCTCGCTCCGAACGTGGTCAACTGGGGGATGCGCTCGCTCAACGAACTCTTCGACGAATGCGAACTCTCCGAGCGCCCGCGTGCCGTTCTGACCGGCCAGTCCGGCGACTACGCCACGCCGCCGTCGCGGACGCCGGTCATCCTGCACGCCGGCTTGATCGACCATTACCTGCAGGACGGTGCCTGGTACGTGAGGGGTGGCGGGCAGGTTCTGGCCGGGCACCTGATCGACGTGATCCATACCAACGGCGGACGTGTCCGCACCCACGCCGAGGTCAGTTCGATCGACGTCGAAGAAAGCGCAGTGACCGGCGTGACCCTGGCCGATGGTGAGGTCATCCAGGCGGAATCGGTGGTCTCGACAGCGGATCTGAAGCGCACCTGGCTCGAGATGGTCGAGCCTTCGGCCGTGCCTGAGGGCATCGCGGAGAAGGTCAGCGGCTACCGGATGGCCGCGCCGCTGGTCTGCGTCTATCTCGGGCTCGACTTCGACCTGAACGAGCGCATGGGCCGTACGAACATCTGGCGCCACAGCCGCTACGACAGCGAGAAGTCCTACGAATTCGTCAACGCCGGCGAGTTCGACCCGGAACCACCGGTTTACATAACCTCGGCCACGGTCAAGGACCCGGATTGGACCGGTCACACCCCACCGGGTTGCTCAACGGTCGAGCTGATGACCTGGGCGACACCTTCACTGGAAGCCTGGGGAGTCGACGAAAGCGAGGAGGCGGGGCGCTACAGCCGGCAGGACGGCTATCGGGCCGCCAAGGAGCGCATCACCGAGCAGCTGATCGACGGTGCCGAGGCCGAGCTTGGTGAGCTCAGGTCACACATCCTGTGGAAAGAGGCGGCGACTCCGATGACCCAGACCAGATACACCCACTCGACCGACGGTTCGAGCTACGGCATCGAGCTGGCCACCGACCAGTTCGGACCGCTCAGGCCGGACTGCCGGACCGGCATAGACGGCTTCTACCTCGGGGGCGTCAGCACCCGCAGTGGCCACGGAATCGTCGGCGCGATGACCGGAGGAGTGGCTTCCGCCTCCGCCGTTCTCGGCCGCAACCTGCGTGCCGAGATAGCCAAGGGCGAGGTCTTCGGTGACCCCGGCTCCCTGACCGCCGGAGGCGAAGGATGGGACGCCCTCGAGGCATGCCGCCGTCTGCAGGACAAATCAGCCCGCCGCCGCGCCGCTACCGCCTGAGAGCCGCGGGCAGCCCCGCCGCCGGTCGGGATCAGTAACCGAAGCCGGCGTGGATGTGGTCGGTGTGATCGGCCATTGCGAAGGCTGGTCCGGGACCGTCGAGGTCGTAGCCGTAGATCAGTTCGGTAGGCCTGGCGCCCTCGGGGAGGCTGGCCAGGATGCGACCGACCTCGGAGCAGGGACTTGTCGCTGACATGTCGGTGCAGGGCACGCCGTTGACCGCGGCGATGTCGACGGCACGGCCGTAGAAGTGGTTGGAGACATTGCCGCTCGAGGTCATCATCCCGTGGTCGGACCGAAGCGAAGAGACGAGCAGGCTGTAGCGCTGGGTCAGCAGCGACAGCAGATTGATTACCCGCCGGTCGATCATGCCCGACCGGATGTCATTCGCGGCTGTGGGGTTGAGCACCTGGAGGTTGTCCCAGTTGATCTCGGTCGCGTTGGTCGTGGGCTGGGGGTAGGCGATGTCCCAGCTCGTCTTGACCGTGTCGCAGTTGCCGGCGATCCGGTCGGCTTCGCGCGTGGCGGCTTCGACGTACCACGCGGCGTGGCTGTGGTCGAAGAGTCCGGCCTGGAGACCACCGTTGGCCCACAGCATCCGAGCGAAGGTCGCGACTCCGTCCCAGGGCTCGTTGCGGAGAACGAAGCCGTCGCCGTTTCCGTCGACGCCGAAGCGCTTCCACTCCTGCTCCGACAGACCCATCGGACCCATCTCCTTCATCTGGCTGCGGCTCATCCCGCGTCCGTAGTCGGACTCGAGCCTGGCCACGGCGGCAAGCGTCCAGATTCCCTTGCGACCGAGTCCGAAGCGGGAGGCCGCACTCTCGAATGCCCTCAGGTAGTAGTCCGGGATCTCGAGGACGCGGCGTTCCGACGGCTTGCAGACGAAGGTCTTGATCTCTTCGTCGACCTCGGTCGTATCCTGGAGCGCGCCGTAACAGGTGGCCCTGTCGAGCACGTCGCGCACGTACCAGTCAGCCCGGTTGTAGGCGAAGATCGCGTCGTACCACTGCTGCGGAGCCCCGGATGCGCTGAGGTAGTTGGCAGCCGAGTGGATCGCGTCACGGGCGTTGTACGGATCGGCTTCACCGTCGTTGTCACCGTCGACTCCGTAGGCCGCCCAGGTCGGGGGCATGAACTGCATCCAGCCGATCGCGCCGGCAGAAGAGGTGACCTCGTTCAGCCGTCCGAAGTCGGTCTCGATGCGGTTGATCGCGGCGAGGATCTGCGGCCCGCGTTCGCCGAGGTTGTACCTGCGGGCGGCCTCGATGTAGATCGGGATCAGGTTGCGCGGCGGGCCGGTGCTGCCGTCACAGGCCGGGGCGGTCGAGCTTCCGAAGAGGCCGAGGTTCGGGTCCACCGTGATGCTCAGCGGGGGCCCGTCGGGGATCACTTCGATCGCGCTCTCCGGAATGCGGGGAGGCTTGCTCTGCTGCTTTCCGGAGTCCTTCTTGCCCGAGCCGGAATCTCCCGGGGAGGTTCCGCCGCCGGGCTTCGGTGCCGGGTCGGTGTCGGGTGTGGTCGGCTTGTCCGGGGCCGGTGTGACGGGCTTCGTCGGCTTGGCAGGGGTCGTCGGCTTGGCAGGGGTCGTCGGCTTGACCGGCCCGGTCGGCCCGGTGCCGCCGGTCCCGGGCTGCGGAGCCGCGGCCGGAGGTGCGTCGGAGATCGTGGTACTGCCCTGTGACTGGGAAACGTGGCCGGTGGCCAACAGGGCGCCAACCGAGATCGTTGCCAGAGCGGTCCTGACGCGACCCATGATTAACCCCTGACCTCACTGACGAGCCAGCGCTCGCCCTTCTGGCGGGTCAGGGCGAGCCTGAGTTCGCTGGTCGCGCCGGAGCGCATCAGCGACACGCTCACTTCCATCTTGCGTCCGTTCTTCTTGCCGGAGACCACGTTCAGGACCGACGCCTTGGGTACCTGCCCGTTGGCCGGCATCCGCGGAGGCCGTGCTGCGAGCTCTCTCGCCAGCTTGCCGGTCGCCGTACGCTTCAGCTGCTTCGTCGCCTTCTTCTCTCCGACTTCATAACGCACGAATGTATTAGCGAAGCGGTGGGCGACCTTGAGCGGAGGCGAGTCAGGGAGATCCGCGGGACGGACGACGGTCTTGGGCAGCTTGTTCTTGCCGCCGTTTCCACCTCCGGACTTGCCGCCGCCGTTTCCACCGCCACCCGACGCTCCGGCCGAGTTGTCGAAATCGGGGACCACTCCCTGGAGGGTTTCTTCATCGTCGGGGCCGGCTGGGGCGCCGACCACCGGTGGTGGCTCGACGGGCGCCACTACGGTGTCGGCGCCGAGCGGAGCCTCGGCCACGACCGGGGTCTGCTCCGACTGGTTGGCCTCGTTGTAGAAGTAGACCGCGGTCACCACAGCGCCGGCGGTCAGACAGACCAGCGCGGTCGCACCGATGTAGGCGATCGGACTGCGGTAGCGCATGGCTTCGACCATTCGCCTGAAGGAATCCGAGACAGGCCACAGAATGTGTTTTTCGATCGCCCACCAGGCCCGCTTGAGCGGGAACAGAAGACCGCTGGGCGCAGGGGCGGGATCCTGCTCGTCAGGCTGCTCACCGCTGGTCGGGTCTGGATTCGGGTTTTCGTTCATGCGTGGCCGGTTCGGACACGGTTGTCCGAGCTTGTGAAGGTTAGTCGTTCAAACCCAAAAGGCTCGTAAAGATCCGGTGCCCCGGGAACATTTCTGCACCGGCCAGGCCGGACGGATCACCGGTTCAGACCGGCTTGAAGGCCAGCTTCCCTTCTTCCGCTTCGATCGCAACGGTGTCTCCCTCGCTGAACTCGCCCTCGAGGATCTTCAGCGCGAGTGTGTCGACGAGCTGTTTCTGAATAACTCTCTTCAGCGGACGGGCACCGTAAGTGGGGTCGTAGCCGAGGTTGCCCAGCAGCGTCTTCGCGCTGTCGTCCATCTCGACCTCGATGCCGCGCTCTTCGACCCGTCGGATCAGTCCGTTCACCTGGAGCTCGACGATCCGGCCGATGTCTTCCTTGGAGAGGCGGTGGAAGATCACCGTGTCGTCGATGCGGTTGAGGAACTCCGGCTTGAAGGTGGTCGCAAGTACCTCCTCGACCCGCTCGCGGATGCGCTCGTCGACGGTCTCGCCGGCGATCTCCTGGCTGCCGACGTTCGAGGTCATGATCAGCACGGTGTTGGTGAAGGAGACGGTCCGGCCCTGGCCGTCGGTCAGGCGCCCGTCGTCCATCAGCTGGAGCAGCGTATTGAAGACGTCGGGGTGCGCCTTCTCGATCTCGTCGAGCAGAACGACCGCGTAGGGCCGCCGCCGTACGGCCTCGGTCAGCTGGCCGCCTTCTTCGTACCCGACGTATCCGGGAGGCGCGCCGACCAGCCTCGAGACGGTGTGTTTCTCCATGTACTCGGACATGTCGAGCCGGACGATCGCCTGCTCCGAGTCGAACATGAACTCGGCCAGTGCCTTGGCCAGCTCGGTCTTGCCGACCCCGGTCGGGCCGAGGAAGAGGAAGGAGCCGATCGGCCGGTCGGGGTCAGCAAGACCGGCCCGTGAACGGCGCAGTGCGTTTGCCACGGCGCTGACCGCCTCGTCCTGGCCGACCACCCGTTCATGTAGCCGGCCTTCCATCTGGACCAGCTTCTCGACCTCACCCTCCATCAGGCGGGTGACCGGGATGCCGGTCCACTTGGCGACGACTTCGGCCACGTCCTGTTCGGTGACTTCCTCGGTCAGCATGGTCGAGCCTTCCGCGTGAAGTTCACCCAGCCTGGCCTCGGCCTCGGCCGCCGCCTTCTCGAGCTCGGGGATGTCGCTGTAGCGCAGTCTCGCGGCACGCTCCAGATCGGCGTCGCGCTCGGCCCGCTCGGCCTCGCGGTTGGCTTCCTCAAGCTTCGCTTTCGACTCCTTGATCGCCTCGATCAGGCCCTTTTCCGACTGCCAGCGGGCTTTCATGCCGCTCGAGGTCTCGACCAGCTCCGCCAGTTCGGCTTCCAGTGTTTCCAACCGGCCCTTCGAGGCCTCGTCGGTCTCGGCCTTGAGCGCCTCACGCTCGATCTCGAGCTGCTGGATCCGACGCTCAACCTCGTCGATCTCAGTCGGCATCGAGTCGATCTCGATCTTCAGCCGTGAGGCCGACTCGTCGATCAGGTCGATCGCCTTGTCCGGGAGGAAGCGGTCGGCGATGTAACGCTCCGACAGCGTGGCCGCGGCGATGATCGCCGAGTCGGCGATCCGTACGCCGTGGTGGACCTCGTAGCGCCCCTTGAGGCCACGCAGGATCGCGATCGTGTCCGGTACGTCCGGTTCACCGACCGTGACCGGCTGGAAGCGCCTTTCGAGGGCCGCGTCCTTCTCGATGTGCTTGCGGTACTCGTCGAGCGTCGTCGCGCCGACTGCCCGCAGTTCACCGCGGGCGAGCATCGGCTTGAGCAGGTTGGCGGCGTCCACCGCGCCTTCTGCCGCGCCGGCGCCGACGATGGTGTGCAGCTCGTCGAGGAAGAGCACGATCTGACCGCGGGCGTCCTGGACCTCGGTGAGCACCGCTTTCAGCCGCTCTTCGAACTCGCCGCGGTACTTTGAGCCGGCCAGCAGCGCGCCGATGTCGAGCGCGATCACCCGCCGGTCGCGCAGGCTTTCGGGGACGTCGCCGGAGACGATCCGCTGGGCCAGTCCTTCGACGATCGCGGTCTTGCCGACCCCCGGCTCGCCGATCAACACAGGGTTGTTCTTGGTCCGTCGCGAGAGCACCTGGATCACCCTGCGCACCTCCTCGTCGCGGCCGATCACCGGGTCGAGCTTGCCGCTCTCGGCATCGGCGGTCAGGTCCCGCCCGTACTTCTCCAGCGCCTGGACCTGGTCCTCCGGGTTGGGACTGTCGACCTTGTGGGGGCCGCGCACTTCGGCGATCGCCTTGGCCAGCGAGTCGCGGTCCGGCAGCACGTCGGCAAGTCCGGTCTTCGAGTCGGCGATTGCCAGGAGGAGGTGCTCGGTCGAGACGTACTCGTCGTCCATCCCCGCCATTTCGCCTTCCGCCCGCCGGAGCACCTCGACGAAGTCCGAAGCGGGTCTCGGCTCGGCAGCCGCGCCCCCGCTCAGGCGGGGCAGGTCGGACATCGCCGCCCTGGCACGGCTGCGGATCGACTCGAGGTCGGCGCCGATCTTCCCAAGCACGGCGGGCACCAGCCCGTCCTGCTGTTCGAGCAGGACCACCAACAGGTGGGCGGGGGCGACTTCCGTATTCGAGTTTGCGGCGGCGAGCTGCTGCGCGCCGGCGATGGCTTCCTGCGACTTGACTGTGAAGCGGTCTGGCTGCATGTTCAGTAGGACTCCTTCCTGCGACCCGCGGACGGGCGCTCGACTTGAATTCGTACGGTTCGGGGTGACGGCGGGATCGAGCTCTCGTAGGCACCGTAGGGCACGATCTCCACGTTTTCGCGGCTGCCGGTCCGGGCCATCTCGGCGACCAGCCTGCGTTCCAGTTCGCGTGCCCGGACCCGCATCCGCTTCAATTCGGCCCTCATCGCCGCGACTTCGCGTTCCATCTCGAGCACGAGTTCGACCCCGGCGAGGTTGAGGCCGTCTTCGCTGGTCATCCGCTGGATCCGGCGCAGCCGCTCGACGTCGCGTTGTGAGTAGAGGCGGGTGTTCTTGGGCGAGCGCTTGGGTTCGATCAGCCCTTTCGCTTCGTAGATCCGCAAGGTCTGGGGGTGCATGTCGGCCAGCTCGGCGGCGACCGAGATCATGAAAACGCCGCGCTCGTCATCGATCGTCACGTCCACCCGTCGGTTCTGCCTCGGAGCCATCACGAACCTCCGCTCCGGCTTGACGACCTGGCCCGTCGCAGCAGCTCGGCCCTCGGGTCGGCGCCGTTCATGGTTTCGGCGAGCTGGTCGACGACCCGGCGCTGCTCGTCGGTCAGGTCGGTCGGCACGACGATCTCGAGCCTGTAGCGGATGTCGCTCCGGGTCTTGGAACCGGCCCGCGGGGCACCTTCGCCCTTGAGTCGCTGGATCGAGCCGTGCTGCGTGCCAGGCTTCACCCGGATCCGCTTGGTGCCGGTAAGGGTCGGCACCTCGACCGTGCCGCCGCGCAGCGCTTCGGTCACGGTGATCGGGACCTTGACTTCCAGGTTGCCGTCGTCGAGCCGTTTGAAGACCGGCGACGGCGCGACCTGGATCGTCACGAAAAGATCGCCGGCGGGAGCGCCGCGCTGGCCCGCCTCACCTTTGCCGGCGACGCGGATCCGCGTGCCGTCGCTGACCCCGGCGGGCACGTTGACCTTGTAGCGCTTGGTCTGGTGCGTGACTCCGGAGCCGCGGCAGGTGTGACAGGGGCTGGGGATGTGCTGGCCGGTGCCGCCGCACTCGGGGCACGGCTGGCTGATCGAGAAGAAACCCTGCCCCTGCGAGTCGATTCCGCGTCCTTCGCAACGCGGGCAGGTTTCGGTCGCGGTTCCGGGTTCGGCTCCCGATCCAGAGCATGTGGGGCAGGTCTCGGACTTGGGGATCGTCACCGTTATCTGGCTGCCGGACATGGCGTCGTCGAAAGAGATCCGGACGTCCGTCTCGAGGTCACGACCCTTCATCGGGTTTGCCGCCTGACCGCCGCCACTGCGGTTGAAGATCGTCGAGAAGATGTCGCCGATGTCGCCGGTGAAGCCGCCGCCCGGGGCGCCGAAAGGACCGGCACCGCCCTGGGGCCCGCCGGCGCCGAACAGGCCGCCGCCGCTGTCGTAGGCCTTCCGCTTCTCCGGGTCGGAGAGCACGTCGTAGGCCTGCTGGACTTCCTTGAACCGTTCCTCGGCCTTCTGGTCCCCAGGGTTCCGGTCAGGGTGGTACTCGCGCACGAGCTTGCGGTGCGCCTTCTTGATCTCGTCGGCCGAGGCCTTCTTCGAGACGCCGAGTGCTTCGTAGAAGTCCTTTGGCATCGTTTCCGTCCTTCCGCTACTGACTCACGACCACGCGGGCCGGCCGGATCACGTGGTCGCCGGATCGATAGCCGCGCTGCATCACCTCGACCACGACGCCCGAACGGCCGTCTTCACCGGGAATCGCCTGCAGCGCTTCGTGGAGGTTCGGGTCGAAGACCTCGCCGTGTGGGTAGTAGGCCTCGACGTCGATCCGCTTCAGCGTTGAGTGGACGTCGCGGTAGGCGACGATCACTCCCTGCAGGCTCACCGGCGCGTCGTCGGGCAGCCCGCCGTCGAGGGCGTCGGTCGTGGTGACACCTTCGCTTTCGAGAACCCGCTCGAGGTTATCCAGCGCCTCGATCAGGCCCGGTACGACCTCGAGCCTGCCACGACTGCTGGCAGCAGCGGTCTCGGCAGCCATCCGCCGGCGGTAGTTGTCGAAATCAGCCTTGGTTCGCTGGGCGAGGTCGAGGTACTCGTCGCGTTCGGTCCTGGCCTGGGCGACCAGATCCTCGATGTCGTGCTCGACAGCCTCTTCGTCGGTCTCGACCGCCTCCGCCTCGGTCACTTCAACGTCGGCTTCGGCCGGGGCGTCTGCCCCGGCCTCTTCCGTCTGGTCTGCGGTCGGCTCGTCGCTCACTTGGTCGCTTCTTCCTCGTCCACGACCTCGGCGTCGATCACCTCTTCGTCGTCATCCGAGGCGCCTTCCGGACCGGCTCCGTCGGCGGATGCCGCGGCTTCGGCCTGGGCCGATTCGTAGACCTTCTCCGACACCTTGTGGAAGGCTGCCTGGAGCTCGTCGGTCTTCGACTTGATCGCTTCCGCGTCGTCGGCTTCGAGCGCGCTGCGGACCTCCTTGATCGCTCCCTCGATCTCGTTCCGGCTCGCTTCATCGACCTTGTCCCCGAGCTCCTTCAGCTGCTTCTCGGAGTTGTAGGCGGCGTTCTCGGCGACGTTCCGGGCCTCCGCCAGTTCACGCTGCTTGCGGTCCTCGTCGGCATGCGACTCGGCGTCATCGACCATGCTCTTGATCTCTTCGTCTGAGAGTCCGGAGCCGGCCTTGATCTCGATCTTCTGCTCCTTGCCGGTGCCGAGGTCCTTGGCTCCGACGTTGAGGATGCCGTTGGCGTCGATGTCGAAGGTGACCTCGACCTGCGGCATTCCCCGCGGAGCCGGCGGGATGCCGGTCAGCTGGAACTTGCCGAGGCTCTTGTTGTAGGCCGCCATCTCGCGCTCGCCCTGGAGCACGTGGATCTCGACCGACGGCTGGTTGTCCTCGGCGGTCGAGAAGACCTCCGACTTGCGGGTCGGGATCGTCGTATTGCGCTCGATCAGCTTGGTCATGACCCCACCCTTGGTCTCGATACCGAGAGTCAGCGGGGTGACGTCGAGCAGCAGCACGTCCTTGACGTCACCGGCCAGTACTCCGGCCTGGATCGCGGCGCCGACCGCTACGACCTCATCCGGGTTGACTCCCTGATGGGGCTCCTTGCCGGTCAGCTCGGTCACCTTCTCGCGGACGGCCGGCATGCGGGTCATGCCGCCGACCAGCACCACGTGGTCGATCTTCGAGTCTCCGGCGTCCTTGAGCGCCTGCTTGACCGGACCGACGACGCGGTCGATCAGCTCGGCGGTCAACTCGTTCAGCTTGGCCCGGGTCAGCTTGACGTCGAGGTGCTTCGGCTGGCCTTCGACCGCGGTGATGAACGGGATGTTGATCTGGGTCTCCTGGGTCGAGGAGAGTTCGATCTTGGCCTTCTCCGCCGCTTCGTACAGCCGCTGGAGCGAGTTCTTGTCCTGGGCGAGGTCGACGCCCTGGTCCTTCTTGAACTCGGCCACGAGCCATTCGACGATGACCTTGTCGAAGTTGTCACCGCCGAGGTGGTTGTCACCCGCAGTGGACTTGACCTCGAAGACACCGTCGCCGATTTCGAGCACCGAAACATCGAAGGTGCCGCCGCCGAGGTCGAAGACGAGGATCGACTGGTCGGTGTTCTCCTTGTCGAGGCCGTAGGCCAGCGCGGCCGCCGTCGGCTCGTTGATGATGCGCTTGACATCGAGACCGGCGATCTTGCCGGCGTCCTTGGTCGCCTGGCGCTGGTCGTCGTTGAAGTAGGCCGGGACCGTGATCACGACCGAATCGACCGTTTCACCGAGTTTGGCTTCGGCGTCCGCCTTCAGCTTCTGCAGGATCATCGCGCTGATCTCCGGCGGCGAGTACTGCTTGCCGCGGGCGTCGACGCGTACGTCACCGTTCGGGCCGGCTTCGACCTTGTAAGGGATCATCGTCTCTTCTTCCTGGACTTCCGCTTCTTTGCGGCCCATGAAGCGCTTGATCGAGAAGATCGTATTTTCCGGGTTCATCACGGCCTGGCGCTTGGCGACGGTGCCGACCAGCCGTTCGTCCTTGTCGTTGAACGCGACGACGGAGGGGGTGGTGCGCCCGCCTTCCGAGTTTTCGAGGACCGAAGGCTCGCCGCCTTCGAGTACAGCCACGCACGAGTTGGTCGTGCCGAGGTCAATGCCTATCGTTTTTCCCACTTGTATCTCCTGTTTCGTTTCCTGATGTGTTATTGAAAGATTGCGAAAATCTAAGTGGGATTATGTCAGATCGTGACCAACGAGTCAACCGGGCGGGAAGTCCCTGCACAGAGCGGTAAGGGCGGCCCGCTGCAACGAAAGAGCCCGCCCCGGTCGGGGGCGGGCTCTTTGGATCGTTACTGCGGAAACGCCGGCCGGTCCGGTCGGCTCCCGGGCTAGGGCTTGACCTTGAGCTGGCTGTAGACGCCGGCGTGGTCGGAGTTCCAGAAGCCGTTCACCGGAGCCAGGCCGCTGACCGAGGACTTCAGCTGCTTCACCTTTGTCGGGCTGTCGGTGAGGATATGGTCGATGTGCTTCTCGAAGTCCGACGGGCTGCCGTTGTCGGCGGTGAGGATGCTCCCTCGCACACAGCAGCTGAACGGCTGGTCGGTACTGCGCTGGACCATCCCGTTGGTCTTCAGTGAGTTGAAGGCGAAGGTGTCGCCGCACAGACCACCGTTGTTGCCGACCAGCGAGCCGTCGCTGTTCGACAGGCTCGGGCAGGCGGCGTCAATCACCGATTCGTCGTCCGAGTTGAGGTCGCCGGTCAGGATCACCGGCAGGTCGCCGGGTTCGATCGCCGTCTCGTAGAGCTCCTTGGCCTGGGCGCAGCGGATCGACACGGGGTTCGAGATGAACTCCGGCGCCGGCTCCGTCATGCAGTCGGTGACTCTGTTCTTGTCATCACCGAAGGCCTCGAAGTGGGTATTGACGAACTTGAACCAGGGGCTCTTGCGAACCTTGGCTTCGACACTGCCCCAGCCGCGGTCGACGGCCACCGGCAGGCCGCTGATCACCGGGTTGTAGAAGGTCGAGTAGTTGGCACCCTGCGCGTTGCGGGTCTTGATGTCCGAGCCGACCTTGGCGAGGATCACGTCGCGCATGGTCAGACGGCCGTTGAGTTCGGCGATCCCGTCCGGGCTGTTGTCGTAGTTGGCCGGTCCTTCGAAGTCGAACTCGGTGGTCACGTGTACGACCCGGTAGCGCTTCTTGCCCTTGTTGAGCTGCTCCATCAGCAGGTCGAGGTAGTCGTAGGTGACCGTCGTCGCGGTGAACGACTCCGGAGGGCTGGCGGGCTTGTTGCGGGGTGGTCCGGTCTCGCCGACCCGCCAGAGCGAAACTTCCTGCAGGCCGACCAGGTCGGGTGACTTGGCCTTGATCTCACTCGCCAGGCCCTTTGCCCGGGTCGGGAAGTCGTTGGTATCGACGTCGCGCATGATCTCGCCGTTGGCGTTGATGAATTCCTGGAGGCTGCCGGCACCGATCGCCGGACCGAGGTCGGCTCCGAGGTACAGGTTGCGCGTCATCACGCCGACCTTGCCCTTGTCACGCTTGGCCTGCTTCTTCGCCTTCTTTTTCGCCCGGTCCTTCTGCTTCAGCTTCTTGGTCGTCTTCTTGATGCACTTCTTCTTGGCGGCACCCTTCTTGTTCTTCTTCTTGCACTGCTTCTTGGCCTTGGCCTTGAAGTTCTGGCCTGCCTGGGCGACGGGTGCGTTGAGCACCGAAGCGAAAGCGAAGCCGAGCATGGCGAGGACCATGGCGGTCGTGGCTAGGACGATCCGGGAACGCTGGGGTCCGGTACGGGCGGGAAGGGTTGACATCATCTCTCCTGGGTTCTGGTCAGTGCGACAGGGTGCGGCGAAGGCCGGCTGCTGCCGTTAGAACCCTCGTCGGACAACAAAGTAGCGGGATACGAAACCGCCCGTGGGCGGAAGAACAGGCTGGGTCAGCCTCGGCCGGCGGTCTGCGCGACGAACTCGGCGATCTCGTCGGCCACGGGGCCGGAGACGATTCCCGCCGGCATGTTGCCGGGAACGGTCGGATCGTTGGCACCGTTGTCGATCGCGCTCAGAACCTGGGCCTTGGTTCCTTCGATCTGGTCGGCCGCGTCGGGGCCCTCCGGGGTACCGGCCGGGGCCAGCTTCTGGTCGAGGTCCGGGCCGAAGGTGCCGTAGGTGCCCGCCGAGTAGAGCTTGTGGCAGTTGCCGCAGCTGTCGATGAACAGACTCTGGCCCGATTCGAGATTGGCCGGGACTTCCGTCTGTGCGCGATCGGGGTCGCCGTCGCGGATGAATGCCCACGCGGGGACAGCAATCGCGAGGAAGGCGACGACGAGGCCGAATATGACGAAGGGTTTCTTGCTCATATCACTGGGTAGCGCACAGGACGCTCTGCAGATATTACCTGTCCTCCGCGCCGGACCGTTGCCGGCCGGCTCACTCGGCCCGGTGGCTGCGCCCGTAAGGGCACATGCGCCGGAGTTCACACTCACCGCAGGCGGGCTTCGGCCGGCAGAGCGTCCGGCCGTGCCGGATCAGGTTCATGTGGAATTCGTAGGCATCTTCGGGATCGACCAGGACCAGCAGTTCGTCATGGGCCTCCTCGAACGAGGCGTTCGGCCTGAAGAGGCCGAGGCGCCCCCCGATCCGGTGGACATGGACGTCGACCGGGATCTCGGGCAGGTCCCAGGTGAAGACCTGGACGCAGGCCGCGGTCTTGCGACCAACCCCCGGCAGGCCGGTCAGGAAGCCCATGGCCTCGTCCCGGGGAGCCGTCTCCAGCCAGTCCAGATCCATGGCCGGTCCGAGTTCGCGCAGGACCGCCTGGATCCGCGGGGCCTTCTGTCGCGAGAGCCCTCCCGGCCGGATCGCCGCTTCCACCTCCGACACCGGAGCGTCCCTGACTTCCTCCCAACCGGAAAAACCTTCGCGCAGCCGCTTGAAGGCGCGGTCCCGGTTGAGGTCGCTGGTCGCCTGGGAGAGGACCGTTCGCACCAGCTCGTCGACCGGCTCCCGGTGAGGCAGGTTCACCGGCCTTCCGTACATCTCGCGCAGCCGGTCCCGGATCCTCCTGACCCGGGCACGCGAGGGCCGGCGCCACTCGGCCCGGGGGACTCTCGCCGGTGGTGCGGGTCGATCCGGTTGGGCGCTCATGTCCTTGCGCCCCAGTGGGCACAGACCCTGGTCGCATCCGCGGCCGCCTCCGGCAGTACTTCAGAGACCCGGGCCAGATCCCAGTCGAGTCGGGCCAGGCCCGCCGCGAGGCTGCCCATGAAGGCATCTCCCGCTCCGAGAGGACTCAGGACCTCAATCCTCTCGGGTGTGCAGGTGGCCACCGCTGCCCCACCGGTGCGGATCTCCCGCTCGCGGTCGGTGACCACGACCAGCTCCGGACCCATCGCGTTCAGCGCAGCGATCGCCATCCGGGGATCGTGTTCGCCGGAGAACAACCTCGCTTCCTCGAGGTTGCACTTGACCACCGTCGCGGCTGCGATCAGCTCACGGCCGAATTCGAGAGTCTCTTCGGTGGATCCCCAGCGGGTTGGCCGGTGGTTAGGGTCGATCAGCAGCGGAATTCCGCGTTTGCTGGCCAGCGCCACGGCCTTGCGGGTGACCTCCCTCTCGGTCTCTCCGACCATCGTGTTGGGCCCGGCCACCAGCGCCTGGGCGAGCCCGATCGATTCTTCGAGAAAAACCCCTGCCGCTGCCATGGTCGGCCCGATGTGTTCGCCGTAGATCTGGAACGAAGGCTCACCGGCGGAATCGAAAAGGGCGATGGCCAGCGGGGTCCGGGCTCCGTCGATGGTGGCGACCCACCTCGTCTCGACCCCCTCGGCGGCGAGGCCGTCGATCAGCCAGCGGCCCCAATGGTCCGATCCGACCCCACCGACCAGGGCGGCCGGGGCACCGCGACGGGCGGCCGCGGCGGCCACGTTCGGCAGGGCACCGCCGTGGTGGGGGCTGAGCCGGTCAGGTTGCCCGTCCGGTTCCAGCCGTCGTTCGCAGATCAGGTCGACGATCGCTTCGCCGAGACAGAGGATTGGAGGGGACGGTTCGCTCAAGGCAGAAGCAGCGTAGAGAAGATTAACCCCGCGTTTACAATAATCCGGTTGTGGCCGCAATCATCGCCCGGATCGGAGCCTGGCTCCCCAGAGGCTGGCGCGATCTGTTCCTGCAGATGGTGCTGTACGTCTTCGCTGACACCGCATACGAGCTGGCTCGCGGGATGGCCGAGGGCAGGGCAACCCTCGCTTTCGCCAACGGTGAGCGCATCATCGACTTCCAGCAGGCCACCGGAACGTTCTTCGAACCCACCGTCCAGGCCTGGGCCCTCAGCGAGCAGTGGATAATCGATTTCGCCAACCAGATCTACCTCAACAGCCAGTTCACGATCGCGATGGGTTTCCTGGTCTGGCTCTACCTGTTCCGCAACGACGCCTACTACTTCGTCCGGAACATGCTGTTTGTATCTATGGGCCTGGCCCTGATCGGCTACATCGGCTTCCCGACCGCACCGCCGCGAATGTTCCCCGAGTACGGCTTCGTCGACACGATCAATTCGTATTCCAGCGTCAACCACGACTCGGAACTGGCCAAGATGTTCATCAACCCGTTCGCGGCGGTCCCGTCCATGCATTGCGCCGTTTCGCTGATGATCGGAGGTACCGGCTTCATGGTCTGCCGGAACCGCTTTGCGAGGGCGTTCTGGGCCGGCTGGCCCCTGCTCGTAGCTTCGGTGACGGTCGTGACCGCCAACCACTACTGGTTCGATGTCGCCGCCGGCTGGGCGGTCGCTGCCGCATCCTTCCTGATCGCAGCCAGGGTGATCGCCCATTTCAAGCCGGAGACCTGGGCCTGGAGCCAGGTCGCGGATCACCAGCGCGCCCGAGCCTGAGGGGAAACGGATGCTCTCCCGGGAATCCCGGTGGTATCCGCTGCCGGCCCCCCTGGCGGTGACCGGGCTGCTGTCGGTGCTCTACCTGCTGACCGAGCCGCTCACCGCCGACCACGCCGCCCAGCTCTTCCGCACGGAACTGTTCGAAGACTCCGGACCTGTCGTCTGGAACAACTCCTGGTTCGGAGGCCACTACCTGCCGACTTACAGCGTGCTTGCGCCGGCAATCGGTTCCTGGATCGGCATGAGGATCATGGGGGTGGCCGCCGTGATGGGCACGGTCGCCTTGTTCACCCTGATCGTCGACCGACAGTGGGGGGAACAGGCCAGGGCCGGGGCGCTGTGGTTCGCCGCCGCCGCGACCGTGAGCCTCTTCTCGGGCAGGCTGACCTTCGCCCTCGGGGTCCTGCTGGCGATGGCGGCGGTGTTCGCGGCCCAGCGTCAGCGCCGGTCGGTCTCGCTGCTTCTGGCGGCTTCGGTCTCGCTGGCGAGTCCGGTGGCGGCGCTCTTCCTGGCCTGCTGCGGCTTCGCTCACTGGGTAAACGCCCTGACATCCGGCGAGCGCGACCGCCGGGGGCTGGTGCTGGCGGCGATGGCCTTCCTGACCGCGGCGGTCGTCGCACTGTTCTTCCCCGGCGGCGGTGATGAGCCTTATGTGGTTTCGAGCTTCCTGCCGGCGATCGCCTTGACCCTCGCGGGGGCGGCGCTGGTGCCTTCGTCCGAGCGGCTGGTGAGGACTGGCTTTCTGGTCTATGCCGGCGCGCTCGTCGCCGCTTTCGTGTTGGCGACGCCGATGGGAGGCAACGCCAACCGGCTCGGGGTCCTCCTGGTCGGAGCGCTCTTTCTCTGTACCGCCCGGGGTGCCTCCGGATGGCCGGTGACGCGCAAGCTTGCGGTCGCGGCCTTCCTGCCACTGCTCGCCATCTGGCAGTTCTACCCGATGATCCGCGACCTCGAGCTCGTTCGCGGCGAGCCCGCGGTCACAGCGGAGTTCTACGAGCCGATCGCAGAGGCGCTGGAGCCCAAGCTCGAGCGCAACCCGGCCCGGGTTGAGGTACTTCCGGTGGCCAGCCACTGGGAGTCGGCCCGGGTCCCGCCCGGCATCCCGGTGGCGAGGGGATGGGAAAGGCAGACGGACCGTCGCTTCAACCGCCTCTTCTACGAGGACCGGCTCGACCCGGAGCGTTACCGCGCCTGGTTGGACGAGCTCGCGGTCGGTTACGTCGCAGTTCCCCGGACCGAACTCGACTACGCGGCCGAGACGGAGGCCGGACTGATCGAAGGCGGAGTCGACTTCCTCGAGGAGATCCCCGCCGGCCCCGACTGGAAGCTCTACCGGGTCCTGGGCGCAACCCCGATGGTCCAGCGCCCGGCCCGCATGAATTCGCTCGAGGTAGACGGTTTCGGCCTCACCATCCCGCGGGCCGGCAGCTACCGGGTCCGGGTCCGGGCCACTCCTTACTGGAGGGTTGTGAGCGGCTCCGGATGCGTCGGAGAAACCGCGGACGGCTGGACCGAAGTCAGCACCCGCATGCCCGGTGTCCTCGAGGTCAGGGCTGACTTCAGCCCCGGAGCGCGTTTCAGTGACGGCCCACATTGCAGCCCGTAGCCACCCGTCGCGCTGATCTCTCGTAAGCTGCGCGGATGGAGTCCTCTTCGCCGAGTCCGCCCGGGGGCGGCAGTAAAGGTCCACGAAACGGTCCGGCCCAGGAGTTCCGAAGCCACGCCCGCGACCGCCTGATCCAGTCGAGGCTCACCCCGAACGCGATCTCTATCGCCGGCCTCTTCGGAAACCTCGTCGCCGCCGTCCTGATCACCCAGGAGATGTTCGTCGCCGGCGGCCTCGCTTTCATCATCGGTTCGGTGATGGATACGCTCGACGGCCGCTACTCGCGGATGTCCGGCAAAGGCACCCTTTTCGGGGCATTCCTCGACTCGACCCTCGACCGCATCGAAGAGGGGGTGGTGATCACCGCGATCGCCTGGTACTTCGCCGAGCAGGGCGATTCCCTCGCGGCCGCGGCCTGCGTCTACGTAGTGCTCGGATCGTTGATGGTCTCCTACACCAGGGCTCGCGCCGAAGCCCTGGGCGTCGAATGCAAGGTCGGCCTGGCCACCAGGCCGGTTCGCGTGGTGATACTTTCGATCGGAATTCTCTTTGCCGGAGGGTTCGGTTCTGGCAACTTCGAACTCCTCGCCCCGGCCATCTATGTGATGGCCGCATTGACCACGGTCACGGTCATTCAGCGCGTCTGGCACGTACGCCGGGCTCTGATCAACGAGGGCTGACCGCGACAATTCGATTTGCGATGTAACCCGGGACCGGTTTGAGTGTCATTGGGCTTCGCAATGAAACCAGGAGGTATTTCCAGCTTATGAGCAAGAAGAACGGTAAAAGCGGCAACGGCGCCAATCGCCGCGACGAGAAGGTCCGCGTAGCGATCGTCGGTGTCGGCAACTGCGCCAACAGCTTCATCCAGGGGGTCGAGTACTACAAGAACGCCGACCCGGAGGACCAGGTCCCCGGCCTGATGCATGTCGATCTCGGCGGCTATCACGTCAACGACATCGAGTTCGTCGCCGCCTTCGACATCGACCAGGACAAGGTCGGCAAGGACCTTTCGGAGGCGATCTGGTCGGGTCAGAATAATACGATCAAGTTCGCCGAGGTCCCGAATCTCGGGATCAAGGTCGAGCGTGGCATGACCCTCGACGGCCTCGGCAAGTACCTGAAGCAGAAGATCACCAAGGCTCCGGGTCCGACGGCAGACATCGTCGGAATCCTCAAGGAGAAGAAGGCCGACGTTCTGGTCTGTTACCTGCCGGTCGGATCCGAGGATGCGGTCAAGTGGTACGTCGAGCAGGCGATCGCCGCCGGCGTCGGTTTCGTCAACTGCCTGCCGGTATTCATCGCCCGTGAGGACTACTGGGACCAGCGTTTCCAGGACGCCGGCCTGCCGATCATCGGGGACGACATCAAGTCCCAGGTCGGTGCGACGATCGTCCACCGCCAGCTGGCCCGCCTCTTCCACGAGCGTGGAGTCGAGATGCAGCACACCTCACAGCTGAACGTCGGCGGCAACATGGACTTCTTCAACATGCTCGAGCGCGAAAGGCTTGACTCGAAGAAGATCTCGAAGACCAACGCGGTCACCTCGATCATGGGCATGGAGCTTCCGGAGGACGACGTCCACGTCGGCCCCTCCGACTACGTGCCGTGGCTGACCGATCGCAAGTGGGCCCACATCCGGCTCGAAGGAAAGTCCTTCGGCGACGTGCCGCTCAACGTCGAGCTCAAGCTCGAGGTCTGGGACTCGCCGAACTCGGCCGGTGTCGTCATCGACGCGGTCCGGATGATCAAGCTGGCGCTCAACAACGGCATCGCCGGCCAGCTCGACGGCCCGTCCAGCTACCTGATGAAGTCGCCTCACACTCAGCGCCCGGACGCCGACGCGCGTGACCACACCGAGGAGTTCATCGCCGCCAACACTCGCGGTGGCTCGCCCGTGGCAGGAACCAAGCCGGTCGTGGAGGCCACCGAAGACGTCGGGTCAGAAGCCTGATCCTCGGCTGCCCGGAACGGATGAGACGCGCCCGCCCCGCGGGCGCGTCTTTTCTTCACAGATGAAAACCCCGCTCTCGATCGCGCAGTTCACCCCGTTCCCATGGCGGGAGCAGGGGGAGGTGAACGGCTACGTCGAGCGCCTCGCCGACGGCCTGGCCGAGCGCGGCCACTCGGTTCTGATCGCCGCTCCGGCCGGTGGCAAGGAAGCGGTGCAGGATGCCCGGGAGTTGACCGCGGCGCTGCCTGACGACCCCGAACTGCTCTTCCATCCGGGCGAGAAGCCGCGGGTCATCTCGATGGGTGGCGTACCTCTGCCGAGGGGCTCCCGCAAGCGCCCCGCGCCGGCGTCGGTCGATGTCGGCAATCGGGTCGAGGCACTGCTGGGAACGGGGCGTATAGACCTGCTCCACGTCCACGACCCCTTCGTCCCGGGGTTTTCCTCGACTGCACTCAGGCACTCCTTCTCGCTCAACGTCGGGACTTTTCACGAGACTGAAGAGCGACCGTTCGCGACCCACGTCGCCCGGCCGCTGCTCGAGGTCTTTTTCGGCCGTCTTGACGCCCGGACCGCCTCCTCGAAGGCCTCGGCCAAGCTCCTCAACCGGTACTTCCCGGGCTCCTACGAGCTGACCCCGGCCGGCGTCGACCCGGTCGGGCCGGACCAGGAGGAAGGCGGTCCCCTCCGCATCACCTACTCCGCACACGAGGAGAAGGGCGCGATGCGCGTATTCCTGCGGGCCCTCCGCAAGCTCCCTGCCGACCTCGACTGGACCGCCAGCATCTTTGCCGACGAACCGGGAGAGATCGACCTCCGGGTCTCGAGGGAGATCCGCGACCGGATCAAGGTGATCGGACCCAACCAGGCTTCACTTGCCGAACTGCTGTCGCGCAGCCATGTCTTCTGCGCGGCGTCGAACGGTCCGCGCCAGGTGCCGTCAGCCGTGCGCCAGGCACTCGAGTCCGGGGCTGTACCGGTGACGTCGACGATCCCGCGTTACGTCGAGCTCGTCGGTGACGGCCAGCGGGGGCTGCTTTTCCCGGCGGGGGATCCGGTCACGCTCGCGGGGCAGATCGCGCGCCTCGGCGAGGATCGCGCGAAGCTGGACCTGCTGCGTCAGGCTGGCGCGGGGCATCCCCAGTCATCCAGCTGGGACGACGTCGTCGACGGTTTCGAAGAGATCTACCTCCGTCTGGCGGCAAGGCGCCACGACCCGACCGGCAATCCGGATGTGCGCAGGCGCCTCGAAGGCCGGCCGCTGATCGACATCGACCTCCACATGCACACCGATCACTCCTCCGACTGCGCCACACCGGTCGAGGTACTGATCGAGACGGCCCGCGACCGTGGCTTCGGTGCGATCGCTGTCACCGACCACAACGAAGTCTCCGGTGCGATTGCCGCGGCTGAGGTAGCCGAAGGCATGGACGATTTCAAGATCATCGTCGGGGAAGAGGTCAAGACCGCCCAGCAGGGCGAGGTGATCGGCCTCTTCATCAAAGAGAAGATCCCGCGCGGCATGACCATGGCCGAGACGATCGCCGAGATCCGGCGACAGGGCGGGCTGGTCTACGTCCCGCACCCGTTCGACCGCATGCACTCGGTGCCCGATTACGAGCACCTGCTCGACATGGTCGAAGAGATCGATTTCATGGAGGTGTTCAACCCCCGTGTGGCGGTCACCTCGTTCAACGAGGAAGCCGAGCGCTTCGCCCGCAAGTACAACATCATCCCGGCGGCCGGTTCCGACAACCATGTCGCCCAGGGACTCGGTTCGGTCAGGGTCACCCTGCCCGACTTCGACGGCCCGGAGGAGTTCCTCGAGGCGATGAGACAGGCGGAGATAACCCGGCGCCACAAGAACCTCGTCTATGTTCAGGCACTCAAGTTCCTGCAGACGACGGGGCGGCCGAAGGCACCGAAACGCTCGGTCAGCGACGCCAAGGCGGTCAGGGGCGGCCGTCAGAAGCAGCGCGGAACGAAGCGTCCGGCGAGCAAGAGCTGATGCATGCCGCCTCCGATAAAGGAGGCTCGCGCGGGGTGTCAAAGAAAGCACCAGCGATGTCCGTCACCGATAACGAGATCAAGGAGAAGTACCTGGAGAGAGCCATCCGGGAACTGAACCATTTGAGCCGTGACCTCAAGTCATGCGAGGCCTGCAGCCTCAGCAAGGTGATGCCGGTTCTCGGTTCCGGACACCCCCAGGCCGACATCTTCCTGGTCAAGTACGCGCCGACGGTGGCCGAGATCGAAGAGGGTGTGGCCTTCTACGGTCGCCCCGGCAACGCCCTGATGAAGAGCTTCAAACGCCTCGGGATCGATCCCACCGTGGTCTACGGGACGATCTGCGCCAAGTGCCCGGTCGAAGACCCGTCTGAAGCCGACTCCGAATGCATCGGACGCGTCGCCGATGAGTTCAACATCATCAAGCCGAGGATCATCGTCGTGATGGGCGATCAGGCTGCCGAGACGATCAACGGACTCGAGATCCCGCTGGCCCGTCCGGTCGAGACCCACGAGGGTGAGATCCAGGCCTTCACCCCTTCCTGCGATGCCCTCTTCGTACCGGACATCGACGACGCCCTCGACGAAGAGGGTGCCAAGCGCCGTTTCTGGCGCGCCTTCCGCAGCCTCGGCCGCTGGTACGACGACCTCCCTCCTTACTGACCGACCGCCCCTAAACGCAGCCATGGCGGGGCCGCGCCCCGGCTCAGGCGGGTGCCGCTGTGCGGGCGAGCTCGGTCATCGGCTCGACCTTCGCCGAAGCCAGTCCGCGCACGACGATGACGTCGAGGGCGGAGTAGGCCGCGAGGCCTTCCTGGGCGCTCTCGCGGTCGGCCGCCGCGACACCGACCGTGCCTTCGGGCTCGCCGAGCCGGTCGAAGTGGTCGCGATACCCCTTGTGGAGGTCGCGGTAGAAGGACTCTTCTTTGGCCAGCCGGGCGGCGGCGTCCTCGCCGACCGCGGTACGCACGTAGCCAAAGACCGGCGGGGCGGAGTGGCGGGCCTCGGCGGCTCCGGCCTCGACCTGCTCCCTGGCGCCGGCGGCGAAGTCGGCGGTCATCCAGTTGAAGAAGGCCCCGTCGTAGGAGCTGCCGGCCAGCGCACACATCTTCGGACCCATCGCGGCCATAACTACCCGGATTCCGCCGAGCTGCGCCCGGATCTCGGGGAGGATTTCGCGCATGAAGGTCAGCGGTTTCTTACTGAAGCCCGCCCCGACGCCGATCCAGAGGCGGGAAGGATCCAGTCCCAGCCGGTCGATGTCAGCGGCGATCACTTCCGGGCTCTGGCGGTCCAGCGCGATGACCCCGATGCCGAGGTCGATCGAGTCGGTGGTCTTCGCGAACTCGGCGAGCGTCTCGAGACCTTTTGCCCCGGGGTGGTCGTTCGAGAAGATCGCCGAATAGCCAGACTCTTCGCAGGTCTGCGCCAGTGGTC